>NZ_NWSV01000017.1 GCF_002531935.1 Rhizobium chutanense | reverse complement strand
GGGATCGCCTGCGCGCTGGCCAATCCGCGTCAGGTGCGCCACTTCGCCGAGGCGATGGGCTTTCTGGAAAAGACCGATCGCATCGACGCCGAAATGATCGCCCATTTTGCCGAGGTCAGGCGGCAGTCGGCCATGCCGCCGCCGAAAGCGGCGCAGATGCGCCTGGCGGCGCTGGTGGCGCGGCTGAGCCAGGTCACCGGCGACCTGACCGTCCAGAAGCAGCGCCGCAGTGCGGCCAGCGACATGGAGATCGTCGCCAGCCTCAACGAGGTGATTGCGCTGCTGGTGCGCCAGAGCCGCTCGCTCGAAGGCGAGATCGCCTCGATGAGCGACGACGACCCGCTCTGGGCCTGCCTCGCCCGGGCTCTGCGCTCGGTCCAGGGTGTGGCCTCGCGCACCGTTGCCCGGCTGATGGCCGAGCTGCCCGAGATCGGGTGCCTCTCCAGCAAGGCGATCGCCAAGCGGACCGGCTTGGCCCCGATCGCCAACGACAGCGGCAAGCGCAGCGGCCACCGGCCGGTGCGCGGTGGTCGCGCCGGACCGCGCGGCATCCTGTTCCTGGTCGCCGCCATCGCAGCCAAATACGATCCGCACCTGTCCGCCTTCCAGCAAAGGTTGCAAAGCAGCGGCAAACCGAAAATGGTCATCCGCATCGCGCTCGCCCGAAAACTGCTCGTCATTCTCAATGCAAAAACACGAGATGCGCGAAGAGAATTCGAATATGCAACTTGACAACCCAGATAGTCGCTCATTCCCTTCCTCGGGCTTTGCCCGAGGGATGTCACAGGGATCCAGTGCGCCCAAGTCCTTGGGCGCGGGAGACTCTCTTCAATCGTCACAGAGTCATTCACCGCGCAGACGCGCGGTGGCTGGATTCCTGTGACAGGCACAGGAATGAGGGAGGAAGCGCATGCGCCCTTTAAACCGCTTGACCGAAAAACCATCTCCTGCCCACATTTTGCGCAGCTCCGGCAGAGTGACCACCCTCCCCGCCGCGCCACCCCGGCTCGAATGCTCGGATTTTCATCCCTTTCCCGCAATGCAAAATCTTTTCCTCGAACTGCGCATGGTTCTTGCATTGCAATTTGCGTTGTATTCAAATGAACAAAAAAGGGGAGCCGCACCTTTGGCATTTGATGAAATGATTACCGGGGACGAAAATCCTCGCCCGCCTTATGAAAAATATTTCGAGTGGTACAACAGCCAAGACCGGTCGCATCTGATTGCCAAGTCCCGCGATGCGGAAAACATCTTCCGGAAGACCGGCATCACCTTCGCGGTTTACGGCCATGCCGACAGCTCCGAAAAGCTCATCCCTTTCGACATCATTCCCCGCATTATCTCCGCCCGCGAATGGCGCAAACTCGCCCAGGGCATCGAGCAGCGGGTGATCGCGCTCAACGCCTTTCTGGATGATATCTATCACAAGCAGGAGATCATCCGTGCCGGGCGCGTTCCGCGCGAGCTGATCGAAAACAACGTCGCCTTCCTGTCGGAGATGATCGGCTTCCGCCCGCCCGGCGGCGTCTACACCCATATCGTCGGCACGGACATCGTGCGCACCGGCGAGGACCAGTTCTACGTGCTTGAGGATAATGCCCGCACGCCTTCCGGCGTCAGCTACATGCTGGAAAACCGGGAAACCATGATGCAGATGTTCCCGGAGCTCTTCCACGAGAACAAGGTGCAGCGCGTCGAGGACTATCCTTACCTACTGCGCCAGAGCCTCGCCTCGCTCGCGCCTCCCGGCTGCACCGGCAAGCCGCGCGTCGCGGTGCTGACCCCCGGCATCTACAATTCGGCCTATTACGAGCATTCCTTCCTCGCCGACATGATGGGCGTCGAGCTGGTCGAAGGCTCGGATCTGCGCGTCATCGACGGCAAGGTGAAGATGCGCACGACCCGCGGCTACGAGGCGATCGACGTGCTCTACCGCCGCGTCGACGACGATTTCCTCGATCCGCTGACCTTCCGGCCCGATTCGGCCCTCGGCATTCCCGGCATCATGGATGTCTACCGCTCCGGCAATATCACCATTGCCAACGCGCCCGGCACCGGCATATGCGACGACAAGGCGATCTATTCCTACATGCCGGAAATCGTCGAATTCTACACCGGCAGCAAGGCGCTGCTTGAAAACGTGCCGACCTGGCGCTGTTCGGAAGCATCAAGCCTGAAATACGTGCTCGAACACCTCGAAGAGCTGGTCGTCAAGGAAGTGCACGGTTCCGGCGGCTACGGCATGCTGGTGGGACCGACGGCCTCCAAGAAAGAACGTGCCGATTTCGCCGAGAAGCTGAAAGCCAAGCCGAATAATTATATCGCCCAGCCGACGCTGTCGCTCTCCACCGTGCCGATCCTCGTCAACAAGGGCATTGCGCCGCGCCATGTCGATCTGCGCCCCTATGTGCTCGTCTCCGACAAGGTTCAGATCATTCCGGGCGGGCTCACCCGCGTCGCGCTGAAGCAGGGTTCGCTCGTGGTCAATTCCAGCCAGGGCGGCGGCACCAAAGACACCTGGGTATTGGAGGACTGATGCTCGGAAGAACTGCAAACGGCCTTTACTGGATGTTCCGTTACATCGAGCGCGCCGAAAATATCGCCCGCCTGGTCGATGCCGGGCTGCGTATGTCGCTCACCCGCAGCAGCGCCGGCGACGACAATTGGGACGGCGTGCTGCAAAGTGCCGGCGTGCGTGAGGCTTATGACGAGAGCCGCACGAAGCTGACCAACGCCGAAGCGATCGACTATCTCCTGCGCGATCGCGCCAATCCGTCGAGCGTCATGTCCTGCATCGAGTCCGGCCGCAACAATGCCCGCATGGTGCGCACCGCGCTGACACGCGAGACCTGGGAAGCGACCAACGAATGCTGGATCGAGCTGAAGGCCCTGCTCGAAAAACGCGTCAAGGCCGCCGACCTACCCGAAGTGATCGACGTCATCAAGCGCCGTGCCGGCCTCATCCGCGGCGCCTTTCATGGCTCGACGCTGCGCAACGAGCTCTATAATTTCGCCCGCATCGGCACCTTCATCGAGCGCGCCGACAATACCAGCCGCATCCTCGACGTGAAATATTACGTGCTGCTGCCCTCGGTCTCGGCGGTCGGCTCCTCGCTCGACAACGTGCAGTGGGAATCGATCTTGCGCTCGGTCTCCGCGCACCGTGCCTATAGCTGGGCCTATGATGGCGAATACCGGGCGATGAACATCGCCGACTTCCTGACCCTCAATGTGCAGATGCCGCGCTCGCTCGCCTATTGCTACGAGAAGATTGTCAGCAATCTCGGTTATCTCGCCCAGGATTATGAGGCGCGGCTGCCCGCCCACGATACCGCCGATGCGATCCGCACCACGCTGCAGACCAGAGCGATCCGCGACATCATGGATCAGGGCCTGCACGAGTTCCTCGAGGATTTCGTCTCGCGCAACAACCAGCTCGGCGCCGAGATTTCCGACGGCTACCGGTTCTACGTTTAAGCGGATCAGAACATGAGACTGAAGATCAGCCACCTCACCGAATACCGCTACGACGAACCGGCGCAATTCTCGCTCCAGCGCCTCAGGCTGACGCCGCCGACATCGGCCGCCCAGAAGGTGCTCGGCTGGTCGCTGAACGTCGAGGGCGCCACGCCCGAAGTGGAATATGACGACCAATACGGCAACCACGTCAATCTGGTCTCGCTGGAAGGCGCGCAGCACGTGACCCGTATTCTCGCCGAAGGCGAAGTCGAGACGGCCGACAATAACGGCGTCACCGGCCCGCACACCGGCTTCTGCCCGCTCTGGCTCTTTCTGCGCGAAACGCCGCTGACCAAGGGCGGCAAGCTGGTCAAGGAACTCGTCAAGAGTGTCGCCGGCGATAACGAGCTTGCCCGCATGCATGCGCTGATGGCGGCGATCCACGCGACGGTCGATTACAAGCCCGGCACCAGCGATACCGCAACGACGGCCGAGCAGGCGCTGGAGAAAAAGAGCGGCGTCTGTCAGGATCACGCCCACATCTTCATTGCTGCCGCCCGCGCTCTGCAGGTGCCGGCCCGTTACGTCTCAGGCTATCTGATGATGGCGGAAAAGGTCGAACAGGCAGCAACCCACGCCTGGGCCGAAGCCCATATTCCCGGCCTCGGCTGGGTCGGCTTCGATCCCGCCAACGAGATCTGCCCGGATGCCCGTTACGTCAGGATCGCCTCCGGCCTCTGCTACCGCGACGCCGCGCCGATTTCAGGCATGCGCATCGGCACACCGGGCGAAACGCTGTCGGTCATGGTGAAGGTAGAAGACAGCGGCCAAATGCAAAGCCAGAGCCAGAGCTGAGCGAGGGCGGGAAGCCGCATCTATCCAGCCGCAAGAACCTGGAGATGACCGCGCGCTCCATAGCGGAGGATTGCTTGATCCGCCGTCAGCAACGGCACGCGATGGAACCGGGCCGTGGCAGCGATGATACGATCCGCGGGGTCGGCATGAAACTCGCCGGGCAGCCGAACGCTGTCTATCGCGATGGAAGGCTCAATCGGCGCAAGCTGAAGCCCGGGCAGCGACAGAGCGCTATCGATCCATCGCCCGACATCGTCGCCGAGCGCCAGGCGCCCCTTCTGCACGAGCATGGCGATTTCCCAAGGTGTAATCGCCGAAATCAGGATGCGGCTTTTCTCCGTCATCTCGTCGATGATGCGCCGGGCTTGTGAACCGAGGCGCGCATCATCCTGCATCGCCCAGACGAGGATGTGCGTATCGATGACGATCAACGGAGGACGTCCCAATCCTCTGGTTCGACTGCCGGAGACAGCGGATCGTCATAACGCAATACGCTGCCCTTCATCGCGCCGATGATACTGCTGCGTCCGCGGGTGTGAGGTGCCGGCGAAAGCACGGCAACTGGCTTGCCGCGCTTGGTAATGACGATAGATTCGTCGTCCTTCGCCATCTGATCGATAAGGTTCAGACATTTCGCCTTGAACTCGGCTGCGCCGACGGTCTTAGACATGACCATATCTCCTGTACATTTGTACAGAATATAATACCATTTTTTTATTGAACAAGCGCAAAGAGAAAGGCGGGGTGTGCCCCGCCTTTCATCGATTTCCAATCCTGGTTTACCCAGTCAGTGGCTGTCCTTGCCGACAGCGTTTCCGCGACATCCCTTGAGGAAGTCGAGGTCGGCGCCGGTGTCTGCGCCTTCGACATGCTGCTGATGCAGGAAGGCATAGCCTGATTTGGGCAGATCGTGGTTCGGCTGCCACTCGGCGAGACGGCGCGCCAATTCCTCGTCTGATATGTCGAGATGCAGGCGGCGGTTCGGCACGTCGAGCTCGATCATGTCGCCGTTCTTCACGACCGCCAGCGGTCCGCCGACGGCGGCTTCCGGCGAGGTGTGCAGCACGACGGTGCCATAGGCCGTTCCGGACATGCGGGCATCGGAGATGCGCACCATGTCGAGGATGCCCTTCTTCAGCACCTTGGGCGGCAGCCCCATGTTGCCGACTTCGGCCATGCCCGGATAGCCCTTCGGCCCACAGTTCTTCATGACCATGATGCAGGTTTCGTCGATGTCGAGGTTATCGTCGTTGATCTTGGCCTTGTAGTCGTCGATATCCTCGAACACCACGGCCCTGCCCTTGTGCACCAAGAGATGTGGCGAGGCGGCCGAAGGCTTCAGCACCGCGCCCTTCGGGGCGAGGTTGCCGCGCAGAACGACGATGCCGCCCGAGGAGGTCAGCGCCTTTTCAGCCGGTAGGATGACATCCTCGTTCCAGTTGACGACGTCCTTGACCTCGTCCCAGACGGTTTCGCCGGAGACCGTCAGCGCATCCTTGTGCAGAAGGCCGGCCTCGCCAAGGCGCTTCAGCACGACCGGCAGGCCGCCGGCGTAGAAGAACTCTTCCATCAGGTATTTGCCCGACGGCATCAGGTTGACGATGGTGGGCACGTCGCGGCCGCAGCGGTCCCAATCGTCGAGCGACAGATCGATGCCGACACGGCCGGCAATCGCAAGCAAATGGATGACGGCGTTGGTCGATCCGCCGATCGCCGCATTGGTGCGGATGGCGTTCTCGAAGGCCTGCTTCGTCATGATCTCGGAGGGCTTCAGGTCGGCCTTGACCATCTGCACGATACGGCGGCCGGTGAGCTGCGCCATCACCTTGCGGCGGGAATCGACACCCGGGATCGCGGCATTGCCGGACAGCGCCATACCGAGCGCTTCGGCCATAGATGCCATGGTGGAGGCCGTGCCCATCGTGTTGCAGGTGCCCGACGAGCGGCTCATCGACGCCTCGGCCTCGAGGAATTCGGCCTGCGTCATCTCGCCGGCCTTCACCATTTCGGAGAATTTCCAGAGATGCGTGCCGGAGCCGACGCGCTCGCCGCGGAAATAGCCGTTCAGCATCGGACCGCCGGTGACGACGATCGACGGCAGGTCGCAGGAGGCAGCCCCCATCAGCAGCGACGGCGTGGTCTTGTCGCAGCCGACGAGCAGCACGCAGCCATCCATCGGCTGGCCGCGGATCGCTTCCTCGACTGCGAGTGCCGCCAGGTTGCGGTACATCATCGCGGTCGGGCGGAAAGTGTTTTCCGATGCCGAGAACACCGGCACCTCGAGCGGGAATCCGCCGGCTTCCCATACGCCCGCCTTCACCTTCTCGGCGAGTTCTCTCAGATGACCGTTGCACGGGGTCATATCCGACCAGGTGTTGAGGATGCCGATCACCGGCCGGCCGTCGAACAGGTCGTGCGGGTATCCCTGGTTTTTAAGCCAGCCGCGGTGATAGATCACGTCGCGGCTCGTGCCGCCATACCATTCCTGCGACCTCAGCCTGCGCGGCCATTCGGCTTTCTTTTTCATCGTCTCTGTCCTTCAAGTGATTGCCGGGCCGCCTCGTACGGCCCGGATCATCGCCCTTTGTTTTAAGCCAGCGTGTAGGCTGTTTTGACGGTTGTGTAGAATTCGGCAGCGTACTTGCCCTGCTCGCGCGGACCGTAGGACGAACCCTTGCGGCCGCCGAACGGAACGTGGAAATCGACGCCGGCCGTCGGCAGGTTGACCATCACCATGCCGGCTTCCGAATTGCGCTTGAAATGCGTCGCATGTTTCAGGCTTGTTGTGGCGATGCCGGCAGAAAGGCCGAACGGCGTGTCGTTGGCGATGGCGAGCGCCTCGTCGTAATCTCTAGCGCGGATCACCGAGACCACGGGGCCGAAGATCTCCTCGCGCGAAATGCGCATCTGGTTGGTCGCTTCGGTAAACAGCGTCGGCTGCAGATAGAAGCCGGGCGTGTCGCGGGAGACGAGTTCGCCGCCGAAGGCGAGCTTGGCGCCTTCCTTTTTGCCGATCTCGATATAATCGGTATCGGTCTTCAACTGCCGCTCATCGACGACCGGGCCGATATGGGTGCCGGCCTTCAGCGCATTGTCGACGACAAGCGTCTTCAGCTTGTCGGTCAGCGCCGCGACGAACTTGTCGTGGATGCCTTCGGTGACGATGAGGCGCGACGAGGCGGTGCAGCGCTGGCCGGTGGAGAAGAAGCCGGAATTGGCGGCGGCTTCGACGGCGACGGAAAGATCGGCATCGTCGAGCACGACCATCGGGTTCTTGCCGCCCATCTCGAGCTGGAACTTGCGGTTATGCTCGATGGAGGCGGCGGCGACCCGCCGGCCAGTGCCGGTGGAGCCGGTGAAGGTGATGCCGTGAACGTCGGGGCTTTCGAGCATGGCCTGGCCGACCACCGAGCCCTTGCCCATGACGAGGTTCAGGACGCCCTTCGGCAGCCCGGCGCGGTTCAGGATATCGACGATCGCCCAGGAGCAAGCCGGCACCAGTTCGGCCGGCTTGAAGACGATGGTGTTGCCGTAGCAGAGCGCCGGGGCGATCTTCCAGGCGGGAATGGCGATCGGGAAGTTCCACGGCGTGATGATGCCGATAACGCCGAGGCCCTCTCGGGTGATTTCGACGCCGATATTCGGGCGAACCGACGGGATGACCTCGCCGGCCAGCCTGAGCGCCTCGCCTGCAAAGAATTCGAAAATCTGCGAGGCGCGGATGACTTCGCCGGTGGCCTCCGGCAGGGTCTTGCCTTCCTCGCGGGCGAGCAGCGCGCCGAGTTCGTCCTTGCGCGCCATGATCTCGTCGCCGGCCTTCTTCAGGATGACGTGGCGTTCCCAGATGCCGGAGCGCGACCAGGCCGGAAAGGCGGCCTTGGCGGCGGCGATGGCGTTCTTGGTGTCCTCGGCGCTGCCGTCGGCATAGAGGCCGACGACTTCGTTCGTATCGGACGGGTTGATGTTCTTCGTCGCGTCGGTGCCGACCCATTCGCCGGCGATCAGGTTTTGATAAATGGTCATGGGCTGAACAAGCCTCCTCTACCGTCTATGGAAAATCAGAGCTGCGTGACGGCGATCTCTTCTTCGGCGGCCACCTTCAGCGGATTGCGCAGCGCCAGGCCGAATTCGGCGACTTCGATTTCGAAGACATCGCCCTCTTCCGCCTTGATGCCGTCGGCAAAGGACAGCGTCGCCGTGCCGAACATATGGACATGCACATCGCCCGGGACACGGAAGATGCCGTATTTGAAATGGTGATATTCGAGATTGGCGAAGGTGTGCGACATGTTCGCCTCGCCCGACAGGAAGGGCTTTTCGAAGATCACCTTGTCGCCGCGTTTGATGCGCGAAGTGCCGCGAATATCGTCGGGGGCGGCGCCGATGCGGATTTCCGGACCATAGGCGGCCGGGCGCAGTTTCGAGTGGGCCAGATAGAGATAGTTGATCCGCTCGGTGACGTGGTCCGAAAACTCGTTCGACAGGGCAAAGCCGATGCGGAACGGCGAGCCGTCCTTGGCGATCACATAGATGCCGGCCATTTCAGGCTCTTCGCCGCCGTCGAGCGCGAAGGAGGGCGAGACGAGCGGCGCGCCGGGGGCGGCCGTGCCATAACCGTTGCCCTTGTAGAACCATTCGGGCTGCACGCCCTTTTCGCCCGCCTTCGGCTTGCCGTTCTCCAGGCCCATCTTGAACATCTTCATCGAGTCGGTCAGCGTTTCCTCGGCCGCCTCGCTGGTCTTCTTGTGCATGGAATCGCGCGTTGCCGCCGATCCCAGATGTGTCAGGCCGGTGCCGGTGAGATGCAGGTGGGCGGCGTCCGGATGGGTGATCGGCGGCAGGAAACGGCCTTCCGCATAGGCCTTTTCGAGATCGACGGCATCGCCGTAACCATGGGCCTCGATGACAGCGGCAAGCGACTTGCCGCCGTCGGCGGCTTCCATCGCCAGCGCATAGACGCTGCCGGCATTGTTGACCGACCTGGCCGCGCCGCCCTGCTCGCGCACGGCGACGACGATCTCTCCGTTGGCACCCTTGATCTGGGAAATAAGCACGACTTCAATCCTTCTCGTTTCGGCGAGGCTTGAGAAAAAGCTCCGCCTGTCCGGCTCCCACGGGAGCCGGAATCCATCATTCATATGACTGCGAATGCCCGGGCTGCGCTTAGGCGCTCAGCCCTTGTTCTTGTTGTAGACGTCGAAGAACACGGCGGCGAGAAGCACCGCGCCCTTGACCATCTGCTGCGAGTCGGTGCCGAGGCCGTGGATCGACATGCCGTTGTTCATGATGCCCATGATAAGCGCGCCGATAACGGCACCGGTCACCTTGCCGACGCCGCCCTGGGCCGATGCGCCGCCGATGAAGCAGGCCGCGATGACGTCGAGCTCGAGACCGAAACCGCCCTTGGCGGTCGCCGAGTTGAGGCGCAGCGCCACGATGAGGCCAGCCAGGCCGGCAAGCAGACCCATATTGGCGAAGGTCAGGAAGGTCAGCCGCTCGGTGTTGATACCGGAAAGCTTGGTCGCCTTCTCGTTGCCGCCCATGGCGTAGATGCGCCGGCCGATGGTCGTGCGACGGGTGATGAAGGCATAGGCGGCGACGAGGACGAGCATGACGACAAGCACGTTCGGGAAGCCGCGATAGATCGACAGCTGGAGGCCGAGCCCGAGAACCGCGAGCGCGACAATGCCGTTCTGGACGAGGAAGAAGAACATGGGCTCGACATCATTGCCATGCTTCTCGTTCGAAAGACGCTTGCGCCAAGCCATATAGAAGAGCGTGACGGCGCCGATGACGGTCAGGATGATCGAGGTCGAGTTGATGCCGCCCATATCGAAGAGGTTCGGCAGGAAGCCGATGCTGATCAGCTGGAACTCCGGCGGGAAAGGGCCGATGCTGGTGCCGGTGCCGGATGCCGTCATCACGAACAGCGTCAGGCCGCGGAAGACCAGCATGCCGGCGAGCGTGACGATGAAGGACGGGATCTTGTGATAGGCGACGAAATAGCCCTGAACGCCGCCGACAACCGCCCCCATGGCAAGGCAGACGATACCGGCCAGGACATAGTTGGTGTGCCACTGCACCGTCATCACGCCGGCGATGGCGCCGATGAAGCCGACGACCGAGCCGACCGAGAGATCGATATGGCCGGCGACGATGACCAGCAGCATGCCGAGCGCCATGATGACGATGAAGGAGTTCTGCAGAATGATGTTGGTCAGGTTGAGCGGCCTGAAGAGAACGCCACCGGTCGAGAACTGGAAGAACACCATGATCGCGATGAGCGCGATGAACATGCCGTATTCGCGGATGTTGCCGCGAATATAGTCTCCGATGGAGACGACACGCCCCTGCTCAGCGATGGGTTGATTGATCGGCGTCATTGTTTCTTCTCCCCTGAGCGCATGATAGCGCGCATGATGGTTTCCTGGCTTGCTTCTCCCTTCGGCAGTTCCGCGACGATGCGTCCTTCGTTCATCACGTAGATGCGGTCACACGTGCCAAGCAGTTCGGGCATTTCCGACGAGATCATCAGAACGCCCTTTCCATCGGCGGCAAGCTGGTTGATGATAGTATAGATTTCGTATTTTGCGCCAACGTCGATGCCGCGCGTCGGCTCGTCGAGGATCAAAATATCGGGATTGGAAAACAGCCACTTCGACAGCACCACCTTCTGCTGGTTGCCGCCGGACAGATTGACCGTCTCCTGGAAGATGCTTGAAGAGCGGATGCGCAACTTCGAGCGATAGTCGGTCGCCACCCGCGATTCCTTGACGCTGTCGATGACCGAGGCATTCGACACCGCCTTCAGATTGACGAGCGTCGTATTGTGCAGGATCGTGTCGTTGAGCACGAGGCCGAGCTGCTTGCGGTCTTCGGTGACGTAGGCGAGACCGGCGTCGATCGCCTTGCGCACGGTGCTGACGTCGACCGGCTTGCCGTGCATCAGCGCCTCGCCCGAGATCTTGTGGCCATAGGACTTGCCGAACAGGCTCATGGCGAATTCGGTGCGCCCTGCCCCCATCAGCCCGGCGATACCGACGACTTCGCCCTTGCGGACGGTGACGTTGATATTGTGCAGGACCTGACGGTCGCGGTGCTGCTGGTGATAGGCGTTCCAGTTCTTCACTTCGAGAATGGTTTCGCCGATCGGCACCGAACGCGGTGGATAGCGGTCCTCGAGATCGCGGCCGACCATGTTGCGGATGATGATGTCTTCGCTGATCTCGTCGGCGTGACAGTCGAGCGTCTTGACGGTCATGCCGTCGCGCAGGACGGTGATCTGGTCGGCGACCTTGCGGATCTCGTTCAGCTTGTGGGAAATGATGATCGAGGTGATGCCCTGCTTGCGGAACTCCATCAGCAGCATGAGCAGCGCGTCGGAATCGCTTTCGTTGAGCGAGGCGGTGGGCTCGTCGAGGATGAGCAGCTTGACGCTCTTCGACAGCGCCTTGGCGATCTCGACCAGCTGCTGCTTGCCGACGCCGATATCGGTCACCAAAGTGTTCGGAGATTCGGACAGGCCGACTTTCTTGAGCAGCTGCTTGGTGCGGTTGAAGGTCTCGTCCCAGCTGATGACGCCGCTCTTGGCGTTCTCGTTGCCGAGGAAGATGTTTTCGCCGATCGACAGCAACGGCACCAGCGCCAGTTCCTGGTGAATGATGACGATGCCGATTTCTTCGGAGTCCCTCAGCGCCTTGAAGTTGCGCGTCTCGCCTTCATAGACGATGTCGCCGTCATAACTTCCGGTGGGATAAACGCCCGATAGGACTTTCATCAGGGTCGATTTGCCGGCCCCGTTTTCGCCGACCAATGCGTGAATTTCACCCTTGCGAACCTTGAGGTTCACGTTCTCCAGCGCCTTCACGCCCGGGAACGTCTTGGTGATGCTCCGCATTTCGAGGATGGTGTTGTCCATAGTCAAAGTTCCAGCGCCCCCAGCCATTTAATGGATGGGTCATCATAAAATCGAAGGCCGGAACCCGCAAGCGCGGGCCCCGGCCTCCTGTTCAACTTACTTCAGCTTGTCTTCGGTGTAGTAACCGCTGTCGACCAGGATCTGCTTGTAGTTGGTCTTGTCGACGGCAACCGGCTTCAGCAGATAGGACGGAACGACCTTGACGCCGTTGTCGTAGGTCTTGGTGTCGTTGACCTCAGGCTCCTTGCCGGACATGACGGCATCGACCATGGCAACAGTGACCTTGGCGAGTTCGCGGGTGTCCTTGAAGATCGTCGAGTGCTGTTCGCCAGCAATGATCGACTTGACCGACGGGATTTCAGCGTCCTGGCCGGTGACGATCGGCAGCGGCTGAGCAGCCGTACCGTAACCAACGCCCTTCAGCGAGGAGATGATACCGATCGACAGACCGTCATAGGGAGACAGGACGGCATCGACCTTGGCATCGGTGTAGTTGGCCGAGAGCAGGTTGTCCATGCGGGCCTGGGCCGTTGCCGGATCCCAACGCAGCGTGCCGACCTTGTCCATGCCGGTCTGGCCGGACTTCACGACCAGCTTGCCCGAGTCGATGTAGGGCTGCAGGACGGACATGGCGCCATCATAGAAGAAGAAGGCGTTGTTGTCGTCCGGCGAACCGCCGAAGAGTTCGATGTTGAACGGACCCTTGCCATCCTTGAGGCCGAGGCCGTCAACGATGGAGCCGGCCTGCAGAACGCCGACCTGGAAGTTGTCGAAGGTTGCGTAGTAGTCGACGTTGCCCGAATCGCGGATCAGACGGTCATAAGCGATGACCTTGATGCCGGCGTCGTGTGCCTTCTGGAGAACGTCGGAAAGCGTGGTGCCGTCGATCGAAGCGATGACGAGAACCTTGACGCCCTTCGTGACCATGTTTTCGATCTGCGAAAGCTGGTTCGGAATGTCGTCGTCGCCATACTGCAGGTCGGTGCCGTAACCGGCGGCCTGCAGCTGCTTGACGATGTTGTTGCCGTCGTCGATCCAGCGGGCAGAAGCCTTGGTCGGCATGGCAATGCCGACGGTGCCCTTATCCGCGGCCATAGCCGGTGCAACGAACGAAGCGACGCCGAAGGCAGCCGCAGCCATCAATGAGATAATGGATTTCATTTCTCTCTCCCTTGTTAATAGAGCAGCGGACGAAAAATCGCCCGCCCCGAAACTGTGGCAGGTTCCGTATTGGATAGTTACTTCAGATGGTGAGAAACGAAGTAGGTCTCCTCCACGATCTCACACGTGTTGAGTGCCAACCAGCACACGGCGGCAAACTGGTATGGATTCCTATAACTGTCAAATAGAATAACTGGTAATGTGCATAACAATTTTGGTATATCGTTAAAAAGTATTACTTTTGATGGAGCGCAGTGGGGAGGCTGCAACCATGACGATCGTTTCCGAGCCCATTTCGATGGACCACGTCGATATCGCCAGTGACAATTTCGGCGATGACAACCTTTTGCGTGCAGGACTTAAACTGAATCACCTGCGGATGATCGTCGCAATCGAAGATAGTGGACAGATTTCCGCAGCTGCGGAAGTCCTGAACATTTCGCAGCCCGCCGCATCGCGCATGCTGTCGGAAATGGAATCGATCACCAAGACCCAGCTCTATGAGCGGGTGGCCCGCGGCGTGGTGCTGACGACCTTCGGCGCGGCGCTCGCCAGACGGGCGCGGAAGATCCTGCTGGAACTGCGCGAGGCGAGCCGCGAAATCGGCGAGCTGAAGAGCGGCAAGGGCGGCGCGGTCTTCATCGGCGCGGTGACGGCGCCGGCCATGAGCCTCGTCGTGCCGGCGATCAACAGGGTGCGCAAGGCATATCCCGGCATCGAGATCAACATTCAGGTGGAGACCAGCAACGTGCTGGCGCGCGAGCTGCTCGCCGCCCGCCACGACTTCATCATCGGCCGCATTCCCGACGATCTCAACCCGCGCCTGTTCGAAGTGACCGAAATCGGCGTCGAGCGGGCCTGCCTGATCGTGCGCAAGAGCCATCCGCTGCTGAAGCAGAAGGCGAGCAGCCTCTCCGACGTCCGCGATTACGACTGGGTGTTCCAGCCGCCGGGCACGCTGCTGCGCCGGACGATCGAGGATATTTTCCTGTCGCGCGGCGTGGCGCTGCCGGAGAATATCGTCAACACCTCATCGCTGTTGCTCACCTGCGCGGTCATCTGCGAAACCGATGCGATCGCCCCCGTTGCCATCGACGTCGCCCAGTTCCTCGCCGGCCAGGGCGCCAAGGCCTCCGACGTGCGCATGCTGCCGATCGATTTCGACATCAACGTCAAGCCCTACAGCCTGATCGCCGCCAAGGAGAGGGCGCTGCCGCCGAGCGCAAGGCTGCTTTATGACATTATCCTCGAGGAGAGCCTGAAGCAGGCCGGCTAAAAGCGTATGCGGTTTTCGGGCGACAAGCCCGGCGCCATCTTGCTCTCTTTTAATACCCTTCGAAAGGAAGGTGGATGCTGTTCGGACAGTCGGTATTTCAATCAGTCCTCGAGCGGCTGAAGGCGGAGGACGAGACGGAAGAAGAGGCTGAGGCGCCGGCCGCCCATCGCGTCGCCGGCCTCGGCACGGGGCTGGCCTTCGATGTCATGGAGGGTGTCTCGGTCGCCTCGCAACGCCCGGGCCAGGCCTATTTCGACAATCTGGATCTCGACGCCGCCGCCGGGCTTGTGGAAAAACCGGCGCCTTTAGCTCCGCCCGAGCCTGTGATGCCGGATCATCTCACCCGCACGGCACCGCAGGAAGTCGCCGCCGAGCTTGCAATTTCGGCGGCCGATACGCCGCTGACGCTCGGCGAGAAGCGGCGCGCCTTCGCCCGCGCCAATCACCCCGACGGTGTCGCCCTGCCCTTCCGCGACAATGCGACGAAGCGCATGATGCTGGCCAATCTACTGATCGACGAAGCACTGCGGCGATTGCGCTGATTATTCCGCCTGCCCGTCCTTCGACGGCTTTGCCTGAGGGGTTTCCTCTTGCTCTTCCTCGACGTCGGGCCCGGCAGGCGGCGCGGCGACCTCAGGCTGCGGCTTGAAGGTCCAGAACAGCATATAGAAGGAATAGGCGCCGGCGCCTCCCGCCAGCACTGCCCAGAACGGATCGCCGGTGATCAGTTCGACCCCGGCCCAGCCGAAGCAGACGGCAACGATGGCAATCCGCACCCAGAGGCGCCTGTATGCCGGATGGTTGGGATCGATCAGTTGCATCTTTGCTCCGCGGTCGGATATGTCGCACTGCGCTTTGCATGTGTCGCACTGCTCTTTAGTTCGAATCTTGCAAATGTGAAAGAGCCGCGGGCTTGACGCCGCGCATGGAAGATGGAATGAAAATTCCAGATTTTTGGCAATTCGGTTCATTTATTCCGAATTCAAGGGAGGTTGAAATGACTGTAAGATTTGGTCTTCTCGGCGCCGGCCGCATCGGCAAGGTTCACGCCAAGGCCGTCAGCGGCGACGCCAATGCGACGCTGGTTGCCGTCGCGGACGCCTTTCCGCAGGCGGCGGAAGCCATCGCTTCGGCCTATGGCTGCGAGGTTCGCACCATCGAAGCGATCGAGGCCGCCAAGGATATCGACGCCGTCGTCATTTGCACGCCGACCGACACCCATGCCGACCTGATCGAGCGTTTCGCCCGCGCCGGCAAGGCGATCTTCTGCGAAAAGCCGATCGATCTCGATGTCGCCCGCGTCAAGGCCTGCATCAAGGTGGTGGAAGAAACCGGCGCCAAGCTGATGGTCGGCTTCAACCGCCGCTTCGACCCGCATTTCATGGCGGTGCGCAAGGTGATCGACGACGGCAAGATCGGCGATGTCGAAATGGTGACGATCACCTCGCGCGACCCCGGCGCCCCGCCGGTCGACTATATCAAGCGCTCGGGCGGCATCTTCCGCGACATGACCATCCACGATTTCGACATGGCCCGCTTCCTGCTCGGCGAAGAGCCGGTCTCGGTGCTGGCGACCGCCGCCGTCCTGGTCGACAAGGCGATCGGCGAAGCCGGCGACTATGACAGCGTCTCGGTGATCCTGCAGACCAAATCCGGCAAGCAGGCCGTCATTTCCAACTCCCGCCGCGCCACCTATGGCTACGACCAGCGCATCGAAGTGCATGGCGCCAAGGGCATGGCATCAGCCGAAAACCAGCGCCCGGTCTCGATCGAAGTGGCCAACGGCGACGGCTACACCCGCCCGCCGCTGCATGATTTCTTCATGACCCGCTACACCGAAGCCTACGCCAACGAAATCGCCGCCTTCATCGCCGCGATCGAAAAGGGCACGAAGATTGCGCCCTCCGGCGCCGATGGCCTGGCAGCATTGGCGCTCGCCGATGCCGCGGTGCAGTCGGTCAAAGAAGGCAAGCTGATCAAGATCGGCTGACGATCCTCTCCCGATCGGACGTCGTGCATGAGATGGCCGGGCATTGCCCGGCCGTTTTTGCGTTTGATGACAAGGCGCGAAAACCCCTCCCCAACCCCTCCCCACAAGGGGGCGGGGCTTAACCTGCCGCACCCGTTTTCCATATCCGCGACGTTTCGAGTGGAACGAGACGGGCGCTCCAGGGCAGCCCCTCCCCCTTGTGGGGAGGGGTTGGGGAGGGGTCTTTTTTCTGCCGCGACCTCTCGCCCTGTGCACGTCACAGGAATGAGCAAGAGGAGATGCGTCCTCATTCCCCGCCCTGCACCCCCGAGATTACGATATCCTGGTCGATCACCGAGAGCGCCCGGTTGAGATGGCCCTCGAAGACGAGGATCGGTTCGTCGGGGACGACGCGGATTTCCGGCATGCCTTCCATGCGGACGATATGGGATTGGCCGAGGCCTTCTTCGATGCCCTGGCGCAGCAGGTCGTAATAGCGGGTGCCGGGGCCGGTGATTGATATGGGCATGCGTTCCGTGAGGCTGAGCATGCGTGACAGGCCGTTGCCGAGCGCCAGGCCGGCCTGGCGGAAGGCGAAGGTGGAGGTGCGGTGGCCTTGGCGGGCGCGGGCGGCGATCTTGTCGAGTTCGGCGACCGGCACGAACTTGGCCGGGATCGTATCGAGCGGCACTTCGAAGGCGCTGCGCAGGATGGCGTAGAAGCCGGCATAGGCCTCGATGCAGCCGCGAGTGCCGCAGCGACAGAGGCCGCCACCTGCCATGTGCAGCATGTGGCCGAAATTCGGGGCCGAGACCTCCTGGCCGGTCTCATTGCCGCGCCGGACGATGCCGAGGCCGATGCTGTGGCCGAGCGACAGGGCGGCGAGCGAGCGGAAATCGGCGCCCTTGACGATCTCCTCGCGCGCGCCGAGGGCGGCGGCGACCAGCAGCGTCTCGTTATCGAGGATGACTTTGGCCTGCCATTCCGGCCGCAGCGCCGATTCGAAATCGATCTGGTCGCTGCCGAAGATCGGCGACCAGACAAGCACCGGCTCGGTGGAATTGACCAGTCCTTTGCTGCTGATCGAAATCAGCAGCACTTTTTCCTGGCTGATTTTCGACCGATCGAGAATGCGTGAAAGACCGGTACGCACGGCCTGGACGAATCGGCCAGCGCCCGAGGGATCATGCGAGCGCTCCTCGCTGAAACGGTCGATCAGCTTGCCGGCATAATCCACCAGCGAATATTGCACGGCATCCGAGGAGATGATGACGACGATAAGATAGCCGCAATCGCGCCGCTGGCGCAGAAGCACACGCGGCCGGCCGCGGCCGCTGGCCGCCTGCTGCTCGGATTTTTCGATGATCTGGGCTTTTTCCAGCTCCGTGGTGATCGCCGAAATGGTGGCCGAGGAAAGGCCGGTGAAATCCGATATTTCGGTATGCGCCAGCTGACCGTGGCGGCGCAGCACGGACAGCACGAGCACGCTGTTTCTCTGCCGGACCAGCTCCGTGCTCGACTTGGTCAGCATGAATGCCGCCCTCTCCTCCCGCTATTCACTCTTGCTTTCCACTGCATCTCCGGCCGCTGCTGCGCAAGGAAATTAAGCCGGCAGTCCAGTGTTGACAGCTGAAAAAATCTCTGACATCAAATTTCTCGACTGTCGAGAAAATAATCCGAACTTTCCTCGACAGCTTTACGCGGTGGCCGGAGGAAGCATGGGCTGGGCCGGTCGCAACTCACTCGGGAGGACATTATGAAGTCTATTTTGAAATTGATGGCCGGCGCTGCCATCCTCGTTTCCGTTCATACCGCCGCCATGGCTGCCGATCTCGTCGTCGGCGTTTCCTGGTCGAACTTCCAGGAAGAACGCTGGAAGACCGACGAAGCCGCCATCAAGAAGGCTCTCGAAGCCAAGGGCGCCAAGTATATTTCCGCTGACGCGCAGTCCTCTGCCGCCAAGCAGCTCACCGACGTCGAATCGCTGATCTCGCAGGGCGCCAACGCGCTGATCATTCTCGCCCAGGATTCCGACGCCATCGGCCCGGCGATCGAAAAGGCCGCTGCCGAGGGCATCCCGGTCGTCGGCTACGACCGCCTGATCGAAAATCCGGCCGCCTTCTACATCACCTTCGACAACAAGGAAGTCGGCCGCCTGCAGGCCGAGGGCGTCTTCAAGGCCAAGCCGGAAGGCAACTACGTCTTCATCAAGGGCTCGTCTTCCGATCCGAACGCCGACTTCCTGTTCTCGGGCCAGCAGGAAGTGCTGAAGGCCGCGATCGACGCCGGCAAGATCAAGAATGTCGGCGAAGCCTATACCGACGGCTGGCTGCCGGAGAACGCCCAGCGCAACATGGAGCAGTTCCTGACCGCCAACAACAACAAGGTTGACGCCGTCGTCGCCTCCAACGACGGCACGGCCGGCGGCGCGATCGCAGCGCTCGACGCCCAGGGCCTCGCCGGCTCCGTTCCGGTTTCCGGCCAGGACGGCGACAAGGCGGCGCTGAACCGCATCGCGCTCGGCACGCAGACGGTTTCCGTCTGGAAGGACAGCCGCGAACTCGGCAAGCGCGCCGCAGAAATCGCTCTCGACCTCGCCGGCGGCAAGGACATGAGCAAGGTCGACGGCGCACAGGCTTTCAAGGGCGGCCCGAAGGGCGTGGAAATGCAGTCGGTCTTCCTGAAGCCGCTTGCCATCACCAAGGACAACCTGAACGTCGTCATCGACGCCGGCTGGATTTCCAAGGCTGAAGCCTGCCAGGGCGTCAAGGCCGGCACGGTTGCCGCCTGCAAGTAAGCAGCGCCTAACTGAACTGCCGGCGCCGCAGCGGAAAGACCGCTGCGGCGCCGGATGCGGGAACTCCAACGACGAAGTTCCTCCGCCTCGCCGCGCCATCGCGGATTTTCATTCCCTGCCGGAAGGGTGTCGCGACGCCACGCGTGCGGTTTCCGGGAAGCATCGCGATGGTCAGTTGAAGAACAGACGCCGCCGCCGGCAGCCTTAAGCACGCCGGCGCGTCCGTCCAAACACAATGGGGGAACGGCAAACCCATGGCCGAAATGGTAAAATCAACGACTTCAAGCGGACCGCGAACGGCAGAAGCCGGTCCGGTGGCCCGCTTTTTCCGCGCCACCGAGATCGACACGCGCCTGCTCGGCATGATCGGCGCGCTGGTCATCATCTGGATCGGTTTCCACATCATCACCGGCGGCCTGTTCCTGACCCCGCGCAATCTCTGGAACCTCTCGGTCCAGACGACCGATATCGCGATCATGACGACGGGCATGGTGCTGATCATCGTCACCCGCAACATCGACCTTTCGGTCGGTTCCGTGCTCGGCCTCTGCGGCATGATCATGGGCGTGACGCAGGCCAAGATCCTGCCTGAATATATCGGCTTCGACAGCCCCTTCACCTGGGTGATCACGCTGCTCATCGGCCTGATCGCCGGCGGCCTGATCGGCGCTTTCCAGGGCATCATCATCGCCTTCCTCAACGTTCCCTCCTTCATCGTCACGCTTGGCGGCCTGCTGGTCTGGCGCGGCGCCACCTGGCTCGTCACCAGCGGCCAGACGGTTGCGCCGATGGACCAGACCTTCCGCATCATGGGCGGCGGCGCTGAAGGCTCGATCGGCGCCACGTGGAGCTGGATCGTCGGCATCGGCGCCTGCCTCTTCGTCATCGCCAGCATCATCGGCTCGCGCCGGCAGCGCCGCCGCTTCGGCTTTCCGCAGCGGCCGGTCTGGGCGGAATATTTCCTGGCGACGCTGAGCTGCGTGCTGATCCTTGGCGCCGTCTCGATCGCCAACAGCTATTACTGGCCGATCAACATCGCCAAGAAATATGCCGAGACCAACAATATCCCCTGGCCGGAGACCGGCCTGGATATTCCCTACGGCATCGCCGTGCCGGTGCTGATCGCCATCGTCGTCGGCATCATCATGACCTTCATCGCCACACGGCTGCGCTTCGGCCGCTATGTCTTCGCGATCGGCGGCAACCCCGAGGCGGCCGAACTCGCCGGCATCAAGACCCGCTGGGTCACCGTGCGCATCTTCGCACTGATGGGCGTTTTGGCCGCTATCGCAGCGGCGATTTCCACCGCCCGCCTCAACGCCGCGACGAACTCCCAGGGCACGCTCGACGAGCTCTACACCATCGCCGCCGCCGTTATCGGCGGAACGTCGCTGGCAGGCGGCACCGGCACCATCGCCGGCGCCATGCTCGGCGCGCTCGTCATGCAGTCGCTGCAGTCGGGCATGGTGCTGGCGCATGTCGACACACCGCTGCAGAGCGTCGTCGTCGGCACCGTCCTTGTCGTGGCGGTCTGGCTCGACACCGTCTACCGCGCCCGTGCCAAGTGAGAGGAGCCCCAGATATGGCTGATCAACGCACTCCCCTCGTGGAACTGAAAAACATCTCGATCTCCTTCGGCGGCATCCACGCCGTGGACAATGCCTCGGTGGATCTCTACCCCGGCGAAGTGGTGGCCCTGCTCGGCCATAACGGCGCCGGCAAATCGACGCTGATCAAGATCCTCTCCGGCGCCTACAAGCGTGACGGCGGCGAGATCCTGATCAACGGCGAGCCGGCCGACATCCGCAATCCGCGCGATGCCAAGAAATACGGCATCGAGACGATCTACCAGACGCTTGCCGTCGCCGACAATGTCGATGCAGCCGCCAACCTCTATCTCGGCCGCGAGCTGAAGACCCGCTGGGGCACGCTCGACGACGTGGCGATGGAAGCCTCGGCCCGCCAGGTAATGGGGCGGCTCAACCCCAACTTCAAGCGCTTCAAGGAGCCGGTGAAGGCGCTTTCGGGCGGCCAGCGGCAATCGGTGGCAATCGCTCGCGCCATCCTCTTCAACGCCCGCATCCTGATCATGGACGAGCCGACGGCAGCCCTCGGGCCGCAGGAGACGGCGCAGGTGGGTGAGCTGATCAAGCAGCTGAAGAAGGAAGGCATCGGCATCTTCCTCATCAGCCACGACATCCACGACGTCTTCGACCTCGCCGACCGCGTCTCGGTGATGAAGAACGGCCAGGTGGTGGGCCACGCCCGCACCGAGGACGTGACCAAGGACGAGGTGCTCGGCATGATCATCCTCGGCAAGGTGCCGCCGAAAGCGATCCCCGGCCCCGGCGCCATGCAGATCTGACAGCAAGGCGACAAGCCCACGACAACCCACTCCGCCGCCCGCAAGGCCGGCGGAGTTTTTTATGCGTTCTCGCAGGCTGACGGATAAAAACACGTGCCAAACCGCAGGCATCGGTATTTCTGAGAATTTCGCGATTGAAGCCGGCCGCAAGCTAGGCTAAGAACCACCCATCGGACAGGCGATTCAAACCGCCTCAGGCATGCACCCGTAGCTCAGCTGGATAGAGTGTTGGATTCCGATTCCAAAGGTCACAGGTTCGAATCCTGTCGGGTGCGCCACCGACTACCGGTTCATTCTGGACACATAGGTGGTTTATTCCTGAGAGATGGGTAACAACGTCGTGCTGGACGGTTGTCGGCTTGCAACGTCCCCTGCTCCAGGTCGACATATCCCAATTCATAATGCATTCAGCTTATGAGCCAAATGCCGTCGTCGAGGTCCTTGAGGCCGAGCCGCTGTCCGGCCATGCCGGTGGAGAGCAATGCCTGATCCAAGCGCCCGTGCGGTCGCTCATACACCCGCGATGCTGCCAATCGTTAACCTCGCGAACGCTATCGGGCTTGATATCCGCCGATAGTCTTCGTCCGCTTCCGTCCATAGAACGCCGACTGAGCGACAGCATGATTGCGTTCGACCATATCCTCGAGGTCTTGATCTCTTCTTGGATCTGGTAGTGACGCTACCGCGCCATACCTATCTGCGCTCCCATCCTGACCGATCGACGTGAGCACAAATTCTTCGGCAAGGCTATGCAGAGGTTCGAATGTAAAGCTGGCTGTGACCCGTGCGGAAATAGTGCGCGGGCGAAAAAGGTTTGGCGTATTCAAAATCATCTAGGCTCCAATCGTCGGTAATGAATATTTAGCAATCACTATCCTAGATGGGTTTTCCCCAAACAACATCCTATACTTGTAGAAACAGAATCAGTTATCAAAATCTAAGGCTTTTTGTGCGGCGCGGTGGACATGTTCAGGAGTCTGCGGCGAGCAAAGGCACCTAGGGTTTAAGTTTTCTGATAAAGGCAGAGTTAAAGTGGCATTGAAAAGTCGGGGAAGACCGTTTTTGAGTCAAGCCGAAATCGGCCTCATCACCCAAGGCACGATCTTCTCTTGCGCCCATGCATCTAGGTATCTTTCGAGGGCAGTGCATGGGCTAGCGATAACCGCCAGATGTGACATGGCGCAAAAGAAATATGGGCTGCTTAACTACGTTCCTGTAGTTAAACTCGAAGATTGGCTTCGTATAGATGGGCTAGAAATACTTATCGCAGACGAATCAAGGGACCTGAAGGGACGAGTGGAAAGTGCACTCCGAGACTCCGGGCTTGCCACATCGCTGACTGTCGCTATTCCTCTTCGCAAGATCGCTTCAATCCATTTCTCACCTGAAGGAGGCGATAGAAAATCACGCGAACGCGCCGAAAAATTCTCGGGTCTCATCGACCTTATTGAACAATTTGAAGCTTCGATCGCCGCTGGATCTGACGAAGCCCTAGGGTGGTTTAAACGTTATCGAACGAAAAAGGTCGCCGAACTGATCCGAAAACTCAGCAGACATGATGTGACCGGCTTTTACTTCCTAGAACGACTAGCAGAGCTCGACCCTCCCAGCGGTTATGTTTGTTTGCTGCGAGAAGTAACCACAATTCCGCAGGCAATAGCCGAAGAACTGGCAAATGGCCTGACGAAAGCTGCGTGGAAGGAGCGCTATGAACGGGGCGGGACGGGGTGCCTAAAATTTGACGCCGACGATTTTGGAATGCCAATCTCTCAAATTGCATCACCCACGATCGAACACTTGATGCAGTGTTTTTCAAATCTTTTCGGCAGGATAGGCTTACCTGATCCCTTGGAAGATGAAATATCTTTGATAATCACTGCATCCACACAGTTGGAGGAAGCGCATTGAAATACGTTTGCATTGACGACGGCGCGGTGCGTGAGCTTATCTCTGGCCGCGAGCTACAAAGTGTCGATTTCGAAGATGGGCGGCGGTTGATTGAAAGACTTCAAGGCAGAACCCAAGTCTTCAAAGGGACCGGCAGCTTTCTCGTCAATCTTGATAAAGATGGGATGTACCTGACAACACCTGGGAAATGGAAAGACAAAAAGTACCTCGTTGTCGATTGCGAAAGTTCGAATCTGTTTAGTAGCGTGAGAGATGCTGAAACCCTTACATCCCTCCAAAAGCTTTTGAGATTCTGCTCGAAGTTTTGGAGCGGGAGCAATGCTTATACGCCAGCCGAAAAAATGATCGCCGGCACGAGCAAAACAATTCTCTTTCCCCTGCCGTTTTCAAGTGGAACAGGCTTTCGCGTCGCGATAGAGCGCGAACCGATGAAGGAGCGTCTCGAACGTCGCGATTTGTCGGGGAATTTCTTATTAGTATACAAGACCGGCTTTGATGGGGCTAATTCCTTTACTGAAGAAGCAAGCCTCCAGAATTTTCGTAAGGTTATCGAGGCGCTCCCATCAGTCTATGATGCACTCCCTCGCAGGATTGAATTCATCAATGAGCACGAGCAGAATAAAACTCGAAATGGCGTGTTTGACGAACTAAAGATCGCTGCGCCGCGTAATCAGCTGCCACGCGGCAACATGTTGACTCTGGGTGATTGGCTTCCACGACTTACGAAACAACAGAGACAGTTTGTGCAGGCACCAGTCGAACAGGCGCTTCGATTAGTCGGCGCCGCCGGCACAGGAAAGACCACGACACTAATTCTCCGCACCATGTTTATACTTCTCAAGGCGGAGAGCGATAAGCAACAGATGAGGGCACTGTTTGTTACGCCGAGCGAGGCAACGCGGAAGTCGATACTTGAATCGCTACAAGTCATTAATCCGAACGGCTTTTGGGAGAGGGACCCGAAGAGTTCGGCCGTTTCTCTGACCGTAACAACTCTAGCGTCCATATGCGCCGACAAGCTCAATCAAACAATCCAAGAAACCGAGTTTGTAGATAGAGACGCCCAAGACTCTAAAGTGATGCAGGGCCTCTACATTGAACAAGCCATCGCAGAAGCCCGCGCGAATGATTTTAAATCCCACGCCCCTCACCTAAGCGATAAGTTCCGTTCGTTTTTCGATGAGACCGAGAATACTGATCTCGTAGACTTATTCCAACATGAGATAAGCATGCAGATAAAGGGGCGTGCCGGCGATCCTTTTGATGCTTACAAAGAATGCCCTCCGCTAAAATATGGCCTTCCAGTTGAAACTGACGCTGATCGGGGTTTTGTCTTCAGTGTATTCAGAAAATACCAGCGACAACTAGTCGATGTAGCGCAATTTGACACAGATGACGTTGTCCTTTCAGCCACCGGCCAGCTTGACACACCGATCTGGCGGCGTAGACGATCTCTTGAAGGTTATGATTTCATAGCGATCGATGAAGCACATCTTTTCAATATAAATGAACTTCACCTGTTCCATTACTTCACAAGAGATCCAAGCGCCGCGCCGATTTCTTTCGCGATCGACCAAGCGCAGGCCGTGGGTGAGCGTGGATGGGAAGTGAGCAAAGAACTCGAATCTAATCACGGACGACAGGAAGAGGAATTAAATTATGGAACCGTTTTCCGCAGCTCAACCCAAATAATTGAGCTTTCTGCTTCGATCCTTGCTTCGGGAGCTAATCTATTTTCAAACTTTAAAGATACATTAAAAGGGGCGCAGAGCGGATTTACCAGCGACGACGAAAGGAGGACACAGCCCGTTCGATTCATAGAGGCTGTTGATGACGACACCATGGTGGAGCTTGCGTTTAAACGCGCTGCCGAACTCGGAGCCCTGACAGAATCCTCGCCGTCAGACATACTAATCACCTGCCTCGCACCCGATTTGCTCCAATCGCTTAAAGATTACGCGGCAAAGCGGCGCAAACCGATCACAGTGCTGGACCGCCGGGGTGACTATGCAAAGGTCCGGTCCGCTCAACGCGATGGCCTCATGCTGCTTGGCCACGCTGACTACGTAGGTGGTCTAGAATTTAATATTGTAATTGTTGTTGGTGTCGATAAAGGGCGAGTTCCGTATGAGGGGTCTTCAACCACCAAGGAGTCGCGGAACTTCATGAGATATATCGCCCACAACAGGCTCTATGTGGCGTGTTCAAGAGCACGCTTTGCACTCGAATTATTGGGCGTCAAAGCACGCGGTCCGAGTGACATTCTAAGCGGCGCTTTTACCAAAAATCTTTTAGAGCTTGTAGAATAGCCGCGTACGTACCACGATGCTTGCATCTTGTTTGACGATACTACAGGTCCTGGTATTGGATTCCGCCCCTCAAGAGGACGGAGGCGCATGAAGAAGCAGAGATTTGCGGAATAGCAGATCATTGCGGCGCTGAAAGAACAAGAGGGCCGGACTCTGATCCATTCTGGAGGAAGTTCTCAGGGGCAAGTCAGAGGTCGCGATTGCGCCCTCCACCTTCACCGATCGGCATTGCGGTAATCGAAGCTTATAAGCAGGCTGTTTGGGCCTACGTCATATGGCGCAGAAAAGATACGGCGAACATCGTTGCGCACAACCACCGGGACTCCGTCAACCAGATCCCACTGGCTTGAGCTTATTTGCTCTTTGAGCTTATTTCGAATTGCGGAGCCGAGTTTGTCGGCCAGAATGTTATTTAGGACGTTCTTGCCAATAAATTCAGCAAGGAAGCCGATACCAAAATCCATCAGATCGTAGATAGTTCCTGCGACAAGCGTCAAGTTCAAGTCATCAATTGATACGAGCGTGCCGCGGAGCTTAACCGTGCCTTGTTGATCCACTGCTGGATAAAAGCCAAGGCGAACATTCGGATTTGGATGAAGCGGACTGCAGAACGCCAATCCGCCTCCTATTGGGATTCTGGCAAAGCACAAGTCCTGCGTAACAGCCACTTTCACCGTTACCGCAATATCCTGATCCACGAAAATACCGCCACCAGCTGTGTCGAAGGAAAGACTCGCCTCCCCGAAACTAACGGTCGCATCGGCGGTGAAACCTATAAAGCCGTTGTCCGACACGCTAAGATTAATATCCTTTGCTGCCCGATCAATCCGCGTGATTGCAGACGCTGTTTTCCGGCTAATGTACAAGCCGGCTACACCGCTACCATTGGGCCGAAGTCCGAAATCCTTATGTGGGTCTTTCCGCTCTGGAATTGGAGTGCTTAAACCTCCGGCACCGATAGTATCCCCCTCACCTTTCCCTTGAGAGTCGTCTTGAAATACTGGTGGAGGCTTCAATCCAATATCAGGACCATCACATAGACATGGCAGATGGCCCTCGTTCATCCTGAATTCGGTTACAATGCCGACTGCCTTGCCCTTGTTGACAGCAAACAACTTCGCGTTCGATCCAAAATGTATCGAAGGAAATAGGATAGATAGGTCGTAGGCAACTGGCTGACTCAGGATGTTCGCAATAGCCTTTGGGACCACTGAGTAGCCGATAACGCCTTCCATCCGAGCAAGCTCTATATCGTTATTGCCCGGATTTGCTCTCTTAAATTCGTCAACCTTAATTGAATATTCCGGTTGGGACAAAAGTATCTTGTTGTTCTGATAGGCAATCGGAATACGAATTTCGGAAAGGGAAAATCTAATAGTCGACAGGACGTTTGCTGGGGCGTCTGCTTGGAAAACTTCAACAGCAATTGTCGCCGTTGTGTCTAGGAAAACAGCGATCTTATTTGACCCCGGATTCGGGTCGCTAATCGCCGTGCTGGCATTTTGGTTCGCCCACTCGAAGGTAGAAAGTCTAGCGCCTAGAATGCTATCCTTAGGGACGATGCGTTTGTTGAGGAGCGTCTGGGCCTGCTGGTTCATAGATGCTTGCAGAACCTCACCCAGAGCCTCATTTTCCAAGTATGCAGCAAACCGATCATCGGCATAATACGCCAAATCTTCATGGATTTTTCGCATCTTCCCCCCAATTTATTTCTAATAGATCGCGTAAAACTAAATATGTATATCTTCGCTATAAAGATACCTGTTTAGCGACTTATGTATACTCATTCAAACGAGGAAAACTGAAACAAGTCTTCCATGGTTGCTATTCTTCAAGTTTTAGACATCATCCATCAAGTACTCATGCTCTAGGAATTTTCGTAAAATTGCAAGGGGCGGAGACACTAAATTCAACCATTTCGGGAATAGTTGGAAAAACGTGCCCTTATATCGGAAAAATTCAGGCTACTCTGCGGATACATGTGCAAGAGGTTGCCGTCGGAGCAGTGAAAGGAGTGAGTGGAAGGGGTTTCTCAAGGTCGGCGAAGTGAGCTGCGGCGTCAGCCTATATTCCGAGGCGAAAGAAGAAAAATCGAAAGACTGTATCAAGCCCGCGTAAGCGGGCTTTTCGTCGCCTTCTTGGTGGCGTAACCGCGGATACCCGTGGTAGGTTCAATCCTAACGCGGGAAGGATTCCACTCTCGAAACGGGAATAGACCCCACTAGCAAATGATTTTTTTAACAAAGAAGTCACTTGCAATCGAGCCGCAGGTGCAAATCTTCGCGGCCTCACCAACCAGCGTCTGGACAGGAAAGCGGTTCCGTGGCATCAAAAAAGACATGAACACCGCGCGCACCCATTCAAAGCTCCTACTCGCCATCATTCCGATGGTGGGTTAGCACGCGCTTGCGTTTTTAAAGATGCAACAACCCGCCGAAGAGGCGGGTTTTTTGTTGCCATTCCTCTTCGGTCGGAATTTCGAGACGGAAGGGAAGTCGCAATGGCATATGACCCCAAGACGATCGAGCCGCGATGGCAGGGATACTGGGAGGAAAACCAGACGTTCAGGACCGGCGACGACCAACGCCGTCCGAAGTATTATGTCCTGGACATGTTTCCCTATCCGTCCGGCGATGGCCTGCATGTCGGTCATCCGGAAGGCTATACCGCGACCGACGTCGTGGCCCGCTACAAGCGCATGATGGGCTTCAATGTCCTGCACCCGATGGGGTGGGATGCCTACGGGCTGCCCGCCGAGCGATACGCGGTGCGCACGGGCGTCCATCCGGCGATCACCACGCGGAGCAACATCGCGAATTTCAGGAAGCAGGTCCGGCGTCTGGGCTTTTCCTACGATTGGAGCCGGGAGATTTCGACCACCGATCCCGAGTTCGTGCGATGGACACAATGGATCTTCCTGCAAATGTATAAGGCCGGCTTGGCCTACCAGGCGGACGTTGCCGTCAACTGGTGCCCGGCACAAGGCACGGTGCTGGCCAACGAGGAGGTGAAGGACGGCCGCTACGTGGAAACCGGAGACCCGGTGGAACGCCGCACGATGCGTCAGTGGATGCTGAAAATCACCGCCTATGCCGACCGCCTGCTCGCGGATCTGGACGAGCTGGACTGGCCTGATGGCATCAAGGCGATGCAGCGCAACTGGATCGGCAGATCGGAAGGCGCCGAAGTGGCTTTCGCCGTCGAGGA
This sequence comes from Rhizobium chutanense, assembly GCF_002531935.1. Classification (GTDB taxonomy): domain Bacteria; phylum Pseudomonadota; class Alphaproteobacteria; order Rhizobiales; family Rhizobiaceae; genus Rhizobium; species Rhizobium chutanense. Next base: position 87,274 of record NZ_NWSV01000017.1, on the reverse strand, counting down.
TAGAGAGAGTTCCCTGACAGTTTACACCACGCGTCCGGAAACGATCTTCGGCGCTACCTTCATCGTCCTCTCCCCTGAGCACCCTGCCATCAATGCCATCGCTTCCGCCGGCCAGCGCGGAGAGGTCGACGCCTACCGCGCCCGCGCGGCGGCAATGAGCGCGATAGAGAAGTCGCAAGCCCAAGGGAAAAGCGGAGTATTCACCGGAGCCTATGCGATCAACCCGGCGAATGGTTCGCGGATTCCGGTATGGGTCGCCGACTACGCATTGATGAGCTACGGCACCGGAGCAATCATGGCCGTTCCCGCCCATGACGACCGCGACCGCGATTTCGCGGAGGTGTTCGGGCTGCCGATCGTCGAAGTCGTGTCTGCGTCCGGCTCCCCCTCCGGCGATGTGCCGCCCGCGGCGTGGGCTGGCGACGGCTTGATGGTCAACTCCGGCTTCATGGATGGAATGGAGACGAAAACGGCGAGAACGACGGCGATCGCATGGATGACCGAGCAGGGCGTTGGCGTGGGGCGCATCGAGTACAAGCTGCGCGACTGGCTGTTCTCACGGCAGAGATACTGGGGAGAACCCTTTCCCATCCTGCATACGGCCGACGGCAGTATCGTGCCCCTGCCGGAGGACGCCCTGCCACTGCTGCCTCCCGAACTCACCGAATACAGGCCGACGCCAGACGGGGAGCCGCCGCTGGCACGGGCGGAAGATTGGGTTCGAACCACCGATCCGAAGTCCGGCATGGACGCTCTGCGGGAAACCAACACGATGCCGCAATGGGCGGGATCGTGCTGGTATTTCCTGCGCTTTGCCGATCCTTCGAACGTGACCGCGCCGATCGATCCCGACAAGGAGAAATACTGGCTGCCCGTCGACCTCTACGTGGGAGGAGCCGAGCATGCGGTGCTGCATCTGCTCTACGCGCGCTTCTGGCACAAAGTCCTGTTCGACATCGGCGTCGTGACGTCCAAGGAGCCGTTCCGCAAGCTGTTCAACCAGGGCATGATCCTGGCCTTCAGCTACAAGGATGCGACTGGGAAGTACCATCGACCCGAGGACGCGGCCGAGCGCGACGGCCGCTGGTATGTCGGAGAAACCGAGGTCGAGCGCCAGGTCGAGAAGATGTCAAAGTCGAAATTCAACGTCGTCAATCCCGACGAGGTGGTCGACCAATACGGCGCCGACGCCATGCGCCTGTATGAACTCTTCATGGGGCCGTTGGACGTTGCCAAGCCGTGGCAAATGTCGGGCGTCGCCGGGGTCAGCCGCTTCCTCCATCGCGTATGGCGGATTGCCATTGGAGAGGATGGCATGGTGTCGAGCAAAATTGTCGATGCGAAGCCGTCCCCGGAGATCGCGCGCGTTCTTCACAAGACGATCAAGGCTGTCGGCGATGACATCAAGGCCCTGCGTTTCAACACGGCGATCTCAAAGCTGATGGAGCTGTCAAACGCATTGACGGGGCTGGACATCAAGCCCCGGTCGGCGGTCGAATCCTTCGTCCTGCTGCTGGCACCGTTCGCGCCGCACATTGCCGAGGAGCTTTGGAGAAGACTGGCGCACCCGGAAAGTCTGTCGCATGAACCCTGGCCGACATACGACCCCGCTCTCGCCGACGATGATATCCGTGAGATTATCGTTCAAGTGAACGGCAAGCTCCGGGGAAGGATTCACGCCGCTTCGATGATCAGCGATGACGAACTCGTCAGGCTGGCGGCGCAGGAGCCTGACGTTCGGTCGAGGTTGACCGGCAAGGCAGTGCTGAAGGAAATCATTGTCCCTGGACGGCTGGTGAACTTCGTGCTTGCTCCATAGCACCGGGCCGCTCTGGAACGTGGTCGAGGCTATCGGCCACGCTTCCCTTCCAACTGGTCGCCCCAGTTTGGTCAGGCGAAGACACGCGGACCAGGGCATCTCATGAATTGTCAGCCCAGTTTTCAAGATCACATGGTTGGGTGACGGCCGTGGCCGCCACCTTAATTTACCCGTCATGCCGCCCACGGTCGATTGATCGTCAGGAAGTGACGGACAACCGGCTTATCGGGACCGACATGATAGGCCAGCACCTTGCCCTGGAGGTCGGCGTCGGCGTTGGAAACCCGCTTGTGCTGGCGAAGATGTTCAGCCCAGGATTCAACCATGAACCACTCCACGATCTTCTCCGGGTCGGCCGAGTCCTCGGTGACGCCCCATCCGTAGGCACCGTCCCGACGGCGCTCCTTGGAGAGATGGTCGAGGGCATGCAGGAATGCGCTCCGGTTCTGCGTCTCGATCTTGTACTCGATCAGGATCAAAACCGGGCCACGGTCATGAGCAACGGGTTCGGCGACAAGAGGCTCGGGCCAGTGGTTCGACGGCACCAGGTCGGCATCGCCGGCCGGAAGCTTCACGCGGTGCATGATGAATCCGGCGATGAGCAGGCCGATGGCCCCGACGATCAAGGTGGACTGGATGCCGACAGCCTCGCCGACCGCACCCCAACCAAGACTTCCGGCGGTCATCGCACCGTTGAAGACGGTCAGGTACACGGCAAGACCACGACCGCGCACCCAGTTGGGAAGGACGGACTGCGCAGTGCCGTTGAGCGTTGTCAGGGCGGTGATCCACGCACCACCGAGGAAGAGAAGGACGATGATGGCGACCCACTTCGGTGGCGCGAGAGCAAGGACTCCCATGACGCCTGCGGTGATCACCGCAGCGCCGAGAAGCAGGCCGTCGGAACTCAGGCGTTGGCGCAGCTCAGGCATCACCAGTGCCCCGCCGATCGCACCTGCACCGACCGCACCTAGCAGAATGCCGTAGAAGCTGGCGTCACCACCAAGAAGCTGGCGGGCAACGAGCGGCAGAAGTGCCCAGACGGCGCTGGCAAAGGCGAAGAAGATCGCGGCGCGCAGGAGGACGACATGCAGTGGCGTGCTGGAACGGGTGTAGCGAAGTCCGGCTCGAAAGGCGCCAAAGAAGTTTTCTTGGAGAGCGTCGTTTGCGTTCTTGGCGCGCGGCCACCAGACGAGAGCTGCGATCACCACGATGTAGCTGGCAACGTCCGCGCCATAGGTGATCCCCGCGCCAAAGGCTGCGAGAAGCAGGCCGCCCACAGCAGGGCCGATGGAGCGAGCGATGTTGATGCCGAGCGAGTTCAGCGCCACCGCGCTCTTCACGTCCTCGCGCTTCACCAATTCCGGAACGATTGCCTGCCAGGTCGGCCCCATCAGAGCGGCCCCAATGCCGCCGAGGAACGTCAACCCGATCAGAGCGCTGACCGAGAGCATACCCGTCTGCGAGAGGAGCATCAGCGAAATGCTGACGGAGGCCAGTAGCACCTGGACGCCGATCAGGAACTTGCGGCGATCGAGGATGTCGGTGAGAACGCCTGCCGGAATGGCAAGCAGGAAAATCGGCAGGGTTCCGGCCGCCTGGACCATGGCGACAGCGGCCGGCGATGCCGAAAGATCCGTCATCAGCCAGGAGCTTGCGACATCGCGCATGAAGCTTCCGGTATTGCCAATCACGGTGGCGATCCAGAGGACCGCGAAGACAGGCTGGGCAAGGGGAGCAAAGGTTCCCCCGGATGTTTTCACAGCGCTCACCTGCCTGCTCCCTTCGTGAGGTCGAATGCGGCGACGAAGACGAATGCGCCAGCAAGGCCGAGATGCTCGAAGAAGGCGTTGGTCGCCATCATGCGGTCCATGCCAGGCGTCATTTCCCAGAAGCGGAGGGCGACGAAGGTTGCGACAAGCGTGAAGCCGGAAAGTGCCAGTGCGCCCGCCCAACGCAGGAAGCCGATGATGACCATGGCCGAGGCCGTCAGCTCGAACACGATGACGGCGACTGCGAAATACGCGGCCGGGTGCAGGCCGAAATGATCCATTTCGGCCAAGGCACCATTGAAGTCCAGGATCTTGGTGAGCGGCCCTTGGATGTAGGCTGCGCAAAGAGCCAGCAGTGACATCGTCCGCACGATTGGCGAACCGATCATGCGGGCCAGACCGCTCCAGCCGGGGTTGGACATTTGGGTTTGGTAGGTCATATCTGCTCCTGCATGTTCGCCGCGAGCGGCTACGTTTGATGCAGTGATATTGGCGGTCTACTGCCATTCCAGCAATTGCAGCAATAGTTTCGATTTAATTGCAAAATCCGCAATTATTGACGACACTCGGGTGACTATATGTCACCCGAGTTGAAGGCTGATCAGACTGCCCAGCAAGAGCAGCCGAGAGCGCCGAAGAAACCCTTGATGTCGGCGATCGGCAGCTTGGATGTCCAGGCTCCGGCATGGTCGTGGCCGTGCACGCCGCAATCGTTGGCGCATCCGCAGGTGGAGATCGCGGTGCGACGCAATGAGCGGGCGCCTGCGCCTTCCGGTTCACCCCAGGCGGCGTAACCGCCGAACCTGCGGACAGGCGACCAGTCGGGCATCGCGGGCGGGATGGCGTTCTCGTCGAGCGTCATGAAGTCGCCTGCCCCATAGACGATCTTGCCGCCGACCATGGTCAGCTCCGATACGAGGAAGGAGATTTCGTCCTCGGCGCAGGAGAAAAAATCCTTGTCCGGCACAACGAGATCGGCGAACTGGCCCTTCTCGATCCGGCCCTTTTTGCCTTCCTCGTTGGAAAACCACGTGACCTTCTCGGTCCACATGCGCAGCGCCGTCTCGCGATCGAGGCAGTTGGCGCGCGGATAGAGCTGCATACCGCCGACCGTCTTGCCAGTCACCATCCACGACAGCGAGACCCATGGATTGTAGGAAGCAACGCGGGTGGCATCGGTGCCGGCCGATACGTTCACGCCCTTGTCGAGCATGCGACGGATCGGCGGCGTAGCCTCGGCCACGCCGTGACCGTACCGCTCAACGAAGTATTCGCCCTGGTAGGCCATCCGGTGCTGCGTGGCGATGCCACCGCCGAGTGCGGCGATACGGTCGATAGAGCGATCCGAGATGGTTTCGGCATGGTCGAAGAACCAGTTCAGTCCTTCGAGCGGAATGTCCTTGTTGACCTTCTCGAACACGTCGAGGGCGCGAGAGATCGTCTCGTCATAGGTGGCATGCAGACGCCATGGCCAGCGGTTTTCCGCCAGGACGCGGACGACCTCTTCCAGCTCGCCTTCCATCTCCGGGGCCATCTCCGGACGGGGCTGCCGGAAGTCTTCGAAGTCGGCTGCGGAGAAGACAAGCATCTCGCCGGCGCCGTTGTGGCGGAAGTAATCGTTGCCCTGCTTGTATTTGACCGACTGGGTCCACTTCAGGAAGTCCTGCTTCTCTTCCTTCGGCTTCTGGGTGAAGAGGTTGTAGGCCAGCCGGACCGTCATCTGGTTCTCGTCGGACAGCTTCTGAATGACCTCGTAGTCGTCAGGATAGTTCTGGAAACCACCACCCGCGTCGATCACGCCTGTCACGCCAAGGCGGTTCAGTTCGCGCATGAAGTGGCGAGTCGAGTTGACCTGATAGTCCAAAGGAAGCTTCGGGCCTTTGGCAAGCGTCGAGTAGAGAATGCCCGCATTCGGCTTGGCCAGCAGCATGCCCGTCGGGTTGCCGTTGACATCCCGGGTGATCTCGCCGCCGGGCGGGTTCGGCGTGTCACGCGTGTAGCCGACTGCGCGGAGAGCAGCGCCGTTGAGCAGCGCACGGTCATAAAGGTGCAGAAGGAACACGGGCGTGTCGGGCGCGACAGCGTTGATCTCCTCGATTGTCGGGAGGCGCTTTTCCGCGAACTGATGTTCGGTGAAGCCGCCGACGACGCGCACCCATTGCGGCGCGGGTGTGATCGCCACCTGGCGCTTCAGCATGTCCATCGCATCGGCGAGCGAGCGCACGCCATCCCAGCGCAACTCCATGTTGTAGTTCAGGCCACCGCGAACGACGTGGGTATGATTGTCGATCAGGCCGGGCAGAACACGCTTGCCCTTGAGGTCGACTATCTTGGTGCCAGAACCAGCCAGCGCCATGATCTCGCTGTCGGATCCGACTTCCAGAAACAGCCCATCCTTGATGGCGATCGCCGTCGCATTCGGATTGGTCCGGTCAAGGGTCGTCACGCGGCCATTGTGGAGGATCAGGTCGGGATGCATGGTGTCGGCTCCGGTCGGGTTGGGATCGGCGGCTTTTGCCGGCGAGAAGAGGTTCGAGAACGCCAGACTCGATGCGCCTCCAAGAAAGGATCGACGCGTCGTCATCAGCTCCGCTCCTCGGCCTTCGCCTGATGGGCAATCTCGATACTGCCCTTCGGCAGGTGACCGAACACGTGCGGCTTGATCTGATGGATCCAGGAAATGGCCGCAGGCTCTTTTGTCCAAAGCGCCTTCGCGAGCGGGAGGATCTGCTCGCCGACCAGAATGCCGAGAAGGCCGACCAGAGCAATGACAGGTGGCGCGGGGGATCGGACATTGAGCAGACTGTAGACGATGCCGACAAGCAGGCCTGCGCCAAGTGATAGGAGATAGACTTTCATGGGATGTTCTCCGGTTGCGGAAAAAGCCGCTCCGACGGGATCATCGGAGCGGCCTGATCAGACCCTTACTTTGCGGGGTTCGGGACGATGCGCTTGCCGTGCTTGACGCGTTCCTCTGCGCCGTGAACCATCGTGTAGGCGTAGTCGATGCCCATGCCGTAGGCGCCGGAATGCTCCTTCACGAGCGTGGTGACCGCATCATAGGTTTCCTTGCGTGCCCAGTCGCGCTGCCATTCGAGCAGAACCTGCTGCCAGGTGACCGGGATGATGCCGGCTTGCACCATGCGGTCCATCGCGTATTTGTGGGCGTCCACCGATGTGCCGCCGGATGCGTCCGCAACCATGTAGATTTCGTAATCCGGGACATCGTGGAGAGCCGAGAGCGCAAAGGTCGTGTTGCAGACCTCGGTCCACAGACCGGAGACGACGATCTTCTTGCGACCGTTGGCGGCGTTCTTTGCCAGCGCGTCACGGACGTTCTGATCATCCCAGGAGTTCATCGAGGTGCGCTCGAGGATATCGTTCTCCGGGAATACGGCGAGCAGTTCCGGGAAGGTGTTGCCCGAGAAGGACTGCGTTTCGACCGTGGTGATCGTGGTCGGGACGTTGAAGATCTTGGCGGCTTTGGCGAGACCGACGACGTTGTTCTTCAGCGTCTGGCGATCGATCGACTGAACGCCGAACGCCATCTGCGGCTGCTGGTCGATGAAGATGAGCTGGCTGTTTGCCGGGGTCAGAACTTCGAGCTTGGACATAGTCATTCCTCTTCTGTTGGTGGTTGGTTGGACCGCTTCTGCGGCGTCAGAAATGGGCAGCAGCAGTCGATCGGACGCCGCGGCACGACGCTCGTTCTGCAATCCTTGGGGTATTGCTGGCTCCATTGGAGCCGCTCGCCCGTTGTCTTGGCTGCTGAATAAAAACCTATCGCGATGCTTGGTAGCGCGGAATTGCAATATTAATTGCGAATGAATTGCATTCGTTGCAACTATTGACCTCAGGGATCGCGACGCATCAAGTTCTCCGCTATGACGACTGATGGCTCCATCAGGCAGCCAGCGGGACGAGGTTGGCCTGGATTTGATCCCGGTAATCCTCATATCGGGTCGGGAGCTTGAGGGCCTCACCGAGATGTGCCGTATCCTCATCCCGATCGAATCCTGGCTCGTTCGTGGCGACTTCGAACAGAACTCCGCCCGGTGTGCGGAAATAGATGGCCCAGAAGTAGTCGCGGTCGATGACGGGCGTGACCTGGTAACCTGTGTCCATCAGGGCCTTGCGCACCTCGAGCTGCCTCTCGCGGTTTTCGACGGCAAACGCGATGTGGTGAACCGAACCTGCGCCCTGACGCGCAAAAGGCGTCTTCGGCAATGCTGCGAGATCGATGGTGTCCGCACCGTTGCCATTGGGGATGATGAAGCGGGTTACCTCGCCTTCCTTCTCGGCGCGCTGATAACCCATAAAGCCGAGCAGCTCCTCGGTCGCGGCGGTGTTGTGAAGGCTGAAGCGAGCGCCGGCGAAACCGCGGATGGCCGCATCGTCGGGAATTCCACCTGCAACCCACGGAGCCCGCTTGTCGTCGGAGGATTCGATCAGGGCAAGGCCGTCGCCGTCCGGACCCATGAAGCGAAGCCGGTTGGCACCGAAGACGGTGTCGAGTTCCAGACCATCCACGCCTTGAGCCGTGAAGCGATCCTGCCAGAACTTCAGCGAGCCCTTCGGCACCGAGAACTGTGTTTCGCCGACTTCGCCCACGCCGGGGCGGCCAAGCATCATGTTCGGGAACGGGAAGTAGGTCATCACTGTTCCAGCCGAGCCGGTCTCGTCACCGTAGTAGAGGTGGTAGACGCTTGGGTCGTCGAAGTTGACCGTCTGCTTGACGCGGCGCAGGCCCAGGGTATCGGTGAAGAAGCGGTTGTTCTGCCGCGCGTCCGATGCCATCGAAGTCACGTGATGCAGTCCCTTGATGTCCTTGATCATGTCGATGCCTTTCATTAGCCGTTGGTGTTCAAGTGTTGATATGAATGTAGCCCCGTTGATCATGGCGCAGAATTGCAATATTCCTTTTGATTGAATTGCAATTTTTGAAACAATAAAATGAACGACTACAAAGCCCTCAGAACCTTTCTCCTCGCCGCCGAGAAACGCAACTTCGCCCAGGTTGCCCGCGAGCTGGATATGACTCCCGCGGCCGTCACGCGCGCCATCGCAGCGCTCGAGGCGGAACTTGGCGTGCAACTCTTCGTGCGCACAACGAGGCAGGTATCACTGACGACCGACGGCGCGATCTTTGCCGCGCAGATCCAGCCCGCCGTGAAGACGCTCGAAGAAGCACGGCGTGAGGTGATGAACGCCCACAAGGCCGATGAGGGGCGGCTGCGAATCAGCGCGCCGACGTGGTTTGGCAAGGCGGTGCTGCCGCCGATCCTGTCGGGGTTCAAGGAACGGTATCCCAAGATGAGCTTCGAGATCTCGCTGTCGGATGGATTGGTAAATATCGTTGACGACGACTACGATCTGGCGATCCGCATCTCGTCGCAGCCGTCGGACAAGTTCACCATCTGGCGCAAGATCAGGGTGGTGCCGCGCATCCTGGTTGCCGCTCCCGGGAGCAGGTTCATCGACATGCAACACCCGAACGAACTGACACCGGACGACTGCCTCGCCTACAGCGGCGAAAGCCGACGTGAGAACTGGGTGCTGTCGGATGGCGGATCGAGCATGACGATTTCGGCTGGCCGGGCATTCAGCGCCAACAACGGTGAAGTGCTCGCCGATATGGCCGCGGATGGCGCAGGTGTCGCCTTGCTGCCAGGGTTCAACATTTCGGAGCACCTTCGTACCGGACGGCTCGCACACGTCTTCAAGGGGTGGGCACCGCCGGACTTGTGGTTGACCCTTTACTATCCGCCCTACCAGGCCCTGCCGCCGCGGATCGCTTCCTTCTCCAAGTTTTTTGAAGAGCAGCTTCCGGCACATATGGTCATGCTGGATTGAGTCCAATCCAGGCGAACATATCAGTTCGTTTGCTGTGCTTTGATACGTTCGGCAACGAGCGCCTGCAGGCGCCAGAGGTTGCGGTCGCGGATTCCTTCCGCCTCGAGATCGATGATCGTTTTGTGCAGGTATTCCGCGCAGGATCCGCCCTGCCCGCAGGCACTGGCGATGAGGGTAGCGGTGGATTCCATGGGCAGCGGCTGCGTGAGACCGGATCGCCTCGTGCTTGCCCAAAACGTCAGGGCGCGCCGTGTGCCTTCAGGAGTCTGCACCTGGACCCACCGGACCATGTCCGCGACTTCGCGGTACCTGATCTCACGCGCGACGAGCACACGAAGATCCTTGCGGCGGCGCTCGTCGGATAATCGCAGCAGGACACCATCACATCGACCGCCTCGCTCGAGAGCCATCATCAGGCCAGGTTGCTCGCTGGTTGCCCGCCAGCGTTCGATCTTCAATGAAAACGAGCGGTGCCAGCCGTAGGCAGTCGCGCGCTTCCGGGCAGTCGCTTCGAACTCGGGACTCCAGATCAGGGAGCCATAGGCGAAGACCCAGATCGAAGCGCTGCCTGCCTCCTGCTCGAGCCTATCGACGAGATCGTCGAGTTCCACTTCGGAAAGCGGCGTCCAGCGCGGCTCCGGGCCATCATCCTGGACGTCTCGCAACGTCAGGGCAACGAGGTCAGGAGTTAGCAGCATCATTGTCGTTTTCCGGAGTGAGGCACGTGTCGAACAGGATCGGAGCCGCGACCGCTTCCGTGTCACGGCTCCGAGATTTGGGTCAGGACTGGACGAACGCCAGAAGATCGGCATTCAGCACGTCGGCGTTGACGGTCAGCATTCCGTGCGAGAAGCCCGGATAGGTCTTGAGCGAGCCATTCTTCAGGAGCCTGGAGGACTTCAGCGCCGAGTCCGCGATCGGCACGATCTGGTCGTCCTCGCCATGCAGGACGAGTGTCGGGACAGTAATCGCCTTCAGGTCTTCCGTCTGGTCGGTCTCGGAGAAGGCCTTGATGCCATCATAGTGGGCCTTCGCACCGCCCATCATCCCCTGCCGCCACCAGTTCTGGATAACACCTTCCTGAACCTTCGCGCCATCCCGATTGAAACCGTAGAACGGCCCAGCGGGAACATCACGGAAGAACTGACTGCGGTTGGCGGCCAGTGCGGAACGGAAGCCGTCGAAGACTTCCATGGGCAGGCCTTCCGGATTGGCATCCGTCTTCAGCATCAGCGGAGGGACGGCGGAGACAAGAACCGCCTTGGCGACGCGGCCTGAGGGCTGGCCGTGGTTGGCAACGTAGCGGGCGACTTCACCGCCGCCAGTGGAGTGGCCGATATGGACGGCATTCTTCAGGTCGAGTGCTTCGACAACAGCGAAAGCGTCCGCCGCATAGTGGTCCATGTCGTGACCTTCCGAGACCTGCGCGGAGCGGCCGTGGCCACGACGGTCATGGGCGACGACACGATATCCCTTGGAGAGAAAGAACAGCATCTGTGCGTCCCAGTCGTCCGAAGACAACGGCCAGCCGTGATGGAAGACGATCGGCTGAGCGTTCTTGGGACCCCAGTCCTTGTAGAAGATCTCGACGCCATCCTTGGTGGTTACATATGCCATTGTCCTGGCTCCTTCGCTGGTGTTGATGCCGGCAGCCGCATTGGCCGCGAAGCTGAGAGAGGGTGAAATCGTCATGACTGCAGCGGCGGCACCTGCGGAGAGCAGCATGCTCCTGCGGGTCATGGAGGAAAGGGTTTCGGTCATTTCGCGTCCTGCGAACTTCGTTTTCGATAGCTTCAGGCGACGCTGAGTTCGTCTGACGGGTTGGAGAATGCCGTCAGAACGCGTTGATCACAATTGCATCAATAGTTTCTACTTTATTGCTTATTTAGCAATTATTCCTGCCCTCGCTGGTAACGAGGCTGCGGCACCTCTGGGAAGTTCCGGCTCTGCACCTTCAGCGTATCTCTGTGCAAATCCGGAACGAAGATGTCCCGCACCTTGTTCGGCTTGGCCGATCGCGAGCATCTCCGGCGAAATGGGAACGCCGATCTTCCGGGCAGCGCCGAGGTTGACGATCAGTTCAGGTTGTTTGACCCATTCAATGGGCAGGTCGCCGGCCTTGCTCCTTTGGGAATACGATCCACCATCCAGGCCATCTGCCGCGCCGCGGCTGCGAGACTGGTGCCGTAAGCAAACACGGGCTCGTAGCGGGCGAGCCGCCTCGTCCTTCGAGGCCCCTGCGGGGCGCCTGAGCATGAGGGCGGGGAGAGAGCGGTGCATGACGGCTGGGTGCATCCGTGCGCGGGCCACCGAAATCAATGAAGGTTCCTGAATGCTGATTTACAACAGCGCAGAAAATAAAGATTGAAATCGGCCTCGCCCGCAAATCTTTTATCGGGGCGTCCTGTTCTCCCTCCAGGATCTCTGTGTTAGGCAGCCCCAAAAGCGCCAATCTTGCGCGCGACCAAGGTACGCTCTCGATATGAAGGCCGCTGGCATTGAAGGTTTACAGACCAGAGATTGATGGCCTCAGGGCCATATCGGTGATCGCGGTTATTCTTTATCACGCCGAGTTCACGGTTGCCGGCCACACGTTGCTTTCTGGTGGATATATCGGCGTCGATGTATTTTTTGTGATCAGCGGCTTCCTGATTTCCCAGATTTTGCTGACGGAAATCGAAGCGACGGGGCGGATCGATTTCCTGAAATTCTATGCCCGGCGTGCCCGAAGAATTCTGCCTGCATTGTTCGCAGTCATTTTCGCGACGATGCCCTTCGCCTATTATTTTCTGTTGCCGTTGGAACTCACGGACTACGCGAACTCCGTAGGCTCTTCGCTGCTGTTTGGATCGAACATCTATTTTTATTTTACGGCGGCCCAGTACGGGGAGCCCAATACCCTTCTCAAGCCTTTTCTTCACACCTGGTCATTGAGCGTCGAAGAGCAGTTTTATATCGCCTTTCCGGTCTTGTTGCTGATCGTGCGCCGATACCTGAAATCAAGGTTTTTGCCATGCGTGTTGGTCGCGGCGGCCCTCAGCTTCGTATTCTGTTTCGTCACGGTGCGGCACGATCCGCAGCAGGCCTTCTACTCGCCGCTCACCCGGGCCTGGGAACTGCTGGCCGGAACACTTCTCGCCCATTACGAGCTGAGGCGCGGACGACCTCGCCCCCAGCCATTGCTCGCGGCGGCCGGGCTCATCCTCGTTCTTGGTTCGCTGATCCTGTTTAAAAAGGGCACGGTTCATCCCGGCCTGCTGACTGTGGTCCCGGTCTTTGGGACCTGTCTGGTGCTGGCATTCGCCAGCCGTGAGAACGCCGTCGGGCGCCTGCTGGCTTCTCGGCCTGCGGCGCTCACCGGATTGGTATCCTACTCTTTATATTTGTGGCACTATCCGATCTTCGCCTTCTTTCGGCTGACGAGCTTGAATTTCAGCAATGGCGACAAGTTTCTTGCCATCGCAGCGACGGTGCTGGTCTCAGTCGTCAGCTTTGTCGTCATCGAAAAACCCCTACGCCACACCAGGAGAAGCCGCGCTCTGTGGATCACGCTCGGCTCATCGGTTGCCACCATCGCGGCGGCTGTCCTTTCAGCAATCCATATGGCCGGCTTTCCCAACAGATTGGATGAAGTCTATTCACCTCTCGCGCAGGCGAACGAGGCGCGGCTCGAAAGCACTTTTCTAAGCTTGAACGACAACATTCAGGCTGGGAAACCCATTATCTTCATCATTGGGGACTCGCACGCCAGAAACTGGTCGATCGCGCTGAAAAATTACATCGATACCGACCGATATCAAATCGTGGCAGTCAGCTACTTGAACTGCATGGTGGAGATCAAGAACGATATTGTTAAGGCTCCCTCTCGCGCCAGCATTTACGACAAATACTGCATTCCCTTTGAAAAATATATCAACGACAAATCATTGCTCAGCCGAACCAAAGCGATCTTCCTCACCAGCCTTCGGCCTTTCGAGTACACCGTCAACCCGTTCAGGTTCGAGCTTATTTCCTGGATGAAAAGCCATTCGGATGACGCGCGCGTTTTCGTTTTCGGAAATTATTTCCAGCTCGACGAATTGCACTCGTGCCTGGGGCTGATGTTTCAGAGAAAATCCGATGCCTCCATCTGCATGCGGGAAGCGCGCTATCCGCCGGCCAACCAGCCCTTGGAGCAACTGCCATTTTTCCCGTCCGATCTTGCCTTCACCTACGTCGATATCGTCAAGCTTCACTGCGATTACGACAAGGAGAAGTGCCTGACCAGCAGCAAGGGTGTTCCGTTCATCATAGACTGGAACCATATGACGGCAGAATTTCTGACGACCTTGATTGGCGACATTCTGGAAAAGAGAACCGCCGACCTGCGGAGCGACGGTCTCCTCGATTTCCTGGTACCGCCGCACGCCAGCCAAGCCGAACGAACGGCGAGTTCTCAGCCGAGCGCTGGTCCGACGTCTTCCGCTTCGCCATCAAATTAGGCGGTTAGCCACTGATAACGAGCATCAGAGGAGCGAAGCTTCGCTCCTGTGCCCGTCCGCCATGCCGAGTCTTTGCATCGATAGCCGCCTTTTTCCTCGCAAACAGCGACGCCCGAGGCGGATCGGCAACGGGGCGCTTCACCAGGGAGGTTCTGACCGGAGTTCAGCAACATCGCTAAAACCTCCCTGGCGTCCTTTCGACAAGGATCAGGAGAATCTAAGCCGGATCGTGCCGGGGGAAAGCCGGACCTAAGTCGGACTGGCGACCGCAGTGCCTGCTGCTCATATATAGGATCGAGGCAATATGAAGGTCCGTGGAGGGGCGGAACAGGAGGAGGCTATGACATTCGGCCCCAACAACCACAGCCATGAAGAATGCTGCTCGGAAGGCCATAGCGCGGCAGCGACCATTGCGACGATATCGGCAGCCCTTTCCGCCGATCCTGACATCGACAGCAGCGCCATCGAGATCAGGATGCTCGGCCCTGTCGTGCTGCTTGAAGGCTATATAAGCAAGGCCGCAGACCGCGAAAAAGCCATCTCGCTTGCGGCGATGATCGTCGGCCCGGAGCACGTCCAGGACCGGATGCTGAGCCGCTTCCCCACGCAGTGACGGCCCTCATGCGCAGCGCACCCAAGCTTACACATCCGCTTGTTAGGGATTTGTTGACCATAAGCTGGCTTTACTGAGCCGGATGGATGCGGAGTTTCCGCCCGTCGTCGAGTGTTTGGTGTGGCGGGGTTGTTGGTGTTGACGGATCCGGGGCAAGGATTATGGGGCGGAATTGCCAACCTCCTGTCGCGTGCGGAGCGCTTCGCATCGCAGACCATTCTGCCGGCTCTGTTTGCGCTGCCGGCACTGGTCGGTTCCGCATCCTTTGCCTCGGCGGAAGACCGGGCGCTGAAGCTGTTCTTTACCCATACCGGCGAGAGGGCGACGATTACCTATAAACGGGATGGAAAATTCGATCCCAAGGGCCTTGCCCAGATCAATCGGTTTCTGCGCGACTGGCGACGGAACGAGCCGACGCGGATGGATCCGCGGCTGCTCGATCTGGTCTGGGAGGTGTACAAGAAGAGCGGCGGCAAGGACTATATCCATATCGTCTCGGCCTATCGTTCGCCTGCGACCAACAACATGCTGCGCAACCGCTCGCGCAGCACCGGTGTCGCCAAGAAGAGCCAGCACATGCTGGGCAAGGCGATGGATTTCTACGTGCCCGGCGTGAAGCTTGCGACGCTGCGGGCAACGGCCATGCAGATGCAGGTCGGCGGTGTCGGATATTATCCGACCTCTGGATCGCCTTTCGTGCATCTCGACGTCGGCAATGTCAGGGCCTGGCCGCGCATGTCCCGCCAGGAACTCGCGCGCATATTCCCGAATGGGCAGACGATGCATCTCCCGGCCGACGGCCGGCCGCTGCCGGGGTACAATCAGGCGGTTGCCAATGCCAAGAAACGCGGCGCCACCGCCCCGATAGAGATCGCCAGCAGCGCCGGAGACGACGAGGACGCGGGAGCACCGGCCAGGCCGGGCGGCGAGACCGCGGACAATAGGCTCGTGACGGCGCTTCTGCCGTCGCCGAAAAGCCGGGCATTGAATGCACTGGCGCTGCAGACCGGCGCGGCCGCTCCCGAGCTTTCATCCTTGCCGGTTCCGATACCGGCGATGCGGCCGGCCCCCCCGGCGCGCGGCGCGGATGCCGACGCCACACTGGTGACGGCATCGATCGGCCCGATTGCCGCGCTTGCCGAGAAACCGGCGCCCGTTTTGCCGGCGCACGCCCGCTTCGCACCTCTCGCTGTACGTGAGAGCTCCAAACAGGGCGCCGATATGATCGCTTCGCTGCCCATGACTGCTTCCTGGGAAGAAGCAAATTTCCTTGAATCGACCTCCGAGGCGGCGCTGATGAAATGGGCGCTGCATTCTCCGGGCGAGGCGTTCGACTTGAGTGCGCCGCGCCTTTCGCCGCGCACGGTTCATCGTCAGGTCGATGTCGCGGCATCAGGGGAAGACATCCTCCCGGCAGCAGCCGCGGAACTCTTCGATGCCAGCCGGTTTGTGTCGCCTCCGGAGGGCTGACCTCGATCGTCAGCAGGGCCGGGATGACGACCGCCGCGATTGATCGAAGCCGGCGATGAAACCACGCGACGACGTGTGGATCAACAAAACCGGCTCGACCAACGGCTTCGGCGCCTATGTCGCCTTCATTCCCAAAGAGCATCTCGGCGTCGTCATCCTGGCGAATAAAAGCTACCCTAACGAGAAACGCGTTGCCGCAGCCTATCAAATCCCGACCGCACTCTCGGCCGACTGAGCGGAATGGGCTTCTTTGCGACGACACTGGACCTGGCCGGCGAGACGCGCGGGAATGCCGTTCACTTTGAACCGGCGGTCGGACTTTGGCCCGATGCGCCAGTCGGCGCCCGCATGATACAAACTCGTTGAGTTTGACGGACATAGTGTGGGCTTACTTCGGCACTATCCCAATCAGCGAAGAGACGCGGAAATCGAGCGGACATGGCCATGTTCCACGCCCGCCTTGTCGTTCGACAAAGCACGGAATGCTACCGTAAGTAAATGAGTCAATAATTAAGATTAATAAGCGAGTATTTATCGGAGGTTTTCTAGGTAATTGCCACACGTTACAGGTGATGCTAATAAACAAATCACCTTTTCCTGAAGTCACGAGGCGAACCAAATGAAAAGTGTATTGGTATCTGGCGGGGCCGGCTTTATCGGATCGCATTTGTGTGACAGGCTTTTGCTTAGAACTGACATCCAGAAACTGGTCGTTGTTGACAATCTCTGGACCGGACTTTTCGAAAACATCTCGCATATCAGGGACCCGCGTTTTCACTTCGTGAAATCGGACGTCGAGACGTTTCAGAGTTCCGAAAAATTCGACGAAATCTACCATCTTGCCTCCCCGGCATCGCCGCCTTGGTACATGAAGGAACCGCAAAGGACGATTTCGGCCAATCTTATCGGCGCATTCCGGCTGCTGGAGCTGTTGAAGAAGGGCGGCCGTTTCGGCTTCACCTCGTCCTCCGAAGTCTATGGCGACCCCCTGGTTTCGCCGCAGCCGGAATCCTACAAGGGCCAGGTCGACTGTACCGGGCCGCGCTCGTCCTATGACGAGAGCAAGCGGTGCACTGAATCGCTGCTGTTCGAGATGCAGCGCACCCGCGGTCTCAACGTCAAGGTCATCCGTCCCTTCAATATTTATGGTCCCCGAACCCGCGCCGACGACGGCCGCGCGGTCTCCAACTTTCTCACCCAGGCGCTTTCCGGCCGCCCGATCACCGTGTTCGGCGATGGCCTTCAGTCCCGCAGCTGGGGGTATGTCGACGATATCGTCGATGGCTTCGCCCGCTATTTCTGGATCAACGAAACCGACTACAAGGGACCCCTGAACATCGGCAATGATCGTGAGATTTCGGTTCTCGAGGTGGCGCGATATGTTTCCAAGCTCGCCGGCGGCGTGCCGATCGTCTTCGAGCCGTCACCGCCGCAAGACCCGACGAACCGGCGGCCGGACCTGACCAATGCGCATTACGTCATGCCCGAGTGGTCGTGCAAGATCTCCTACGAACAGGGTGTGGCGATGACGCTCGACTGGTTCAGGCAGAAGATGACGGCGGGCGCGGCGGAATAAGCATCGCCCCTGCGGGCGGCAGGAACTAAGCCTTTGCCTGGCCTCGATCCGCACGCAGTCGCTCGATGACCTGCCGCTACGATTCACTCGTATTATCATAGAGTGCTGAAGGCAATTTCGCCTGCGTCCACTGGACGTGCTGTTCGATTGTATGCACGTGGAAACTGCGATTGTTGAGGATGTTCAATGTGAAGTCGGACAAAGGCGTGCGGACGTTGGTCGGCTGACCCAGCCATTCGGCAAGCGCCACAGGAAGATATCCGTGTATTGCCTGGCGGTTCAGCCACGGACGGAAGTGCCGTGCGTCCCACGGTTCGGCGCCGATCTGGTGACTCATATCGCCGACGGGGACCGTCCCATTCACGATACGAACAGCCAGCGGTCGGCGTTCCGCCAGCATGGCTTCGGCTGCCTCAAGGCCCTGCTCCAGATTGATCTCGAGCACCTCGATGTCGTCGGCAGACGCTGTCGGATCCGTCGGAAGCCGCCAATCCTCGCCCAAGACTTCGGCGGCGCCGCGAAGATAATGATATCCATTGAGCTGTCGCTCCAGCTTCTCGTAGAGCCTGCGCAGGCCAGCCTTTTCCAACATTTGGAGGACGCGGGGTCCGGCCTTGACGAGGGGGTCAAGGACAGACCCGGCGCGGGTAGCGATGGTCATTTGCAGACGTCTCTTCCGCCCCGTTCTTCCGGCAAACCGATGGATTTCGAGCAGCCGCTGTATGTCCGGGTGCTTGCGAGCCATCAAGGCATCGGAGCGTCCCTCTTGATGCCTGCGCACCATCTTTCCGGTGAGTGTCGACGTCTGATGCTCAAGATGATAGCCCAATGCGTCAGGCGCAAAACGAATTGGAACTCCCTTTTTGATCAGGCGTAGACCAAATTCGAAGTCTTCTCGTGCACGGGCGAATTGCGGATCGAGCCCGCCCATTGCGTGAAACAGTTCCGCATCCAGCGAAAGGTTTCCTGTCAGCACATCGGTAAAAGCGAACCGATGTCCAGGGCGGGACACGCGCTCGAAGTGCCTCGTCCACCATGCGCGCGCGTTGAGGCGGAAGCGGTCCTTTGCAATGTGCGGAAGTGGCGGGTAAGGCCCCAATACCACGCCCCCGGGTTGGCGCTGATGTTCAACGACGTGCGCCCAAACGAAGTTTTCCCCGGGCTCGATGTCGTCATCCAGGAAGATCAATAAACGGCCGCTCGCGACCTGCGAGCCCGCATTGCGGGCAAGTGCCGGACCGACGCCCGGCAACGAAAGGGTACGAAGCGGAACGCGGGTACGAAGCGAGGCGAGCATTGCCAACGTGTCGTCCTCACACCCGTCCGCCACAACCAGGATTTCGAACGCCGGGGTCCCATCTCGCTGGGCGTCGAGCCTGCCCAGAAGCGATCTCAGCATGGCGGCACGATTATGCGTTGGTATGATAACGCTGATGTCAACCGCCACTATGCCCTGCCTTCCCTGCTCGCGCCCGCGCTCTGACATAACGAAGCGGGCCGCTCGCAGCCCCTCTGAACTGGGTTAAGGCGTCGTTGTAAGGCAGGCTGAATTGGTGTGTCTGTCGAGGTTGAAAAACGCGCCGAAGAAGCCTGATGTAGGAACGAACCATGCGAGGGAGCGCACGCGGGTTTCCCTCGAACAGGAGGGCCTTCGTGAAGATGGCAAACGATGCAGCCTCGTAGCCATACATCTGCTGCTGCAGTTCCTTGCTTGAGCGACGATGGCGGTGCCAGTTCAAAGCCTCGGGATCGTAGATGATCCGGTACCCGCCTTCGAGTACACGCCGGAACATGTCTGTATCGCCTCCAGCCAGGCTTAGCGTTCCGGCGTCGAGGGCCTCGTCGAACCACCCTACCGCATCGACGATCGTTCGGCGCAATGCCATATTGACGCCGGCACCCGCATGCCATCCGGTGAATGGGTCCAGGTTGTGGGCGTCGTAGACCTTGCGCCTGAAACCACGGCAAAAACCGCCCAAATGTTGAAAGGCGATCTGCGAGTCCGTTTCCAGTTCTACCGCCATAGTGAGGCCGGTTACGGCCAGCACCAGCGGATCCTCGAAATTGCGAAGCAAGGTTCTAAGCCATAGCGGGTCGGGGACCGCATCGTCGTCGATGAAGGCGACGACGTCTGCTTCTACATTGCGAAGGGCCGTGTTGCGCGCGACGTCAAGACCAGGCCGCGGTTCGCGCAGATATCTCACAGTGTCGAAGCGGCCGACTAAATCTCGCGTCGCCTCGTTCGACGGGGCATTGTCGACGACCAGAATATCGGCCTTATCGGGCATAGCCAAAAGCCCGGTGAGGCAGCGCTCCAGATCGTCGGTACGATCGCGCGTACAGATCACGACGGACGCTTTCGGCAACTGACTTGGAGCGGGCGACGGATCAGGGAGGGCCAGCCGATGCCTCAACCAGGCCTCGAACACCGACGAACCGGCCGCAGACAGAATCCGGTCCTTGATTGGCGTGCCGCCATCGGTGTCGAAGGCGATCACAGCTTGGCCGCACGGACGACCGGCGACCCGGATCAGCACAAGTGCGCCGTGATAATCACCCGTCGGCTCAAAATCTGGCGGAAGGTCAAGAATGTCGATGTCTCGAACCGCAAGGCGCATCAGGAGTTCGGATCCATGCTGTGCTGACCCAATGAGCCGTGGTCCGGCGAGGTCGCGGTGGGGCGCGACTGCACCTGCTGCCACTGTGTCGGGGGATTCAGCATACCCTTTCTTGGGCCGGGCCCGGTCACGGCGAGAGGATAGACTTCGGCGTGATAGTCGTAAACCTGCTGCCAGTCTGCCGAAAAAAGCCCCACCGTAACGCGATAGTCGCCTGGCGCCAGGTCGATGCGATTGAGTGTCGTTTCGATGCGCACCATGTCCGAGTCGACGAGAGGGGCGAATTCGACCAACTTGCTGTCGGTCTCGAAGCAGCACGTATCGTCCGCGGCGTAGACGCCGATGACGATAATGGCGTTGCGATCTCTGGTGGCCCCAATATAGGTCAGTGAAACCGACAGCCGGTCGCCCGCAACGATGGCACTTGTCGGCGCGCCTTGCTCGTTCAGCAATGCTACGGCTGTGATCTGGAGTTCGCCATTGCCGAACCGGCTGACCTGCGGCACCAGTTCGACGGGCAGTTTCGTAACGGCGAACGGTTCGTGCTGGACACTGGCGACCTTCGCCTCGACAGCCGAGGTATAAAGCGGCAGCATTTCGTCGATTGGCCCGTAGCCTACGACGCGGCCGGCTCTCAGGAACAGCACGTGATCGCAGATTTCTCTTACCTGCGCGACGTCGTGTGACACGAAGAAGATAGTGGCGCCGCCGTTGAGTATCTCCTTCACTCTTGCAATGCACTTCTGCTGGAAGGCTTGGTCGCCTACGGCAAGCGCCTCATCGATCAGCAAGACGTCCGGGCGCACATGGACCGCCACGGCGAATGCCAGGCGCATGCGCATCCCGGTGCTATAACTGCGAACCGGGTTCTCGACGGCCGCCTCCAGCTCGGCGAAGGCGACAATCTCATCGAACCGCTCGGCCACCTCGGTTCGCCGCATTCCCGCGATAACACCCAGCAGGAAGATGTTCTCGCGCCCCGTCAAATCGTCGGTCAGGCCCGCCCCGATGTCGAGCAAGGCGCCAATCCGCCCCATCACCTTGATCTGCCCTTCGTCGGGACGGCCAACGCCGCCGATCAGGCGCAGCAAAGTGGACTTGCCGGCGCCGTTTAGCCCGACCACGCCGACAGCCTGCCCTGGCGCAACCGCAAAGCTGATGTGGCGCAGTCCCCAAAAGCTTTGCGACTGTCCCACGGACCGTCCGGACAAAAGATAACCCTTCAAGGTGGTGGAGCGCGCGCCCCCTTGCGCACGGTAGCGCTTGCCGACGTCGTGGACGGTGATGGCGCCTCGTCTCATACCTCGTCCACCAGGCGTGCGCTGCCACGCTCGACCAGCCAGATACCGGCAAATAACATCGGCAAGGAAACCACCGCAGTCTTCCAATAGATCGCAGCGGAAGGCCACACGTGTTCGATGAAAATGGCGCGGTAGCCCTCGAGAATCCAGGCCATCGGGTTCCAGGTGTGAATTAACGCCATCGGCTCACTCGCCTTAAGCGGGCTGTAGAACACGGGGGTCAGGTAGAAAGCCAGCATCAAAACGACGCCTACCAAATGTTGAGTATCCCGGAAGTGGACATGCGCAATCGCAACAAGATAGGACAGCCCCATCATGAACAGCGCCTGCGCAAGGAAGACGAGTGGAAGCGCCGCGACGCTGGAGGTCAGACCGCCGGTCTCGATATACGAAATGATGAAGAGGAGCGGCAGAGCGAGCAAAAAATGCACTGCCTGTGAGATGACTGCGACAACGGGAAGGACTCCGATCGGAAAGCCCGGCCGGCGCACCAATTCGCTGCTGCCGGTTATAGACGTCGTCGCTGCGGGTACCGCAGTGCTGAGCCAACCCCAGGCCAACACGCCGGAAAAGACGAAAGTCGTGTAATGGGGAATATCCAGGGGCAGGACGTGACGAAAGATCAGCGAAAAGACCAGCAGCTGGCTCAATGGCCGCATCAAGGACCAGCCGAGGCCAATTGCCGACCGTTGATATCTCATCTTCAGATCGCGTGCCAGAAGGGCCAACAGCAAATCGTTCCATTGCAGACAGATGTGGATCAAGGGCCTCCACTGATCGCGACGCCAGTATTGGTCCCGCCGCTTCGCGCGATCAAGCGCATGATCCTTGAGATGTTCAGGCATTTCGGCTCACTTTTGCCACCGATTAAATACACCTTGCCTCAAAGTAGTAAAGATCATCATACTGGCGAAGTGACACGGTAACTCCAGCGTGATCTTTATCGCAGGAAGCAATAATTATGCCGATGGTTTCCATCATTACACCGGCGCATGGAGCGGAAACAACACTTTCCTCGACGTTGGAGAGTCTGATAGCGCAAACTCATGCTGACTGGGAATGCATCATCATCGATGATGGTTCAACCGATCGGACCGCTGAAATCGCGGACCGTTTCGCGGCTCGGGATAGGCGCTTCCATGTACTGCGGCAGGAGCAGAGCGGCGTGTCAGCTGCTCGCAATGCGGGGCTGGCACAGGCGAAAGGCGACTGGGTCGTCTTTCTCGACTCAGACGACGCGCTGGCACCGGCCCATCTCGAAATCATGCTGCATCACACACGAACTTTGCCGCAGGCCGACATTCTGCATTGCGGTTGGCGCCGCCTGAAAGATGGTGCTCCCTGGTGGCAGCCTCACCCCGCCGTGAAAATGGACAATCCGTTTGCCGAAACAGCGCGCTATTGCCCCTTCGCGATCCACGCCGCCTTGCTTCGCCGGTCCCGGCTTGCGGAAATCGGCGGCTTCGATCCAGAAATGACAATGTGCGAGGACTGGGACCTGTGGCAGCGCCTCGCTCGGGCTGGCGCCGAGTTTGCGCCGGTCGAAGGCCCGATGGCTGACGTTAGCGTAACGGCCGGCTCGCTGTCGTCGGACAGGATCAAGCATCTCGATTTTGGTCTTAAGGTGATCCGGCGCGGCCACCATTCCGATCCGCGCATCGCCTATCCGGTGCCGGCGCTCGCCCAGGGAATAACACAAGCCGCATTGGGAACAGCGTGCTGGTATCTCGCGACCTGGCTCGTCGGCGCCACAATAGGTCAGGGGGACGATCCTGGCGAACTGCTTGACCGGGTAGCAGAGCCACTTCCGCCTGACGCCGATGCCTACGCGCTCAGCGCAATATTGCTAGACGGGATTGTGGTCGGCGCCTTCCCGGACGAGCCGATTTGGCCCGGACTCTGGTCGAAGATCCAGGGCAAGCTTCCGGAGCTTGAGGCTTGGTTTAATCGGCATGGTCCCCAAGAAGCTTTTGGTTCCCTGTTGGTTCGTTCACTGGAGCGAAAGATCGCTGACCAACTGCCGACCAACGTGCCCGCCACGATCGGAACAAGAAGGATACAGCCAATCGATTTGGATCGACCGATCGTCGACCTGATCTTGCCCGGCATTGAGCGGTTGCGCTGTTGCATCTGGCAAGGTCCGACGCTGCTGGGGCAGCTGGAGTTTGTTGTCTTCGGCGCAATCGAAGCGGATGCTATACGAAATCGACTTAGGCTGGCGTTCAGCCCGGAGTTCGACGATCTGACGCACGCAACTGCGGCAGAAGATGGCTCCGTCAATCCTGATCAGGATGATGAGCGCGCCGCCTCCGCCAGCATAGTAGCGCCAAGCCACCGGGGGGGAGCTCAACGGGCGCTGAAGCTCATGGCCAAAATATCATATTGGGCCGAAGCCAAGGCAGTAGCGGGTTGGTGGAGCAAGAAGGAGCCGACACCAGCACCTGTCGACTCGATATCGGCCCTCGCGCATGCCGGGCGCGTCGAATTCGATCGAATCGTTGAAGAGGAAAGCCAGCGGGCAGCTGCAGCCTCGGCGCAGATGTTAAAGGAGACGCCGTCGAAAAAAACCGGCCCGGTGGACGATGAGGTGCCGAAGTACGATACGGAGGCGTATTGGGAGGAGCTGTTTTCCCAGGTCGATCCTTGGGACTACCGAAATAACTACGAGACTGTGAAATATCTTCAAACACTCTCGTTGTTGGACGATCGGCGCTTTTCAAGCGGCCTTGAGCTGGCCTGCGCGGAGGGAACCTTTACACGGATGTTGGCCTCCCGCGTCGACAACCTGCTGGCGACCGACATTTCGGCGTCGGCAGTCGCTCGAGCGGCCTCGCTTCAGGACCATGATGGCGCGGTAGACTATCGGCAGTTGGATCTTTTGCGCGACGAGCTGGGAGGGCCTTACGATCTCATCGTCTGCAGTGAAGTTCTGTACTATTTCGAGAACAGAGAAAAACTCCGGCAGATAGTCGATAAGATTGCAGGCAGCCTTCGCACTGGCGGTTGGTTCGTGACCGCCCACGCCAACCTTCTGATTGATAGGCCGAATGAGACGGGATTTGGGTGGCCGCATGAATTCGGTGCGGTCGGCATAGGTGAGATGTTTGACCAGCATCCGGATTTAACTCTCTCGGTTGAAGCCAAGAGTCCACTCTATCGAATCCAAAGGTTCGAGAAGGTGGAGCACGGGGGCTTCGTTGAGCCGACACGCGTGGAAGTAAACACGGCGCAGCCTTTGCCTCTTCAGGTCGCCAGCCAGGTACGCTGGAGAGGGGGGCAAGTTGTGGAAGCAGCGGCCGACTGGAACGATGTCCCGATCCTGATGTATCATCAAGTTTCGGACGACGGGGCGGAACAGCTTGCTCGATACCGCCAGTCTCCGGAGGCTTTCGAAGCTCAACTGGCCTTCCTGCGCGACGCCGGATGGCGCGGGATGACTTTGGATCGGCTGCTTGCTTGTTTCGATGAAGGGGCCAAACCGCCCGAAAAGACATTAGTTCTGACCTTCGACGACGCTACACGCGATTTCATGACCCATGCCCTCCCACTGCTACATCGATACGGCTTCCCATCCTCCCTCTTTGTCCCAACAGGTAGGGTCGGCGGCTCTGCAATATGGGATTCGGCCTATGGATCGCCAGCTCCACTGCTAACGTGGGAGGAACTTGCTGCAGTCGCGAAAAGCGACGTGACGCTGGGCGCCCACGGTGTCCGACACGTGCGTTTATCTGCCCTGGCACCGGACAACCTGTTGCGAGAGCTTGCCGGCTCCAAAGCTATGCTTGAAAAATGCCTGGGTCGAGACGTGCTGGCGGTCGCATATCCGTACGGCGACTTCGACCCCGCTATCCGGGACTTGGCCGAACAGTGTGGTTACCGGATCGGGTTAAGCTGCGTCGGTGGCACGGTGCGGGCGGATGCAGATAAGCTCGCATTGAAAAGACAGGAGGTTTTTCGCGGGATCACCCCGTCAGAGTTCGCAAATCTGCTATTCGGCTGAAACAAGCATCGGGGCTTCCACCTTCCAACCCGCATCGTACTTTGTTCCCAGAGCAAAACGATGGTTGGGATTTGGAGAGAAATAAGGTTCCTGCTTCCGCCATGATCGGATCTTTTTTTTGAGGCTCGTCATCGCCTTTGATCTCGCCTCGACCGCCAGCATCCTGGCGGCAATTGACTTGTCATGTCGCGACATGGTTGCCACAAGTCCGATGAGCGCGCGGTATCGGCCTTGTTCAACCGCCCTTTGGGCGAGCCACCGGCCACAGCTGCGCAGACCGGCCCGGATTGCAGAACTCCTGTCCGGGTGTCTCTTTAGCATTTCATCCGCGACCAGAATCCAGGACCGAAGCATTCGCGTCAGATTGGCTGACATGTTGTCGGGGGTTTGGCGGTAGCCGACAAGATGATCCGGCACCACCGCAAAATGCGAGAATTCAGCGGCCAAGCAGTAGAACAGGAGATCTTCACATCCCTGCGCGCCGCGCTGTTGAAGTGAGGAGTCAAATCCTCCCGTCGCCTCGAGGATATTCCGCCGTACGAGTGGCGAACTTCCATTTCCAATGAAGTTATTGGCAAGCACCTCGTCGAGCACATCTCCCTCGATGGAAATTTCATTGCTTCGGTAAATGACGTAATTCTTGTGGTCGATCATCGCATACCAAGTGTAGACCAGCCCGACTTGAGGACCACCTGCCTCCAATGCCGCCAATTGTCGCTCAATTTTATCCGGTGACCAAAGGTCATCGGCATCCAGGAATGCCACCAAGTCGGCAGACGTAGAGCGCCAACCCGCATTTCGAGCAGCAGCGACGCCGGAATTTCTTTGCTTCAATACTCGCACGCGCGGATCTATTTTAGCGACTGCTTGCGCAACAGCCAGGGTATGGTCCTTAGAACCGTCGTCGACCACAACGATATCGAGCGCCTGATGTGTTTGATTGCGAACGCTGCTGATTGTTTCAGTCAGAGTTTGTTCCGCGTTATAGGCGGGGATTACAACAGCAACAGTTACGTCACTTCTTGCGGATTTCTTCAAGCTCTCAACTCCGAAATCTACACCATCGCAAATAAGGTACACCAAGATGCAGGTTTGAGTGTCAATAAATGGAGCAGCGGCAGACGAAATGAGCGCCTCCTCCAGATCGCCGCGCTATAAGATCAAGCCCGCCCCAAAATCGCAGTGCGCGATATAGCCGATCAGAACGCTCAGGCGCAGTTCCCCCGCCGCGCTTTGGTGCGGGCCGCGTCAAGCATGCGCGTTCGCAAGCTGCCAAGCTCAAACTCGCTAATGCTCTGGTTCTCAATGTTTTTTGGACATGGATCACCTGCTGAGAGAACACTGTAAATCCTCAATATTTTTCAAGACGAAATGCACATATTCAATAGAAAATCAATCAGAAAAATACAATTAAGTCACGATAAGAAATAACCACCCAATAATGATCTGTGACAATCATATTTTTTACTGTAACCATACCTGGGCACTGTGCAAGCATTCCTACCGGAGGACCCGCCACCCACCCCGGCGGGTCCTCAACCTGCTTATGGCAGATTGCCGAAATGCAATCGCTTTTATCGCTGCGTCGGCACAGGCAGATCCCGTTGCGGAAGGCGCTATTGTCTTGTCGGGATCGGCTTTGATGAGAAAAGCCGATATCATTGGCAAGTGAGGTTGCAGCGCCGATTCTTCCCGCTCGACATCTCGACGCCATTTCCGCTGATCCATAAAAACATTCGGATCAGCAATGAAATTGCGAAAGCCAAGCAATCTCCATGAAATCGATATTACCATTCGAGAGAACTCGTCGGCATCGATACAATCATTCGAAAGAAATACATATTTCTATTAATATCCATAGGAATTCCAGCCATGTTATAATTGAAACTTAAATACAACTTTTATCTGAATTTCACAAATTTACCTTTTGATAAATTTTTAAGCAATATACATGAAATGCCGATTGCAGTTTATTCTGAACTGGCGCTCGAGAGAACACCGGACTTACCTTCGGGGCGGAAGAAGAAAAACTATTCAGAGCTATTTCCGCCTTGGCTTCTCAGCCACGTCGCCTTGCTAATGAGGCCTTTTAACCGACAGCCCAGCGATCCTCGGTTGTTGATGCATCAAGAAGCCGGCATGCAATTCGATAGCGCGATAGCGGCCGCGAAAATGCCCTAGCCGTAATATACTGATAGACCTTCACATTTCCCTGTTCCCCACGACCTCGGCCACCCATGCCGCCGGTCGCATCCCGCCTGCCGTTTCAACTCGGCATCCGGTCTTGCCTCGTCCGCCTGAAAGCCTGAGGCGCCGGCATGCGCCGCTTTCTTTCGCAAGCCTTCCGATACGAAACAACTTATATGCGCGGCCAGCTGGCACGGTTCTATATCAACAGGCCTGAAGGCCCGCCCCAAGGTTTCCAGCTGTGTCGAAATGGTCGCACTCCCTCAGCGAATTAACCGTTCATAAAGCATTTGCTTGCTCAACTTATAATTTGTGTCATGGTCACTGTAAGTAGTGAGGGAGCTGAGCTGATGAGTGATCTAGCATCGCAGATTCCGGAATTTGGTTATGATGAACGCGTAATGATCTGCCGGAAGCAGATCGAGAAGGCGGTCTATCAATTCATTGCAAATACGAAGGTCGAGGGATGCGATCCGGCGGAAGTCGCAATGGCCATCGCAGACATTGCCGACGATTACATTTTACTGCTGGCGCAGAAGCGCAATCTAACCCATTGAGGTCAATGATCGGCCATCGAGCGGCCGATCGACCGGGAAACATTTGAAACGCAAAATCGCCGCCGCCTCCCTGCCCGGAGACAACGCCGCGGGATCGTTTACCGGTCGCAAGTTTCAGTATAGTCTCAACTCTCCGGCAGCATGCAGTCCCCCGGACCTTGTCCAGGGTCCGACTGTAAACTGTCTCGTATACGCACAGCGCATTCGATATCCATAATGCGCTTTTTAACTGCACGCGATTAAGACATTTACCCCTTGTAAACCAGAGAACTCCAAATTTGGGGTGAAGCGCTTTCCCATGCAGATCAAGAATTTGGTTGGATGGACGGCGTTTCAGAAATCTCGAATACAGGTAGTTTCCATGAGCAATATCATCACTTTTCCCTTCAACCAGGCTCCCGACGCTTCTGGCTTTGCCGGCGAAGACGCGAGTTCAGTGCAAAAGATGACGGATGTCCGCGTGGAAATTGAACACGTTTTCAGGCGACTGACGACCATTCTGGATGAACTGACGAATCCCGATCATTTTGCCCCTCAGCGTCGGGAGGCTGCAATCTCTCCCTCTCCCCACCGGACGGTATCGCCTCGCCTGAAATCTATGGGTGGTTGAATCCACCCGTTCATTCTCTCGGAACTATCCTATCCCAGTTTTGGAATTCCCGTGCATCGTCAATAGACAACAACACTGCCCTGGCCCGCATCGATGAGCCGGCTTTCTCGCTGCCGCTTGCCGCGGATGCCGAATGCAGATGCGCGAGGGCGATCATTACAAAAGCAAAGCGGCTTTCAGGTGCCGCACCAGGAGGAAACAGTATGAAAGCAATCGCGTTTGGCTTTGGTTCAGATGCCAAAGCAGTCTTGGCTGCGATGAACAAATCGCAAGCCATTATCGAATTCGACATGACAGGTAAGATACTGACCGCAAACAGCAATTTTTGTAGAGCCTTGGGCTACCAAGCATCGGAGATCATCGGTCAGCATCACCGGCTGTTCGTCGATCCCACGGAAGCCTCCTCCAATGCCTATCGCGAATTTTGGGCGAGGCTCAACAGTGGTGACTTCGACCAGCGCCAGTACAAGCGCATCGGCAAAGGCGGCAAGGAGGTCTGGATCGAAGCCTCCTACAATCCCATCTTCCGAGGTGGGAAGCCCTATAAGGTCGTCAAATTCGCAACGGACATCACGGCGCAGAAGCTGAAAGGCGCTGAGGATGCCGGCAAACTCGACGCCCTATCACGCGCTCAGGCCGTTATTGAGTTCACACCGAATGGAGAGGTCCTTACGGCGAACCAGAATTTTCTCTCGGCGCTTGGCTATCAGCTTTCGGAAATCCAGGGGCGCCACCATTCGATGTTCTGCGACAGCGTCTACACGAGCACCGACGACTATCGCCGCTTCTGGCAGCGTCTGTCCGAGGGCGAGTTCATCGCCGAAGAATTCCTGCGCATCGGCAAGGGCGGAAAGAAAGTCTATATCCAGGCCTCTTACAACCCCATCTTCGATATGAACGGCAAGGTCTTTAAAGTCGTCAAATTCGCAACCGATGTGACCGCCCGGGTGACCAATGTCGATCAGCTTGCAACCGCCCTCACGCAACTGTCGAATGGCGACCTCACGCAGAACCTAAACACTTCCTTCATTCCCACGCTGGAAAAGCTCCGCACCGACTTCAACAGTGCAGTGGAAAAGCTGCGCACTGCAATGCAGACGGTGGCAGAGAACACCCGCGCAATCGCCGCCGGCTCGCAGCAGATCCGTTCGGCCTCCGACGACCTGTCGAAGCGAACGGAGCAGCAAGCAGCTTCGGTGGAAGAAACGGCCGCCGCCCTCGAAGAGATCACCACGACGGTAGCCGACTCGAGCCGCCGCGCCGAAGAGGCAGGCCAGCTCGTCCGCAAGACGCGCGACAATGCCGAGCATTCGGGCTCGGTCGTGCGTAGCGCCATCGATGCCATGGGCAAGATTGAGAAGTCATCCTCCGAGATTTCCAGCATCATCGGCGTTATCGACGAGATCGCCTTCCAGACCAATCTGCTGGCGCTGAATGCAGGAGTCGAAGCTGCGCGCGCGGGTGATGCCGGAAAGGGCTTCGCGGTCGTCGCCCAGGAAGTGCGCGAGCTTGCACAACGCTCTGCCAAAGCCGCCAAGGAGATCAAAGAGTTGATCACCGATTCGAACACTCACGTTAAGAGCGGCGTGGCGCTGGTTGGCGAAACGGGTACGGCGCTCAATACGATCGTATCGCAAGTCCAGGAGGTCAACGGCAACGTTGAAGCGATCGTCGAAGCCGCCAGGGAGCAGGCAACCGGGATCAAGGAGATCAACCAGGCCGTCAACACCATGGATCAGGGTACGCAGCAGAACGCCGCCATGGTCGAGGAGTCCACGGCCGCTGCTCACAATCTTGCGAAAGAAGCTGAGGCGCTGTTTGAACTGCTCGGTCAGTTCAATATCGGAAGCAGCCTGGGGTTACGGCAAGCGCGGCTTGCTCCCGCAACTGTCACCTCGAAGCCGGTCGCGTCCCCGGCGCGGGCAATGGCAAACAAAGTGGCGGCTGCATTCCACGGCAATGCCGCAGTCGCAAGCGACGGCTGGGAGTCATTCTGATGGCCTTGCCAAGCTCAGCGATCAGCGTCGGAAGCGATACCCTCGAAATCATCGCCTTTGGCCTCCATGGACAGGAGTTCTGCGTCACGACCACCACCATCCGCGAAATTCGCGGATGGTCCCCGTCCACCCCGGTTCCTCATGCGCCCTCCGAGATTTTGGGAGTCATCAACCTGCGCGGATCGGTCATTCCAATCATTGACCTCGCCCTCAAACTCGGCATGGCGGCAACTGCGCCCAATGAACACAGCGCCATTGTGGTCGCCGACGTTCACGGAATGGTGCTCGGTCTGTTAGTCGATCAGGTGTCGGACATTCTCAGCGTTCGCGGCGACCAGATCCAGCCCATACCTGAAATCGCCACGTCCTTCGACCACGGTTTTTCCGATGGCGTTATCACCCATGAGAGCGGCATGATCTGCTTCCTCAATCTCTCACGGATGTTCCCGCCGAGCGAGATGCACAATTTTGCTGCATGAAGATCGGCGAGGTTCCGGGTTGCGCGCTAGAGATAGGTATCAGCCGTTTCCGGCTGATATTCGGATACGACTGCGATTTCGTCGCTCGTCAGCCCCTTGCCTGAAAGGTCAGGCAACGCGATTCACCTTCCGAGAGCGTGCGTAGCAGTTCCGAGAGAGTGAAATGCGTCGGATAAGGCCGCGCAAAGCTGTGCGTGGCCCTACAATGCGACTTGCGTAAAATACGGATTTAAAGCGCCGGCAGAGAGACCTGAAAGATTGCAACGCGCTTCAGTGTCTCCTGACGCTCACTTGCGGCACCGGAGAACTCAATTCGCCCAGCTCCCTGGTCAAACTCTCCCCCACCTGCTGGGTCACGGCCTCGAGCGCCAGATCGAGGCAATTCGTCGCGACCTCCAGTTTGACATCTTGAGCGACATGCCGCGCATAGGCGATCATGCGCGCCAGTGCGATGAGTTCGTCCCGACCGTCTTCCGCCCCGCAGTCTGAATCTATCTTGGCAATCAATGTCACGCCCATACCCATTTCTCCCTCAATGGAAGGAATGATACGCGCGTAGACGTGATCGAGCCCGTGAAAAAAGCGTGACACAACTCCCGGTGACATTGCCGTCATCGATTCAAAGCGTAGGTCGCGCCCGGAACGAGGTTTCATGCAGTTTCCAGGGCAGGTCGGCGCTCGAGCGGATGTCGCGGGCTTCCTGCACGGCTTTCAGCAATTCCAGCGCATCAAGGCGTTTTTGATCGACGGAATGCGAGACAAGTGCCGCCAGCAGCTGCGGACGAGCCGGCTCTTCTACCCCTGCGCATTGCTCGACGATCGCCCGCCATGTCCTCTTCTTGAAGAACATCGCGTTTGCCGCATCTTCAAGCGCCTGGCGCAACCCCTTTGCCAGCAGCCCGCGATCCTCCATCGCATCGAGCGTGGCGTTGACATTGACGAGTGGTATCGTCAACGGCTTGCTGCCGAGTGCCGTCGGCGCATGCATGAGTGCGACGGCAGCATCGTCGACCAGCCGGCCGGTGCGATAGTCCTCGAAAATGCGGCCGATTCCGACCATCCCGAACGGGTGGCATTCCGCAGCCCGCAGGGCGCCCATGCTGGCTGCCCCGAAAACAGCGACACCAAGCGAGAGAGCATGGAGAATTTCCTTATGCCAGACGGGCGCGGCATATTCGAAACCACCGTCGATCAAGCCGATGACATTGGCGCCCTGCTCCAGCTGAGCCAGGACATCGCCTTGCATGGCGGGCGGCAGGACACGGATCGCCCCGCCGGCAAGCAGCGCCGCATCGGGAAGGCTGGGACCTGCGAAGATGACCTTCAAAACCCCATCCCCTTGGCCAGCGCCCTTGCTCCAAATCGCCGGGCGCGCTCTCCTTCCGGATTTTCGAGCTCGGGGATGATGACTTTGACGACGCTGAAGGGAAGCGTGTCCTCGCTGAGGCGCACCGCGATGACCGAAGCGATCCCTTTGTCGCGCAGGGCGTCAAGCACATGTTGCAGCAGCTGCGCCAGATCCTGATGCCGATATGCTGCCGCGCCGCCCCGGCAAAGGTCGGCGGCAGGCGGTGCGGCAACCGCATCGAAGGCCCGGCGCATCAGCGGCGGCAGGGATCGTAAGAAAGTTGCGGGCGAAATATCGTCCCTGGCGCCGCTGATATAGGTTAGCCGGGATTGCACGGCTTCCGTCACCGCCCGAATGGCCGCACGCACGGGAACCGGATGCGCCCCGCTGCCGCCGGTCACCTCGACGAGGCGAATATCCTTCTCACCGTGAAGTTCCCTGGCGCTGGGAACAGCCTCCCCCGGCCCCAGCATGGCGGTGAAACAGGGAATACCGATGTCGCTGGTGATATCGAACAGCCTGAGCGCCAACCCCGATCTTTCGATCTTGTCGATCAACCCGGTGAGGGCGCTGTCCTCGAAGCCGCGGGGATCGACACAGCCGGTATAAAGATCGGCTTGCCGGCCCACCTGCCACAACACATGGGCATCACGCTCGATCCGCTCCAGAACGCCATGAAAAATCGCCTCCTCGACACTGTTTCCAGAAGCCAGGCCATCCGACGACATCCAGTATCGCGCGTCACGCGTCCGGTCGAGCAACACCGCTTCAAAGGGAATGTGGATCTCGTCACCGCTGAGGATATTGACGCCGGCAACCCATTCGGTTTCCTCATCCGGCCCGAGATCGAGTTTATGGACGGCGGTGAGACAGCTCAACCTGTCGACCGCGTAGCCCATCGTCTGCAGCCCGGACGAGGAATCGTGGACGCGTTTGACGGAGGGCTCGCCGGCAACCGCCCGTTCGAGGGCTTCCATGACAGTGGAGATCTTGGCGTCCAGATCGGTCAGGCCCTTTCCCTGGGCGATCACGATCGACCGCGAATTCGGAGCATAAGCACACCAGACAGGGATTCCGATGTCGTCCAGTCCGGTATGTCGCGCCACCCTGGTAATGCCGAACCGCGCCAGAAAGGGTTCGACGCGGGAAAGAGTTTCCCCCGGCGACATGATCCTGTCGGAATATGGAGCGTGGTGGGTCAGATGACGGCCCTCGCCAAGGAATGCCCCTATTGTTCAAGAGCCGGCCTTCAATAGGCCTTCCGTTTAAAGTCTTTATACAATATTCCGGCCGGGACCGGTGGCGATCACTGCCCGGCGTCAAACATCGGGCCGGCGTCAAACATCGGGCCGGCATCGAACATCGGGTTTGCCGCTTTCGGCATGTTGCCGACAGAGCGTTTCCGCCGCCCGCCCTTCGTCTCGATCAACCGCAGATCGTCGAATGTTTGCGGATGAAGAAAATCCGTCCTCATGCGCCGATAACCGGATCCTGCAACTCACCATCGATCTCCGACAATCCCGTGACCGCCAGACTTTTGGCCAAGGCTACCAGTTTTTGCCTGATATTCGGATCCTCGATGGCGATAAATGCCTTGTTGAGCGCCAGCCCCTCCTTCGAGGACAAAAACTTGTTCAATTCGCTGGTCTCGCCTTCGATCGGTCCGGAACCGCCGTTCTCGAAGAAAAAACCGATGGGCACGCGCAGAATCTCGGATATCTTCTGCAGACGGCTGGCGCCTATTCGGTTCGTTCCTTTTTCATATTTCTGGATCTGCTGGAAGGTAATGCCCAGAAGTTCGGCCAGACCGTGCTGGGTCATCCCGAGCGTCTTTCGCCGAACTCTCACACGGTTGCCGACATAGACGTCGATCGAATTCGGGGATTTAGCCTTCATGTGAACAAGTCTCCCACTTTATCAGCATGCTCAGCCGTATAATGGAGAGTTTAAGCAAGAATGCAACTAAAAGTAAATATTTCGTAAGGAATTTTTTCAGCGTTACGCGGAGTAAAAGACAACCTGTGGATTATTTCCTTGGATGCCCCCGAAGGGATGCGCACCACCTTCCCTCGCCCGGCGGAACTCTGCCGAAACCCGCGCCGCTCCTACGCAGTCTCTAAAGAGGCTTTCGAGCGACGGCGATCATCGACTTGGCCAAAACCGGGATCCGCCCGACATATTCAAAACGCAGATTGCCGAAGCCGGCTTCGAGCAACAGGGTGCTCAGTGTGCTCTTCGACCAGAACTTGATATGTCCATGATCCTTCAACGGCATGAAGTGATCATCCATTTTTCCCATCGCAGCCAGCACAAGGTTCTTCAGATAACCGTGATAGGGCGTCGACATCACGGCGACGCCGCCCGGCTTGACGAGATCGTACATCGTCGAGGTGAATGCCCTGGGATCGTAGACATGCTCGATCACTTCAAGGCTGATGACAACGTTGAATGTCCCGTACTCCCGGGAAAGATCGTCATAGGCCGAGCCGACGTTCAGCGGCAGTTCGGGATAACTGATATTGGCCTTGGCGATACCATCGCTGGAAGGATCGACACCGACGACGTAATAACCCCTGGCCGCAAGAGCGGCGGCTGCTCCGCCGGTGCCACATCCCAAATCAAAGACGTCGCGTTCCGCAAAACCGTCGAAATGACTCTCCAGCACATCGAGCACTGCAGGCAGGATGTAGGAATGCGCGGTTGTCGGTTTGGCGTGAACATAGGTCGTTGCATCAAGCTCGACGGACATTTCCCCTCTCCCTCGGCGATTGCGCGGCAAACCTATCAAAAAATACGTCGAAAATTTGGTTGGATGCACCGAATTGCAATGACGCTAGAAATATAAATCTTTGATTTTATTATAAATAAATAAAACCGACACACGAAAAACCATGCAGCGCGAGCAATTTCCGATGGAGGTGGCATGCAGCGCCTCCGGCGAAATCTATCGTCCCCGTCCGGATTGCAGGCACAAAGGTGCCCAATTGCCGACATGAAGCCAAAGATATTTAACGGATAGATGTATACTGCTGGATTCAGACAGCCCGATCGAAACCCTTCTCGCACCGGAGAAGACAAGCTTGCCCGAGAATTCATCGTCCGCAAATGCCAAACAGCCGGTGGGAAAACCGAAGATTCCCGTGGTCTTCTGGTTGCTGCTGACGATCTCCCTCTCGCTGATCATGGGGACGGTGCTTCTTTCCAACGATATGAAACACTTGAAGACGGTCGGCCATTATTTTGGCTTCGATCTCTTTCCCCCTGAAGTCAAGCCGCCGCCGCCCAAAGCCCCTCCCCGCCCGACGCCTCCGGCCGCCTTCACGCTTCCTGTGCACATTATCGAGCCACCGATGGCACAGACCGCGTCGACTTTTCTCAGGACATGGCGGATATCCGGGCCGGCAATGTGTGCGGCGCTGCGCGCTGCCGGCATTCAAACCAGCGATTGGGCGCCGGCGAGCTTTAACGCCGATACGTTCGAATGCTTTTTCGAGCATAGCGGCAAGCGGGAGAAGGATCAGCTTCCGAACTCCGTCTTCGTCATCGTTCGCGGCGACGCCGCCGGCACGATCAACAATATGCGGGTGAAAATCATCAACCCCGAGACGGATCAGAATGGCCAACTCGATCCAGCTATTCTGCGAATTTTCGAAACCATGCTGCGGCAACCGCAATGGCTCGATTTTCACGAGACGCTGAATGCGATTAAAAATCTCAGGGACGTCAAGGAAGACGGCTTCGGAGCCAGCATCAGCTTCACCCATGAGGTGCTCAACGCCGGCCGCTATAATTTCACGCTGTCGCTGGATGCGGCCTCGGGACCGCAGAAAAGAACGAGAAATTATTTCGCCAGCAGAATATGGCTACCATCGCCGGACCCGACGGCCGAGACCGGCATCCCGCAGCCGGAATCTATGCAGCCGAAATCAATATCGACGCCCGCCGATGCCGAGGCCCCAGCAGAACACCCGCAATCTCGGCATTGATGCCTGTCGCCGGTCGTGCGCAGCAGCTCCGGGACAACGGGGAGCTAAAGCGGGCTGCATGAAGCAAGTCGATGCGACGCGCTCTCGGTTTCCGGCCGCGCGACATGCGCCGGCTTATCACGCCATAGAACTTGCATCGTCGTGATGTCTCGCCAAAATCTTGTAAAGCTCTTGCAGGCTGTCCGCGCTCGGCCGTTCGGTGCTGTCTCCGCCCGCCAGGCGCCAGACACGTTCGACATTGAGATCCTGCGTGGCCTGCGCAAGATCGTCGTTCAGCGACCGGATGACGATCTCCGATCGGCGCAACCGCCAGGACGTTCTGACGAGCGCGGCAGTCAGGAGGACAATGATGGCGATGACGCCGAGAACGAGGGCTGCGAACTGCCAATCAGCGAGAAAAGCCAGGTCGTTTCGAACCGCCGCCATAAAAAAAACGGCATTTTGCAGTGCAATATGAAAACAGCTTATCAGGTAGCCAGTCCACTCTTCCATCCCGGGCGCCCTCCAAAAACGATTCATATCTTGGAGCAGGCCGGCAAGTCTAGCAGAGACTGACAATATCCCCCATGGCGAAACTATATTCGAGGTTGCATTACTCTGCCGAATTGAACGCGTACTCCGCGATCGACCGTTTGACGAGCCCGGTCCTTTAAAATTCCGCCGCAGACATGAAAAAAGCCAACAGTTGAGAGATAGAATGAAGAGAAGACGTTTCCTCGCCTCGGTTCCGCTCGCCCTGTTGTATGTCCGCGCAGGCCAGGCCCTGGCACAGATGCCTCCGGAAAAAGGGCTGCGCGCGCTTGCCGACAGCAAGGCGTTCCGATTCGGATCGGCAATCGATCTGCAGAACATCAACGATCCGATCGCTTCCGAAATCTACATCGGCAACGTCAATTCGATAACGCCGCGAAACGAGCTGAAATGGACTGCGACGGAAAAGAGGCCGGGTGTTTTCAGCTTCGCAAGCGCCGACCGGATGGTTGCATTTGCACGAAAAAACAACATGAAGGTTTATGGCCATACGTTGATCTGGTATCGCGTCCCGGAGTGGGTGTCTGATATCACCGACGCGAAGACCATTCAGGCGACGATGAACCGTCATATAAAACAGGTTGTCACTCGCTATAAGAACTCGATCGACGCTTGGGATGTGGTGAACGAGCCGTTGGAATATGATGCGCCGGATCTGCGGGATTGTGTTTTCCGCCGCCTTCTTGGCGACGATTATATCCGTATGAGTTTCGACATGGCACATCAGGCCAATCCCGGTGCGACGCTGGTGCTCAACGAAACGCATCTGGAGAAAAAATCCGACGTGTTCGAACAGAAGCGGGGGCGCATCCTGAAAATCGTCGGGGATCTCGTCGCCCGGAAAACGCCGATCAACGCGGTGGGGCTGCAGGCGCATTTCCGTCCCGGTCTCGACCGGATCGACCCGGAAGGAATGGGGCGGTTCTGCGCGGCCCTGAAGGATATGGGGGTCGGCATCTTCATCACCGAACTGGATGCGTCCTGCCACTTCCTGAACCGCGACAAAGGCTTTTCGCCGGCGTCATACGCCGATATTTTCGGTGATGTGATCGCTGTGGCCGCCGAGCGTGGCGACTTGAAAGGCGTGACGGTATGGGGCATGTCGGAAAGATACGGCGAGCCCGATGAGAAGGGCGCCGATCGGGATGCGGCGTGCACGAAGCGCGTTAATCTTTACGACGCAAACAATACGCCGAGAAGTGCGGTTGATGGCATCCGACGGGCAATAGAGGCGATGTGATGCGCAAGACGACAACGGAGATGTCCACAGATTCATGAGAAAAGCCGTTATTTACGTGGAAAAATTTTTGCCTGCCAGCCAGGCCTTTGTTCTGAACCAGGCGGTGGCATTTCGTTCGTTCGAAGCTGAAATTCTTGCCGGCTCACGAATTTCTTCTGCCCATACCAAAAAGTCCACCGTTCCGGTTCATGACATCCGTCGGTCTCCCGTTGCGCGGGCCGGCGAACTGCTTCTGAAAATCCCGCAGATCGGCCTGCCCTCCCTCTTTCCGGCGATCGGCAATGCCGATCTCGTTCACGCCCATTTCGGCAAAAACGGTTATGTCATCGGGCCCTTGGCACGCGCCGCCGGCAAACCGCTGGTCACGACCTTCCACGGTTTCGACGCTACCTATGGCGGCGACCCGAAAAAGCCCGGCGGCTTCAATCAGGTGCGCTTCTTCGCCAAAGGCCGCAGCGAGATGGCCGGCTGGAACAGCTGGAACATCGCCGTTTCCGACTTCATCCGCGACCGGCTGCTGGCGCTCGGCTTTCGCGCCGACCGGGTCTTTCGCCATCATATCGGCATCGATCTCGATCTCTTCAAAATGGAGCCCCGGCCCCGAAAAAAAGGATTGGTGGTTTCAATTGCCCGATTCGTCGACTACAAGGGCCATCGATTCATGATCGACGCGCTGTCCCGCGTGGCGGCTGCGGGCACTCCGGTCGAATTTGTCATGGTCGGCCAGGGTCCGTTGAAAGAGGAAATCGAGGCACTGGCGCGTCGTTCCTTGCCAAGCGTCACGATCCATGAAAATCTGTCGCAGACTGAGATAAGGGATCTGCTAGCCAGTGCTGAGCTTTATCTCCATGGAAGCGTGACCCTCGACAATGGTCACGCGGAAGCTTTCGGCCTCGCCAATCTGGAGGCGGAAGCCGTCGGGACTCCGGTCGTCGCATTTCGCTCGGGAGGCGTGGGCGAGGCGATCGAAGAGGGGAAAACTGGTTATCTCGTGGAGGAGCGGGATGTCGCAGGAATGGCGGAAGCGGTCGGAAGACTGCTCAACGACCAGGCTCTGTGGACAGCCTTCAGCGCGCGGGCACCGCTTCTGGTGGCCGAGCGCTTCGACTTACGTCGTCAGACGGGGATGCTCGAGGACTATTACAGTTCCGTGCTAGACGAATTTTCCAGCCGGGGTCGGACTTGATGGTGCAGACAGGAAAAAAGCCGAAGTGGGGACTGAACGTATTTCGGCCGCTGCGGAACGGAATTGTGACCGCCAAATGGCTCTATTATACGAAGTTCTGGGGAATGGACATCGATCCGACCGCCAGCTTTTCGCTGAGCGTGCGGTTCGACAAGACCAACCCGAGAGGCGTGCATATCGGTGCGGAAACCTATGTCGCCTTTGAGGCGGCGATCCTCACGCACGACCTCACGCGCGGGCTCTACCTTCATACGAGAATCGGCAAACGCTGCTTCATCGGCGCCCGCAGCATCATTCTGCCCGGTGTCGAGATCGGTGACGAATGCGTCATCGGCTCGGGCTCGGTGGTGACCAAGAGCGTTCCGCCGCGTTCGCTCGTGGCCGGCAATCCGGCAAAGATCATCCGCAGCGACATCAAGATCATTTCACGTTACGGACGCATGGCCCGCGAGGACGAAACGGTCACGCCGATCGTGACGCACTTGCCGACTGGAGAAGCACGATGAAGATGTTTGCCTATCGTGGGAAACACGAGAATTTTGGCGACGAACTGAACCATTGGCTCTGGGAGCGCCTGCTGCCCGGCTTCTTCGACGATGACGAAGGCCAGCTTTTCCTCGGCATCGGTTCGATTCTCTACGACAATTTCGACCCGAACATGCAGAAGATCGTCTTCGGCTCGGGTTATGGCGGCTACACCAACCCGCCGAAGGTCGACGGCAACTGGACCTTCTATTTCGTGCGCGGAAAGAAGACCGCCGAGGTCCTCGGCATCGATCCGAACTACGCCATCGGCGATTCCGGCATCCTGACGCGCAGTTGCTGGGATGCGTCGAAAATCGAGAAGCGCTACCCCGTCTCCTTCATGCCGCACTATGAAAGCGCCATGTACGGCAGCTGGGACAAGGTCTGCGAGCTCGCCGGCATCCACTATATTGATCCGCGCTGGTCGGTGGAAAAGGTTCTGACCGAAATCAGCACATCACATAAAGTCGTCTCCGAGGCGATGCATGGCTGCATCATATCGGACGCGTTGCGCGTGCCGTGGCGGGCGATCCGGCCGATCGCGCCGGGCAACCGCGCCAAGTGGTACGATTGGGCGAGTGCGCTCGATCTGGAAATCGATTTCGATCCGATCGGCCCGTCGAACCTGGTCGAGGTCGGAGCGTCGCTGGTGCGGAAAAACACCACCCTGTTGAAGAACATCACGTTCCGTCACCGCCGGATCCGCCAACTCACGGGCAACTATGTCTTGGGATCGACGGTCAAGACGTTGCAGCGGGTGGCAGAAAAGCCGGGCCAGCTCAGCACCGATGAGGCTATCGCAAGAGCGCACGAGAAAATGCTGGTCGAGCTCGATCGGCTGAAGCAAGATTTTTCCAAGAAAACGGCAAGCGCCCTTTAAGGTCGCAATCGGTTTCGTGACGAGGCAACAAAGCATGATGCTTTCCAACTCCATCAATCCCCTCTGCGCCCGCCCGGGGCAGAGGCATTTTGGATCGGTATGCGGCCCGCTTAAATGGTCGATGTCCCAGACCTCAGGAGCGGTTCGCCCATGAGCAGCGTCACCGACCGACTGATCCAGGGCAGCATGTGGCTGAGCCTGTCGCGCGCCATCGTCAACGGGCTTTCGGCACTCAGCACCTTTGTGCTCGCCTGGTATCTCGTACCGGCGGATTTCGGTCTCGTCGCCATTGCGACGACGATCCAGGTCATCTTGAGTTCAGTCACCGAACTCTCGCTCAATCAGGCGCTCATCCGCCACGAATC
This sequence comes from Rhizobium chutanense, assembly GCF_002531935.1. Classification (GTDB taxonomy): domain Bacteria; phylum Pseudomonadota; class Alphaproteobacteria; order Rhizobiales; family Rhizobiaceae; genus Rhizobium; species Rhizobium chutanense. The sequence continues at coordinate 45,880 of NZ_NWSV01000017.1, read as the reverse complement.
TCCCAGCGAAACCCACTTCAGCGCGGTCTGGACATTGAGCGTGACAAGAAGCGCCATTTTGGCGCTGCTATTTGCCGCCGCGTCTTATCCGATCGCCGAATTTTACAACGAGCCGCGGCTGACCAGCGTCATGCTCGCTCTGAGTTTCAGCCTGCTCCTGAGTGGTCTCGCCAATCCACGCCGCGTCATGCTCCAGCGCGATCTGATCTTCTGGCAGGAGTTCGTGCTCAACGTCTCGCAAAAGCTGGTCGGTTTTGTCGTGACGGTAGCAATTGCCGCCATCTATCAGAGTTATTGGGCGCTCGTGATCGGCACGCTCGCCTATCAGGTGACCAATATCATCGTATCCTACACCGTCTTGCCATTCTGGCCGCGCATAACCTTCCGCCATGCCCGGGAATTGTTTTCCTTCTCGGTGTGGCTGACGGCCGGACAGATCGTCAACACGCTGAACTGGCGGATCGAGTATCTGCTGATCGGCAAGATGCTGGGCGCCACGCAGCTTGGCCACTATACCGTCGGCAACACCCTGTCGACGCTGCCGACGCGCGAGGCGACGGCGCCATTGAACCAGACGATTTATCCGGGCTTTTCAAAAGTCCGCAACGATCCGGTCCGGCTTGTCGCAGCCTATCAGCGCGCGCAGGCGCTGCTGGCGGCGGTCGCACTTCCGGCCGGCATCGGCATGGCGGTGGTTGCCGATCCGATGATGCGGCTTGCCCTGGGAGAAAAGTGGGTTCCGGCTATCTTCATCGTCCAGGCGCTGGCATCGGTGTTTGCCTTGCAGACCCTCGGTTCGCTTGTCCAGCCGCTGGGCATGGCAAAGGGCCATACAAAGCTGCTGTTCATCCGCGATACGCAGATGCTGGTGGTTCGTGTTCCCATCATCATCGCCGGCCTGATGATGGCCGGGCTGCCGGGCGTCGTCTATGCCCGCGTATTGACGGGCCTGATTTCCACCGCGGTCAATATGCTTCTCGTCAAGCGTTTGATCAATCTGCCATTCTTCCAGCAACTCGCAGCCAATTTCCGCGCGCTTGCCAGCGTCGCCTTGATGGCCGCCGGCGTCTGGGGATTGTCGCATCTTATCAGCATGCCCACCGATAAGCTGCACTTGGCCGTTTATCTCGCCTTCCTCGTCATCACGGGCGGCATCATCTATCTCGGATCGAGCCTTGTCCTTTGGCTCGCGATGAAGAAGCCAGATGGCCCGGAAACCGAAGTTCAGCGTATCTTTGTCAAGTTCCTGTCAAAAGCCAAACGTATTGCCGTACCCAAGTCGGCCTGAAGCGAAACGAACATCAACAAGAGAGGCAGAATGACCAGCCAATCCAGATCTGAGCTGATCGCAAAACTCAACGGCATGATCCATGATTGCCTGAAAGACTATGTCTCGCGCGAGGAACCGCTCGCCATTCTGGACTTTCCGGACATCCGCAACTGCGGCGACTCGGCGATCTGGCTGGGTGAGATGGCCTATCTCAAGGATCGCTTCGGCAAGCGCCCGGACTATGTTTCCAGGCTGTACGACTTCTCCGCCGACGAACTGAAACGGCGGGTTCCCACCGGCCCGATCTTCATCCACGGCGGCGGCAATTTCGGCGATATCTGGGTAGCCCACCAGGATTTCCGCGAAATGATCATGGAGCGTTTCCCGGATCGGCAGATCATCCAGTTCCCGCAGTCGATCCACTACAGTTCGCCGGAGCGCATCGAGCAGTCCAAACGGGCAATCGGGCGTCACAAGAATTTCGTTCTGCTCGTGCGCGACGAAGAATCGAAGGAATTTTCCGAGAAGCACTTCGACTGCACCGTGCGGCTATGCCCCGATATGGCTTTCGCTATCGGCCCGCTTGCGGAAAGGGCGACGCAGATTCCCGTCCTCGCCATGTTGCGTGAAGATGCGGAACGGGTTGGCGGCACCGATCGCAATATTCCTTCCGACATCCCGGTGGAGGACTGGATCACCGAGTCGAAACGGAAGGTGAATATCGCCAAGAAGCTGGGCGTCGCTTCGGCCTATCTTGCCTTTAAGCCGAGCGAAATTGCCTTGCGCAGGCTGGATGCCGCAGCCCACAACCGCTTCGAACGCGGCATCAGCCAGATTTCGCGGGCCCGCGCCATCGTCACCGATCGCCTGCACGTCCATATCTGCTCGCTGCTGCTCGGCCGTCCGCATGCCGTGCTTGATAATAGCTATGGAAAGATCCGCCGTTTCATGAATGCTTTCTCCGGCGGAACGGATCTTTCGTACAAGGCAACCTCGCTCGAAGACGGGATCGAGTGGGCGCGTCACCAGGCGCTCAATGGTAAAGAAGCCGTGGGCTTGCGGGCTTAAGGGGGTTATTCGATGCCACTCGTTACCTTCATCATCCCGGTCCGACATCAGGACAATGCCCGCGATTGGAGCAGGCTGAAGGCAAATCTCACCCAGACCGTGGCCTCCATTTCCAACCAGACCAATGGCGACTGGCGCGGAATCATCGTGGCCAACGAAGGGGCCGATCTGCCTGATCTGCCGGAAAAGTTTTCCGCCGTGCGCGTGACTTTTCCGCCGAACGACCTGCATGAACTCGGCAAGGGCAGCAAGGAAGACTTCCTTGACGCCTTCCGCGCCGACAAGGGCCGGCGTGTTCTGAGCGGCATGTTGACCGCCGCCGACAGCCGCTTTTTCATGATTGTCGACGACGATGACTTCGTCAGTTCCCGGATCGTGCAACACGCATCCGAAAATCGAGACGCCAACGGCTGGACGATCGACCACGGCTACATCTGGGACGATGGCGGCAATTTCCTCTTCGGCCATGATGACTTCAGCCATCTCTGCGGCACATCCTTGATCATCCGTGCCGATCTCTACGATCTGCCGAACCGATTTGAGGATGCCTCGCTCGACTGGATCAAGTCGATGCTGGGCAGCCATGTCCGTATCGCGAAGATTCTGGCACAACGCGGGGCGCCGCTTGCAAAACTCCCCTTTCGCGGGGCAGTCTATCGGGTCGCCCATGGCGGATCGCACAGTCAGGCACCGAGCCTGCTGCGGCAGTATTTCCTGAACCGCGGCGTGCTCACCAAACCGCGGCGCTGGTTAGGCAACCTTCGTAAGCTGAGAGTGCTCGGCGAAACGCATCGGCGCGAATTCTTCGGCAAGACGCGGTCGAATCCAGCGTAAAAACCGTTTGCTCGAACATCGCACAGGCAGTCAAAATATGAGGCTTTTCTCTTTCGACTTCACCAAGAGGGTTGGTCACTGATGTCGGATCTATTCGTCAGCGTGCTCTTTGCATCTTATAATGGCGCCAGCCGACGGATGCGCCATATGTTGGATTCCTTGGTGCGCCAGGAACTTCCCCATGATCGATGGGAACTGATTGCTGTCGACAACAACAGCAATGACGGCACGTTCGATCTTTTGAAGTCCTACAGCGACAAGCTTCCGATCACCATCCTGCAGCAGCGCACGCCGGGAAAGTCCGGTGCGTTGAACATCGGCTTGGATCGGGTAAAGGGAGATCTCGTTGTCCTGACCGACGACGACATTCGCGCCGAACCGAATTGGCTGACGGCAATCGTCGACTGCGCCGCTGCCCATCCCAGCTATGGCGTCTTCGGCGGCAGAATCGTCCCCGATTGGGAAAAGGAGCCGAAGGATCGCTTTATCGACTGGATTCCTATGGGGTCGACATTTGCGATCGTTGACGAGACACAAAGCGGACCGTGCGACCCGACAAAGGTTTGGGGGCCGAACACGATCGTTCGGCGTGAGTTGCTGGGGGCGAGCGTCCGCTATCGGGAAGACATCGGCCCTCTTCCGGGACCGATGTTCGCAATGGGCGAGGATGCTGAAATCATCATCCGCCTGGCAGCCAGCGGCGCCAAATCCTATCGATGCGCCGAGGCCGTGGTTCACCACTGGATCCCGGCATCAAGCGTCACCGAGCACTGGGTCCAGAAGCGCGGCGAACGGCTTGGTTATGGCATGCCGGCACTGTTCCCCGACGAAGTGCCTGGAGGGGTAAGGCTAAGCGGAGTTCCGCTTCCGACCTGGATCGAAAGCGCGCAATGGGCATTGCGGGCGGCCGGCCTTTACCTCCTGCCGCAATCGAAGAAGCGTTTCTGGGCAATCTGGAAATATTACTACATGCGTGGCTATCGCGCCGGAATTCGCCGATACGCGCCCCAGACGCTGGGGCGATGATCGATTGGCCTACTGCAGCACTTATGCAGCCATTCAAAATGTTACAGCGTCCTGTGCGCGTCTGAAAAGCCGCGCGGCGCTGTAGGAGGCGGGAATTTGAAACTTTCGGTGCTCATCAACAATTTCAATTATGGGCAATATTTGCGCCCATGCATCGACAGTGTTCTGTCGCAGGCCTATCCCGACTTTGAAGTGATCGTGGTCGACGACGGCTCGACGGATGATTCCAGGCAGATTCTCGCCTCCTATGGCGAGAAGATCCTGCCGGTGTTGAAGGAAAACGGCGGCCAGGCCTCGAGCTTCAATGCGGGTTTTGCGGCCGCGAGCGGTGATATCCTCTTTCTCCTCGATGCCGATGATGCGTTTCTCCCCGGTAAACTCGCTGGGATCGCCGAGATCTACGATCGCAACGAGATCGACTGGTGTTTCGATCGGGTGACGACCGATGAAGGCGACCAGCCTCCGGCGCAACTGCAGGTGACGCTCTTCGACAAGCGAGATACGCTTCGCAACGGCGGCTTTCCCTCGCTTCCGGTTCCGACATCGGGCCTGAGTTTCCGCCGCAGCCTGCTGTCGCAGATCCTGCCGATGTCGGTGGCGACAGACGTCGTCCTTAGCGACAACTATATCAAGTTCGCCGCAGCCTATCTCGGCCGCGGCGCCATCGTCGAAACTCCGCTGACCTTCCAGCGCATTCATGCGTCGAACCGCTATACCGGCACGAGCAGGGCAAAGACATTGCGCCCACGCATCATGATTGCGACGGGACTGGAGCTGGCGCGCCGTTATGATGGGCTGCAGGCGCTCGGCAAAAGCCTGGTGGCCGGCGGCATTGCCGAAACGACCTCGCTGCTGAAGCTGCGGAGCGAAGCGCGCAATACGGTCGCCGGCGGTCCGTTCGGCGATGCTGCCGCAACCGAAGTGGCCCTCATGGCCGCGCGCAAGCGTTTGGGAAATATGCTGCGGAGAGGACAGGCATGAACCAGCAAGAAACTCTTCCGCATTCATCCGCCGATACTGCAGCGGCCACCGCGCCGTTGAAGATCGCCGTCGGCGTGCTGACCTATCGGCGTCTGGACGGCATCGCCAAGCTGCTCGACGTCATGACCCGCCAGATCAGGCACCCCGCCCGCCCCTACCATCTCACCATGGTGATCGTCGACAATGATGCGGCCGGCAGCGCCAAGGCAACGGTGGAGGGTTTTGGCCAGACGGGCGCCTACGATCTGATCTACGTCGTCGAACAGAACCAGGGCATACCTTTTGCGCGCAACCGCGCGCTGGATTCGGCACCTCCCGGCACCGATCTCTTCTGCTTTCTCGACGACGACGAATGGCCGGTCGACGGCTGGCTGGATGCAATGCTTGAGACCCGCGCGAAAAACCGCGCCGATTGTGTCTACGGCCCCGTTCAGCCGGTCTATCCCGAAAACCCGCCGGAATATTTCATCAAGGCCAGGGTATTCGAGCGCAAGAAGAACATGGATGGCCAGCGTATCGGTTATGCGGCTTCGAACAATGTCATGTTCGACTATCCCCTGATCCGCTCATGGAACCTTCGTTTCGAGGAAAAGATGCGCTTCACCGGCGGCACGGACTATCTTTTCTTCAATCAGGCCGTCCGCCGCGGCATGCAGATTTTCTGGGCTGACAAGGCGCTTGTCTATGACATCGTTCCTGCGAACCGGATGACCTGGAAATGGGTGTTGCAAAGACAGTACCGACTCGGCAATACCTTCGCGGTCAGCGAGGTTCTGCATGGCAATCTCAAGCGCCGGATTTATCGCGCCGCTTATGGCGCCACGCGAGTCCTGCTTGGACTGGCCATGCTGCCGGCGATCTTGATTTCACCCTACTGGGGCATGCGTGCCCTCACCCATGTTCTGCGCGGCGCCGGCATGGTCAATGGCATTCTCGGACATGCATACCAGGAATACAGACCGAATGCCGCTCTTTGAGACTGTTTGGAGCCTATTCAGATGAGCTTTGGCGCCTATCTTCCCACCGAACACATCCTGCGTGATTGGCCGTCCATGAACTTCAAGGCTTCAACCAATCCGGCCAAAAATGGTACAGTTCCACGGAACTATCTTGACACGACCGCTGTTCGAACGGAACCGTTCTACGCCCCTGTCATCGGTCAAATATAGGAGATGCCTGTCTATGGCTGAGAAGAAATTAAAGGTTCTCGCTGCCTCGTCAGGAGGCGGCCATTGGGAGCAGCTGATGGCCATGCGCGGCGCATTCGAGGGCTGCGATATCGTCTTTGCAACGACCATTCCGGGTCTGCTTGCCAAATATGACATTCGCGACGGTCTGGTGCTTCCCGATTGCAGCCGCGACTCCATTACCATGTCGATCCGCTGCTTTTTCAGCGCCTTCTCCATCGTCATCAGACACAGGCCTGATGTCATCATCTCCACCGGCGCGGCGCCCGGACTTTTTTGCCTGCTTGCCGGCAAATTGACGGGCAAGCGGACGATCTGGATCGACAGTGTCGCCAATGTCGAGAAGCTGTCCCTGTCGGGAAAATTGGCTGGCCGTATCGCGACGCTCTGGCTGACGCAATGGCAACATTTGTCACGGCCGGATGGTCCCCACTACGCAGGAGCTGTGCTTTGATCCTTGTCACCGTCGGAACGCAGCTGCCGTTCGATCGCCTCGTCAAGGCTGTCGACACTTTTGCAAAGGATCTGTCCAAGCCGGTTCTGGCGCAGATCGGCAAGGGCACCTACACGCCCCAGAACATGAAATGGATCAAGAATATCGAGCCCGCTGACTTCGATAGGGTCTTTTTCGATGCAAGCGTTATCGTTTCTCATGCGGGAATAGGCACCGTGCTGACCGCGAAACGTTTTGGAAAACCGATCATTCTCGTTCCCCGGCAGGCGTCTCTTGGAGAACATCGAAACGATCATCAGCTTGCCACGGTAGGCCAGCTCGCCGGCCGGCCCGGCATCTATGTCGCCCATACCGACGAGGATCTCAAAAACTATCTTCTGGACGATCTGGACAGTCCCTCTCACGAGGACCCGTCTGAGGTTGGGCGGACTTCGCTGGTCAAATACCTCAAAGGCTACCTCGCGGCGGTCTGAACCCGAGCCCTGCGCGATCCGTCATTCTTTGCAATTGCCGCCGGCAATCTGTTTGACAAGTTCCGGTACGATGATTTTGGAAGCAATTTCAGGCAGCGGATGAGCGCCATCGGGAATTGCCGAGGCCAGATCCCCCGGCGTCAGACGCTGCCAATTGGGCTGGTGGTCGACAAACTCCAGGCCCCGTTCCTCAGCCTCCGCCTGATGGGCCGCGATGTAACTTCCGACAAAGGGACGGATCAGGCCACGCATTCCCGAAAACGGGTTCATCGCCATGACGATGATCCGCGCTCGTGGCAGGCGCTGCCGAAGCCGGTCGAGAATGTCGCCGATGTTCTTTCGGCTTTGCGCAAGTGACACGAACCGCTGCAAGGCTGCATCGTTGGCGTAAAGCTCGATCAGAACGATATCCGGCTGCCCGGCAACGACGCGATCAAGCTGGGTGAGAGCCCACAGCGTCGTCTCGCCGCTCTTTGCAACGCTCTCGACTTTGACAGGCCGTTGCAGGCAGGCTGCAAGCTCCGTCTCGAGCGACGGCTGCCACCCTCCGCGGGCCGTCAAGGATGTGCCGAAAGCCACTATTTTCAATGGCGGAAGGCCCTCGGCATTGCTATTCCCAGTCACCGAAAACATCGCGAACCAGGCAAAAAGCAAAAGCAGCCCATAAGCCGGTCGTCTCACCATTGGCATCGCTCGCCAAAGCTGTAAACCGATCATGAGGAGACCTTGCAGCAGGCCTGGGACATCTCGCGAAATGGCGGCGCATCGCTGTTCGATCGTGACAAATCGTTCACCACAGAACCGCGCTTCCTTTCAGGAGCCCAAAGGATGCTGGAACGCTTTGAATCACTACATATTTCTCAATCGGTTCCGATTTCAGAAATTATGCAGAAGAGCGAGATCGATGACAACGGCTTCGCTGAAGCGTTGGCGGCGTGGTACACCGCCAATCACTCCTCACGAAATACGTGCTGCATCTGATCGGTCAGCGGCTTGGTAAGATAAGAGATAACGTTCCTGTCGCCGATCTTGATAAAGACCTCCGCCGGCATGCCCGGATAGAGCTTTATTGACTTCAGCTTGGCGATGCTTGCAGCCTCCGGCTTGACGCGAAGGGGGTAATAGCTGATGCCCGTCCGCTCATCCTTGACGATGTCGGGCGCAATCGAGGTGATCTCGCCGCGCACATCAGGCGTCGTACGCTGATCGAAGGCACTGAAACGCACATCGACGGACTGGCCGACATGGACCTGGTCGATGTCGCGGGTGGCGACCTTTGCCTCAACCGTCAGGTCTTCGTTCTCGGGAACGACGAGCATCAGCGTCTCGCCTGGATTGATGACGCCATTGACCGTGTGAATAGAGAGCTCGTGAACGCGCCCACTGAGCGGCGCGGTAATGTCGAGGCGGCGAAGCTGATCGATCGCGGTTCCGCGGCGTTCTTCATTTTCGGCAATCTTCGCCTCGACGTCGGTCAGTTCCTTCGCGATCTCCGAACGACGGTCCTCGTCCAGCTGGATTGTCTGGCGATCGAGCTCGATTGACTTGCCCTCAGCCTCTGCCTTTGCCGCGATTTCCTGGCCGCTATTACCCTGGAGTTCGGCGCGGGCGCGCTTCAGCGAATTCAAACGCTGGAGCGTCACCAGCCCCTTCTTGTAAAGCGTATCGACGCCCTCGAGTTCCTGTTCGATCAGGCCGAGCGAGTCATTGGTCGCATTGATCTGAACGACCAACCCCTTGATCTGCTCGGCCAGCTGATCCTTGCGCGACGCCAACTGGCTCTTCATGCCGATAAGTGCCGATCTGCGGCTGTCGAACAATTTCGTCTCGCCGTCCAGCAGATCCCGCGCCGCGCTGCTGGATGTCAGATCGCTGATGTTTTCCTCGACATTGAATGACTCGGCGTCGATCCGTTCGGCCTTCAGCCGGGCGCGGCGCGCATAGAGCTGGGCGAGCGTGCTCTCGACGATCGAGAGCTGGGCTTTTGTTGTTGTGCCATCGAGCTGTATCAAGACCTGTCCAGCCGTCACATGGTCATTTTCCGAGACCAGCAGTTTTGACACGATGCCGCCGGTCAGGTGCTGGATCTTCTTCACATCGCCATTGACGACAACCACACCTTCGCCGATGACGGCGCTCGAAAGCTCCGTTGTTGCCGCCCAACCGCCAATGCCGCACACGAGAGCGATCGACAACGCGCCGACAATTGCGACATGACGATTGAGGGAGCGTTTCGATTCGCTGATGACTTTACTCACAATCTTCTCCTCGGCCTATTCGGCCGCATTCATGCCGTCGACGACGACTTTGAGCTGAGCGACGCGATCAGCAATCGGCGTCCGTGCCGCCGCCGCTTCCGGCCGGCTGACCCGCGCCAGAACTTCTTCCTTGGGACCGAATGCGATCATCCGGCCGTCCTGCATCATCAGCACGAAGTCGCACGCGGCCAGAACCCCGGATCGATGGGCGATGACGACGACGATGCCGCCGCGTGCGCGAACGCTCATGATCGCAGCACTGAGCGCCCGCTCGCCTTCTTCATCGAGATTGGAGTTCGGTTCGTCGAGCACCACGAGGAAGGGCTCGCCATAAAGCGCTCTTGCAAGCGCGATGCGTTGTCTCTGGCCGGCCGAAAGCGCGGCCCCGCCTTCGCCGATTTCGGTTTCGTAACCGTTCGGCAGACGAAGAATGAGATCGTGAACACGCGCTGCTCTCGCCGCGGCAACCACCGCCTCAGGCGACATTTCCTTGGCGAAACGGCAGATATTCTGCGCGACGGTTCCCGAGAAAAGCTCCACGTCCTGCGGGAGATAACCGATATGCCGGCCCAGTGCGTCGCCATCCCACTGGTCGAGTGCTGCGCCGTCAAGGCGAATGGATCCTCTGACGGTCGGCCAGATACCCATCATCGCGCGCGCCAGCGACGACTTGCCCGAGGCACTGTAACCGATGACCCCGAGGGCGCTTCCTGCCCTCAAGCCGAAGCTGACATCGGAAATGACCAGACGCTGGCCCGCCGGCGGTCCGCTTGCCAGCCCCTCGACCGTCACCTGTTTGGAGGGCGGCGCAAGCGCGAGCGGAGCCGGAATTTCCGGAATGGTTTTCAACAGATTTGCCAGCCGCGCCCAGCTTTGCTGAGCGGAAACGAAACCGCGCCAATTTCCGATCGCCGCTTCCACAGGCGCCAGGGCGCGGGACGTCAGAATCGAGCCGGCGATGATAATGCCCGAGGAGGCCTGGCCTTGAATGACCAGGATCGCACCGGTCGCCAGCGTTCCGGACTGCAGGGCGATCCGGAAAATCTTCGACAGCGTCGCATATCCGTTCCCGACATCCGATGCTTGCCGGGTGATGTTCCGGTATTCGCCGTTCTTGCGGTCCCAGATTTCAGCCATGGTGCCCGCCATGCCCATGGCGTGAATGACTTCGGAGTTGCGGATCGAGGTCTGCGCAAAGGCATTGCGCATATTGCCGGCTTCGGATTGCCGTTTTGACAGCGTACGTGTTCCCTGGTTGGTCAGGAACGTCAGAATGGCGAGAACCAGCGATCCACCGATCGCGATATATCCGATCGCCGGATGAAACAGGAAACAGATCACGACATAGAAGGGAAGCCAGGGCAGATCGAACATCGCCGTCGGGCCCATGCCGGACAGGAAGGTTCTGATCTGGTCGAAGTCGCGCAGCGGCTGCAGCCCGTCCCCTCCGATCTTGACCTTCAACGGCGCCTTGATGAGCGCCCGGAACACGCGTCCGTTCACCATCTCGTCCAGCGAACCAGCAACGCGCACGAGCATTCGGCTCCTGAGAACTTCGAACGCGCCCTGAAACGCGTAAAGGGCTAACGCAAGTATTGCGAGAGCAGCCAGCGTCGGTATGCTTTTGGCGGGAATGACGCGGTCATACACCTCAAGCATAAAAAACGAACTTGTGAGATAGAGGATATTGATGAGTGCGCTGGCTATGCCAATAAAGACAAGGCCTCCCTTGCATTTTCGCAAGGCTTTGGATGGCTCGCTGACATCAGCTGCTGAACTCTGAAACACCAAGTAATCCCTCTTCTACCGCATCGCACGCAGGTAAACGCCAACGCGCTCTGCAGTTACGGGCCTATCAAGCCCGACCAATGACATAGTCGCATTTGGATCATCGGCACCGGCGCCGAGTCTCCGCTTGCAAGCTCACGACTTATTATATGAATCGCACCGAAAGATGGCCGAAAAATTCCAATTCTAGCGCGCCAGTTTAGGGGTTCTAGCTTAACGCTACGATAAATATATCGGTTGAAGCAAGTGAAAATCCCAAACCGCCCAATAACGGCTCAACGTGCTGGCCGCCGCCCGCGCATAGACACGATGTTTACTGGGGCATTAACTATACGTTCAATATACAGCTTTCTTGTTTTTGCGCGACGGAACATTTTTATCGTCGGCCGTCCTTCGTTCTTTTGATTTCGACGGCAATTTCGCCGGGTTTGAAGCAAGTCGCGGAAAACTGTGTGGCGATTTTGCGGCAACGACATCCGGAAACAGGACCTAACGCGCGGGCAGCGATCTCGATCGCGGCGCGCTTTACACGTCGGGACGGAGCGGTCGGCGGTAACGGCCGGCTGACGCCGTCCCGGCGGCAGGCTGCTTCAGAGCAATATGTGGCTGTGATGGTATGCATCCACATCGATGCCGACGCTCAAGCTGTCCGTGTCGATATGCGAAGCGCCATCGGAGATCTTGTACTGGAAGGACTCGCTGACCTTGCCGCTGAGGCCGGCGATTTTCGCCGCATCAACCGTGTAGGTGTAATCGCCGTCGCTGTCGACATGGATGACACCGTATTTTCCGGTCAGCGTCAAACCGTGTTTATCCACGGCACTATCGCCGAAGCGGCGAAGCAGCACGATCCCGTTGGCCGCATGATCGTTTTCAAGAAGATTGCCGTGATAGGCGCTTCCGGTGTCGGCCGAAATCTTCAGACTGTCATGTACTGCGACAATTTTTGCAGCGACGGTCGGAGATGAGGGCGCCGTGTGCGTTTCGACGACCGGCTCGATAACCGGTGTGGCGGGGGTCTGTCCGCTGCCTGATGTACCGCCGGCAGCACTGTCGAGCTCGGCCTGGGCTTGTTCGAGCGTCTTAGTGTCGCTGACCGAGAACGTGTTTGCGACAGCAATGACGGCAGCTATCGTCGAGGTCGACACCAGGCTGTCGACTATATTGTCATGGAAAGAGCCTGATGCAGCTCTGTCGACCTTCAGCGCCGACGAGGTCAGATCGTCAAAGACATTGTTATGGATATCGATATTCGAGAGAACATAATTTGGATAACCCGCCGCGCTGACCGATACGCCCCACACGCCGTCGTGAATATAATTTCCGCTGATGTCGTAGTTCTTCGCATCACCCTGATCACCAAGGCCGATGCCGTAGGACCATTTGTAGCCACCAAATCCGGAAATATCGTTGTCGTGGATCGAGATATTCGTGCCTGCGTTGGCACCTATCCCAAAACCGCCACCGACCATTGTGTTGTCCTCGACCAGAGCATTCACAGGCCGAACAAGCGCCACAATACCCTTTGAGCTATTGGTGTCCGTCTGTTCCAGGTGATTGCCTTTGATCAGGATATTGCTGCTATCGTTCAACTGGACGGCGTCTGCCTTGGCACCCTGACTGTTGGTAATCACGTTGTTAAGAATGTTGACGCCGTTAACTTTTTCCATCCAGATGCCATCGCCATTCACGCCTGTTATCTTGCTGTTCTCGATGGTGATGTTCTGGCTGCTCTGGAAATTGACCGAACCGGGCTTGCCGGCAAGTCCCGTATTTTCCACCTCAACGTTGCGGACCGTCCAATTCCAGACATTTCCTGCGTATATCGCCGCCCCACCCGTATCTGCGATCTTGATATTCTCGACGACGATGTTCGAAGCCTTCGAACCATGGATACCGTCATTGCTGCTGTGAATGACCGGTGCATCGCCGATACCATAGCTGCCAATGATAATGGGGGCGCTGACGGTACCCGAATATTTCAGGTCGAACTGTTCGTTGAACACGCTTCCGGCCGCGAGCAGCACGCTGTCGCCGGGATTGAGCTTCACGGCTTCGACGGCGGACAAAGTCGCAAAAGCTGAATTCTCGCCGGTCCCGCTATTGTGGTCGGACCCTGTTGCTGAATTCACGTAGTAGACGGTCATGCTCTGATCTCCCCGCGCCAATGGAAATCTTTTAAGCGTGGACCTCTCTCCGCCAGCTAAAATGAAACACTAAAATGCCGGACATCCTGCAATAATTCTTGGTTTCTGAAGAAACGGCGGTCTTCCGCGGTAAACATTTCGCGTTGCAGCAAATTTGTACCGTATAATTCACGTATAATGCTCAGCAATACGTGCGACATGAGAAGCTCTCTCAACCCAGGATATTCCGGTAGAGTGGATTTCAGGCGGAAACCTAAATTCCCTTGGTAAATGGGCAGGACGACGAAAGTCGCAGCACCCAAAGCCAGGTACATTCAGTTGCAATAATGCTACAATCAATAAAAAACTTAAAATTTAACAATAGCTCAATCTGATTATCCGGAATATGACAAGCAGAAGAAGATTCATCGCGTATTATTATAAGCCGATCGCCAATAAAATTTCTTGTCGCTCGAAGAAAAAATGCAGTGAATCTCGCAGCTTGGGTTTTCACTTATTGTTAACGCAATATTACCTAGGCCTTTCATTATCTTATGCACATTTAAGGTGTATCGATATTGAGCATTGCGCCCAGAGATGCTAACGATTTGTTAATTATGTTCTTGACTCTCCGAATTAAGAAATCCTTAATCGGGCCGCTCGCCAAAGGTCAGGGACGGCCGGCGAAGAATAATTCAAGGAGAGAATTCAATGGCGATTCATGCAACCGACGATACTGCAACATTCCTGGAAACCGACGTCATCTCGGGAAATCTGCTTTCTAACGATTCATCCGACAACGGCCACCTGTTCCTGCGCGCCTTCGATCAGCAGAGCGTTGGCGCCAAGCAAGGCAACAATCAGGTCACCGAAATCCAGGGCGACTACGGCACCTTCTTCGTCAAGCCGGACGGCAGCTACACCTATGTTCTAAGCGACGCTGCCAAGGTCAACTTCACCAATGGTGAGCTGCTTCAGGAGAAGGTCTCCTATAAGATCTCCGACGGCAGCGGTCATACCGATGTCGGCCTGTTCACTCTGAATATTCAGGGTGTAACCCAGGTCAAGCCGATCGCTGTCGACGACCACTACAGCTTCATCGAAGGCAACCCCATCGGCGGTAACGCCCTCGACAACGACATTCCCGGCGACAATGGTCATCTCTTCCTCCGTCAGTTCGGCACCACGAGCGTCAACGGCGATCCGAGCGCAACGACCGACGTCGCCGGCACCTATGGCACGTTCCACGTCAAGTCGGACGGCTCATTCACCTATGATCTGGCAGCAGATATCGCCCCGGGCGATCACGTCACGGAGACCATCCAGTACTACAAGATTTCGGACGGCCAAGGTCACACCGATGTCGGCGTCCTGACGCTCAATATCACCGGCACGGACTTCGTTTCGGGCGCCAGCGTCTGATCGTTCCATAGCCGATCATAGACAATGCCCGCCGTGCAAACCGCGGGCATTCTCTTATTTCAGTCCGGACTCGTGGAACAGCGGCTTGGCTGCAACCAGCTAGCCGCTTTGCGCCAGCCTTCAAACCGCCCGACAAACTACCTGCTGCAACGCTGTCGAAACCGTGCTGTCGCACCGTCTCCGACGTTCGCCCAGCTTCGATCAAAGATGGGGCGAAGCTGTGGGCTGATCTCTTTTATCGCAGCGTTGACCCTGCAGCGATCGCCGCGTTTCAGCATCGTCGTCAGATCGCTATCGAGCGCGCGCTTGGCCGCGGCAAGCGTCGCATCGGTGAAATCGTTCCAGAAATAAAACCGCGTCAGAACCATCATGTCGTCGTGGGGCGCCAGCACAACCGAGCGCTTCATCATTCCCGCGATCGAAACCGGCTCTTCTGCAATAGTCGACTGCACGGCCGCGAGACGAAGCCAAAAATTGCTGTTCGTCGGCATGCACGACAGCGCATACCGAAGATATTGGCGCGCACCCGATGCTGCAGCGGCCCAGGCATCATAGTTGACATTGACGTTTTGCCGATCGAGTTGCGCCAGAACGAGGGTTACGCCAGCCGCCACAATGTCGGACCGGCAATAATGCCCGTCAATGACCTCGACACTGCGCGAAGCATATTTAGCCACGACGTCATCGGCGACAGTCCCGCCACGCTCGATCCTTTCGGCGACGATCGAGATGCTTGCCGTTCTGATCGACGCGTACAACTCCCGACCGGCCAGCACCGCCAAGGCGACGGTGACGACAACAAAAACGACCCTGGGAACCGAAACGGACCGACTGCCGAACATCAGCTTTCGGTATAGTATCGCGAATATCGCTTATAATAATATTCGCTCGAACCGAATGTCCGGTAAAGTTTCATCTGCGACGGGTCGACCTTGGTCAATACGGCACCGACGCATTTTGCATAAAGTTCCGGCTCGGACAGCAGGGTCGACTGCACGACCTTGCGCGATGTCTTCCCCCACTCGATAACGAACACCACCGCATCGAGCTTCGAATTGATGGCGCGCGCATCGACAACCGGCGCCAAGGGCGGCAGGTCGACGATTATATAATCGAAGCTTTGACGCGCCGTTTCAAGAAGCTGATCCATGCCGCGTGACGCGAGCAACTCCGACGAATGCGGAACGCGATACCGCGCCACCGTCGGCAGGAACGCAAGCTTTGTCTTCGGATCGAGAAGGATCAGATCCTTGAGCGGACGCCCGTCGACGATCGCCTCGAGCAAGCCCGCCTCGGCATGGCGGCCGATCGCCCGGGTTGAGCCGGGATTGCGCATGTCGCCGTCGATCAGCAGGCAGCGTGCACCCTGCATAGCCAGAAGCTTGGCAAAGTTGATGGATGTTGTCGACTTGCCCTCGCCAGGCAGGCTCGATACGACGCCGATAACCTTGCAGCGCTGATCGGCGGCACTGATGTCGATGGCAATTTTCGCGCTTCGAAGCGTCTCCGCAAATGCCGACAGCGGATGTTCCTCGACATAGGTCGTCGTCTTCCCGCCTCTGGCGATGCTTCGCGGATTGTTGGGATCAACAAGCGCCGGATCGTCGACATTATTTTCGATCAGCGGCATAACGCCGAGAGACTCGACATCAAGCACTTCCCGGACATCATCGCCGGTGCGGAAGAACCGATCCCGGAATTCGCGGAAGGCTCCTATACCGCTTCCGACTGCGCATCCGAGGAACATCGCAAAAGCGACGACGAGGGCTCTCTTCGGAGCACTCGGCTTCGTCGGCGTCTCCGCCATCGTGATGATACGCGCAGCGGTGATCGGAAAGCTCTGCTGCTGAATGGCTTCCTGGTAGCGCGTCAAGAAGCTCTGATAGAGATTCTTGTAGGTATCGCGCGTGCGCTCGAGTTCGCGAAGCTGCACCTGGGTTTCGCCGGCGCTGGCAGCAACGCCCGTCGCCTGCGTGACACTGTCGCGCAAGGAGTTTTCCCGCGATCTCGCCACCTGCAGCTCGCTCTGGTAGCTCTCGGCGATGCGGTTCAGCTCATCGAACATGAGCCTCTTATATTCTTCCATTTCCGCACGAAGCCGAACCGCCTGGACGTGATCGGGGCCGAGCCGTGCCTCGATCTCGGTCTCGAGCTTGGAAGCCTCCAGATATTTCTTGCGCAGGTCGTTCGAAATGGAGCTGTCGAGCACATCGGTGACGATCGCATCAGTCTGCTTGGAGTCGATGATCGACTTGACGCGCGCATATTTCGCCTCGGCCTTCGCCGTCTCGGCCTGCGCGTTGATCAATTGCGAGTTTATCTCGGAGAGCTGCTGCTCGCTGAGCAGCGTCCCGGACCCGGCCTCGACGAGCCCGTGCTCGCTGCGGAATTTCTGAACCGCAAGGTCGGTGTCCAGCGCCTGCTGCCGCAACTCCTCGATACGCTCCTGCAGCCATTGGCCGGCCCGGCGCGTCGCCTCGTATTTGGAATTGAGCTTGTCGACCATATAGACGTCGGCGATCGCGGCTGCGATCTGGCGGGCCATGTCGGGCGACTGCGAGGTATAACTGACATCGAGAACGTAGGATTTGCCGACGCGTTCGACATCGATATTGCCTGCGACGGTTTCGGCAGCATATCGCCGCTTCATATCCGGATCGGGCGCCACGGCCGCGTCATCGGCAAACCACGATTTGAAATTCACCAGAGATTTCAGCGTCGCGACTGAAAACAGCGAATTCTGCTGTGCGTTAAACACCGGATCATCGACAAGTTTCAACTTGTCGACGACAGCATAGGCGATCGTGTCGGACTTCAACAGTTCGACTTGGCTGAGGACCGTACCTTCGTCATCGTCCAATTGGCCGAAAGCCGCCAGCTGGTTGATCACCTGATTGTCGCTGCGATCGATCAGCACGCTCGTGTCGGCGGTATAAACCGGTACCGATGTCACGACATAGACAATGCCGAGAATGGCGAAGGCAAAAGCGCTCGCCGCGACCATCCGCCACTGACGGCGGGCAATCGCGATAAGCTTGTCGAAATCGATGAAATCAGCTTCGTTTCCCGTATCGCGGGAGGGGTCGATACGTGGCGTAAGTTTATCTGGCGATAGCAAATTCGATCTCCAACAAAGGCGTCAAGCGCTAAGATCTAAGGGCAATTCCAGCTATTGTATGACGGGCGTGCTCGGACTGGTCGATCCGCTCGTGTCCGAAGACGACTGCCCTGCCCCATTCACACTGAGGATCGTCGTCGTCGAGGACGAGCTGTCGTCGCTGGCGCCACCATTGGAAACCTTTAGTGTACCCGCAGTCGTCGCGGCTCCGTCGAAGGGCGTACCATCGTCAGAGCCCGGTCCCGTTTGGCCAATTGACCCGTCGTTGCCGATGCCGGCTGCCGCGGCGGCACTGGCCCCCGGTCCGAGCGCCGCAGTCCCGCCTTCGGCAAGAACTTTCGCAAAGGCGGCAAGCAGCGGCGCCAGATTGGGATCGGCGCTCGCCGCCTCGGCAACGGCCTTTTCGATTGCCAGCTTGAACTGCGGATCCGAGACCTGGCAGCTGTTCGCCGCCCGCCCAAGGCCGGAACCGATCGCCGCCATCTGCGCGGCATTGGCCTTTTTGGCCTGCTCGATCACCGGCGCAAGCGTGTCATTGCTGCTGCCGACCAGTGACCGAACACGTGACGACAAAACCAATGGATCCGACATATCGAGCAAAGCGGCGGGATTGGTCGTAAATCCGCTGACGTCGACCGAAGTCAGATTTGCCGGTCCAAGGCAGGCGGCCGCAAAAGCACTCGAAGTCATGCCGGCAAACATCGCGACGACAATTCCGCTATACGCAAGCTTACGATAAACAGCTGACCTTGCCATAACCTAGTCCTTCATCAAATCCGCTATATAGGCCGCCGGCGTCGATCAGCGATCGATGCCAGCGCCTACTTCAAATCAATTTCCGAGATCCTGTACCGCGTTGCGGGTATCCCGCGCATCGTCGGTCACGCCGGAAACAGTGGACGATACCGAGTTGACGATGTCAAGGAACTTGACCAGTTCGACAGAGTCCGAATTGGAAATATAGATAATATCCTTGTCTTCCATCTTGAATTGCTGGGTGGCAAACAAGGTTGCGGGATCGCGCAGGTTGGCGCGGATGATCACCGGAACCGCATCCCCTGCAAATCTCGTCGTGTCGACGCGCATCGCTTGAAGCGTTTTCTTGGGAACCTGGCGATAGAGCAGAACCTGAGCCGGATCGGCGCGGTCGTCGCGCAGGCCGCCTGCCTTTGCAATCGCCTCGCCAAGGGTCAAGTCAGACTCTTCGAAATCGAAACGACCGCTGACGCCCGCAGCGCCGAGCGCAAGATAGGTGCGGCGCTCGTGATCGACCGAGATCGTATCATCCGGCGCGACATAGATATTTTCCGCCGGGTTTTTCAGCAGCGTGTTGTAGGCAACGGTTGCCGTCTTGCCGCGGCGCTGCAGCGTCACATTCGTTTCGATATTGTTGGTCGTCAAACCGCCAGCGGCGGAAATGACGTCGAGAACACGCTCGCCGGCCGGGCTGATCTCGACACGCTGCGGATTGTTGACGTCGCCGAGAACCGCAACCTGGCTGGAGCGGTTTGTCGTCGTCGTGATAACAACCTGCGGCTCGATCGCACGGCTGGCCAGGCGGTCTTCGACATCCTGTTCCACGGTCTCCTTGAGGCGACCGGCAGCCGGAACGCGGCCCGCATAAGGAATTGTAATCGTGCCGTTTCTATCGATGGTCTGCGTCGGCAGGGAAATGTAATTGCCGGGGCGGCTGCCAGCATCGGAGGGAATGAAGAGACCGCCGGACTGAGCTTCGAAGATAGCGACCTGAACGACATCGCCGTAACCAAGCGGAATTTCGGGGGCGCCGCCTCGACCACCGCCAAAGCCCTTGAAAGAGGTTGGCTGGGCAGAGGTAAAATAGGGAAGAACGTTCTTGCTGAGATCGACGAGGGCGTAGTCGATGCCGACGCGACGCTCCTTCGTGGTCACTTTTACCGCCGCATCCCGATCAACATCTTTGTGATCGGGGCCGGATCTTGGCAACGACGTGCAGCTTGCCAATATAGTGGTTAGCGCTACAACAATGGCGACGCGTGTACTAACGATACGAGAACAACCCATAGAATAACCTGTGTTGACGCCCCTGAAGCTACTGCCCCGCAATCTGACAAAATACAAGACAATCCCCGATCAATAACACTGAAAGCCGATTAACATTCCCCTAACTGTGGCAGGCCGGCAACGCAGGCCCTTTAGGAAGCGAAAACGACACCGGCCCGACTTTTTTGGGGCCGCAACAATCCGAAGGCTACACCCGCTATAAAATTTCTTGCGTTTGAGAGTCAACAGTTCGCAACTGCACAATCGCATTTTCGAAAAACCTTCATGAAACTCATCCACTTATTTTCTAGCTGGTTAGCGACCGCTCATATACCCTGTCCGCCTCCCCGTTGCTGCGCCCAAGACTGATCGCGACAACCGCACTGAGGAAGGCTGAATAAAACACGGCGAAACCCGGTATCTGCAACGAGAAATCCACCGCCGCATGCAGGGCGACCAAAACCGTTCCGGCCAGGCCGAGAAGAACATAGTGCCTCAGGCGCCGTCTTTGCGCGAGCCCGCGCCGGAACACGCCGGCAAGCACCGAGAAGACAAGGACTGCCGCAATCGGAAACAATATTCCGAGGCCCAAGAATCCTTCGAGATAGAAATTGTGCGCCCTGTCGAAGATCCCGAAAATTCCGCAGGCAGGATCGCGGTAGGCAGAAAACACGGTACGGAAAGTGCCAAGGCCGGTCCCGGTCAGCCAATGATCCGAAATGGCACGCCAGATGCCCGGCAGGATGCAGAACCGATCATCATCCTCGAGATGCCGCTCTTGCGCACGCAAGATCGCCTGGCCTGCGAACATCGCCAACAACAAGATGACGAAACCAATCGCCGCGACGACCTTCACCAGGGAACGCCATTTCGGTGCCGGTTTCGGCTTTCTGCCGGAGCCGTTCCAATTGAGAACGAGCCATGGAAAATAGATGAGAGCGGCAACGAAGGTCGAAAATATTCCGGCGCGCGAACGGCTCAGCATCAGCGCCGTGAAGCAGGCGCACAAGAGCAGAATATAGATCCAGGACCTCAAGAGAAGGGCGTTTCGGCCCGGCTCGCCGGACGGATATTTTGACAAGGAACGGGCGATGTCCCTGACCAGGGTCAGCATCAGCAGCGTCCCAAGCCCGAGGAAGGTCGCGGCAGTATTGCGGTTGACGAAGACCGCGGTCAGGCTGTCGAGGTAGGCGCGTTTCTCGACGACGACCAAGATGCTGGGAAACAGCGAAAACTGCAGCAGGCCGAAAACCGCGACGGTGCCCGCAGAGAGCCCGAGGCCGGTGAGCACTTTCCTCGCCCGCTGATCGGTATCGCAGAGCAGAAGCCCGGTCAGGAACGTGACGAAAGGCAGCGCGACCCAGAGGATCGACGCAAGGGTATCGGCCGGCTCGACAGAGATTGCCGCGTACTGAACACCTGCCAGGTCACGCGCAGCACCCCAGGCGGGATTTGCCAGCCAGTTGGAAGGCAGCTCGATCGTCTGGACGTATATCCAGCCCGTCACGACGATAAGGAGGAACAAGGTGATGCTGAAAACCCACCTGCTTTGTCCTGGCTCTCCGAAGAGCAGCGCCGAAATGACCGCGAGGGCAAACATTCCGATCGCGGCGAAGGCGAAAGGAAAGGGCGTGACGCTTCCGAACGGAATGAGCGTCAGTATAACCAGGCCAATAAACGCAAAGAGAAGAACCTCTCGCAAGACTGGTCTGTTGATGAGGTTGGAGAACATTTGAATTCGTTACCAGAGCAGGCGGCGACAAAGCCATTGCAACCGAAGAGATTAATTTACTCGTACTAACATAAGTTGAACATCAAGCACTTGCGTGCTAAAGTGTAACAGAATTCCACATCGTTTAAAATTGTCGCGAAAGGTTTAAGCCAATCGAGACAAGGCCCGGCTATGCTCCCTCCAAGCAGCAGAAACGGGACAGATATTCTGCGTCCAATACTTGGCAGATCGTCAGATCGCCATGCCATTGACCGAGAAAAAAGGCAAGCCTGATCTCAATCGGTTGCCCTGAACGGGGATTAAACAGATGAAGAAAACGTTCGTTACACTTCTGGCGCTGGCCTTGACGGCAGGCAATGCCTGCTCGGCATTTGCCGCTGGTCCCGCAGGTTTTGCCCGCGGCCTGAACGGTAGTTCGGCGGTCAGCTATATCTCTGAAAAAGGCAAGATCATCCCACCCTTCGCCCAGGTGTTGTTCTGCGCCCAGAACCCGGCCGAATGCCGTGACAACAATGGCCTCTCGGTCGTTGCGCTCACCGATGAGCAGATGCAGCAGCTGAAGACTGTGAACAACACCGTCAATCGCACGATGATCGGCCGTAACGACTCCAGCAGCGAATTGAACGGCGATGTCTGGAAGGTGAATGTTCGCAGCGGCGACTGCGAAGATTTCGCCTTAACCAAGCGCAGCCGGCTGATCGCGATGGGCTGGTCGTCGCGCGCTTTGCGAATCGCAACGGCATATACCCCTTCCGGTGAAGGACATGCGGTTCTCGTGGTCAGAACCGACAAGGGTGACCTCGTGCTCGACAACAGGAAAAGCAGCATCAAGAACTGGCGGGACACCGATCTGCGCTGGGACAAGATTCAATCGGGGACAGACCCCTATGTCTGGTACCGGCTGTAGACGTTCGAACTGAGGAAGAACCGTCTGGAAATGAAAGTCGAGCCGCCTCTCACGAGCGGCTCGACTTGTCACATTGCCCACACAAACCTATGTTTCTTGCTGTCGAAAGGGTGCCGGCAATGAATTGTCGTGCCCCTCGTTCGATTTTCGATGTGGGTATCAAGCGATCTTCGATATTGTCTTTTCGCCCAGATTCAGTATGACCAACGCCATGCTGCGACGCAGCATGACGTTCTACTCCAATGATTTGAGGGAAATATGCGCATCACGATGATTGGATCAGGCTATGTCGGCCTCGTTTCAGGCGTTTGCTTCGCGGATTTCGGCCACGACGTCATCTGCGTCGACAAGGATCTGAGTAAGATCGAAGCCCTTCGCGAAGGCCGTATTCCGATCTACGAACCGGGCCTGGAGCAACTGGTCGCAGAAAATACCAGCACCGGCCGGCTGTCGTTTTCGACCGATGTCGGCGAAAGCGTCCGTAGCGCCGACGTCGTCTTCATCGCGGTCGGTACGCCGTCCCGGCGCGGCGACGGCCATGCAGACCTCTCCTATGTCTATGCGGCAGCACGCGAGATTGCCACCTATGTGGAAGGCTTCACCGTGATCGTCACCAAGTCGACGGTACCGGTCGGCACCGGCGACGAAGTCGAGCGCATCATGCGCGAAACCAATCCTGCGGCGGATGTCGCAGTCGTTTCCAATCCGGAATTCCTGCGCGAAGGTGCCGCGATCGAAGACTTCAAGCGTCCCGACCGTATCGTCGTCGGCCTGAATGACGACCGGGCGCGCGAAACCATGACCGAGGTCTACCGTCCGCTTTATCTCAACCAGGCACCGCTGGTCTTCACCACCCGCCGCACCTCGGAACTGATCAAATATGCGGCCAATGCCTTTCTCGCGATGAAGATCACCTTCATCAACGAGATCGCCGATCTTTGCGAGCGGGTTGATGCAAACGTCCAGGACGTTTCGCGCGGCATCGGTCTCGATGGCCGTATCGGTGCCAAGTTCCTGCATGCCGGTCCGGGTTACGGCGGCTCGTGCTTCCCCAAGGATACGCTTGCCCTTGCCAAGACCGCGCAGGATTACGATGCGCCGGTCCGTCTGATCGAGACGACGATCTCGATCAACGACAACCGCAAGCGGGCGATGGGGCGCAAAGTGATCGCCGCCGTCGGCGGAGACATTCGCGGCAAGAAGATCGCGATTCTTGGCCTGACCTTCAAGCCGAACACCGACGACATGCGCGACAGCCCCGCGATTGCCGTTATCCAGACCCTGCAGGACGCCGGCGCCAAGGTGGTCGGTTACGATCCCGAAGGCATGGAGAACGCCCGCAAGGTGATCGAGAACATCGAATATGCGAGCGGCCCCTATGAAGCGGCCGCCGGTGCGGATGCACTTGTCATCGTCACCGAATGGAACCAGTTCCGCGCGCTCGATTTCAATCGCCTGAAGCAGTCGATGCACAGCCCGGTCCTGGTCGACCTGCGCAATATCTACCGCAGCGACGAGGTCCGCAAACACGGCTTTACCTATACCGGCATCGGCACCAACCTCTATCAGGAATCGACAAACACCTGACAGGTCCCGGTACACCGGTCATCATCCCGACGCCGCGGAGCATAAAGCCCGCGGCGTTTGGTTTTGGAGCATAGCGCCGAAGAACAGAAACGCTTTCAGCGACATGCACCCATTCAAAGGATCCCGACCCGCGTTCCTTTTATCGTCAGCACCGTCAACCGGCCCGTCGCCGAAACCGCCGTGTCGATACCGATGCGTTGCGGACCGAATGTCGGAGTTCGTGCCGGGGTATGCCCATGGATCACCAGGACGGGAAGCTGCGGTCCTTCATCCAGGAAGGGTTGGCGGATCCACATCAGGTCGCTGTCTTTCTGCTTCTTGAGGTCGATGCCCGGTTTGATGCCGGCATGGACAAAGACCACTCGTCCCATCCGCAGCATGATCGGCAGCGATTCCAGGAACTGGATATGCCGCTCGGGGATCATGTTGCGAATAACGCGGGCGATCATTTCGCTTCCTGCCGCCGACTGCAGCAGATGCTCGATATCGATACCGTATGAGTGCAGCGTCTCCGTCCCGGCAAAGCCGAGCCATTCAAGAATGTGCGCCGGTTTGCGATAGAGCTTCACCAGCTCCGCGTCGTGGTTGCCGCACAGCGCGAAACGCTGAAATCCCGGCGGCGGGGTTTTGCTCAGGAACTCCAGCACAGAGCTCGAATCAGGCCCGCGGTCGACGTAGTCGCCGAGCATGACGATAAGTTTCGGCCCCGGAATGCGCGCGGCATCCTCCTCGATGCGGCGATGTGCTTCGATAAGCTCCTTGTAACATCCGTGGACATCGCTCATCGCGTAGACCGCAGCGAATTCGCCTTCGGCAAAGGTCAGCCGAGCGCGTCCTTTACGGCTGCCGGCCAATATCGATATCTGTTGTCGCCACGGCCCGAGAGTGTTGAACATGTAACCCATTTATGAGATCCGACAGCACGCGAGCTTGTCGGACAAACTCCATTTCCGACTCATCCCTGCACGGGCATGAGGCTCAGTGTTCAAAAAAAGTTGGCCTGATCACGGCCTGATCGAATTCTAATCGCGACCGCTTGCCACATTCAGAACGATATAATCCTATTCCTTATTCGCTGCACCAGTTGTGAAGCGACGGCCGCCGAAACGGTCTCCCCACGCGGCACCGCTCCCTCGCATCGAATCACCCAATTCTCAGATCGTTACCTTCGGGAAATTTGCGCACGCAGATCAACCTTCGGAGGTACATCGTCGCGCCACTCACGCAACAGCGAAATGACTATTGCGAGAAACGGCAATTTGTATTCGGTCATCTTGAACGGGCATCACGGCTAATATTGCTCTTTATTTTGGTATGTGATGGTTAATTCAGCGTTAAACCGTAATGTTCGTTCCAGCGGCGGCTGTGTCCGTCACCAATTCTGCGAACTGGAGAATTTCCGGCTATGGGATTTCCACAGGCGAGACTTTCTAAAAAGCTGCAAAAAGCAACTATAGCGATATGCTTCGGAAAAAAATGAACGTTTAAGCTTATCATGCTTGACGCTACTGCGGCGCCGCATGATGATAGGCGGATTGCGAGCGTGAATGACATTCGTCACCAGAAAACTCAGATCCAAAACTGCGGGGTGCAAAGTGGAAACTGCGGTTGATTCGAAACTTATCGAGGCGATCACCTACGACGAAGACAGCCGGCATCTGCGGGTCTACCTGACAAACGGTCAGAGGCGAGAATATGAAGGCGTTCCCAAAGGAGTGGTCGTCGGTTTGACGATGGCCGAATCCCCGGGGAATTTTTACATGAAGGCAATCAGGGGCAAATATCCTCCCCGCCCCTGATCTCCTGTGCATCAACGATGACAGGACATCGATTCGACAAGCTGCGGGACCGGCATATGCCCGTCCCGCAACTCAGTGTCCGACCGGCTGCGGCGCATCCTCAATCGCCGCCGAAGAAATCGCGGACCGCATCGATCTCGAGCGGAGCAATCTCGTGGCCGCCGGGATGCCAGACCATCCTCACCTCCGCCCCGCGGTTCTTCAGATGCTCCGATAGCGCCTCGGTCATCGGAACAGGAGCGATCGGATCCCGCTGGCCGGCCGTCAACAGCACCTTCCTCCCCGCAAGCGTTGCCTGGGTTTCCGGCCGAAACGGAATGAGCGGGTGCATCAAAACCGCGGCATCGAAGATGCCCTTCTCGATCAGCACATTGGCAAGAATGTTTGCGCCGTTCGAAAAGCCCAGGCCGAGAATCCCGGAAGCCTGGTGCTCGTCAGCCAATGCCTTGACATAGGCGGCCATCTTTTCCGTCGCCCGTGAAAGGTCGGCCATGTCGTAGACCCCCTCTCCGGTGCGCCGGAAGAACCGCGCCGCGCCATATTCGGAAACGTCGCCGCGCGGCGAGAGAACCGTTGCTTCGGGCAGCAGGCGCCGGCCGAAATCGAAGAACTGATTCTCGTCGCCGCCGGTGCCGTGCAGCACCAGCAGGATCGGTTTACCAGGTGCACCGGCATGCAGCCGGTGCACATATCCAGCTTCAGTCATATCACCCCTCCTTACGCTTCGAGCGGCTGCAGGTGCTGCTCGAGCAGCGAGCGAAGATGGGCGTGCTGCTGCGGCAGCTTCAGGGCTTCGCCGAGATGGGCCGTATCCTCGTCCCGGTCAAAACCTGGCTCATTGGTCGCGACCTCGAACAACACGCCGCCCGGCGTGCGGAAATAGATCGCCCAGAAATAATCGCGGTCGATCACCGGCGTGACCTGATAGCCGGTGTCCATCAGCGCCTTGCGCACTTCGAGCTGCTTTGCGCGGTTCTCGACGGCGAAGGCGACGTGGTGGACGGAGCCGGCGCCGGGAAGCGCACGGGCAATATTCGGCATGGTCTCGAGATCGATGAGATGCGCGCCATTGCCGTCAGGCTTGATCAGCCGCTTGACGCCGTCCCTTTCCTCTGCGACCTCATAGCCCATGAACTTCAGGAGTTCGGCGGTGGCGCCCTCGTCCCGCAGCCGCATGGCGACGGAGTGGAAGCCGCGAATGGCGTGGTCCTCGCTGATGCCGCCATGCGTCCAGGGCTGGCGGACATCGTCCTTGACCTCGACCAGCGCGAAGCCGTCGCCATCGGGGCCGGAGAAGTTCAGGCGCTTTTCGCCGAAGCTCTCCTCGGCCTTCAGACCGCTTATATCGAGCGCGGCAAAGCGATCGCTCCAGAAGCCGAGCGAGCCTTGCGGAACGGAAAACACCGTTGTGCCGACCTCGCCGGTACCCGGACGGCCCTGCGCCATCTTCGGGAACGGGAAATAGGTCATTACAGTGCCGGGCGCACCGGTCTCATCACCGTAATAAAGGTGATAGACGTCGGGCGCGTCGAAATTCACCGTCTTCTTGACGCGGCGCAGGCCGAGCGCATGGGTGAAAAACTGGTTGTTGGTTCGGGCGTCCTCCGCCATCGACGTGACGTGGTGCAAACCCTTGATCTGATCGAGCATGTGAGCCCCCTTTCTTGCCCGCGGTTGCGGGCTTTCGATGAGGCTAAGATGCGCGCTGAAGCTCTCCGGGAACAGACCCCTGAACCAAAACGCATTGTCTTCCTTTAGTGAACGAACATCAAAGGACGTTCACACCTAGGCATACTGGGGGTCGACCGGCAATTGCCAGTCGATCGGCGCACGCCCGCGTGACTGCAGGAAGGCATTCGCCTTGGAGAAATGTCCGCAGCCGAAGAAGCCGTTATGGGCCGAAAGCGGCGAGGGATGCGGCGCCTTCAGCACCAGATGCCGCGTCGTATCGACGAAGGCAGCCTTGCGCTGGGCATAAGAGCCCCAGAGCATGAAGACGACGGATTCGCATTCGTCGTTGACCTTGCGGATGACCGCGTCGGTGAACTTTTCCCATCCCTTGCCCTGATGGGCCGCCGCCTGCCCTTCCTCGACGGTCAGCACGCTGTTCAGCAGCAGCACGCCTTGCTTTGCCCAATGTTCGAGAAAGCCGTGACGCGCCGGCGTGATGCCAAGATCCGTCTCCATCTCCTTATAGATATTGACCAGCGAAGGCGGTATGCGCACGCCCGGCCGCACGCTGAAGCACAGGCCGTGGGCTTGCCCCAGTCCATGATAGGGGTCTTGGCCGAGAATGACGACCTTGACGCTGGAGATCGGGGTCAGGTCGAGGGCGCGGAAATATTCGCTGCCCCGGGGGAAAATCCGCTTACCGACCTGCTTCTGAGCGACAAGAAAGGATTTAAGTTGCTGCATATAGGGACTGGAGAATTCCGCGGCCAAGGCGGCCTTCCAGCTCTCTTCGAGACTGACTGATGTATCGCTCATCCAGCAAACCCTTCGCATATGACGAAATAACGGACACACGGTTCTAACAAAATCGATCTAGGCTGCAATGCCCGTCGGCAATGGGTCTACGCCTTAAGAATCGGCGGCAGAAGACTGCGAGAGGCTGTCCGAGGCATCGTTGTTCGTGTTTAACTATATGACGGCTTCGGTATTTACGCCGGCGGGCGGCCTGAGTAGAACCTTGATCGTAAACCGGAGGCATCTCTTCAAATGAAATTCGGCACGAGCGGCCTTCGCGGACTTTCAGTGGATCTCAAGGGACGCGCCTCTGCGCTTTATGCAACGGCGTTCGGCAAATATCTGCTGCAGACCGGCAAGGCCGAGGTCGGAGATACCGTTCTGATCGGCCGCGATTTTCGCGATTCGAGCCCGGATATCTCCGGAAATTGTGCCGGCGCGCTCGCCGCTCTCGGCTTCCGGGTCATCGACTGCGGCAATGTGCCGACACCGGCGCTTGCCCTTTACGGCCTCGAAATCAACGCCGCGTGCCTGATGGTTACGGGCTCGCATATTCCTGCGGACCGCAACGGCATCAAATTCTATCGCCCGGATGGCGAAATCGACAAATCGGACGAGGCGGCAATCACGGCATGGGCGGCCGAGATCGACCGAACAGGCGAGGCCGTTGCAGAGGCGCCGGCCGAGACCGAAAATCATGAGGCGATCTGCCGCCAACTCTTTTTCGAACGCAATACCGCCCTGCTTCCGCAAGGCGCGCTCTCCGGCCTGAAAATCGGCGTCTACCAGCACAGCACCGTCGCCCGCGACCTGCTGGTCGACGTTCTCGCCCATTACGGCGCCGAGATCACCGCTCTCGGACGTTCGGAGAGTTTCATTCCCGTCGATACCGAGGCCGTTTCCGAGGAGACGATCGCGCTGATGAAGCGCTGGACGTCCGATCACAAGTTCGATGCGATCGTTTCGACCGACGGCGACGGCGACCGCCCGCTGGTCGCGGACGAAACCGGCACGCCGCTGCGCGGGGACCTTCTCGGCCTTGTCTCAGCCAATTTTCTCGGCGCCGGCACGGTGGTGACCCCGGTGACCTCCAATTCCGGCATCGACGCTGCGGGCTCATTCGCCGTCAAGCGCACTCGCGTCGGCTCGCCCTTCGTCATTGCGGGCATGGAAGAGGCCGTGGCCGCCGGCGCGGATCATGTCATGGGCTTTGAGGCCAATGGCGGGATGCTGACAGCAACCCCTTTCAATATCAACGGTAGAGCCGTGCGCGCCTTGCCGACGCGCGATTGTTTTATTCCGATACTCGCGATCCTGTCGCTCGCCGCCAGTCGCAGGCAGCCGCTTTCTGCCGTTGCCGCCTCCTATCGCCTGCCCTTTGCTGCCGCCGATCGACTGGAGAATTTTCCGGTGGAGACGAGCGCGGCGCTGATGGAATATCTTCGCGCCTCCGATGAAAATCTTGTCGCCTTCCTGCAGCCGGTCGGGGAGCCGGCGACGAAATCCGACATCGATGGACTGCGCGTGACGCTGAAGGACGACAGGATCATTCATTTCAGGCCCTCCGGCAATGCGCCTGAGATGCGCTGCTACGTGGAAGCCGGAAGCGAAACCGCAGCCCTGGATCTGCTGAAGACCGGACTCAGGGAAATAACGGACTGGGCAGACGCCCGCCAACATGTCACGAACAAGCTTTTTTCAAGGAACCCGCCTATGACACAGAAAATCGTTCCCGTGATCATGGCCGGCGGCAAAGGTACGCGGCTCTGGCCGCTTTCCCGTGCCACCGCACCGAAACAGTTCATCCAGTTCGTCGGCGACAAGACGCTGTTTCAGGCGACCCTCGAACGCGTTTCCAATCCGGAGATCTACGAAGCCCCGATCGTCGTCACCAATGAGGAATTCCGCTTCCTGGTCGCCGAGCAGGCCCGCGCGCTGGCCGTTCCACTCGCCGCCGTGCTGCTTGAACCGGTCGCCCGCAACACCGCCGCAGCGGTAGCTGCCGCCGCAACACTTGCCGTCGATCTTTTCGGCAAGAACACCATCATTCAGATGCTCGCCTCGGATCACGAAATCCTCGCCGACGAGAGCTATTTCGATTGCATCCGCATTGCCCGCGACGCCGCAGCCGACGGCAAGCTCGTCACCTTCGGCATCAGCCCGACCGAGCCGGCGACCGGTTACGGCTATATCGAGATCGGCGATGCGCTCAAAAACGGCGCCCACAAGGTCGTTCGCTTCGTGGAGAAGCCGGCATTGGAAAAGGCCGAGCGGATGCTCGCCGATGGCGGCTTCTACTGGAACTCTGGCATCTTCATGTTCCCGGTGACGGAACTCATCGCCGAATTGCAGGAACATGCGCCCGATGTGTTGAAAGCGGCAAGCAAGGCCGTGTCCAAGGCCAGCCGCGACCTCGACTTTACCCGCCTCGACGCCGACCATTTCGCCAAGAGCCCCGATATTTCGATCGACTATGCGATCATGGAAAAGACCTCGAAGGCCGCCGTCGTCCCATCGCCGTTCAAATGGTCCGACATGGGAAGCTGGGATGCCGTTTGGAAATCAGGCGCCCGCGACGGCAACGGCAATGTCGCCGCCGCAAACACCACTGTCGTCAATACGCGCAACTCGCTCGTCATGACCCATGGCGTGCATCTTGCGGTCCAGGGCATGGAGGACGTCGCCGTCATCGCCAGCGAGGACGCCGTCTATGTCGGGCCGCTCAAGGACAGCCAGAATGTCGGGCAATTGGTCAAGATGCTGGCCTCGTCCTCCGGCACGGCGAAATTCACCGAAACCCACCCGACATCCTACCGCCCCTGGGGCGGTTACACCTCGATCTTCAACGGCGATCGTTTTCAGGTGAAGCGCATCTTCGTCACGCCGGGCAAGAAGCTGTCGCTGCAGAAGCATCATCATCGCTCCGAACACTGGGTCGTCGTCAAGGGAACGGCCGAGGTGACGGTCGGCGACAGCGTGCGGATGCTGCGCGAGAACGAAAGCGTCTATATTCCGCTCGGCGAAGTCCATCGTCTCGCCAATCCCGGCAAGATTCTCCTCGAGTTGATCGAGGTGCAGACGGGCTCCTATCTCGGCGAAGACGACATCATCCGCATCGTCGATGAGTTCGGAAGAACCTGACGCCGCGGCCGGAGCGCGGCTCTTGTCCAAACAATAGACCGCCCTTTTCGGCGCAATCACCATCGCTGTTGAAGTCGCCATGGGAATTCTCGTAGAATGGACGCACCGAACGACATGACCGGAGATATTCCCCTGATGCGCATCTTGCCTGCCCTCGCCGGACTTCTCGCAATCATGGGGCCGGGAATGGCGTTTGCCGAAAACGCAAAGATGCGAACAGCAA
The DNA here is from genome assembly GCF_002531935.1 of Rhizobium chutanense. Taxonomy (GTDB): domain Bacteria; phylum Pseudomonadota; class Alphaproteobacteria; order Rhizobiales; family Rhizobiaceae; genus Rhizobium; species Rhizobium chutanense. Next base: position 13,998 of record NZ_NWSV01000017.1, on the reverse strand, counting down.
GCGAGGCTGAAATTCGCGAGCACCTGCCGGGCACCTCGGAACTGAAAGAAAGCAGCAACGGTTACGAATATCGCAAGGGCAACGCCAACGGCTATAAAATAACCAATGGCCAGGTGTGCGTCCGGTTCCCCAACAAGTCGACCGACTGCGTCAGCGTGAAGACCGACGGCGAGAAATTTCAGATGATCGACAAAAAAGGCGGCAGAACGCAATTCTGACTTTGCTCCAGGCAAGTCCCAGGCAAACTATCTTTGCCTGGGCTCATCTCGCCGGTAAAGTTTGACCGTTCCTGTCGAGAACGAATTCGGCGATCAGGCCTGCATGGTTCGAGCCGAAATTGTCGTCGAGACGTTTCAGCGATGTCAGACGAAGCGGGGCGCGCGCAAATATGTGATCGATGGCGATCCCGAGCACGCCCGCGCCGGCCGGCCATGTTGCCGGTTCCGGCACGATCGTTTTCAGCTTCTGTTCGCGCAGGAAACTCTGGATGCTCGGGGCGATCACCGACGAGTTGAAATCACCCGCCAGCACCAGAGGGCCGTTGATCGAACCAAGCGTTTTGGCGAGGTCTTCCAATTCAGCCATCTGGAAATCATCGAAATAGGGTTTGGTCAGGTGCGCCGAGACCAGATTGATGGTTTCGCCGCCGAACTCGACGCTCGATATGACCATCCTGTCTTTTCGCAGGCTGCCCATGCTTGCGACCTGCCGGCTGACGAACGGGCGTTTGGACAGCAGCAGCGTATCGCAGCTATCCTTCCCGTTGTCGCAGCCGATATGGTAGGGATAGGCCTTGAACAGCTGCTGCAGATGGAACGTCAGCGGCTTGGCTTCGAGCAGATTGACGACATCGGCATTCGAAGCGACCACCATGTCGGTGATTGCAGTCGAGTTTTTCCAGTTGTCGATCGCGATGTTGAAAGACATGAGACGGAAAAGCGGCGACCTGTCCGCGCTTTTGCCGTCCTCTGAAAACTCGCGCAGCATGATGACGCCGTGAGCGACGAGAAGAACCGAGACAAACAGGAGGACGAAGCCGTAAATCTGTCTCCCGACAGCCAGAATGATCAGGCTGGCGGCAACAAAGAGGACGCCGAAATGAACCTGGAAGCTGTAGAGGAAGGACAGCAGCCAAAAGTTCGTGACATAACGCAAAGATACGATCGCGATGGCAACGGTCAGAAACGCACAGAGAATCCAATAAATTATCTCTCTCATCGATCCTGACCTGCTTGCAGACGATCTGCCGGCCATAACATGCAGGCAGCCATGCCGCAATGCAGCATAACAGCCGATGGCCGCGGCTGGGCTTCAGGCGGTACCGACAGCCTCTCCGTCACCCGCAGGCCAGCGGGCGGATAGGCCGAAGACCACTGCAACGACGGACGCCACCTCTCTTTCAAAGACCTATCGACTCGGCCTCTTCTTATCTTGTAAGTGGGGGCCAATTAATACGGAGTCGGCTCTTTGCCGTCGGCAAGGAGTCGAGAAAAGGTGGGAATGCGCTACTTCATTACAGGCACTGCCGGCTTTATCGGCTTTCATCTGGCCAGGCGCCTGCTGCAGGAAGGGCATGACGTCACAGGTTTCGACGGCCTTACTCCCTATTACAACGTCAAGCTCAAGGAGATGCGCCATGCAGCACTCTCCCAGTTTCCAGCCTTCACACCTGTCATATCGATGCTTGAGGACCGGCCGGCGCTGGAAGCGGCTGTTCTGGCGGCCAAGCCCGACATCCTGATCCATCTCGCCGCTCAGGCCGGGGTGCGCTACAGCCTGGAAAATCCCGAGGCCTATCTTCGTTCGAACGTCGAAGGCTCATGGAACATCATGGAAATCGCCCGGCGCGCCGAAATCCGCCACCTGATGCTGGCCTCGACATCGTCGATCTACGGCGCCAATGCGACCGTTCCTTTTCATGAGACTGATCGCGCCGACGAACCGCTGACCATTTATGCGGCGACGAAGAAATCGATGGAACTGATGGCGCATAGCTACGCCCATCTTCACAAGATTCCGACCACGGCCTTTCGTTTCTTCACGGTCTATGGTCCATGGGGCCGGCCCGACATGGCGCTGTTCAAATTCACCAAGAACATGCTTGAAGACCAGCCGATCGAGATCTACGGCGAAGGCAATATGAGCCGTGACTTCACCTATATCGACGATCTGATCGAAGCGATCGTCAGGCTATCGGCAATTGTCCCCAGCGAGGACAACCGTCTCGAAAACGCGGCGGTTGAAACGCTGTCGCGCCAGGCGCCCTTTCGCGTCGTCAACATTGGCGGCGGCCAGCCGGTCAGCCTGATGGATTTCGTCGAAACGGTGGAGAAGGCGCTGGGCCGTCCTGCCATCCGCAAGATGCTGGCGATGCAGAAGGGTGACGTGCCGCGCACATTCGCCGCCCCCGACCTGCTCGTGGCACTGACGGGATACAAGCCGGATACGACTTTGGATGTCGGCGTCAAGGCTTTCGTCGAATGGTATCTCGACGTGCGCGGCGAGCTCGGCGCCTGAAACGTCGAGCCGGATTATTGCCCGTTGATCCGGAGCGTCAGCGGAGAAACGTCACCGCATGCACCGCATTGACCGCCTGCGAGAACACGTAGTCGACGATGGCCCGGCCTGAGAGATAGGTCTTAATCCGATAGCCCTGCCCCTCGGTTTCCGCAGGGCTGCGCAGAACGAAAGGCATGGCTGGGCGCACGAAACCGGCACGTGTCGTCAACGGCACCTCGGGCGAATGACCGATGGCGGAAGTGTACATCAGGTCGCGGGCAAGGCTGGCGGGGCCGATGGCGAATGCCGGCCCGGCGGCGCCGGCGATGGTCAGAGTCAAGGCGATGGCGGCAAGCGTCTTGTGCATGTCGAAGTCCCCGTTTTGCGGATCGGCGGGCTTTTGCTTGGCCCGGCTCCAAACGATCGATGCGTCTGTCCACGCTTCGGTCGCTTTCATGAGACCACTCTACACCTCAGTATTTTCAGGGCTTTTAAGCGGATCGGTCAAATTTTACGAAATTTGATTTTCTCGCAAAAGGCTCGGATCCACAGGGAAAATCGGTTGGCCCAAGCGGGCCACGAATGCAGCGCCGGCGAAACGTGCCGATAATCTGAGTGCTGCACTGCAGTCTACAGAATGCGATCCAGCTTCTTGTTGATGTGCAAATTCGGCATCAATCCCGCACTTTGCGCAGCATGATAGGATTCCCGCGCCGCATCGAACGAGATCGACCACATGATGGCGCTGAGCAGGAGCGCGATGATATAAATCTGGATACGCATCGCATCGGCGATACGGAAAGAGCAAGGCCGTTTTGTGTCGAAAAATGACCGCGGAAATAGAAAAAACATCGGGCCTTTTTGCGCCGCAATATGGTCGCCGGACACATTAGTGTCGCGAAAATTAGCGATGGTGCATCGCTACTGTTAGCAGCCAACCCCGAGGCTTGGTTTCTCTTCCCATCCTGAGAGCCCTGAGAGGCCCGTTCGTCGCGGGCCTCTTTGCCTTTTGTCGCCTTCCACTTCCGGCAGGCGTGAAATGCCGTGGCGCCGCAGACACCTGTGCAGGGATGAACGCGTCAGATGCGGGATCGTCGGTTGAAGGGCATAGAGGCAGTCATCAAGAGGCAGCAACGTGTGCCTGCGGAAGGCGACGACAACAGCTTCCTCCTCCATTGAAAGTATCGTCGAGTGCGGTTCTTTCGGTCCTGTCGGCAGGTCGGCCAACGATGTCCGCTTCCTCCATTTGGCCACCGTCTTTTGATTGATCCCATAGCGCTTCGAAAGCGCCCTCAGGCTCTCTTCACTATTTTGTATTGCTCGACGGATTGCCTCTGTCGTCGTGGCGCTCCCGTGTAGAACCTGGCCCATAGTGCCTCCCTCCATTCTAAGGAAAATAATGCACCATCAAATGCCGGGACTAAACACCTAGACCCTTTCCAGGTTCGAACGGATCCCTCCAAAAATATATCAATCGATTGACTTATTTTATGACGCGCGGTATAAAACCATCATGAACCAGAAACATGATGCCGAACCTCCACCAGCTTCCGCCCGCGCCGAGCTCGCGCGCCAGAAGATGCTGACCGCTGCTCTCGACGTCTTCGGGCGCTATGGCTTTGACGGCGCCTCGACGCGCCAGCTGACCGAAGCCGCCGGCGTCAACCTGCAGGCCATCCCCTATTATTTCGGCAGCAAGGAAGGCCTCTACATCGCCACTGCCGAATTTCTGATGGCCCGCATCGACACGCATGTCGGCGACATGAGGGCGCGCATCGGCGCGCATCTGCTGACCCTTGACGCCGCCGGCGAACGGCTCGCCGAAGCTGAGGCCCGTCGCTTCCTCACAGAAATTCTCCAGACGATGGTGACGCTTTTCGTCGGCAAGGAATCCGAATCCTGGGCGCGCTTCCTGATCCGCGAGCAGATGGAGCCGACCGAGGCCTTCACACGGGTCTATCAGGGCATCATGCGGCCGATGATCGAGATGGGTCGGCGACTGATCGGCGCCATCCTGCGTGAGGACCCCGCCTCGGAACATGTGCGCCTGCGCACCTTCAACCTTCTCGGCAGCATCCTGGTCTTTCGCGTCACCCATGCGGCCGTCCTTGCCCAGATGGAATGGGACGCCATTGGCCCGGAACAGGTGGAAACCTTGCGCGGCCTTGCCGCCGAACTGGTCGATCTCCTCGGCTCGCCGAAAGGAGGCGCAGCATGAAACGCATGCTTCCCATCGCCATCCTGCTCCTCCTTGCGGCGGGTGCGGCCGGCTGGTGGTACGGACTGCCCGAAAGGCTCGGCTGGCTGCCTCAGGCCGGCCGCGAATTCGTCCTTTACGGCAATGTCGATATCCGTCAGGTCTCGCTCGGCTTCCGCGTCAGTGGCCGCCTTTCCGAACTGCGCGTCGATGAGGGCGACGTCATCAAGAGCGGCACGGTTCTGGCGAAGCTCGACGCCGCGCCCTACGAATTCGCTGTCCGCTCGGGCGAGGCCAATGTTGCGGCGCTTCGGGCAACGCTGGACAAGCTGAAGGCCGGGCCACGGCCGACCGAGATCGCCCAGGCGCGCGCCGCTTATGACGAAAGCCTCGCCGATCTCGAAAACGCCAACCTCGCCTATGAGCGCGCCCGCCAGCTTCGCCCGCAGGGCACGATCTCAGAAGCGAACCTCGATCAGGCAACCGCCGCAAAAGCGATGGCCGCCGCCCGCTCCGCTTCCGCCAACGAGGCGCTGAAACTGCTGCAGGAGGGCTCGCGGGCCGAGGATATCGCCGCCGCCGACGCGCAGGTGAAGGCCGCGGAGGCAACGCTCGCCTCGGCCCGCACGTCGCTTGAAGATACCGAGCTGCGTGCGGCCAATGACGGCGTCATCCTCTCTCGTGTGCGTGAAACCGGCGCGATCGTCTCGCCGGCCGATACCGTCTTCGTCTTGTCCCTGACCGAGCCCGTCTGGGTGCGCAGCTATGTCGCGGAACCCGATCTCGGCCGCATCCATCCCGGCATGAAGGTATCAGTCACTTCCGATACGGCACCCGACAAACCCTACGAAGGCACGATCGGCTTCATCTCGCCGGTCGCCGAATTCACCCCGAAATCGGTGGAGACGCCGGAGCTCAGGACCGATCTCGTCTATCGCCTCAGGATCGTCATCGACAGGCCCGGCCCGGATCTGCGCCAGGGCATGCCGGTCACCGTGCGGCTTTCCCAGCCGACGGCAGACGGACAATGACCGCCGCCGGGATCGGCCGGGACAACAAGCCGCTCGTCCGGATCGACGGCGTGACCAAGCGTTTCGGTGACGCACCCGCCGCCGTCGACGCCGTCTCCGGCGTCATCGGCGGCGGTGCGATCACCGGCCTCGTCGGCCCCGATGGCGCCGGCAAGACGACGCTGATCCGGCTGATGACCGGTCTGATGCTGCCGGATACGGGAACCATGGAGGTTCTGGGCTTCGACACGAGGAGGAATGCCGCCGGCATCCAGGCGGCGATCGGTTACATGCCGCAGCGCTTCGGCCTCTATGAGGACCTCTCGGTGCAGGAAAACCTCGATCTCTATGCCGACCTGCGCGGCCTGCCGAAGGGCGAACGCGCGGCCGCTTTCGACGAGCTGCTGACCTTCACCGACCTCAAGCGTTTCACCGGCCGGCTCGCCGGCAAACTCTCCGGCGGCATGAAGCAGAAGCTCGGCCTTGCCTGCGCGCTGCTGAAAAAGCCGCGTCTGCTGCTGCTCGACGAGCCGGGCGTCGGCGTCGATCCGATCTCGCGCCGCGACCTCTGGAAGATGGTCGAGAATCTGACGAAGGAAGGCATCGGCGTGCTCTGGTCGACCGCTTATCTGGACGAAGCGGAAGCCTGCGACCACGTGCTGCTCTTGAACCAGGGAAAGCTGCTTTTTTCCGGAAAACCAGAGGAGATGACAGCGCGCGTCAACGACCGGGTCTTCAGGGTCTCTGGCGTCACCGGCCGCCGCCGTCAGGTTCTCGCCGAACTGCTGCAGGCCGAGGGCGTCATCGACGGCGTGATCCAGGGCGAAGCGATCCGTCTGGTCGCGGCCAAGGACAAGAAGCCGGACGTGAGCAAAGCCGGCGACGGCGCGGCCCTTGCCCCTGCCCCGCCCCGCTTCGAGGATGCCTTCGTCGACATGCTGGGCGGCGGCCCCGGCGGCCGCTCCAGGCTTGCCGAAGCGCAAGAGCCGCTGCAGGCCGAGGGCGATCGGCCGGTGATCGAGGCCAGGGGGTTGACCAAGCGCTTCGGCGATTTCACTGCCGCCGACGATATCAGCTTCGATATCCGCCGCGGCGAGATCTTCGGCCTGCTCGGCCCGAATGGCGCCGGCAAATCCACCACCTTCAAGATGCTCTGCGGCCTGTTGAAACCAACAGGCGGCGAAGGCCGCGTCGCCGGCTTCGATCTCCGCCGCGATGCCGCCGAAGCCCGCAACCAGCTTGGCTACATGGCGCAGAAATTCTCGCTCTATGGCGACCTCACCGTCATGCAGAACCTCGAATTCTTCGCCGGCGTCTATGGCCTTCGCGGGCAGCGCAAGCGCGAGCGCATCGAGCTGATGGCCGGCATTTTCGATTTCGGCCGCCACGCCCGCGAACCCGCCAAGGATCTGCCGCTCGGCCTCAAACAGCGCCTGGCGCTTGCCTGCGCCGTCATGCACGAGCCGCGCGCCCTCTTCCTGGACGAGCCGACCTCAGGCGTCGATCCGATCACCCGGCGCGAATTCTGGACGCACATCAACGGCCTGGTGGAAAAAGGCGTCACGGTTCTTGTCACCACCCATTTCATGGACGAGGCGGAATATTGCGACCGCATCTCGCTGATCTATCGCGGCCGCTCGATCGCGCTCGGCTCTCCCGATGAGCTGAAGGCCCGGGTCGCGACCAAGGAGCAGCCGGACCCGACGATGGAGGATGCCTTCATCGCGCTCGTCCAGCAATCGGAAGCGGAGGATGCCGCATGAGCCCCTCTTCCGGCCGGCTTCGGCGTTTATTTGCCCTCGTTCGCAAGGAGAGCTTCCAGGCGATCCGCGATCCGAGCAGCATCCTCATCGCCTTCGTACTGCCGCTGATCCTGCTGTTTCTCTTCGGCTACGGCGTCTCGCTCGATACCACCCGCACCCGCATTGGCCTGGTGACCGAGGAGCTGACGCCGCTGACCCAGGATCTGTCGGCGAGTTTCCAGGCCTCGCGCTATTTCGATGTGGCGATCGGCCGTGACCGGCGCCTGTTCGAGGAAGATCTCGTGATCGGCAAGGTGCGCGGCATCGTTATCATTCCGGCCGATTTCACCACGCGCTACACCGCCGGCGATCGTCCCTCGATCCAGGTGATCGTCGACGGCTCCGACCCGAACACCGCGAATTTCGTGCAGAACTACGCGCAAGGCGCCGTTGCCAACTGGGAGCAGCAGCGGCAGGCTGATGTCGCCTCCCACAGCCCGGCCATCGCGGTCGAGCAGCGCTTCTGGTTCAATCCGGAGCTGACCAGCCGCAATTTCCTCGTGCCGGGCTCGATCGCCATCGTCATGACGCTTGTCGGCACGCTGCTCACCTCGCTCGTCGTCGCCCGCGAATGGGAGCGCGGCACGATGGAAGCGATGATGGCGACGCCCGTGACGGCAGTCGAGTTGCTCGCCGGCAAGATCCTGCCCTATTTCCTGCTAGGCCTCACCTCGATGACACTCTGCGTGCTGCTCGCGGTCTTTCTCTTCGGCGTGCCGTTCCGCGGCTCGGTGGCGGCACTCTACGCATTGTCGGCCGCTTTCCTGATCCCGGCGCTCGGCCAGGGCCTGCTGATCTCGACGGCGACGAAGAACCAGTTCCTCGCCTCGCAGCTGGCGCTGATCTCTGCCTTCCTGCCGGCTTTTCTGCTGTCGGGCTTCCTGTTCGAGATCAACTCCATGCCCACCGTCATCCAGTGGATCACCTTCATCGTGCCGGCGCGTTACCTGATCCCCAGCCTGCAGACGGTGTTTCTCGCCGGCGACATCTGGCCGATGTTCGGCCGGGCGATCTCCGTGATGCTGACGATCGGCGGCGTCATGTTCGTGCTGGCCGCACGCAGCACCAGAAAGAGGATCGGCTGAGATGGGATGGACAAGGCTTTACGCCCTGATCATCAAGGAATTGCTCGCGGTGCTGCGCGATCCCAAGGGCCGCGCCATCCTGATCGGCCCGCCGATCGTCCAGCTCCTCGTCTTTTCCTATGCCGCCACGCTCGAAGTGCGCAATGTCGACGTCATGATCCTCAACCGCGACAGCGGCCATTGGGGCCAGGAACTGATCGAGCGCATCGACGGCTCGCCGACCTTCCGCAGCATCGAGATCGCCGCGAGCCAGGCGCAGGTCCAGGTGGCGATCGACAATCAGACCGTCATCGCCGCCGTCGAGATCGGCCCGGATTTTTCGCGCAATATCGAGGCAGGAACACCGGCCGACCTGCAGGTGGTACTCGACGGCCGCCGCTCCAACGCCTCGCAGATCGTCGCCGGCTACCTCTCGCAGATCAGCGCGGCCCTTGCCGCCGAGACGCCGGCCGGCAAACGCGCCGGCAGCGAGTTGGTCTCGACCGTGCCGCGCAACTGGTTCAACCCGAACCTCACCTATCAATGGTTCATGGTGCCGAACCTGATCGCCAGCATCGCGCTCCTGATCGGCCTCATCGTCACGGCCTTGTCGATCGCCCGCGAGCGCGAGCTCGGCACCTTCGATCAACTGATGGTCTCGCCGCTGCGCATGCACGAGATCCTGATCGGCAAGCTGATCCCGCCGATGATGATCGGCCTCTTCCATATCACCGTCTATATCCTCGCCGCCGTCTTCCTGTTCGAGGTGCCGCTGCGCGGCTCGCTCTTCCTGCTTTACGGCAGCGCCATCTTCTACCTCGGCTCGGTCGCCGGCCTCGGCCTTTTCATCTCGGCGCTGTCGATGACCCAGCAGCAGGCAATCCTCGGCGCCTTCCTGTTCATGGTCCCGGCCATGCTGCTCTCAGGCTTTGCGACGCCGATCGAGAACATGCCCAGCTGGCTGCAGCCGATAACCCTGATCAATCCGCTGCGCTATTTCCTGGTGATCGTCAAAGGCGTATTCCTCAAGGATATCCCTTTGAGCGAAGTGGTGAACCAGACGATCCCGCTGGCGCTGATCGCCGCCGTCACCCTCAGCGCTGCCGCCTGGCTCTTCCGCCGGCGCCTGGAATAATCCACCCCACGCATGCTTTCTGCCGCCTCACAGAATGTGAACCGGGCTTCCAAAGCGTGACTCTTTGCTGGGGGAACATCGATTTGGCGTGGTCGTTACCCAAACGCAACCCCAGCAAAGGAGAAGCAAAATGTACAAGATCCTACTTGTCTCCAGCGCCCTTGCGCTGTCGTCGCTTGCCACCAATGCTCTGGCTGATGGAGCCGTCACCGGTGCCGCCGGCGGCGCCATCACCGGCGCGATCGTCGGTGGTCCCGTGGGTGCAGCCATTGGCGGTGTGGCCGGCGGTGTCGCCGGCGCCGTCGTCGATCCGCCCCCGCGCGAGGTCGTCACCTATGTCCAGCAGCAGCCCGCCCCGACGACCGGCGTCGTGGTCGAGCAGCCGATCGTCGTCGGCAAGCCGCTTCCGGCTGATGTCGTCGTCACCCCGGTGCCCGACAATCCGAAATACGCCTATACCGTCATCAACAATCGCCATGTGATCGTCGAGCCCCGCACCCATCGCGTGGTGCAAGTCATAGAATAATCGAACCGTCGAGACCGCCCGCGGCGGCTCGGCTACCTCCGGCCCCGCTTCGGCGGGGCTTTTTTCGGGCGCTCGCACCAGCTGCCGATCAGCGAGAACAGAACGATAAGGCGCTGTGGCAATTTGAACCCCTGCGGCAGCGCCTCTATCGGAATTCGGTCGCCGTAGAGTTTGCCCTGTTTGAGCGATAGAATATGCATGCTGGAAAGCATCAGCCGATCCTCCATCCCGATTGATGGGATCAGCGTGGCTGAAGCGACGGGGCTGGGTCCTTAAAGCTCCGGTTAAAAGCTGCAAAAACTTGCAAAAGCCTATGGCCGCGGCCGCATCCCGGCGCGCGCCAGCCCCTCCAAAACCGGCGCAAAACGCTGGGGATTCTTGGCCGGCTGACCCGCCAGAATGCCTTCCAGCGTCACATCAGGTGCGATCGCCTCGAGCGCTCGCAGGAACTGCCGCGCCTGCTCCATATTGCCGAGATGCGCGTGTGCGGCGATCAACATCCAGTAGGTCGGGTCGAAATGGGCATTGAGCGCCAGCGAGCGTGACGCAAACGAAATTGCCGCCTCGTAATTGCCACGGAAGATCTCCGCCATGGCGATGCCCGTCAGCGAAAAGCGCGCGTCCGGATCGCGCGGCCCCATCCTCACGGCGCGGTGCAGACGCTCGAGTGCGTCATCGATATCGCCGCAATGCAAGGCCCCGATGCCGGAGCATGCCGCGACGCGAAGATCATTGGGATTGGCGGCGGCGGCCGCCTCCAGCACAGCCATGCCGCCTTCGTAATCCTTGCCCGTCTGCAGCAGCGCCATGCCGCAATGAACCATCACCCGAGGATCGCCGCCCGAATGCTGCAGGCCTCGGCGTGCAAGCTGGAGACATTCCGCCTTGTCGTCCTCTCCGAGCGGTGGCCAGCCCATGGTCGTGCGATGTTCGAGCGCCCAAGCGGCAAGCGACAGGATCAGGGCATTTTCCGGCTCCATGGCAAGGGCCTCACGAAGCAGCGCATAGGCGACGGCGTTGCTTTCGATCGACTCGTCGGTGATCGCAGCAAGCGCCCGCAGATAGAGATCGTAAACCGCCGGGCTATTCGGCCGGTCGCGCCGCGATCTCCGGATTTCAGCAATTTCGATGGCCGGTTCGATGATCGAGGCAACGCGCTCGGTAATGTGGTCCTGGAAGGCAAAGATATGGCTGATGCCGTCTTCGAAATGATCGGCCCAGAGATTGGTTGCCGAAACGCCGTCGACGAGTTGCACGTTGATGCGCACCTGCGCGCCCTCCCGCCGGATGCTGCCTTCGAGCACGTAGAGCACCCCGAGTTCCCTGGCCACCTCCCGCACATCGATGCTGCGTCCCTTGTAGACGAAGGCGGAGTTGCGTGAGACGACCGAAAAGGAGCGGAAGCGCGAAAGCGCCGTGATGATCTCCGTCACTACGCCATCGGCAAAATAATCCTGGTCGGTGTCGCCACCGAGATTGACGAAGGGAAGAACCACAACAGAGGGCGGCTGCGGCGCCGCAGCCGCCATCCCGGCATCGTCCTGGCGCGGCAAGCGGTAGCCGACCCTGGGAACGGTGACGATCCATTCCGTGCCATCGGGCCTTGTACCAAGGAGCCTCCTCAGGGTGGCGATCTGAACCGTGAGGTTGCCTTCCTCCACGGCAAGCCCCGGCCATGCCCGGTCCATGAGATCCGCCTTGGTGACGACGCGCCCCTCGGCCTGAAGTAGCAAACCAAGCAAGGCTGCCGGCCGCGGTCCTGTTGCAACGGAGCTGCCCTCCCGCCACAGGCTTGCTGTCACGGGGTCGTAAAGGAACGGACCGAAGGAAAGCGCCGAGCTGCCCATGCGGAAGCATAACGCGAAAATATCGCAGACTGAAAGTGATCCGACATGCTGCAGAGAAAAACCGCCGTAAGAACCAGCCCCTAACAAAATTGCCGTCGGGTTCAAAAAGCATTCATATGCTTGTCGCCGGTTAAGCCCTGTAGGCGACGAGCACGGCGCCTCCCGCAATCATAATGACGCCAAGCCAGTTCGGAAGCGTCAAGCGCTCGCCGAGGAACAGCACCGCAAAGACGGACACAAAGACGACAGATAGCTTGTCGATCGGCGCGACGCGGGCGGCATCACCAAGTTTCAGAGCCCGGAAATAGCAAATCCAGGATGCGCCGGTGGCAAGGCCGGAGAGCACCAGGAACAGCCAGCTCCGGCTCGACACCGAGGACGGCTCCTGCCAGCTGCCCGAAATAGAGACCATCACCGCCGCCGCCAGCAGGATGACGATGGTGCGAATGAAGGTGGCGAAGTCGGAATTCACGTTCTCGACGCCGACTTTGGCAAAAATCGCCGTGAGCGCAGCAAAACCGGCGGAAAGAAGCGCCCAAAGCGGCCAGCTCGTCAGGAGGCTTTTCATGCAGCTTGCCCTTTTATGCCTATCGGCGTGGCGAAGGAAACCGCCCACGACGTTCGTATCGTGAGCGGCTCGAGATCTCAATCAGACCTTCAGCTCGCGCCGCTCGCGCTCGGTCACCATGGCGAGATCGAGCACCTTCTGCAGGTTGGCGGCGTGGCGGAAGTTCGGGTCCGGCTGAATGCCGCTTGCCACCGCCTCGGCAAAACGCTCGTAATTGGTCGCCACCGGTTCAACCTCGATCTGCGTCCAGGTGGCGGTTTCGATATCCTCACCGAGGCAGCCATGCAGCTCGGAACCATTGGGACGGTGGATCACCTCGAGGCTGCCCCGTTCGCCATAAATGCGCAGCTTCAACTCGTTCAGGTGCCCCGTCGCCCAGCGGCTGGCGTGAATGACGCCGAGCGCGCCATTGGCGAAATCGACAGACATGGTGAAGCTGTCATTGGCATCGAGCAGATATTCGCCGATCTGGCCGCCCGGCGCCTTATTGAAGGTCTTCAACCGCGCAAAGACGTGGTCGATGTCGGTCGCCGCACCGTAGGCGGCGAAATCGAGGATATGGATACCGACATCGCCGAGCACGCCGTTCGAGCCGTGGCCGGTGGAAAGCCGCCACAGCCAGGTCGATTCCGTGCGCCAATCGCCCCAGGCACGCGACACGAGCCAGCTCTGGAGATAGGAAGCTTCCACGTGCCTGATCGTGCCGAGTTCGCCTGATAACACCATCTCGCGGGCGCGCTGCAACGGCGCGACATTGCGATAGGTCAGGTTGACCATATTGATGACGCCGGCCTTTTCGGCCGCCTCCGTCATCTCAAGCGCCCTCGCATAATTCTCCGCCAGCGGCTTTTCGCAGAACACATGCTTGCCCGCGGCAATCAACGCCATCGTCGTCGGGTGATGGATGCGGTCGGGCGTGACATTCGTCGCCGCATCGAATTCGCCCCAGGCGATCGCCTCTTCCAGCGAAAGAAACCGCTTTTCGATGTTGAACTTGTCGGCGAAGGCCGAAAGCCGCTCGGGATCGGTGTCGACGGCACCGACCACTGTCAAGCCGTCGATGAGGGAGAAGCGGGCGAGCTGGTTTTTCGCCATCACTCCCGTGCCAAGAACGAGTAGTCGCATGGATGCTCCTCAGCGGTAACCGGCTTCGCCGGCCTGGTGCAGTTTCGGGCCGCGCTCGACAATCGGCTCCAGTGCTTTTTCTACCGGCACATTTGGAGCGTCGGTGATGCCAGTCAACGCGCCTTGAGGGTTATAGGCCCACTTGACGCCGTTGATCAGCACCTTTTGCACGGTGGCGTCATGATAGGTCGGATAGGTCTCGTGGCCGGGGCGGAAATAGAAGAT
>NZ_NWSV01000016.1 GCF_002531935.1 Rhizobium chutanense | reverse complement strand
AAAAACCGCATCTGGACCCCAAATCCGCCTTGACATCAAACACAGATGCTCATCCGCCTGCCGGCACCTTCTCCCCGCTGGGGAGAAGGGACTTGCCGCGACGTCTCGATTCCCTCTTCTCCCCTCGGGGAGAAGGTGCCCGTAGGGCGGATGAGGGGGCCACACGGCACGCCCTCACATAATCCTACCCGGCAACCCCAACCGCAACCCCGCGCCCGAGCGCCCGGAAAACCGTCGACACGATCCCCGCACGATCGAGCCCGGCATGGGCGTTCATCGCTTCCGGCTTGGCCTGCTCCATCCAGATGTCGGGCATGACCAGCGAGCGGATCTTCAGGCCGTTGTCGAGCAGGCCTTCGCTTGAGAGATATTGCATCACCTGGCTGCCGAAGCCGCCGACCGAGCCTTCCTCGACGGTGATCAGCATCTCGTGGTGGCGGGCAAGCTGGCGGATCAGCTCGTGGTCGAGCGGCTTGGCGAAGCGCGCGTCGGCGACCGTCGTCGAAAGCCCGGCGGCATCGAGATCTTCGGCGGCAAGCAGGCAGTCGGCCAGCCTTGTGCCGAAGGAAAGCAGCGCCACCTTGGCGCCTTCCTTGACGATGCGGCCCTTGCCGATCTGCAGGATTTCGCCGCGCGCCGGCATGTCGACGCCGACACCTTCGCCGCGGGGATAGCGGAAGGAGATCGGGCCGGCATCATAGGCGGCTGCCGTGCGCACCATATGCTTGAGTTCGGCCTCGTCGGCCGCCGCCATCACCACGAAGCCGGGCAGGGTGGCGAGGAAGGCGGTGTCGAAGGAGCCGGCATGGGTCGGCCCGTCGGCGCCGACGAAGCCGGCACGGTCGATCGGGAAACGCACCGGCAGTCCCTGGATTGCCACGTCGTGCACGACCTGGTCATAGGCGCGCTGCAGGAAGGTGGAATAGAGGGCGGCGAACGGCTTGTAACCTTCCGCGGCCAAGCCGGCGGCGAAGGTCACGGCGTGCTGTTCGGCAATGCCGACATCGAAACAGCGGGACGGAAAGGCTTCGGCGAGCTTGTCGAGCCCGGTGCCGTTCGGCATGGCGGCGGTGATGCCGACGATCTTGTCGTCGAGGGTCGCTTCCTGCACCAGCGCCTCGGCAAAGACGCTGGTATAGCTCGGCGCATTCGGCTTGACCCGCGCCTGGGCGCCGGTGATGACGTCGAACTTGTTGACGCCGTGATATTTGTCGGCAGCGGCTTCCGCCGGCGGATAACCCTTGCCCTTCTGGGTGACGACATGGATCAGCACCGGCCCGCGGCCATTGTCGCGCACATTGCGCAGGACGGGCAGCAGGTGGTCGAAGGAATGGCCGTCGATCGGCCCGATATGATAGAAGCCCATCTCCTCGAACATCGTGCCGCCGGTGACGTAGCCGCGGGCGTGCTCGACGGCGCGGGTGATCGCCCGGTCGATATTCTTGCCGAGATAGGCCGTCAGCTTCTTGCCGAAGTCGCGGAAGCCCATATAGGTGCGCCCCGAAGCGAGGCGGGCGAGATAGGCGCTCATTGCGCCGGTCGGCGGCGCGATCGACATGTCGTTGTCGTTGAGGATGACGATGAGGCGGGCATCGAGTGCGCCGGCATTGTTCAGCGCCTCATAGGCCATGCCGGCCGACATTGCCCCGTCGCCGATGACGGCGATGACGCGCCGGTCGTTCTTGTCGAGATCGGCGGCGATCGCCATGCCGAGACCGGCCGAGATCGAGGTCGAGGAATGCGCCGCCCCGAACGGATCATATTCGCTTTCCGCCCGGCGGGTGAAGCCGGAAAGCCCGTC
The DNA here is from genome assembly GCF_002531935.1 of Rhizobium chutanense. Lineage (GTDB taxonomy): Bacteria > Pseudomonadota > Alphaproteobacteria > Rhizobiales > Rhizobiaceae > Rhizobium > Rhizobium chutanense. The sequence continues at coordinate 116,678 of NZ_NWSV01000016.1, read as the reverse complement.
TTCCTGGCGCAGCGTGCGGATGCGGTCGCGCCGGCCGGTGAGGATCTTGTGCGGATAGCATTGATGGCCGACATCGAAAATCAGCCGATCGTTCGGCGTGTCGAAGACGCTGTGGATGGCAATCGTCAGCTCGACCACGCCGAGACCGGCGCCGAGATGGCCGCCGGTGCGCGACACCGCGTCGATCATTTCGTCCCGGACCTCGCGGGCAAGCTGCGGCAGGTCGCGATCCTCGAGCTTGCGCAGGTCGGCGGGGTAGATGACCTGGTCGAGCAGGGGGGTCTTCGGCAGTTGTGTCACGGGCGGGCGCTCTTTCTTGCTTTTCCTTGTTCCGCTTTATTCGATTAGATCGGGGCAAAACAAGTGCATTTCAGGAACCGAAGGTTTTCACCTTAGAGCATGGCGGAAAAAAGTGTGAGCGGTTTCGGAAGATATCACTTTCTATTTCTGTGAGTTGCACTTGCCTGATTTTAACAAGGCGATCGAACGCATGAACAGCCGCGAGCAGCTTGAATATGACACGGAATGGTAGCAATGTTGCCGTGCTGGCTGGGGGACAGGTCATGGGAACGATTGTTGCAGCGCATGCCTATGTGAACAACGAGGTCGCCTATGTGGCCTGGGACATCGACGCCAAGATCGATGGATGCCTTGGGTTCGAGGTCGTCCGCGTTTATCTCGACGAACAGGGAAACGTGTCGATAAGGCCCGATGGCAGCGAGGACCGGGTGACCTGCGCCGCCTGGGTCGCCTTCAAGGGACAGCGCAATCCGCATTGGCTGCCGCAGACGACATCGCTCTGGCCGGTGCAGAAGCTCTCCTGGCGTGACCTGACGCTGCGCAAGCGCCGCAACGAGATGAAACGGCGGCCCGACGAGGTCCATGTGCGTTATGAGATCCGTCCGCTCGGCGACCTGAAGCCCGGCATGCAGGCCGCGCCTGATCCGACGCCTGAGCTCGTCGAGATCAACAAGCGGGACAAAAACGGCAAGCCGATCGAGAAGGATGACGGCACCTTCGAGAAAATCGCGGTCAAGGCCTATGAGGGGCCTGCCCGGCCGCTCGGTTATCTCGGGCCGGCTGTCGCCACCAATCCGGTGCATGTGACGCGCAAGCGGGGCCAGTTCGGCTCCACCTTCACCAACGGCATCCTCGCTGCCCAATGGCTGCGAAACGTGCTCCTGGAAGATGGTGTGAAGCAGCCGAACGAACTGATCGACATGATTTCCACGCCGTCGAACGGCATCCGAAAATATCTTGCCGGCGATGTCATCCCGATGCTCAGGGATTTCATGAATGCGCCCGGCCGCTTCCTTGTCGCCCTCTATGAGCTGGAAGACCTGGAACTGCTCGACCTGCTGCTGGCCAACAAGGACAAGCTGCGCATCATCCTTGCCAATACCGGAAAGGTCGGTGACGACTGGGATGTGCGCAATGCCCACGCACGCAAGGCGCTGATCGAGGCCGGCGTCGAGATTCACCACCGGATGTTCAACAATTCGAGCCAGATCGGCCACAACAAGTTCGTCGTCCATATCCCGCCCGGCGGCGCGGATCGGAGCGTCTTCACCGGCAGCACCAACTGGACGGCCACCGGCCTGGCCGGCCAATCCAACAATGCGCTGATCGTCAGGAACGATGCGGTCGCCGCCGCCTATGTGTCCTATTGGGAGCGGATGCTGCAAGACAATGCAACGCTTGATGTGCCCGTCGAATTTGACGACGGCATGCCCGACAACCAGCAAAGCAAGGCATTCCGGAGCTCCAACGAGACGCCCTCCATTGTGCCCACCGGCAATGGCGCTTCCGTCGAAGCGTGGTTTTCGCCGAACATGCAGAGCCGCAAGAAAGGCAAGGCGACGCCGCCGGACCTGCGCGAGGTCTACCGGCTGATGCGCCGTGCCGAGCACGCCGTGCTGTTTCTGGCCTTCTATCCCGGCCAGTCGGGCAGGGATTGCATTGTCGGCGAGGCGATCGATATCGGCCTCAAGGATCAGAAGCTGATCGTCACCGGCGCAGTTTCCAGCCCGCAGGCCATGCCCAACTATGTCGCCGGCAAGAAGAACGATCCGGACGATGAGGACGACGATGTCGACGCTGTCTCGCCTCACACGTTCGACGAGGCCAATGTCTCGATCGTCCGGGCCTCGCGCATCGACGACCGTCAGCTCCTGGCGGATTTCGGCGCGGAGGAGCTGACGGCCAAGAAGGTCGGCGCCATCATTCACGATAAGGTGCTGGTGATCGATCCCCTGTCGGAGGACTGCGTCGTGGTCCTCGGCAGCCACAATCTCGGCTTCAAGGCCTCCTACGCCAATGACGAGAACATGCTGATCGTCAAAGGCGACCGCGCGCTGGCCGAAGCCTATGCCGTCCATATCCTCGACGTCTATGATCATTACCGCTTCCGCGCGGTCGAGGCGGAGCTGAAGCGGCAGGGCAAGAAGGGCTGGTCGGGCTTTCTGAACGTCGATGACAGCTGGCAGGACGGCTACGTCAACCGCACGAAAGGTGCGCTGACACGTTATTTCGCGAAGGGTTGAATTCCGGGAGAGTTTGCCGGCGGCGCGTCGCCGCCGTCAGCCTTCCGGCAGCGGCACGAATTCCTCTTCGTCGCCCGGTACGATGTCGAAGCGGCCGGTGCGCCATTCCTCCTTGGCCTTTTCGATCCGTTCCTTCGAGGAAGAAACGAAATTCCACCAGATATAGCGCTTCGAATTCAGCGCCGCGCCGCCGAAGAGCATCAGGTGGCAGCCATCGCTGCCGGCTTCGAGCGTGATCGCATCGCCCGGCCGGAAGACCAGCAGCTGGTCGGCGGCGAAGCGGTCGCCCGATATGACGACCTCGCCCGAGAGCACGTAGACGGCGCGCTCTTCATGGCCCGCGCCGAAGGGAAATCGGGCGCCAGGCTGCAGGCTGAGATCGACATAGAGCGTGTCGGAGAAAACCCCGACGGGTGATGTCATGCCTTCGAACGAGCCGATAACCACCCGCCCACGCACGCCTGGCGTTTCGATCAGCGGCATGTCGGACTTTTGCGTATGGGCGAAGGAGGGATCGATCTCCTCCTTGTCGTCGGGCAGCGCCAGCCAGGTCTGCAGCCCCGACATCAGCAGCGGATGGCCGCGCAGATTGTCCGGCGTGCGCTCGGAATGCACGATGCCGCGCCCGGCCGTCATCAGGTTGATATCGCCGGGGCGAATGACCTTTTCGGTGCCGAGGCTGTCGCGATGGCGGATCTCGCCATCGAAGAGATAGGTGACGGTGGAAAGCCCGATATGCGGATGCGGCTTGACGTCGAGCGCCTCGTTGGGCTTCAGGATCGCCGGTCCCATGCGGTCGAAGAAGATGAACGGCCCGACCAGCCGCCGCTGCCGCGTCGGCAGGGCGCGGCGCACCTGGAAACCGCCGATATCGCTGCTGCGCGGAATGATCAGATTCTCGATCGCATCGCAGGCGAAGGCATCGCCGGGCAGGGGATCTTTACCGGGAAAGAAGGACATGACGGATCTCCATTCGCAGAGGCATTCCCCACAGATAGCGCCCGGAGCGTCGCGCGTCCAATTGGACGCGCAATCGCTCAGATCGCGGTAAAGCCGTTATCGACGAAGAGATGGGCGCCGTTGACGAAATTCGACTCGTCGCTGGCGAGATAAAGGGCGGCGCGCGCCACGTCTTCGGGCTCGCCGATCCGCCCCTGTTGGGCGGCGATGGCGGCATCCGAGACATCGACGCCGAGCGCCTGCAGGTCGGCGACTTCGCGCAGGCCGTGCGGCGTGCGGATGAAGCCGGGGCAGACGGCGTTGCAGCGGATATTGCGGTCGCGGAATTCGACCGCGATGGCGCGGGCAAACATATGCACGGCACCCTTGGTCGTGTCGTAAAGCACCTCCATCGGGGTGGCGGCGACCGCCGAGATCGACGAGGTGCAGACGATCGATCCGCCGCCGCTCGCAATCATCTTCGGCAGCACCGCCTTGGTCATCAGGAACATCGAGCGCACATTGACGGCGTGCAGCCAGTCCCACTCCTGGAGCGTCGTTTCCAGGAAGGGTTTGATGACGATCGTGCCGGCATGGTTGAAGAGCACGGTCACCGCGCCGTAACGTTCTTCGACGCCGGTAACGGCGGCGTTGACGGCGGCTTCGTCGGAGACATCGGCCGTCCAGTAATCGGCCTCGCCGCCGGCATCCCGGATCTCTCTGACGGTCTCGGCCGCCGCCTGGCCATTGCGGTCGATGATCGCGACGCGCGCGCCTTCGGCCGCAAAAAGCTTCGAGGCAGCGCCGCCCATGCCGGTCGCGCCGCCCGAGATAATGGCGACCTTGCCCTTCAATCTGCCCGTCATTGTTGCGTCCCCTTGAGATTCTGGAAGGGGATCATAGATCGGCCGCAAGCCGATCGCCAAGCGCCTTTGTCAGGGCATTGCGGCGCTCAGGCCCCGTCGAGCGGCTCGACGCCCTGCGGCTTGCCGGCGCGGTCGAGCCGGATTTTCTCGATGCGGTTTTCGGCGGCCGAAAGCAGCGTCTCGCAATGTTTCTTCAGCGTTTCGCCGCGTTCGTAGATCTCGATCGATTCATCCAGCGCCACATCGCCGCGCTCCAGCCGGGCGACGATGCTTTCGAGTTCGGCGACCGCCTTTTCGAAGGAAAGGCCGGATACCTCGGGCTTGGCGCTGTCAGTCATTCTCAACCCTTCATCATTCGCAGAATATGCATGCCCGCCGATTCGGCGAGGCCTTCGAGATCATAGCCGCCTTCGAGCAGGCTGACGACCCGGTTCTTCGCGTGACGGTCGGCAAGTTCGAGCACGCGCCCGGTCGCCCAGTCGAAATCCTCGCCCGTCAGGTTGATCTGCGCCAAGGGATCGCGGTGATGGGCGTCGAAGCCGGCGGAGATGATGATCAGATCCGGCCGGAAATCGGCGAGCGCCGGCAGCACGCGCGATTTGAACGCCTCGCGGAAATGGTCGCTGCCGACATTCGGCGAAAGCGGCGCATTGACGATGGTGTTGTGTTTGCCCTTTTCGTCCTTGGCGCCGCTGCCGGGATAGAGCGGCATCTGATGCGTCGAGCAGAACAGCACCGAGGGATCGTCCCAGAAAATATCCTGTGTGCCGTTGCCGTGATGCACGTCCCAGTCGACGATGGCGACACGCTCGGCGCCATGCGTCTTCTGCGCATGGCGGGCGGCGATCGCCGCATTGTTGAAGAAGCAGAAGCCCATCGCCGTCGTCTTCTCGGCATGGTGCCCGGGCGGGCGGGCGGCGACGAAGACATTGTCGGCGCGGCCGGAAAACACGTCGTCGACGGCCGCCATCGCCCCGCCGATACCGGTCAGCGCCGCCTGCAGGCTCTTTTGGCTGGCATAGGTATCGGCTTCGAGCTGGTTGATCCGGTCCTCTTCCTCGGGGATCTCCCGCATCACGGCGATCAGATGCTCTTCGGGATGGGCCAGCAGCACCGCATCCTCGCTCGCCTGCGGCGCCTGCCGGCGCTCCAGCCGCTCGAAATTCGGATGTTCCAGCGCGACATTGATGGCGCGGATCCTGTCCGATCGCTCCGGATGGCCGGCGGGCGTCACATGTTCCAGGAAGATCGAATGTTCATAAAGACGGGTGCTCATGGAGACACTCTATCGGTCGCTTATGTCATGTTCCACAGCAGATGGGGCGTCGCCCGATGATTTCAACAAGCGCTGTTGCCTCGCCGCCCGACCATCGGCGACATCGCCATGCCTATTCCGGCGTTTTCCCCGAGCAATACCGCTGCGACAGCGCCGCACCTTCACGCAGACGCGTAAATTGCGCTGTAACACTTTGAACTGCTGCATTATTTCGTCTTTAAACCGTTTCCGATTTGAAGATTTATGCAATACTGTCGGCCCTGGGGGATTTTGTAAGGCAGTTTGTTGATGAGTCAGTCGAAACGACCTGGTGTGGCGGAAATACATGTGCCGTTTCGCGATGTCGACATGACCGGCCGGATGTTTCTAGCCTCCTATATTTCCTACGCCGAGTCCGTCCTTGTGAGCTTCTGGTCGTCCCGGCCCGACGTGGATGACGAACCGCTCTATAGCCCCAGCAAGGTCTCCTGCATTCTCCACCGCCCGCTGCACTACGACGAGCCGGCAGTCTTCACCGCCGCCGTCGACAAGATCGGCGTCCGCTCGATCGGCTTCCTCATCTCGGTCGACATCGGGGAAGAACGCGCCGCCGAGGTGGAAATCATCTGGCAGGCCCGCAGCAAAGAAGACCAATCGCCGGCCTCATTGCCGGAGGAGACGCGCGACTGGCTTTATCGGTTTTTGGACTAATGCCTCGGCTCGAAAACCGGGGCATTGTTATCCCGTGCTTTTGCCCTGGAGAAGCGGCTCGCCGAGTATGGTGATCTCGACATTCGGATAAATCCGTTCCTCCAGCAATGTCAGGGATCCAACTCTCACCTCCGTGGGCAAAAGACCTGTGTCGAAGTCGACCGGCGGCAGCCATTCTTCGGCAAAAAATCTGAACAGGGTGATGTGCGCTATTCGCGGCGGGGTTGGACGCCAATCTTCGAAGCAGACGACATCGGAAATGGCCAAGCGCAGCCTGCGCAATGCAGGCGGCTCCTCTGCTTTTACAAAGATAGCGGCTTCCGAGGCCGCCACCTCATGAAAATGGAGGTCAAACGGCGAAGTCTCCTCGACCGATCTCTCCACGATCTCCTTCCATCTCTCCCCGTTCAGCTTCCAGACCGCGTCATTTGCAATACTGACCCGGGTCGCTGCGTTGACCAGAGTGACGATCGTCATGTGCAGGCTCGTTGCCGGAACGCGCGAAAGCGGCGCCGGGCTGTTGCGCTCGATACTGTCCTGCAAGTCGCAGAGCTTTGACAGCGTCTCATGATCAGGCAGGAACTGCAGGTGAAACGCGCAGCACCGCCTGAACCAAAGAGTGTCGACCTTCGTGCGGATCACAGCAGCAGGGTCCTTTCGCCCGGCACAGGCGCGCTGGAGCAGTCGCGCGCAATCCTTATGTCCTGCCATCAGATCATGAAATCCAATGGCGGCACAGTCCGTTTTGACGTGATCGAGAATGTCATAAAAGTTTCACATCGAGGCTCTTGCCGGGATCGGGAAAGTAATCCACTATTTTAATCAGGAAACGAGATTTCCTGAAGCAAACGAAAGGAAACTGATTGGATTCATATCTGTTGATGACCATGCTCGTTGCAGGCGTCCTGGCTTTTGCCCTGACTGCGGTGACAGAAAGAACGACCGCCCAGGCCACCGCAAACACCAGAGCCGGTCCGGACGTAGGCGGTGATGCTGGAGTTGGGTTCGAGGCCTCTGACGACGGGGGGTGCCATGGCGGCGATGACGGAGCCTGCGACGGCGGCGATGGGGGTGGTGGAGATGGTGGAGGAGACTAAATCAAACTGAAATCGATAGAATGCCCGACCGCCTCAAGGCGGTTTTTTGTTGCCCGGAATCCGGGCCGTGCCGTGACGGCTTTAGGCCGGAATGTCAGATGCAGACGGGAATTGCCGAACTGACCCGACCGGCAAGCAGATGAACGGATCCGGCACTTAATCCAATTTCTCGCTCGCCGCGATGATCCTGCGCCCTATGTCAGTCGAGGCGGTGCTGGGCGGAAGGTGTTGGAGACAATCAATATGGTAAAATCCGCGGCCGCTAGCCCGTATATTTACGGGATCGACGCACTGCGCTTTGTGTGTGCCCTCATGGTGACGCTATTTCATCTTGGATTTGCTTCCTGGGCTTCTCCCTTATATCTCAGGCCGTACCGAATGCCGCTGATCGAGAATATCGCCCAGCCCGGATGGGTCGGCGTCGAATTGTTCTTCGTCATATCGGGCTTCGTCATCGTCAACTCCGCCGCTTCGGCCACTGCGATGTCGTTTCTCAAGGGGCGAATTCTGCGGCTCTATCCGGCGGTATGGATTTGTGCGTCGCTGACGCTGATCGTCATCGCAACCGACGATGTCAACCGGCGCATCCTCAAGAATTATCTGCGCTCGATCACGCTCTATCCTGGCGGGCCATGGATAGACGGCCAATATTGGACGCTGGCATGTGAGATCTGTTTCTATGCGATCGTCTTTGTCATGTGCGTAACCGGGCAAAAGACGAGGATGCCCGCGTTGGCTTTCGGACTGTCGCTGGCCAGCACGGTCTTCATCGCCCTGCTATATGCCTTTCCCGATGCAGCCATCCCGACGATATTCACCGAGACCGCCTGGCGGGCGATTCCCTTCTATTACGGCTGCCAGTTTGCCCTCGGCATCTACATATGGCTGCTGTTTCAAGGTCGGATGAGCCGGATTTCCTGGCTGGGTTTCCTCGGCGCCCTGGTGACGGGGGCTGTGCAGATCTACATGGCAGGCGAAAACGCCAGCGACCGCACGCTTGCGACAGCGGGTCATTCCTTCTCATCATTCCCCGCAATCGGAATCTGGCTGGGGGGGGTGACATCGATCGCTGCAAGCGTTGGCTACGGCAGGCGGATCAGCCGGCTGCCGGCCTCCTTCCTTCAATCGATCAAGACCGTCGGCGCGATGACTTACCCGCTCTATCTCCTGCATTTCGCAATCGGCGTCCAGCTTCTCGATTGGCTGACCGACCTGGGAATGGCGCCGCTGCCGGCGCTCACTCTCGCCGTCGCGATCATCTGCGCAATGTCCTTCGCCGTGTGCAAATGGGGAGAACCGCCTATCCGCAGCTTTTTGCGGGAGTTCCTCGACCGGCTTGGGCAACGCGTCGATTTTCGGGCGAAGGAGTCCCGGGTTTAGGGGTGAAATCAAGGAGGGGAGTCGGCCGAGGCGGAGCGCACCCACCCTCTGTCCTGCTCGCGCTTGACCCGAGCATCGACGCGCCGCTCTCGGCACGAGGCGCCACCGGCCGCCGCCGAGCCGGGTCGATGACGCAAGTTGACCACCAACGCACAACGGCCGCCTTCGCTTGGAAGGCGGCCGTTGGCGGCATGCGCAGTAATCTGGCCTTTACGCGCTCAAGCGCGCGCCGGCAGCAGGGGATAGCCGACCATGACGGCGCGGCCGACGAGGGCGGCGACGAAAGCCTTGATCACGTCGCCGGGAATGAAGGCCATCGAGCCGATGAAGGCCTTCTGGAAGCCCATGCCGCCGGCGGTCGCGAGATAGGTGATGCCGAAGGCGTAGAGCACGGCGATGCAGCCGATCACGGCGGCGAGAAAGAAGCTCACGCCCTGCACCAAACCGGATTGCTGATGGTTGACCAGCCGCTCGCTGAGATAACCGGTGACGAAGGCGGCGAAAATCCAGCCGACCAGGAAGCCGGCGGACGGCGAGGCGAAGATGGCAAGCCCGCCGCGGCCGCCGGAAAGCACCGGCTGGCCGGCCGCAACCAGCGCCAGCACGATCAGCACGGCAATGGCGCCACGCCGGGCGCCAAGCACGACGCCGGCCATCATGACGCCGAGGGATTGGGCGGTGATCGGCACCTGGATGAAGCCGAGCGTGATCGGCGGCAGCAGGCCGAGCGCCACGATGATCGCGGCAAAAAGGGCGGTAAGAACGAGGTCGCGAGTGCTCATCATCAATTCCTGTTTATAGATCGTTAACTCACATGCCGCCGAATGCCGCGCGCGTCAATCGCCGCGGCGATATTATCCGCATCCCTGAGCGTCAGGATGATCAGCGGCGCAAGCAGCGTTATCGGCCGGACCTTCAGCCCGCGCGCCCGATGCGCCTCGCGAATCGCCTGGTAACGGCCGACGATCTCAGGCACGAAACGCAGCGCCAGACCGAGCGCCAGACCGATATCGTCGGCCTGCACCAAGCCGGTGCGTTCGAGCGGCCGGGCAAGCGCCGTCACCTCGTCGATGAACTCGGTGATCGAGGTCGTCGCCGTCACCGCGGCGGCCAGAAGCATCAGCGCCGTCAGCCGCAGCAGCGGCACGAGCGCTGCCTGCCAGGGATTGAAGATCAGATTGAAGAGCGCCACGACCGCAATCGTCAGGAAGATCGGCCGCAGCCGCTTGAGCGCCTCGCCGAGCGGCTGGCCGACCATGCGGTAGAGAACCGCCGTCAGCAGCACGGCGATCGAAAGCAGGATGAGGTTGTCGCTGATAAAAAGCACGATGCCGAAGGCCGTCAGCGACAACAGCTTCAGCCGCGGCGAGAGCCGGTGCATCAGGCTGTTGCCTTCGACATAGAGCGACTGCATCAGACGGCGATCTCCCTGTAGCGCGCGATCGCTTCGGCAGCCGGCGCATCGGCGGCAAGCCGCCCTTCATGAAACAGCAGCACCCGCTCGAAACCGGCGATCAGCTCCAAATCATGGGTGATGATGATGGCGCTTTCGTCAAGTCCGGCAATGATCTTCTCGACCAGCGCCCGGTTCTTCAGGTCGAGCTGATTGGTCGGCTCGTCGAGGATGAGAATGCCCGGCCCCGTCGCCAGCACCGAGCAGAGGGCGGCCACCTGCAATTCGCCGCCGGAAAGCTCGTGCGCCCGGCGCTCGGCCAGCGCCCCGGCGCCGAAGCGGGCCAGCACGCCCGCTACCTTCGCCTCGATCTCCGCCTTGGTGAAGCCGCGCCGCTTCAGCCCGAAAGCGATGTCGTCTTTGACGATCGGCAGGATGATCTGGTTCTGCGGCGATTGGAAGATGAACCCGACATCGGTCGCAGCGGTCTTTTCGTCGCTGGTATCGCGGCCATTGACGGTGACGCGGCCGACGGTCGGCTTGGTCAGCCCGTTGATCAGCCGGGCGAAGGTGGTCTTGCCCGAACCGTTGAGCCCGATGACGCCGATGCGTTTGCCGCTGACGCCGAGCGTCAAGGGCTGCAGCGCCACTCGCGTCCCGAAACTGACCCCGGCACCTTCGAAACGAATATCCAAACCCATCCCTCGCATTTTTCACCGGAGGAGATTGCCGAGACCAGCCCCTCATCCGCCTGCCGGCGCCTTCTCCCCGCAGGCGGGGAGAAGGGGATATGCCGCACCGGCTTCCTTTACCCTCGACGTTGCGTTTGGCACGTCCCTTCTCCCCGCGAGCGGGGGTCCGAAGGACGGGCCGAGACGAGTGGCTCGGCCCCGGCAAGGTTGGGGTGAGCGGCAGCCATTGGCGCCAACCTGACAGCAGTGCTTCTATACGGGGAATCGATGATGATGAAAGCGCAAATCGCGATGTCGATATTGGGTCGATATCGGGTGGCTAGGAAGATTTTCCGCGTTATGATGTGCCCATGACGAATCTGCTTTCCAATTCCGACGCCCGTCGTGTCTTTCTTGCCAAGCAGGGCCTCAGCGCGCCGCCGAACCGCGCTTTGACCAAGGAGGGCCTGTTGCAGCTCATCCGTGAGCTGGGTTTCGTCCAGGTGGACAGCATCCAGACGGTGGAGCGGGCGCATCATCAGATCCTGTTTTCCCGCAACCAGACCTACAGGCGCGAACACCTGACCGCGCTGCTCGAAAAGGACGGGGCGCTGTTCGAACATTGGACGCACGACGCCTCCATCCTGCCGAGCGCCTTCTTCGTCTATTGGAAGCACAAGTTCCGCCATCAGGAGAAGGTGATCGTCGAACGCTGGCGCAAATGGCGCGGCGAGGGTTTCGAGGCGGCATTCGCGGAAACCTACGAGCGCGTCGAGCGCGGCGGCGCGATCCTGGCGCGCGACATCAAGGCCGATGGCCACGTCTCCGGCGGCTGGTGGAACTGGCATCCGAACAAGACGGCGCTCGAATATTTCTGGCACACCGGCAAGTTCGCCATCGCCGGGCGCTCGAACTTCCAGAAGATCTATGATCTCACCGAGCGCGTCATCCCGGAGGAGTTCCGCAAGCCGGAGGTGAGCCGCGAGGAATTCGTCGACTGGGCCTGCCGCAGCGCGCTCGCCCGGCTCGGTTTTGCCACCCATGGCGAGATCGCAGCCTTCTGGAACCTCGTCTCGCCCGATGAGGCCAAGGCCTGGGTATCAGCCCATCGCGACGAGTTGATCGAAGTGCTGATCGAACCGGCGCTCGAGGCCAAGCCGCGCCCTTCCTGGGCCTTTGCCGATTTCCTCTCGACCCTCGACAACTACCCCGGCGCGCCGCCGCGCATCCGCGTCCTCAGCCCCTTCGATCCGATGATCCGCGACCGCAACCGCACCGAACGCCTGTTCGGCTTTTTCTACCGCATCGAGATTTTCGTGCCCGAGCCGAAGCGCGAATATGGCTATTACGTCTTCCCGCTGCTCGAAGGCGACCGGCTGATCGGCCGCATCGACATGAAGGCCGATCGGAAGAAATCGACGCTCGACGTCAAACGGCTCTGGCTGGAACCGGGCGTGAAGGCGTCTGTCGGGCGGCTGGAGCGGCTGGAGGCCGAGCTGGACCGGGTGGCGCGGTTTGCGGGGGTGGAGAAGGTGGTGCTTTTGGAGGGGTGGAGAGGGTAGTCCCCTTCGCCGGAGCTGCGGCAGAAAAAGACCCCTCCCCAACCCCTCCCCACAAGGGGGAGGGGCGGCCGTGTGGCCCCGTCGAGTTTCATTCCTGACGATGCAGCATGTAGCGGCGCTTTTTGGTGGCAGGACCCCGCCGCGGGTTAGTCCCTCCCCCTTGTGGGGAGGGGTTGGGGAGGGGTTTTTCAGCAGATCTCCGTCTTGCTGATCTTGATCCCAAAACCTTCCAGGCCGACATAATGCCGCTCGCGGCTGGTGAGCAGCTTGATCGAGCTGACGCCGAGGTCCTTCAGGATCTGGGCGCCGAGGCCGATTTCCAGCCATTCGCTGTCGCGGGTCTGCGCTTCGGCATGGGCCTCGCGGCCCTGGCTGCGGGCCTTGCGGCCATTGTCGGTGTGGCCGACGCCGACCGAGCCTTCGCGCAGATAGACGATGACGCCGCGGCCTTCCTCGGCAATCTTCTGCATGTAGAAATCGACCGGGCTGTTCTTGCCGAACAGATCCTCGGCGACATTTTCCGGATGCAGGCGCACCGGAATGTCGACGCCGTCGCGGATGTCGCCGAAGACGACGGCGAGATGCTGCATCGGGTCCCAGGGCAGGGCATAGGTATGGGCCTTGGCCTTGCCGAACGGCGTGTCGACATCGAAGCTCGCGCCATGTTCGATCAGCGTTTCCTTGCGCTGGCGATAGGCGATGAGATCGGCGACGGAGACGAGCTTCAGCCCGTGCTGCGCGGCGAAATCGACCACCTGCGGGCCGCGCGTGACGGTGCCGTCGTCATTGACCAGCTCGGAGATGACGCCGATCGGCGGCAGGCCGGCAAGTTTGCAGAGGTCGACGGCGGCTTCCGTATGGCCGGAGCGCATCAGCACGCCGCCTTCGCGGGAGACCAGCGGAAAGATGTGGCCGGGACGGACGAAATCGGCCGCACCCACATTCGGATTGGCGAGGTTGCGCACCGTCAGCGTCCGGTCGTCGGCCGAAATGCCGGTCGTCGTGCCGTGCTTGAAATCGACCGAGACGGTGAAGGCCGTCGTATGGGCCGAATCGTTTTCCGCCACCATGGCGTTGAGGTTGAGGCGCTTGGCCTCTTCCTTCGGCATCGGTGCGCAGACGATGCCGGAGGTATGGCGCACGATGAAGGCCATCTTTTCCGGCGTCGTATGGACGGCGGAGACGATCAGGTCGCCCTCGTTTTCGCGGTCATTGTCGTCCATGACGACGACGATCTCGCCGGCCTCGAAGGCCCTGATGGCGTCGACGACGCGCTTCTGATCATAAGCCATGGGACGCTCCTATTTCAGGCGGCCGGTCTGGCCGCGGTCGCGAAGATAATGATCGGCGATGGCGCAGGCGACCATCGCCTCGCCGATCGGCACGGCGCGAATGCCGACGCAAGGGTCGTGCCGGCCCTTGGTGCGGATGTCGACATTCTTGCCGTCGGCATCGATCGACTGGCGCTCGGTCAGGATCGACGAAGTCGGCTTGACGGCAAAACGCGCCACCACCGGCTGTCCGGTCGAGATGCCGCCCAGAATACCGCCGGCATGGTTGGAAAGGAAGATCGGCGTGCCGTCATTGCCCATGCGCATCTCGTCGGCATTGTCTTCGCCCGAGGTTTCGGCAGCGGCAAAACCATTGCCGATCTCCACACCCTTGACGGCGTTGATCGACATCAGCAGCGAGGCGATATCCTGGTCGAGCTTGGCATAGATCGGCGCGCCGAGGCCGGCCGGCACACCTTCGGCGATCACTTCGATGACGGCGCCGATCGACGAGCCGTTTTTGCGGATGCCGTCGAGATATTCTTCCCAGACCGGCACGATCGCCGCATCGGGCGAGAAAAACGGGTTCTGCCCGACCTGGTCCCAGTCCCAGTTGCGCCGGTCGATCTTGTGTTTGCCGATCTGCACCAGGGCGCCGCGCACCGTCACGCCAGGCACGACGAGGCGGGCGATGCCGCCGGCGGCAACGCGCGCAGCGGTCTCGCGCGCCGAGGAGCGGCCGCCGCCGCGATAGTCGCGAATGCCGTATTTGAGGTCATAGGTATAATCGGCATGGCCGGGGCGGTATTGCCGGGCGATCTCGCCATAATCCTTGGAGCGCTGGTCGGTGTTTTCGATCAGCATCGAGATCGGCGTGCCGGTTGATGTCATCGTCTCGCCGTCGGCATCCAGCATGACGCCGGACAACACCTTCACCAGATCCTCCTCGCGCCGCTGCGTCACGAAGCGGGACTGGCCGGGCTTGCGCTTGTCGAGCCAGACCTGCAGGTCGGCAAGCGTGAAGCGCAGCCCCGGAGGGCAGCCGTCGACGACGCAGCCGAGCGCCGGCCCATGGCTTTCGCCCCAGGTGGTTACGCGGAAGAGGTGACCGAATGTATTGTGCGACATGTGTTCCCACGGTGGCGCGCCAAAGCCGGTCGCGCCATTGCTTGAAAAGGCGCGACACTCATAGGCCAAAAAACCGCTGAGGCAAAAGCCTTTCTTTGCGTCGAACCGGCCGCGGCGGAAATGCTGTTTCCGGACGACGGCGCATTCCGACGTCCCTCCATCCGAAGGCGGCGGTCACGAGGCCAGCCGCCATCCCGTTCCTGTGGCTTCGGTGGTGAAATCCTCGAAGGAGAGCGGCCGCGAGAAGGCATAGCCCTGCAGAATATCGCAGCCGAGATCGCGCAGCAGCGCGGCATGGGCTGCCGTCTCCACCCCTTCGGCCACCGTCTCGACACCGAGCGAGCGGGCGATCTCGATGATCGAGCTGACCAGCGCCCGCTCCTGCGAGGCATTGACGATCGGCTGCACCAGCTGGCGGTCGATCTTCAGCCGTTTCGGCTTCAGCTTCAACAGGCTGACGATCGAGGTATGACCGGTGCCGAAATCGTCGACCTCGATATCGATGCCGAGCGCCTTGATGCGTTCGAGATTGTGCGAGACGACATCCTCGCTCTCGTCGAGGAAGATCGATTCCACCAGTTCGAAGGAGAGCTCGCCCGGGCGGATCGACAGATCGGCCAGCGATTCCAGCAGGCTGCCGTCATGCAGCCGCCGTGCCGAGACATTGACCGAGACCTTGGGCACGGCAATGCCCAGCGCCGTCCAGCGCATCTTGTCGCGCAGCGCCGTTTCCAGCACGATGCGGTCGAGTGTCTGCACCACATTGATCTCGTCGGCGATGCGCAGGAACTTGTCGGGGGTGAGCAACCCTTTGGCAGGATGCTTCCAGCGCACCAGAGCCTCGACGCCCGTCAGTTCCATCGTTCGGGCTGAAAATTGCGGCTGATACCAGGCGGTGAATTCGCCATTGTCGATGCCGGCGAGGATCTCGTCGGCCGTGCGCTTGGTGTTGATGACATCGGCCTGCAGATTGTGATTGAAGAATTCGAAGCGGTTGCGGCCCAGGCTCTTGGCACGGTAGAGCGCGATATCGGCATTGATCAGCACCTTGCGCGCATCGACATGGATGCCGTTGGCGAGAGCCACCCCGATCGACACGCCGCAGCGGCAGGAAAAACCCTGGAAATCGATCGGCTGGCGCATCTCCTCGATGATCCGTGTCGAAAGCTCGGCCATCTCCTGGTCGCCGACGTCGAGCGCGAGGATGACGAACTCGTCGCCGCCGATGCGCGCAACGAGATCGCTGCCGCGAACGTTCCTGGCGAGCACGTTCGAGGCATGCACCAGCATCGCATCGCCGGCAGCATGGCCGAGCGTGTCGTTGATTTCCTTGAAGCGGTCGAGGTCGATGTGCAGGATCGAGAATTTCTGCCGCTGCCGGCGGCCGTCATGGGTGAGCTTTTCAAGCGCGATATCGAGCTTGCGGCGATTGGCGAGCGCGGTCAGCGGATCATGCAGCGAGTTGTGTTCGATCCTGTTCTTGGCAAGCTCGAGCTCGATATTCTTGGCGACCGCCTCGTCCTTGGCCGCCTTCAGCCGGATGGTCATCAGCATGTCTTCGGTGGCATCGAAGGCGATGCCCATGATCTTCGTCTCGCCGCTTCCCGTCTGGTGAACCTTGCCGACCGAGCGCACATAGCGCACCGAGCCGTCGCTGGCGATGACTCGGCAGACCAGGGTGTGCGTATCGCCGTTCTTCTTGAAGTAACGTGCGCTTTCGAGCGCCAGGCCCCGATCCTCGGGGTGGATGCAGCCGAGCCAGGTCTCCTCGGTCATGAAGCCGTTGCGCGGGGCAAGCCCGTAGAGCTCGTGCATGCGCTCGTTCCAGATCGAGCCGCCCCGGCCGGGCCGCGCTTCCCAGATGCCGCATTGATAGGAGTTGAGCGCAAGGTCGAGCCGGCTCGACAGCTCGGCGAGCTCTCCCTCGCGGCTGGAAAGCTCTTCAAGCGCCAATTCCAGCTCGGCATTCTTGACCTCGCTCGTGTCCCTGGCCTTGCGCAGCGTGTCGGTCGTCTCCGCATCTGTCGTCACGTCCCAGACGATGCCGATCGTCTTGCTGACGCCGCCGGCATCCTTATAGAAGGCGCCAACCGAGCGCAGGTGGCGGATGCCGCCATCGGCAAGCAGGATGCGGTACTGCGCCGTACAGGCAGCGCCGGCAATGCTGCAGCTGAAGAAGTGCACTTCGGCGATGTCGCGGTCCTCGGGCAGGATCGCCGCCAGCCACTCATCGAGCCCCCAGCCTGTCTCCTGCGCCGGCTTGCCGTGCAGGGCCGCGGCGCGCGCATCCCAAAGCAGGTTATTGGTCTGATCCTGCAGCTCCCAGATGCCGATATTCGAAGATTCCAGCGCCAGATCGAGCCGCTGCGACAGCTCCTTGAGTTTCGCCTCGCGTGTCTCCAACTCGGTGATGTTGCGGTTGCGCTCGCCGAGCAGCAGCGTGGCGAAGAAGATCGGGATGATGATGATGCAGCCGGCGGCAGCGACGATCAGGCGCAGCTCGGTTCGGTTTTCCGGTATCGCGTCCCAGCCGCTGTTCGGAACGACGGAAAGCTCCCATTTGCCGCCGGGAAAGCCGATCCTCTGGCGTATCGGATCCTTGTCGTCGATATCGGACGACCCGAAGAAGGGGGCGGCCGTCGCGGCCTTCGCCGGCGAGCCGACATCGCGGATGGCGATCGAAAGATGGTCGAGATGCGGATAACGTTCCTGGCTCTCGCGGTCGCGCGCCGGCATCAGCCCGGTCGCCTCGTAGAACATCTGCTGGTCGATGACGAGTTCGACCGCCCCCCAGATCCGCCGCTGGCCGTTCTCCTTGACGAAAACCGGGAAGAATATGGCAAAGGCGCCCCGGCCGTCGATCGCGACCGGGCCATAGAAGCGCGCCGACTGATCGCCGGCCGCGGGCGTCATCGCCTGGCGTGAAAACAGTGTCTCGCGCACGTCGCGGCCGATCTGCTCATTGCCGGATTGCGGGGGATAGACGTTGCTGACGATGAAATCGGGGGCGACGGCGATATGGATGAAGGGCGGATTCTGGATCAGCAGCCAGTTGATCTGCCGCTCTATCTCCTCTCCGCTGGCCGCGCTGACGGAGATCAGGTTGGAAAGGTCGCGGACGATGCTGAGGTCCATGTTGATCTCGGCCATCACCCGGGCGCGGATGAGGTTCGCCTCGCTTTCGGTGCGGATATGAAGTTCGCGCATGGAAGATTGAGTATTGGCCCGGTCGAGGCCGAAGCCGACCAGAATGACGACAAGGGCGGCGAACGATGAAACCAGAAACGAGACGCGGGTATTCTTCAACACGCGCCGTAACTGCTTGTTGTCGCTCAGCCTGGAAAGCAAAATGAAACTCCCATATTCCGGGCAACTGTAGGGCGCGGGGGTTAATTTACGATTGCCCGAAGGCGATGCCGAAAAATCATGGGAAGGGAAAACCGCGGTAAACGCGGCATCTTGATTATATTTAAAATCCTATTCATCAATTGGGCGGGAAAAGCCATTCTTCCGGGCAATTTTCGCCATATTCAGGAGGCTATCTGTGGCCAGTCATTTTTTCGTGCAGCTTCTCGTGCAGCGTTTCAAAAGGATTGTCGCCATGCGTTTCGTCGTCGCCACGCTTCTGGCCACAGCAAGTTTCCTGTCGCCGATGAGCGGTTTTGCCGAGAGCGCCGATGTCGAGGCGACCATCAAGAAGGTCGACACAGCAAATCTCGTGCTGACGCTCGATGACGGCAAAACCTATCAGGCGCCCGAGGAATTCAATTTCGACGGCCTCGAAGCCGGCGTGAAGGTGATCGTCTTCTATACCGAGGTCGACGGCAAACGCGTCATCAACGATCTCGATATCGTCAAGTAGGCGGTTTCTGGAGAACAATCGTATGAAGCACGCCTCGATCGTAGTGCGCGCGGATTGGGATGAAGAGGCTGGTGTTTGGGTTGCCAGCAGCAAGGATATCGAAGGGCTGGCCATCGAGGCCGACACTTTCGAAGCCCTCAAGCCCAAAGTTGTCGCTGTTATATCAGACCTTTTCGAGCTGAATGGCTTCACTTCAAGTCTGCCGGAAATCCCGATTCACATCATGGCCGAACAGCTCGTTCGCATCCCCAATCCGACCTAACTGAACGGGCTGGCGATGCCTACAGCCAGACGATCGTCCGCTCAGCGGTGTCGATCCTGGCGATCCGGTCCTGTGGGATTGCGCCTTCCGCGGCGCTGCTCTTTGGCAGGTCTGAAATCGTCTGGAACAGCGTGCGGATGACGCCGCCATGGGTGACGCAGACCGTCGGGCGATCGACCGATTGCAGCCATGAGCCGGTGCGCCAGGAGAGGATTTCGTAGCTTTCCGCGTCGTCGCCGGGCGGGATGAAATCCCATTTCGAGGCGTTGCGCTCGGCCACCCGCTCGCGCTGCGTCGCCTTCAGTTCCTTCAGCGTCGAGCCCTCCCAGTCGCCGAAAGAAATCTCCACCAGTCTGGGATCGGTGCGATAGGCAAGCGGCGGCAGGCCCATGGCGGTGCGGACGATTTCCATCGTCGCGCGCGTGCGCTGGAGCGGGCTTGCGACGAAATCGAATGCATCGACCGTGTCACCGAGAATTTCGCCAAGCGCCAGCCCGTTCTGACGGGCCTGTTCCAGGCCGGTGGCATTCATCGGAATGTCCTTCTGGCCCTGCAGGCGGCGCTCGGCATTCCAGTCGGTCTGGCCGTGTCTGATCACGTAGATAAGCACGGTCTAGGCTCCGGGAATGCTTCAGTCCTTGACGACCGAAATGTCGGGGGCGTCGACCGCCTTCATGCCGATGACATGATAGCCGCTGTCGGCATGGTGCACTTCGCCGGTGACGGAGCGCGACAGATCCGACAGCAGATAGAGGCCGACATCGCCGACTTCCTCGATGGTGACGGTGCGGCGCAGCGGCGCGTTATATTCGTTCCACTTCAGAATGTAGCGGAAATCGCCGATGCCGGAGGCGGCGAGCGTCTTGATCGGGCCGGCCGAGACGGCGTTGACGCGGATGTTCTGCGGTCCGAGGTCGACGGCCAGATATTTGACGCTTGCCTCGAGCGCGGCCTTGGCGACACCCATGACGTTATAGTTCGGCATTACCTTTTCGGCGCCGTAATAGGTCAGCGTCAGCATGGCGCCGCCATCCGTCATCAGCTTCTCGGCGCGGCGTGCGACCGAGGTGAAGGAATAGACGGAGATCTGCATCGTCTTGGCGAAATTGTCGGCCGAGGTGTCGACATAGCGGCCGGTCAGCTCGTCCTTGTCGGAAAAGCCGATTGCATGCACGAGGAAATCAATCTTGCCCCACAGCTTTTCGACATTGGCGAAAACCTCGTCGATGGTGGCTTCGTCGGCGACGTCACAGTGGCCGACCAGCGTCGCGCCGATTTCGGCGGCGAGTGGCTCGACGCGCTTCTTCAGCGCATCGCCCTGGTAGGTGAGCGCGACTTCGCCGCCCTGCGCATGAATGGCCTTGGCAATACCCCACGCAATCGAGCGATTGTTGGCGACACCCATGATGACGCCGCGTTTGCCTGCCATGAGGCCGGATGCTTGAGCCATATTTCGCTCCCTAGGAATTCTGATCGATCCTGCCTATGGCATAGGCCGTTAATCGGTTCAAGCTTGGCCTGGATCATCAACTGTTAGGTATCGTAACAAAGGGTGCGAATGTCATAAAAATTTCACAGGAACAGGCCCTCGCGCATGCTCCGCATGAGATCGGTGACTTTGTCGTCGGGTTTTTCCCACAGGATAATGCGCAATTCGACGACGAGATCGCCTCTGCCGCCCTCGTCACGGGGCAGGCCCTGGTCGGGGATTCTGATCGTCTTGTCCGAGCCCGACCATGCGGGGATGGTCACGTTGAGCGGCCCGCCCGGTCCCTCGATGCGCGCCTCGGTGCCGAGAACGGCATTTTCGATGCTGAGCGGCAGCACGGCGTGCAGGTCGAAACCGTCGACCGTGAAGCGCGGATCGGGCGCGATGCGAATGGCGATGACGGCATCGCCCCGCTGCATGCCGGGCAGCTTGAAGCCCTGGCCCTTGAGCCTGATCTCGTCACCATCCCTCGTGCCGGCCGGCAAGGCGAAGCCGATCTCGCGGCCCTCCGGCAGCGACGCGGTGATCCAGGCGCTCTTCAGCACGTCGTCGATCGTCACCGTCGCCGTCGTTACCTCATCCGGCGCCTTTTCCATGCCCGTATCCTTGGCGCCGGTGAACCGGCGCACCAAATTGGTCAGGATGCTGAGCGGCAGCGGCAGGTTGGCGCCAGCATTGGCTACGGTCTCGCCGGTCTCCTCGTCGCTCTTGGCGTCGGTCTCGGCGGCCTCGCCATCCACGCGCCTGCCGGCCTCGCTCTGGGCGGTGTGTGTCTGCTGGTTTTGGGTCTGCTGCGACTGCGCCTGCTGGTATTGCGCCTGCTGGGCGCGACCCTGCGACCGGCCGCCGCCAGCAGCGCGCGCCTGGGCGCCGAAAATACGCTCGACCATCTCGTCGGCGGGCTCGGCCGATCCTGCCTGTTGCCTGGAGTTGTCGGCTGCCGCCTTCTGGGCGGCGCGCGCAATCTCTTCCATCACCCGTTCGGCATTGGCCTGCGCCGCCTTGGCGCGCACGGCAGCCTCGCGGGCGGCCTGGCGCTGCTGCATGATCGTCTGTTCCTGCTTCTTGGCTTCGGCCATCCGCACGGCATTGTCGAACAGGCTGCGTTTGCGCGGGTCTTTCAGCGTTTCATAGGCGCGGCCGATCTCGGCGAACCGGGCCGTCGCCGTCGGGTCGCCCTGATTGTGATCGGGATGGGCTGATTTGGCCATATTGCGCCAAGCCGCCTTGATCTCGTCGGCTGCCGCGTCGCGCTTGACGCCGAGAATTTTATAAGGATCGCGCATGTCAAAACCGCCGGTGTTGCGATGCGGGAAGCCATTGCCTTGCCCGCATCCCCGTCCAATATCGAAAGTCCAAAATCAACCCGCGAGGCGCCACCTGCCGGAAAGGCAGGCAGAGCCACTCTCAACACCGATCGTGCGGGCGGAGTTGCTAATCACTTCTTATTTCTTTGAAGAGATGCGGAGTGTTTTGCCCTGAATGGTTAGCTCTTTGCTAAGCATTCTGCAGGACGGGGTCGGATGTTAACCTGTGGGACAGGCGGATCGGCCTTCCCGCCGGAAATTAACTTTCCCGCCGGAAATTAACTTTCCCGCCGGAAATTAACTTTCCGGCTGAAAGCTTAAAAGCTGCCAGTTGCCGCCGCCGACGAGGCAGGTCTTGCCGTAGAATTTGGCGATGCCGACATAGGAATGGCGGGTGGTGCGGAACTGCCGGCAGACCTGGCCTGATTCGTTGTTCTCGACGATCGTATCGATGACGCCGGCGCTGCCGGTCGATGCATTCGCCCAGGGAAGCGGCTGGCCCTCGAGCCTCTGCACGTCGGCCGAGGTCACCGCGTTGCGCACGGTCATCTCGTCGGACAGCGTGTCGGTGCTCGGCGGCGTCTGCGGCACGGTGCCGGTTGCAACCGAGCGGTCGACCTTGGCTTCACTCAGGAAATCCATGCCGCCCGAAACGCAGCCGGAAAGCGAAAGCATGGCGACGCCGATGACGAAGAAGGCGCTGCTGCGGCGCTGCAGGCTCTTTGTATGGCGAGATGACTTTGCTATGACTTCCACCCTGCATCCTGTCCAGTTATCAAAAGCTGGGCGAGTTTTGAATAATCCGGGGCATTTGAACCAATATGTCGGCAAACGAGTTAACAAGCGGTGACTTTACCGAAAGTGGCGAACCCTTCAAGCTCTTTGCCGAATGGCTGAAGGAAGCGGAGGCTTCCGAACTCAACGACCCGAATGCCGTGGCGCTGGCAACGGTCGATGATGAGGGGCTTCCCAATGTCCGCATGGTTCTCCTGAAGGGATTCGACGATGACGGATTCGTCTTCTACACCAATTTCGAGAGCCAGAAAGGTCGTGAAATCTTGGGGCAGAAGAAAGCCGCGATGTGTTTCCACTGGAAAAGCCTGCGTCGTCAGGTGAGGCTGCGCGGCCCGGTCGAGATCGTCACCGACGCCGAAGCCGATGCCTATTTCAAGACGCGGGCCCGCGGCAGCCGCATCGGCGCCTGGGCGTCGAAACAATCCCGCCCGCTTGAAAGCCGTTTCGCGCTCGAGAAGGCCGTGGCCGAATATACCGCCCGTTATGCCATCGGCGATATTCCGCGGCCCGCCTACTGGTCGGGCTTCCGCATTCGGCCGACCTCGATCGAATTCTGGAAGGATCAGAACTTCCGCCTGCATGACCGGGTCGAATTCCGCCGGCCGTCACCGGAAGGCAAATGGGACAGGATCAGGATGTATCCCTGAGGGGCCTACCGGCCCATCAGCTTCAACGGAATGCCGGAGGCGAGCGCCGAGACATAGCGCCGCTTCTGGTAGAAGCCGTTGAGCGAAATGCGCGGGAGATAACCGGTCAGCCGCGCTGCCGGCAGCCCGGGTTGGGTGGTGACCGCGACGGTAAAGCCGAGATTGCGGGCGATCTTCGCCTCGCGGGCGGTCGCAGCCTCCGGCGTGCCGTAGGGATAGGCGATCGTCTGAGGACGGATGCCGGTCACGGCCTCGACGTAATCGGCCGAAACCTGCATCTCTATCCGCGCTTCGGCTTCCGGCAGCCGGGCGAGCGCGCGATGGCTGATCGTATGGGCGCCAAGCGCTGCGAGCGGATGGCCGGCGAGCCGTTGCAATTGACCGGGCGACATCACCAGTTGGCGGGTGAGATCGGTCGGCTCGATGCCGTTTTCCCGCGCCAGCCTGTCGATGGCGGCGACGGCGCCGGCCTCGTCGGAGCGGTGGATAAACCAAGCGAAGCGGTCGAAGGCGTGCCATTGCTGCTGCGGATTGTCGAGCCCCAGGCGCTCGCTGCCGCGGCCGAAATCGAAGCGGATTTCGCGTTTCCGGCGCAAGAGCACGGCAAGCGTCTCCCACCAGATGCTGTGCGAGCCCTCGGCAAAACCCTTGGCGATAAACACCGTGAACGGCGCCCGGTGCCGCTCGAACACCGGCAGCGCATGCTCGAGATTGTTGATATAGCCGTCGTCGAGCGTGAAGGCCGCAAATGGCGGTCCGCCATCGGGTGCGGCGAGCAGCGCCGGCACCTGATCGAGCCGCACGAAGCGATAGCCCTCCCGCCTGAGCCGCCCGAGCGCCGCATCGAGAAAACGCGGCGTGATTTCGAGATGCGCGTTCGGCTCGAAAGCCTCAGGCATGTGCGGACGGACATGATGCAGCGTGAAGATGACGCCCGGTCCGCGCGCTTGCCGCATCAGCCCGGCCGAAGAAAGCAGCCAGGAAAGCTCGAGCCCGGCGCCGATCGCCAGTCGCTTGCCCAATCGCTTGAATTGTCCCGTCATGAAGCGTCTATCCCGAGAGCAATTCCAGGAAAAGTGTGAAGCGGTTTTCCGCCCGGAATTGCGTTCAATTGAAAACCGAGAGCGATTCTCCGCTTCCATGAAAGCTGAAGCGCTCGAGCTTTCCCGGAAACTAGCAAGCTGGACTTAAGCCTTGCTGAATCCCGAAACGGCACGGGTCTTTGATTTCCTGTTAACCAAGACGATGAAAAGACTGGAAAAATGATAGGCGTTGCCTCAAAGTCGCGCCAAACTTGCCGCTTCTGTCACATTACGGCACAAGCGCCGGCCGATCGAGCCAGCGAAACCAGGGCCAGGGCATCAAGGGGAATAATGCATGAGAACGCTTTTGGCGGCTGTTTTGACCGTAACGCTTGCCGTTTCGGCGCCTCTTGCAGCCCTTGCCGGCAGCGCTTCCCTGATCCTCGATGCCCGCACCGGCAAGGTTCTCGCCGCCGAAAACGCCGATACGCTGAACCATCCGGCCTCGCTGACCAAGATGATGACGCTTTATCTCACCTTCGAGGCGCTGAAACGCGGCAAGATCGCCTGGGATACCCCGATCAAGGTGTCGAAATACGCCGCCGCGCGGCCGCCGACCAAGCTTGGCGTCAAGGCCGGCGGCACGATCACCGTGCGCGAGGCGGTCTATGGCATGATCATCAAATCCGCCAATGATGCGGCCTCCGCCATGGGTGAGACGCTCGGCGGCTCGGAAAGCGGTTTTGCCCGGATGATGACGGCCAAGGCCCGCCAGCTCGGCATGAGCCGCACCGTCTTCGTCAACGCATCGGGCCTGCCGGACGGCCGTCAGGTGACGACGGCGCGAGATATGTCGACGCTCGCCGTCGCGCTGATGAAGAATTATCCGAATGAATACCGGCTGTTTTCGGCGGCCAGCTTCAATTTCCGCGGCCGCACCGTGCGCGGCCACAACAATCTCATGTACCGCTACCAGGGCATGGACGGCATCAAGACCGGCTACACCAACGCTTCCGGCTTCAATCTCGTCAGCGCCGTCAGGGACGGCAACCGCCGCGTCGTCGGCGTCGTGCTCGGCGGCCGCACCGCCCGCAGCCGCGACGACAAGATGGCTGGTTTGCTCGACCGTTATCTCGGCCGCGCCTCCGCTTCCGGCAGCGCCAAGCTGGTGGCGAGCGTCGGCGGCAGGGAGCCTGTCGAAGTGGCGTCGGCGGCCGACGATTCCGATGTTCCGGTGCCGCTCAGCGCGCCGCGCCCGGCCGACGATCTCGCGGCAAAGAGCCTGGCCTATGCCGATGACGCGGTCGTGCCGTTGGACCGCCCGGTCGCGATGGACGAAATCCTGAATGCCGGCAAGGCGCCGAAAATGTCTGCAGCAAAGACCGACGGCGACTGGCAGATCCAGAT
Source organism: Rhizobium chutanense (assembly GCF_002531935.1). Lineage (GTDB taxonomy): Bacteria > Pseudomonadota > Alphaproteobacteria > Rhizobiales > Rhizobiaceae > Rhizobium > Rhizobium chutanense. The sequence continues at coordinate 91,071 of NZ_NWSV01000016.1, read as the reverse complement.
CTCGGCCGCCCCGAGCGCCGATGCCGCGCGCGCACTTCTCGCCCAGGCGAAGTCTGAAGGCGGCGCGCCGCTGGTTTCCGCCTCGCCCTATACCGAAGCGGTCGGGCAGGGCGCCAACAAGATCTATCGTGCCCGCTTCGTCGGCTTCGCCAGCAAGGATGCCGCCGTCTCGGCCTGCGATGCGCTGAAGCAGCGCTCCTATGACTGCATGCTGCTGCCGGACCACAGCTGATCGCAACGCCTCACATTCTCACTCTGGACAAGCAACGGGAATCAGCGTCTCCTCCATAAACAAAAGGAGAACATTCATGTTGCGTCGTCTTGCCGACCAGTTCGAAATCGCATCCTCCGTTCATGTCGCTGCCAACAACATCGAGCGCGATGCCGACTGGTTCCTGCTGAAGCTGCAGGAGGAAATGGGTGAATTGACCCAGGCATGGAACCGGCTGACAGGCCGCGGCCGTGCGAAGGGCCGCTCTCCCGAAGACATCAAGCGCGACCTGGCCGACGAGACCGCCGACGTTCTCGGCCATCTTCTGCTGTTTGCCCGCCACAACGATCTCGATCTCGCCGCCGCGATCGAACGTAAGTGGCTGTTTCGGCCAGCGGAGGTGGCGAAGAGCTGATGCAGGACGAGGACACCAAGTCCGTCGCAAGAGTTCTGTGATAGGTATCCAGCCGCGAAGCTTTCTGTGGATATAGCTGGGGTACGCCTGTTTTCTTTTAAGCTTTCTTCTATTGCGAAAACAAAACCCAATCATAGCTTGGGAAGACTTTCTGGGGATCACATGAAATTCAAGAATGCCATCGTGCTTATGGCTGTACTCCTCTCCTCCTGTGCGGCATCCAGTTCAATGCGCACCTCGGAGAACGAACTCATCATCAAGACCGAAGCCGCTCCAGTATGCGGCGATATCGGTGCGATGAAAGTCGCTGAGAAGCAGGCCGCGATCGAGACGATCAAGGCCGGCTATGATCGATATATTATTCTAGGACAAGCAGGCACGGATACCACCCGTGTCGTGCAGATGCCCGGATCATACACGACAACGGGCACGGCGACTGTCTACGGGAACACCGGCTACTACAGCGGCAACACCGTTTACAATCCTGGCCCCACTTTCGTGGCGGGCGGGCATAATCAGGATCTCGCGGTCAGGATGTTCAAAGAGGGCGAGCCAGGAAGTGAAAGGGCGCTTTCCGCTCGCGAAAGGCTTGGGCCAAAGTGGGCGTTGATCGTTCGCGACGGGATCAACACATGTGCGGGGTAATCTCGACGCTTGCCGTTGCAGATCCCTTTGGTGATGCGCCGCGAGCGGACCCAGTTTAGCCGGGCCGTCCGTCTTCGGAAAATCCGGCTGCGCCTTCACCTTCCCGAAATCGAGTCAGCCGACCTTATAGCGATAAAACTTGCTGTCCACCGCCATCAGCGGGAAGGCGCGGGGCAGGGCGCTCTTGGCGATCTCGCTAAAGCCGTTCTTCTCGTAGAAGCGATGGGCGGCGATGAACTTGTCTGTCGTGCCGAGGAAGATATCGGTGAGGCCGGCATCCCTGGCATGGGCGATGAGGCGATCGAGGAGCAACGCTGCCACGCCGTGCTCGCGGCCGCGAACCGCGGCTGAGACGAACATCTTGCGCAGCGCCGCCTGGTTGTTGCCGATATCCTTCAGCCCGACCGTGCCGACGATGGCGCCGTCCTTGACGGCGACCCAGAACTCACCTTTGCCGGACTGATAGAAATCCGGGATGACCCGGAGGTCCGGCTGCGCATCGGCGGTGATGTCGATGCCGAATTCCTCGCGCTGGATCGGCAGGATCACCGATAGCACGGCATCGGCGTCATCTGATGCGAAGGGTCTGATTTCGATCTCCGCCATCGGTTCCCCCCTCAGGTCTGCGTGCCGCCGACGGTGATCTGATCCATGCGCAGATGCGGCTGGCCGACGCCGACCGGAACCCATTGGCCGGCTTTGCCGCAATTGCCGATGCCGGTGTCGAGCTTCATGTCGTTGCCGATCATCGATACCCGCTTCATCGCATCCGGGCCGTTGCCGATCAGCATCGCACCCTTGATCGGCGCGCCGACCTTGCCGTTCTCGATCAGATAGGCCTCGGTGCAGCCGAAGACGAATTTGCCGGAGGTGATATCGACCTGGCCGCCGCCGAAGGAGACGGCGTAGATGCCCTTCTTCACCGAGGCGATGATTTCTTCGGGCGTCTTGTCGCCGCCGAGCATATAGGTGTTGGTCATGCGCGGCATCGGCACATGGGCATAACCCTGGCGGCGGCCGTTGCCGGTAGGCGCCATGCCCATCAGCCGGGCGTTCTGCCGATCCTGCATATAGCCGACGAGCTTGCCGTTCTCGATCAGCACGTTGTAGCCGGACGGCGTGCCCTCGTCGTCGATGGTGATCGAGCCGCGGCGGTTGTCGATCGTGCCGTCGTCGACGACGGTCACACCGGGCGCGGCGACGATCTGGCCGAGAAGGCCTGAAAAGGCCGACGTCTTCTTGCGGTTGAAATCGCCTTCCAGCCCGTGGCCGACCGCCTCATGCAGCATCACGCCCGGCCAGCCGGAGCCGAGCACGACATCCATCGTGCCCGCCGGCGCGTCGATCGCCTCGAGATTGACGAGCGCCTGGCGCAGCGCCTCGTCGGCGCCATATTGCCAGCTGCCCTCGGCGATGAAATCGCCGAAGCCGATGCGCCCGCCGTGGCCGTAGGAGCCGCTCTCCTGCCGATCGCCTTCGCCGACCATGACCGAGATATTGATGCGCGTCATCGGCCTGATGTCGCGCACACGATGTCCGTCGGCGCGCAGGATATCGACGACCTGCCAGCTGGCGGCGACCGAGGCCGTCACCTGCCGCACCTTGTCGTTCTTGCCTCTGAGATAGGCGTCGATATCCTGCAGCACCTTGACCTTCTCTTCGAAGCTCGGCTGGCCGATCGGGTTCTGGTCGCCGTAGAATTTCTTGTTTGTGCCCTGGGGGGCCGCAGCATAGGAGCCGGAATAGCCGCGCGTCACCGCCCCGACGGCATCGGCCGCCCGCTTCAGCGCCGCGACCGAGAGATCGCCGGCATGGGCGTAACCGACAGCTTCGCCGGCAACGGCGCGCAGGCCGAAACCCTGTTCGGTGTTGAAGCTGCCGCCCTTCAGCCGGCCATTGTCGAAGCTTAGCGCTTCGGCCTGCGCATGCTCGATGAACAGCTCGCCGTCATCGGCGCCGGACAGCGCCTCGGCGACATGCCTGCGCATCGTCGCTTCATCGGCATCGAAAAGCGTCAGGAGATCGGTGGTCATGGTCTGGCTCCAATGGGCATGCGTTCGGGAATGCGCTTCGTCATCTAGATAGGGCTCTACCTTATAGGGAGTGAAGCCCTGCGGCCGAATTATTCTTTTCGAAGGAGATGTAAGCGTTTCCACCGTCTTGCTCTGCGTGGTTGCGAGACCCTTTGACATAGTCAGTTTGGCGGCTGATTTGTTCGGAATGACGAGTAAGTGGCTGCCCCTCACCCTAACCCTCTCCCCGCTCGCGGGGCGAGGGGACTTGCCCTGCGAGAGGTTGGAGGGAGCGGAGAGCTTGCGGCTTGGTCCCTTCGCCCCGCGCGCGGGGAGAAGGTGGCGGCAGCCGGATGAGGGGCGGACCCACGGCAGACGGCCACCCTCACGGCAGCGCATCAAAACCTTCGGCAAAACCCTTGAGATCGACAGGGATGCCGATGCCTTCCTCAGGTGTCTGGAAGACGATGAAGGTTGCCTGGGCGCCGCTGCGGAAGGTCTTGAGCAACTCGTCCTCGAGCACGACCTCGGCATAGCAGCCGTCGGCGAAGCAGCGGACGAAATAGGCGCGGCCGATATCCTTGCCGTCGACATTGAGCCCGAGGCCGTTCGGCAAAAGCACGCCGAGCGGCGCCAGTACGCGCAGGATCTTCGACTTGCGGTCGGCAGTCTTCAGCACGACGACGGAAAGACCGACCTCCGGCCGATCCTCGGCGATGACATTCTGCATCAGCGCGCATTGCTCGGCCGACGCCCCGGCCGGCTTGTCGCAGACGACAGACCAAGCGCCGTGATTGGATTTGACCGTGCCCGGCGCCTGCGGCTGGGTCTGGCCGGGCGACACCTGGATATTCGGGGCGGCGGCCGGGGGCTGCTGGGCCGGGGTGGGGGCGGGCGCAGGGGCCGGCGTGGAAGCCGGGGGCTTGGCTGGCGATGGCGTGGGTTGCTGTGCGAAAACGGGCGTCGCCGCTGCGGCCGCGATGCTGGCGGTCACGAGAAGCGACTGCGCGAGGGAACGGAAACCCATGGAAACCTCTGGATATCGAATCATTGCGGCTATTGTTGAAGCTGCCCAGCAGAAATGAAAAGCCCCACCCCGTGAAAACCGGGGGACTGCGGCGGAAATTGGACCTTTGCGAAATAATGTGTCGCGCGCGGATTGGCCGGAAAGCCGATTTTTCATATGCTGATGAAAAACTTGGGATGTTTTGCCGTTCCGGCCTGCCTATGCTTTCAGCAAAAATGCCGCATAGACAATTGCTCTGACCTGTTGCGGCAAATGCCAAACTGTGGTTTGAAGCGCAGAAGATGGCAAGGATTCTGCGCTCTATTTTTGCAGGTCAAGCGCTCGAGGGAGATAATAAGGTGATGAAGAAGGCTTATGCAGCCCTGACCACGCTGGTCTGTCTGCTTTTTGCTTCCGGCACATATGCCGACCAGCCAATGCCGTGGCAGGCGACGCTGCAGCCGGCGGCAACGCCGATCATGCGGGAGATCCACTGGTTCGAACAATATACCCTGTGGTTTATCGTTCCGATCACGCTCTTCGTTCTGGTCCTGCTGATCGCCGTCTGCGTCAAGTTCCGCGCCGGCGCCAACCCGGTTCCCTCGAAGACGAGCCACAACACGCTGATCGAGATTGCCTGGACCGTGGGGCCGGTCCTGGTGCTGCTTCTTCTCGCCATTCCCTCGTTCAACCTGCTGACGGCGCAGCTGACGCTGCCCGAAAATCCCGACGTGACGATCAAGGCGACCGCCACCCAGTGGCAGTGGAATTACGAATATGAAGGTTCGGGCGACAGCCCGCTGGCTTTCGATTCCTACCTCCTGAAGGATCAGGATCGCGCCGCCGCCGGCAAGGAAGACAAGTCGATCTATCCCCGGCTCCTGGCCGTCGACAACGAGCTGGTCCTGCCTGTCAACAAGACGGTCCGCGTTCTCGTGACCTCTGCGCCGACCGATGTCATCCACGCTTTCGCCATGCCGTCCTTCGGCGTCAAGATCGACGCCGTGCCGGGCCGCCTGAACGAAACCTGGTTCAGGGCCGAGCGCGAAGGCCTGTTCTACGGCCAGTGTTCCGAGCTCTGCGGCAAGGACCATGCGTTCATGCCGATCGCCATCCGCGTCGTCTCCGAGGACAAGTACAAGCAGTGGCTGACCACGGCCGCCAGCGACCTGCCCGGCGCTTACAAGACACTCATGGCTGCAACCGATGGTCCCGCAAAGACCGTCGATGTTGCCGAAGCACAGTAATTAAAGGGGATCGGGACAATGGCTGGACCTTCCGCTCACGACGATCATTCTCACGGTCACGCGCATCACGACCACGCGCATGACGATCACGATCACCACGATCACGGCCACAAGCCGAGCTTCGTCAATCGCTGGCTGTTCTCGACGAACCACAAGGACATCGGCACGCTCTATCTGATCTTCGCGATCATCGCCGGCATCATCGGCGGCGCGCTGTCGGTTGCCATGCGCATGGAACTGCAGGAGCCTGGCATCCAGATCTTCCACGGCCTGGCCTCGATGGTCTACGGCTATGAGGGCGATGCGGCGATCGACGGCGCCAAGCAGATGTTCAACATGTTCACCACGGCGCACGCGCTGATCATGATCTTCTTCATGGTCATGCCGGCGATGATCGGTGGCTTTGCCAACTGGATGGTGCCGATCATGATCGGCGCGCCCGACATGGCCTTCCCGCGCCTGAACAACATCTCCTTCTGGCTGATCGTTCCGGCCTTTGCGCTGCTCTTGCTGTCGATGTTCGTCGAAGGCCCGGCAGGCGCTTACGGCGCGGGCGGCGGCTGGACGATGTATCCGCCGCTGGCGACCAGCGGCACGCCCGGACCGGCGGTCGACCTGGCGATCTTTGCGCTCCACATTGCCGGCGCCTCGTCGATCCTCGGTGCGATCAACTTCATCACCACGATCCTCAACATGCGCGCGCCCGGCATGACGCTGCACAAGATGCCGCTGTTTGCCTGGTCGGTGCTGATCACCGCCTTCCTGCTCCTGCTGTCGCTGCCGGTTCTGGCAGGCGGCATCACCATGCTGCTGACCGACCGTAACTTCGGCACCTCCTTCTTCTCTCCGGAAGGCGGCGGCGACCCGATCCTCTACCAGCACCTGTTCTGGTTCTTCGGTCACCCTGAGGTCTACATCCTTATCCTGCCGGGCTTCGGCATGATCAGCCACATCATCTCGACCTTCTCCAAGAAGCCGATCTTCGGTTATCTCGGCATGGCCTACGCCATGGTCGCGATCGGCGCCGTCGGCTTCGTCGTCTGGGCTCACCACATGTACACGGTCGGCCTGTCGCTCGATGCACAGCGCTACTTCGTCTTCGCGACGATGGTCATCGCCGTGCCGACGGGTGTGAAGATCTTCTCCTGGATTGCGACGATGTGGGGCGGCTCGATCTCGTTCCGCACGCCGATGCTCTGGGCGATCGGCTTCATCTTCCTGTTCACGGTCGGCGGCGTCACCGGCGTCCAGCTCGCCAATGCCGGTCTCGACCGCTCGCTGCATGACACCTATTACGTCGTGGCCCACTTCCACTACGTTCTGTCGCTCGGCGCCGTCTTCGCGATCTTCGCCGGCTGGTACTACTGGTTCCCGAAGATGACCGGCTACATGTACAACGAGTTTGTCGGCAAGCTGCATTTCTGGGTCATGTTCATCGGCGTCAACCTGGTGTTCTTCCCGCAGCACTTCCTCGGTCTCGCCGGCATGCCGCGCCGCTACATCGATTATCCGGATGCCTTTGCCGGCTGGAACTATGTTTCCTCGATCGGCTCCTACATCTCGGCCTTCGGTGTGCTGATCTTCCTCTTCGGCGTCTTCGAAGCCTTCGCCAAGAAGCGCGTCGCCGGCGACAATCCGTGGGGTGAGGGTGCAACGACGCTCGAATGGCAGCTGCCTTCGCCGCCGCCCTATCACCAGTGGGAACAGCTTCCGCGCATCAAGTAATTGCGCGGGTATCGGGACGCCGCATTCGATACGGCGTCCCGATATTCTGACATTCAGGACGGAATGATGACGGTTATCGACAATCACGAGGTGCTTGCAAAGGACGGCGAATTGTCGGAAGCGAGTGCACGCGATTATTTCGAATTGCTGAAGCCGCGGGTGATGTCGCTCGTGGTCTTCACCGCCTTTGCCGGCCTCGTGCTGGCGCCGGGCCACATCCATCCCGTCCTCGGCCTGATCGCCATCCTCTGTATCGCCGTCGGCGCCGGCGCCTCTGGCGCGCTGAATATGTGGTACGATGCCGATATCGACGCCGTCATGAGCCGCACCGCCAACCGTCCGATTCCGGCCGGCCGCGTCGCACCCTCCGAGGCGCTGGCCTTCGGCCTGGTGCTGTCGGGCTTTTCGGTCGTCATCCTCGGCCTTGCCGTCAACTGGCTCTCGGCCGGCATCCTCGCCTTCACCATCTTCTTCTATGCCGTCGTCTACACCATGTGGCTGAAGCGCTCGACGCCGCAGAACATCGTCATCGGCGGTGCTGCCGGCGCCTTCCCGCCGATGATCGGCTGGGCCTGCGTGACCAACAGCGTGACGATCGAGAGCACCGTTCTTTTCCTGATCATCTTCCTGTGGACGCCGGCGCATTTCTGGGCGCTGGCTCTCTTCAAGATGCGCGACTACGAGGCCGTCGGCGTGCCGATGCTGCCGAATGTCGCCGGCGAGCGGGTGACCAAACATCAGATCGTCGCCTATGCGGTGCTGACCGCCGTCTGCGCTGTCCTGCCGTCCTTCCTCGGGTTTGCGAGCTTCGGTTATGGCCTGGTGGCCACCGCCCTCGGCGCGATCTTCATCATCTGTTCCATCGCCGTCTGGCGCATGCCCGACGGCGATCTGAAGATGATCCCGGCCAAGAAGCTGTTCGCCTTTTCGATCTTCTATCTCTTCGCCGTGTTCTCCGCCTTGATGATCGACCGGCTGGTCTCGGTGCTGGCTTCGCATGCGGGAGGGTGGTTCTGATGGAGTTTGTCAAGCTTACCGAAAAGCAGATGAAGGCGCGCCGCAACCGCAACATCGCCCTCGGGCTGGTGCTGGCCGGCCTCGTCGTCTTGTTCTACGCGATGGCCATCGTGAGGATCGGCGGAGGAATGGGATGAGCGACAACGCCGCCGCGCCGAAGAAACAGGGCCGCAACAACGGTGCCGTCGTCATAATGTGCCTGAGCTTTGTCTTCGGCATGGGCGCGATGAGCTACGCCGCAGTGCCGCTCTACCGCATCTTCTGCCAGGTGACCGGTTACAACGGCACGACGCAGCGCGTCGACCAGATGTCGAGCGTCGTGCTCGACCGCACGATGCGCGTCACCTTCGACGCCAATGTCGCGCCCGGCCTGCAATGGGACTTCAAGCCGGTCGAGCGCGAGGTGAATCCGAAGATCGGCGAAACCATCCAGGTGAATTTCACCGCCGAGAATCGTTCGAACGAGACCCAGCGCGGCCAGGCGGTGTTCAACGTCACGCCGGGCGAAGCGGGCGTCTATTTCAACAAGGTGCAATGTTTCTGCTTTACGGAAACGGACCTGAAGCCGGGCGAAAAGCTCGACATGCCGGTGGTGTTCTACATCGACCCTGAAATCGTCAAGGCGGTGGAATCCAAGAACATTCATACGGTCACGCTGTCATATACGTTCTACCCGAAAGAGGGTCCGAAGCCTGTGGCTTCGAATGAGGGTGGAGCGGTGAAGATTGAAAAGAAACTTTGATCAAGGCTCGTTTCCGGCTATGCCGGGAGCGGAGTGAAGGAAGACACCGGGGATAGCTACATGGCCGATGCTCATCAGAAGAATCACGACTATCACATCATCGATCCGAGCCCGTGGCCGATACTCGCCTCGCTCGGCGCCTTCATCATGGCGATCGGTGGCGTCTGCTACATGCGCTATCTGAGCGGCGGCTCCTTCAAGCTCGCCGGCGCCGAACTTGCCAATCCCTGGCTCTTCTACATCGGCTTCGCCCTGGTTCTCTACGTCATGTACGGCTGGTGGGCCGATACGGTGAAGGAAGCCCATGAGGGCGCCCACACCCGCGTCGTCTCGCTGCACCTGCGCTACGGCATGATCATGTTCATCGCTTCGGAAGTGATGTTCTTCGTTGCCTGGTTCTGGGCCTATTTCGACGCCAGCCTCTATCCGAACGAAGCGATCCAGGCCTCGCGCCTGCTTTACACCGGCGGCACCTGGCCGCCGAAGGGCATCGAGGTTCTCGATCCCTGGCACCTGCCGATCTACAACACCGTCATCCTGCTCTTGTCCGGCACGACGGTCACCTGGGCGCACCATGCACTGCTGCACAACGACCGCAAGGGCCTGATCCAGGGCCTGGTTCTGACGGTGCTGCTCGGCATCCTGTTCTCTTCGGTGCAGGCCTACGAATATGCCCACGCACCCTTCGCCTTCAAGAATTCGATCTACGGCGCGACCTTCTTCATGGCGACCGGTTTCCACGGTTTCCACGTCCTGGTCGGCACGATCTTCCTGCTGGTCTGCCTGCTGCGCGCGCTGCGCGGCGACTTCACCCCGAAGCAGCATTTCGGCTTCGAGGCGGCCGCCTGGTACTGGCACTTCGTCGACGTCGTCTGGCTGTTCCTGTTCTTCTGCATCTACGTCTGGGGCGGCTGGGGCGCTCCGCTGGCCGCAGGCTGACCGGAACGAGATTTGAGAAAAGGCGGGCCTGGTGCCCGCCTTTTTTGTTGGTGGGATCCACGACAGCCCGACCTTTCCGGAGGCCAGAGGGCGTGCCATGCAAGAGCGGGCGAGGAACCGAGAGGTTGCCGCATATGTCCTCTTCTCCCCAGCGGGGAGAAGGTGGCCCGAAGGGTCGGATGAGGGGGCCACACGGCAGGCCCTATCATCTTAACTATCCCGCCTTGCCGACGCGAGCGCGGTCGCATCCCGCATGAATGTTGTTGGAAAGACCGGCATTCCTGGCCCCCTCATCCGCCCTACGGGCACCTTCTCCCCGAGGGGAGAAGAGGGAATCGAGACGCTGCGGCATATCCCCTTCGCCCCATTAACGGGGGTCCGAAGGACGGTACCGGCAGGCGCAAGGGGCTGCCATCGGCAATCTCCTGGGCCGAGGTGAGGGGGCTTCGTGCCAGACGCCTCAACGCCCCCCGGCGATCCGTTCGAAGGCTGAAGGCTGGGGAGGGCCGAGATCCAGCTGATGGCGGATCGCCTCGGCGCATTCGAGCGGTGTCAGAACCGACGTATCGACCTCCATGTCGTAGATGCCCGGGCGGTGTACCTCGTCCTGCCAGCGCTGCACCGGTTCGGGGACCGGCACATCTTCGGTGGCTCTGAGGTAAAGAGTCTCGCGTCCCTCTTGGCTGATCTCGCGCCGCCGCATGATCGTCTCGATCGGACAGCGCACGCCGACGAACAGCACGGGAAAATCTTCCAGGCGCCGGGCGCAGTCGGCGAGAATGCCGAGTGGCTTGCTATAGCTGTCATGGTGGCCGAGATCGGCGACCACATTGAGCCCCAGGCCGGCATGGATGGCGATCGATTCATAAAGAGCGGCATAGAGGAACGGCACCAGTTCTTCGAGCTCCGGCCGCTCGCCGCCTGGCCTCAGGCCGATGCCGGGCAGGTAGCGCTTCGGCGTCATGGCATTGTAGCTGTCGACGCCGAGATTGAGCCAGGGCCCTTCGAACTCCTCCTGGATTGCGCGCGCGATGCTGGATTTGCCGCTGCGCGGCGCACCGTTGAGGATAATGATTTGTCCGGCGTGGCTGTCATTGGTCATCAGTTTTCTTCTTCTGTTTGGCGCGAATCATTACAGCGCCGCGTGTCTTTTCAGAGACGCAAAGGACGCTGTAACACTTTGAATTGCTGTATAATCCTCACATCAATTCCGATGTGAGGATTATGCAGCGTGGCGAAAGCGCGCAGGCATTTCCATTCGGGCTGCGAATACTTTATGGGAGAGTTAAGGCAGAATGGGATGCCGAGAAGGAATGACATGAACAAGGACAGTGCTCATTTTCCCCCTGTCGATCCGGTCAAGACCGGCATCAAAGGCTGCTGCCCGCGCTGCGGCGAGGGTAAGCTGTTCGATGGCCTGCTCGGCCTGAAGCCGCGCTGTGCGGCCTGCGGCCTCGATTATTCCTTCGCCGATGCCGGCGACGGTCCCGCCGTCTTCGTCATCCTCATCGTCGGCTTCATCGTCATCGGCATGGTGCTGTGGCTGCAGGTGAATTACGGCCCGCCGATCTGGGTGCATATCCTGCTCTTCGGTCCGCTGACGATCATCCTGTCGCTCGCGACGCTGCGCTGGTTCAAGGGCATCCTGATCGCCATGCAATATCGCCATAATGCCCGCGAAGGACGCCTGAGTGACTGATATCGACCATGCCATGCCGCGCCGCCGATTGCCTGTGGCAACCGGCATCCTGGTGCTGATTGCGCTCGCCATCCTGATTTCGCTCGGCACCTGGCAGCTGCAGCGCCTTCACTGGAAGGAAGGCCTGCTGGCCGATATCGCCGCGCGGCAAGTGGCCGCCCCGGTGCCGCTCGCCGATATCGAGGCGATGGCGGCTTCCGGCGGCGACATCGAGTACCGCAAGGTCACCGCCACCGGCCGCTACATCAACAACAAGGAGCGCCACTTCTTCGCCACCTGGCGCGGCCAGACCGGCTATTACATCTATACCCCGCTGGAGATTGCCGACGGGCGCGCGCTCTTCGTCAACCGCGGCTTCGTTCCCTTTGACAACAAGGAACCGGAGATGCGCATGCAGGGCCAGCTGACGGATCAGCAGACCGTCACCGGTCTCGCGCGCAGCAAACTGCCCGGCAAGCCCTCATGGGTGGTGCCCGACAACGACGTCGCCAAGAATATCTTCTACTGGAAGGATCTCGACGTCATGGCCGAGAGCGTCGGGCTCGACAAAGCCCGCGTCATTCCCTTTTTCGTCGATGCTGATTCCACCCCCAATCCGGCCGGCCTGCCGATCGGCGGCGTCACCCAGGTCGATCTGCCGAACGACCATCTGCAATATGCCTTCACCTGGTACGGGCTTGCCGCCGTGCTCGTCGTCGTGGTGGCGATCTCCTGGTTCCGCAAACCCGGCACGCAGCCTCGGCAATAGTATCGCTTCAATTCCCGGCCATATTGGGCTAGAGGTCGCTTATCCCGATGCGGTACGGAATTTTGACGGAAAAGACATGAATATTGCGGCGAAACCTCCCTTGACGATCAGGCTCTGCGGCCCGCGCGGTTTCTGCGCCGGCGTCGACCGCGCCATCCAGATCGTCGTGCTGGCGCTGAAATCCTATGGCGCGCCGGTCTATGTGCGCCACGAGATCGTCCACAATCGGTATGTCGTCGAGGGGCTGGAGGCCAAGGGCGCCGTCTTCGTCGAGGAACTGGACGAGATCCCGACCGAACATCGCGCCCAGCCGGTGGTCTTCTCCGCCCATGGCGTGCCGAAATCGGTGCCGGAGGATGCGGTAAGCCGCAATCTCTTTTATCTCGACGCCACCTGCCCGCTGGTCTCCAAGGTCCACAAGCAGGCGATGCGCCACAATCGCCTCGGCCGCCATGTCGTGCTCATCGGCCATGCCGGCCACCCCGAGGTGATCGGCACGATGGGGCAATTGCCGGAAGGCTCGGTGTCGCTGATCGAGACGATCGAGGATGCCGACGCCTATCTCCCCGCCGATCCCGACAATCTCGGCTATGTCACCCAGACGACGCTGTCGGTCGACGATACGGCCGGCGTCATCGCCCGGCTGCAGCAGCGTTTCCCGAACCTGACGGCGCCGGCGGCCGATTCGATCTGTTATGCCACGACCAATCGCCAGGAAGTGGTGAAGCAGGCCGCCCCCGGCTGCGATCTCTTCATCATCGTCGGCGCGCCGAATTCCTCCAATTCCAAGCGCCTCGTCGAAGTGGCGCTGAGGGCAGGGGCGAAGAAATCGATCCTGGTGCAGCGCGCCGCCGAACTCGACTGGGAGGAGATCGGCGCGATTTCGACGCTCGGCCTCTCCGCCGGCGCCTCCGCCCCCGAGGTGATCGTCAACGAGATCATCGAGGCGTTCCGCGCCCGCTTCGACGCTCAGGTCGAACTGGCCGAGACGGTGCAGGAAACCGAGAATTTCCTGGTCAACCGCGAATTGCGCAGCATCGAGCTGACGGCGGCCGACATGGCCTTCGTCAACGGCTGATCGTCAGGATCAAGTCACGACGCCGGATGATCAACGCGGCGGACCCAATAACAGCAATGCATGAAGGCGACCTCACTTGGCAGTCTATACCGATATCGCCGAAGACGATCTGAAATGGTTCCTGACGGAATATGACGCGGGAAGCCTGCTCTCCTACAAGGGCATTGCCGAAGGCGTCGAAAACTCCAATTTTCTGCTGCACACCTCCAAGGATCCGCTGATCCTGACGCTCTATGAAAAGCGCGTGGAAAAGACCGACCTGCCGTTTTTCCTCGGCCTGATGCAGCATCTCTCCGCCCGGGGCCTGTCCTGCCCGCTGCCGCTGCCGCGGCGCGACGGCGCACTGCTCGGCTCGCTCTCCGGCCGGCCGGCGGCACTGATCTCCTTCCTCGAAGGCATGTGGCTGAGAAAGCCGGAGGCCAAACATTGCCGCGAGGTCGGCCGGGCGCTGGCCGAAATGCATGTGGCCGGCGAGGGATTCGAACTGAAGCGGGCGAATGCCCTGTCGATCGACGGCTGGCGGGGGCTCTGGGAAAAGTCGGCGGATCGCGCCGGCGAGGTCGAGGCCGGCCTGCAGACCGAGATCCGCGGCGAACTCGATTTCCTCTCCGCTGCCTGGCCGAAGAGCCTGCCTGCCGGCGTCATCCATGCCGACCTTTTCCCCGACAATGTCTTCTTCCTCGGCGACGAGCTCTCCGGCCTGATCGATTTCTATTTCGCCTGCAACGACCTGCTCGCCTATGACGTCTCGATCTGCCTGAACGCCTGGTGCTTCGAAAAGGACGGCGCCTACAACATCACCAAGGGGACGGCGATGCTCGAGGGTTATCAGAGTGTCCGCCCGTTGAGCGATGAAGAGATCGCCGCCCTGCCGGTGCTGTCGCGCGGGTCGGCGCTGCGCTTCTTCCTGACGCGGCTCTATGATTGGCTGACGACGCCGGAAGGCGCCATGGTCACCAAGAAGGATCCGATCGAATATCTCCGCAAACTGCGTTTCCACCGCCAGATCGGCTCAGCCGCCGAATACGGATTGAGCCTATGAAACACGTCGATATCTTCACCGACGGCGCCTGCTCCGGCAATCCCGGTCCCGGCGGCTGGGGGGCAGTGCTGCGTTACGGCGACGTCGAAAAGGAACTTTGCGGCGGCGAGGCGGATACGACCAACAACCGCATGGAACTGCTGGCGGCAATCTCGGCGCTGCAGGCCCTGAAGAGCCCCTGCGAGGTCGATCTCTATACCGACAGCGCCTATGTCAAGGACGGCATTTCCAAGTGGATCTTCGGCTGGAAGAAAAACGGCTGGAAGACCGCAGACAAGAAGCCGGTGAAGAATGCCGAACTCTGGCAGGCGCTCGAGGAAGCCCGCAACCGCCACAAGGTGACGCTGCACTGGGTCAAAGGCCACGCCGGCCACCCGGAAAACGAACGCGCCGATGAACTTGCGCGCAGGGGCATGGAGCCGTTCAAGAAGGGCAAGGCGGTTTCGTTTTAGGGGGTGCCTCTCCTCGTGCTCCTCATTCCTGTGCTCGTCCAGTGCGCCCAAGTCCTTGGGCGCGGGAGACTCTTTACTGTCGAATGAGTCATTCACCGCGCCGACGCGCGGTGGCTGGATTCCTGTGACGAGCACAGGAATGAGGGTGGGGATAGGGCGGCGCCTGACGCCAGCGAGGCCGCCGGTTGGCATTTCTCGCGCGACATCAGCGAAGTTTCCCGCGGCAACACATGTCCACCAATCTACCCCGGCTATTGCCGCACCGCCGCCGCGCCCTGGATCAGCCGGTGCAGATATTCGAGCTTGGTGACGACGGGTGAGGACAGCACGAAGGGGTAGGAGTCCGGCTGGCCCATGCTGCGCTGGATGGCGTTGATGGCGATGCTGAGCGGCACCCAGGCGCTGACCAGCTGTTCGGCGCTTTTTGCCCGGTAGGGGAGGAAATCGACCTCGCCGGATATTTCCTCATGGCCGCGCGGATCGATGGCGATGCCGAAGGCGCGGGCGGTTTCCAGCGTGTCGACGATATGGAGGTAGTGGGCGAAACATTCGGCGAAATCCTCCCAGGGGTGCGACGCCGCATAGGCGCTGATGAAATTGTCCTGCCAGCCCAAGGGCGCGCCGCCGGCATAATGGCTTTGCAGGGCTGCGGCATAATCCTGCCGTTCGTCGCCGAAGACGGCGCGGAAATCCGCAAGCCCATTCTGATCGCGCACCAGCTTGTTCCAGATGAAATGGCCGCTCTCGTGGCGGAAATGGCCGAGCAGCGTGCGATAGGGTTCGTTCATCGAACTGCGCGCCTGTTCGCGCGTCGCATCGTCGGCCTCGGCGGCGCGGATGGTGATCAGGCCTTCCTCGTGGCCGGTCATGGCGGGCACGACATAGCCGTCGCTCTGCAGGCAATCCTCGAGGAAATCGAAGACCAGGCCGCCTTGCGGATCCTGCAGCCGGTCGGGATGCGGCAGCCTCCAGCGCAAGAGCGAATAGAAGAGATGACGCTGCGCCTGGCTGATGCGCCGCCAGCGGTCGATGCCGTTCTGGGTGTCGGTGTTGGGAACCAGCCGGTTATGGCGGCAGGCCGCGCAGAATTCGCTGTCGCTTTCGCCGTCCACCAGCCAGTTGCAGATGTCGAGGCCGGCATTGGCGCAGAAGCGGACGTGGCGGTCGGGATCGGAAACCAGCTGCCACAGCGTCTCGTCACGCGCCTCCAGCGCATGCATGGCGAGATCGCCGGGCAGGAAGCCGAGGCGATGGTTGCAGCGCACGCATTGCCGGTTGTCGAAGTGGACGACCTGATCGCAATTGTCGCAGGCGAAAAGCTTCATCGTGTCTATCTCTGCACAGCGAGAGGGGTGGATTAAAAATGCCTGCCGCGCGAGAGGCGCAGCAGGCATGGTTCATGACGGATGCGCTTCTGGCTCAGAGCCGGTCGACGGCGCCCTTGAGCTTGTCCTTGACCTTGCCGGTTGCGACCTGTCCCTTGCCTTTGGCTTCCTGAACGGCGCCCTTGGCCTGCATCTCGCGATCGCCCATGGCCTTGCCGGCGGCCTGCCTGGTCTTGCCGGCAATTTCGTTGGCCTTGCCTGATATCTTGTCGCTGGTGCTACCCATAAGTGATGTCTCCTTCGTCGACATGGACCTCGCGTCCATGTTCGCCGAAATGAAACGTCATCTGGCGCAATTCGTTCCCGCTATCTTCGGGCCAGCCACATCAAGACCAGCCACCTCGGGCCGGCCACCTCAGGCGTGGCCGGCTTCGGCCGAAAGCATGGCGGCGGTGACGCCCATGCCGGCGAGCGCCCGCTCGTATTTGTCGTCGAGGCTGCGGTCGAAGATCAGTTCCTCATTGGCCGGGCAGGTGAGCCAGCCATTGTTGACCACCTCGTTTTCGAGCTGGCCGGCCGACCAGGAGGAATAGCCGAGCAGCATGGTCGCCCGCGTCGGCCCATCGCCCTTGGAGATGGCGCGCACGATATCGAGCGTCGCCGTCAGGCAGATGTCGTCGCTGACCGGGATCGAGGAGTCGCTGGAATAATCGTCCGAATGCAGCACGAAGCCGCGGCCGCTTTCCACCGGGCCGCCGGTCTGGATCGGGAAGTCGCGCGCCCGCTTCGGCAGCACGATCGAATCTTCCTGCTTGATCATATCGAGATGCAGCAGCACATCGGTGAAGGTCAGGCTCTGCGGCCGGTTGATGACGAAGCCCATGGCGCCGGCATCCGAATGCGCGCAGATATAGATCACCGTGCGGGCAAAGTTGCGGTCTTCGATACCGGGCATGGCGATGAGGAACTGGCCATCGAAGAAGCCACGTTCCCGCCTGTTCTTCAGCGTCGATAAGGACATCGTTCCTCCTGCTGCCAGCCGCACCGAGGCCTTGACAAGAGAAACATGGGCCAATGTCACACATCAATCAACTGAAAATGAAGATTTGAATCGCAGCGACTTCTGGCGGTGAAACCTCAGTTTCGGTAAACCGTTGTTCCATGATGATTATTTCCTCAGTCTCGCGTCGGCTTTTCATGGCGGTCTTTTCGGCGGCAGCAGCCCTTGTCCCCCTTTGTTCCGCTCATGCGGAAATGAGCGCCTGGGCGGACAATGAGGGCGGCCGCATGCGGCTGGTGGCGCTGGCGCCCGATGCCGGCGGCAAAATCCGCGCCGCCCTGCAGATCGAGCCGAAACCCGGCTGGATCACCTATTGGAAAGAGCCCGGCGGCAACGGCATTCCGCCGCAGGTGACCATCGCGGCCGGCAGCGGTGTTTCGCTCGATGCCATCGGCTATCCCGTTCCCAAGCATTTTTTCAACGGCGCGATCGAGGATATCGCCTATGATGCGCCGGTGACGCTGCCGCTGTCGTTGACGGCGGCAGGCAAGGCCCCGGTCGCGATCGATGCCTTGGCCTTCATCGGCATCTGCAGGGATATCTGCATCCCCTTCCAGGCGAATTTTCAGCTGAAGCTCGGCCCCGCCATCCAGTCGCACCCGGAGGAGGAGGCGATCCTCCAGGCGGCCGAGGCCAGGCTGCCGAAGCCGCCATCGGCCGATTTCGACGTGACCGCGCATGCGATGTCGCCTGACCGGAAAACGCTGTCGTTGACGCTGGTCTTGCCGGCCAAGGGGCCAGGCGAGAGCCCAGGCGCGGGAAAGTCCGCCCCCGATATCATCGTCACCGGGCCGAGCGGGCATGCCTTCACCAAGCAGGTCGGCGGTAAACGCGACGGCGCCAACTTCAAGGTCGATGTCGCCATCGGTAAGCTGCCTGAGAATTACGACATATCGGGCAAGCGCTGGGGCGTGCTCGTCATCGACGGCGCGCGGGCGATGGAAACCACGCTTGCCTTTGAATGACCGGCTCTTATAGTCGCCGCAGAGCCCCTGCGGCGCCCGCCGCCCAGCCGGAACCCAAAACCCAAAAACCGGAATTCAAGGAGAAGATCATGACCATCGCGATCGGCGACAAGCTTCCTGCCGCCACCTTCAAGGAAAAGACCGCCGACGGCCCGGTCGAAATCACCACCGAGCAGCTTTTCGCCGGCAAGCGCGTCGTCCTCTTTGCCGTGCCGGGCGCCTTCACGCCCACCTGCTCGCTGAACCATTTGCCGGGTTATCTGGAAAACCGCGACACCATCCTCGGCAAGGGCGTCGACGACATCGCTGTCGTCGCCGTCAACGACTGGCATGTGATGGGCGCCTGGGCGCAATCCTCCGGCGGCATGGGTAAGATCCACTTCCTCGCCGATTGGGACGCCGGCTTCACCAAGGCCGTCGGCCTCGACGCCGACCTCTCCGCCGGCGGCCTCGGCCTGCGCTCCAAGCGCTATTCGATGCTGGTGGAAGACGGCGTGGTGAAGTCTCTTAACGTCGAGGAAAGCCCCGGCCAGGCGACGGTTTCGGGCGCTGCGGCGATGCTGGAACAGCTCTGAGCTTCGGACCCGCCCAAGACCCCGCCCCAAACCCCTCCCCACAAGGGGGAGGGGCTTAACCTGCCGCACCGGTTTTCCATATCTGCGCCGTTTCGAGTGGATGAGGCGGGTGCGCCGGGTTAGTCCCTCCCCCTTGTGGGGAGGGGTTGGGGAGGGGACTTTCGCAAGGGCGGACGGGAACGGAGAGGGGCGCGGCATATCCCCTTCGCCCCGCAAGCGGGGGTCCGAAGGACGGTGCCGGCAGGCGGATGAGGGGCGGCCGCCGACGGCGAGTTTGGCAGAAACGCTCCCCCACTCTCCGTCATCCCAGGCCACCGAGCCTGGGATCCATGCCCGGTGCCGATCGAGGGCAGAGTGGATCCTCGGGGCAAGCCCGAGGACGACGGAGGGTGGGGCTGCTCTTGGAGCAAGGGCAGCGATGATTGGCGGAATGCGAACGCATTGCGCCCCGTCGATCGCCCTAGCAACCTTTACGCAGCTTTGACCTCGAGCATTATGTCTGCTGAAGCGCTGAAAAGCGCTTGCTGTCAAATGGCCGCACCTCACGAACTCTGCCTCAATCCTGCCGCAATCGTTATAACATAACCGTAATGTTATTACATTGTAGGATCAGCCATGCCCCCAAGCCCCGATCGCCCCTCCGTCAGCCTGCTGGCACAGTCGGCTTTATCGAGGGTGATCGGCATCACGCTGGTCGTCCTTGTCGTGCTCTGGCTGGCGATCCACTGGGCGGTTCTCCTGCCATGACGCCGCTGATCCGTCTCGATAATCTCACGGTCGCCTATCACAGGCACCCCGCCATCCATCATGTCTCCGGCGCTTTCGCCTCCGGCAGCCTGACGGCGATTGCCGGGCCGAATGGGGCGGGCAAATCGACGCTGCTGAAGGCGATCATGGGCGAGCTTCGGCCGGCCGAAGGCAGGGTCGAGCATCGGCTGGGGCGGGCGGAATTCGGTTATCTCCCGCAGGCGGCCGAGATCGATCGGCGCTTTCCGATCTCGGTGATCGACACCGTCCTGCTCGGCGCCTGGAAGAAGGCGGGCGCCTTCGGCCGCATTGCATCAGGCGAGGTGAAAAGGGCAGGCGAGGCGCTTGCCGCCGTCGGGCTCGAAGGCTTCGCAAAGCGGCATGTCGGGTCGCTGTCGGCCGGCCAGTTTCAGCGCGTGCTGTTTGCCCGGCTGCTGCTGCAGGATGCCGGCATCATCCTGCTCGACGAACCGTTTACCGCGATCGATGCCCGCACCACCAAGGACCTGATCGATATCGTCACCCGCTGGCATGGCGAGGGCCGCACGGTCATCGCCGTGCTGCATGATTTCGAACTCGTGCGCGCGCATTTCCCGCAGACCCTGCTGCTTGCCCGCGAATTGGTGGGATGGGGCCCGACCACTGACGTCATGTCGTCGACCAATCTCATGAAGGCGCGCGCCATGGCCGAGCGCTGGGATGAGGATGCCGAGGCCTGCGAACCTCAAGAGGCGCCGGCGGCATGACGGCCTATGATCTCCTCCTCGCGCCCTTTGCCGATTTCGGTTTCATGCGCCGTGCCCTCGTCGCCTGCCTTTGCCTCGGGCTCGGCTCCGGCCCGATCGGCGTCTTCCTGATGCTGAGACGCATGAGCCTGATGGGTGACGCCATGAGCCATGCCGTGCTGCCGGGGGCGGCGATCGGTTACCTCGTCGCCGGCTCGCTGTCGCTGACGGCGATGGGCCTTGGCGGCCTGATCGCCGGCCTGTCGGTGGCGCTGCTATCGGGCGCCGTCAGCCGGATGACCGTGCTGCAGGAGGATGCGAGCTTTGCCAGCTTCTACCTCGCATCCCTAGCGCTCGGCGTACTGATCGTCTCGCTGCGCGGCTCGAATATCGATCTCTTGCATGTGCTCTTCGGCACCATCCTGGCGATCGATGCGTCGGCCCTTTATCTGATCGGCGCGATCACCTCGCTGACCCTCGTCGTGCTTGCCGTCATCTACCGGCCGCTGGTGGCGGAATGTTTCGATCCGGGCTTCCTGCGCGCCGTCGGCGGGCGCGGACCGGTCTATCATGTGCTCTTCCTGCTGCTCGTGGTGCTGAACCTCGTTGCCAGCTTCCAGGCGCTCGGCACGCTGATGGCGGTCGGCTTGATGATGCTGCCGGCCGCCATCGCCCAGCTCTGGTCGCGCAGCCTGGCCGTGATGATGGCGATTGCGGCCATCAGTGCCGCCGCCTCCGGCTATCTCGGCCTGATCGCCTCCTATCATCTCGAACTCGCCTCCGGCCCGACGATCATCATGACGGCGGCGATCCTCTACGCCTTCTCGATCTTTTTTGCGCCCTCAGGCCTCGCCCGGCGCTTCTTTCCCCGCCCGCATTTGAAGGGCTGACCCCAAGGAGACTTCGATGAACAGACTGCTTCTCTCCGCAGCCATCCCCGCTTTGATGGCGCTGTCGGCCGTGCCCGCCTCTGCTGAAACGCTGAAGGTCGTGGCGTCCTTCACCGTGCTTGCCGATGTCGTCAGAGAGGTGGGTGGCGATCACGTCAAGGTGACGAGCCTCGTCGGGCCGAACGGCGACCCCCATGAATTCGAGCCGTCTCCGGCCGACGCCAAGAATTTGAACGCGGCTGAGGTGACCTTCGTCAGCGGCGAGGGGCTGGAAGGCTGGATGGACCGGCTGATCACCGCTTCGGGTTACAAGGGCAAACCGGTCACCGTCTCGGAAGGCATCGCGACCCGCACCATGGAAGAGGACGGCGAAAAAATCACCGATCCGCATGTCTGGAACAGCCCGGTCAACGTCAAGATCTGGGTCGCCAATATCGAAAAGGCGCTGTCGGCGGCCGATCCGGCCGATGCGAGCGCCTTCAAGGCCAATGCCGAGAAATATACCAAGACGCTGGACGCGTTGAACGCCTACGCCCATGCGAAATTCGACAAGATCGCCGACGATCGCCGAAAGGTGCTGACCAGCCATGATGCCTTCGGTTATTTCGGCCGCGAATATAATGTCAGCTTCCTCGCCCCGCTCGGCCTGTCCACCGAAAGCGAGGCCTCGGCCGCCGACGTCGCCAAGCTGATCGAACAGATCAAGAGCGAGCATGTGAAGGCCTATTTCTTCGAGAATTCCAACGATCCGCGCCTGGTCAAGCAGGTTGCCAAGGCAACCGGCGCCGAGCCCGGCGGCGAGCTCTATGTCGAGTCGCTCTCCGACGCCAAGGGACCGGCACCGACTTATGAGAAGATGTTCAAATACAATGTCGACCAGCTCGCCGCCGCCATGGCGAAATCGAGCTGATCATCGAGGATTGTGGGTCGTGCGCCGATCGTCGCTTATCAAGCATTCTCTCGACGGCGCTCGACACCTCTGGCCTTCAGGATATCGTCAACGGCAGGGGAAGCCAGAAACTCCGACAGTTGTTTCGCCGCTTCCGCGTCCGTTGAATCGGCGCTGATGCCGATGGCGAAGTCGATATAACTTTGGAGTTCCGCCGGAAACCGACCGGCAAGCATGACCTCGGGAGCCGCGGCGAGAATCGAAGTGACGGGAACGACGGCCAACTCGGCGCCCCCCCGGCCGACCGCCGCCGCCGTCTGCCCCCCGGCTGCGGCGACGAGCTTGGGCTTCACCGCATCGGCTATTCCCAGCCGATCCAGCAAGCCCAGGAAGTAGCCGCCGCTGGTTCCGTCACTGGCGTAGGCAATGGATGCAGCACTCTTCAAGGCATCTGCAAATGCTTCCACGGACCCGATGTCGAGCACTCGACTGCCCGCCTTGGCCGCCACGCCCATTCCTATTCGGCCGAACGCCACCTCACTTCCGGCCTTGACCTTTCCCGAGGCGATCAGATCCCGAACCATGGGCGGATTGATGATGACGAGGTCAAACGCTTCCCCGGCCTCAATCTGCTTCTTCACTGTCGGATTGACCTCCCACTTGACCGCCACCGTCAATCCCGTGGCGCTTTCGAACCGGGGAATGAGGGCAAGGACGGCGGGCCGGACCGCAATCGCGCCAAAAAGCCGGATTTCCTGATTCATGGCCCAACCTGAAGTCGATGGAAACGACGTCGTTACGATACGGCTGCAGCCTGTATTCCGCAACCGCCGGCCGTTCTCAGATGTTGAGGTCGAAGACCAGGATACCGGCGAGGCCGCCATCCGTCGACGAGGCGATGCGTTCGCCGACAATCACATGTTCGGGATGGATGAGATAGGCATCGCGCGCCTCGGGGCTTTCGAAGGTCACGGCAAAACCGTCGACGAAGCCGGCATGCAGGCCCTCGGGCGAAACATTCGGTCCGTATTTGATGTCCAATATGCCGGGAATGACCTGTTTCAGGGCGGCGATCGCTTCGAACAGCGACTGTTTGTCCTCGTTCGTCATCGCGGTCTTCAGCCGCAGGAATACGCAGTGCAGGATCATTCGTAGTCCTCCCGATTTCTGTGCCGCAGAATAACGGCGAAAGCCGGGAGGGCAATGAGATTATTTTCACGCAGACGTTGCGGCGCGGGCCGAGCCCGATCAGATCACATCTGATCGGTCGCCACCATCGGGCGCTTGTAGATCTTTTCAACGAGATCGCGCGACAAGGCGCGGGCCTGATCTTTCTCCGCCGGCGTCATCGGCCGGCAGGTGTTTCTGAGGTTGGAACCGTCGAGCACGGTCGCAGCACCCGAATTGGCGATGACGAGGTGCCAGCTGCAGGACGCGACCCTGTCGATGGTGACGGCAGCATGGCAGCCGGTGGACAGGCAGAAGGCAACGGTCACCTGTGCGCCGTGGTCGCCCTTATACGCCAGCTCCTGGGCTGTCTTGAAATCCTTGACCCACCGCTCGCAATGCGCCTGCTTTTCGCCCGACAGGCAGCTTTTGGTGGCGGGAGTGAGCTCGCCGGCCTGCAGCGGCGAGACGCAAAACACACCCAGCGAGAGGGTGAGCAGAAATTTGAGCATGGGATTTTCCTTGTGCAAGCAATGACAGGCGCACATCGCAAGCCGTTGGTCAATGGCCCTTTATGGGAGGGAAGGACGCGCGTCGCGCAGACGCTGGTGTGCCGGTGAAAAGTGCGATCTCAGCTTGCGTTCAGCCGCCTGCGGACGATGCTTGCGTGGAATTTGGCGCCATGGA
Source organism: Rhizobium chutanense (assembly GCF_002531935.1). Lineage (GTDB taxonomy): Bacteria > Pseudomonadota > Alphaproteobacteria > Rhizobiales > Rhizobiaceae > Rhizobium > Rhizobium chutanense. Next base: position 67,063 of record NZ_NWSV01000016.1, on the reverse strand, counting down.
GCAGTCCGTCGTCGTTGAAATCGTAGTTCGGATTGTGAAGCGGCGAGGAGGCTTCGCCATTGCCGAGGAAGGCGAAGCAGCCGGGGACATGTTCGAGGAACCGCGCGAAGTCTTCCGATCCGGTCATCGGCTCGCGCCGGACCCTTATATTGTCGGAGGCAAAGACGCTGCGGGCTGCGGCAAACGCTTCCTCGACCAGGGCGGCATCATTGAGAAGGGGAACGAATTCTCTCGTATAGGTCACCTCGGCCGCGACATTGTGGGCGAGCGCGGTGCCCTCGGCGATCAGGCGCATCTGCTTCTCGATCTCAGCGCTCACCTCGGGGCGGAAGCTGCGGGCATCGCCCAGAATGCGCGCCAGTCCGGGCAGAGCGTTGCGGGTGCCGTCGGTCAGGAGTTCCGTCACCGAGACGACGCCGATATCCGTCGGATCGAGCCTTCGGGAAACGATCGTCTGCAGGTTCGTCACCACTGCGCAGGCGGCGACCAGGACTTCGTTGCCCGAGTGCGGACGCGCGGCATGTCCGCCGACGCCCTTGAGCACGATCTCGAAATTGTCTTCCGCCGACATGATCGCGCCGGCGCGGGTCTGGAAAACGCCGACCGGAAGACCCGGCATATTGTGCAGGCCGTAGATTTCGTCGAAGGGAAAGCGCGTCATCAGGCCGTCGTCGAGCATTGCCAAGGCGCCTTTGCCCCACTCCTCGGCCGGCTGAAAAATGAACCGGACGGTGCCGTCGAAATCACCGTCCTCCGCCAGCATTCTGGCGGCGCCGAGCAGCATCGCCGTATGGCCGTCATGGCCGCAGGCATGCATCACGCCGGCGGTCTGCGACCGATAGGACTTCTCTCCCTGTTCGCTGATCCGAAGGGCATCCATGTCGGCGCGCAGCGCGATTGAGCGGTTGCCGCCGCCGCGCCTCAGGGTTCCGACAACCCCTGTGCCCCCAACAGCTTCGACGACCTCGTCAAGCCCGAACTCCCGCAGCTTCTGCGCGACGAAAGCCGCCGTCCGTTTCTCCTCGAAGCCGAATTCGGGATGGCTGTGGAGGTCGCGCCTCCAGGCAATCATTTGCTGTTCCAGCATCTGGTGGTCCACGCTCATTTCGGCAGTTCCCCTGTGGCAAGTCCGCAAACGACGTCGAGGAGGATATTCGCCCCGGCGACAAGGTCGGTGTCGGCGGTGAATTCCTTCGGATTGTGACTGATGCCGCCGCGGCTGGGCACGAAGATCATCGCGCTCGGCGCGATCCGGGCGATCATCTGGGCGTCATGGCCGGCACCCGATGTCATGCGCTTGCACCCCAGACCGCGATCGCTTGCGGCAGCCTCGATCAGGCGAACGATCGCCGGATCGAACTTGACCGGCTCGAACCGTGCCAGTCGCTCGACCGATATGCCGACCTTTTCGTCGGCCGCCAGCTGCTCGAGGAATGCAGCGAGCGCGGTCTCCTCTTGCCTGAGGCGGTCTTCGTCCGGATCACGCAGATCGACCGTGAACGTCGCGCGCGAAGGAATGACATTGACGGCATTCGGTTCGAAGGCGATGCAGCCGACGGTCGCGACCGTCGGGGTGTTCGATGCTGCTGCCCGGTCCCGCAGAAATGTGATGACGCGGGCCGCCGCATAGCCGGCGTCCCGGCGCATCGAGATCGGTGTCGTCCCCGCATGGTTGGCATCGCCGTCGATCGTCACCTTCTGCCAGGAAATACCTTGCAGGTCCTGGACCGCTCCAACCGGCACGCCCTCCCTCTCCAGGACAGGGCCCTGCTCGATATGCAGTTCGACATAGGCGTGCGGTGTCATGAAGCCGGGCGCATGGCTGCCGGCATAGCCGATCCGCGCCAATTCATCGCCGAGCACCGTCCCGTCCGTGCCCACCGCCTCCAGTGCCGTGGCGGCGTCGAGGCCACCGGAATAGACCAGCGACCCCATCATGTCGGGGGCATAGCGCACGCCTTCCTCATTGGTAAAGGCGGTAACGACGATGGGGCGCGTGGGTTCAAACCCCTGGCTTTTCAGCGTCTGGATCACCTCGAGGCCGGACAGCACGCCAAAACATCCATCATAGATGCCGGCGTTGATGACCGTGTCGATGTGCGAGCCGATCATGACGGGTTTTTCCCCGACACCCCCGGCATTCCAGATGCCGAAGATGTTGCCGATCCGGTCGACGGCAACCTCCAGCCCGGCATCCTCAAGCCAGGAGACAAGCCGATCCCGTCCAAGTCTTTCGGTCTCGGACCCCGCCAATCGGGTAAGCTTGCCGTCCGCGTCGCGGCCGATCTCGCCGAGTTCGTGGATGCGTCCGAGCAGGCGGGAGGGGTCGATGGAACGATGGCTCATCTTGAAGCTCCGGTCGTGTGTTGGGTGGCGACCGCAGATGGCGACAGCCCGACGATCTCTTCATATTTGCCGGGGTCGGTCGCGCCCTCGGTGTTTACCAGGAAGATGCGGGAATGCCCGTCGAGCGACAGTGCCTGCCGGATCGCCGGATCGCCGATGGCGCCGAGCAGCCCGGCAAGCCCCACCCCGCCGCTTTCGCCGGCGACGATCGCCGGGTCGTTGCCCGTGGGATCGGCAAGCCGCTTCATCACTGCGATCGCGTCGTCTTCGTCCACCGTCATGAATGCATCGGCGACCCGGGAGAGAATACGCCAGGCGACGAGGGAAGGTTCGTAGCATTCGAGCATCGCCATGACGGTCGGCGCGCCATGGGCAACGGTCACCAGATGGCCCGCCCGAGCCGTTTCGAACAGGCAGGCGGCTCGGGCGGGATCGACGACGATGAAGGTCGGGCGTTGGTCGCCGAAGGCGATGGCCATGTGGCCTGCGACAGCGGCGGCAATCCCGCCCACACCCGCCTGAATGAAGACATGGGTGGGCGGCTGCGGCATCGCCCTCAAGGCCTCCCGGACAAGGGCGGTGTAGCCCTGCATCACCAGCCCGGGAATGCGCTCATAGCCGGGCCATGAGGTGTCCGAGACGATCGTCCAGCCTCTTTCTTCGGCAATGCGCGCAGCCTGCCGAACGGAATCGTCATAGGTCCCGTCGACACGGATCATCTCGGCGCCGAAGCGGGCGATGGCGGCGACACGTTCGTCGCTGACACCGGAATGAACAAAGATTGCCGCCCGGGCGCCCACCAGCTGCGCACCCTGGGCCACCGAGCGGCCGTGATTGCCGTCGGTGGCGCAGGCGACCGTCATCGTCCCGGCGATTTCGCGGACAGTCGAAGAGTGCAATTCCGAGATATCGATTGTGCGGCCGAGCCGATGTGAGGCTTCATCGAGGACGAGCCGGATCACGGCATAGGCGCCGCCAAGCGCCTTGAAGCTGCCGAGGCCGAGCCGGTGGCCTTCATCCTTGATGTGGATCGAGGCGACACCGATTTCGGCGGCCAATGCCGGCAGAGTCACCAGAGGCGTCTCCGCATGGTTTTCCCGGAAGCTCAAATGGCGCTCGACGGCGTTTGCGGCATCCAGGCCGAGGATTTCGGCGTCGCGCGGGTCGAGCGCCTGACGATAGTCGGAATGGCTGTTAACCAGAAACATGCGGGCCTCACTTGTGCTACCGGTTGAAACATATTGCAACCCAAGTGAAAAAGGCGCTGTATTTCGCCGGTACTTTTGCAAGTTTGTTTCGTTGGAGCCTTCGTTTTGAGCCGATCGGTGAAATCTCCGCAGCTGGATGCTTTCGACCGCAAAATCCTGGCGATCCTGCAAAGGGACAATAGCACGCCGCAGCGAACCATCGGCGACGCCGTCGGCCTGTCTGCGCCGGCCGTCCAGCGCCGGATCAAACGGATGGCGGAGGAGGGGGTCATCCAGGCGAATGTCGCCGTTCTCGACCCCGCAGCCCTTGGCCAATCGATCACCATCTTCGTGGAGGTCGAGGTTATCAGCGAAACGGCAAAACAGATCGAAGAGGCCAAAAGCCAGTTCGCGGCCGCGCCTGAAATCCAGCAGTGTTACTACGTCACCGGCGAGGCGGATTTCGTTCTGGTCATCGTCGTCCCGGCCATGGCCGACTACGAGGCTCTGACGCGGCGGCTGTTTTTCGGCAATAACAACGTCAAGCGCTTTCGCACATTCGTCGCGATGGATCGGGTGAAGGTCGGCTTGAGCGTTCCTGTCGAGCGCTGAGGCCGACCGCCGCTCAGGCCCGCTTCGTCAGCGGAAAGCGCTCCCGCAGCAGTCGCAGCACCGATTCCGAAGGGATCGGCGGCCCGAACAGGTAGCTCTGACCGTAGCTGCAGCCCATCTTGGCGAGTTCGATCGCATCCTCGTTGGATTCGATCCCCTCCGCCACCACCTTCATCTCGAGTTCGCGCGCCATCGAGATCACCGATCGCAGCACGGTCGCCTTCTTGTCGCTGCCGTCGCGCACCAGCGCCTTGTCGAGCTTGATCGTATCGAAGGGGAAGCGGGTGAGATAGGCAAGCGACGAATAGCCGGTGCCGAAATCGTCGAGCGCCAGCCCGATGCCGGCTTCCTTCAGCTTCTGCAGCACGAGGCGCGCCTGCTCCGGATTTTCCATCACCATGGATTCCGTCAGCTCGAGCTTGAGGCGCGAGGGCTGGCAATGCGTCTTGGCGAGGACCGAGCGCACGTCGTCATAGAGTTCGTTGTTGAGCAACTGCACGCTCGACAGGTTGATCGAGACGAAGATCGGCAGTTCGCCGGTCTGGGTCTGCCAGCCCATCAGATCGTTGGTCGCCTGTTCCAGCGCGAACATGCCGAGCGGGCCGATGAGATCGGAGGCTTCCGCGATCGGAATGAATTCGGAGGGCGGGATATTGCCGCGTTTGGGATGTTCCCAGCGCATCAACGCCTCGAAACCGGCGACCTCGACGTCTTCCAGACGGGCGATCGGCTGGTAGACCATCGACAATTCCTTGCGCTCGATGGCGCGGCGCAGGTCCGTTTCCAGCTGCAGCCGGTCGGTGCCGAAATCGCGGAAGGCCGGCTGGAACGGTTCGACGCGGTTGCCGCCGGCCCGTTTGGCCCGGTACATCGCAAGCTCGGCGTCGCTGAGCAGGCCGGTGGCGCTCTCCTGACGGTCGACCCAGGAGGCCAGCCCGACCGAGGCCGTCAGGATGATCTCGCGATTGGCGAAGTTGATCGGCACCATGATCGCCTTGCTGATCGCATCGGCGAAATCGGCGACCTTGGCCGGATTGTGCTCGGACACCAGGATCAGGCCGAACTGGTCGCCGGCAAGCCGCGCCAGCGTGTCCTGCGGCTTCAGCAGCCGGCGCAGCCGCCGCGTCAGCGCGATCAGGATATTGTCGCCGGCAGCGACGCCGAGCGCATCGTTGACCAGCTTGTAGCGGTCGATGTCGATCACCATCACCGTCGGCCGCAGCGTCTCTCCGCCCGGCGCCAGCGCCAGCACCGACTGCAGCCGGTCGAGGAAGACCTGACGGTTCGGCAGGCCGGTGAGGTTGTCGTGCAGCGCATCGTGCAGCAGCCGCTCGACGGAGTTCTTCTGCTCGGTGACGTCGACGATCGTGCCGACGCAGCGGATGATTTCGCCGTTCGAGCCGAGCACCGGCCGGGCGCGGATCAACAGCCAGTGGAAATGCCCGTCCTCGGCGCGGATGCGGAATTCGTGGTTCAGCCGGCCGCGGCGGTGTTCGAGCAGCACGTCGAGCGTGGCGCGGAAGCGGTCGCGGTCATCGGGATGCAGCCGCGGCAGCCAGTTGCGCGCCGCCCCGTGCATGGCGCCCGGCGACAGGCCGAGCTTGACCGAGACGTCGGGGATGGTGACGACGCGATCGCGCGCCACGTCCCAGTCCCACACCATGTCGCCGGAGCCGGTCAAGGCCAGCGATTGCCGTTCGAGATCGGAAAACAGCCCTTGCTGGAAGGCGCCGCCGGCAAAGGCGTGCTGCATGACGGTGAAGCCGATCAGAAGCACGATCAGCACCAGGCCGCCGCCGAGCGCCGGCTGGATGATATCGTTGTCGAGCCGGCCGGTGACTGTCAGCCACGCCCCGAACAGCCAGACGAGGGTCAGCGCCCAGGCCGGCACCAGCAGAATGGCGCGGTCATAGCGGTTGAAGCCGAGATAGATGATCAAAAGCAGGCCGGTCGCCGCCGTCAGCGCGAAGGACAGCCTGGCGATGCCGGCGGCAATCGACGGATCGTAGATCGCCACGCCGAAGAGCAGGGCAAGGCCGAGCACCCAGGCAAGGGTGGCGTAACCGAGATGCGCATGCCAGCGATTGAGGTTGAGATAGGTGAACAGGAAGATGACGAAACTCGAGGCGAGCGCAACTTCCGCGCAGGCGCGCCATATTCGCTGGTCGGCCGAGGCGACGCTGATCAGCTTGCCGAGAAAACCGAAATCGACGCAGATATAGCCGAGCACCGCCCAGGCAAGCGCCGCGGTTGCCGGCAGCATCGAGGTGCCCTTGACGACGAAGAGGATGGTCAGGAACACCGCCAGCAGGCCGGCAATGCCGAGCACGATGCCGCGATAGAGCGTGAAGGCGTTGATCGTGTCCTTGTAGGCGTTCGGTTCCCAGAGATAGATCTGCGGCAGCTCCGGCGTCGACAGCTCGGCGACGAAGGTGATGACGGCGCCGGGGTTCAGCGTGATGCGGAAGACGTCGGCCTCGTCGCTCGGCTGCCGGTCGAGCGCGAAACCTTCGCTCGGCGTGATGGCGCTGATACGCTGCGAGCCGAGATCCGGCCAGAACAGCTTGGAATTGACCAGACGGAAATGCGGCGCGACGATGACGCGTTCGAGCTGTTCTTCCGAAACATTGGCGAGCGCAAACACCGCCCAGTCGCCCTGGTGGTTTTCCGAGCTTGCTCTGACCTCGATGCGGCGGCGGATGCCGTCGGCGCCGGCAGCCGTCGAAACCTGGAAGGCTTCGCCCTGGTTGACGTAGATTTCGGTCGTCGCCGTCAGGTCGAGCGCGGTATCGTCACGGGAAATCTTCACCGGTTCGGCCGCCTGGGCAGCGCCCGCCACCAAGGCGAACGCCGCCAGCAAAAAGGCTGCGATCACCGCGATCACTCGTCCGGACGGTGATTTGGGCAGCATGCGGTCTCTGGTCATCGGCTGTCGGTTTTCCTGCCTTTATCCGTATCGGTGGCGAGACGTGAAAACATCACATGGTCATGCCACTGACCGTTGATCTTCAAATATCCGCGCAGATAGCCTTCCCGCTGAAACCCGGCCTTTTCAAGCAGACGGATGCTGCGCGCGTTATCTGGAATACAGGCTGCTTCGATACGGTGCAACTCAAGCCCGGTGAAGATGTAAGGAATAACCATTTGAAGAGCGGCGAACATATGCCCCTGGCCGGCATGGCGTTCGCCCATCCAGTAGCCGATCATGCAGCTTTGTGCCGCACCCCGCCTGATATAACCGATGGTGATGCCGCCGACGAGCGTCTTGTCTTCCTTGAGAAAGATGAACAGCGGGATCGCCTGGCCCGAGGCATATTCCTGCTTGCCGCGGATGACGCGGGCGCGGTAGGCGCCCTCCGTCAGCTCGTCGCGCCGCCATGTCGGCTCCCAGGGTTCCAGGAACCGGCGGCTTTCGGCGCGCAGCCGATGCCACTGGTTGAAATCCTGGTAGCGCGGCAGGCGCAACAGATATCTGTCGTTTTCCAGCTCGACCGCATCCGGCTGCCGCGACAGAAACCGAAAAACGGATTTTGGCATCGATCACTCCCGGCAGACAGACGTCGGCTCAGCTTGCCTGCAGCGTCTTCGACGCCGGGACCGAAAGCGAGGCGGTGATGTCTTCCATCGGTGCGAGCTGTTCCAGCGGCCCGATTGCCGAAAGCGTCGGCACCGTGTCGTAGAACAGCCGGCCGGCGAGATCCGTCAGCCGCTCGATGGTGATGCCCTCAAGCCGTTCCATCATCTCCGGATTGGAGATCGGCCGGCCGTAGAGCATCATCTGCCGTGCGATCTGGCCGGCACGCGACGCCGGGCTTTCCTGGCCCATCAGCAGCTGGGCGCGGATCTGGGCGCGGGCGCGCTCGATTTCCTTCTGGTGGATCTGATCGGCTGACTTGTGCAGCTCGTCGATGATGACGGGCACCAGTTCCGGCAGGTTTTCGCCGCCGGTCGCGGCATGAATGCCGAAAATGCCGGTGTCGGAAAAGCCCCAGTGGAAGGCATAGACGGAATAGCAGAGACCGCGGAACTCGCGCACTTCCTGGAACAGCCGGGAGGACATGCCGCCGCCGAGGATATTGGCAAGGATCTGCGAACAGTAGAAATCGCGGGCGTGGTAGGGTTTGCCCTCGAAGCCGAGCAGGATCTGCGCATCCATCAGGTCGCGCGGTTCGCGTACGCTGCCGCCGATATAACGCGCCGCTTCCATCACCGGCGGGGCCGAAGGCTGGGTCGGGAGGCTCGCGAAACGATCCTCGACCATGCGGACGAATTCTTCATGCTCGACGGCACCGGTGGCGACCACGAACATGCGATCGGTCGTGTAGTTGCGGCCGAGATAGGTGCGGATCTGCTGCGGCGTGAAGGAGACGACGGTATCAGGCGTGCCGAGGATCGGCCGGCCGAGCGTCTGGTCGCGATAGGCGACCTCGGAGAAGCGGTCGAACACCACGTCGTCGGGCGTGTCGTTGGCGGCGTTGATCTCCTGCAGGATCACCTGCTTCTCACGCTCCAGCTCCTCCTCCTCGAAGGCCGATTCCGTCAGAATGTCGGCGAGGATGTCGACGGCGAGCGGCACGTGATCCTTGAGGACGCGGGCGTAATAGGAGGTCGTCTCGGTCGAGGTGGCGGCGTTGACTTCGCCGCCCACATCCTCGATTTCCTCGGCGATCTGGCGGGCCGAGCGGCGCGCCGTGCCCTTGAAGGCCATGTGCTCGAGCAGGTGGGCGATGCCGTGCTCGTCTTCCGTCTCGTTACGCGATCCCGATTTGATCCAGACGCCGAGCGCAACGCTTTCAAGGTGCGGCATGGTCTCTGTCACTACTGTCAGCCCGGATTTCAGCCGGGTGCACTCAACTGTCATTGGCTATCTTTCTGCGCCTGCCGTCGTCTCGCCGCGGGCGTGTTTGCCGATAAAGGTTTCTACGGCTTTCAGCTCCGGTTCGATGATCTGGAAGCGCTCCTCCCTGTGCATCAGATCAGCAAGCCACGTCGGAAGCGCCGGGTCAATACCGCAGGCCGATTTTACGGCGGCCGGGAATTTCGCCGGATGCGCGGTCGAAAGCGTCACCATCGGCGTATTCGGCTTTTCCTTCTTGTTGGCGACGAAGACGCCGATCGCCGAATGCGGATCGAGGAGATAACCGGTCTCGGCATGGGTCTTGCGGATCGTCGCGGCCACCTCCTTCTCGCTGGCGCGGCCGGCGCGGAAATCGCGGCGGATCGCCTTCAGCGCTTGCGCGCCGATCTCGAAACCGCCCGATTGCTTGAGGCTTTCCATCGCCGCGCGCACCTTGGAGGTGTCGCGCCCATAGGCTTCGAACAGCAGCCGTTCGAAATTCGAGGAGATCTGGATGTCCATCGACGGCGAGGTCGTCGCCTTGACCGCCTTCATATCGTAGCGGCCGGTCTTCAGCGTCCGCGCCAGAATGTCGTTTTCATTGGTGGCGATGACAAGCCGGTCGATCGGCAGGCCCATGCGCTTGGCGCAGTAGCCGGCGAAAATATCGCCGAAATTGCCGGTCGGCACCGTAAACGAGATCTTCCGGTCCGGCCCGCCGAGTGCGACGGCCGTCGTGAAGTAATAGACGATCTGGGCCATGATGCGCGCCCAGTTGATCGAGTTGACGCCGGAAAGCCGCACCTTGTCGCGGAAGGCCGCGTCGTTGAACATCGCCTTCACCAGATTCTGGCAGTCGTCGAAATTGCCTTCGACGGCGAGCGCATGCACGTTCGAAGACGTCGAGGTCGTCATCTGCCGCTGCTGCACCGGTGAGACCTTGCCGTGCGGGAAGAGGATGAAGATGTCGGTGCGCTCGCGCCCCGCAAAGGCATCGATCGCGGCACCCCCGGTATCGCCCGAGGTGGCGCCGACGATCGTCGCCCGCTCGCCGCGCTTTTCCAGCGCATAATCCATCAGGCGCGCCAGCAGCTGCATCGCCACGTCCTTGAAGGCGAGCGTCGTGCCGTGAAACAGCTCCATGACGAAGCTGTTCGGCCCGGTCTGGACGAGCGGCGCGATCGCCGGATGGCGGAAGGTGCCGTAGGCCTCGTCGATCATCGCCCGGAAGGTATCGTCGGGGATCTCGCCATTGGTGAAGGGCGACAGGATGGTGAAGGCGACCTCCTGATAGCTCTTGCCGCGCAGCGCCCGGATCTGCTTCTTGGAAAAACTCGGCCATTGCCGGGGAACGTAGAGCCCGCCGTCGCGCGCCAGCCCGGTCAGCAGGGCGTCGCAAAAGCCGAGGGCAGGGGCCTCGCCGCGGGTCGAGATATAGTCCACGTCAGTCATCCTTGATCTATCGCTGGAAGAAACCCGGCGGGGCGCAGCCGTGGCGCGCTTCGCCGAAAATGGGAGAGGGGCTGCCCTTGAGGCGCGCCATCGCGGGTATCCTGTTGAAGTTGCCCGCATCCGGCGGCGAAAAGTGCATCAAAACGGTGCTTACCCAATCGATTTTTGTTTGCGCCGCTGATATAGACCATCGCAAACCGTCATGAAAGGCCTCGCGGAAAAGACATGGGGCCGCCAAGAAACGCTTGTACAAGGGATGGAATATGGTGCTCGGCAAGGTCTCGCGTCTCATCGTCTCCGCATCTGTTCTTGCCCTGCTGACGAGTTGCAATTCCCTCGGCATAGGCGGCGACAGCAAGCCGGCGGCTGCGGCTCAGCCGAGCGGCAATGCCCAGATCATGCCGCTGGCACCCGCCAACCCCTCCTCGAACAATCCGTCGATCGGCACCGCCAAGACGGCGCAGGGCACCGTCGCACCCGTCGTCCAGGGCGCCTGCCCGCAGATCTTCATGCGTGACCAGGATGCGATCTTCCGCACCTATGCCAAGGGCAAGAAGGACGATCCGCAGCAGATCGTCGTCCAGGCCTCCTTCGGCGATTATACCCGCCAGTGCTCGCTGAGCGACACCAACCTGACGATGACCGTCGTTGCCCAGCTGCGCCTGATCACCGGCCCGGCCGGCGCCCCCGGCCCGGTGACGCTGCCGATCCGCGTCTCCATCGTCGACGGCGAGACCGTGCTCTATTCCGAGGTCACCAAATTCGCGACCGAAATCCCGGCCGGTGCCCCGGGCACCCAGGTGATCTTCCGCAAGGACGGCATCAAGATGCCGGTCGGCGCCGGCGCCCTGGTGCGCGTCAATGTCGGCTTCGACACCCAGCCGGCGAAGACCAAGAAGAGCAGTTAAAACGATTTCGGAAACTGCATCCGATAGCGGCCCCTCATCCGGCTGCCGCCACCTTCTCCCCGTAAACGGGGCGAAGGGACCATGCCGCAACCTCTCCGTTCCCCACCAATCTCTCGCAAGGCACGTCCCCTCGCCCCGTTTTTACGGGGAGAGGGCTAGGGTGAGGGGCAGCCAATTGGTCAACTATCTAGCCGGTTGCAAGACTGCCCCGAACCGGACAGCCGTGACTGTCCGCCAAGATCGAGAACGGTGCTCATTTTCCGGACTGGCTTGAATTTCGTCTTTTACGCACCCTCTGCCTGACAGGACGGCCAATGACATCGGCAATCGTCTTGGGTGGCCGAGGCGGAAACAAATGCTCGAATTCTGCTTCGGCTTCCAGGACAAAGGCGATCTTCACAAGAGCTTCGAGCGAAATCTTTCCTGTCTCCTCAAACAATCTCAGAGATCCATAGGAAACGCCGGCCCTCGCTGCCAGTTCCCTCTGGGTAAGGCTGGCATCGATGCGTCGACGCTTCATTCTCTCCGAAAGGCCACCGATCACCTCGGCAGGAGATGTCAGATTAAATGCGAACATAATGGCATTTACCTCAGATCCGCGAGATAATTGCTACTATATTGGCATTTATCTTTAATTTCAAATGACGCGATCCGATGCCGTAACCCCCGGCTCGCATGAGGGCGACGGAGTGGGGAACCTAGCCGGCCGCTACCGAGATCGGCAGGCACCACCCTCCCTCATTCCTGTGCTCGTCACAGGAATCCAGCCACGGCGCGTCGGCGCCGTGAATGAATCAACGAACATAAGGGAGTCTTCCGCGCCCAAGGACTTGGGCGCACTGGATTCCTGTGACAAGCACAGGAATGAGGAGGAGAGACTGTCGCGTGAAGTGCTTCAGAGCAAGCCTTCCGAGGCCACAAGCGCGGCGACGACAACAGCAAATGCCTGTCGCAGGTCAATAGCCTCAGAGAACGCCTTCCCAGGCCGCCAGTACGGCAACGACGCCCGGGAGGTCGTTCATGCGGGAGATTGCCGTTTCGGCGCCGGCATCGGTCAGCTTGTCGGCATGGGCGGGATAGCTGTGCGAGGCGCCGGTGAAGCCGATGACGCGCATGCCGGCGGCGCGGGCCGCATGCACGCCGTGCACGGAATCCTCGACCACGACAACCCTGTCGGGCGACACGCCCATCTGGCTTGCGCCATGCAGGAAGATGTCGGGCTTCGGCTTGGCGCGGTCGGGGCCGAGATCCTTGGCGGAGAAAATATTCGGCGCAAACAGCGGTTTCAGCCCCACCTTGGCGAGCATCATGTCGAGCCGCTTGCTGCTCGAATTCGAGCAGATGCAGCGCTTCATCGGCAGTCTGGAGACGGCGAATTCGACGCCGGCGATGGCCTGGACGTCCTGCGCCAGCCTGAGGTCGAGCATCTTCTCCGACTTATCGAGCAGCGAGGCCGACAGCGGGATGCTCGCCTCGCGCTCGATCTGCAGCAGGATGTTGCGCCATGTCATGCCGGCGAAACGCTCGCCCATTTCCTCGACGCTGATCGGATAGCCGGCCTCCGTCAGCAGCGCGGATTCGACTTCCGCGGCGATGATTTCGGAATCGACCAGAACGCCGTCGCAGTCGAAGATGATGAGGTCGAAGCCGTCCATATGTTCACGCCTTGCTGAAAATCTGGGCCGAAAGCCTGGGTCTTGTCCGGAAATGCTGCGGCTTTACACGATGCCCGGCCAAAGCTCAACCTGATCCCAAGCATGGCTGCGATGCGGCAGGCGAGCGGCTCCATGAACCCATGTGCACCCGGACGGCCGCTGGGCGCGTTCAGGCCGCGCCGAGCTGACCCGCCACCTCGTAGCGCGCCCGGCTCAGGCTGACCAGGCTTGCTATGGCAGCGCAGCCCCCTGCAATGACGACCGCAAAGGTGAGTGCCGTCGACAACGGCAAGGTTGCAAAAATGACCGACATCGAGATCCCGCCGAGCGTCTGGCCGAGCAGCCGTGCGGTGCCTTGCATGGCGCCCGCGGCACCACTTCTGGCTTTCGGTGCCGAGAGAAGGAGAATGCGATTGTTCGGCGTCTGGAACAGCCCGAAACCGAGGCCGGCGAGCACCGTGCCGACGAGAAATGCGATGCCTTTCGGGTCGGGTGGCGTCAGGCCGGCCACCAGAAGGCCGAGCGCCAGCAGCGCCCCGCCGATGGCGCAAAGCCATGCCGTCTTGACGCGGTTTGCCAGGCGCCCCGAGATCGGCGCGATGATCGCGGTCGCGGCCGGCCAGGCCATCATGTAGAGCCCGGCCTGAACCGGCGTCATGTGCAGCCTGTGTTGCAGGTAGAAGGGGAGCGCGATGGTGCCGAGCATCTGGCCGCAGAAGCAGGCGATCGAGGCGATCACCGCTACGCGGAATGCCGGTGTCGCCAGGAGATCGGTCGGGACGAGCGGGACGTCACTCTTCCGTTCGAGGCGCAGCAGGATGAAAAGGCAGGCGAGCGACGCCGCGATGAGGGCGGCACCGCCGACCGGCGCGGTGGCGATCCGGTCGGCGCCTGAGAAGAACAGGATGAACATCGCCGTATTGGCGAGCAGCGCCTTCACCTTCAGCTTGCGCTTTGCGCCCTCGACGTGCCCCAGCAGGCCGCCGCCGACGAGAACGACGATGCCGAGCGGTATATTGACCGCAAACAGCCAGGGCCAGCTCGTGACGGAAAGGATGGCGCCGGCAATGCCGGGGCCGGCCGCCGCAGAAATGGCGATGACCATGGCATTGATGCCGATGATCGGGCCCAGCATATGCTGCGGCAGCGCCTGGCGCAGGTTCATCATGCCCAATGCCATGATCGCGCCGGCGCCGAGCCCTTGCGCGAAACGCGCAAGGATCAGCAAGGGCAGGTCGCCCGCCAGAGCGCAGGCCGCCGACGCCGCGGTGAACAGCGCGACACCGATCAGGAAGACCCGCCGCGCGCCGTAGATTTCGCCGAGCGCCCCACATGGGAGAATGGCGACGAGCACGGCCAGCTGATAGGCCGAGACGACCCAGACGGTGCTGTCGGCTTGCGCCTGCAGCGAAAGCGCGATCGAGGGCAAGGCGACGTTGGCGATCGCGCCGTCGAGAACGACGAGAACGATGGTCAGAAGCAAGAGGGCAACGGCCAGATACCGTCGGGGCGAGGCCAGGCCGTCTTGGGCGATCGGTGCGGTGCAGGTGAGGGACATCAGAACTCCTCGGTGCTGGTGAGATGGCCGATTCATTAGCCCGCGTCGATCTCCTGCGCCAGACGCAACGGAAGCAATTGACCGTTGCGTATGGCGCCATGCCTGATTAGACTTGCGCCATGTCCGATCTCGATTTCAATCTCCTGGTGGCGCTCGATGTGTTGCTGCGCGAGCAGAGCGTATCGGCCGCCGCGCGCCGGCTCGGCCTCAGCACATCGGCCATGAGCCGGACATTGTCCCGCCTGAGGGCGGCGCTCGGCGATCCGATCCTCGTGCCGGCCGGGCGCGGTATGGTTGCCACGCCCCATGCCCTGGCGATTGCCGAAGAGGTGCAGGTGTTGAGAGACGCCGTGAAGGCGGTGCTGAGCCCGCCATCGACGGTGGAGATCCGGGAGGTGCGGCGCCACTTCACGATCCGTGCCAACGAGGCCTTCGTGCTTCTCTACGCCGCCGATCTCAGCGCCGCCGTGACCGACGCTGCGCCGGGGATCAGGCTTCGCTTTGCGCCGAGATCGGACAAGGACCTTCAGGCTCTGCGGGAGGCGGCGGTCGATCTCGATATCGGCGTCCTGCCGCGCGATGGCGGCGAGCTGCGCTGCCAGACCCTGTTCGAGGATCGGTTTGTCGGTGTCGCGAGGGCAGGCCATCCGATCTTCGATGCAGGGATAACGGCTGAACATTATGCCGCATTGGGCCATGTCGTCTTCTCGCCGCAGGCGGACTATGTCGGGCCCGTCGACAGGGCGCTCGCCGAACTCGGCCATGAGCGTGATGTCAGGCTGATCGTGCCGAGCTTTCCGGCGGTGATCGCCGTTGCGGCGGCATCCGATCTGATCGGCTCGGTGCCAAAATCCTATTGCAAGTCGGCGGCGATCAGGGAAATCAGGACCTTCGACCTGCCGGTCGCCGTGCCGGGTTTCAACATCGTCCAGGCCTGGCACCCCCGCATGGATGCAGATCCCGCGCATCGCTGGCTGAGGGCGCTGATTTTCGAGACGTTCCACTCAGTAAGTTGAGTGAGGCCAGCCAAAGCAAGCGCTGCGCCCGGTTTCGCTGGAATGAGCGATCCTGTCAGGGCGCAGCGCGTTTTTGAACGAAGCGGTCAGGCGGCCCACTGCGCGCGCGGCCGGCCGGCTGCCGATTGCGCCGAAGCCGTCGCCCGGAGCTTGAACCGGGACACGAGTTCCCGCAGCTTGGCGGCCTCCTGGGCAAGCTGGCTGGATGCGGCAGTCGATTGCTCGACCATCGCCGCGTTCTGCTGGGTCACCTGATCCATGGAATTGACGGCGGTATTGACTTCGGCAAGGCCGGTCGACTGCTCCCTCGCCGAGACGGCGATGGCATCCATGTGCTGGTTGATGCGG
This sequence comes from Rhizobium chutanense, assembly GCF_002531935.1. Classification (GTDB taxonomy): domain Bacteria; phylum Pseudomonadota; class Alphaproteobacteria; order Rhizobiales; family Rhizobiaceae; genus Rhizobium; species Rhizobium chutanense. Next base: position 51,144 of record NZ_NWSV01000016.1, on the reverse strand, counting down.
GCAATCTGTTCGCTGATCGCGCTCAGAACCTGGCTGGTGTCGAGAACCAGCTTGACGCCGCTTTCCACTTCCTCCGACGATTTTTCGATGTGGCCCTTGATTTCCTTCGCTGCTTTCGCCGATCGCTGGGCGAGTTCGCGGACTTCCTGGGCGACGACCGCAAAGCCCTTGCCGGCCTCGCCGGCGCGTGCCGCTTCGACGCCGGCGTTCAGCGCCAGCAGATTGGTCTGGAAGGCGATCTCGTCGATCACGCCGATAATGCTGGAGATCTGCTGCGACGACGCCTCGATGCGGCGCATCGCCTCTTCGGCATGCGACACGACCTCGGAGGACTTGGCGGCATTGCGGTTTGCATCGGTCGCCTCCGTGCGCGCCTCGTCGGTGCGCTTGCTCGAATTCGAGACATTGGCGGTGATCTGATCGAGCGCCGCGGCGGTTTCTTCGAGCGAGGCCGCCTGCTGTTCGGTCCGCTTCGACAGGTCGCCGGCCCCGGATGCGATTTCCCTTGTGCCTTCGTCGATTGCCGCAATGGCAGCCGCGATCGCGCCAAGCGTCTGGTCGAGCTGCCGGATCGACATGTTGAAATCATGCCGGAGGCTCTCGAAATCAGGGGCGAAGGGCTCTTCGATCTGGAAGGCGAGATCGCCTGCGGCAAGCCGCTTCAGGCCGGCGGCAAGGCCCGAAGTCGCCGCCCGCAGCCGTTCGGCGGCATCCTCGTCGGCCTGTTTGCGGGCCGTGACCCGCTCGGTTTCGCCCTGCAGGCGCGCTGCTTCGGCGTCCTTTTCGAGTTGCTTGTTGGCGATCGCCGCCTGGCGGAAAACTTCGACAGCCGATGCCATCGCGCCGATTTCATCGCTGCGGCCGATCGCGCTGCTTGATATGGCCGTGTCGCCGGCGGCGAGCTTCTGCATATCGTTGGAAAGGGCGAGAATGGGTTTGGTGACGCTCTTGCGGGTCAGGAAATAAAGGCCGATGGCGAAGAGTGCGGCCAAGGCCAGAAGTGCCTTCAGAACCATGCCCACCGAGGCCTTGACCTCAGCGCTGCGCTTCGAAATTTCGTCGGAGGTCGCGGTGATCTGGTCGCCGGTCTCTTCCATTCCCGTTTCCAGCGCGGAAAACTGCGCCATGAATTCGGGCAGGGCCTTCAATGCCGCCGCCGGATCCTGGCCGGCAAGATCGATGATCTTCGTGGCGCTGTCGACATAGGCAATGAGGGCAGGTTCGATGCCGGCAAGGATCGCTTTTGTCTTTTCGTCGGTGGCGAGCGCCCTGTTGGCGTCGATCATCTCCCGGAACGATGTCTTGTGCTCCGCCAGATCGGCCTTCACCGCGCCGGCGTCGATGCCGGCTGCCGGGTTGGACGCCAGCAGGGCCGCCAGCACGTCGGCGCGCAGCGCGTCATGCATCATGTCAGCCTGCATGTGGTTGCGCAGAATTTGTGCCGACTGGGCGACATCGGCGCTGTTTGCAGAAAGGGTGGAAGCAGACCAGATGCCAACGCTCGTGGCGCCGCCGGCCAAAGCGAAAATCGCGATGCTTGCAATGATGATCTTATGCTGGATCGACGCCATGATGGGGCTCTCACGTTAATGTAGAACCTGAGAGTATCGAAACATGCTTAATGATTTCTCAGCGAGGCGTCGCGAAGCCGCGTAAAAACAATAGGTTGCAGAGTTCGGCTCATTCGATGAGCGGTTGATTGCGCAGCGGGATCGGCCGGGAGAAGGAAGGGCCGGCTGCAATCGCGCCAAAACAGGGCTCACCTCTGTTTCGAGGCGAGCCCGTCAACTTATTGTTCCGGCAGGATGATCTTCTGCCTGGTGGTATTTTTGACCGGCTTCTCGCCAGGCACATGCGACATGGTGCGGGTCGTGCTTTCCAGGGCGCTGCCGTCGGTGCTGGTCTTGGTGCGGGACTTGCTGAATGTTCCCTGGTCGACGGCCTGGGCCTTGGTCTGGGCCTTGAGCTTGTCGCCATTATCGTTGATGTGCGTCTTGCTTTGCGCCTTTCCGTCGATGGTGGCCGCGCTTCCGCCCGATCCGATCGAGGATGTCGTGCCGCCATCGGTCCGGCAGGTGCCCGCCGTTCCCACGGAGCTTGCCGATGTGCCGCCGGCAGAAGCGCTCCCGCCCGTGCCGACAGTTCCTGCCGCGTTGCATTCCTCCGCAAGCACGGCCGAGCTCGACGCGAGCAGCGTGATGGCAGCGGCTGCGATAAGGTGGAGATGTTTCATCGTCTTCTCCTATTTCGTCGGTTTCGCTATCGAGCAGGTTCCGTCGGACCGTTTGGTAATGACGGTGCCGTCAGGCTTTGTGATGCTCGCCGTGGAAAAACTGTCGACGCTTCCCGATCCGGCCGAGGAGCCGGCGGTGGCGGATGAGGAGGAACCGGCCGAGCCGCTGCCGGTCGTGGTCGACGACGAAACATGGCCGTTGCCGGCCGTGACCGTGGTGGATGTATCGCCGGCCTGGGACTGGACGATGGTGCATGTCGTTCCGTCGTCGAGCTTGATTTCCTCGGCCATGACATGCCCGGCGGCCAGGACCAGCGACGTGGTTAGTGCGATTGTGGAAAGTTGGGTCATTGTCTTATCTCCAAGGGTTTGGCCGACGCCGCAACGGCGCCGGCCGACAGCGTCAGCAACCCTTGGTGCCGGCGGCGTCCTTCTTGACCTGGCCGGGTGCGCAGCCCTTCTTGCCCTTGCTGTCGTGCGAAGTTCCGGCTGCACTGCCTCCGGTGCCGACTGTGCTGCCCGTCTTGTCTCCGTCCGCAGACGAAGCGCCGGTTCCGACGCTCGAGGCCGCGTTGGCGTCGCCCGAACCTGCGGCAGAGCCACCGGTGCCGACGCTGCTGCTCGACGTGCCGCCGCCGGCCGACGAGCCGCCGGTGCCGAGCGTCGAAGCCGAGCCCGAGCCGGACCCCGAGCCCGCGGCAGAGCCGCCGGTGCCGACACTGCTGCTCGAAGTGCCGCCGCCAGCCGACGAGCCGCCGGTGCCGAGCGTCGAGGACGAGCCGGAATTGCAGTTGGTTGCGCCGGCAGGGCAAGTGCCTCCGGCAGAGCTGCCACCAGTACCGACCGTGCTGCTCGCAGTTCCGCCGCCAGCCGACGAACCGCCGGTGCCGACCGTGCTTGACGATTGAGCGAAGCCGGTCACCGCAGTGCCGGCGAGAAAGGCCGCTGCCAATGCCAGATGTGTTACCTTCATCATGGGGTATTCCTCCGTTTGTTTTCGTTCGCCGTCGCATCCTCTGTGGATGGACAGCTGCCTGACAAACTTCGGTTAAACCGCACTGTTCCTCTCCTAAGCCCTCAGTCGGATAGACGCCCGACTTTGGTCTGATCCCCCGTCGCGAGCGATGGGAAAGCCGGGATCTGGACCTTCAAACCGGGGTATGGATCGGCCGGCGGCGAGGAGATTTGCGCTCTTCTGCGACGGCGCGACACATTGCGGGTTCGCGGGCTCGATCGTAACATGGCCGGCAAGAGGAGAGGGGCCATGAGGCAGTCAGCTCTTGTTTCATCGGCGGCAGCCGCAGCGCTGCTATTTGCCTTCACATCCACCGACGTCATCGCAAAGGGCGGCAAGAACCACAGAAGCTGTGCGGAGCTGCAGGCGATGCTGGATCATGGTTTGACTGGCGGAAAACATGCCGGAGATGGGCCCGAAAAGAGGGCAAAGATCGAAAAGAAGATGAGGAAGAAGGGCTGCTCAGCGTGAGATGATCTCGTAGCCTCCTCTATATGATCGACCGAGGCCTGATTTGCTCACGCATCGACCGGAAACAGCCTCAAAAACTGCCGGTCGCCTTCCTGAGAAAACATGATCGAGCGGCTTTCCGCCGTGCGCCGCGCCCAGCCCTTGTCGAGGAAGCTTGAGAGAAGCGCCTTGCCGAGGCTGCCGGCGAGGTGCGCCCGCCTTTCGCTCCAGTCGAGGCAGGAGCGGCAGAGCGGCCGGCGCGACGATCTGAGATCGCCGACATCGATACCGATGCCTTTGAGATCGTTTTCGCCCTTTTGCGTCAGCGCCAGGCCGTCTCCGATCGCGTCGATCGCGCCTGAGGCAATCAGGCTGTCGAGCATGCGCACGCCGTAATCGCCGGCCAGATGATCGTAGCAGATGCGCGCCTTGCGCAGCGCCGGCTCCTTCGGCCCTGGCCGGTGGCGCAGATGCCCGCGCCCCGCGGCAAAACCCATCATGCTTTCGATCAGCCGGGCGGCGGCCTCGTCGGCGAGCGTGAAATAACGGTGGCGCCCCTGCTTGCGCTGGGCGAGCAGCCCGCCGGCTTCGAGCTTGGCGAGATGGGTGCTGGCCGTCTGGACGGTGATGCCGCCGACGCCGGCAAGCTCGGTCGCCGTCAGTGCCCGCCCGCCGGTCAGCGCCGCCAGCATGTTGGCCCGCGCCGGATCGCCGATCAGCGCACCGATCTGCGCAATATCTGGACCTTCCTTCATAGTTCGATCGTAACCGAAGCATCGCCGTCAGGCAATGTGCGAAAACAGGCGAGCATAAAGGAGAGACCGATGATCACCTGCTTCATCCGCTACGAAATCGACGCCTTCAAGAAAGACGCCTTCGCCGAATATGCCCGCAACTGGGGCCAGGCAATTCCGAAAAACGGCGCCGAGCTGATCGGCTATTTCGCCCCGCACGAGGGATCGGCAACGACGGCTTACGGCGTCTACAATATCGAGAGCCTCGCCGCCTACGAAGCCTATCGCGCCCGGCTGGCCGCCGACCCGCTCGGCCGCGACAATTACGAATTTTCCAGGCGCGAACGCTTCATCCTGAAGGAAGACCGCATCTTCCTGAAAAATGTCTCCGCCCCTCACGCCAAGCTGGTGCTGCCATGATCGCCGTCATTTTCGAAGTCGTGCCCTATATGGGCGAACGCCACAAATATCTCGATCTCGCCGGCGAATTGCGCTCGGAACTCGAAAAGATCGACGGTTTCCTCTCGATCGAGCGGTTCGAGAGCCTGACGAACCGCGGCAAGCTTTTGTCGCTTTCCTTCTTCCGCGACGAGGCGGCGGTGAAGGAATGGCGCAATCTCGAGGCGCACCGGGCCGCGCAGCAGGCCGGACGCGGCGGCATCTTCGCCGATTACCGCCTGCGGATCGCCAGTGTGGTGCGCGATTACGGCATGTTCGAACGCGACGAGGCGCCTGATGACAGCCGTAGGGTTCACGATGCGGCCTGATCCGAGTGGCGACAGCCGACGAACTCTTAATGGCATACGATTGTGCCGCCTCCCGAATTAACCTTCGCCCGAGATGCTGGGTGTTATTGACAAGGTGCCTTTCCGTGAAGGTATCTGCGCATCCGCGTAACGGATAGGGGGATGAAGGTTGGAGGAACCGGAGGATTTTTGGGCGCAGCTATCGAATGAAGGAACAGGATACTCAGTCATCATCGAAGATGACGGTGCGAAGGCCTATGCCTATCTCTTGGATTCCGCTGGGGTGATGGTCAGCGATGTGTGGTTGTACAATCGCGGTCCCGGTCCTGAGACGGTGGATTGGAACGACCCTTCAAAACTGCCTTTTTCAAATCCGGCAGAATTCGTAAGCAATCTCGATTTCAAACCGATAGCGAGCGCCTCCGAACTGAGTGTTCGGTGGAAGCAAACTGCCGATCGGCCGGTCGAGGCGCAGCTATGGGTGCGAGGACAACTATTCGCGATACTGCAACATGGGATCGCGCCCGGGAGGTCACGGCTCGCCGCCAAGGACGGCCCCTTGGCGAAGGTGTTGGAACTCTAGCTGGACGTCCGGGCACGCGCTAGCGAGAACGGAAATAAACTCATTCCACGGCCTGGCAGGTAGCCATGCGGCCCGCTGGCGCCCTGAAAGTTGCTTGTCTATGGCATCTTGGCAGTCACGCAGCTGACGCGCGCGTGACAGCAATTTATATCCATCGGTCGATGAAGAAAATGCTATCTACGGTCTTCATCTGAAACCTGACCGGAAACCGAACTGTGTGGACTTCAAGGATCATTAAATTTACTTGGACGGCTATATTTTCATTTATCTTCATTGTCTTGGCATTTTACATCTTTTCGACGATTGTCATGTTTATCCAAAATCCTGATCGTATTGGAGTTACATTCCCGGAGCGAGCAATCGCAGATGCTGCTGACTTAACCCACCGCAATCCAGGTGAAATAGACGGAGAATGCAGCGAAAAGGGTAGTTATTTTGAGAAGAAAGTTAGTTGTGAGATGAGGAGAATTAAAGATAATAAAATAACGGATACTATATCATTGGAATATGAGCTGATGTTTGACTCGATACTGAGCTTTTCTTATGTGAGGGAAAATCTGGAATAAAACATCACAGATGCCCTCGGTCCGATGGGCTACGGCGGCTACGCCGCAGCCCCATCGGCAAGATTATCATGATCGGGGCCGTTGAGGTTAAGGCGGGGAAGTACCCTGCGCGATGCCGCCTGCAGCGGATCGTCAACATCAGCCCCGAGAGCCTTCATGCTTTCATCCGGGACAACACCGCCGTCGGCAGCCCGCTCGTCACCGACGGCAACGCGGCCTACCGGCGCTTGGAGGATCGTGGGCACCAGACCCCACGGCGAAGTCTTTCGCACGGCAGAGGCTGTCGGGCTGCCCTTGACGAAGCGAGACGGAGCGAGAAGAGGTCGGAATATCGGCGGAGGACTCCGCGACGCTCTGCGTTGCCGCCGAGGCGGCCAAGTGAGGAGGGCAACATGAGGCGATACGTTCATCCACCGAGTCTGGCCCCGGAAGACATCGTTAGAGGCTACCTCCGCCATGTTCCTATCGGCTCGAAGCTGACGGGGGCTCGACGAAGGCTATCCAAACTGAGCTAGCGATGCGCCTAATCCTCCCAACTGTGGGATGTCCAGCATGCATTGCGGGCTGGCAAATTTTCGTCAAGTCTGCATTTTGCCGCTAAATGAATCGGTAGATAGTTCCAGAGGAAGCACTCCAGGGTTGTTATGATCAGAAACGGTTTCCGTATAGTCACAGCAGTGCTCGCCGTTGTCGGGTTTGGCACCGTTCTCTTGCTTCTTCTAGGTTTCGCGCTGGACGGGGGCAGTATGGGCGAAGCCGACGGCGCTACGTTCGTGACTTCTCCAAACGGAAGCTTCAAGGCAGTGTTAACGACATGGACAAGCGGCGGCGCAATCTCTCCATATTGCTACGATCGCCTTACGGTGGTTCCCGTTGGAGTGCCCACGGATAAGACGAGTGCGAGCGATATGGCCGTGTTTGAAGCCGAATGCGCCACCTTCGCGCTGCGAGATGGCATGATCGAGAATTCCCCCTCTATCACTTGGGAAGGCGATGAGAAGCTCAAAGTGAAATTCTCAATATCTGGCTCCGCCTTAGAACCCGCCACAGTGAAGCTACGCAAGCAGGATGCTTCAGGACGAATCGCGGTAGGGTTTGAAGTACAGCCATGAATGGTTGCACGGGTTGCTCATGATCTCCGACACAGAAGACGATATCCTACGGGCGTCTCTCTGGCTCGATAGTTTCAATGGGCCTTTGGCGAGGGCGGGCTGTCCACAAAACATCGTTGGACTAATCAACCATAGCTGCGGCCTCACGTGAAATAGCTTGCCGGATCTGACCTTGCTTCAAAGCTGTTGAGCTATCGTCCTTCCTGCGCGGGAAACTGTTTTTCGAGGGAATGGATACCGCTCCGTCCTCACAATACCATTAGAAGTAGATGCCTGTGCGAAGGGGATAAGCCATTAATTTTATGAAGAATCGCTCTTCTGACGGCAGAGTATGTCTCGCGGGGATTGAAGGACGTTCGGGCAATAGTGACCAACCGTTTTAGCGAGAGCGGGGAAGGCAAACCGCTTCAACCGCATGGCACGGCCATTCCCTAGCGGCCCGACTGCCGCCACAATAAATTCCCGAAATCGGCCACTGCTTCAGGCTTTGGTAACTAAGTTGGGTAACCATAACGGCGAGTTAAGCGTAGAGCGTATGAGTGAGTATCAGAATGGCATCAGTTTTTCCGCTTGCCGACCTCAAGGCTTCCGTCAAGGCGGATTCCCGGCCGCAGTCTTGGGTTGACACGATCATCAAGGGCGATTGCGTCAGCGCCCTCGAGGCTTTGCCCACCCACTCCGTCGATGTCATCTTTGCCGATCCGCCGTATAATCTGCAGCTCGGCGGATCGCTGCACCGTCCCGACCAGTCGCTGGTCGATGCCGTCGATGACGAATGGGATCAGTTCGCTTCCTTCGAGGCCTATGACGCCTTCACCCGCGCCTGGCTGCTCGCCTGCCGCCGCGTGCTGAAGCCCACGGGCTCGATCTGGGTGATCGGCTCCTACCACAATATCTTCCGCGTCGGCGCCACGCTGCAGGATCTGAATTTCTGGATCCTCAACGACATCATCTGGCGCAAGACCAATCCGATGCCGAATTTCAAGGGCCGCCGTTTCCAGAACGCCCATGAGACCATGATCTGGGCAAGCCCGAACGCCAAGGCCAAGGGCTATACCTTCAATTACGATGCGATGAAGGCGGCCAATGACGACGTGCAGATGCGCTCCGACTGGCTGTTCCCGATCTGCAATGGCGGCGAGCGGCTGAAGGGCGAGGACGGCAAGAAAGTGCATCCGACCCAGAAACCGGAAGCGTTGCTCGCCCGCGTCATCATGGCCTCGACCAAACCAGGCGATATCGTGCTCGATCCCTTCTTCGGCTCGGGAACGACGGGCGCCGTCGCCAAGCGCCTCGGCCGCCATTTCGTCGGCATCGAACGCGAGCAGGATTATATCGATGCGGCATCGGCCCGCATCGCCGCCGTCGAGCCGCTGGGGAAGGCGGAACTGACCGTCATGACCGGCAAGAAGGCCGAAGTGCGCGTCGCCTTCAACGTGCTCGTCGAAAGCGGCCTGATCAAGCCCGGCCAGGTGCTGACCGACGCCAGGCGCCGCTACAGCGCCATCGTGCGCGCCGACGGCACGGTCGCCTCCGGTGGCGAGGCCGGCTCCATTCATCGTCTCGGCGCCAAGGTGCAGGGTCTCGATGCATGCAACGGATGGACCTTCTGGCACTTCGAAGACGGGCAGTCCCTGCGCCCGATCGACGATCTCAGGTCCGTCATCCGCAGTGATCTGGCAAAGGTGGAGTGAGCACCATCTAAACCAGAGAGTTGGAGCATGATGTCGTCCGAAAACCGCTTACACTTTTCGGCATCATGCTCTGGCGGATCGAAAAACCTTCTTCCGGTTTCCTCCAGTTGCGGAAGAAGACCAAGGCGCCCGGGGCTTCAACCTCGGGCGTCTTCTATTTCCGAGGGGTTGTTTCAGAAATCCTTGTAGTCGGTGACCTCGACGCGCGTAATGCGGCCGTCTTCATTGAAGGTGATCGTCTCCTCACCCTCGCGCACCAGCGGCTCGCCGGTGCGGCTGTGGGTGGCGCGGAGCGACCAGACGGCGCGGCCGGAAAGCGGCGTCAGGCTTTCCACCAGCGAATTTTCCGCCGTCTGATCGGGATAATCGTCGAAATAGCGCCGGAAGGCGGCCATGATCTCAGGCCGGCCGGAAAGGCTGCCGACGCCGTTCGAGACATAGGTGGCGTCCTCGGCGAAATAGCCCTCGATCGTCGCAAAATCGAGAGCGTTGATGGCGGCGTGAAAACGTTCGATTTCCTCTGCCGGGTCGAAAGCCATGGGTCTCAGACCTTCACGCCGTAGGCGGCGAGATCGCTGCGCAGTTTCTCCGCGCCGGAAAACAGCACCGCATTCCAGCCGGCGGCCTTGGCGCCTTCGACATTGGCCGGCGCGTCGTCGATGAAGATCGTTGCCTTGGGGTCGAGGCCGAAGCTCTTCGTATGGGTTTCGTAGATGGCAAGATCCGGCTTGATCAGGCCGACATCGCCGGACACGGTGACGCCGCGCGGTTTCGTCAGGAACGGGAAACGTTGCTGCGCTTCGCGAAACGTGTCGGAGGCGAAATTGGTGAGCATGGTCACGTCGCGTCCCTCGGCGATCAGCCCTTCCATGATGGCGACGCTGTCCGCATAGGCGTGCGGCACCATCTCGTGCCAGTATTTGCGGAAGGCACGGATATGTTCTTCGCGGGCCGGGTGCTCAGCGATCAGCAGCGCTTCGGCCTCCGCCCATGTGCGGCCGCGGTCCTGCTCGATGTTCCAGTCATGGGTGCAGATATTGGCGAAGAACCAGTTGCGCTCGGTCTCATCGGGGATGAGGCGGCTGAAGGGAAGATGAGGATCGTAATGAATGAGGACTTTGCCGATGTCGAAAACAATATGCTTTATGTCGGTGGTCATGGTCATCCCTTGGATGTTTTGAACGTGAGAGGAATAGCCGCCGCGATCGCCTTTTTCATGATGGTCGGCAGGGCCTGGGCTTCAAGATTTGTAACCGGCTCCCACCATCCGTCATCCCGGGCGACCTGGCCGGCGATCGCCGCGCGCCAGATCGAAAGCCTGAGCTCGAAATGGGTGAAGACGTGGATGACGGTGCCGCAGGCCTGCCATGCCGCCTCGAAGGGGGCGGCCGAGACGGATGTTTCGCCGTCGAGGCGCGCCGTCCAGGCGGACGTCGGCACCTCGGTCATGCCGCCGAGCAGGCCGCTGTCCGCGCGCCGCCGGAGCAGGATCTCGCCCTCACCGGTCACCGCGATAAAGGCCGCGCCGTAGCGCACCGGTTTTTCCTTCTTCGCCGCCTTGACCGGAAAGAGCTCGGGATCGGAAAGCTTCAGCGCCTGACAAGCATCCCGGAACGGACAGAGCGAACAGGCCGGCCGCTTCGGCGTGCAGATCGTCGCCCCGAGATCCATCATCGCCTGGGCGAAATCGCCGGGGCGGGCGGCGGGTGTCAGCTGCGCCACTTTTTCCTTCATCAGCGGCTTGGCGGCCGGAAGCGGCGCGTCGATCGCATAGAGCCTGGAGATCACCCGCTCGACATTGCCGTCCATCACGGCCGCCGGCCGGTTGAAGGCGATGGCCGCGACGGCGGCGGCCGTATAATCGCCGATGCCGGGCAGCGACTTCAGCCCTTCTTCGGTATCGGGAAAGACTCCGCCATGTTCTGTCGCCACCGCTTCGGCGCATTTCTTCAGGTTGCGGGCGCGCGCATAATAGCCGAGCCCGGCCCATGCGGCCATCACAGCCTCGGTTTCGGCCGCGGCAAGATCGGTCACATCAGGCCAGCGCTGCAGAAACTTCTCGAAATAGGGTTTGACCGCCTGCACCGTCGTCTGCTGCAGCATCACCTCGGAAAGCCAGACGTGATAGGGATCGGGTTGGACGCCGCGGGCCGCCATGCCGGGCGAGATACGCCAGGGCAGGTCGCGGTGATGGCGGTCGTACCAGTCGAGCAGGGGCTTGGCGGATGGCGTGTCGAGTGTCTTGATCGTCATGATTTGCCGGGATCGGGGGAAGTGCCTATACTTGGCGAAGCAATGCCGCGCGATCAAGTCGCTCCCGCCAATTCCCGGTGCGATTGGCCGGCGCCCCCAAGGTTTTCGATGAGTTATCCACGCAAAGGTGCAAAGCAGATTTCCGAGCTGGCGAACGGGCTGATCGATCCCGTCCTTGCGCGCCGCGCCGGCATCAACACGGCGCTGCTCGGCTCCTGGAGCGAAATCGCCGGCGAGGATTTCGCCGATTGCACCCGGCCGGAAAAGATCGCCTGGGCCCGCGGCGGCGGCGATGACGGCGGCTTCCGCCCCGGTGTGCTGACGATTGCTTGCGAAGGTGCGCGCGCCCTGTTTCTCACCCATGCCCAGGGCGAACTCATCCAGCGCATCAACAGCTTCTTCGGCTTCGCCGCCGTCCACCAGATCCGCATCGTCCAGAAACCGGTCTCCCAGGCCATACGCCGCTCCCGCACCCCGCCGCCGCTGAAAGGCGAAGCCGCCCGCAAGCTCGAAGGCATGATGGAGGGCATCGAGAACGACAAGCTGCGCCAGGCGATCCAGCGGTTAGGGACGGCGGTGATGGGCAGGCCGGGAAAGCGACGCTGATACCAAGGACCGCCGCTAAACGACGCCCTTCTTCAAGATGAAATTGCCATAGGGCCGTATTTCCCCCGTCTGAACCACAGCAAAGCAGGATTCAGCCAGTGGATAATAGGCGAAGCGCTCGATGGGCCTGCTCGTGATGCTGCGCTTTTCCGCCGTCGAGCAGAGCAATTCGACATCCGCATGAACGGGCAGCATGATGCCGGTCTGCTCCGGATCCTCCATATGCATGAGCGGCTGTTCGACGAAGTGATCGAGCGGCATGACCGCCAGGATCGCCGCTATGGCGTCTGGGGCGCTGGCCGCGTTCATCGAGACGAGTTTGCCGCTGACGGTCTTTTTCGACACGCGGCACGCCGAGAAATTCTTGTCGACGATGGCGATCTCGTCGCCATGACCCATCGCGCTCAATATCCACAAAAGATCCGGGCAAAGAATCCCGGGAATGTTTTTCAGTGCCATGTTCGTTCCTCCATTTTCCCCATATATCATCATAAAACATCGAAGAAAACGCTTGCGCAAACGTTTCGATGGTCATATAGCGGTTTTCACCATTTCATTGGAGGATGAAATAGGCCGGTGACTGCCGAGGCTGGGGAGGCTTGTTCGGGGTCGTTTTAATCTTTCGATTTTGTTCGGGGCGCGCGTTGAAGCGGCGGCAGTCTGAGGCTGCGTGTCAGGCGTGATGGGGAGGTCTGCAATCATGGCGACAATCACTGACGTTGCACGCGCCGCGGGCGTCTCGGTTTCGACCGTGTCGCACGTCGTCAACGGCACCCGGCATGTGAACGAAGCGACGGCGGCGCTCGTCAGGGACGCGATCGAGCGTCTTGGATTCGTGCCGAACGCTGTAGCCCGGTCTCTTGTGCGATCCTCGACCGACGCGGTGGGTATCGCGATCTCGATCAGCACCAACTATTATTTCAACGATATCGTATCCTCCATCGAGCGAGCCTGCGCCGCCATCGGCCAGCTCGTTTTTCTCTGCGACACGCAGAACGATCCGGAAACTGAACTGCGGCTAGTCCGCGAACTCGTCCAGCGGCGGGTGGACGGGGTGATTCTGGCTCCGTCCTGCGATCCGGAAAACCGCGCTATCGACTATCTCAAATCGGCTCGCATGCCCTTCGTGCTCGTCGACCGCCTGACGGTCGAGGATGCGGATGGGGTTTGCCTGGACAACGAGGCAGCGATGGAGACGCTGATCGACCATCTGGTGGGCCACGGCCACCGCCGCATCGGCCTCATCGCCGGCGAGCCGGGGCTGCTTTCCACGATCGAACGTGTGCGTGGATATGTCGGCGCCATGCGCAAGCATGGGCTGGAGATCGATCGCAGTTTGATGAGCGAAGGCAATGCGAACAGTGCGGATGCCTGCCAATCGGCGCTTGAGATCTTGGGTCGGGCGGACCGACCGACGGCGATCGCCTCCGGCAACAATCTGGCCACCATCGGCGTCATGCGCGCGGTGCGCGACCTTGGATTGCGCATCGCAGAGGATCTGGCGCTGATCGGCTTCGACGATTTCGATTGGGCCGATTGCTTCGAGCCGCGGCTGACCGTCATGGCGCAGCCGAGCGAAACGATCGGCATGCAGGCTGCGGAAATGCTGGCCAGGCGGATCAAATCGAGCACCGAAAGCGTGCGGCAGGTCCGCCTGCCGGCAAAACTGGTAATTCGCCGCTCCTGCGGCTGCGGAGGGCACTGAAATGACGTCGGCACTGGCTCTTGCTGGGATCACCAAATCCTTTCCGGGCGTGCGCGCCTTGAAGGGCGTGTCGTTTTCCCTGGAGCCCGGGGAAATCAGGGCGTTGGTGGGTGAGAACGGCGCCGGAAAATCAACGTTGATGAAGATCCTCTCCGGCGCCTATTCGGCCGACGAGGGGCGCATCGAGCTTTTTGGCGAAGCGGTGCTCGATCCGACGCCGGCCGGGATGATCGCGCGCGGCGTTGCGGTCATCTATCAGGAATTGGCGCAGGCGCCGCACCTGACCGTCGCCGAAAACGTTCTGATGGGGCGGCTGCCGTGCAAGGGCGCCCTGATCGATTGGGGCGAGGCGAAACGCCGGACGATGGAGGTCGTTGACCGGCTCGGTTTCGATGTCGATCCGACCGCTCGGATCGGAACACTCTCCGTTGCCAAGCGCCAGATGGTGGAGATTGCCAAGGCGCTGGCGCGCGATGCGAAGATCATCGTTCTCGACGAGCCGTCGGCGGTGCTGGCGCAGGCGGAGATCGACCAGCTGTTCCGGGTTGTCCGGCAACTGGCTCGTGAGAGCGGCGTTGCCTTCGTCTATATCTCGCATCGCCTGCGCGAGGTGTTCGAACTGAGCGACACGGTGACTATTCTGCGCGACGGCACCGTCATCCACAACGGACCCTCCAACGGCCTGACGACGGACGATCTCATTCGCAGCATGGTCGGCCGGGAGGTGGGCGACGTCTTTCCAAAGCGCACGCCCAGGATCGGCGAGGAAGCGCTGTCCGCCAAGGGCATCTCGACGCCGGCGTTGCTCAAAAACGTCAGCATTCATGTTCGAAAGGGCGAAATCGTCGGTCTCTTCGGGCTGGCGGGCGCTGGCCGCACCGAGCTTCTGCGCGCCATCTACGGCGCCGACCCGCGTGGTGCCGGCGAGGTCAGCATCAACGGCGCGATGGCGAGCATCGGTTCGCCGCGCGCCGGCATCACCAAGGGGCTGGGTCTCGTGCCGGAAGACCGCAAGACCGAGGGCCTCTTCCTGATACAGAGTGTCGGCTTCAACATCATGTCGGCCAGCCTCGCGCAGATCGTCCGTTTCGGGCTTCTGTCGCTTGGCCGCGAGCGCAAGATCGTCAACGGTCTGATCGAGCGGCTGCGGATCAGGACGCCGAACGCCGCAGCGGCGACGCAGAACCTTTCGGGCGGCAATCAGCAGAAATGCGTGCTGGCGCGGCTCGTCAGCGCCGGATGCGAGATCCTGCTGGCCGATGAGCCGACCCGCGGCGTCGATGTCGGGGCCAAGCGCGAGATCTACGACCTGCTGGTCGAACTGGCGGAAGCCCGCGGACTGGCAATCGTCATCGCCTCTTCCGAACTGCCGGAAATCCTCGGCCTGTGCGACCGGCTCTACGTTCTGAGAGAGGGCGAAGTGACGGCTGAGCTCGACGCGCGCACCGCAACTGAAGAAGACGTCATGCACTTCGCGGCACTACATTAATGAGGGGACTACCATGAAAAATCTTCCGCGCGGAACGGGTCTTGCCGGTGCACTGATCGTACTGATCATCGCCGCCTCGCTGATCTCTCCTCATTTTCTCAATCCCATCAATATCCTGAACGTCTTGAGGCAGGTCGCGCTCTATGGGATCCTCGGCATCGGCATGACATTCGTGATCCTGACCAAAGGGATCGATCTTTCGGTGGGCTCGATTGTCGCGCTGGTCGGCGTCACCGGCGCGGTCCTGATGGAACAGGGCATGTCCATCCCGCTGATGGTGCTGATCTGTCTCTCCATTGGCGCGCTCGTCGGTTGCGTCAACGGCTTCGGCGTTTCCTATTTCCGTATTCCGGCCTTCATCATGACGCTCGGCTGCATGGTGATGGTGCGCGGATTCGCACTGATGATCGCCGATGGCGGCACCGTCAATCCCGGCAAGCTCGCCGAAAGCTTCTTCGTGCTCGGCGGCGGCTACATGCTGGGCGTGCCGACACCGATCTACGTCTTCGCGATCGTCTGCATCGTCGCGGCCGTCGTGCTCAGCTTCACGCCGTTCGGCCGCGCCATCTATGCGGTCGGCAGCAATGAGGAGGCGGCGAGGCTCTCCGGCATCAATGTGCCGCTCGTCATCTTCAGCGTCTACATCATCTGCGGCGTGCTGGCAGCACTCTCCGGCCTGATTTTCCTGTCCCGCCTTTCCGTCGGCGACCCGAATTCCGGCCTCGGCCTCGAACTGGAAGCGATCACCATTGCGGTGATCGGCGGCACCTCGCTGTTCGGCGGCGAGGGCACGGTTCTCGGCACGATGGGGGGCGCCATGGTGCTGGCCATCATCGCAAACATTCTCAATCTCGCAGGTGTTTCACCATTCTCACAACAGGTGGTGAAGGGCGCGATCATCGTTCTTGCCGTGCTGCTCGAAGCCGGAAGAAAGCCACGCAAGTAGCGTGTTCACTAAAAGGGAGGACTTGAAATGCTCAGTATCACCAGACGTATGCTCATTATCTCCGCCGGGCTCGCCACCGTCCTGACGGCGGCGCCCGCCTTCAGTGCGGACAAGATCGTCATCGGCTTCTCGCAGGCGAGTTCGAACTCGGCGCATCGCAACACGATGACCAAACGCAACCAAGCCTATGCCGCGGAGCACTTCAAGGATGTCGATCTGATCGTCACCAACGCGGAAGGCAAGTCAGCAAAGCAGATTTCGGATGTCGAAAGCCTGATGGTACAAGGCATGAAGGTTCTGATGATCTCGGCTCAGGATGGCGCCGCGATCGCTCCGACCATCAAGCAGGTGCTGGCCGCCGGCATTCCGGTCATCACCCTCGAGCGCAGCCTCGATATTCCGGTTACGCTGCATGTCGGCCCGCACAACAAGCCCATCGGCACGCTGGCCGGCAAGTACATTGCTGAAGCGCTGAAGGGCAAGGGCAATGTCGTCGAGATCAAGGGCGACCCGGCTGTCGCTCCCGCGGTCGAGCGCCATGAAGGTTTTGCCGAAGCCATCGCCGGCACCGATATCAAGGTGATCGCCGAAACCCACGCCGACTGGGATCAGGAAAAAGCGTTGAAGTTCATGGAAGACACGCTTCAGCGTTTCCCGGCCGGGCAGATCCAGGCCGTCTACGCCCATAACGACAATATGGCGTTTGGTGCGCTGCGGGCGATCCAGGCTGCCGGCCGTGACAAGGAAGGCATCCTCATCATCGGCATCGATGGCGAGAATGCCGCCATTCGCGCCGTTGCCAAGGGCGATCTGACCGCGACCTTCACCTATTCCACCGTCGCGCCTGAAGGCGTCATTGCCGCACATGCGCTTGCCACCAACGACACGGCAGCGCTGGAAAAGCTCGGAACCTTGACGAAGAAGGACGACGGCTCGATGGAAATCGAGATCGCGTCGAAGATGATCACCAAGGAAAATGCCGCCGAGTTCTTCTGCAAGGGCTTCGGCGACGATCCCGAATGCAAATGATCCGGTAGACTGCGAAGTCCGGCGCGACAACAGACGCGCCGGACTTTGGTTCGAGATTCGAGGATCAAGCCGCCCGGTCGGCGGCGGGTCGCGCAGCCGGACGTCGCCGATGTTGTCTTCGAGCGGCTCGACCGTCTGCATGTCGAGCGGATGAAGGCTGAGGGCGGTAGCGCTTAGCCCTGTCGACAAATCAAGATTATGATTTCCGATATTCCCCGGCAATTGGCGGGCTTCCCCACGGGCCGATATCTTCCCCTGTATCCAGAATATCGAGTTGCCGCTGTACGACCTGTTCGAGCTCATATTGCAAAGCCTGGCGCCTCGAAGAGCTTCGTCGGAGCGAGAGCGATACGGTGCCGCTGGGCGAATTGATGGCGCGCTATAGCGCGGAAGATTGAGTTTCATGTCGAGCAGCCGAACGCCAGCTTGAAAAGCTTGGGTGAAGTCTGACTTGAACTCTGACACCGCTGTATTACACTGTAATCACTTGATAGGAGTGAACAGGAATGCGCAGCAGCAAACCTATTACGGTTACGCTCGGCAGTCAGCAGAAAAGCCTGGAAGGACGGCTGCAATCGGGCGCCTATAGTTCGGCGAGCGAGGTCATTCGCGCCGCGTTGCGTGCGCTCGACCGAGAAGAGGATGCGATCAACGAAATCATGCGTCTGAAAATCCGCGAGGCGATCGATGATCCGGGTTCGGATATCGATGCCGATATGGTCTTCGAGCGGCTCGAACGTCTGCATGCCGAGCGGATGAAGGCTGAGGATGGTGGCGCTTAAGGTCGTATTTCGTCCGAGAGCGGAGAAGGACCTGCTCGATATCTACGCATTCATCGCTGCGGAGAATTCTCTGGCGGCGATGGAATTCATCCGCCGGCTGAGGCAAGTCTGTCATGGTCTGGACGATATGCCGGAAAGGGGAGCGCCGCGCGAGGATTTTGCCCCGGGTGTTCGAATTCTGGTTTTCGAGCGGCGTGTGACGATCGCTTATCGGGTCGTGAAGGATCGGGTGCAGGTATTGAGGTTGTTCTATGCCGGCCGAAATACGCCTTTGGCCTTCCGCGAAAACTGAGAACCGCCGATTTTGGACGCAACGTGCGCTTTTGGTCCCATCACGGTCACAATTCTTTGAAGGAAGTTGGTGAACCGTGGCTTGTGGGCGGCTGTCAGCCGTTATATCGCACAGTCATGCCGTCAATCTCATTAGTTATGGGGAACCCATGCAGATGTCCGAAATGCAACTGACGAAACGCCGCCTTCTGGGTGGGATCGCCATCGCCGCAGCTGCCGCAGCGCTTGCCGCCTGCAACGACAGCAAGGACGCTGCCGATGCTTCGTCCTCCGGTAAGACCATGGCCGACGGCACCAATGTCGATACCATGCAGACGGCAGCCACTTCGGCGACCGAAATGCCGCAGTCCGACGGCGATGTCGACATGGCCGAAGTGCTGAAGCCCGGCGTGCTGCCGGAGATGGCGCTTGGCAAGGCCGACGCCCCGGTCAAGATCGTCGAATATATGTCGATGACCTGCCCGCATTGCGCCCATTTCCACAACACCACCTTCGATGCCATCAAGCAGAAATATGTCGACAGCGGCAAGGTGCAGTTCATCATCCGCGAATTCCCCTTCGACCCGCGCGCTGCCGCCGCCTTCATGCTCGCCCGCTGCAGCGCCTCCAATCCGGAGCAGCTGAGCACGCCGGAACAGTATTTCCCGATGGTCTCGATGCTGTTCAAGCAGCAGCAGGTCTGGGCCGCCGCCGATGATGGCCGCGCCGCGCTGCTGCAGATGTCGAAGCTCGCCGGATTTACTGAGGATAGCTTCACGAAATGCTTGACGAACCAGAAGCTTCTGGATGAAGTGAACGCCACGCGGGAAAGAGGTTCCAAGGATTTTGGCGTCAACGCCACGCCGACTTTCCTTATCAATGGCAAGCGCTACTCTGGAGACATGCCGGTTGACACCCTGTCGGCGCTCATCGACAGCCTGCTCTGAACCGGATCGTTTCGAAACGACGGGCGCCGGTGAAAGCCGTGCGCCCGTTTTTCGTTTTCAGCGCGGTTTGCGGATGAGGGGGCTTCCTGGCGTGGATATTTCCGCATGAAGTTCAATAAGCTGCGCCTGGTCGGCTTCAAATCCTTCGTCGAGCCGACGGAATTCATCATCGAGCGGGGGCTGACCGGCGTCGTCGGGCCGAACGGCTGCGGCAAGTCGAACCTCGTCGAGGCGCTGCGCTGGGTGATGGGCGAGAATTCCTACAAGAACATGCGCGCCTCCGGCATGGACGACGTAATCTTTTCCGGTTCCGGCAACCGCCCGGCGCGCAACACCGCCGAAGTGGCGCTCTATCTCGACAATGGCGAGCGCACCGCGCCTGCCGCCTTCAACGACAGCGACGAGATCCAGGTCACCCGCCGCATCGAGCGTGAGCAGGGTTCGCTCTATCGCATCAACGGCAAGGAAAGCCGCGCCAAGGACGTGCAGCTGCTGTTTGCCGACGCCTCCACCGGCGCCCGCTCGCCGTCGATGGTCGGCCAGGGCCGCATCGGCGAGCTGATCCAGGCCAAGCCGCAGGCCCGCCGCCAGCTCTTGGAAGAGGCGGCCGGCATTTCGGGCCTGCATTCGCGCCGCCATGAGGCCGAACTGCGGCTGCGCGCCGCCGAAGGCAATCTCGAACGTCTCGACGACGTCACCTCGCAGCTCGAAAGCCAGATCGAGAGCCTGAAGCGCCAGGCCCGCCAGGCCAACCGCTTCAAGACGCTGTCGGCCGATATCCGCGCCCGCGAGGCGATGCTGCTGCATATCCGCTGGGTGCAGGCCAAGGAGGCCGAGGCCGAGGCCGACAGCGCCCTCAACCAGGCGACATCGGTCGTCGCCGAGAAGGCGCAGAACCAGATGGAGGCGGCCAAGCACCAGGCCGTTGCCAGCCTGAAGCTGCCGGAATTGCGCGAGGGCGAGGCCCGCGCCGCCGCCGCCCTGCAGCGCCTGCAGATCGCCAGAAGCCAGCTGGAGGAGGATGCCGGCCGCATCCTGCGCCGTCGCGACGAACTGACCCGCCGCCTGACCCAGCTGGCCGAGGATATCCGCCGCGAGGAGCGGCTGGTCGCCGACAATGCCGTCATTCTGGCGCGGCTCGATGCCGAAGAGGCCGAGATTGCAGAGGTGCTGGCCGATTCCGGCCGTTACGCCGAGGAAACCCGCGAAGCCTTCGAGGGCGCGGCGGCAAAACTGGCCGACAGCGAGCGCATCTTCACCCAGCTGACCGCCGAGCGCGCCGAGGCGGCTGCCGGCCGCAACCAGCTGGAACGCGCCATCCGCGATCTTGCCGATCGCCGCATGCGCCTCGAACGCCAGATGGACGAGGCAAACCACGAATTGTCGGCGATCGGCGAGAAGATATCGGGCCTGCCCGATCCGGACGAAAAACGCGCCATCGTCGAGGCTGGCGAGATCGCCCTTGCCGATGCCGAAGCCGCCGTTCAGGTGGTCGAACAGGCGCTGGCCTCGGCCCGCCAGACAGAGGCGCTGTCGCGCGCCCCGGTCGATCAGGCCCGCTCGGCGCTGAATGCGCTGGAAACCGAGGCCCGCACCATTTCCCGCATGCTCGCCGCCGGTGCCGCCGCCGGCAAATTTCCGCCGGTGGCCGAGGAGCTGAAGGTCGATCGCGGTTTCGAGACGGCGCTCGGTGCGGCGCTGGGCGACGATCTGGAATCGCCGCTCGATGCCGAGGCGCCGGCCCATTGGTCGGAGAATGGCGATGGCGCCGCCGACCCGGGGCTTCCCTCCGGCGTCACGCCGCTGCTGGCCCATATCAGCGCGCCCGCCGCCCTGACCCGCCGTCTGCGCCAGATCGGCCTTGTCGCGGAAGGGGAGGCGCAGTCGTTGATGACGGCGCTGAAGCCCGGCCAGCGGCTGGTGACCAAAGACGGCGCCGTCTATCGCTGGGACGGCCATGTCACCGGCGCCGACGCCCCGAGTGCCGCGGCGCTGCGCCTTGCCCAGAAGAACCGGCTGGCCGAACTCGAAGGTGAGGCGGCGCTTGCCCGCGACGTGCTTGCCGAAGCCGAGGAACGGCAGGCCGAAGCTGCCGAGGCGATCCGCGGGCAGGAGGCGAGGCTTGCCGAGGCGCGCGACATGAGCCGCCTGTCGGCCCGCCATCTCACGGAAGCCCGCGAGGCGCTGGCTGCCGCCGAGCGTGCCTCCGGTGACCTGATCCGCCGCCGCGATGTCGTCAGCGAGGCTGTCAGCCAGCTGCAGTCGCAGCTGGAGGAAATTGCCGTCCAGGAAGAAAATGCCCGCATCGAGCTGGAGGATGCGCCGGATCTGACTGCGATCGACGAACGGCTGCGCTTCCAGCAGGCGGAAGTGGCGACCGATCGCGGCGCGCTTGCCGAAAGCCGCGCCCGCCACGAAAGCCTGGCGCGGGAAAACGAGGCCCGCCAGCGCCGCATCATGGCGATCGGCCAGGAGCGCGAAACCTGGCGCCAGCGGGCGGCAAGCGGCGAAGACCATGTCGCCACGCTGCGCGAGCGCGAGGAAGAGGCGCGCGAGGAGGCCGCCGAGCTCGAACTGGCGCCGGATGAATTCGACGACAAGCGCCGCGCCCTGCTCACCGAATTGCAGAAGGCCGAGGAGGCGCGCCGCAATGCCGGCGACCTGCTGGCCGAGGCCGAACGCATCCAGCGCGAAGCCGACCACAAGGCGACGACGGCGCTGTCGGAGCTTGCCGAATGCCGTGAACGCCGCGGCCGCGCCGAGGAGCGCCTGGTCTCGGCCCGCGAAAAGCGGCAGGAAAGCGAAGGCCGCATCCGCGAGACCTTGAACGTCGCCCCGCACGAGGCGCTGCAGCTGACCGGCCGCCCGACCATGCAGGCGCTTCCCGATCCGCGCGAAGTCGAGCGCGAGCTCGAGCGGCTCAGGATCGAGCGCGAGCGGCTCGGCGCCGTCAACCTGCGCGCCGACGAGGAGCAGAAGGAACTGAGCGAAAAGCTCGAAGCGCTGATCAAGGAGCGCGACGATGTCATCGATGCGATCCGCAAGCTGCGCGGCGCCATCCAGAGCCTCAACCGCGAGGGTCGCGAACGGCTGATCGCCGCCTTCGACATCGTCAACGCCCAGTTCCAGCGGCTGTTCACCCATCTGTTCGGCGGCGGCACGGCCGAGCTGCAGCTGATCGAATCCGACGATCCGCTCGAAGCCGGCCTGGAAATCCTGGCGCGGCCGCCCGGCAAGAAGCCGCAGACCATGACGCTGCTCTCAGGCGGCGAACAGGCGCTGACGGCGATGGCGCTGATCTTCGCCGTCTTCCTCACCAACCCGGCGCCGATCTGCGTGCTCGACGAGGTGGACGCGCCGCTCGACGACCACAATGTCGAGCGCTACTGCAACCTGATGGACGAAATGGCGGCCTCCACCGAAACCCGCTTCGTCATCATCACCCACAATCCGATCACCATGGCCCGCATGAACCGCCTCTTCGGCGTCACCATGGCCGAACAGGGCGTCTCGACCCTCGTCTCCGTCGACCTGCAGACGGCCGAGCGTTTGCGCGAGATTGCCTGAGCACATCTCGATCTAGGCGTTGGCGAGACCAGCCCCTCGTCCGCCGTCACCGTCCTTCGGCCTCCCGCTTACGGGGCAAAGACCCCGCCCCAAACCCCTCCCCACAAGGGGGAGGGGCTTAACCTGCCGCACCGCATCTCCTAAAACTCCAGATCGGCAGGCGACGAGATGATCGCGGGCAAAGCGGTGATGCTGGGTTAGTCCCTCCCCCTTGTGGGGAGGGGTTGGGGAGGGGGCTTGAAGCGCAAATCGCACAGCAGTGAGCTTGACCCGAGACACCAAGCCCGGACGCAATTTCAGCAAATGTCCGAGCGGTTTTGCGCCCGGAAATTGCGTAAAATCAAACGCCAAGCATTAAACACCAAAAAAGGTCGGCTCTCCGGCGGTTCGTACCCCATTTGGGTGATGCTCTTTTCGCTGACTTGCATTAGAAGTTGTTTCAACGCAACCTGACTGCCTTGCTTGAAAGCAGGGGATCAAGACGCGGGATTTTCGAATTGCGTGCGGTTTTCCGGGCAGAGGGCAAGAGCCGGAAAGCTGAGGCAGTTTCAGCAGGGTGCCGGCGATTTTCCTTTCGAAACGCGTGCGGCAGCTCTTGCCGGAATTGCACGAAAACAATGCGATAGGGTGTTTCCCCAAAGAGATGAAGGTGGGAAATGCGCTGGGTTGAGGGACCCCCCGTCCGGTTTTCCTGGCCGGACGGAAACAAGGCTTTGCGGGACATGTTGCAGTCCCGCAAAGCTTTTTTTATGCCTTCTCTTCTGCCGGACAATGTTTCAATCGTTTCATCAGCCGCGCCACCCAAGAATTATTGTGCGGCGCAACATTTTGCCGCATTTGTCGATTTTCATTTCAACACCAACGGATTAAGCTGATTACTCAGGCGTTGACGCTGCTGGCCGTATTCTCTTTGGTCATTCGAGGAGAGCAAGCCATGTCGACAAGCTGGGGGATCAAGCTGATCCTTTCGTGGTGTTGGGGGGAAGATGACCAAGTGGGTCTATACGTTCGGCGACGGGCAGGCTGAGGGCCGGGCGCGCGATCAGGAGATTCTGGGCGGCAAGGGCGCCAATCTCGCGGAAATGTGCGCGCTCGGGCTGCCCGTTCCGCCGGGACTGACGATTATCGGCGAAGCCTGCAACACCTATTACAAGAACGGCCGCCATATCGAGGATGGGCTGAAGGCGCAGGTGCGCGCCGGCATAGCGGGGATCGAGGCGATCACCGGCCGCCATTTCGGCGCCGGCAGCCAGCCGCTGCTGCTGTCGGTGCGCTCCGGTGCCCGCGTCTCGATGCCCGGCATGATGGACACCGTGCTCAATCTCGGCCTCAACGACGAGACGGTGCAGGCGCTCGGCCATGATGCCGGCGACGCGCGTTTTGCCTGGGACAGCTACCGCCGCTTCATCCAGATGTATGCCGATGTCGTCATGGGCCTCGGCAACGACGCCTTCGAGGAAATCCTGGAAGACGAGAAGGCGAGGCTCGGCCATGAATTCGATACCGAGCTCAGCGCCACCGAATGGCAGCACATTGTTTCGCTCTACAAGCGGCTGATCGAGGAGGAACTGGCGAAGGAGTTTCCGCAGGATCCCGAAGTCCAGCTCTGGGGCGCGGTCGGTGCGGTCTTTTCCAGCTGGATGAGCGCGCGCGCCGTCACCTACCGCCATCTTCACAATATTCCGGAAGGATGGGGCACGGCGGTCAACATCCAGGCGATGGTCTTCGGCAATCACGGCAATGCGTCGGCGACAGGCGTCGCCTTCACCCGCAATCCCTCGACCGGCGAAAAGGCGCTTTACGGCGAATTCCTCGTCAATGCCCAGGGCGAGGATGTCGTGGCCGGCATCCGCACGCCGCAAAGCATCACCGAGGAGGGGCGGCTTTCCTCCGGCTCCGACAAGCCCTCGATGGAAAAGCTGATGCCGGAGGCCTTCCGCGAACTTTCCCGCATCTGCACCGAACTCGAGATCCATTACCGCGACATGCAGGATATCGAATTCACCATCGAGCGCGGCAAGCTGTGGATGCTGCAGACCCGTTCGGGCAAACGCTCGACCCGGGCGGCGATGAAGATCGCTGTCGACATGGTCGATGAGAAGGTGATCACCGAGGAGGAGGCGGTGCTGCGCATCGAACCCTCCAGCCTCGACCAGCTGCTGCACCCGACGATCGATCCGCGTGTTTCCCGCCAGGTGATCGGCACCGGGCTGCCGGCCTCGCCGGGGGCTGCGACCGGGGCCATCGTCTTCACCGCCGAAGAGGCGGTCGAGGCGGAAGCCGAGGGCCGCAAGGTCATCCTGCTCCGGGTCGAGACCAGCCCTGAGGATATTCACGGCATGCATGCCGCCGAGGGCATCCTGACGACGCGCGGCGGCATGACCAGCCATGCGGCGGTGGTTGCCCGCGGCATGGGCATCCCCTGCGTCGTCGGCGCCGGCACCATGCGCATCGATCAACGCAACGAGCGGCTGCTCGGCATCGGCGTGACGCTGAAGAAGGGCGATATCATCACCATCGACGGCTCGGCCGGCCAGGTGCTGAAGGGCGAGGTGCCGATGATCCAGCCGGAGCTTTCGGGCGATTTCGGCCGCATCATGGGCTGGGCCGATCGCGCCCGGCGCATGACGGTGCGCACCAATGCCGACACCCCGGCCGATGCGCGCGCCGCCCGCTCCTTCGGCGCCGAAGGCATCGGCCTTTGCCGCACCGAGCATATGTTCTTCGAGGGCGAGCGCATCCATGTGATGCGCGAGATGATTCTCGCCGAAAACGAGACGGGCAGGCGGCTGGCGCTCGATAAGCTGTTGCCGATGCAGCGGCTGGATTTCACCGGCCTCTTCACCGTCATGCACGGACTGCCGGTGACGATCCGCCTGCTCGATCCGCCGCTGCACGAATTCCTGCCGAAGACCGACGACGAGGTCGCCGAGGTCGCTTTTGCCATGGGCATGGAGCCCTTAGCGCTGCGCCAGCGCGTCGATGCGCTGCACGAGTTCAACCCGATGCTCGGCCATCGCGGCTGCCGGCTGGCGATCTCCTATCCCGAGATCGTCGAGATGCAGGCCCGCGCCATCTTCGAGGCGGCGGTGGCCGCAGCCCAGGAGACCGGCGCGGCGGTCGTGCCGGAGATCATGGTGCCGCTGGTCGGCCTGCGCTCCGAACTCGATTACGTCAAGGCCTGCATCGACGCCATCGCCGGCAATGTCATGCGCGAAGCCGGCATGAAGATCGATTATCTCGTCGGCACGATGATCGAGCTGCCGCGCGCAGCGCTTCGCGCCCATGTGATCGCCGAAGCCGCGGAATTCTTCTCCTTCGGCACCAACGACCTGACGCAGACCACCTTCGGCATCTCGCGCGACGACGCCTCGGCCTTCATCCCCACCTATCAGCGCAAGGGCATCATCGAGCACGATCCCTTCATCTCGCTCGATTTCGACGGGGTGGGCGAATTGATCAGCATCGCCGCCGAACGCGGCCGGCGCACCCGCAACGACATGAAGCTCGGCATTTGCGGCGAACATGGCGGCGACCCGGCCTCGATCCGCTTCTGCGAGACGATCGGCCTCGACTATGTCTCCTGCTCGCCGTTCCGCGTGCCGATCGCCAGATTGGCGGCGGCCCAGGCGGTGATTTCAGCGAAGTAACCGGGCAGCCCTGCGGGCGCCCGGGTCGTTAGTGATGATACCGCCAGCGATCGCGGTAGATATAGGGCCCGTTCAGATCCCAGGCCATGCTCTGCATCATCTCCGCACTCTGCGCCCGCGACTCGGCGCGCCGGTCGAGATCGATGCGCTGCAGGCAGGTGGCGAAAGCATCGGTGCCGCGGCGGAAACCATAGCTCAGGCACCGCTGCTCATCCGCCGCCCGCCGCTCCTCCGGCGTCATCGTCTGGCAGGCGGAGAGGCCAGCCGTCACGGCAAGCAGGGTGATGAGAAGGGGGAGGCGCATTGGTGTGTTCCTTGCTTTTCGCTGAGGAAATGCCATTCGGGTGAGGTCGTCAAGCGAGGAGATGGTGAGGCCGGCCCCTCATCCGCCTGCCGGCACCGACCGGGGTCGAGCCACGGGTCTCGACCCGTCCTTCGGACCCCCGCTAACGGGGCGAAGGGACCATGCCGCGGCCTCTCGGTTCCCCGTCCAAGAAAGACCCCTCCCCAACCCCTCCCCACAAGGGGGAGGGACTAACCCGGAGCGCTCGCCTCGTTCCACTCGAAACGTCGCAGATAGGGAAAACGCGTGCGGCAGGTTAAGCCCCTCCCCCTTGTGGGGAGGGGTTGGGGAGGGGTCTTAACCACGGCACCCCCTCGCTCTCATCAGACTTCAAGCCGCCCCGGCCGGATCGCCGATCGGCAGCAGCGCCGGATCGAGCGGCGGGTCTTGCGGGTTTTTCGTATCGGCCGGGTCCTGCGCCGGCGTCAGCGGTGGGTTTTCCCGAGTGCGGTCGGGGACGCCGGGGCTCGGCGTCGGGCCGCGCGGGGTATCGGCATTCGGTATCGGCTCTCTGTTCGGCATGATCGCCTCCTTTTGAAAAAAGGAACGGCAGCCCCGGCCGATGGTTCCACTTTCGCCGGCCACCTTCCTATGCACACGGGCGATTCCTCTGTATGAGGAGGCTTGCAAATATTGGAACGAGCATGGCCATTCGCGACCGATTTTCGAAGAAACTGAACTGCCCGCAATGCGGCAATGAGGGCTTTGCCGAGGCCTCCGAGAT
Organism: Rhizobium chutanense; assembly: GCF_002531935.1. Classification (GTDB taxonomy): domain Bacteria; phylum Pseudomonadota; class Alphaproteobacteria; order Rhizobiales; family Rhizobiaceae; genus Rhizobium; species Rhizobium chutanense. The sequence continues at coordinate 23,700 of NZ_NWSV01000016.1, read as the reverse complement.
CGACGATGCCAAGCGCAAGCACCCGGATTTCCAGGTCGATCAGCTGCCGCGCGGTTTTGGCGTGCAGCGGCCTTCCAATTACCAGGAATCTTTCATGATCAAGTGCGAATGCGGCCGCAAGTTTCCCTTCCGCAGCCTGACGGAAGCAGCGGCCGAACGGCGCTGAGATCAAGCCCCGGGCTCAGATCCGCTCCAGCACTTCGACGAAGGCTTCGGCAAAACGCATCAGATGCGCGGTGTCCTCATCCGGCGCCTGCATGCGGATTTCCGTGCCGCTGTGATCGAGCAGCGCCAGCACGACGCGCATCTCGCTGCCATCGGGAATGCGCAGCACCGCGATGCGTCGGCAATCCTCGATAAGGCCTCCGGCCGGCAGGTCGAACAGCAGCTCGCCGCCCGAACGGTTCGCCGCCCGGCGCACCGCCTCGCAGAAGCCGGCATCGCCGCCGGCATAACCTTCGAGCGAAAGTTCGAGTTCGAGCAGTTCCATCGGCAGCACCGGCTCGGTGTGGTCGATCCCGCCAAGCGCAGACGCCTGCGGCCTTGCTGCCGTCTCGGTTGAAATCATCCCGTCTCTCCTTGCCTTTAAAAATCGGAGATGAAACCGCGGCAGAATGACGCTTTTTTGCCATATCAGCAAGGGCTCATGAAGGAGGCGCGCCGTCGTCCGCGAATTCCATCGGATATTCCGAGACAACAGTTTCAATTCAGCCGAATCTTGCCCAGATCCGGATGATTTTAGGCCGGGCTGGCCTAAAATCTGAATCCGGATCTAAATCAAAGAAATAGAGCATGATGTCGTCCGAAAACCGCTTCACACTTTTCGGCATCATGCTCTAAACAGGGTAATGGCGATTTGCGTGGTTGAGTGCGCGGCGCTGACGAGCAACCGGTAAGTTTGATGGCCATCCGTTTCGACCGTCCCGTTTCCAGCGCCGCCCGCTTTTCGCGGCTGCTCGGGGCGTTTTCGCTGGTTCTGGCGCTGGCGGTGCTGATCGCCCATCGCTTCGGCGGTCTCGCCACCCCCTATCTCGTGCTGCTGTTGATCGCCGCCGCCGGCTGTGGGCTGCTGGCCGCCATGCTGGCCGCGCTTGGTCTGCGCAGCCTTTGGGTCTCCGGCGCCGAAGGCGGGCTGGCGGCGCTCGCCGCCCTGATCTATGCCGCCTTTCCGCTTGGCCTCGGCGCCCTTGCCACCGAGCGTTATATGACGCTGCCGGATATTTACGACGTCTCCACCGATCCGGCCGCCGCGCCCGACTGGCTGTCGCCGCCGCACGCCGATCAGATCTGGCTGAAGCGCAATCCGGTGACGCCGGAGGATCGCGAACAGCAGATGGCGGCCTATCCCGAGCTGACCGGCCGGCGCTACGAGGGTGCGCTCGACCGCGTGCTGGAAGCGGTGCGCAAGGTCGCCAAGCAGAGCGGCTTCACCATCGTCAAAACGTCAGGCACCAGCGAGCCGGACCGCGAGCCCGAGGACGAGCCGGCAAAGCCGGGAGCGGGCGACGACGCCGTTGCCGATGCGCCCGGCATCATTCCGGTGCCGACGCCGCGCCCCTATGACGACGATGTCGCCAAGCTGATCCGCGGCGCCAACGGCGTGACGCTGCAGGCCACCAACCGCACGCTGATCCTCGGCCTGCGCTTCGATATCCTGATCCGTCTGCGCGAAGAGGCCGAAACCACCTTCGTCGACATCCGCGTCGCCTCCCGCTACGGCCAACACGACCTCGGCTTCAGCGCCGCCATCGCCGGCGATTATCTGAAGGCGCTCGACGCCGAACTCTTGGGAATTGCGGGTGGGTGAGCCGCGGTGGCGCCGGAGGCGGCAGCAATCGATCCAGTGAATCGATTGCAGCGGCGAACGCCCTGAGCCCAAGCGAAGGGCCGGGATAGGGTGCGGCGGGCTCGACACGCTCACACAACACACCACCGAAAATATGAGCGAAGGCCGCCACCCCAACCTCCCTCATTCCTGTGGCCTCAGGGCCTTGCCCCGAGGGATGTCACAGGAATCCAGTGCGCCCAGGTCCCTGGGCGCGGGAGACTCTTTGACGTTGCATGAGTCATTCACCGCGCAGAAGCGCGGTGGCTGGATTCCTGTGACGAGCACAGGAATGAGGGAGGAGAGGTGGGGCGAACGCCCTTCGCACCACCCCCTCACTCCACCACCAACCACCCCGTATACCGCACCACCAGCCCCGTCAGCCGCCCGCCGATCTCGACGTGAAAGTGAAACCGCCCGTCGCGCTCCTCCTCATAGGTGTCGCCGCCGGGTGCCAGGAACAGCGGCAGGGGAATGCCGCAAAAGCGCCAGCCGCGAACGATGAGGCTGAGCTTCTGCCCCTCCGGCACCAGCGCCAGCAGCACCCGGAACGGCCCGAACACCTCGGCGAGCAGGGGCTGGCCGCCGCCCTTATCCGCGGCCTGCCAGCTGCGGAACGTCTTAGCCCCAAAACTGCGCGTCCAGATCTCCCTGTCGCCCTCGGCGACAAAGCGCACCGCGACAGGCAAATCCTCGCCGGCGGCGGGAAAGCCGATGATGCCGGCGATCAGCCGGGCGAGCAGCCCGCCGCCGCGCTCGATCCGCGCCCGGCCGGAGGCAAGCCGGGTGCCGCCGCCATGGATTGCGGCCAGCGCCGGCGGCAGGCCCTGCCAGGCGTCGCCGAGAATGCGCCGGTAGAGCGGCTGGGCTTCATCCTCATAGTCCAGCCGGATGCCCGAGGTGATCGAAAACCGCCGGAAGGCCGCTTCGAAATCGGCGAGCCGCAATTCGCCTGCCGCCGGCCGGGCGCCGCTTTGCGGCCGCCGGCCTTCGAGCAGCCGGCGCACCAGCGCCTCGACGCCGAGAACCGGGATGAACGGTCCGTCATCGCCTTCGGCAATCAGCGACCAGTCGGCGGTCAGCCGCCGCCCGTCGCGATCGCGCCCGCCGGCCCGCACGAACATGCCGCCGCGATGGGCGCCGAGCGCGAAGCGGTGGCTGGCCGCCTGCAGCAGTCGGGAGAACGGCTGGAGCGAGGGCAGCAGCCGCAGATGCACCAGCCGGGCGGCAAGGCTGAGCAGCCGCTGCAGCGCCTGCGGCTCGGTGCCGACGCCGGTGAAGGTGGATTGCAGGCCGCCAAGGTGGCGCGGCAGCAGCGCCAGGTCGGGCGCATCGACCAGCAGGAAGGTGCGGCTGGCGAGCGGCGCCACGCCGGGCGGCGCGATCGTCACCCGCATCCGGTCGATCAGCCCGCGCCCCTCGGCCGGCTGCCCCGCGCGCAGCACCGCCACCGGCTTGCCGGCATAACTGGCGATGGCTTTGACGACATTGAGGCCGATCTTGACATGCGCCGACGGGGCAATGCCGGCCGCCACATTTTCGATGCGGGAAAACTGCGGCGCCATCGCCTGCAGCGCCGCAAAGGAGAGGGCGGGCAGGCTGCTGAGCCCCGATAAAGCGAAGGTGCCCTTGGCCTTGGCTGCCGCATCGAGCCCACTGACGCCGGCCACGAAGCCGGTGCTGTCGGCGAGATCGGCATAATCGATGCCGAGCTCGATGCAGGCCTGCACCACCTTATAAGCATGGTCGGTGAAGCTCTGGAACGGCCCGGAGGCATCGACGACGAGATCGGGCCTGAGCCGCCGCAGCTGTTCCTGGAGATCGCCATTGCGATCGAAGGCCACCGCCTGCAGCCACGCCCCGAGATCGTTGCTGCCCAGCCGTCCGGCGCCGCCTTTCGACGAGCGGAGATCGGCAACGAAATCATCGGCCTTTTTGAGCGAGCGCCCGCCAATCAGCAGCCGGATGCGCGGTTCCTCGCCGAGCAGTCGGGCGAGCCGGCCGCCGAAGGTGCCGTAACCGCCGATGATCAGCAGGGAAAGGCGCTCGGGGCTCATGCGATGAAGCGGCCGCGCTGCTCCGGCGTCGGCACCATGCAGCTCTGCCGGCCGGCAATCTTCAGCCGGTTGCGGGCGATGAATTCATAGAGCGTATCGGCCACCCGCCGCGGCAGCAGCCGGAAGATCCTGACCAGCGAATAGGGAAAGCCGAGCCCGGCCACCATGCGGATCGAGCCGTCGGACTTGAAGAAGGCGCGGCCGCCTTCGATGAGGATATTGGTTTCGTAATCGCGGCAATCGAGCCCGTAATGGGTATAGAGCGCTTGCCCGAGCGGCGACTGCGCCGCCAGGAACCGGTAGCGTTGCCGCCTGTCGTGCTTCAGCGCGAATTTCACCCAGCCGGAGCAGAACACGCATTCGCCATCGAAGACGATCAGCGGCCGGTCGTCGGCAAAGGCGGGCACAGTGGGATCGGTGCGATAGCTGTAATCGGCGCGGCCCATGCAGATCTCCCCTCCGCCTTTCATTACCCCGGCCGGTAGCGCGCGGCAAGCGAAGGCGGCCCATCCGCCGCAACCTCGCCGCGCTCCACCAGATCTTCGATATGGGCGAGCACGGAAAGGGCGGCCGCTCCATAGAGCTTCGGATCGGTATCGTGATAGATCGCCTTCACCATCTCGGCAATGCTGCTGTCGCCGGCCGCGACCCGCGCCAGCACCGCCCGCTCGCGCCCGAGCCGATGCGCCTTCAGCGCCGGCAGGAACGTCTTCGGCTCGCGCACCGGCCCGCCATGGCCGGGCAGCAGCAGGGCATCCTCGCGCGTGATCAGCTTGTCGAGCGAAGCCATATAATTCGCCATCGAACCATCCGGGGGTGCGACGATCGAGGTCGACCAGGCCATGACATGATCGCCTGACAATAGTATCTCGCGGCCTTCGAGCGCGAAGGCGGCATGATTGGCCGTATGCCCCGGCGTCAGCACCGCTCTGAGCGACCAGCCATCCCCCGCAATCCTCTCGCCATCGCCGAGCGCCAGATCCGGCACGAAATCCACATCCGAGCTTTCGGCAAAGGGATTGACCTCGCCGTCGCGCAGCCGCCGCGCCGGCCGGTGCGGCCCTTGCCCCGCCGTCACCGCCCCCGTTGCCGCCTGCAGCCGGCGGGCGAGCGGCGAGTGATCGCGATGGGTATGGCTGACGAAGATATGCGTCACATCACGCCCGCCGATCGCCGCCATCAGCGCCTGATAATGCGCCTCATCCTCCGGCCCGGGGTCGATGATCGCAAGCGAGGAAGTGCCGACGAGATAGCTGTTGGTGCCGAAAAAGGTGAAAGGCCCGGGATTTTCCGCCGTGACCCGCGCGATACCGGAAACAACCGGCACGGCCCGCCCATAGGCCGGCTCGAAAGCAAGGTCGAAAACGGGACTTTCCATGCGGAACGATGATCTCGAGGGCGACAATAACACCTCATGCTAGCACGCCGCCCGCCACTTCGCGCGCATAAATCTGCCTGAGGTTTAAACTTAGTCATTGTGACAGGCAAAGAGCTTTGCTAATCAGGCGCGATCCGAGCAGCGGTTCGCCGCTCAAGCTCTGGTGGGGCGTAGCCAAGCGGTAAGGCAGCGGTTTTTGGTACCGCCATCCCCTGGTTCGAATCCAGGCGCCCCAGCCACGCTAATTCCCACGCTTTTATTCCTGATCTTTGCGCCCTCGCTAAGCGACACCGGCGTCTCCTATGCCGTTATAAAGATAACTATAGGATCGTATCGATATCTTTACAAAGGTATAGATACGATTATGATGATAAAGATATCTATATGATGGGGCCACTATGGCGCGACCAAACCCAGAAAGCGCTTTGCGCTTCCCGCTTTCAACAATTTTTGGGAACGAAGCCAATGTGCGGGTGATGCGGGAATTATCGCTTCACGGCGGTCAATTGAGTGTTGGCAATCTCGTCAACAGAACCAAGATATCCCGCCCTCCCATACTTGCCGCGTTGGCAACCCTCACAAGTCTTCGAATCGTTACGGAAATTGGAACCGGCTATGCCCGGCTTTTCAGTCTCAACCGAGGCTCGCCGTTCGCTACCCCGGTGCAAGCCCTGTTCGAGACGGAGGAAAGGCGCTTTGCCGATATCCTTGCCGCCGTGAAAGAATGCGCCTCCCTCTTCGGGGACAAAGTTGTGGCGGCATGGATATTCGGCAGCGTCGCGAGGGGAGAAGACAACGCCACAAGCGATCTGGACGTGGCGCTCATCGCTGATGCGCCGGACATCGAAACGATACAAAACGAAAGCATCGATTTTCTCACAGCCAAAGGAGAAGAGCTATCCTTTTCGCCGTCGATCAGCACCCTGTCGATCGCCGACCTGAAACGATTGCGCCAAAGCGACGATCCCTTATGGCAAGCGTTTCTCAACGAAGGATTGGTAGTGTTTGGGCTTCGCCCGGAATCAATAACGATGTGAAAGAGATAGCGTTGACCAGAAGTGGCCCTTCGAAACCCTCCGACGCTCGCCATGGTGCAAATCGCCTGATCATCGCCAGAGGATTTCTGGAATCGGCGAAACTGCAAATCAGCAGTGCTCAGGCGGGAACACTCGGAAATCCGATTGCGGCGACTGTGGTCAACGCGGCAATCGCCTATACGGACGCACTCACGGCAACCTTCGCGAACAAGATCAATCAAAACGATCACGCAGCGGTCATCAAGACTTTGCGAGACGCATTGGAAATCGACTGCCAAAATCTCAAGAGACCAGGCTAACTCGCATTCTGGGGAATAAAGACTTAGCCCAATATGGCGGCCGTTTCATGCTGCTATCCGACGCGGAATCTCTGTTCGAGCAGTTGAAGGAATATGCGGAGTGGGTGGAAAGCGAGATGGCCCGCCGCTGACCTGGACTGTAGGGCAGTTGTTGCGTCCGCCTTTCTGCGTGGCCTAGCCAACCGGTAAAGCAGCGGTTCTTGGGGCCGCCATCCCCTGGTTCGAATCCAGGCGCCCCAGCCACTGTTTCATTTACTCGTACCTCTCAGATTCGCCGCTCGCCGCCGAATAGGCTATTTATTGATGAGCATCAGAACACACTTCGCATAGCCCTTAATCATGTTGTCACTGCGAATTTGTGCGCCGTCCGCGGCTGTGTTGACTACATCAAGCTCGACGGGAAGCTGAATATCAGTGCCACTGTTGTTCTGATTGAATGCGAACATGAGTCTTTTTGTCTTTAGCGCGTCAAGCACAATGCTAATGGTCGGCTCTGCTTTAAAGATGGAAAATAACCCACCAGGCTGGTCTGATGCACTTGCCGCTACAAGGCTGTCGAGTGTTGTCGCATAGTTCGCACCTATTAGATACGCGCGGGATGGCGGCGACGGGATCGGCCTGCCAGAAGGATCGAGTGCTGTTACGACGAGTTTCACCGTTGTTCCGATCGTTTGCTGGGTGATCATCAATCCCACGCCCCCCGAAACTGCTATGAAAGCTCCTTGCCTATATGTGTAGTCTCGAATGACGGCATCAAAGGTGAGCTGGCATCCCGTAAGTTTGCCATCGGTCATTACGGGCGTATTGGCAACGTAAAGAGTTCCACCGTTGGGGTCTAAGTTTTGCGCAGCGGCAGTCTCAAAAATGCTTAGCGCTGCGGCAAACACCAAGCTGCACACCATTTTCGGCATCAGACACATGTAAGTCCTCCCCAGACTTGCCCACCGTCGGTTTGCTCACCCCGCTGCGGTCTCGTTCAATCCTCTGATCACTTCGACGAGCTTCTTGGTCTTCTCGAAGTCGAAGACTTGCTGCGGTCCTTCCGGCGCAACGTCGATGAACGGGCTCTCGTAGAGAAGGGCTGGGTCCATGACGCCCCTTTCAGTCAGGTGTTCGATGACCATCTCGATGAATTCGATCTGGTCCGCCGTTGCGCCGCTGTCTGAGATGAAATCGGAGAAGGCCTCAGCGACCGACGCGCGGTCGAGGCCGACCAGCGAGCGAACGAAGGCCCCGAAACCGTGCGCCACCTCTGTTGCTTTCTCCAGGTGCTTGGCGTCGCCGATGCCGGCCGAAAGCAGCATAGACTGTAGTTCCTCGACGTCGGTCGGCGTCAGCGGTCTGCCATGCCGCAGCTTGGCGATGGCGATATGGTCTTCGTGCTCGCGCAGGAAGTGCCGGGCTTTCCGCTTGAAGCGGGCAAAATCCACTTCGCCGACCTCCGGCAGATCGATATCGGCACCAAGGCCCAATTCGTCCTGGAAATTGGTGTAGACGATCTTGCGCTTGCCCTTCTCGATGTGCTGCACAAGGCCGCGAAGCCTGAGCCGCACCAGTTCGAGCTGCGGCACGGTGATCCCTTCCCACCAGGGATCGGATAGAATTTCGAGGATCAGCGGATGCTGGGCGGCAATGATCGGGATGGCAGTCTGCTCCTCGAGCGCCGAGGCGATCTCGATCAGCTGTTTCTTCAGCCGGTCGAAGCTTTTCGACCCCTTGAGCAGTGCCAGCTCCAGGCCGAAGATCAGCAGGTCGAAGCGTTTCGCCTCTTCCGGCTCGCCCTTCACTTCGCTCGGCAGCGGCGCGACCTCGTCGAGCAGCTCCTCGCGCACGGCATCGGTGAGCTCGTTCCAGGCGTCGGCGGCTTTGTATTTTTCGACAGCGCGTCGTTTTCCGCGCACGATGAAGTTGTCGAGATTCATGCCGGCCACGTAGGTCCGCAGCGCATCGAGAGCATCATTGCGGATCGTCACCTCGTCGACCGGCTTGCCGACGCCGGCATCGTAACCCTCCTGTCGGGGTTCGGCCACGCCAGGGACATCGAGCCTGTGCTTCTCGTCGAGCGCACGGACGATGTCGAAGCGGGCGGCAAACAGACGCTCGTTCAGGCTCTTGCCGTTGCGGCCGTCGTCCGGCTGCGGGTTCTGGCGGAAGAATTCGAGGTTCTGGCAATAATCGAAGACACGGAAGAACTCCTTGTCATCGCCGGGGCCGAAGAGATCCGGGCAAAGACGCGTGCCGCGCCCGATGATCTGCCAGAACTTGGTCTTCGAGCGGATCAGCTTGAACAGCACCAAGTTGACCACTTCAGGCACGTCGATGCCGGTGTCGAGCATGTCCACGGAGATGGCGATATGCGGATTGCCGTCCTTCTTCGAAAAGTCGTCGATCAGGCTTTGGGCGTATTCCGTCTTGAAGGTAATGACGCGGGCGAAGTGGCCGGCGAGATGCGGATAGGCGCGGTTGAACCGTTCCTCGATGAATTCTGCATGGTCCTGGTTCTTGGCGAAGATGATGGTCTTGCCGAGCCTATCGCCGCCGGCGACTTTCAGGCCCTCGGTCATCACATGCGCCAGCACCTTGTCGACGGTGTCGGCGTTGAACAGCCATTTGTTGACCGCCTGGCTATCGACGCTATCGGGCGGGTCGCCATCCTCTTCGTCCCATTCCAGCATGTCCCACTGCTCTTTCTCGCTCTCCGAAAGATCGTCGTAGCGGATGCCCTCGCGCTGGAATTTCAGCGGTACCGAGACCGAATGAGGTGGCACGAGATATTCGTCCTCCACCGCCTTATCGAGCGAATAGGCGTCTGTGGGAACGCCGTCCTCAAGGTCGAACAGACCGTAGGTGTTATGGTCGATTTCATCCTTCGGCGTTGCGGTGAGGCCGACCAGTAGGCTGTCGAAATAGTCGAAAATAGCGCCGTAACGCTGATAGACTGACCGATGCGCCTCGTCGATGATGACGAGATCGAAATGGCCGGGGCCGAAACGGGCCTGCCCGGCTTGCCGTTCGTCGATCAGGTTCATCATCGTCGGATAGGTGGAGAGGAAGACGCGGCCCTCGGCATTTTTCTCAGTCACCAGATTGACCGGTGAGGTCTCCGGCAGTTGCCGCTTGAATTCGCGCACCGCCTGGTTCACCAACGCCACACGGTCGGCGAGGAACAGCACCCGTTTCACCCAGCCGGCGCGCATCAGCAGATCGACCAGCGCGATCACCGTGCGCGTCTTGCCGGAGCCGGTTGCCATGACCAGCAGGCTCTTGCGCTGCTTGTGGGCCTCGAAAGCCTCGGCCACGCGCGAGATGGCGCGGGTCTGGTAATAGCGGCCGGCGATCTGCTTATTGACGGCCAGTCCCGCAATCGGCTTGCGGCTCACTCGCCGCTGGATCATCAGCGCCAGCTCGTCTTTCTTATAGAAGCCGGAGACGGCACGCTGCGGATAGGCGGTATCGTCCCAGATCCAGTGCTCGTAACCATTGGAGGTGAAAATGACCGGCCGCTGGCCGGACTGCCTTTCCAGGCAATCGGCATAGAGCTTGGCCTGCTGCTGGCCGACGCGCGGATCGCGCTTGGTGCGCTTGGCCTCGATCAGCGCCAATGGCTTGCCGTCGTCGCCCCAGAGCACATAGTCGACGAAACCCTTGCCCTCATTGTTCGGCATGCCCTCAACCGGGAACTCGCGGTCATGCGGCTGGTCCAGCTTCCAGCCGGCCTCTTTCAGCAGCAGGTCGATATAGAGGTCGCGAGTCTCGGCCTCCGAATAGTCATGATTGTCCGGCCGAGCCTCGTTCTGATGGCGGGCGGCGGCCACTTCGGCGCGCAGCCGCTTCAGCTCGGCGTCGAGATCGGCCTTGTCGCGCAGCATGGTCTCGAAGGCCTTGTCCTTCGCCTCCATCTCGCCCTTCATGCGGGTAAGCTCGGCAAAGGCGCGTTTCACCACGTCTTGCTTGCGGCTCAGATGTGCGGGGTCGAAGGCGAGGGTGTCGGCGGGGCGCTCCCCGCGCGCATAGGTGCGAGCCAGCCAGAAGCAGAGATGGAACAGTTCGCGCACGGCGTTGGCGGTTTCCGCCGGTTTGGTCTCGCGGCTTTCATGAACGGCCTGATTGCCGATCTTGATGACGACGCGAGCCTTGGAAAACACCGCCTGACCGGCGAGCTTCTGGAAGCTCGGCTCATGGATCAGCGCCGAGATATTGCTCTGATAGGGAAATTTGAGGGAGGGATCATGCTTGTAGGCCCATTGCACGGCCAGTTCCACCGTCCGCCGCGCATAAAACGCCGCCGCTCGCGGATCGCCGTCCGCCAAAGCCTCCGCCCGCTTCGCGCTGTCGAAGATCTCTGGGAATTCGGCGGCGAGGAAGGCGAAGTTGGACATGAAGCCTCAGAGTTGTCCGGAGAACGCGCGGTGTTGGAGGGAGGAGAATACTTCATCCATTCCCAAAGTCATGACCTCAATCCCGCCTAGGCTGCGTTTTATTGTTGCTACTCGTTTGGAGAACTGTTGTTGAATTTCGATTGGCGGAACTCTGAATGCAAACGATCGGCAGGCTGGGAGTGGCAGATGCTTCACGGTCGAGCCTGATGAGCCTTGCCTAAACTGCTCTGACAAGAATTTTGATTGAAATGAATGAAGCATGTATTCAGAGGTGATTTTTTTCAGGTCGGGTCGATAAAGCATTAGTCTCTGACCAAGGAAGAAATTACCGGGTACGTCTAGTATGCCGACTTCGCCTACTGGTGCCTCGCGTGTCAAAATCACGTCGCCGAATTGAGGCGTGGCCCTTCTGTTCCATTTGGCAAATATTTCCTCATCAACGTAGCGGACCTCTGAGAGCAAAAGGCGTCCCTTCTTGACGTTCGTCGTCCGAATCATTTTGAAATCGGTGGGACGCTCCGCCAGAGGCGCAGTGCGATTGACACAATCAACGATGAGCTCGCAAAAGTCTTCGACGGTTTGCGTTTCCCAGCCCATCGGATTGCTCACCAGATCGCCGAACAAATCCTGAAAGATCGACTGGGAGAGGCTGTCGAGCAGCGCAAGGGCTTGGCGGCGCTTCTGGCGCAGCTGATCGGCCTTATCCAGGATCGCCGCTATCCGCTTCTGCTCATCGACGGGCGGGAGAGGGATCTCCAGGCGTCGCAGGAGATCAGCGGGGACGCGCTTTTGGCCGGCGCTGCCTGTCATTCCCTTTTCGCCGATCGTCCTAAACCGATCACTCCAGAGCAAGTAAAAGGCATACTTAGGATCGAGATGATGTGACGGGCGCAGAACGTGAAACTCGGTTGAGCCGAACCCGAGCTTATTCTGAATTGTTGCCGTCGATGCCGCTTTTCCGTTTTCAAAGCAGGGCGTGATCTTCGCAATAAGGACATCGCCTCGTTCGAAGTAGGTGTATCCCTTCTTAACTTCACCATACGTACGTGCTTCTTCAAAGGCGACGTATCCACCCTCAGAAACCGCGCTCATCGGAAGGAACGACACGGGAGTTTCGTCGTTGAGGTTCTTCGGCGCCCTCGGATTGATCTCGCAGACGTCTTCAAGCAAAGCCGTACGGACGCTCACAACATCGCCTCCAGCTCTTTCAGCCCCGCAGAAATCTCGTCCTCGAGCTTCAGGAGTTCCGCAATCAGCTCCTTTGGTGGCCGATGTTCCGCCGTCTCGTGCACCACTTCTTTGTAGCGATTTAGCGACAGGTCATAGTCGAAGCCAACGATATCCTCGCGGCTCACCGTAAAGCTCTGTCCGGTTCGCCGGTTTTCGCGTTCGGCGCGATTGCGCTCAGCCCAGCGAGCGATAACATCCGGCAGGTTGTTCTTCGCGTGATCGTCTGCAGTGAGTTTTTCCTTCGGCACCGGGCCAAATTTTTCCTCGGCCACCAGCATCTGGCGCTTGTCGTCCAGGCTCATGCCGTCCGCCTGCACGTCGTAGAACCAGACGTGATCCGTGCCGCCGGAATTGGTCTTCGTGAAGAAGACAATCGCCGTAGAGACGCCGGCATAGGGCCGGAACACGCCGGATGGCAGCTTGACGATCGCATCGAGTTTGTGATCGTCCACCAGCATCTTGCGGATCGCCTTGTGCGCCGTCGACGAGCCGAACAGCACGCCGTCCGGCACGATAACCGCCGCCCGTCCGCCGGGTTTGAGCAGTTTCAGGAATAGCGCCATGAACAGAAGCTCGGTCTTCTTCGTCTTGACGATGGCGAGCAGGTCGTTGGCGGTCGTCTCGTAATCCAGTGAGCCGGCAAAGGGCGGGTTGGCGAGAACAAGCGAATATTTGTCGGCATCGTCGCCATGGCTGGAGGAAAGCGAATCCCGGTAGCGGATATCGGCGCCCTCGACGCCGTGCAACTGCATATTCATCGAGCCGATGCGCAGCATGGTTTGGTCGAAATCGTAGCCGTGGAACATGCCCTCGTGGAAATGCCGGTTGAGCGCGGTGTCGCGGAACAGGCCCTTGTGGTGCTCGCGCAGATATTCGCCCGCCGCCACCAGAAAGCCGCAGGTGCCGCTGGCCGGATCGCAGATTACGTCTTGCGGTGTCGGCTTCAATAACTCCACCATCAGCTTGATGATGTGGCGCGGCGTGCGGAACTGGCCGTTCTGGCCGGCCGAGGCGATCTTGCCGAGCATATATTCGTAAAGGTCGCCCTTGGTATCGCGATCCTCCAACGGAATTTCCGCCAGCATGTCGACCACCTTGGCGAGCAAACCGGGTGTCGGAATGGTGAAGCGCGCTCCCTTCATGTGTTCGGAATGGGCTGTGCCTTTTTCTGCCATCTCGCGCAGGAATGGGAAGACATTCTCAGAGACGATGAAGAACATCCGTGCTGGATCATCATTCTTGAAGCGCGACCACCGCAGCATGGCGTAAGTGATCTCTTCCTCGACCTCGCCGGTCTCCTCGTTACGCACGGTACGATAGACGCCTTCCGGGAAGATCACGCGCCTCAGCGGTCGGTTCAGAAGGTTAGCCTCATTTTCCGCTCGGGTTTGCGCTTCGTCCAGGCCGCGCATGAAGAGCAGATAGGTGATCTGCTCGATCACTTCGAGCGGATTGGCGATGCCGCCGGCCCAGAAGGCGTTCCAGACCTGATCGACCTTCGAGCGAATTTCACCTGTGAGCATGCGTGGTCCTTATCATCTCGCGAATCGGATTTGACACTACGGCATCACGCTGTGCTACTGAAGATGCATCAGGAAGTTGAATGGCCGCAATATGAGAGCATTCCGTCAAAAGCTATTGGCCGGCAGGCCTGCGAGTGTGGCCTAATGTTTCGTGTTGATAGAAACCAAAATAGAATCGCGCGGTTGGCGCAAAGGCGCTTCGGCGAGCTTGCATTGCGCGAGCGGGATCATCTGCAGGAATGGCTTGTGCATCAGCCAGATGCGCTTGGCGAAGATCTACTTATCGTCCAGAAAGAGTTTGACGGCTTCGACGAAACGCGTGAGCGGCTGGACCTTCTTGCGCTCGATAAGGCGGGGAACCTCGTCATCATCGAGAACAAGCTCGACGACTCCGGCCGCGACGTGACGTGGCAGGCGCTGAAATACACTGCCTACGTTTCGGGCCTCAACAAGCTGCAGATTGTCGAGATTTACCAGCAGTATCTCGACCGTTATTGCGGCGGTGGCTCGGCAGTCGAACGCATCTGCGAATTCATGGAGGTGGAGGAGCTTCAAGAGACGGTGCTGAATCCCGGCAACGGCCAGCGAATGATGTTCATAGCTGCCAATTTCCGCCGCGAGGTGACCGCGACAGTATTGTGGCTGCTTAGTCGAGGCATTCGTGCGCAGTGCTTTCGCGTTGTTCCCTACAGCTTCGGCGATGAGCTGTTCATTGACCTGCAGCAGATCATCCCAACTCCAGAGGCTGCAGACTACATGATCGGCATCTCTTCAAAGGAGGTAGAGGAAACAAGCGCACAGGGCGTCCAAGCGCGTCGACATCAGGTCCGGCTTCAGTTCTGGGCTCGCGCGTTGGAGAAGTTGCGTGCGGATGGTATCACCCTCTTTGCCAATGTTAATCCTAGTCGTGATCATTGGCTCAATGCAGGCTCTGGCGTCGGAGGTTGTCCTTTTACGATAGTTTTTGCACGCGACGAAGTTCGCGTCGAAGTGAACCTCGCGCGCGCTGACCGCGATCAGAACAAGTGGCTGTTCGATCGGCTCGAAGCTGACAGGTCTGCAATCGAGGCTAGATTCGGTACGGAGATGAGCTGGTCACGGCTCGATGAGAGGAAACAGAGCCGGATTTCCTATTCCCATCCGTTCGATGGCTTCGATGCGGACAACTGGCCGGAGATGATCACTTGGTTGTCAGAGCACATACGCAAGTTGGAAGCGGCTTTCCGGCAGCCGCTAGCGCAATATGCGCGTTCAATTCCCAGTGTTGATGAAACGACAGAATCAGTGGCACCAGTAGACTATTGATCAACCGCTACAAACGCGGCACTGCCACAGTCACGTGACTGCAGAAGAGACATTGGCATTCAACATGACTTCAACGGCCTTCAGCTCGACACACTAAACATCAAGAAAACCGAGAGCCTGCGCCTTCGAAAGTGCCGAACTGTCATCCGCCGGCAGCCACCAGCTCTTGTCCGTCGGAGACCAACGTGCCCCGATGCCCTTGGCTTCGTCCTTGCGCGCGTATGGGACCAAAAGAAGAACTCGTGCCGCCTCCGGCGGTGGATCTGCGCGCGCGGCTTTGCCCCCTTCTTTGCCACGTCTTCGATCGAGGGCCGCCAGTGCTATGTCGATTGCGGGATCATCGAGCGGTCGCAATCTCGCCTGCTCCGCCCATAGTGGCGCTTCAATTCTTCGCCACGTCTTGTAGGTGCCAGGAACTGGAAGCAGCGCAAGACCTTCCCTTAGACCTCCATCAAGATCAAAGACATCCATGAGGACCGGCGGATTGCCGAAGTAAGGAGGGGGTTTGGTAAATATCCCCACACGAACGATGCGCGCAAGGGTTCCGCCCCAGGTGATCCGACGTACCCAGAACCCTGGACCACCGTTGGCAACGAGCATTTCAAAGACATTCTCGCCGTCGCTATCCCTCCAATCATCTTTCTGCATGCCTTAGCCCCTCTTCGAAATCCGGAAATTTCAGCCCGTTGTTACCCGCCGCCGCATGCGTGCAATGAGGCGGCTGACCAGTCGTCAGATAGAATTGATAATCCGCTCGACTTGCGCCTCACCCACCCTGTGGGAACAACCGCACCCCCGTCAACCCCGCCAGCTTCTCCACCAGCGCCTCCTGAAACCCAACATCAACCACCACCTCCGCCGCCTCCCGCTGCTGCCGATGATACCAATACCCGCCGCTCACCTTCGCGGCTTCGTCCTCGCTCGCCGCCAGCCATGTCTGCGTCAGATGCCCCATCTCCAGATCATCCGGCGCGCCGGCGCCGCCCATCTTTGTCGGCACCCAGCCGGGGTCGACGGCGTTGCTGAGGACGTCGGGCCAATGGCGGGCGATGGCGGCGGCGAGGGTGGCGATGTAGAGCTTGCTTTCCGAATAGGCCTGGCTCGCGTTCCACGGTCGCTTCTTCCAGTCGATATCGTCAAGCGTGCTGCTGCCGCTGTGGTGCATGCCGCTGCTGAGATAGATCAGGCGGTCGGGTCGCGTGATCCAGGCGGTGAGGAGATAGGGGGCGAGCGTGTTGACCGCCAGCGTCTTGGCGTGGCCTTCGGGCGTTTCGCCGCGGCTCTTCTCGAGGTAGATGCCGGCATTGTGGATGATGGCGTCCATGCGGCCGATGGCGTTGAGCTGGTCGGCGATCGAGCGGGTTTCCGCGGCGCTGGCGAGATCGCCGATGACGAGGCCGAGGGCGGCGGCGGAGGTCTCGGCGATGGCCGCGGCGCGCTCGCGGGAGCGGGCGTGGAGGACGACCTCGTGGCCTTCGCGGATGAGGGTGCGGGCGGCGGCGAGGCCGAGTCCATCGGTGGAACCGGTGATGAAGATGCGGCTCATGGGGGTTCCTTTCGCGTGCGGCGTGGGGTGGGGGAGTGAAGCAGGTTTTGGTTGGGGGCTCAATGCGGGAGTTGGGGTGTGGGTTCCCGGCGCGTGATCTCACGAAGTAACGTTTTGGGGTTGTCCGTTGTGCGGATGCTTGCCCCTCACCCTAACCCTCTCCCCGTAAAAACGGGGCGAGGGGACGTGCCCAGCGAGACGTCAGAGAGAGACGGAGAGGGCGCGGCATATCTCCTTCTCCCCGCGCGCGGGGAGAAGGTGCCGGCAGGCGGATGAGGGGCATTTTTCGAGGTGGTTTCAATGACTTGACGCCAGCGTTCGTCGGCCGGTGTGGATCCTCGGGTCAAGCCCGAGGATGACGGAGAGTGGGGTGGGGCTCGGCGAAAACGGCGGCGTCAGCCTGCGCCACCCCAGCCTCGCCACTCCACCCCAACACCACCTCACATCCCCTGCCGCCGCCTTTCCGCCCCCGCCGCAATCGTCTGCACCAGCTCATCCACCTCCAGCGCCAGCCGCTCCAGCGGCAGGCCGACGAAGCGGCCTTCGAGGCTGATGCTCACCACCCCATGCACCGCCCCGAACAGGGTGCGGGCGCGGATGGCGCGGTCTTCGGGGGGCATGTCGGGCTGCAGTTCGGCCAGCGGCTCGGCGATCACGTCCATCAGGAAGAGGTGTTCGTCGAGGTGCCATTGCGGCGTCGGGCTGGTGTCCGGGGGCGCGTGCTCGAACAGCGCCTTCCAGAGATTGCGGTGTTCGACGGCGAAGGCGAGGTAGCCCTGGGCGAGGTTGCGCAGCCGATCGGTCGGGCTTTTCTCCTTGGCCTCATCAAGTGTCAGGCGCGCCTCCAGCGCCTTCAGCGTGGCGGAATTGACGTGGATGGTGAGCTCGGCGAGGTCCGAGAAGACGGTATAGAGGCCGCCGAGCGCGCAGCCGGCATCCTGGGTGATGTCGCGGGCTCTGAGGTTGGAGAGCCCGTCGCGGGCGATGCGCTCGCGCGCCGCCTCGATCAGCCGGGCCTTCAGATCCTCACGTTTTTCTTCCCGTCGACCGGCCATTAACCATTCCCTTCCGAATTTTTGAACATCGTTCAAAATTATTCTTGAACACCGTTCACGATTCTGTCATAACTCATCCCGTGAACAACGTTCATAAACCGGAGGAAGGAAATGTTCAAACTGATTTCCATTTTATTGCGGGGCAGGGCGCATGATGCCGAACAGGCCTTTGCCGATCGCAACGCCGTGCCGCTGCTTGCCCAGCAGATCCGCGATGCGGCGCAGGCGATCCAGTCGGCGCGGCGCAGTGTGGCGGTCGCCATCGCCCAGAACGAACAGGAGAAGGGCCAGCACGCGACGATCCTCGCCCGCATCGCCGATCTCGAAAGCCGCGCCACCGCAGCCCTTGCCAAGGGCAATGAGGCGCTCGCCCGTGAAGCGGCCGAGGCGATCGCCTTTCTCGAAGCCGAGCGCGATGCGTCGGAGCAGGCGCAGGCCCAGTTCGCGGTGGCGATCGACAAGCTGAAATCAATCGTGCGCGCCTCCGAAGCCCGGCTGCAGGCGCTGCAGCGCGGCGAGCGGCTGGCCCGCGCTACCGAAGAGGCGCAGAAGCTCGATGTATCAGTCGCCGGCCCCGGCTTTGCCACGCTCGACGATGCCGAGGAGACGCTCGCCCGTCTTCGCCTGCGCCAGAGCCAGAACGAGCTGACATCAGCCGCGCTGAAGGAGATGGAAGGCGCGATCCGCCCGGCCGGCATCATCGAGAAGCTTGCCAATGCCGGCTTCGGCCCGCCGCTGCACAGCTCGGCCGATGATGTGCTTGCCCGGCTGAAGAGCCGGGTCAGCCCGGCCGCCTGAACCGCATCCAGTCCCCATCCCGATCCATCGAACATCAAGGATTAAGACAATGAACGACAGTTTCCAGAAACATTCCGCCAGCTGGGTCAGCTTCTCCTATATCTCCTTCGGCTCGGCCGCCTTCATGCTGGCGCTCGGCCTCTACATGATGCCGCTCGATCTCTGGGGCAAAGGCTATCTCGCCATGGGCATATTGATGCTGGTGCAGACGACGGTGAACATCACCAAGACGCTGCGCGACAATGCCGAGTCCGAGAAGCTGATCCGCAAGGTCGAGGATGCCCGCACCGAAAAGCTGCTGGTCAAATTCAATCGTAGCGATGAAGATTGATCTTCCTTAACCACATCGCAGAGTTGTTATCGCATTCAACTTTTGCGTAACAACTCTGTGGCCTTCTCTGCCAATCGAAAGAGGGTCCCGCCGTGCAACACAAGCTGATGACATCGAGGAAATTCGCGCCGCTGTTCTGGACGCAGTTCCTGACCGCCTTCAACGACAATTTCCTGAAGAATACGCTCGTCTTCCTCATCCTCTACAAGATGTCGGCAAGCGAGGGCGCGGCCCTGGTGACGCTCGCCGGCGTCATCCTCATCGTGCCCTTCCTGCTGCTGTCCGCACTCGGCGGCGAAATCGCCGACAAGCACGACAAGGCCAAGGTGGCAGAACTGCTGAAACGCTGCGAGATCGCGGTCGCCGCCCTTGCGGTGATCGGTCTCGCCTTCTCCTCGATCTTTGTGCTGATGGCGGCCCTCTTCGGCTTCGGCATCGTCTCGGCGCTGTTCGGGCCGATCAAATACGGCATCCTGCCCGATCATCTCGAACGCCGCGACCTGCCGAAGGCCAATGCCTGGATCGAGGGCGGCACCTTCATCGCCATTCTCGGCGGCACGATCATCGCTGCGCTGGCTTTTTCCAGCGGCGACAATGTCGTCCTCTTCGGCTCGATGATGATGGGGCTGTCGGTGCTCTGCTGGCTGTCGGCCCGGATGATCCCGGCGACCGGCTCCAAGGCGCCGGATCTTGAGATCGACCGCAACGTCATCCGTTCCAGCTACACGCTGGTCATGGAAATCCATAGGGATAAGCGGCTGTGGCGCTCGGCGCTGATGAACTGCTGGTTCTGGCTGGTCGGCGCCTTCATTCTCTCCATCCTGCCGACCATGGTGACCGAGCTGCTCGGCGGCTCCGAGCTCGTCGTGCCCGCCTATCTCACCGTCTTTGCCATTGCCGTCGCCGTGGGCTCGGGCATCGCCGCCTGGATGTCGTCCGGCCGCATCGTGCTCTTGCCGGCCCCGGTCGGCACCGCGCTGCTCGGCCTCTTCAGCCTCGATCTCGCCTGGAACCTCTGGGGTCTGCAATCCACGTCCCATGCGACGACGATCCTCGATTTCTTCGCCGGGCAAAATACCATCCGCGTCGCCATCGATCTCGCCGGCCTGGCGATCTCGGGCGCCTTCATCGCCGTGCCGACCTTTGCCGGCCTGCAGAGCTGGGCGCATGAGGATCGCCGCGCCCGCGTCATCGGTGCGGCCAACGTGCTCTCGGCGCTGTTCATCACCGTCGGTCTCGGCCTCGTCGCCGTCATCCAGGCGTTCGGCGCCTCCATCCCTCAGATCCTGATCGGCCTCGGCATCGTCAATTTCGCGGTCGCCTGGCTGATGCTGAAGATGCTGCCGACCAATGCCTTCCGCGACTTCATCTCCATCCTGTTCCGCGCCTTCATGCGGCTCGAAGTCGAGGGGCTGGAGAACATCAAGAAGGCCGGCCCGGCGCCGATCATTGCGCTGAACCACGTCAGCCTGCTCGACGGCGCGCTCGCGCTCGCCATCACCGAGGAGGAGCCGGTCTTTGCCGTCGATTACAAGATCGCCCAGGCCTGGTGGGTGCGCCCCTTCCTGAAAATGTGCAAGTTCCTGCCTCTCGACCCCACAAAGCCGATGGCGACGCGCTCACTGATCAAGGTGGCGCAGGACGGCAACCCGATCGGCATCTTCCCCGAAGGCCGCCTGACCGTCACAGGCACGCTGATGAAGGTCTATGATGGTGCCGCCATGGTCGCCGACAAGACCGGCTCGATGGTGGTGCCGGTCAAGATCGACGGGCTGGAGAAGACCTATTTCTCCTATCTCGACAACGGCAAGATCCGCCGCCGGCTGTTTCCCAAGGTCAAGGTCACCATTCTCGAGCCGGTGAAGCTCGAAGTGCCGGGCGAGCTGAAAGGCCGCAAGCGCCGCACGGCGGCGGGTGCCGCGCTCTACCAGGTGATGTCGAACCTGTTGTTCCGCACCGCCGATACCTCGTCGACCGTGCTCGAGCGCGTCATCCAGGCCGGCCACGAATTCGGCATGAAAAAGCCCGCCGTCGAAGACCCGGTCACCGGCCGGCTGACCTACGGCAAGCTCTTGACCGGGGCCGCCGTGCTCGGCGCCAAGTTCCGCGCCCGTTTCCCCGAGCCGAACCTCGGCGTCATGCTGCCGAATGCCAATGGCGCCGCCGCCACCATTCTCGGCGTCATGAGCGCCGGCAAGGTGCCGGCGATGCTGAACTTCACCGCGGGTGCTGCCAATATCCTCTCTGCCTGCAAGGCGGCGGAGGTGAAACATGTCCTGACCTCGCGCGCCTTCGTCACCCAGGCCAAGCTCGGCCCTGTGATCGAGGAGCTGGAAAAGCAGCTGACGATCGTCTGGCTCGATGATCTCAGAGCCGAAATCGGCTTCAAGGACAAGCTCCTCGGGCTTCTGCGCAAGGCGCGGCCGCTCGTCAAACGCCAGGCCGACGATCCGGCCGTCATCCTCTTCACCTCGGGCTCGGAAGGCACGCCGAAGGGCGTGGTGCTGACCCACCGCAACGTGCTGTCGAACGCCGCCCAGGCCGCCGCCCGCATCGATTTCCACAGCGGCGACAAGGTGTTCAACATCCTGCCGGTTTTCCATTCCTTCGGGCTGACGGCCGGCACCGTGCTGCCGCTGATCTCGGGCGTGCCGGTCTATTTCTATCCCTCGCCGCTGCATTACCGCATCGTGCCGGAGCTGATCTATGTCTCCAACGCCACGATCATTTTCGGCACCGACACCTTCCTCAACGGTTATGCCAGGACGGCGCACCCTTATGATTTCCGCTCGATCCGCTATATCTTCGCCGGCGCCGAGCCGGTGAAGGCCGCAACCCGCCACACCTATATGGAAAAATTCGGCCTGCGCATCCTCGAAGGTTACGGCGTCACCGAGACGGCGCCGGTGATTTCGATCAACACGCCGATGTACAACCGCTCCGGCACCGTCGGCAAAATCCTGCCGGGCATGGAATGGAAGCTCGAGCCGGTGCCCGGCATCGACGAGGGCGGCCGCCTGCATGTGCGCGGCGCCAATGTCATGGCCGGTTACCTCCGCGCCGAAAAGCCCGGCGTGCTCGAACCGCTCGCCGATGGCTGGCACGACACCGGCGACATCGTCACCATCGACGAGGACGGCTTCGTCAAGATCCGCGGCCGCGCCAAGCGCTTCGCCAAGATCGGCGGCGAGATGGTGTCGCTGGCGGCGATCGAGGCGCTCGCCGCCGAACTCTGGCCGGGCGCCCTCTCGGTCGTCTCCTCGCTGCCCGACCCCAAGAAGGGCGAGCGCCTGGTGCTCCTGACCGACGCCCCGACAGCCACCCGCGCCGAATTCCTCGCCTTCGCCAAATCCAAGGGCGCGATGGACATGATGGTCCCGGCCGAGGTCACCATCGGCAAGGTGCCGGTGCTGGGCTCCGGCAAGGTCGATTTCGTCGCGGCGCGCAAGCTGGCGGAGGGTGCGGTGCAGGAGGAGGCGGCGTAGGCTTGTTGCCGGCGCGTTGCAAGACCCCGCCCCAACCCCTCCCCACAAGGGGGAGGGGCTTAACATGCGGCTCTCGTCGTGCGCCCTATTGAACGTCGACTGTGCGGCTGGTCTATCTGTTTGTGAGGCGGGTGCCACAGCTTAGCCCCTCCCCCTTGTGGGGAGGGGTTGGGGAGGGGTCTTCTCCCGCGGTGATAATTCCCGGAGAAAACCGACATGGCCGACATCGATGTCTTCGACGGGCACAATGACGCGGTTCAATTCATCGCGGAGTACACATCCTCCGGCCGGGATTTTCTCGCCCGCTCGGAAAGCGGCCATCTCGATCTGCCGAGGGCGCGCGAGGGCGGCATGGCCGGCGGGTTGTTTGCGCTGCATGCGGGCCCCGAGCGCCAGCCGGAAAACGATCTGATCATCACCGAGAACGGCTATGAGGTGATCTATGCCGAGACCATCGATCCGGCCTATGCCCGCCGGAAGATCGATGCCCAGCGTCTGGCGCTCGAGACCTTGATCCGCCGCTCCGGCGGCCGGATGCGCCTGGCGGTTGATGTCGATGAGATCGCGGCCGCCAGAGCCGAAGGCGCCTTTGCCGTCGTGCTGCATATGGAAGGCGCCGAAGCGGTGGATGGCGAATTCGACTATCTCCATCGGCTGCATGCGGCGGGCCTGCGCTCGCTGGGACCGGTCTGGAGCCGCCCGAATATATTCGGCTCCGGTGTTCCCTTCGCCTATCCCAGGTCGCCGGATACCGGTCCCGGTCTGACCGAGATCGGCAAGGAGCTGGTCAGGACCTGCAATCGGCTCGGCATCATGATCGATCTCTCGCATCTGAACGAAAAGGGATTCTGGGATGTGGCGGCATTGAGCCACGCCCCTCTCGTCGTCACCCATGCCTGCGCCCACGCCATCTGCCCGTCGACCCGCAATCTCACCGACAGGCAGCTCGACGCTATCCGCGATAGCGACGGCGTGATTGGCTTCAACCTGTCGGTCAACGACATCCGAGCCGATGGCCACCTGAACGACGACACCCCGCTCGAGGCCGTCGCCCGCCATATCGACTATCTCGTCAACCGCGTCGGCGAAGACAGGGTGGCGCTGGGATCGGATTTCGACGGCGCGGTGATCCCGCGCGCCATCAAGGACGCCAGCGGCTTGCCGCATCTGTTCGAAGCGATGCGCCATAGCGGCTTCGACAGAGAGAGCCTGGCGAAATTCGCTTTCGACAACTGGCTGCGCGTGTTTGGGCTTACCTGGAAGAGTGGGCCGTGAGCGTGAAGCTCGTGAGGCGCCGCTTTTGCCGCAGCTCCATCGCCGATTCTAAGCCGATATCGCCCGGGCACCACCTCTCCTCCGTCATCCCAGGGCTTGATGTAAAGCCCGGATACATACCTGACAGATGTTCGGAGACATGCCTGACAGTCATTCCTGGCTTTTGAGGTCGATTTT
>NZ_NWSV01000015.1 GCF_002531935.1 Rhizobium chutanense | reverse complement strand
TTCGAATATGCAACTTGACAACCCAGATAGTCGCTCATCCGGCTGCCGCCACCTTCTCCCCGTAAACGGGGCGAAGGGGTATGCCGCGACGTCTCCGCTCCAACCTCGACGTTGCGTTTGGCACGTCCCCTCTCCCCGTTTTTACGGGGAGAGGGTTAGGGTGAGGGGCAACCGCTTCGGCGCGAACCGGACAGCAGCGCACAGGGTCGAGGATAACGCCACCTTTGATTTACCCGCATCTCTTGATATCAGGTCAGCATCGCTTTCGACGAAGTTTGGTCCATGACAGATTCCACCGACACCGTGCGAGCCTCGACAATCCTGATCGTCGATGACGAGCCCGCCAATGTTTCGCTGCTGGAGCGCATTCTCAAGCGCGAAGGTTTTACGGCGCTGATCAGCACCACCGAGCCGCGCGAGGCCCTGCGGCTGTTCCGCGAGCATCCCGTCGATCTCGTCCTTCTCGACCTGATGATGCCCGATCTCGACGGCTTTGCCCTGCTGGAAACCTTCGCAAGGCTCATTCCCGATAATAGCTACCTGCCGATCCTGGTTCTGACCGCCGATGCGACCTTGCCGACGCGCCGGCGCGCGCTTTCCCTCGGCGCCAAGGATTTTTTGACGAAGCCCTTCGACGCGATCGAAGCGATCTTACGCATCTTCAATCTGCTCGAAACCCGCATGCTGACGCTGGAGCTTGCCAGACACGGCTTAGCGACGCCGAAATCGGAACGTCCGCGCATCGATTGATCGCAGCCGGCTCTATCTTGGGCGACGGTCGTTCGCCATTGGCGGATGCTGCCCGAGCAGTTCGGCGGCGATCGGCAGCAGAGAGGCCGCCTCGGCAAGCCCGGCCGGACCGAGCAGCTGCGTCACCAACAATGTCGGCCTGATCAGCGGCCGGCGGCCGGGCACGTCGAGAGCACCGAGATCGACGCGGGCACAAAGCCGTTCCAGGATTTCACGCGGAAAGAAACCGCCGACGACAATCGCGTCGGGATTGAAGAGCTGAACCACCGTCGCGAGCGGCTTCGACAGTTTCTCGCCGCGATCGTCGATCCAGTCGAGCAGGCGTCTATCCCCGTCATGAAACAAGCGCGCCAGGAAATCATCCGAGAGCTGGTCGAGCGGACAGCCGAGATGCCGGGCAAGATCGGGAAGGCTTGGCCGTTCGCCGGTTTCGGGGATCAGCGCACCGATATTCGCCGCCTGGTTATGGGCGCCGCGAAAGACGGCGTCTTTGGCGAAAAGACCGCCGCCGACGCCGAAATCGAGCGTGATATAGAACAGGCCGCGGTGGTTGGTCCGCGGCCGCTGCGCCTCGAAAGCCGCGACGCAATAGGCGCCGTTGTCCCAATAAACAGGAAGCCGGAAGCGGGCGCTGATCGTCTCGGCAAGTTCCTGCAAAGGCAGGGCGGCCTGCGTCGGCGTTACCTCGAACAGCGTGCCGTCCTCGCCGACGATGGCGGGAACCGCATGTCCGACGCCGAGGATCGGTGACGGCGAGCCGGCGATCAGCCGGGCAATATCGTCAAGGATCGGCTCGATGACGGCATCAACCTGCCGCGCCACGCGTTCCCGGATATTGCCGCTGAGGTCGGAGCGCGTGACGGCATAATACCCCTGCCTGACATAGAGGCCGATGCTGTGAAAGGCGTCGTCGTTCAGCGATAGCCGGAGCGGCGGCTGGCCGCGTTCGCCGCCATCGAGCGTGGCGCGTTCCTCGCGGACCAGTTTGAAACGATCGAAATCAGCGACGGCCTTGGTCAGCATCGATTTCGACAGGCCGAGCGCTGCCGCGATCTCCGTCCGGCTTTTCCCCGGATGCAGGCGGATATGGCGCAGGACGGCATATTCGATGTCGGTCAGGCTGACCGGTCGCGGCCGGGGTCCCAGATCTGCGTGCAAGCGGGCGAACTTTCCGAAGGAGACGAGCGAATCCCAGAATAGGCCGTTGTCATATTCATGTCATGCACTTAATCTAAGTGCACGGCGTGAACTTAACTAGGTCGATCGGGAGAGAACATTGGCGAGCTTGTCCATCCAGGGCGTGAGCAAGACCTTCCCGAACGGGCATAAGGTTCTTGACGACATCACGATCGACGTCGCTTCGGGGGAGTTCCTGACGCTGCTTGGGCCGTCGGGATGCGGCAAGACCACGCTTTTGAAGGCGATCGCCGGTTTCCATCCGCTCACCTCCGGCCGCTTTCTGATCGACGGCAAGGACGTCACCGCGCTGCCGCCGGAGCGCCGCAACACGGCCATGTGTTTCCAGTCCTACGCCCTTTTCCCGCACATGACCGTGGCCGAAAACATCCTGTTCGGTCCCCGGCAGAATGGCGCGGGCAAGGCCGAATGCCATGCGAGGCTCGAAGCCGCCCTGCAACAGGTGGATCTCGCCGCGCATGCCACGAAGCTGCCGTCCGCCCTCTCGGGCGGGCAGCAGCAGCGTGTGGCGCTTGCCCGCGCCCTGGCCATGCGGCCTGGCGTGATCCTGTTCGACGAACCGCTCTCCAATCTCGACGCCAAACTGCGCGAGCAGGTGCGTTTCGAAATCCGCGCGCTGCAGGCCGAGCACGGCTTCACCGCGATCTACGTCACTCATGACCAGGCCGAGGCGCTCGCCATGTCCGACAGGATCGTCGTGCTGAACGGCGGCCGCATCGCGCAGATCGGCGCGCCTGATGAAATCTACGACCGCCCGGCCACCCGTTTCGTCGCCGATTTCATCGGCGCGGCGAATATCCTCAAGGCCGATATATTGGGCTTGGCCGGTGAAACGACCTGGCGTGTGCGCACCGATCTCGGGGAATTCGACATCCGCTCGGAGAGCGACCCCAAGGCGCCGAAGCATTTCGTCTGCTGGCGGCCGGAAGCGGCCGAGATCGTTTCGGAGGCGCAGGCACCGCAAACCAACACCTTCCGGGCCCTAGTGACCGCCCAGGCCTTCCAGGGCAATGTCACCGACGTGCTTGTCAAGAGCGGCGCTAGCGATACCGCCTTTCGCATTCAGACCCGCCGGCCGCTTGCCATCGGCGCTTCCGTGACGCTCCGCGTCGATCCCGCGAGCTTGTGTTTCCTGGAGGCGGCGACGTGACGGCGGGCAATGCCAGCTGGAGGCGAGCCGTCTTCATCGGCCTGCTGCTTGCGACCGGGATCGGCCCGATCGTTGTTCTCGTCGGCACCGTGCTCGGCATGGCCGTCGCCCAATCCTTCGGCTATTTCAACTTCGCCGGTGAAAGCGGCTTCTCTCTGGCGTTCTGGGGCAAACAGCTCGCGAGCCCACTGCTTGCCGCTTCCGTCCTCTATTCGCTCAAGATCGCGCTGGTTTCGGCCGTCCTCTCGGTGGCGCTCGCCTATCCCCTGGCACTCTGGCTGCGCAATCCCTTTCCCGGCTCCCTGACGCTCGGCGCGCTGATCAAGGCGCCGATGATGGTGCCGGGCCTCGTCGCCGCCTTCCTCTTCGTCAACCTCATCGCCTTCCACGGCTTCGTCAACGAAGCGCTGCTCGACCTCGGCCTGATCGCCAAACCCTTCCGGATGCAGAACGACCGCTACGGCGCCGGCGTCATGCTGCTCCAGGTCTGGAAGAACATGCCTTTCGCCCTGCTGCTGCTCGGCGGTTCGGTGCGCTCGATCCACACCGACCTCATCGACGCCGCCCGCGATCTCGGCGCCGGTGCCTGGGCGCGCTTCTACAAGATCACCCTGCCGCTGACGCTGAAAGCCATGCAGGCGGCACTCGTGATCATCTTCATCGGCGCCGCAGGCGACTATTCCTTCCAGGTGATCGCCGGTCCGACGAGCGTCAGCTCGCTCGCCCAGTACATGTATACGGTGCAGCACGAATTCGGCCAATGGAACGAGGCGGCCGTCGTCGCGATCGTGCTGATGGCCGTCGCCCTTTTCGGATCGCTGCTGCTGGCGGCCACAGCCCACATCCTCTTTGCCGGCAGGAGAGCGTGATGTCGGGAAAATCCTGGAACCGCCTGCTCGCCATCCTGCTCGGCCTGGTGCTGATCATCTGGCTCGTCGTTCCCTTCGGCATGGCCGTGCTCTGGTCCCTCGTCGATCCCGACAAGGCCTGGAGCTATCCCGACCTCCTGCCGCAGAAGCTCTCCTTCCGCCGCTGGAGCGAGATGTGGGAGACGACCAATCTCGCGGTCGCGATTGCCAACAGCTATATGCTGGCGCCGATCGTCGCCTGCGCCACGCTGCTGCTCGCAGCACCCACGGCCTATGCCTTCGGCCGTCTCGAATTTCCGGGCAAGCCGGTCGCGCAATTCACAGCGCTCCTGCCGCTCGTGCTGCCGGGCTTCGTCATCGCGCTGTTCTTCACGGCACTTCTGAACCGGATCGGCATCTACAATAAATTCCTGGGCATCGTGGTCGGCCACACCGTGCTGTTCCTGCCCTATGCGATCCGCATTCTCTCCGTCTCCTATTCGCTGGTCCGTCAGGATCTGATCGACGCGGCGCGCGATCTCGGCGCCAGCCGTTTGGCGCGCTTCTCGGCCGCCTATCTGCCGGTGCTGAAGCCCGGAATCCTGGCGGCGCTGGTCATCGTCTTCATCCAGAGCATCGAGGAATTCGCCCTCTCCTTCGTGCTCGGATCGCCCGATTTCACCACCGTTCCGACCATCCTCTATTCCTATCTTGGCTACAATTTCATCCGGCCGAACGCGGCAGTCGTGTCGCTGATCCTGGTCGTCCCCAACATCATCCTCATGCTTCTCTTCGAACGGCTGCTGAAGAGCAACGGCGCCGTGACACTTGGCGGCAAGGGATGAGGTCCATCCAGTCCAACCATCGGAGCAATCGCATGTCACAACGCCTGATCCCGCTGCTGATCGCAGCGGCCGCCTTCGCCACCCCCGCCGCGGCGGCCGACGACCTTCTGAAGAAGCCATGGAACGACATCATCGACCAGGCCAAACAGGAAGGCGAGGTCGTCTGGTACAACTGGTTCCTCCAGCCCCGCTTTCGCGAGCTGAGCAAGGGCTTCGAGGAGAAATACGGGATCAAGGTCACCATTCCCGACGGCACCTCTGACGGCAACCAGAACAAGTTCCTCGCCGAGCGCGACCGCGCGGAAGGCGATATCGACGTGATGTCGCTCGGCGGCGATCAGCTGCCGAAGTTCGACGTGACGGCCTATTTCCTCGGCCCGCTCGATATCCTGCCCGGCTATGCCAAGCTGCGCACCAAGATCAATGGCGGCGACGGCAAGGGTTACGCGGTCGCCTTCTGGGGCAACCAGACCGGTCTTGCCTATGACCCGACCCAGATCGACGCGGCGAAGCTGCCGCAGAGCTTCGACGACCTCACCAAATGGATCAAGGAGAACCCGCAGGCCTTCGCCTTCAACGATACGCGCGGCGGCGGCGCCGGCAACGCCTTCCTGCAGACGGTGATCCGCGCAACCGTCAAGCCTGAGGATATCGAAGCCGCCAACTTCCAGGTCGCCTGGGACTGGTTTGCCGCCAACAAGGCGAATTACGGTTTCACCGCCTCCAACGCCGACAGCCTGACCCGCCTCAACGGCGGCGAGTTCCAGATCGTCTCGGCCTGGGAAGACCATCTCGCCGGCCTGCAGCAGAAGGGCGAGATCGACAAGCGGATGAAGTTCTACATTCCGAAATTCGGCATGCCCGGCGGCGGCAATGTCGTCGGCATCCCCGCCAACGCCAAGCACAAGGCTGCGGCACTTCTCTTCGTCGACTGGCTGACCTCGGCCGAGACCCAGACCTTGCTTTCCAAAGAGATGGGGGCTGCCCCCGTCAACAGCGATGCAACCGCCGTTCCCGGCGGCGTGCCGGCTGAACAGCGCGCCAACGCCGTGGACTGGCTGCCGGTCAAGCAGGCCGACGCCGTCAAGGCGCAGTTCCTCGAAAAGGTCGTCATGGGCCAGTAATCCGGGAACAAGACGATATCATGCAGCGATCTCACGAGCATCAGGAGCGTCAGCCATCGGCTGGCGCTCGTCCCGCCGATCCCACCGGCGTCCATACCAAATTCAATCTCGATGGCAGCGTGCGGGCCTTTCCCGGCAATACGATCATCTGCCATCTCGCCCCGGCGAGCCGGCTCTACGCCGCGCTATCGAGCCTTTACGGCGCGCTGGAGATAAGCGATCTTGCCGGCCTCTACACGCTGCTGCCGCCTTCGAGCTGGCACATGACCGTGTTCGAAGGCGTCTGCGACCAGGTCCGCCAGCCGGGCTTCTGGCCCGACGATCTCGGCCTCGATGTGCCCTTGGCCGAATGCGACGCGCTGTTTGCGGACAAGCTCTCCGCCTTCGATCTCGGCAGCGCCCCATCCTACCGCCTGCGCATCGCCGGCTGGCAGCCGCTGGTCAACGGCATCGCGCTCAGGCTGGCGCCCGAGAGTGCTGAGGAAATGCGTCTCAGGCGGGTGCGCGACCGGCTGTCGGAGTTGCTTCAGCTCCGTCATCCCGGGCATGAGGATTATGTCTTCCACCTCAGCATCGCCTATCTGATCCGTCATCCCGATGAAGAGCAGCGGGCCGCGCTTTCGGCGCTGCTCTTCGAACTGCTGTCCGGCCTGCCTGACGAATTCGAACTCGGCGCCCCGGAATTCTGCCGCTTCGCCGACATGTTCGCCTTCCATCGCCAGTTCTTCCTGCGGCGCCAGCAGAGTGGTGGCTGACACAAACATTTCGGTGAAGGGGCCGGTGTGAGCCGGCCCCTTCGACTTCAGAACATCGTGTTCTTGTTGGCCGCTTCTTTCGGAACGGCCTGGATCACGTCCCAGTGCTCGACGATCTTGCCGTCCTTGACGCGGAAAATATCGACGATGGCCTCGCCGCGATCGTCGGCGCCGTTCGTTGCGTGCACATGCAGCCAGACGAGATCGCCATCGGCGGCACTGCGGACGATCTCCGCCTTCGATTGGGCATTGTCCTTGAAGAAGCCGGTGAAGAAGGAAATCAGAGGCTTCTTGCCGTCGGGAACCTGGGGGTTGTGCTGCCGGTAATCGTCGGCGATGACCGAGGCGGCCGATACGTCATGCTTGTTGAAGAACGTGTCGTAGAATTCCACCACCAGCTTGCGGTTGGCTTCCTCGACCTTCAAATCCCGCGCGGCCGATTCGGCAAAAGCGCCTGACGGCGCGGCAATGCCGGCAAGAATGGCGAGTGCGAAAAGCGATTTCCCGAAAGTCATGCATCAAACTCCTTGGTATGGATTGGCGATCTAGTCTAAAAAGCAGACTATGAGAGCTGGTCTATGAAACCTCGCCATGCCCGGCAAGAAGGCAGGTTTTGGTGGCAAGGTCAGCCTGTGGTGACCAAGGAGAGGGCATGCCCAGGGAAACGGACGTGCCGAAACAACAGCCCGGCGGGGGCTGCCCGATCAGAGGCGTGCTCGATCGCATTGGCGATCAATGGAGCCTGCTCACCCTCGAAGCGCTTGAAGGCGAAAAAAAGCGCTTCAACGAACTGCTGCGCGAGATCGGCGACATTTCGAAACAGATGCTCTCCAAGACATTGCGGCATCTGGAACAGGACGGCTTCATCAGCCGCACCGTCTATCCCGAGGTTCCGCCACGGGTGGAATATGAACTGACGGAGATGGGGCGATCCTTCCTGCTTCCGATGAAGGCTTTGATCGGCTGGGCCGAACAGAACCACCCGGCCATCATCCGCGCGCGGCAGCGGCATGAAACGGGTGAGCACGGAGTCTAACAGAGCCTCCTGAGGCACCCCGCAAGGGGGCTCGAAGGACGAGGCGGATGCGCCGACGTCAGGCGAGCAGCACCTTCCCACCCGTCCGGAAGGGCAGGGCGGCGCGCAGCGCCTCGCCGATCTTTTCCAGCGGAAACACCTCCCGCACTTCGGTCGCGATCACCTTCGAGGCGATCTGCACGCCGATCTCCGAATAGGCGCGCTGGACGTCGCTCATCGCCTCGGCATGGACCCATTCGCGGAGATGACAATAGGAAAAGGCGATATCAGGATGGGATGCCCAGAAGGAGGGCGGGATGCTCTCTCCAGACAGCAGGCCGTAATGCACGAAATGTCCGCGAGGTTTCAGCGCATCGGCCAACACCGAAGCACGCGCGCCGCCGACGCAGTCGAGCACGGCGTCGAGCCCGTGCCGGCCGGCCAAGCCGGCGGCGAGATCGCCGTCCGCCCTGTCGATAATGACAGCCTCAAGCCGGCCGCTGAGCCGCTCAAGCGATTGCTCGCTGCGGACGATCGCCACCGGCTCCACGCCAATAGCATTCGCCATGCCGATCAGGATGGACCCGATCGACGAGGCGGCGGCATTGATGGCGATGCGCATGCCTGACTTCAGTCCGATCTTCTTGTGCAGCATCAGCCAGGCGGTCATCGGGTTGACGTAGCTGGTCGCCGCTTCGAAATCGGAAAGCGCGTCGGGTACGCGAAGGCACCAGCTCGGATCGGTATCCTTGAACTCCTGCCAGCCGCCGGCGCTCAGCACCGGCAAAACGCGCGTTCCGGGGGAAAGGCCATAAACCTCTTGACCGCATTCTTCGACCACGCCGAAGGCTTCGAAGCCGGGGATGAAGGGCAGGGTCGTGCGTCCGGCATAGGCGCCTGAAATGGTGATGATATCGGAGGGATTGATCGAGCGCGCCAGCAGCCGCACCCGCACCTTGTCGCGCGAGAGCGGGGCGAGTTCGGCGCGTTCGATCCCGACGACCTCCTCGGCCGGCCCGAATTTTCGCACGACCGCCTGATATTGCATTTGCATCCCCCACACAGTCGGTTAGAACACGCCTTCGAAATTTCGGTGATCGAATGAGCGTTGACCACAGGCCTTTAGCATCGTTCCGGGTCTCGATGCGAGACATCGACATCTATGGCCATGTCCATAACTCGGTCTATCTCGATTATTGCGAGGATGCGGTCGTCGAATTCCTGCGCCACCGCGACATTCTCAGCCATTTCCGCCACACCACCTCGGGCGTCGCCTACCACGTCAAGAAGGCGGAGATCACCTTTCACAGCCCGATCGACGTCGACGATGTCGTCGAGGCGAAAGTCAATGTCGAGAAGATCGGGCGCTCGAGCCTCTCCTTCACGATCGAGCTCTATCGCCAGCGCGATGGCGCCCATTGCGCCTCGGGAGGCCTCGTCTGGGTCTGCGTCGGCCTTTCCGACAGCCGCCCGACCCCGATCCCCGAGGCCACCAGAGCCGCCTTGTCGCAGGGCTGACCATGCCGATCCACAAGGAACTTCTTCGACACGCCACGGAGAGACCGGACAAGCCGGCGGTCGTGATCGACGGCCACCCCTTGAACTATGGCGAACTCCATAGCCGCGCCCGGGCGATCTACCGCTTTCTCCACGCGCTTCCCCGCTCCAACCCCCGCGCATTCGATCTGCTCGGCGTCGAAAAACTTGTAGGCCTCAGCCTCGGCAATCACATCGCCTTTGCCGAGTATTTTGTCGCCGCCACAGCGCTGCCGAATGCTTGCGCTGTCATCGATCCGATGATGCCTGCCGAAAGGATCGAGCGCATCCTCGAGCGGCTGGCGCCTGACGTGCTCGTCGTCGACGACGATGCGAGCCCGAGCGCTGAAATCGGCCGCAGGCTCGGCATATCAGTCATCACCGTCGGCGCGGAGCCCTTCGACCTCGCGCGGGGAGACGAGCTGCCGGTCGATGCCGAGGGCATCTTCCTCATCGGCTTCACCTCGGGCACGACAGCCGAGCCGAAGGCCTATTATCGCTCTCGCGAGCAGTGGCGCCGGAGCCTCGACCGCGGGCGCCTTGTTTTCGAACTCCAGGATGCGCCCTCGACGCTCTGCCCAGGGGCGCTCGCGCATGGGCTGGCGCTCTACGCCCTGGTCGAAGCGCTCGATGCCGGGGCGACTTTCCATTCGATCGGGAAATGGGATGCCGGCACGGTCGCGCGCATGCTCTCCTCGGCTGACATAGAACGGCTGGTCGCCGTGCCGACCCACATCGCGGGTATCGCGCGGGCCTGGGCGGGCGAGGCCGGACTGACCTCGCTGCGCGACGTGATCACCGCCGGCGCGAAATTGAACCTCAACGAGGTCGAATCCATGCGCCGGCTTTTTCCGAAGGCGCGCATCCGCGAATATTACGGCGCCTCCGAGATTGGTTTCATGACCGTCTCCACACTTGTCGGCGGCGGGACCGATTTTCCGATCGACCGGGTCGGGCAAGCCTATCCCGGCGTCGAAATCTCCATCCGCGACCCCGAAGAAAACGACGTCGGCGCCGATGTGCCGGGCACCATCTTCGTCAACAGCGACCTGATCGCCGACGGTTATCTCTGGGGCGACGACGGCCAGGCGTTCCGGGTCACCCCGGCGGGCGCGACGGTCGGCGATCTCGGCGAGATCGATGAAAACGGCATGCTGCGGGTGATCGGCCGGTCGGGCGGCATGATGATCACGGGCGGCAACAACGTCTATCCCGCCGAAGTCGAGAGCGCGCTGAAAACCTGCCCCGGCGTCGAGGATGCCGTCGTCTTCGGGCTGCCGGATGCCTATTACGGCCAAAGGATCGTCGCCGTCGTCTCGGGCGAGGCGGCGGATGCGAAAAATCTCGCCGACCATTGCGCGGTGAGGCTTGCAAGGTTCAAGATCCCCAGGGAATTCCACCATATCGGCGCCTGGCCGATGACGAGCAGCGGCAAGATCGCGCGCGGGCAGGTAGAGGCATCGGTGATTTCGGGAGACGGTCTTGTCCTACGCCTATCAGCCTGACGAGGATTGGCAGCCGATCGTGGTCGCCGCTTACCGCACGCCGATCGGCCGCGCCTTCGGCGCGCTGTCGACGGTTGCAGCCGAAGACCTGCTGGCCCCGATCATCCGCCGGATCGTCGCGGAAACGGGCGTTTCACCCGATACCATCGATGACGTGCTGGTCGGTAATGCCGCGGGCGGCGGCGGCAATATCGGCCGGCTGGCGGCGCTCAATGCAGGCATGCCCATGGCCGTTCCCGGCGTTGCCATCGACCGGCAATGCGGCTCGGGGCTGGAAGCGATCATCCTGGCCGCGCGGCTGATCCAGGCGAAAGCCGGCTCGTGTTTTCTCGCCGGCGGCGTCGAAAGCGTCAGCACCGCGCCGTGGCGCGTGGAAAGGCCGAAAGCCAATGGAGCGCTGCCGCGCTTTTACGGCCGTGCGCGGTTTTCGCCTGAGGCGATCGGCGATCCCGAGATGGGCGTTGCCGCCGAAAACGTCGCGCGGGAGTTCGCCATCTCGCGCCAGAGGCAGGATGAATTCGCCCTGCGCAGCCACCGGCTTGCCGTCGCAGCGGCCGAAGCCGGCCTCCTCCGGCCGGAGATCGTCGAGATCGCCACCGGGCATGGTCTGGTGGACCGGGACGAATGCCCGCGCCCGACCACCTCGCTCGAGGCGCTCGCAAACCTGAAACCCGTCTTCCAGGCAGACGGTTCCGTGACGGCGGGCAATGCCTGCCCACTGAATGACGGCGGCTGCCTTGTGCTCGTCATGAGCCGCGGCATGGCGAAAAGCCTCGGCATCGAAAAGGGCCTTGCCTTCATCGACAGCGCCGCCGCCGGCGTCAACCCCAACCTGCTCGGCATCGGCCCGGTCGCCTCGTCCAAAAAGCTCCTGCAACGCCAGCCCGGGCTCTTGCTTTCCGAGATCGACGCCATCGAATTCAACGAGGCTTTCGCGGCCCAGGTTCTGGCCTCGCTGGATCAGCTCGGTATTGCTTCCGACGCGGTCAACCGTGAGGGCGGCGCCATCGCCCTCGGCCACCCCTTCGGCGCATCCGGCGCAATTCTTGTTAGCCGGCTATATAGTCAGCTGGTCCGCGGAGACCGCTGGTCGCCTGCCGCAACCGGCCTCGCCATGATCGGTATCGGCGGCGGCATCGGCCTGACGGCGCTGTTCGAGGCTGTCGGGCTTTCCTGAAAAGACGGCAGTATTGATTGCCCTTGGCTTGCCGGAACCTCCCGATTCCCTCTTCTCCCTCGGGGAGAAGAAGACATGCCGCACCGTCTCCCTTGCCCGCCATGACGGCTAACGCAAATCCCCTCCGTTTCCGCGCACTGCCCTACACCTTCGCATAGGCCGACAGCGACTGAGGGAGAATGGTTCAAAGCCGCGATCCGGCGCATCCTCCTGCCGATCGGTTCCGGCCGATGAGGCCGCTTCACGCGGTTTTTGCACTTCGAGCAGTTTCTGCTCGCCCTCGTTCAGCAATGGCAAGTCAACAGAGGAAATCCTCGCAAGGAGAAGGAGACCACCCATGAAGATCGTCATTATCGGCGGCACCGGCCTCATCGGCTCGAAGACCGTGGAAAGATTGCGCAAGAAGGGCCACGACGTCCTGCCGGCCTCGCCGAATACGGGCGTCGACACGATCACCGGCAAGGGCGTGGCGGAAGCGCTCGCCGGCGCTGAGGTGGTGATCGACCTCGCCAACTCGCCTTCCTTCGAGGACAAGGCCGTCCTCGAATTCTTCCAGACCTCGGGCCGCAACCTGCTCAAGGCAGCGGCTGCCGCCGGCGTGAAGCATCACATCGCGCTCTCGATCGTCGGCATGGAGCGCCTACAGGGCAGCGGCTATATGCGCGCCAAGATGGCCCAGGAACAGCTGATCAAGGCCTCCGGCATTCCCTACACCATCGTGCACTCCACCCAGTTTCACGAATTCATGGCCGGCATCGCCCAGGCGGGCACATCAGGCCAGACCACGCATCTGTCGCCGGCCTATATTCAGCCGATCGCTTCGGACGACGTCGCCGACGTCATGGCCGAGGTGGCGCTCGCGGCCCCCGTCAACGGCACGATCGAAATCGGCGGGCCGGAGAAGATCCGCCTTACCGACATTGCTACGCGCCTCTTCAAGGCGACCAACGATCCGCGTCAGGTGGTTTCAGATCCGCACGCCCAGTATTTCGGCGTCGAGCTCGAGGACAATTCGCTCGTCACCGGAGCCAATGCGCGGCTCGGCCGAATTCGCTTCGACGACTGGCTGACCCTCCAGCCGCCCCAGAAAAAGACCGCCTGATAGCAGGCGCCTGACGACCCGTTCCCATCAATTGAGGAGACAGACATGCTCAGAAAAATGATCTCGGCGGCCGCGCTCGCCATTACCCTTGCCGCCGGCACGCAGGCCGACGCCGCAGGCGGCGACGCGAAGGTTCGCGTCGTTTTCGACCAGAAGCTTCCCAATGTTCCCGGCAAGAGCATGAAGGGCGTGCTCGTCGAATATGCGCCGGGCGGCTCGTCGCCCGGCCATACCCACCCGGCCTCGGCCTTCATCTATGCCACCGTCCTCGAAGGGGCGATCACCAGCAAGGTGAATGACGGGCCGGAGAAGGTCTATAAGGCAGGCGAAAGCTTCCCGGAATTCCCTGGCGATCATCACGCCGTCAGCAAGAACGCCAGCAAGACAAAGCCGGCGCGCCTGCTCGCCGTCTTCGTGCTCGATACCGACGAGAAGGAACTGACGATCGACGATAAGTGAGGTCACACCCGATGCCCGGCGCCGCCGGGCATCGTTTCCTCCTCCGCCTCAGGCCGCCTGCAGCGCCATCTCCAGGTCGGCGATCAGATCGTCCGGATGCTCGATACCGATCGA
This sequence comes from Rhizobium chutanense, assembly GCF_002531935.1. GTDB lineage: Bacteria > Pseudomonadota > Alphaproteobacteria > Rhizobiales > Rhizobiaceae > Rhizobium > Rhizobium chutanense. The sequence continues at coordinate 113,659 of NZ_NWSV01000015.1, read as the reverse complement.
CAGGCGGATCGTCGATTCCAGCACGCCGATGCGCTGTCTGATATCGGCAGGCACACCGGAATGCGTCATCGCGGCCGGATGGCTCGCCAGCGATTCCGTGCCCCCGAGGCTGACCGCCAGTTTGAAGACCTGCAGCGCGTTCAGGAATTTGAAGGAGGCGGGCTGGCCGCCGCGGATGTCGAAGGAGAAGGTGGAGCCGGCGCCGCTGCATTGTGCGGCGAAAGTCCGGCCCGCCGGCGAATCCGGATCGTGATAGGGCAGGTAGTGAACCTTCTCGACCTTCGGGTGATCGCGCAGAAAATCGGCGACGGCCCGCGCATTGCTGTTGGCCCGCTCCATGCGCAGCTGCAGCGTTTCCAGCGAGCGGCCGAGCATCCAGCAGGAATGCGGATCGAGCTGCGTGCCGATCGCACCACGCAGCGCCTTGACCTGCTTGATGACAGCCTTGCGGCCGAGAACGGCGCCGGCGATCAGATCGGAATGGCCGCCGACATATTTGGTCAGCGAATAGAGCGAGATATCGGCGCCGTGCTCGATCGGCCGCTGGAAAACCGGGCCGAGCAGGGTGTTGTCGCAGACGATGATCGGCACATGTCCCTGCTTTGCGCCGATCGCGTCGGCCACGCGCCGGATCATCGCGACATCGACCAGGCTATTGGTCGGATTGGCCGGCGTCTCGATCAGAATGACGGAAACGCGGCCCTTGGCCATCGCCTCTTCCGCCGCCTTCTGCACCGAACCCTCGCTGACGCCGTCGGCAAAACCGATGGCGGCGACGCCGAGATTGAGGAAGGTCTTGGCGAGCAACGTCTCCGTACCCCCGTAGAGCGGCTGCGAATGCAGCACCGCATCGCCCGGTCGGACGAAGGCGAGCAGCGTGGTGGCGATCGCCGCCATGCCGGAGGAAAACAGCGCGCCGCTTTCCGTCCGCTCATAGACGGCGAGCCTGTCCTCGACGATCTCGCTATTGGGATGGTTGAAGCGCGAATAGACGAGGCCCGCGCCTTTGCCCGCCGGCGGCTCGCGCCGGCCCGAGACGTAATCGAAGAAGTCGCGGCCATCCTCGGCGGAATTGAAGACGAAAGTCGAGGTGAGGAATACCGGCGGCTTGACCGCCCCTTCCGAGAGTTCGGGATCGTAGCCGTAATTCAGCATCTGCGTTTCGGGATGCAGTGCATGATTGCCGATATGAGTTTTGGAAGGATGCGGGGCCGTCATGATCGTCTCCTCTGTCGGGATTGCCCAAGGACAACGTAACATCAAAATCGCGCTGGCGGAGCGATGATCGATGCCGCTCGTTAACGGTCAGCTGACGGTCTCGCCCAGAGTGTCGGCAATATAGGCGCCGCGCGCGCCCATCGGCAGCGGCGGTCCCGTCGTCGTATCCTTGGCGGTCTGATGTTCCAGTTCGGCGTTGAGTTCCGCGCCGATGATGAGAATGACGACGGAAAGCCAGATCCAGACGAGGAAGCCGATCAGTGCCCCGAGCGTGCCGTAGGTCGCGTTGTAATTGGCGAAATGATCGAGGTAGAAGGAGAAGCCGAGGGACATGGCGGCCCATGCGACCGTCGTCAGAACCGCGCCCCAGGTCATCCACCGAAACTTGGCAGGCGCCCGGCTGGGACCGAAGCGATAGACCGACGTCACCGCCACCGCGACGACGAGCAGAAGCAGCGGCCAGCGCAGGAGAAGCGCCATGTGCTCCTTGAATTGATCGAGCCAGAGATAGGAAAGCACCACCGGCATCACCCCGACGAGCACCACCATGACAATCGTCAACAGCACGGCGCACAGTGTGAAACAGAGGGCGGTCAGGTTGAGCCGGACCAATCCCCGCTTCTCGGTCTCTTCATAGGCGACGTTCATCGCGTCGAAGATCGCCAGCGTGCCGCTATGGGTGCTCCACAGCGCAATGCCGAGACCGACGAAGAAAGTGATGCCGAGCGTGCTGTTGCGCCGATTGACAAGTTCCTTGATCTGGTCGGCCAGCAGATCGAAGGCTCCGGGCGGCATGAGCACCGCCAGTTCGCGAAGGTGTTCGGATATGGTGACCGGATCGGCAATCAGCCCATAGAGGGCGACTAAGGCGGCCATGGCCGGAAACAGCGCCAGCAGCAGATAAAAGGTCACGCCCGCGGCAATCAGCGTGACCCGGTCGTCCAGCACTTCATGGTAAAGGCGCCAGAACACATCGCGAAGGCCGCGGTAGGGGATCGCCTCGGGCACCGCCGCGTTGCGCCCATGACCGTCCTCCGCGCTGCCGCTCTCCGCCGACAACGCCGGCGAACCGGCCTGCCTTGCCTGCATCAGCACATATGCCCCGACCGCTGCGGCCATCATCGCGGCGGCGATGGAGAACCTCTTGAGCCGGAGCACATCTGCCATTACCCTATCCTCTGATTTGCCATCCTCTGATTTGCTGGTGGATAACGCGGCGTGCCGCAGAAGGATGCAAGCCGTTGCTTTCTCGTATGCTTTCGAGCGCAGGGAAGGGCGATTGCAGCCAACAGCGCCGCGGAAAGCCAAGAGCGCCGCAGATGGCAATCCTCTGATTTTATTGATCTTCCCACGCAATACGGAACAGAATTCGCAGTTTAGTTTCGTTACTGCCGCATGAGGGAAATTTCGACACCCGTCGGCGCTGCCGCGAAGTGACGGCTCCGGAACCGCAAAATGGCGGCTCGGTCGCCTTTCTGACGCCGAAAACGACCGGCCCATCCGACTTTCGCGCCCGCCAGAAACCGGCGTCAGGCATCGAAAGCACGACAAGCGAACCAAACGCCGCCGCCTTCAACAATAGCGCCGGCGGCAACGGCCGGCAATGGCGGCTCTGTTTATCCCCGCCAAATATTGATCGCCGAGCACCGCCGCCCGACCCTCCAATGGTCCGATTGTCCGCGGACAACCGACCGGCCCCGACCCGCCAACAGGGGCGAAGCAATGCCGCACACCCCAAGAGAGCCTTCATCCTGAAGCGCCCCGCCGGGGCCTCGAAGGACGAGACGGGCGCGCCCTCGTCGATGAATGCAAGAAGCAACGCCGGAGCGCGTCCTTCGAGGCTCCGGCCTTCGGCCTACGCACCTCAGGATGAGGAGCCTTGGAGAATGCCGCCCCCAATAAGGAACTTCGGTGGGCGCCGCTCCAACGGAGGATCAGGAATCGGCGCCTCCCTGCGCAGCGCTGCAGACTGCGGCCCGGCCACAGAGGCCGGCGCCAGCCCCCAAGAGAGCCTCATCCTGAGGTGCCCCGCAGGGGCCTCGAAGAACGAGGCAGGCACGCCCTCTCCGAATGAATGTAGGAGCAGCGCTGGAGAATGTCGCCCGCAACGGGGGAACCTCGGAGAGTGCAGCACCCACAGAGGATTGGGAATCTGCACATCGATGCGCAGCGCTGCAGATCATGACTCGGCCGCAGAGGCCGGTGCCCGCGTCCAAGAGAGCCTCATCCTGAGGCGCCCCGCAGGGGCCTCGAAGGGCGAGGCGGGCGCACAAGAGGTTGATCATCCGATTGTCCGCGGACAACTGGCGAAGCCCCTGCCACTCCCAGAGAGAGAGTCTCATTTTGAATGCCCCGCAAGAGGCCGAGGAAGGTGTACCCACGCCCAATTAATGCAAGGAGCAACGCTGGAGCACGTCCTTCGAGGCTCCGGCCTTCGGCCTACACCCCTCAGGACGAGGAGCGCTGGAGAATGCCGCCTTCAACAAGAAGCCTTGGAGAAGACCGCCCCTCGATAGGAGCATCCGGAACCTACGCCTCAATGCGCAGCGCTGCAGATTATGGCCTTGCCACAGAGGCCGAGACCATCCCTCAAGAGAGCCTCATCCTGCGGTGCCCCGCAGAGCCTCGAAGGACGAGGCAAGTGCACCCACACCGAACGAATGCAGGGAGCAGCGCTGCGGCGCGTCCTTGGTGGCTGCGGCCTGCGCACCTCAGCAACTGTTTTGCTTTTTGCGAGCATGCGCAGGCGGAGGGCGGAGGACCATCTCTGTTCGGTTTGCGCACCAAGAAAGACCCCTCCCCAACCCCTCCCCACAAGGGGGAGGGGCTTAACCTGCCGCACCCGTTTTCCATGTCTTCGACGTTTCGAGTGGAACGAGGCGGACGCTCCGGGTTAGTCCCTCCCCCTTGTGGGGAGGGGTTGGGGAGGGGTCTTTCGCAAAAGTGGAGGGGGAACGGAGAGGTCGTGGCATGGCCCCCTCGCCCCGGTTACGGGGAGGTGCCGGCAGGCGGATGAGGGGCCGGTATCGGCAATCTGCCGGGCGAGACGAAAGCCAAGCCGCGGCACCCCCAACCTCCCTCATCCTTGCTGAGGCGTGGAGGCCAAAGGCCGGAGCCTCGAAGGACACGCCGCAAGGCTGCTCCTTGCATACATCGTCGGGGCACCTCAGGATGAGGAGCGCTGCAGATTATGGCTCAATCACAGACGCCGGAACCAGCCCTCAAGAGAGCCTCATCCTGAGGCGCCCCGCAGGGGCCTCGAAGGACGAGGCAGACGCACAAGAGGCCGAACACACCCAGATTGGGCGGCCGCCCAGCGTCAGTTGTCCGCGGACAACGCCACGCCGAATCCGGCCCGCACCATAATCAGCGGCGCGCCCAATTCCACCTTCCGCAAGCGTCGCCCGTCACGCCGCCCAACCACCAAGCTTGAATTTGCCGCAATGCGGCACTACCTCATGGCGGTCCGAGGCGCTTACCCCCCTCCGAGCTCCTCGGTCCGACGGACAGCATCCCTCCTCCCAGGCTGTCGGTCACTCTCGAAGCCCGGCGCCGCTCTCCCGCGCCGGGCTTTCCTTATTCTGCGAGCCGCCGTCATCGCGAAACAGGCGCGGCCCAGTTTCTCCATTCCTGTCGACCAGGCCTTCACATGAAATGACCGGACAGCCGGCGATCCGACAAATTACCCGCATCGCCAATCTGCGCCGCCGTCAGCCCGTCGGCTGTGAATGCTCAGGCGCCGTCATAGCAGAGCGCCCATTGGTCGCCGACATACCAGCAGCGTCCGATCGGCGGCTCCGTCTTCCAGAGCAGGCTTTTGATGAACTCGATGCCGCCGCGCTTGAACGCGGCCGTCAGCTTGTCCACCTCGTTCTCGTCGGTCGTCAATCCACCTTCGGCGCAGACGAAATACGCATTGCCGATCCAGCGCGCCGCAAATCCGGTCGCGCCGCGCTCGATACGAAGTGCGGCACCATGGGCCGCATGACGGCCGCCAGGTGCTGGACGGCCCTGGCGCGGCACGCCGAGCGGCAATACCAGGCGACCTCCGGGCCGCAGCCGTTCGATCCAGGGCGCGGCGGGACGCCCGACGCCGAAGTTGACGTAGATCGCATCCACCTCCTGTTGCGGCCATTGATTGCCGTCGGCGGCGATGACGCTGACATTGGCCCGATCGACAAGCGCCGCTTGAGCCTGGCCGGCCAGATTGGGATCCATCTCGACGGCATGGACATGACCGGTGGCGCCGACCAACTCCGCGAGAATGGCGCTGTAGTAACCGGTGCCGGCACCGATATGGGCGACACGATCGCCGATCTGCACGTCCAGTTCCGTCAGCAGACGGGCATGCAGCGACGGACTGCCATTGTTGACCCCCCTGTCGGGCTGCAGGGCGAACAGCGCATCCTGGTAGGCCAGCACCGGATCGGAGGAGAGCAGAGGGCGATAGCCGCCGCCGAGGTTGGCGATCTGCCATGGTGGCGCGCCGAGGAATTTTTCGCGGGGGACGACCGCAAAGGCCGCTTCGATCCGCGGGCTCGCCGTTGCCGCGGTTGCCACCACCTGGTGAGCGTAAGCACGGCGGATCAACGCAAGTTCTTCGGCGGTGAACATCGCAGTCGGCATGACCAATCTCCTGATATGGCTTTGGGCATTGATCCGTTCCGTTTCTTGCGCGTCCGTGCCTGCAGATCGATCCATCGATGCCAGATCATCATCGATAGCGTGGACAGCAGCCGCAAACACCGGGCTATTCGTGACGGAAGTTAAATATGATTTTGCTTCCATTGTAGAAAACTACGCTGCGACGTCATACGCTTAATATAGCGGAGGCTTTAGAATTCGAACCCGTCGACTGAGTAAAAGGGGCTGATTTGGGGGCAGGGTCGCTTTGACGGGCAACCGCGTCGTGGATACAGCCGTCACAGCGAATAATTCGAATAAATCATATTAAGATTTGGATCGTTGGCGATGCTAACCGGAGTCACCAGACTCTGGTTGAGGATGTATTGAGAGCATTGATCGAAGTCGTAACCGCGCTCAGTGCACTCGCTGTCGCGCTGCCATCGCGACTGAATGAGCTTCCTGACGGTCATGTTGTCGATATTTAGCGCCGATATTTTCTGCGTCTGACCGATATCGAGGCCCACAGCCTTGTAAGCGAGATAGGGCAGCTCGCTGCAGTAAATTGCATCGTTGTTGAAGGAGAAAAAGAGATCGTAGGGTTTGCCGTAAAGCGTGCGCGAATAGGATAAGAGCTGCCGCGCTTTTTCAGGCGTAAGGCGTGGATCGCGATAAATCGCTACCCGCCTCAATAAGCCGCGATTGACCCATTCTTTCAACGGCGTTTCCTTAACCTTTGCTGCGGCCTCTACGACCGTGATTGCACCGTTGTCGTTCTTGATGATGCCCATATGCGAAAAGGCGGAGCCGGTGGCAAAAATAATGGCGCTCGATTGGCTGCTGGTCGATGTTTGAAAAATCAGATCGCCATCTTTGAGCGGTGGATAATCGCCGCCTGCCGTGGCGAAGACCGTTCCAACGATAAGACAACCAAACAGCGCCGCTATGACCATCAACTTCTTCATGCCATCTCCAGAACCACTTAGAGCCTTCGATCACGTCGTCTTGATCTAGCGTCTCTTGCTCTGAAAAATGGCACACAGAAGGCCGATCATAAAACTCTAGGTAAGGATCGCTATTCCCCTGCGACGACGGTCGACCTTTGTGAGTTGACCATTCCTTCGCTGGACGGGTCGAATTTGTGCTGCCGCCTATTTTTCCCTACTTACGTCGCCTGACATCACTGGCCTGCGAGCAGGCCGCGCCGGCCCACCGCGTCGACATCGTCCTATAACGCCGCCGCCTCAGGCGTGAGGCACCGTATGATGCCCGCCGCCCAAGCTGAAACGTTTCTTGATCCGGTCGACCGGCGTTCCATCCTGCAGCGGAACCTGGAGCAGCCTGTCATAGGTCTCGAAGCCCATCTTGGCGTAATAGCCAAGTCCGCTGACATTGTCGGCGCGGATGGTCGCATTGATGAATTCGAGCCCGAGCTCTTTCGCCGCCGCCCTTGTCGCGGGAAAAAGCGCGCTGCCGACGCCCGCCGTCTTCGGGTGCATGCGAGCAAAAGTCGCAATGTCGGCGACGCCTTTGGGCGGATCGCCGTATAGGCTCAGCGATTGAAAGCCGACCAGCGACCGGCCGTGCTCGGCAACATGGCAGACAAGCGCAAACTCGCCGTCGATAAACCAATCGGCGAATTCGGCGGCCGAAAGCGGGGTCTCGAGAGCGGTCGTGCCGCCGGCTCGGATGATCTCGTTCAAGAGAGCGCTCAATTCCTCGGCGTCGGAGGAGACGGCTTTTCGAATATGCATGTCGTGGCTACCCCTTGGTCAATTGACAACCTATCGGCGAGATTCGGGGATGACAAGCCGCTATTGCGCCGGCCGGGATAAGGCAGCGTCAAGCCCGCCGGACACCATCAATCCCGAATTGGCGGGCGCCGACCTACCCGCCACGATGTCGCGCTACGGCATTGAATTCTCCGCTGCTCCATGTCATACGCACGGGCACTCCGTATTGCCGCGGCTGCTGAACCCAGGCACCCACGGAGAACAACATGAACGCGCCATCATCTATCGGTCGTACCAGCGACATTGCTGGGCATGTCATCAGGTCAGTCGTAGCACGCGACGAGCCGGAACAAAGTTTTACGCATTCACTTACGGATCTGGCTCGCGCTTTGCCGACGCCGGAGGCAATGGCCGAGAAGAACGCGTTGCTTCGGGCTGTCGTTACGACTCCCGACTTTCACCCCGGCAAACCCGTTCCCGTCGGCGTCGTGGCGGATGTGGAAGGCGCAGTGCTTCCGCACATGATCGGGTCTGACATCGGCTGCGGGATGCGCATGGTCGTTCTCGACAATGTCGCCGCAGAGCAGTTGGCGACGCCGCTGCTCGACCGTCATCTTCGCCATATTTTCTTCCAGGGCGGCCGTGACATTGCGCTGACAGGAATGGACCGGCATGCGATTCTGCGCGAGGGGCTGCCTGGTCTCCTTGGCAGTCTACAGCAGAAGAGCATTGGCCTGCTTTCCAAACTGGATCTTTCACGGGCATGGGCCGATCTCGAACGTCATTCGGACAATGGCGTTTTCGCCTGTGAAAACGTCGACGCCGATTTTGCAGATTACGCGGGGATCGACGACGCCCACCGTCGCGACGCGATCCTCGGTACGATCGGTGGCGGAAATCATTTCGTCGAACTCGGCTTTATCGATCACATCGCAGATGGCACCTTCGCGAGAGCCGCGGGCCTGAAGCCGGGCTCCGTCGTCCTTGTCGTCCACTCGGGTTCCCTCGACTTCGGACAGCGGGTGGGCACGGTAACCGGAGACAGGCTGAAGTCCGATTGCAAACCGGGTGAGGATTGGCGGGTGCTCTCCAGGGAAACCCAACCGGATCTCTATAAGAGATACATGAACGGTCATGCGAATGCGGTGAATGCGGCATTTGCCAACCGTTTCTTTATCGGGCTGGCGGCGATCGAGGCTGTCGCAAGAGCACTCGGACAGGAGGTCGAACATCATCTCGTCTATGACGCTCCGCACAACACGGTTTGGGAGAGCGGAAACGTCGTTCGCCACAGAAAAGGCGCCTGTCCGGCGAGAGGTGTCGGAACTCTGGCTGCCAGCCCCTACGAATGGTTCGGCGAACCGGTCATCCTGCCCGGATCGATGGGTGACGGCACATGGCTGCTCGCCGGATGCGGATCGACCGACTTTCTGGAGTCGGCCGCGCACGGGGCGGGGCGTAAGCTCTCGCGGCAGGAGGCACGCTCGCAAAGGGATATCGCCAATGCCCTGCGCGTCATCGGCCCAGTCGATCCGCAAAGTCCCTCATTGCAAGGCCGGCAGGATATCCTGGCCGAGATCCATGCGCGCCTCAAGGAGGAAGCACCGGCGGCCTATAAACCCATCGACAGCGTCGCCGAGCCCATGGTCGACGCGGGCATGGTCACGAAGGTTGCGAAGATCACGCCGCTGGTGACGGTAAAGGGGTGACGGATGCCGCACTACCAGAAAAACCGCAGCCGCTTGGCCCGTCCCTCATACCACCAACATCCCCTGCCGCTCGGCCAGCGTCACCACCGCGCGCGTGCCGGCATTGAACTCCAGAAAATCCGCCTCGATGCCGTCGCTGAAGATCACGCCGTGCTCCGGCATTTCGGAGACGATGGTGAGCGGCTGGTCCTGCGAGACGAGACCGGCGACGATGCTGGCGCCGGTGGTGCGGCTCGGGAAGGGTTCGCGCACGAAGTAGCGGAGATAGTCCGCATCCCAGGCGAAGGACATGTCGATCGCCCGGTCGGCGGGTTCGAGGCCGAGAGCGCTCGCGGCTCCGAGCCAGCCGGAATAGAGGCTCTTCAGCCAGCCGGTCGAGCCCATGCCCGTCGAGACGATGATGCCGCTGGAGGATTGGCGTTCCTCGCGTTCTTCGGCCTGCAGGATATAGCGCGCCGAGACGTGGCTTTGCGGGCCGATGAAGAGGTCGTTGACCGCGTGGATGACGGCGCCGGTGTTCAGCGTCGCCTTGGCCATGCTGACGCGTTTGATCGGCCGCCTGTTTTTCAGCGCCTCGCCGATCACTTTCGGAAGGCTCTTCGGGTTGAAGGGAAGCAGCAGTCCGTCCCAGCGCTTGGGATCGGGGTTGACGCCGAGAACCGGCTGCCCGTCGAGATATTTGAGCGTGTTGGCGACCAGGCCGTCCTGGCCGAGCACGACGACGACATCGTCGGGGCCGAAGACGAAGCTTGCGAGGTAGCGGCGGTCGAGGCGCTGGACGCGGGCGACGGCGCGCAGGCTCGCTTCCACCTCTGATATGGCCGTTTCGTATCGCTTCTTCTCGGCAAGGTAGTCGCTGAAGTCGGCGCCGAGATGCTCGACATAGAACTGCGCCTGCTGCACCGTGTTGTAGCGGGCAATGAGTTCGTCGAGCCGGGTCGGCCTGACGACCAGGATGATCTTGCGTTCGTCAGTGGCCGGCACGATCCTTGCCCTCCTGCGGCTGCAAGATCTCCCTGAGAAGATCGGGCGAGACGTTCAGCTGGCCGATCTTCGTCGCATTGTCGGCAAGGTCGCGGAAGGCGAGCGCCATCAGTTGGCCCGGCTGCATGCCGACCGAGGCAAGCGCCTGCAGCACTTTCGGATCGGCCTCTTCGAAAGATTTCATCATCGCCGTCATCGCATAGGCCTGGGCATCGGCCTCGGCCCGGGCATTGGTCGAGGCCAGGGTCACCAGGTCGCGGTTCTGCTCTTCGAGCGCGATCTTGCCGGCCATTTCTTCGCGGCGGATCTGCAACTGCCGTTCCTGCACAGCGCGCTCGGCCTCCATCTGCGCTTCGCGCACCTGCCGTCTCTTATTCTCCAGCGTGATCTCGGTGGCGATCTCGTTTTCCTTGATCGTCCGCTCCTGTTCGATCGCGGCATTGCGCCTGCTATAGATGGCTTCGTCGGCCTGCCGCAGCAGCGCTTCGCGGGCATGCGCTTCCAGCGCCTTCGCCGTCTCGGCCTTCGGCATCACGGCAAGCAGCGACAGGCCGAGAATTTCGAGGCCGAGCGCTTCAATCGTCGGATGGACCTTGAGCGCCTCCGCGACACCGGCGACGAGCGCCTCGCCTGAGGCCAGAACCTGTTTCAGCGACAGCGTCTGCACCTCGGCCCGCATCGCCACCTGGACGCGGTCGATCACCCGGGTCGAAAGCTTCTGCGGATCTTCCGAGACATAGTGCCCCCTGCGGTCGAGGGTGAAATTCAAGAGTGCCGCCGTGCGGCGCGGCTCGGCGATACGGTAGGTGATCTGCCCCTGCACGGTCACTTCCTGAAAGTCCGATGTCACCAGGGGAAAGATGAAAGGGTCGTTGACGCTGGCCGTCGGAACGAGCACGAGAGAGCTCGACGGCGAAAAATGCCAGAAGGCAAGTCCCGCGCCTTCGCGGACGGCTTTGCCGTTCTGATATTGGATGACGTATTGCGTGGGTTCCGTCTTGATGAAGCGCAGTCCGAACATGTCCGTTTCCCTATCCCTGACGCGAGCCCCTCGCTCGTGTCGAAAGGGAGAAAACACGACTTAGTGATAAATGTCAACTAACTTAGTTGAATATTTACACTAACACTGCTGCGTGTTATCTTCCCACCATGACAACACACGACAACGATGCCTTCAAACCGATCGCGACCGTCGATCTCGCCATTTTCTCGCTGTCGCCGGCGGGGCTTTCCGTGCTTCTCGTGCGGCGGGCCAATGCGCCCTTTGCCGGCGACCGGGCCCTGCCCGGCGGCTGGGTCCACATCGACGAGGATGCGGATCTGGAGGCTGCGGCGCGGCGTGTGCTGAAGGAAAAGACCGGCGTCGAAACACCCTACCTCGAACAGCTGCAGACGACGGGAAGCCGCAGCCGCGACCCGAGGGGCTGGAGCATCAGCATCGTCTATATCGCACTGCTTTCGGCCGACGCTGTCGCCAAACGGCAGGATCTTATGGCCGAGGAGGCCGAATGGCGGCCGATCGAGGGCGAGGGCGTTGGCTTGTCCCTTGCCTTCGACCATGCCTCCCTCCTCAAGGAGGCGCTTGCCCGCATCCGAGGCAAGGTCGAATATTCGAGCCTGCCCGGCCATCTGCTGCCTGTCCGTTTCACATTGAGCGAGCTGCAATCGGTCTATGAGACGCTTCTCGGCCGCAAGCTCGATAAATCGGCTTTTCGCAAGCGCATGGCGGAAGCCGATTTCCTGGAGCCGGTCGAGGGCGAGATGCGCCGGGCGAGCAACCGGCCAGCCCAGATGTTTCGCTTGAAGGACGCCCAGTCGCTAGTGCTTTTCGACCGGAGGATCTAGAGCCTTTCCTGGTCAGATTGAAGCATTCTGCCGGAGCAGGTTTTCGTCAGGGCAGAGGCGATTGGCGACGGGCATACCCCACGGTACGTCCGAGCCGATCGCCTTTGATCCTGGCGGAAAGATGCCCGGCCCTTCGGGTTGGCTGAAACGGGCCGGCTGATCGACCGGCCGGCTTGGCCGTAGAACCGGGCTACGACGCGCGCCGGTCGGTCGATTATCCAACTCCGTTTGAGCCAACAGAATGCTTCAATCTGACCAGGAAAGGCTCTAATCAGGCGCTGAGACGCTGCTGTGTCTGATGATCGAAGAAATGGACCTTCGACGTTTCGAACGACAGCTTCACTCGCTGGTCCGGAACCAGTTCGACACGTTCGCGCACCACCCATGTCAGTTCCCGGCCATCGAGTTCCACCGCGACATGGGTTTCCGATCCGGTGGGTTCGACCACCTTGACCACCGCATCGACGCCGTTCTCGCCGCCGAAGGCGATGTCTTCGGGACGGATTCCGAGCGTCAGCGGCCGGTTGGCGGAATTGGCTGGCGCCCGCGAGAGCGCCACGCGCGAACCGCCCGATAGCGCCAATGCGGGGCTGCCGGCCTCGGCGATCGTGCCTTCGAGAAAATTCATCGCAGGCGAGCCGAGGAAGCCGGCAACGAAGATGTTGCGCGGCTTGTCGTAAAGTTCGAGCGGGCTGCCGATCTGCTCGACGCGGCCGCCATGCAGCACGACGATCTTGTCGGCCATGGTCATGGCTTCGATCTGGTCGTGGGTGACGTAGACGATCGTCGTCTTCAGCCGCTGGTGCAGGGCCTTGATCTCGGCGCGCATCTTCACCCGCAGCTTCGCATCCAGATTGGAGAGCGGCTCGTCGAAGAGAAAGACTTTCGGGTCGCGCACGATGGCGCGGCCCATGGCGACGCGCTGGCGCTGGCCGCCGGAAAGCTGGGCCGGCTTGCGGTCGAGCAGCGGCTGCAGGCCGAGAATGGCCGCGGCCTCGCCCACCTTCCTGTCGATTTCAGGCCGCTTGGCGCCGGCAAGCTCCAGCGCGAAACCCATATTCTGCGAGACCGTCATCTGCGGATAGAGGGCGTAGTTCTGGAAGACCATCGCAATGTCGCGGTCCTTGGGCTGCAGATTGTTCACCACCCGCCCGTCGATGCTGATCTCGCCGCCGCTGATATCTTCGAGCCCGGCGATCATGCGCAGCAAGGTCGACTTGCCGCAGCCGGAAGGGCCGACGAGGATGGTGAATTCGCCATCGGCGATCTCGACGTCGACGCCGTGAATGATATCGACCGGGCCGAAGGATTTCTTGACGTTTCTGATGCTCAAGCCAGACATGACCTTCTCCTTCAGCGCTTCCTGCGGACACGCAGCGCCTGGTGCGGCTTGCGCGGGATCTTGACCCCGAAGGCCGCGTCCGGCTTGCCGCCGCGCACCACCGAGCCGTGGCGCGTCGGATGCGGAACGGGTGCCGCCACCTTCTCGGCCGGCAAAATCGTCATCTCCCAAGTGTCGATGATGTCGACATCGTAATCGTCGCCATCGAGCGGCAGGCCGGTGGACCAGATCACCGGCTGATGCTCGCCGAAATAGATGAGGCGGAAATCGCCGTCGCCGTCCCGCGCGCCTGAGACGCGCGACCAGGGCCATTCGCCGATGATGCCGAGCGGCTCGAGCCCGTGCCTGACGTCGGCCTCCAGGAGATCGCGGAGGAAGCCGATGCGCTTCCAGGCCTCGCCGCGCAGCTCCCCGCCCTTGGCCCACCAGATCAGATCCTCGGGATGGGAATAGGTCTCGCCATGGCCGGCATAACCGCCGCGCGCCATGGTGATCCAGAAACGGTGCACCAGTTCGCGCGCATCGAGATTGCCCCAGGACTGCAGGATGTCGCCCTCATATTCCGGCTCGTCGTTGACGACCGGCTTGCCATAGGCATCGCGCCATTCCTGAGTGCGCTTGACGTCGGGGTTCTGAATGCAGGTGTGGGTGACCCACGGCTTGCGGTGATCGAAATTCGCGGTCACGTCGCCATTATGGATCGAGCGCAGATGCTGGTAGGGGTCGTTTTCCTCCAGGATGTGGAAGTAGCGATCCCACTGCTCCATCGGCTTGGTGTCGATGAGGAAATCATACTCGTTGGCGAGCGACCACCAGACGTTCCGATAGGCGGCAAGGCGAGCGGCGAGATATTCGACATAGCGGAAATCCTGCTCGGCCGACATGTCGGCATAGCCCCAGCGGTCATAGGGATGGAAGATGATGATATCGGCTTCGACGCCGAGATCGCAGAGCGCCGCCACCTGCTTTTCGAAGTGCTGGAATGCGGCGGGGTTCGGCCGGTTGAAATCTTGCTTGCCGTCGGTGCCGCGTTCGAAGCAGGCATGCAGCGGCTCGTTGACATTATAGGGATAATCCTTCGGAAACACGCCCATGCGCATCTTGTTGAAGCGCGCCTTCTCAAGCGTCTCCAGCGTCTGCTTCTGCATTTCGAGCGGCTGGTGCGTCCAGGCGTAGCAGGTCGTTCCGAAGGAGAGGAATGGGGTGCCGTCGGCATAGGCGAAGTGGAATTTGTTGCGCACGCGCACCGGGCCGTGATTGCCGGCCGAAGGTGCGGCCGCCGTCAAGGCGCCGGTCCTGCCGTCGAGGGCTGGCGTCCTGGAGCGCGTCCTGAACGACCACTCGCCTTCGGTATCGGGCATGAAGCGGATGCGGTAGATGCCGTTGCCGTCATAGAAACCCGGCACGCGGACGTCGCGGCTCTTCTGGGTGAAGACGGCATCGAATGCCACGTCGAGATAGGGATTGCCGCCGGCAGGCCCTTCGAAGGCGGCCTCGAACACACCCCATTTTTCGACTGTTGCATCGGACATTCTGTCTCTCCTCGTAGAATGATTTCGCGATCAGCCCTTGACGGCGCCGGAGGTGAGGCCGGAGACGAAGTAGCGCTGGAACATGAGATAGACGAGCGTCGCCGGCAGCACGGTCATGACGATCGCGGCATTGAGCTGGCCGTAATTGCTGGAAAACTGCCCCTGGAAGGACATGAGGCCAAGCGGCAGCGTCCACATGTGCTGATCCTGCAGCAGCACCAGCGCCATGGCGAATTCGTTCCAGGTGGAGACGAAATCGAGGATGAGCAGTGCGGCGAGCACGGGCAGGCACACCGGCAGGAAGATCCGCCGGAAGATGGTGAAGTGGGTGGCGCCGTCGATCAGCGCCGCCTCCGACAGCTCCTTCGGAATGCCCTTGAAGAAGCCGTGCAGGATGAAGACCTGATAGGGAACGCCGAAGGCGATATAGGGCAGGATGACGCCGGGATAGGTATCGATCAGGCCGAAGGAATTGACCAGCGTGAAGAGCGGCGCCAGCATCACCTGAAAGGGGATCATCGTGCCGAAGACGACGAGCAGCAGCAGCGCCTTGGTGACCCTCAGCCTGATCTTGGCAAGCGCATAGGCGGCCATCGCCGACAGGAACAGGCCGAGCGGCACCTTGATGACGGTGATGATGACGCTGTTGAAGAAGGAATTGGCGAAATTGCCGCGGCTCCAGGCAGCGCTGTAATTGTCGTAGGCAAGCTCGGTCGGCGGCATGAAGGCGCCGGTGCTCGTCACCGCCGCCGGCGTCTTCAGCGAGGTGAAGACGATGAAGACGAAGGGTGCTACCCAGATGAGCGCCACAAGGACGAGGGCGATCCAGAGACCGATCAGGACGGGATCGCGCTTCATCGCCGACGGCTGGACTTCGAGATGCACGGCGGTGTGGTCGCTCGATACGGCTGTCACGATTCCACCTCCTCGTGCTTCTGGGTCCATCGGAGATAGGGAATGACGACGGCCATGGTGATCAGCAGCAGCACGACAGAGATGGCAGCACCCCGACCGAAATCGAAGATCTGCATGGCCTGGGTGAAGGCCCAGAGCGCCAGCATCTGGGTGGACTGGGCCGGGCCGCCGCCGGTCAGGCCATAGACGATGTCGAAGGCCTTCAGCGACGAGATGATGGAAAGGACGAGCACGATGGTGATGGTCGGGCGCAGCGCCGGCAGCGTCACGTGCTTGAACACCGCCCAGCGGCTGGCGCCATCGATGCGCGCCGCTTCGACCAGCGTCTGAGACACGTTCTGCAGGCCCGCCAGGAACAGAACCATGGAGAAGCCGACCGTCTGCCAGAGATAGGCGACGAAGACGGAATAGAGCGCGATGTCCTTATTCCCCAGCCAGTCCTTGATCCAGCCCTGCATGCCCCAGGAGGTCAGCAACTGGGCGAAGAGGCCGAAGAAAGGATCGTACATCCACTTCCACATGGTGGCGACAGCGATCGGCGCGATGATGACCGGCAGATAGAAGATGGCGCGCAGGCCGTTGCGGCCGAAGATCTTCTGGTTGAGGCTGAGCGCCAGCAAGAGGCCGACCATCGGCGGGAAGATCAGGCTCATCAGGGTCCAGATCACCGTGTTGCGGAAGGCCACCCAGAAAACCGGGTCTTTGGTGAAGATCGCCGAATAATTGGCAATGCCGACGAATTGCCGGTTGGCATCCAGCCCGTTCCACTTCTGGAAGCTCAGGATCAAGACGTTGAGCATCGGGTAGAGCGCGAAGACCGCATAGATCGCCAGCGCCGGCACGAGCAGGATGAGCGCTTGCATACGCGGATCATGTGTCGATTGTCGAAGTGACATGCTTTCCTCCTGACGGCAAAACAGCCGCCAGCTCATGAAAGACGGTGCCAGCCGATCAACTCAGCGGTCGATCGGCTGGCGCTTAGGAGGAATCAGCTTCTGCCGGCGATGAAGCTCTGCAGTTGCTTGGCCGCCTCGGCCGGCTCGGTATTGCCGGAGGCAACGTCATTGATGACGCGGAAATATTCCGTCGTCACATCGAGCGGGAAGGCCTGGTCGCCGTTCATGTAGACCTTGCCGTATTTCTGGAAGATCCCCAGCCATTCGGCTTCGAGCGGCTTCTGATTGGCGTATTGGACGTTCTTGTTGACGGAGGTCGAGCTCAGCTGACCGAGCAGATCCTGCTGCACCTTCGTCGACAGGAAATAGTCGAGGAATTTAGCGGCTATGTCGGGGTTCTTGCTCTTGGTGCTGATGTAATTGTACTCGGCGAAACCGTAGAGGCGCTCGGTATTGGTGGGGAAGGGGAAGATGCCGTAATCGTCGAGATTGGCGCCGGAGCCGTTGAGCTGGCTGACCAGCCAGTCGCCTTCGAGCATCATCGCTGCGCGGCCGGCGGTGAAGAGGCTGTAGGACTGCTTGTTGTCGATGCCCATGAAGGGCTGCAGCGTATAGTCCTTCGTCCACTTGGCGAATTCGGCGAAGGAATCCGCTGCACAGGGCTCCTTGGTCCAGTCCAGCGTCATCGCCTTCAGCGCATCGTGCTTTTCGGCGCCGCACTTGGTTTCGAGGATGACGTCCATCAGCCGCATGACGTGCCAATTGACCGTGCCGCCGAAGGTGAAGGCGGGGATGCCGGCAGCCTTCAGCTTGTCAGCCGCGGCAAGGAGTTCCTCGTAGGTCTTCGGCTCGTCCTTGATGCCGGCCTGTTCGAAAAGCTTCTTGTTGTAATAGACGGCTTCGCCCTTGAAGGTGAAGGGAACACCGTGTTTGCCGCCGGGATAGAGGTCGGCGAAAGCCGCCGCCGACGGCAGCAACTCGTCGTTCCACTTATATTCGGTGTAATATTTGTCGAGCGGCAGGGAGAGGCCGGCCTTCACATATTCGCCGCCGAGGCCGAGACCCGCCCAGCTGAAATAAATGTCAGGCCCCTTGTCGGAACCGGCGGCGACGCGCAACGCCGTCTTGTGCTCGTCGACGGCGCGCTGAACGATCTCGACATGCGTTCCGGGGTTTGCCGCTTCGAAATCCGTCGCCACCTTCTTCAACGCCGTATTGGCGGCATTGTTGTCGAAGTTCAGGGTCCAGAGCGTGATGTCTTCGGCAAAAACCGGCGTCGCGGCGAAAGACGCCATGGCGATCGCGACGATGCTCGCCGTCTTCAATTTCGCGGAAAGGGTCAGCATTACCGTCCTCCTCTTGATAAGCCGGCCCCTTGTCGCAGATAGTCATTTACATGTCAACTGGTATGATGAGCTAACCATCATGCTGCCGCACGAATTTCGCGATCGAAGCAACGATAATCGCAGCCGAGGCGGCGCCGGGATCCACGTGCCCGATCACCCGCTCCCCCAGCCGCGACGCCCGCCCCTTGGCGGCCGTCATATCCTTTGTCGCTTCGCAGCCTTGGCGCGCTGCCTGCGCGGCCATGTCGAGCGATTGGGAAAGGGGCGTTCCGGACGCCCAGGCAGCGAGAGCCGCATCGGCCGCCGGCCTCCAGGCATCGACCATGGTCTTTTCGCCGGGCTCGGCCTTGCCGCGCTCCTGAACGCCCTGCGCCATCGCCGAAAAAGCGCGCACGAAATCGTCGTCGGAGAGTGCAGGCCTGTCCTTGACGGCGGCTCCGGCGCGCATGAAGGCCGTGGCATAGAGCGGACCGGAGGATGCGCCGACTGCATTGAGGAAGGCTTTTGCCGCCGCATTGAAGGCGGCTGCCGGCGCAGCCTGTGCCGGGTCGAGCGCGGCGACGGCCTTGGCCGCCGCCGCACAGCCCGCATCCATGGCAAGACCGTGGTCGCCGTCGCCGATGGCACCATCGAGTTCGCAAAGATGATCGCGCTGCGCCGCGATATCCCCGGCGATCAGGGCAAACAGGCGCTGCAGATCTTCGGTCGCGATCGTCATCGATCACCTCTTGAACATGGCGCAGTCGCAGGGATGGTCGATCAACCGCTGCAGCTCGTCGTCGAGATGCATCAGCGTGACCGAGGCGCCCGCCATTTCGAGCGAGGTGCAGTAGTTGCCGACGAGCGAGCTATGGATGACGAGCCCGGCATCGTCGAGCCGCGCCTTGACGCGCCGCATCATGATGTAGAGCTCCATCATCGGCGTGGATCCCAGCGAGTTGACGAGCACGGCGACGCGCTCGCCCCGGTCTGCCTTCATCTCGCGGAGAATATTGTCCATGAGCTCGTCCGTCACCGCGTCGGCTGATTTCAGCGGCTCGCGGGCCGTACCGGGCTCGCCATGGATGCCCATGCCGATCTCCATTTCGCCGTCGCCGATCAGGAAATTCGGCTTCAGGGTCTGCGGCAGCGAACAGGGCGAGAGCGCCACACCCATCGTATAGGTGCGCGCATTGGCATGGCGCGCGACGCGCTCGACCTCGTCAAGGGAATAGAGGAGATCGCAGGCCGCACCCGCCGCCTTGAAGATGAAGACATTGCCCGCCACGCCGCGCCGCTTCTCCCTCTGATCGGAAGGAGCAGACGCCACGTCGTCTGTCGTGAGCACGGTGCGCACCTCGATCTCGTCGAGCGCCAGCATTTCCGCGGCCATGTCGAAATTCATCACGTCGCCGGCATAATTGCCGTACATGAAGAGGACGCCGGCACCGCCGTCGACCGCCATTGCGCAGGCGATAATCGGATCGGGCGGCGGCGAGGCGAAGACATTGCCGATCGCGGCGGCATCGGCGAGCCCCTTGCCGACATAGCCGAGAAAGCTCGGCTCGTGGCCGGAGCCGCCGCCGATAACCAGCCCGACCTTGCCCTTGCGCGGTCCGTTTCGGGCGATGATCGCGCGCGGCATGCCTTCCACGGCGTAGAGGTGCTTGGGATGCGCCGCCAGAACCCCCTGCAGCATCTCGTCGACGGCATCCGCCCCTGCATTGATAAGCTTCTTGGTCTTCATGCCGATCCTCCCAGAACGAATTCCGACTGCATAGATGCGGCTGACACGCCGGAGGTCAATCCGCCAGCGGCAAGACCACGGTGGCGAAGGGCGCGAGCAGCGCCTCCCTGCCCAAAGCGACGCCATCGACCCGCCGCTCTTCGCCCGTCAGATTGACGATGTGGAGCTTCGCGCCTGCGGCATCCCGCGTCACGAAAGACAGAACCTCGGAAGGCGAGGAGGAGATGCATTCCTGCCAGGATGCGCCCGCCAACCCGGACAAAGTGCGCACGGTGTTAAAGAGCGGCCGCCGCCCGCCTTGCTCGGTCGGCTCGCCGGGGCCGGCGATCAGACCGAACGGACCTGTGAGAGCCGAGAGCGTCAGGCATTCGAGGCCGGCATCCAGCACGCGGATGGCATAGCCGAGCGCGAAGGCCGCGGCGAAACGGCCATTGTGGCGCGGATCGCGATTGGCCATCGGGATGCGCCCGCCGGACGGGTTGTCCATCGTGCGGCTGCCATAGGGGTTCTGCCGCATCGGGATCGTCGACGGGCCGATCCGGTAGGGCTTACCGCCGTAGATCGCGCGAACGGAGCGGGTGATGAAGGGCAGAGCCTCCAATGTCTGCATGACGCTGAGATCGTCGGCCGCATGCACGATCGGATTGGTGCAATGGCTGACGAAATCGATCTCGCCGGATGGTGCGCGCTTGCGGTTGAGCTCGGTGAAATAGCTCAGCATGCCGCCACCGATACGGATGTCGGGAAAGGCGGCGCGCGCCGCGGCATAGATCGCTTCGAGCGGCGGGCAGTCCGGCCATTGGCTGCCGGGCGGCGTCGATTGCCGGTCGACGGAAGGCGAGATCAGGATCGCATCCGGGCGGAGGCCCGCGATCTGCATCTGGCGGGCGATCCCGGCCGCCTCGTCTGCCGGCGACGATCGGCAGGGAAGCGCGATCTCCAGCGTCGAGCGGCCGCGATCGGCGGCAGCGATTGCGGCAAATTTCTTCAGTGCCTCGATGCCATGCCCCGCGTCCGGATCGAAATGAAAGAGGAGTTGCCGGGGCGCGATCTCCGCCAGCAGGGACGTTGCGGCGAGGGTCGCATCGGCCTCTTCGGGCGCCACGATCACGCCGATACCGGGCATGGTGCCGGTCCGCTCTCCCAACTCGAGCCTGATCGCCGCGCCCGGCGTCGCGGCCGGGGAGCGTTTTTCGCTACCGCCGTTATCCCGGATAATGAGTAACGTCCTCTGCCGAACGGCTTGGCCGGCCGGGATCTGATAAGGCCAGGGCAGAGCGAGCGGCCGGACATAGGTCTTGTAGGAAGCATCGGACCAGTTCCGCTGATCCTCCATTTCGAAGGTGTCGCCTTCCATCCGGCATTCCGCCGTAACCCCTGACATGACCTCATGGGTGATGGCGCGCATGTCCTTGAACGGCTGCCAGGGCTCAATGAGATCGGGGAAACGCGTCGCCACGATCCGGCCGTCGACATGCTCGACCGTCGCCGATGAACCGGCCACGCCAACGATCGGATGCAGGATGCAGAAGCCGCAGCGATTGGTCTCGAAGCCGGTCTCCGAGACGGCCTCCGCTTCGAAGTCGAGCCGGCCCCGATAGCCCGCGATGCGGACGTCGATGACGAGGATCGTTTTGTCCGGTCCCTCGCAACGCGCGCGGTAAGCGACTTCGAAACGGTCATCGCCCTGCTCGATCCTGCGATCTGTGATTTCGGGGCTGTGGGTGCCCCAGTCCCGGTCGCGGACCAGATAGGAAATCGCCCGCAGCACCTCGGTCCCGTCATAGCGGATCGAGCGGAGGTTGCCGTCGGCGAGATCGGCCGTCAGCTTTCCGGCCGTCAGGCGAACCGGCGGCTTTTCCTGAGCCCGGGTGCCGTAGAGCTGGAAGACATCGGCCGTCATCGCAGCATCGCCCCGACATCGATCGTCTTCCCCTGAGCAGCGCTATCATAGGCGGCCTCGACAAGGGCGAAGGTCTTCAGATTATCGGCCCCGGAGGTTGAGTGTTCCGCGCCGCGCCTGAGCTGATCGACCCAATGCTGCTGGATCGCATAGACGCTCTCCTGAATGTTATGCCAGGGGCGCGAGGCCCAGGAGAGCAGCTTCGGAGAGACGTCCGCAATGGTGGTGCCCTGGGCATTGTTGACTTCGAGGCGATAACCCTGGGTCAGGCGGATCGTGCCCTCGGAGCCGTCGAGTTCCATCAGCGTCTCGGGGAATGGCTCTTTCGAGAGCTTCGTGGCGTAGCTGACGTCGACCACAGAGGTGGCGCCGTTTTCGTGATCGAGCAGAATGGTCGCGACATCCTCGCCCCTGATCCTGGGATTGACCCGCCTAGTGCGAGCCGTGAGCGCGCTGACGTCGCCGAGGATATAGCGGGCGATATCGAGCGTATGGATGCCGAGGTCCTCGATGATGAAGCGCTCGCCTTCGGCGAGATAGGGCTGGCCGGAGAAGACATCGTAGCCCGAGCGGAAGGAGAAGCGGCCCCAGAAGGGCGTGCCGATGGCGCCTGTTTCGAGCGCCTTGCGTACCGCTTGGATCGGCGTCTGCCAGCGAAAATTCTCGTGCACCATCAAGGCAACACCGGCCTTGCGGCAGGCCTCGACCATCGCCTTTGCATCCGACAGCGTCTTGGCGAAGGGCTTCTGGCAGATGGCCGGCACCCTGTTGCGGGCGGCCATTTCCACCAGAGCGCGGTGGCTCTCAACGGTTGTGGCGATATCGACGAAATCGAATCCGCCATCGGCAAACATCGCCTCGGCGTCGCTGTAACGGCGCTCGATGCCGAACTGGTCTCCGACGGTCTTCAGCCGCTCGGGATCGCGGTCGCAGATCGCGACGATATAAGCACCTTCGACGTCCCTCCAGGCATGCATCTGGTTGATCGCGAAGAAGCCGCAGCCGATCAGGGCGCCTTTCAGTTCGGTCATATCAACCTGCCTTTGCCATCTGCATGAGGGTGACGCGCTGCTGCAGGCGGCGCTGCGCCTGGTCGACGACCACGGCGATGATGATGACGAGGCCCTTGATGACCATCTGCCAGAAGGAGGAGACGCCCATCATGACCAATCCGTCGGAGAGGATGCCGATGACGAAGGCGCCGATGATCGTGCCCCCGATCGTGCCGCGGCCACCCGACATCGAGGTGCCCCCGAGCACGGCTGCGGCAATCGCATTGAGTTCGAAGCTCTCACCGGTCGCCGGATGGGCAGCCATCAGCTCGGAGGAGATGACGACGCCGACGATCGCCGCGCACAGGCCGGAGAACATGTAGACGAAGATCTTCACGACATCGACGCGGATGCCGGACATGCGCGCCGCACGCTCATTGCCGCCGACGGCGAAGATGTGGCGGCCGATCGGCGTCGAGCGGGCGACATAGGCGGCCGCGAGCGCCAGCACGATCAGGATCCAGATCGAGACCGGCAGGCCGAGAATGCGCCCGGCGCCGAAGAAATCGAAGCCGGTCGTGGCATATTCCGGCCGGCCGACGAGGTTCGGAAAGGTCTGGCCATCGGACGACAGCAGCGCCAGGCCGCGGGCGACATAGAGGGTGCCGAGCGTGGCGATGAAGGGCGCGACGTTGAGCTTGGTGATCAAGAGGCCGTTGATCAGGCCGATGACAAGGCCGATCGACAGCGTGATCAGCACGATCTCGAAGAGGTTGAAATAGATGGTATAGCCGATCGGCAGCTCGATGCCGTAAAGGATCAACCCGCCGGCGACCATGCCGCAGAGCCCGACGATCGATCCGACCGAGAGGTCGATGCCGCCGGTGATGATGACGAAGGTCATGCCCATCGCGAGGAACGCATTCAGGGCCACATGTTTCGACATCAGGATCATGTTCGCCGTCGAGGTGAAGTTCGGCGCGAAGATCGCAAAGAAGATGATGACGGCGAAGAGCGCAATGAAGGTCCGGAGCTTCATCACCGTCAGAAGCGCCGAGCCGTTGGCGCCCTTCGGCGCGAGAGTGGTTGAGGTAGCCGCCATCATGACGCGAGTTTCCCTTGATGTCCGTGTCCCCTGGCCGAAGCCGCGATGATCGCTTCTTCCGTCGCCTCGTGCCGGTCGAAGACGGCGACGAGCTGGCCGTTGCTCAAAACCGCGATGCGATCGGAAAGCGCCATGACCTCCTCGAGGTCGGAGGTTGAAAACAGAATGGCCAGACCGTTTGCCGCCAGCCGGCGCATGGTGCGGAAGACGTCGGCCTTGGCGCCGACATCGATGCCGCGGCTCGGTTCGTCCATCAGCAGCACCTTCGGATTGGTCATCAGCGCCTTACCGATCACCACCTTCTGCTGATTGCCGCCGGACATCGAGGTCACCTCGAAATCCGGATTCGGCGCCTTGATCGACAGATCCCGGATCGCCTCGCGAATGGCATTTTTCTCGGCGCCGCTGTCGATATGGAAGAGCCGGGTGAAGCGGGAAAGGCTCGCCAGCGTCAGGTTGGAAGCGACGGAGAGCACCTGAACCAGGCCTTCGCGCTGCCGATCCTCCGGAATGAGGGCAAGGCCGCGGCGGATGCGCCGCGTGGTGTCGCGGGCACGCACTTCCTTGCCGTCGATGAAGACCCTGCCGGTCGAGTGCGTGTGACGGCCGATCACGCATTCGAAGAATTCGCTGCGCCCGGCGCCCATCAGCCCGTAAATGCCGAGGATCTCGCCAGCTCTGACCGAGAGGGAGACATCGTTGACCGCAAGCCCGCCCGTCGGCCTGGGCAAGCTGATGTTTTCGGCGCGGAAGACCTCGTCGCCGATGGCATGGGTGACGGATTTTGCAAAATCCTTGGCGTCCGAACCGATCATCGAGCGCACGATCCAGCGCGTGTCGATGTCGCGCACCATCGCCTGGCCGGTGACCTGGCCGTCGCGCAGCACGGTGATGGTGTCGCCGATCCGCATCAGCTCTTCCAGCCGGTGCGAGATATAGACGATCGCCACACCTTGAGCCTTCAGCTCGCCGATCACCTTGAACAGGATGTCGACTTCGGCGGCCGAAAGCGCCGATGTCGGCTCGTCCATGATCAGGATACGGGCATTGAGCGACATCGCCTTGGCGATCTCGACGAGCTGCTGCTGGCCGATCGGCAGATCCTCGACCATCGTATCCGCCTCGATCCCGGCATCGAGCCGCCGCAGGAATTCGTTGGCCTTCTCGACCTGCGCCTTGTGATCGATGCCGAGCGGGCCGCGGGTGATCTCGCGTGTGGCGAAGATGTTTTCGGCGACCGACATGTTGGCGAAGAGATTGAGCTCCTGGAAGATCATGCCGATGCCGTGCGCCTGCGCCTGGGCCGGACTGTCGAAGGAGACGGGTTCGCCATCCAGGATGATGCGGCCATGCGTCGGGCGTTCGACGCCGGCGATGATCTTCATCAGCGTCGATTTGCCGGCGCCGTTTTCACCGACGAGCACGTTCACCGCGCCGCGCCGCAGTTCCAGATTGGCGCGCTTGACGGCGACGATGCCCGAATAGACCTTCGACACGTCGTCGAGACGCAGGATGACATCGTCGGTTGGTGCCGCATCCACTGTCATGGGCCTACCTTCAGTTCCGAAGGCGTCACGAGCGGAAGTTCGCCGCTTTTCGGCAGCGGGAAGGCGCCGATCACGGTCACCGTCTTGCCGGTCAGGCCGTCGCGCGGAACGGCGGAGAGAAAGGCCGCATTGGCCTTCTCGTTGAACGCCTTGCCGAACTGCGCCCATTCGATCTGGTTCTTGAACTCGTTGAAATTGACGAAATCGAGCGTGTCGCGCAGGGCGGTGCCGCGCAGCGCCGGCCCAATCTGCACCTTCGCATCGGCCTTGCCGTCGCCATCGGCATCGACGTCGAGCGTTGCCGCGCGCGAGGCCGTATCAGTGGCCACGATCTTGCCGGTGATCTTCACCGCATAGGTCCAGGGCGAACTGCTCTGCTTGCGGGGATTGCCGTATTTTTCGCCCGCGGCATCCGGGCTCGTCGCAACGAGCTGCAGGACATCCTTCAGCTCACCGGCGCGCTTTTCGAAATAGGGCACGGCCTCGGATTGCCAGACCGCCTCGACCTTTGCAGTCGGATCGAAGGCGGTCTTGGCCGCTGCCGCCGCCTTTTCCTCCGCGGTCGGCGTCTTGATGATTTTGCAACCGGGCAGGGCTGCCGCCACGACGGCGGCGAGCAGGGCACCCTTCATTCTCAACATCAGATGAACCTCGACGTCTTGCGAAATGCATTGCCGAGGGCGCAGCAACGCGCCCTCGGCAATTCGCGGCTGATCAGTTCGTCAGGGCGAAGGTCTCGAGATTGCCGGAATTGTCGGCGTTGATGAGAACGCAATCCATCAACTGCTTCTCTTCCTTTGGCGTCGTCTTGTTCTTGATGTAGGCGTCCGCCTGCTCCACCGCGAGCTGAGCCTGGGCATAGGCCGGTTGCAGCACGGTCGCCTTGATGCCGCCCGCCTTGATGGAGTCGCGCACATCGTTGGAACCGTCGAAGCCGACGACGATCACATCCTTGCGGCCGGCCGCCTGCAGCGCCGCAATCGCGCCCATGGCCATCGTGTCGTTGCCGGAGATGACGCCCTTGATGTCGGGATTGGCCTGGAGGATGGTCTCCATCTTCGAATAGGCTTCCGTCTGGCTCCAGTTGGCCGACTGCTTGGCGACCGACTTCAGTTCCGGATAGTCGTCGATGACGTCATGATAGCCCTGCGAGCGGATGCCGGCATTGGTGTCGGACTCCTTGCCGACCAGCTCGACGTAGTTGCCCTTCTCGCCCATCAGCTTGACGAACTCCTGCGCGCCGAGCTGGGCGCCCTGATAGTTGTTCGAGACGATCTGGGCAACGGCAACGCCAGTCGCGTTGATCTCGCGGTCGATCAGGAAGGAGGGGATGCCGGCGTCCTTGGCCTTCTTGACGGCGGCGACGGAAGCATCTGCGCCGGCATTATCGAGAATGATCGCCTTGGCGCCGCGCCCGATCGCCGTGTCGATCATTTCCGACTGCTTGTTGGCGTCGTCGTCATGGGTCATGACCAGGGTCTCGTAGCCGAGTTGCTTCGCCTTGGCTTCGGCGCCGACGGCTTCCGCCTTGAAGAAGGGATTGTCATGCGCCGGCGTGATGATGGCGATGAGATCGGCCGCAAAGGCCGGCATGGCCGTTCCCATCGCCAGCGCGCCGGCAAAAGCTGCAAGTGTCAGTCTGCGCGTCAGTTTCATTTTTTCCTCCCAGTTGTGAATGAAGCCCCGTCTCCCCGGAGCGGCTGAGCCCCGTCTCCCGGAGCGGTAAAGGGGAGGGCTTGCCTCCCCAGGCCGGTTCAGGTGATACGCCGGATGCTTTCGGCGATCTCCTGCGGTTCGAATACTTTCTTCCAGTCGTCGCGCATCAGCGCCGGGATGCCGAACTCGATTGCCTTGTTGCAGGCATCCGAGAACACGCCGTCGACTTCCTTGAAGATAACGGCGCCGAGCACGTTCATATGGCCGAGCAGGAAGTCGCGGGCGGCCTGTTCCGGCACGCCGCGGGCCACGCATTCGTCCATGGCCTGGCGCATGATGACGAGCAGCGATGCACAGACGGTTTCCGACAGGCCCGGTTCGAGCATGGCGAGCTGCTCGACCGTAACCCGGTGCGAGCGCATGACCGGCGCCCAGATGATTTTGGCGATTTCCTCGCCGAGCGCGTAGGCGCTGTCGGGGCCTTGCATCAGTGCCGAGACAATGTGCTGCTTGGCGAAGAGGCCGCCGAAATGATCCTTCTTGGCCTGCATCTCCGTCTCGTCGTTGAAGATCGGCGGATGGCAGGGATGGGTGACGAAATAGGTGAGGTCGTCGCGCCTAGGCAGATGGCCGGCAAAGGGTGCGGCGGCATCGAGCGCCACCACCATGGTGCCGGGCGTAAGCTTGTCGACGATGCCGGCCGCGACCTTGCCGATCGCCGTATCCGGCACGGCGAGGATCACCACATCGGCGCCGTCGAGCGCGGCATCGACCGGCACGCAATCGAGACCGAGATCGTTCTTCAGCCGCGCCTTGCCGGCGTCGCTCACCTCGACATGGCGCACTTGGAAGCGCGAACCTTTGAGATTCTTGGCCAGCCGGTATCCCATTTTGCCGCCGGCGCCGAAGAGAGCAATCTTGGTCATGTTTTCCTCACCTTTTCAGTTCTGGATAGGATCATATACTGGTATGATGAGTCAATCACCATATCATCACTTACGCATTTAGTGCCCATGTTTTTCGGCGCCATGTTTCTCGGCATCGAGCCGGTCGATCGCCTGCACGTTGCCGGCCGAGGGGCCGTCGGGGTCGAATTCGGAGGCAAGCCAGACGTCGACAATCGATTTCGCCAGTTCCGGGCCGATGACACGCGCGCCCATCGTGATGATCTGGGCATTGTTCGATTTCACCGCGCGTTCCGCCGAATAAGTATCATGGGTCAGCGCGGCGCGGATGCCCGGCACCTTGTTTGCGGAGATGCACACACCGATGCCGGTGCCGCAGAACAGGATGCCGCGCTGATGTTCACCGTCGACGATCGTCTGCGCCAGACGCTGGGAAAGATCGGCGTAGAAGCCGGACTGGCTGAGATCGTGAACTTCGAGGTCCGCCTTGCCGGCGAGATGGGCGGCAATCACATCCAGGAGCGGTTTGCCGGCGCTGTCGGCGCCGATTGCGATCTTCATGGCAGTTTCCTTTCACTCGCCGTCTGGCGTGGAGATGAGCGATCGATCGCCGCGCTGACGCGGCGAAGAATGTCGAGATAGCCGTCGACGGACCAGGCGGAGCGGCCGATGAACAGGCCGTCGATATGCGGTTGCGTCACCAGTTCCTCGCAATTGTCGGGATTGACGCTGCCGCCGTAGAGAACCGGCACCGCATGACCGAGAATGGATCTCGCCACCTCGGCGATCCTTCCGTGCCGTTCCGACGCGTAATCGGCCGTGGCAGGGATACCGTTGACGCCGATCGCCCAGATGGGCTCATAGGCAAGCAGGATCGGAACCTCGTCGGCCTCGATGTCGACGCCCCGCAAGGCGGCCTCGACCTGCCGCCGAAGCACGGCATCGGCTTGGCCCGCCTGGCGCTCCTGCAAGGTCTCGCCGATGCAGATCAGCGGCGTCAGCCCGTGGCGGATCGCAGCCGATACCTTGAGGCCGACGGTTTCGTCGGTTTCGCCGAAGTGCTCGCGGCGCTCGGAATGGCCGAGTTCGACGAGATCGAGCCGGCAGTCCTTCAGCATGGGAGGCGAAATCTCGCCGGTCCAGGCGCCGGCATCCTCCCAATGCATGTTCTGGGCGCCGACCTTCACCGAGGTGTCATCGAGCACACGCTTGACCTCCCGCACCGCGGTAAACGAAGGAATGACGAAGCGCTGCACGCGGATATCGCATTCGCGGTCCGCATCGGCGAGGCGGCGCGCGAAGGCGAGCGCTTCCTCCACGGTCTTGTTCATCTTGAAGCTGGTGCCGAC
Source organism: Rhizobium chutanense (assembly GCF_002531935.1). GTDB lineage: Bacteria > Pseudomonadota > Alphaproteobacteria > Rhizobiales > Rhizobiaceae > Rhizobium > Rhizobium chutanense. The sequence continues at coordinate 84,333 of NZ_NWSV01000015.1, read as the reverse complement.
CCAGACGACCATCAGTTCTTCCTTCCGTCACGGATCTGCGCGAAATAGCCGTCGGTGCCGACCTGGCCGCCTTTGAGGGCGATCTGCAGACCGTTGGTCGGCGGGTAATCGCCATGGGCGAGGCAGAGCGGCGATCCCGGCGTCTGCGGCAGCGGCAACAGCGTCGTTAACGCGTCGATCTTCAATTGCCGCAGCGCGTGGCTCGAGGTGTCGCCGCCGGCGACGACCGCGCGCGACAGCCCCTCCGCCTCGATCAGCCGGCGCAGAATCGTGCCGAGTGCGCTGCCGAGCCGGTGACGCGCGCCCGGCAACCTGTCGATATCGGCGCCGCGATCGGCCGATGGGCCGAGCGCGGTATAGAGAATGACGCTCTTGCCTTTCCTGAGCGTGCCGATGCCGGCCTGCACGGCCGCCTCCACCGCGCCTTCGCCATTCTCCGAAAGGAGAGCGAGGGGATCGAGCGCGACGGCCTCGAAACCGCTGTCGACGGCGGCGCGGATCTGCCGCTCGGTGGTCGGCGAAACGCTGCCGGAGACGACGGCGAGGCGGTCGACCGGGCCGACATCGGGGAATACGGCACCGCTTTCGCCGATCACGCCGGCCCGCCGCCAAGCGTCGAGCAGGGCGTATTCGACCCCCGACGAACCGGCGACGAAGCTGCCGGACCGCCCGGCGACCCGCAGCATCTGCCGGCCCGCGGCCGCCTGCGTCGCTTCGGAATCGACATCGAGGAGCAGGATGCCTTCCGGGTTCGACGCCAGCGCGTCGATGCGCTGATCGGCATCCTCGGCCGTGATCGCAACGAGATCGGCGAGCAGGACGGGAAGGGCAGTCTGCTTCGACAGATGGACGCCAAGATCCGCCTCGTCCATCGGGGTCACGGGATGGCGGCTCATGACCGGATGGCGGTCGATGCGGAACACGCGGCCCTGATAGCCGGCGAAGAGGTTGCCGAAGACCGTGTAGCGCTTCAGTTGCGGCGCGCCGACAATGATAGGGACGATCGGCTGCCCGAAGATCTTGCCGCCGATTTCGATCGCCTTGCCGATATTGCCGATGCCGGGGCTGGAATCGAAGGTCGAGCAAACCTTGTAATGGCAGATAGCCGCACCGAGCGAGCGCAGCCAGTCGAAGGCTGGCACGAGATGCAGTTCCATCCATGCCGGCGTCTCGCTGCGGCTCGTTCCGGCAATGCCGATCGCGCGGCAGTGTTTGAAGCGGGCGAGCAATTCCGGCTTGGGAAGGCCGAGGAAGAGCGCGGTCTCGACGCCGCGCGAAGCGAGCGCCTCCATGACGTCGGTCGAGCCGGTAAAATCATCGCCGTAATAGCTGACGAGAAGGTCGTTCATGACGGTCACGCGCCCTTGCCGTCGCTGAATTTTGCGATCGAGGCGGCAAGCTCCGGATGATCCTTGGCGTAAGTCTCCAGCGGAATGTCGGCGACTGCGGCCTGCCAGGCCTGCTGAACGGCGCGAACGCCGGCCGCCGGTCCGCCGGGATGGCTGACGATGCCGCCGCCGCAGAGATAGAGGAGATCGACAGTGCGGCCGGTACGCTGATACGTTTCCGGCGCCTGTCCGCCCCACTGGCCGGAGCCGGCGACCGGGAGCGGCCGATCGGCCTCATCGAAGAGCGGCGCGCTGACGGCCTTGAAGGAAGAGACGAAGCTGTCGTCCGGCTCCCAATATTTCACCCTGATGCCGTTGATCTGGAACTGGTCGACGCCGAGCAGCCGCCAGAACTGCTGGTAGACGTTGAAGTCCATGCCGGCGCCCGGATCGCGCGTCAGCACGTCCCAGCCGTTGCGATGGGCGTGCAGCACCAGGCTGGAGCGCTTGCGCAGAAAACTCATGCCGCCGAAGCCGATCGAGTTGATGTTGACGACGGCGCAGTTGCCGCCGGCCGCCGCGACGATGTCGTGGTTGCGCATCATCTCGTCCGGGTCGGCATGCGAGATGCCGAAGGCATACATCACCTTCTTGCCGGTCTTCTGCTCGTGATCGAGAATGCGCGGCATGATCGCTGCGACACGCTCCTTCAGCGGCGAATAGGCCGGGCTCATCAGCTTCTCGTCGTCCTTGATGAAGTCGACGCCCGATTGGATCAGCTCGCCGACCAGTTCCGCCGTCTCGTGCGGTCTCAGGCCCAGCGCCGGCTTGACGATCGTGCCGATGATCGGCCGGCCTTCGACGCCGGTGAGCCTGCGGCTTCCGGCGATGCCGAACTGCGGTCCGGGATGGGCTGACTTGAAAGCCTCGGGCAGCTTCATGTCGACGATGCGGATGCCGGTCATGCCCTTGATCGAATAGACGCCGCCGATCGCGATGGTCATCAACGCCGAAAGATCGGTGCCGATCGCCTCCAGCGGAAAGGCGATATCGACATCGGCGCGGTGGAGCCGGGTGCCGGCAGCAACTTCCGGCCAGGTCGGCTGGCCGGCATCGTCAAGCCGGCGGATCGCCATGACCCGCGCAGCGACTCGCGACTTCAGCTCCTCGGTCTCACCGGGAACCGGCACGAAGGTTCCGGTCGACTGGTCGCTGGCGATCTTATCCGCCATCGCCTCGACGCTGCCGGGCGTTTCGATGCGGTAGGTCATGCTTATCATCATCGGACGGACGGTTGCTCCTCTCGCCAGGCAGATTATCATGGCGTCAACTCGTGATCTGGTATAATGAGTATTCCAATCTTTGAAAAGCGGAATCTTCGGCTGTGCAAATTTCGCCCGCAAGCTTTGTCCTTGGTCCGGAAAACTGTTAGGAGAAGACATTTTGAGCCAGCGAGATCTCATGACCCAGCCCATCGAACAAATCGTCCGCCGGAAACTCTCCGACGAAGTGTTTGATCGACTCGAGCGAATGATCACCTCAGGCGAGCTTCAGCCCGGCGACGAAATGCCCTCCGAGCGGGTGCTGATGGAGCGTTTCGGCGTCGGCCGGCCGGCCATCCGCGAGGCCATGCAGTCGCTCGCCAACAAGGGCCTCGTCAGCATTTCGCATGGCGAACGGGCAAAGGTGCTGCGGCTGACGGCAAAGTCGATCTTCCGCCAGGTCGACCTCACCGCCAAGATCATGCTGTCGCAATCGGCCGACTCGCTGGAACATCTGAAGAGCGCCCGCATCTTTTTCGAGCGCGGCATGGCGCGCGAGGCCGCCCAGCGCGCCTCGGCCAGCGATATTAGCGATCTCCGGGACATCATCGAGCGCCAGCGCCTGTCGCTCGGCCGCGCCGAAGAGTTCATCGACGCCGACATGGAATTCCACACCCGCATCGCCCAGATCTCGGGCAATCCGATCTACGTCGCCGTCAGCGAGGCGATGCTCGCCTGGCTGAAGGAATATCATACCGAGATGCTGATCTGGACCGGCAAGGAAAAGTTCACGCTCGCCGAACACGACGAAATCGTCGACCGCCTCGAAGCCAATGACGCGGACGGTTCGGAAACGGCGCTTCTCAAACACCTCGAACGATCGCGCGCACTTTACGCGAAATAGCCTCACGGCTTGACTCATTGAAAGATGATTGCTACGAGTTGGGTAATCGATAACCCAAGCGAACCCATGACCGCGTCACTCAATGATATAGCCGCCCGCGCAGGCGTTTCCGTCAAGACGGTGTCAGGTGCACTGCATGGCGGCTCGGCACGTATGTCGGAGGAAACCCGGCAGCGGATCAAGGAGATCGCCGAAGAGCTCGGTTATGTCACCAATTTCGCCGCCCGCAGCATGCGCCAGGGCTGGATGCCGCTCGTCGGCCTCGTCGCCGACGACCTCATTACGTCACCATTTGCAACCGAGATCATCAGAGGGCTTGACGGCGCCGTGCGCGCGGCGGACATGGCCGTGTTCGCCATGACGCTCGGCGGCCATCGCAGCGTGGCGTCGATCCTCGACGAGATGCGACGTTTTCGCCCGCGAGCGATCGCCTATGCCGCCATGTATCACAAGAGTATCGATCTGCCGCGTGAATTTGCCGATACGGTCGGGGTCATGATCAATTGCCGGGACGCCAACGATCGCGTGACGTCCCTGGTGCCCGACGAAACGGGCGCAGCGATCGAGATTACCAACTATCTTCTCGACGCGGGCCGTCGCAATATCGCCTTCATCAATCTGCCGAGATTGCTCGCCGGCGAGCTTCGCGAACTCGGCTTTCGCCAAGCGCTCGATCAAGCCGGCATCGACGGGGCAGGGGCCACCGTCTTGCCCGCCGTCAGCAAGGCTGTATACAGCGACCGGGCTCACAGCCTCGTGCCTCAGCATGTGCACGATATCATGACCGGTCCGCGACGCCCCGATGCCATCCTCTGCGGCAATGACCGCGTGGCGATGGAGGTCTATGCCGCCCTGCGCCGCTCGGGCGCGACCATTCCCGATGATGTCGCCGTCGCGAGCTTCGACAACCAGGTCGAGATCGCCTCGCGTCTCGATCCGCCGCTGACCACCATGGCGCTTCCCCATCGCGCCATGGGCCGCCAGGCCGCGCACATCCTGCTTGCCGAAGACCGGGCCCCGGTCGGAGTGCAGAAACTGCCGTTCCAGCTGGTGGAGCGGGCATCCGTATAAATTGAAATAGGCCCATTCAATTGAGGAGGAATTCTAATGGGTAAACGTTTACTTTGGTCTCTGGTCCTGTCTTCAGCGCTGGCCGCCACATGCGCGCATGCCGCCGAAAAGACCGCGATCCAGGTCATGCATCAGGGCGATCCCGGTTTTGTCGCCGCCTATGGCAAGGTGGCCGAACGGTTCGAGGCCGCCAATCCCGATGTCGACATCCAGTTCATCTATGCGCCGCACGATGCCTATAACGAGAAGTTCAGCGCCGCCGTCGTCGCCAAGCAATTGCCTGATGTCATGGAACTCGATGCGCCGTTCCTCGCCAATTACGTCTGGTCGGGATATCTTCAGCCGATCAAGCCGCTGATCGACAAGGATCTCCTCGACGACATGACGGAGTCCAACATCGCCCAGGGCACATATCCGATCGACAAGGACCTCTATGCGATCGGCCTCACGGACTCGTCGGTCGTTCTTTACGGCAACAAGAAATATCTCGAAGCGATCGGCGCCCGCATCCCGAAATCCGTCGACGACGCCTGGACCCGCAAGGAGTTCGAGGGCTACCTCGAGAAGCTTTCGAAGCTCGACGGGGTGAAGTGGCCGATCGACACCTTCCGCGGCTACGGCATCAAGACCGAATGGATCACTTACGCTTATGGCCCAATCCTGCAATCGGCCGGCTGCGATCTGATCGACCGCAAGGCCTGGAAATCCGAAGGCACGCTCGACACCGACGCCTGCGTCGATGCGCTTGCCATGATGCAGAAATGGGTCAAGAACGGCTGGGTCGTGCCGCAGTCGGCCGGAACCAACCAGTTCTTCGCCGAAGGCAATCCGGCCGCGCTGGCGCTTGGCGGACACTGGGTCTATGCCGAGGCTGCCGCGACCATGAAGGACAATATCGTCGTGCTGCCGCTGCCCAAATTCGGCGCGAAGGGGGCAAGCCCTGATGGCACCTGGATCTGGGCGATCACCAAGACGTCGAAACATCCCGATATCGCGGCCAAGTACATCAGCTTCCTGCTGAAGGACAAGGAGTATCGGGCCTATGTCGCAAGCCAGTCCGGCTACCCCGGATTGAAGAGCTTCGCCGCCGAATCTCCGCTCTATGCCGATGGCGGCCCGATGGCCATCGCCTTCGAACAGGCGTCGAAGACGGCTGTCGCGCGCCCGCCGCATCCGGCCTATCCCACGATCACCTCCGCCTTCATGCAGGCGGTCGACGAGGTGTTCAATGGCGGCGATCCCAAGGAGGCGCTCACATCGGCCGCCAAGAAGATCGACGAGGACATCGCTGACAACGACGGATATCCGCCGTTCGGTGATCAGCAGTAACGAGGACCGGCCCCGCCTTGCGAGTGTTTGCCACATCGCAAGGCGGGACCGGCACTTGAAGTCTGGAGAGGAGGAGCGACATGGTCATACAACAATCGACATCGCCGTCGACATCTGTGCGAAAGGCTCCTGCGCGCCGGCATGACACGGGACGCCTGATGCAGGAAGCGGCGATGCTCGCGCCGGCCGTGATCCTGCTGACCGTCTTTCTGATCCTGCCGTTTCTTCTGTCCTTCTGGACGGCGATGACCAACCAGCCGCTGGTGCCGCGGCCGACGCCCGTGCGCTTCGTCTGGTTCAACAATTTCATCCGCATCTTCCAGGATGATCTCTTCTGGACCGCTCTTTGGAACGTCTCGCGCTTCACCTTCTGGATCATTCCGGCGCAGTGCGGCCTCGCTTTCGCAACGGCGCTGCTGCTGCATCAGAAGCTGCCGTTCCGCAACCTGCTGCGCGGCATGTTCTTCCTGCCGGCGATCACCTCGATGGTCGTGGTCTGCGTCATCTGGGGCACCCTGTTTCAATATCCGACGGGACCGTTCAACCAGATCCTCGGCTTCATTTCCGGCGGCGCGATCCAGCCGATCGACTGGCTCGGCGATCCGCAATGGGCGATGTTCTCGCTCGTCCTGCTGTCGGCCTGGCAGGCCTATGGCTTCCAGATGATCGTCTATCTCGCCGGCCTTCAGGGCATTCCGGATGAACTCTATGACGCCGCCAAGATCGACGGGGCGAACGCCTTCCGGCGCTTCTGGCATGTGACGATGCCAGGTCTGCGGCCGACCCATGTCTTCGTCCTGGTGATCACCACCATCCAGGCGTTCAAGCTCTACACCCAGGTCGCGATCCTCACCCAGGGCGGACCGAAAAGCAGCACCGAGACAGTGGTGCATTACATGGTCCGCGCCGGCTTCGAAGAGCAGAAGATGGGTTATGCCTCCGCCGTGTCCGTCATCCTGTTCGTGATCGTTCTCATCATCGCGCTGATCCAGCGCCAACTCCTGAGGCGCTTCGATGTCTGATATCGCTCTCTCGATACCGCGAACCCGCGCGGCGCAGTCTTTCTCGGCCACACGGGTCCTTCGCCTCATCCAGGTGACCTGCATCTTCATCATCGCCCTGGTGATCGTCTCCCCGTTGCTGCTCCTGGTCGTGGCGAGCCTGAAGGACGACCGGTTCCAGATCCTGGCCGATATGGGCAGCTTCCGGGCCTTCTGGGTTTCGAACCCGACGCTCTCCAATTATGCGGAGGTCGGCCACCTCTCGGGCGAACTCGCCTTCGGCCGCTACCTCATCAACTCGCTGATCATCCTGATCACCACGGTCTGTACCGGCCTGATCGTCAATTCGATGGCCGGCTTCGTTCTCGCCTGGGGGTCGCTCCGGGGCCGCGCCGTCATCCTGTCGGTAGTGATCGCCCTCTATGTGATCCCGCAGGAAAGCATCATCATGCCCCTGGTGATGATGGTTTCGCGCGCAGGAATGGCCGATACGTTCGCGGTGCAGATCGTGCCCTGGGTCGCGAGCCCTCTCTATATCTTCCTGTTCTACCAGTTCTTCTCGCAATTGCCGAAGGAGCTGCTGGAAGCCGCCGAGATCGACGGCGCATCCTTCTTTCGGGCCTATCGCTCGATTTTCCTGCCGCTCAGCCTGCCCGCACTGGCGACCGTCTCGATCCTGATGGGCATCGAAACCTGGAACCAGTACCTCTGGCCGATCCTCGTCACCCAGACCGATTATGCCCGCCCGATCGCCGTCGCCATCGCGACCTTCTTCGGACAGGACAGCATCTACTGGGATCGTGCGATGGCCGCCTCCGTATTGATGATGATCCCGATCCTGGGGCTCTACCTCGCCTTCCAGCGCTGGTTCGTGAGTTCCTTTATCGGCTCTGCCGTGAAAGGTTGAATTGATGACAAGCCAAGCGATGTCTCCGTCCGACGAAGGCGGGCTGGAGACGATCAGCGCCGTCCTGCCCACGGGAGCCACGATCCACGCCTGGATCAAGGCATTGCATGGCGGCGCGCCGGGAAAGCTCGCCGCCCATGTCGACGGCGATCTGGCCGGTGCTGTCGAAACATCAAATCCCCATGAATTCGAATTTCGGCTGCTGACGCTGGAAAGCGGCGGAGAAACAGCCTTCTCCTACGACCCCGTGACAACTGAGGTCTCGGTTCTCTATGCCTTCCGTCAGTCCCGCGTTCTCGAAGAAGGCGTCCAGCTGCTGCATGTCAGGCCTTCCAATGCCGCGCCCGAGACTGCCGGCGGCTATCATTTCCGCCCGCCTTTCGGCTGGATGAACGATCCCAACGGGTTCGGACGATTCGGCGGCAGGGCGCACCTTTTCTACCAGCACTATCCCCATAGTCTTCGGTGGAACAACATGCATTGGGGTCACGCGGTCTCGGACGATTATCTTCACTGGACGCATCTTCCGATTTTTCTTCCGCCTTCGCATGAGCTCGCCGCGCGGGCGGATGGGTGCGGCGGCGCATTTTCCGGCTCGGCGGTCCCCCTCGATGGCACCGGCATTCGCATCTTTTTCACCGAGCATATGAAGGACCGGCAACCGGAGGAGCAGGTCCAGTTCACGGCCACCAGCCGCGATCTCGTCAACGTCGAAGCGGCAAGCCTGATCCTGCCGGCGCGGCCCGCGGGGCTCGGCCTGACGACCGACTTCCGCGATCCCTATGTCTTCATGGGTCCGGACGGCAAATGGAAGATGCTGCTGGGCACGCGGGACCGCGAGGGCGGCGTCATCCTGCTTTACGAAACGGACGATCCCGCTGCGGCGACGGGATGGACCTTCCTCGGCATGCTTCATCGCGAGAACCGCTTCGGGATGACGGCGGCGGAGTGCCCCTGCCTGGTGCCTCTCGACGGTCCCGCAAACGATCCGTCAACACGCTGGGCCCTGATCTTCGGTCTCCTCACAAGCCGCGACCCGGCGACGGGCCGTCGCAACATGACGATTGCGACCGTCGGCCGCTTCGATGGCCGCAGCTTCTCCGTGGAATTCGAACAGGAGCTGGATTTCGGCACCGACGCCTACGCCTTCCAGGCCTTCGTCGACGATGACGGCCCGGTCGGCATCGCATGGCTGGCGAATTGGACCGATGTCTCCAAGGAGATCGACATGGCCACAGCGATGACGCTGCCGCGCCGGCTGGCATTGCACGAGGGGGCGCTGATCACACCGCCTATCGCCGGTGTGAAAAGCCTGCGGCAGCGCCGGCTGGATGCACATGGCCTTGTAGATGGCCGGACCGTCGATCTGGCCAACGGCTCCGTCGAAATCGCACTCGCCCTCAAAGAGCCGGGCAACGCGTTCCGCCTGACATTCGAACATCCCGAGGCGGCGGTCGAGGTTTTGTTGAACGACGATGGGCTGAGCATTCCCTTTTCGGTAGCGAATGCCAAGACATCACCTCGCTATATCGCCGCCGGCGCACGCCCATCGACCATCCGGGTATTCCTCGATGCAGGCTCGATCGAGGTCTTCGCCGACAATGGCCGCTGGACCGGAACCAAGCGGCTGCCCGGCTTCACGGGCGTAAGCTCGGTGCGTTTGACCGCGCTCGAGGGCAATGTGCTCGCCGCCGAAATCTGGCAGCTCGGTCTTTAATCTCTGAAAGACGGCGGACGCCACCACCTATGGCCTCCGCCCCGGGCATCTGACGATCCGCCACGGCGTGCCGGGCACCATCGCCGCCGCGCGCCGGCAGTGCTGCCATCTCATTCAGTCAGAGGCAGCATATTCCACGCGATCTTTTTCTAGTGCGGTCGGAGCCTTTTGGTCGCGATCAGCATGACGAGATCTTCGGAGGCATCTGCGAGCTCCAGTGCCAATTCCGCAGCCGACCATCCACGTTTCTGCAAACTGACGAGCATTTCCACCATCGCGACTTCGACCTCTCGTCTGCAGACCGAAATCGGCTTCAATTCGATATGTTTCTCATCACATGCGGTGGTCATCTTAGCCTCCGTTCTGCCATAGAAATGGGCAGGTCAATTCGCCAATGGGTGGATATGGTAAGGGTTGCGTGCAAGTCTCGGCCTTATTACGCATCGACACAGACGGCCTCGGCCTGCGCGCAACCCCTTCGCGTCCTTATTTGCCGATGTCCGGCCTCAGGAGCGTCTCGCACGAAGGTGAGCAGAGGAACCCCGAACGATCGGCGATAGGAATTTTTCCTGACGCCCCAGGGTTATGTAGAGAAGAGTTGCTGTCGTAAGCCGATGCTCGCGCACAGCGCGCACGAATATTGCTCCGATAGTTCACGACCTATCCTCCTCTGCTTGCATATTTTGTTGTGAATTATTGTCGTCTCACTTGAGAGTGCCTTGAAACGGCATTGCACTGGCAAGTGAGTATTTGGGCTTTCCGAACGTCCTTGGAACTAACCCTTGCTCATTTAGATACAGGAACAGGACGCAATTGTCGTTATCGCCGCATCCCGAAAATTATCGGTCCGTCCATTTCTGCTCGCAAAGGAATATGATAAATAGCTTATGCACGTAAGACTTCAGTCGATTCTGTTTTATCGGATGGTGCGCGCGGACGTTTCAGCCGCGAAACTGATTTTTTTGCTGTTTCGACAGCCCGGATCGGCTTATGCGCTGGGGAATTGGATGGTTACGGAGTCTGGAGATGACCCTGCGGCTGGACGGGAATGGCCGGCCCACCTGGAGCGGCGGCGCTGGCCGCGCGAACCGTCCACGCAGAAAGAACATCGGGTGGACGTTCCACCTGCTTTGGTGCCCTTGCGATTTTCGACACGAGACCTGTCGCCGAAAGAACAATTCCAGTCCTGGCGATCACATATGGCGCCGCTTGTGGATGTTCATTTGCCGGACGGACGAACAGAGGACGACGGTTTTCTCGCCGAACAGACCGGCTGGCATCTCGGCGATATCCTCCTCGTCCAGCAGCGCGCGCAGGCATGCAGCTATATTCGCGATCAGGCCATGCTGCGATCGAGCCCAATCGATCACTGGAACGTCGGCGTACTTCGCAGCGGCCGGGCCTGGACCGAGGCCAATCGCCATGTAACGGAGACCGGTCCGGGGGAGATATTTTTCAGGTCTCTAGGTTATCCTTACCGTGGGCGGATGACCGATTCAGCCGAGGTGCTCATCTTCCTGCCCTATGAATTGTTGACCCGTGATGCGAGTCTTCTGCAAAACGCCCACAACATCGCCATCGCCGGCGGCCTCGCCGAATTGCTCGTCAGCTATATCGACGGCCTGGAAGCGAACCTCGGCAATTTGACGGTGGCGGAGGTGCCGCGGATCATACGGACTATTGGCGATATGGTCGTTGCATGCGCTGCATCATCCGCAAGTTCGGATCGCGGTCAGGAACAGACCAATATGGGGCTGATGGAGCGGGCGCATCGCTATATTCACCTCAATCTTCATTCAGATAGCTTGACGGCTGACGTCATGTGCCGTGCGCTGGGCATCTCGCGGACGCGGCTCTACCAATTGTTCGAAACGAGCGGGGGTGTCTTTAACTACATTCGCAAACGTCGATTGCTGCAGGCATATGCGGATCTTACCAACCCGACCGACAACAGGCCGATCTCGGAGATTGCCGAGGCCGCCGGCTTCGATGTTGCAGCCAATTTTACGCGCGCGTTCAGCCATGAATTCGGGCTCAGCCCGCGTGAAGTCAGAAAGACCATAGCAACTGAGCGCCCCGCCATCCCCGCAACACGTTCCCTCCAGCGTTTTGGGACAACGATCGGCGATTGGCTGACGCTCGCACGTTGATGCGGTGTTACTGTCAGCGGCACGCCAAGCGGTTGAACTCGACGCCCTCCCAGAAGCCAGCCCCCCCGAAGTCGTGATACAGGTATCTCTCCGACGAGAGCACAGACTGATATGAGGCAGGATGCAGCGATGCTGAAAACCGATACCCGCCAAGCGAATTGGCGTCGTGCCAATCCCGGCAAATATGATGCTCACCTAGCCGTGCAGCGAGCAGTCAAGGCAGGCGAACTGGAAAAGCAAACCTGCGAAGTTTGCGGGGTCGAAGCGGTCGATGCCCATCATGATCGATATGACGAGCCTTTAAAGGTACGGTGGTTATGCCGAAGGCACCACACGAGGCTTCACCATTACGGCGAAGACATGTTTCCGATCAGGAATGCACTTTAGAGGCCAATCTTGTCGGCGGACACTAGGTCTATGCGGAGGCCGCAGCCGCCGAAATCTGGCAACTCGGTCTTTGATCCCACGGCTTCCGAGCAATGGAGCGCATTTGCAGGCGGCAGCGGAACAATGATCTGCCGGCGAGGTTGTGGATAGGCCAAGCACGCAAAGATCCCAAGGAGGACACCCAGATGCGTATGCAACTCGTAGCAGCTTCGCTTTTCGCTATCGGCATGGCGACGTCAGCTTTCGCTCAATCCAATCCGGCACCGGCCGGCGCCACGATCGACAAGAACCAGGCCGACCAAGGCGGTGGCGCGAGCAGCGACACGAAAGCCAAGAAGCCGATGACCATGGATACCACCACGACCGGCTCGACCAAGAGCGGCACGATGAAAATGGATAAGACCAAGTGCCCCAATCCGGTCGACAATTCCGCCAACCTCCAGACGCAGGGCGGCACGAGCAACGCCACGCCGATGGATGAGGCCTGTGCGGCCCATAACAACTGATCGGCCTTATCAGCAAAACCCCGCTTCGGCGGGGTTTTTTGCCGATCGCATTCTGCGAGGAGAAACTGAACTTCTGCTTCAGGAAGGGTAGCAATTCGCACAATGGTGCGGCCGCGCCCGTCGACTTCACCGCAGCGATTGTACCCGACGGTCCAACCTGCAGAGCCAATCAATGTGGATTACCTGCCTAACAGCGCGACAAGCGATGTCGGCATCTCGACTGCGAATAAATTCATTGCCGTGCCGATAATGATCACCCACACGGCTATGACGAAAACGAGCGCCGCGATCCTGATTTCGACTGGCCCCAGCATATGCGTCCCCCCCGAGACAAACCATTCTTTATCCCTCGCTCGAGTTCGCTATGGCGAGGGATGTTGTGCGGCTGCAGAAAGCGTGGGCGCGTGCAGCGCCGAGGCCTTGGCTCTCTCGAAACCGATGTCGCTTTGACCGATCAAATCGCCTGACACGGCCCTGTTGCTGCGTTCGAGATAGTGCCCATCGAGGAAGGAGCGGTAGGCGTCTGCGATACCCTCGCGCAGACCGACCTTGGGAGACCAGCCGAGAGTGCGAAGCTTATCGACGCTCAAGAGTTTGCGTGGTGTGCCGTCCGGCTTGGTGAGGTCATGCGTGATCTCGCCTTCGAAACCGACTACATCGCAGACAAGGCGTGTCAGTTCGAGGATGGTAATGTCTTCGCCAGACCCTACGTTCACATGACTTTCCGCAGAATAGGTCTTCATGAGATGGAGGCAGGCGTCGGCACAATCGTCAACATGCAGGAATTCGCGCCGCGGCGTGCCGGTACCCCAGATGCATATCTCTTGCTGCCGGTTGATCTTGGCCTCATGCGCCTTGCGGATCAGCGCCGGCATGACATGGCTTGACCCAAGGTCAAAATTGTCCTCGGGACCATAAAGATTGGTGGGCATGGCCGAGATGAAATCCCTGCGATGCTGTTTGCGATAGGCTTGGCAGAGCTTCAATCCGGCAATTTTGGCGATTGCATACCATTCATTCGTGGGCTCGAGCGATCCACTCAGCAGCGAGTCCTCGACGATCGGCTGATCGGCGAATTTCGGATAGATGCAGGACGAGCCCAGAAACATCAGTTTTTCGACGCCAGCCCTATGGGCTGCGTGGATGACGTTCGCTTGGAGAATCAAGTTGTCGTAAAGGAAGTCGGCCGGGTAGGTCGCGTTTGCGAGAATACCGCCGACCCTCGCAGCCGCCAGGAAGACAGCGTCGGGACGATTTCTGCTCATCCAGACTTCCACCTGCTCCTGCCGTCTGAGATCGACCTCGGCGCGGGTGGCCGTCAAAATCTCGCAGCCCTCGGAAGCAAGACGCCGCACGATCGCAGAGCCCACCATGCCGCGGTGGCCCGCAACATAGACCCTTTTTCCGGCAAGGCTGTAGATCATCTCAGGCATCGGCAAATCACCCTCCAACTCGAATACTAATGCAGAAGAAAGTGGTTCTGCATGGTTCGGACAATTTCAAGAACTGAGCGCTTACCATTATTCTTGATGTATTCTTGATCTGAATTGTAGTACTTCATCAGAGATTTCGAAAACATCTCCGAGTCACCGAAGTTGTACAGCGCATGCTTACTGGGATTTACATTGTTGATCGCGACAAGGATTTCCGAATTTCGCGAGCTTTTCATTTGCTGCAGACTGAACTCGACCGCACGGCGGCTCGTCTTTCCCCATCTGACAACTGCCAGTGTTCTTTCCGCCAGCGCAGTCAAATGCACTGTATCTGTTGAGACGAGCACAGGTGCGCTGTCGAAGATGACAATCTGGCCGGCCGCGCCTGCCATCTCGATGATTTCTGCCAGGCCATTCGAGCGGATACGCCGCTGGAAACTGGATTTACCCGATGGAATGAAGTGGATACCGCTGGGGTGGCGGTACACGATGTCGCGGATATCGGCCTGACCATTCAGGAATTCGTTCAATCCGTGCGTTAGCTCCGAGCGGAAAAACGAATCGAGCCTTCCCCGTCTAAGGTCGCCGTCAACCAGCAGCACCGGAATTGCGGCGGCCGCAAGTTCGATGGCCAGCGATCGCGCGACAAGCGACTTGCCGTCTCCGCTGTGAGCGGAGGTAACGACGATACTGTTCGGCAACTTGCCGCCGTTGGACTGCTTGAGTGAAAGCACCACGGTACGGATTGCTTCGTCGAACATCGGAACCGGCATATGCTCGAACATCGTTTTCGAATTTTCCCTCTGCGTCAGACGCGGGATAAGTCCAGCCGGTATCGTGCGTGCCATTCCAGCTATCTGATCGAAGCTGCGGACCGTCCGGTCCCACATTTCGATCACGAAAGCAGCCGTTACGGCGCCGGAGATTGCAGCCAGGAGCGCGCCCACCAGATAGAAAAGCCGTCCACGTCCCTGTGACGCGAGCGGCACCGAAGCCGGCGAGAAAACTTCCAGTTCCGCCCCGGGCAGCATGGCCTTCGCGGCGAGGTCACGTCGCTGGTCCTCAAGCTTGTCGAGTGCCGTTTGTTCCTTGTCGGCGACATGTTGCAGTCGCGTCAATTCGGTTTGCAACAGGGCATCGCGTGTGCGTTTTTCATGAGCATCAGCCAAGCTGGCCTGTATTGCATCGGCTTCATGATCAAGTGCTGCGAGCTTGGCGCGCATTGTTTGGAGATATTGCTTGGTCGCAAGGTTGAGATCGGCACGGGATTGTTCGATTTCCCCACGTAAATCCACCACGGCCTGCGCATTACCGTCATATGTCTCGAGGAGACGGGCGAGATCCTGCTCCTGTCCGCGAAGATCGCGTTGCTTTGTGGCAATGCTGTCGGGGACGACGATATTCTGCACAGCGACCGACGCGTTATCCGTGGCCTCCAGCGTGGAAATCGTCGCTTTTACCTCAACCCGGCTTTCTTCGATTTTCCCTTCGCGGCCCGTGAGTTCCAAGAACGACTTGATCCGTTCATCCTGAGCGTCCTCTTTCGAGACGACGTCCATCGATTCTTGATAGTTGCGGGCAGCGTCGCGCGCAATATCCGTGCGACCCTGCTGTTCGGTGATGCGCTGTCGGATCCATTTTTCCGCCGCATCCAGGCGGCCACGGACACTGTCCTTCCGCTCGTCGAGATAAATGCTGATGACCCGGTTCGGAACCGCGGCTGCGAGCGCAGGATCATTCGCAGTGAAGCTGATCTGGATAACGTCACTCTTGTCTTCGTGCCACACGCCGAGCGCGCTGTAATATTCCGGGATGATGGCGGCGATGCTGCCCCGCTCCGGTGGGGTGGTTTTTTCCTTGTCGAACAGGCCGCGCAACTTCGCGCGGATCGTTTCAACGAATGAAACCTTGCGCAGCGCGGGATTGAATTCGGGCCGCAGGTCAAGCCGCAATTCGCGGACCACGCGCTCTGCGATGCCTCTGGAAAGAAGCCGCTCGGTTTCCGATTTCACGTCAAGCAGATCACTGTGGCTGCTATCGTCCGCACCAAGTGATGTTGCGAGAGGCTGGTGGATAATCAGTCGAGCCCAAGCCTGATAGGCGGGCTTCAACCCCGAGATCATAATCACCGCGGGCACCATCAGCAGCCCGGTTATCGTGATGATCATGATCATTCTTCGCCGGAGGAGACGGAAGGCGGATGCCAGATCGAAATTGTCCGCCTTGGTCTCTACCTGGAAGCGGGGATCATATCGCATCGGCGAGATTGGAAGGTTGCGGTCCGGCGGAAGAGTGGAAATCGTCATCGTGCGCCAACCATTGCTTGAGGTTTCGCGGAAACGGTTTCGTAAAGGCTCTCAAGCGACCGCATATAGGCCCTCATGCTGAAATGGTTGAGATAATGCGCGCGCCCCTGGACCGAGAGGCGGATGCAGATTTCCGGATCGGACACCAGCTTCGCCAGAGCTGCAGCCAGAGCATCCTGGTCTCCGACTGGGACGAAGATCCCGGTTTCACCGTCGGTAATGACTTCGTCATGCGCCCCGACACGCGTGGTGACGACGGCAAGCCCGTGGGACAGCCCTTCGAGCACGGCCATTGCCAGACCTTCGGCATGCGACGGCAAGACCAGTATATCGGCACGCGCACACAGGGCTCGGGCCTCAGCGGCGTCAAGCCAGCCCGGCATCTCGACCAGGCCTGAAAGCGCCATGGCTTCAGCCTGACGGCGATAATCCTCGACGGGTCCGTCGCCTGCCAGCACTGCCCGCCACTGGAGTTCTTTCATGACCGGATGGCTCAGAGCCGATAGAAGCTCCGTGACGCCCTTGCGCTCGCTCAACCGGCCGAGGAATACGATCAACGGCGTCTGGCCGCCGCGAATATCGTGTGCCCCGGGATCGGGGACGCAATTATGGGCAACGACCGTGCGGCGCTCGTCGACACCCAAAAGCGTCGTCAGCGTCGCGCGGTCGCGCTGGCCCAGCGCCACAACGCAATCGGCGTTCTGAAACATCCGGCGAATAAGTCGCTGTTGGCGTGGCGAGCGTTGCGCAAAATCGCCGGCGTAATCGTAGTCGTGCAGGTGCAATATGTGGCAGCAGCCCATCAAGCGGGCAGCCGCCGTCAGGATCAGTTTTCGGGAGGTGCTGCCGCGGCCGGCGATATGGATATGGTGAATGCGGTCCGGCGCAACGATCCGGTCCCTTGCCATCGTCAGGATGGCACCGAGCAGGCGTAGGGGTGAGGTCAGCTTGGACCAGCAAACCCCTCTGGTATCGGTGACGAAATGTTTCGTGCCGGTCTCTTTCGCCGTCTCCGTTATATAGCCGACCAGCCTGCCGATGCCGCCGCCGTTCTCGCAGCCGCCCGGTACATAGTGGCGAACGCTCGCCGCGCTCCGTGCTGCCATTCGACGTCCGTCCGTGAAGGCCTCCATCAGCATGATCCGACCACCTCCCGATAAACGGCTGCTGCCTGGGCGCCGACCCGTTCGGGCGAATTCGGCCCTCTGGCCCATGCGAGCGCATTGGCACCGAAATTGTTTCTAAGCCCGCTATTGTCTGCCAATGTCCTGATCGCTGCCGCGAGCTCTTTGACATTGCCGGGAGGAACCACCATTCCCAACCCGTTGGGCTCAACGGTGCTCCGCAACTCGCCGACATCCGTGACGATGACCGGTTTGCCAAATGCGGCCGCAAGGTTGAGCACACCGCTTTGCGATGCTTCCGTATAGGGAAGCACGACGATATCGGCGTCCAGGAAAAGCTGGGCGACTTCCGCATCCTCGATAAAACGATTGCGAATGTCGTAGCGGCCGGCATCCCCCATAAGCGACTGGAATACCAGCGGATTGTCGCCACGGCCCGCGACCGTGATGCGCAGGTTGGGAAGCACGTCCTTGAGGATCGCCTCGGCCCGGACCAGATGTTCCAGTCCCTTATAGGCAAAAATCCGTCCGAAAAGCAGGACGCGTACAGTTCCATCCGCTTGACGCGCCGCCATCTTCTGTCGCCGGGCGAGTTCCGCATAGCGAAGGATGGAGGGATGCGACAGGACATGGACACAGTCCGGCGTTTTCGAGTATCGATCGAGGACCAGCCGCTTCAGTCCTTCGCCATGGACGACAAGATGTCCGGATTGCTTCACCATCAATTCGGGGGCCCAGACGGGCAGCGTACGCGTATCGGAATCGCCGGGGTGGATTTCCACATCATGAACGGTCGTCACGAGCGGGATCGGGCGCCAGAACGGCACGGCGAGGTTCAGCCAAAGCGTGGAATTGCTGAGGAGGTGAATGAGGTTCGGCCGTTCCCGCCGGATCAGACGCGTAAGCTCGTACAGAAACCAGGGATTGGAAAGAGATCGGTGTCTCGGCCAGTCCAGAAGGTGCAGGTCGACAGCCGGATCGATGGAAGAGGCGAGGTGTGCATAGCGCCGGCGCGGCACGGCAAGCACAACGTCGAGGTGTTGGGCAACGCCGCTGGCGAAGGAGATGGTATAGTCTTCCAGTTCGGAAACCAACAGCAGCGCCTTCATTTCGCCGCCTCCGACAAGCCGACGTCCAGACCGAACCGTGACAGGCCGCGTGCCGAGCGCAAACTATCGCGCGTCCGCCTGAGCAGGTTCGGTTCGCCGGCAAAGAAGAGACCTTCGACGGCGAGCTTGAACCGGGTGCGCACATCGGCTCCCTTGAGCTTTGCCGAGGCGATGCGATAGGGATGATGATCCGTCAGATGTAGTCTTGCCGACATTTCATGGGCTGAGAGAAACAGGTTCGTTGCTTCAACGGTATGCTGCCAGTGCGTCATCCGCCTTCGCAGCGTCGCGGCGTCCTCAGTCGATCGATACCAGTTGTTGTTGTGGATGCGATAGAATCCAAGTGGATCCGGCATGGCAACGACGTCCCCCAGAAACGGATAGATTCCCACGAGCCAGGCGTCGGCCGATATGCGGAATTGTTCGGGAATGTTGCCCGCAAAATTCCATGCGCTGCGTCGTACCGCAACGGCTGACGTCATCGGAAAAGGCCACCAGCCGGCCGACCTGGTGAGGAGCGGCGACAAAGCGCCCGAACACAGGGTTCGGGGGATCGGCTTGGACGTCGGCGTGCCATCGACAAGCGTCGGCTGCAGTCGGTGATAAACCAGCGATGCTTGGGGGTTTGCGCGGAACGCTGCGGCAATCGCCGACAGCTTGCCCGGCGCCCACCAGTCGTCGGCATCCAGAAAACAGAGGATCTCGCCCGTGCTCGATGCCACAGCGGTATTGATTGCAGCCGCCTGTCCTGCGTTCTCCTGAAAGATCACCTTTACTCGACTGTCATACGCTTCCAGAACAGACCGTGACTGGTCGGTAGAACCGTCATCGACGACGATTATCTCGACATTGCCAGCGTCTTGACTCAGCACGCTTTCTATCGCCCGCCCAACGAAGCGAGCGTAGTTGTAATTGTTGATGAGGACACTGACGGCCGGCCGCTCCATGACGCGCTCTCAGGCGGATTGCCGCAATGCACCGCCGTATGGCAGTGCAAAGTTGCTTGAGAGGTCGACCTTCACGAGAAGAGCGCCCGTGGTGTTGCATAGAGAACTAGGATCATGACGCAGAAACATAGCAATCCTAACCTTCCAGGCTTCGACTGCAGAGATCACCTCTGCCAGAATTGTTGCCCCATTCCAGTAGAACCGCGGTTTACCCACCACGCTTCACAAGACATTCATCGGCACGGTACCGGTGAACGGACACGCGCAACATCTGCTCTTAAGGGCAATCCCGCGGAATGAAGGCCCGTCTTTTGGGTAAAGACCGGCCGAAAGCTTAGGCGCAACATCGTCTTTAGGTGGAGCCAGGGTGCATTGGACGTAGCCCGGCCTTCCCTAGGATAGATTGACTGCGGATGTGGCTGAATGATTGCTTGAAAGCAGCGCAACCACAGAGGCCGACACCCTTTTCTGATTGCCGCGATCGACAGCCGCTTGGCTGTTCAATTCAGTCGGGACGGATAATGAGAGTAGATAGCCTCAGAACCGCCAGCGGGCCGACCATCAGTTGGCGGGCCATCGAATGCTGGGGCGCCGGCATATCCCTTTTTCTTCAGGCAGGCGCCCTTCTGCCGCTTCTCCTGGCAGACGCGGACGGAACGCTCAGCGAATCCGCCAAATCTATCCTGCGGCTTCCTTGCTTTCCTATCTATGCATTTACGATCGTGATCCTGATACGCAATTTTCCGCAATTTCTAACGGCGCTCAGGCGAAATCTGATTGTTCCGCTGATCCTTGTGCTGCCATTTTTGTCTACGCTGTGGTCGATAGGACCTTCTACGACATTGAGACGCGCAATCGGCCTCTTGTTCTGCGTGCTTCTTTCCTATGTGCTGGCGATACGTTTCACGCCAAGGCAACTCCTATTCCTGTTATTCGTGACCCTGGGAACCAGCATCGTCCTCAGCGTGGTTATCTCCGTGGTCTCACCAAGCCTTGCCACGATGCCGGATGGCGCTATGCGGGGCGTCTTCATTCACAAGAACGTCCTGGGTTGGTACGCCTCTCTGATGATCCTGGTCGCGACGGCCATGCTGCTCGACGGGACGCTCGGCCTGCGGCGAACCGCGTTCTGCTTGTGGGCTGCGGGCATGGTCTGCCTTGCAAGCTCCGGATCGATGACGGCGATCATTGCAACCTCGGTGGCGTACTGCCTGATCGGCTTTTATACTCTGCTGCAAAGAAGCAGCAGCATCGGCCGCGTCGTCATCGTCCTGTTTTTCGTTCAGCTGTCTCTCGGCATCCTGATTTCGCTTCACGAATTCCTGGTTCCGGCCCTTGAAGCGCTCGGCAAGGACGCGACTTTGACGGGTCGGGTGCCTTTGTGGGAGCTGGTTGATCGCGAGATATCCGATCGTTGGTTGCTTGGCTATGGCTACCAGGCTTTCTGGACAACCATGAACCCGGAAGCGACGCATATGTGGTTGAAGATCGGATGGGCGGCACCCCACGCGCATAATGGATATCGCGATATCTTGTTAAGCTTCGGAGTAGTGGGAATGATCCCCTTTGTTCTGATGCTTCCCCACGCGATCCGCCAGGGCGCGAGCCTTCACTGTCACGATACGCAGTACGGGTGGCTGTGGCTCAATGTCCTGACGATCATGATATTGGTGATGAACCTGACAGAGAGCATTTTTTTCGTTCAGAATGATGCCATCTTCATCCTGTTTACCGCGGCCATCATCATGTTTTCGCTGTACGCGCCCGTCGTTTCTATCAGCCATTCGCAACCTCGGCAGGCCCCCTCGCATGGCTTGACAAGCGGGTTGCAGATATCATGAGCCGGCGTTCTCGACTGATGCTGGTCATTTTGCCTGTCATGCTCTTTCCCCAGTCCGGCGATCCGGCTCCGCTCGGGACGGAGATAGACGCGCCCGAGCGCTTGCAGATGCTCGTCAGGGAGGCGACTTGCGCGGAAGCTTCCGCGACGTCGTCAGCCAAGTTGGATGGGACTTCCTTAAGCGACGTATTGAGCAGCAGCACCGGGGCACGAACGATATTCTACGTTTCTCCCGAAGGCAAAGACAGCTGGAGCGGCCTCCTTCCGAGCGCAAATCCGCCGGGCGGCGACGGCCCTTTCGCCAGCATTGAAAGAGCCCGAGACGCTGCCCGTGAGAAGGGCGGCGCCAACACGATCGCGTTGGGTAAAGGCGATTACTACCTTACACAGCCGATCGTCTTCGACTCCCGCGATGCGGGGCTGATCCTCACGGCGAGATGCAATGAAACGCCGATTTTGCACGGGGGCCTGCGCGTGGCCAACTGGGCGCAGCAGACCGATGGTCGCTGGGCGGCGCCGCTGAAATTGCCGCCGGATAAAGGGGTCGGCGACCTTTTCGTCAACGGGATACGCCAAACTCGGGCTCGATTTCCCAATGCTCCCGCTGATGGCGATCCGCGCAAGGGATGGTTGTTTGCCGCAAAGTGCGAGCCTGCCATCGACATGTCGGAAGGAAACACGCGCTTTTGTTTCCATGCCGGCGACCTTCCAGCGGTGGATGATACAAGTGGACTGGTCGCAGACATCGTTGGAGGGTTTCAACCGGGAAGCCAGTGGGGCAACGATACGCTCCCAGTTGTATCCATCGATGGCGCCGGCCGGACTGTCCATACGCAAGGCACAGGCTATTTCTTTACCGCAGAAGGCAGCCGCTATTTCCTTATCGGAGCCAAAGCCTTTCTCGATGCTCCCGGAGAGTGGTGGTATGACGCTGCCGCGGGTCAGCTTCAGTATATTCCTGTCGATCAGTCGTTGCCCAATTCCGTCGTCGCTGCCGGCATTCTGCCGACATTCCTCAAACTGGATGGGGCCAATGGGATGGTCGTCTCGGGGCTCGAGTTGAGGGATGGAGCGCCTGACGGCAGCGGCAAGTTCTATACGGAAACCAGGGGATTTGGCGCCATACGGATCGAACACGCCGATGGCGTCAAGATCCTCGGCAACAGCATCGAAAATGTCGGTGTCGGCGTCCATGTGACGGAAAGCAAGGATGCGCTGATCGCCGGCAATGTGATTGCGGATGTGGCCGGCAACGGCATTTACGTCGGTACAAATTATGGCACGTTCCTTAAATCGAACGGCGCCAGGATCCTTTCAAACCATATCCACGACGTCGGAAAGGTTTACATTGAAACCGCTGGAATATGGTTCCAGGCGGCTGACAATGTCAGGATTGCCGACAACCTGATCGAAAACACGGCGCAGTTCGGGATATCAGGCGGTTCGCTGTGGGGTTCCAACGACGCCGTCTACAACGCCGTCATCGAGCACAACGTGATCCATAACGCCAATCAGCAGACGGCCGATGGCGGTGCCATCAAGATGATGGGCGAGCAGGGCGACCCGCTGAACAGCACCATCCGCTCCAATCTCGTGACCGGGACCGGTCATCTGATGAACAGGGCGGATGGGACGTTCTGGCCTCCCGGATATGAAAATACCAGCGAATGGCCATCTCCCATCAGCTGGGCGATCTATACGGATGGGAAGGCAAGCGGAGTGCGTATCGAGGGAAATACGCTTTCGGGCAATGTCGCCGCGATCGGTATCAACGGCGGTTGGAGCAACCTGGTGGCGGGAAACGTCATCACCCATGGTTCGGGCGCAGCTTTTCGCGTTGACGATGGCACCGGCAGGGGGTGGCACCCGCCATGGGCGCGCCCTAATCGGATCGAGGAAAATGTCGTATCGGTTGACAGTGACAGCGGCCCTGTCGCCTATGTCAACGCTCCGGACCACGGGCCTGGATACGCTCAGTTCGCGCGCAACCGCTACAGCGGCAACTTGAACGACAAGAGCTTCCGAATAGATCCGAAGATCATGTATTCGGGAGAGTTTGGCAGTCTAGGGGATCTTCAGAAGGCTGGGGCGGACACCGGAAGCGTCGTCGCACCGTCCGAGTAACAAAAGCCGCCGCGACGAGCAACTTTCTCTGCCAACTCCTGCCCAGCTCGCATCCTGTGACAGGCTCGCAGGCATAACCCCATACAGCTATGTGTGGCGCTGTGACGCGGTCGACGCGGTCGACGCGTGCCGATCCGTCGAATGATCGATCGCGTCAAGGTGAACGCCTTTTGAGCGTCAGAAATCTGGCGACGCCCGCTGCGAAAGACGTGGCGTGAAAGCGAATATCCTCTGCAGCTGAGCGAGGTTTAAAACCGCTGTTTCGCGACAGCTGCCATCAAAAAAGAGCAAAGCGGCAGGCCGTGGGGGTACATAGACTTACTTCGAATATTGTACGCCGTCCCGGCATAAGACGTAAATATGAAGTCTCTTCTACGTCCAATAGCTGGAGCCGCAAGTATGGAGGCAACCGGCCTGCCGGGATATTCTGATGACAGTTTCGGTCGCGAAAGCGCAGGTCATGAGAGAACAACCAGCAGACAGCAGCCAAATTTCAGCTCTTCATCCAAAGGGCTCCTTGAAATGGACGAATGTTCTTGGAGTTCGCATATCGGCAGTCAATCTCAAAAGCGCAACCGGATTTATTCAAAAAGCCATAGAAGACGGCAGGAAGGAATATGTCTGCGTACGCGACGCGCACGGCGTCGTCCGCTGTCAAGACGATCCCGAGCTCCGGTCGATCCATAACCGTGCGTTTCTCGTGACCCCCGATGGCATGCCGCTGGTATGGGCATTGAAGCAGGCGGGTCATGTGGAAAGCGACAGGGTCTACGGACCGGATCTCATGTTATCCGTTTTCGATGCCGGCAGCTCCAAGGGCTTGCGCCACTTCCTTTATGGCGCGACAGCCGAAACGCTCGAACAACTGCAGGCGCGCCTTCTGGCAAAATTTCCGCAAGCACGGATCGTCGGCTCCTACGCGCCGCCTTTTCGCAACCTGTCGACGCCGGAGGAAACGGAAATTGCCGCGCTGCTCAATCGGTCGGGCGCCGATATCATCTGGGTCGGGCTGAGCAGTCCCAAACAGGAACTCTGGATGGCGCGCATGCGCGATCGTCTCGACGCATCGATGCTCATCGGCGTCGGAGCCGCATTCGATTTCCACGCCGGCCTTAAGCGGCAGGCTCCAAGGATCATTCAAAGAAGCGGCTTCGAATGGGCGTTTCGTCTTTTGTGCGAACCGCGACGACTGTGGCGGCGCTATGCGCTCGTCGTGCCGACCTTCATCTCACTGACAGCGATCCAGAAACTGGGGCTTCGGAAGTTTCCGATCGAAGACGCCGTTTCCGGATCGGGTGCGTCGGGACAAATGCAGTAAAGGAGTCGAAGCATCATGTTTTCATTTGCGCCGTCTACGATGACACCGGGTCCGTCGAAGGCATCCACGTCAAATGACGTGACGGCGCGAGCGATTCCGGCAGGTTCGGTGCCGCCCATAGCAGCCAAGACCGCCGAACCCTTTGTACGGGCCGGGCTGAACAGACCCGTCGCACTGCGGCGCCGGTTTCCTCGGCTTGCGACCTCGTCCTTCCTGGTCGCCGGCGATATTGCAAGCTATCTGATTGCCTATTTTATCCTCCTGTCCTTCCTTCCCACTGGCTGGGAGGGAACGATCATGGAGCGTGCGTTCGCGATCGCAGCACTGGCTGCGATCGTTCTTTACGCATCGGCCGGCCTCTATCCCGGATATCGGCTGCATAACCACGAACATCTGCGGCGGCGCACTATAGCCGCCGTCAAGGTGGCTGTCCTGGCGGCGTTCGGAGCGATGATCCTGCCGGAAGGCGCACGACTGCTGCTTGCCACTATCGGGTTCCTCGGTCTCGGGCTGATTGTTCAGCCCCTTGTGCATTGGTTTGCACGAGGCCTGTGCCGGACCCTGGGAATCTGGGGGGAGCGCGCGATTGTCATAGGGGGGAAGAATCTTGCTCCCGCGCTCGTGGCTCATTTCAAGGACCACTGGCAGTACGGCATCAGGCCGGAGCCGTTCTCCCCCGATAGTTTGGAGGCATTGCCCGATGGCGGGTCATCCATTGCCGTGATTGCCGGCGATACGGACTCGCTTGTGCCCGACTTGGCAGCGATGCGCCGGAAATTCGCCGAAGTCATTCTGCTGTCCGACACACCGAACCTCAAGGTAAGCGGATTGCGGCCTGCCGATGTCGGCGGAGAGATCGGTATTCGTCTCGCCGCCGGTCGCAGTTCTCTCAACTCGGAACTGGTTGGCCGGATCCTCAATCTGGCAATCGCCATCCCTGCAACGATCGTGGTCGCGCCGTTTATCGCGATTGCAGCGGCGGCAATCTATGTCATCGATCCGGGGCCCGTCTTCTTCCGGCAAGCCAGAGAAGGACTGTCCGGCAAGCCGGTGCGCGTCCTGAAATTGAGAACCATGTACCAGGATGCGGAACAGCGCCTTGAAGCACTGTTCCGCGACAACCCCAGCATGCGTGCCGAGTGGTTGAGCCACTTCAAGCTCAAGGAGGATCCGCGCATCCTTCCAATCGTAGGACATATGCTGCGCTCTTCGAGCATCGACGAACTCCCGCAATTGGTGAACATCATTGCAGGAGAGATGGCCTTCGTCGGACCACGCCCTTTTCCGGAATATCACCTTTCGGCAATGGATGGCGAATTCCGTGCCAAGCGGCGTTCGGTCACGCCGGGACTGACGGGTCTCTGGCAGATATCCGAACGAAGCAATGCGGATATCGAGCTGCAGCAGCAACTCGACGAGTTCTACATCGACAACCGGTCCCTGTGGTTCGACCTGCACATCGTTCTCAGCACAATTCCTGCGGTCTTAAAGGGCAAGGGAGCCTGCTGACCATCCTCACTTCCACGAGGTCACCATCAACAACGGAGCACACCAATGCACGGACAAAAGCGGATTATGGTAACCGGCGGCACCGGATTTCTAGGATCATTCCTGTGCGAAAGGCTTTTACGGGAGGGCAACGACGTCCTCTGCGTCGACAATTACTACACCGGATCGCGCGACAACGTGCTGCATCTTCTTGACGATCCTCGCTTCGAGATCCTCCGCCATGACATCACCTTCCCGCTCTATGTGGAGGTCGACGAGATCTACAACCTCGCCTGTCCCGCATCACCGGTCCACTATCAGCACGACCCCGTGCAGACCGTGAAGACCAATGTGCACGGGGCCATCAATATGCTCGGCCTGGCAAAACGCACCAAGGCGAAGATCTTCCAGGCATCCACCAGCGAAGTTTACGGCGATCCGGCAGTCCACCCTCAACCCGAGGAGTATCGAGGCAGCGTCAATCCCATAGGTCCGCGGGCATGTTACGACGAAGGCAAGCGCTGCGCCGAGACGCTGTTCTTCGACTATCATCGTCAATATGGCGTGGAAATTAGGGTGGCGCGGATCTTCAATACCTACGGGCCGCGAATGCAGACCAATGACGGGCGTGTCGTCTCCAATTTCATCGTTCAGGCGCTTCAAAACCAGCCGATCACCATCTTCGGCAACGGCACGCAAACGCGCTCCTTCTGCTACGTGGACGATCTGATCGAGGGCTTCATCCGCCTGATGGCGACCCCGGCCGGCGTTACCGGTCCGATCAATCTCGGCAACCCGGGAGAATTCCAGGTCCGGGAACTGGCCGAAATGGTCATCGCGATGACGGGATCGAAATCAAGCATCGTTTACAATCCCCTGCCGATCGACGATCCGACGCAGCGCAAGCCCGATATCAGCCGGGCAAAGCAGGAACTGGGCTGGCAGCCGACAGTCAGCCTGAGCCAAGGGCTCGAGAAGACGATCGCCTATTTCGAGTGGAAACTTTCCGGCGGCGCCAAGAGCACGACCGGCGTCCAATCCTGGCGAACGGCTTACACCCATCTGCCTAACGCAGCCGCCGGCCTTGCTGCCCAGGAAGCCGTATCAATCCGGCCGTGAGCAGCAACGTCGATCAGGACAAGGCGAACTGGTATTTTTTCGATGGGGTGGTACCGGAAACATGAATGTGCATAGCATACCGACAGGAACCGCCCCTGCGAAAGCAAAACAACGGTTGGGCCCCATCGTCTTTGCAGTCGATGCGGCCTACGCCGTTCCCTTGGCGACCGCCCTTCGATCGATCGCCGAGAACAACCAAAGTGCATGGCCCTTGGATATCCATGTCATTCATCAGGCAATAGGCGAAGAAACAAAGCGACTGATCTTTGAATCTCTGCCTGCAAATTCTGCAGTCATTCAGTGGCATCCCATCGACACATTGTCTTTCGCAAGCGGATTTTCCACTCGCCCAGGCGTTTCGAGGATGACCTTCGCAAGGATCCTTCTGCCGCAATTCCTGCCGCAGACCTGCAACCGGGCTCTGTATCTGGATGGCGACATCCTGGTCCTGACTGCGCTTGAACCGCTGTGGAATATCGATCTCGGCGAAGCAGTAATCGGCGCCGTACCGGATTACTGGCTGGACAATGTCGTGCGCGGACCAGGCGCAACGGGCGGCCATCGGGTCAAACGTTATTTCAACGCCGGCATCCTTCTTATCGACCTTGCAAAATGGCGCGACGAGCGCATATCGGAACGATCGCTGGACTATCTCGACCGTTTTCCGACGACGGAATATTCTGATCAGGACGCGCTCAACGTTGCCTGCGACGGAAAGTGGAAGATCCTCGACCGCGCCTGGAATTTTCAGTTCGAGCCAACGCAGGCGATCGCCCGCATCGTGCCCGAGCAGAGGCCAGCGATCGTTCATTTCGTGACCAACGTGAAACCCTGGAAATCAGGAAGCTTGAGCCCGAACGTCGCCTTCTACGATGTGTTTCGGTCCCGGACCCATTTTGCGCTTACCCGTTGGGACCGCGTTCGGAGCGGCTTGAAGCGTACAGGCTCCCGGCTGCTTGCCCGATCCACCTTGTTGAGAGCTGCGTGGTCCTGGACGAAATCGGCTATGCGGGCGCGTGCCTCAACGTCGGGGCGCGAAAATGCCCAATAGCGAAACGATCGCCTGCGGAGGAACGAGTTTGCAACGCGTTGATGTCGTCATTCCCTGCTACAACTACGCGCATTTCCTGCAGGAATGTGTTGAAAGTGTTCTTTCCCAAGCGGGCGTCGATGTGCGCGTGCTTATTCTCGATGACTGCTCGCCAGACAATACGCCGGAAGTCGGAAAGGCTCTGGCATCGCGGGACAACCGCGTCACCTATCGGCGCCACGCGGCAAACAAGGGTCACATCGCCACCTATAATGAGGGAATCGAGTGGGCGGGCGGCGACGTGTTCCTGCTTCTCTCTGCCGATGATTATCTCTTGCCGGGCGCGCTCAGCCGCTCTTCGGAGCTGATGCGCAATCATCCGCATGTCGGCTTTACGTTCGGCAACGCGCTCGTCGCCGAGCCAGACGGCGTCATCAAACGCGTCGATCCTCTCGGCGACAGTAGTGTGCCTCCCACGCAGATCTTGTCCGGTCCGCAATTCATCCGGATGAGTGGAGCAAGAAACCTGGTTCCGACACCGACGGCGGTCGTGAGAACGACGCTGCAAAAGCAGGTCGGCGGCTATCATAAGGAGCTGCCGCATGCCGGTGATATGGAGATGTGGCTGCGGCTCGCATCACATGCCGGCGTCGGCTACATCAACGAAGACCAAGCAGTATACCGCAGACATGCCTCGAACATGTCGCTCCAATATTATGGACAAAGTATCCTTCCCGACCTTCAGCAAAGAAACCAGGCTTTCGATATTCTTTTTCGCCAGGGCGCAGATAGCCTCAGGAACGATGAGAAACTAAGACGTTTTCTTGCCAGGGATCTCGGGAAAGAGGCGCTTCGGCTGGCCGGCATGGCATTCAATAATTTCGATGTCGCTACAGCCGAGGCTATTCAGCGCTTCGCGCTCGAGATTTCTCCCGAAGTGCGAAATTCATTGCCCTGGATCAAGTTGGTCTGCAAACAGACAATCGGACCCAAATACTGGTGCACCTTGAATTCCATCGGGCGACGAGTTTCAGGATGAATTCATCCCAAAGTACGGAAGCAACGGTCGGCGGTTAAGCGCTCGATCACTATTCATACCAAGATCGCGGGAAATGTGAGAACGCGCTTCACAAGCAAATCATCCGGTGGGCGTTCGCGCCACCGGATGACTTAAGCAACAGCGCAGTTCAAAGATACGGACACCAACAATGGTCTCAGCGCGACGCCTTGTTCACGCTCATGCCGGAATACTGTTTTGGAACAGGTCGTTGAGCTTGAACACAACTTCCGTCCTGTTGGTTGCCTTGACCTTTTTCATGATGTTGCGAACATGCACCTTGACGGTGCTTTCCCGCAGATTGAGCTCATAGGCAATGATCTTGTTCGCCTTTCCGCGCCGCAGTGCCGCGACGACTTCGGCCTGACGATCCGTGAAGATCCCGGCCAGCGGATGCGTTGTCGAGTTGCTCGACTGCAGCAAGTGCCGCATGGCGAACAAGGCGCTTGCGGGTACAAAAAGTCCTCCTGCTACCGATAGCGCGATCAGCTCCATGCAGACGCTGATGCTGACGGTGGCGGGTATGTAACCCTTGGCTCCGCAATCGATCGCCTTTACGATTTGCGCGAAATCGTCACTGTCAGACAATATGATGACCGGTGTCGACACGAATTCCGACGACAGGCTCTTGATCTGCTCCGAAACGGCAGGGTCGTCGACCATCTTGCCGCCGACGTTCAAGAGGATCGCCGACAGCGGCGGATATTCTTCGCGCTTTTGCTTCCACTCCTCAATTGATCCAAACGCCAGTATGAGGAAATCTTTCGTGTGGGCGGCCATACATTGCGCAAGGCAGTGCCGATCAAGTTCCCGCTTGTCGAGAATGACAAGCGACTGCTTTGAACTTGACGGTCGCGTAATCGCCGTCTCACCATCGTCCATCTCTAGGGGAAGAGATACGTCTTCCCGCCTGTGGTTTATTGAATCCAAAGCCCCATCCTCCCAAACTGGTACACGTCTTACCCAAAAGTCGATTATTGAACTCCCCTATAAATACGGGAGCTTTATCAGCAAAAGTGCTAATTTAATACCACAGTTTCGGTGCAGTAACACTAATTAATAGTGGTTACCTCTCAACACATAAGTTCCGTGAAAAGGTGAAAATGGTTAAATTTCAGAAATGATAAGTCTAGGTCTAAGTCATTTTCATGACACCGCCCGGATTTGCTGTCTATATTCAATTTAATTCCCTAAACCCATGGAAACAATGCCCGTCTTCTCTGGAGAGGACCAGGATCGATCATTGCGTGACCTGCCGCCGCTGCCGATCGATTACCATAGGCGATCCCGGGCAATCATCATCCGATCATAGTAAGCAGCTACGCCTTTTGGCGAATAAGCTTCAACGTTTTGTTCCTTTACTAAGATGGACAAAACAATTCACTTTGGATGCGAGAGTTATAGTTGCCTTGACGAAGTGAAACCTTGAGCACCTTCATGCGATCGACGGTTTCAGCCAGATCTGGGCCTGTTGAGTAGGGGGCAAGGTGGAATGATTGCATCGAACGTCAAGCTGGGTGACGGCTGCGTCATCCACCATCCAGATCTCGTCAATCTCTACGGCTGCACGATCGGCGCAGGAACGCGCATCGGCACCTTCGTTGAAATCCAGAAAAACGTCCTCGTCGGAAAAGACTGCAAAATATCCAGCCATTCCTTCCTCTGTGAAGGCGTGACGCTGGAAGACGGCGTTTTTATCGGCCACGGGGTCATGTTCACCAACGATACTTACCCGCGCGCCGTCAACTCGGACGGGAGTCTGCAGACGGAGGCCGACTGGGTTGTCATCCCCACCGTGGTCAAGCGCCATGCGTCGATCGGCAGCAACGCCACCATTCTGCCCGGCGTGATCATCGGCGAGGCCGCACAGGTCGGCGCCGGCGCTGTCGTAACCAAGGATGTGCCTGACGGCGCCATTGTTGCCGGCGTTCCGGCGAGAATTACCGGTCACGTTCATGACCGGCCAGTCAACATGCAAGCGTTGGGAGGAATGCGATGATCGGCATTGCAGTTGTCGGATATGGATATTGGGGGCCGAACCTGGTTCGTAACATCTCGGAAGCGGCCGGCGCGCACCTGGTTTCCGTTTGTGATTTGAATGTCGAACGATTGGCGGCTGTTAAAAGCCGGTATCCCGCGATCACGATCACCGACAATTTCGAGGAAGTTCTGCGCGATCCGAGAGTGGATGCGATCGCCATCGCAACGCCCGTCTCGACTCATTTCAAGCTCGCAATGCAGGCGATGATGGCCGGCAAGCATGTCTTCGTCGAAAAGCCGATGGCATCGACGACGGAGGAAGCCGCGCGGATGGTCGAAGAGGCCGCGCGCCGGCGCCTCGTGCTGGCGGTGGATCATACCTTCGTCCATACCGGCGCGGTCCGCAAGATGCGCGAACTGGTCGAAAGCGGCTTGGGCGATATGTATTATTATGACTCCGTCCGGGTGAATCTGGGGCTCTTCCAGCACGATGTCAGCGTCATCTGGGACCTCGCGGTGCATGATCTCTCAATCCTGGACCATGTCGTGCAGGAAAGGCCGGTGGCTGTTTCAGCGACGGGAATGAGCCATGTGCTCGGCGAGCCGGAGAACATCGCCTATCTCACGCTCTTCTTCGAAAGCAAGCTTATCGCCCACGTCCACGTCAATTGGCTGGCACCGGTCAAGGTCCGCCGCACGCTGATCGGCTGCAGCAACAAGATGATCGTCTATGACGATCTGGAGCCCAGCGAAAAGATCAAGGTCTATGACAAGGGCATCACCATGTGCCCCAATTCCGATGCGTATGGCGAGAAGGTGCATCAGATGATGGTTGGCTACCGCAGCGGCGATATGTGGGCGCCCAGGCTCGATATGACCGAGGCACTGAAACGCGAGCTGGATCAGTTCGTCGAGTGCATCGAGCAGAATTCACGCCCCATTGCAGACGGCCATGCCGGCTTGCGTGTCGTGCGGATCCTTGAAGCCGCAAGCCGGTCGCTCGCCCAGCGCGGTCGTATCATCGAGCTCGAAGAGGCGAGGCGCATTGCATGATCCCGTTCCTGGACCTCAAGGCACAATATCAATCGATCAAGAGCGAAATCGACGCCGCCGTGCTCGGCGTCCTGGCCTCCGGGCAATATATACTCGGCGAAGAGGTTGCCCGCCTCGAGCAGGAATTCGCCGAGTATTGCAACGTCAAACATGCGATAGCGGTCAACACCGGAACGAGCGCCCTGCATCTGTCGCTTCTCGCAGCAGGCGTCGGCCCCCGCGATGAAGTCATCACCGTGCCCTTTACCTTCGTCGCGACCGTATCGGCGATCTGTTACGCAGGTGCGCAACCTGTTTTCGTCGATGTCGAGCCCGTAACGCTGACGATGGACCCGGCTCAACTCGAGGCGAAGATCACCCCTCGCACCAAGGCCATCATTCCCGTCCATCTCTACGGGCAGATGGCCGATATGGACGCGATCAAGGCGATTGCCGACCACTACCGGATACCGATCATCGAAGATGCCTGCCAGGCGCACGGGGCGCAATACAAAGGCGCACGCGCCGGCAGCATCGGCACGTCAGGCTGCTTCAGCTTCTATCCCGGCAAAAATCTCGGCGCCTGCGGCGAGGGAGGTATCGTCGTCACCAACAGCGACGATCAGGCCAAAACGATGCGCATGCTGCGCGACTGGGGCCAGGAACAGCGCTATCACCATCTGCTGAAGGGCTTCAACTACCGCATGGATGCCATTCAGGGCGCGATCCTGCGCATCAAGCTGCGGCATCTCGAAGCCTGGACCGAAGCGCGGCGCGCCCACGGACGCCGCTACTCGCTGCTGCTTGGCGGCTCGGCGAATTTGAGCACACCTGTCGAAATCCCCGATCGCCGCCACGTCTATCACGTCTATGCCATCAGAAGCCGCGATCGCGACGAGCTTCAACGCGCACTGACCGCCGAGGGCATTCAGTCGGGGCTGCACTATCCGATCCCCGTTCATTTGCAGAAGGCCCATGCCGACCTTGGTTACCAGGCCGGCGACTTCCCCATCTCGGAAGCCGCCGCACGGGAGGTTCTCTCACTGCCGATCTATCCCGAGATGCCGGCTTGGCACGTCGATCAGGTGGCCGCCGCGCTGGAATACGCCTATGCCAGCTAATCCAGGCGAGGCCCGGGTCGTGCAGGCAGTCCACGGCCGCCATGAAAGACCGGCAGACCCGGCCTACCAGGCCGGGTTGGCCGAAGAACTCAGGCAGTCATACGGGCGCGCTGGCCTGATCGAACTCTATGGTCGCTTCGCAACAGGCGACGGGGTCGTGGACACGATGATGCGCAAAGCCATCTGGCAAGCGATCACGCGGAGCTGCGGCACGGGATTGCAGGTCGCAGGCGGCGCCGGCTTCAAACACCCGGAGACGTTCGAGATCGGCAATGGCGTGTTCATCGGCGCTCAAGCCTATATCCAGGGGCGCTACGACGGCACCTGCGTGATCGGCGACAATGTCTGGATCGGGCCGATGGCCTATTTCGACGCGCGCAACCTGGTGATCGAGGATTCCGTCGGGTGGGGGCCTGGCGCCAAGGTGCTTGGCTCGACCCACACCGCATTGCCAATCGACGTGCCGATCATTCGCACGGATCTCGAAATCAAGCCGGTCCGCATCTGTGCGGAGGCCGATATCGGAACGAATGCAACCATTCTTCCCGGCGTGACCATCGGGAAGGGGGCGATTATCGGAGCGGGGGCAATTGTCGTTTCCGATGTCGAGCCGTTCTCGGTCGCCGCAGGCGTACCGGCGAAATTCATACGTTGGCGTTCGGAGAATGATCCGATGACGAACATGTTGCGTGAGGGAAGATCATGAGAAATCAACGAGTGCTCATTACCGGCGGCGCCGGCCTGATCGGGTCGCACATTGCCGATCTTGTCGCATTGGAAAAACCGCGCGAGATCATCGTCCTCGACAATTTCGTGCGCGGGCGCCGGGACAATCTCAGCACGGCAATAGCCAATGGGTCCGTCAACATCATCGAGGGAGATATCCGCGACAGGGCGCTTCTGGCAAAAATCTTCGAGGGCGTCGACATCGTCTTTCATCAGGCGGCGATCCGCATCACGCAATGCGCCGAAGAACCGCGGCTCGCCTTCGATGTTCTGGCCGAGGGCACGTTCAATGTTCTCGAAGCCGCCGTCAAGGCAGGTGTTTCGAAGGTCGTCGCGGCCTCCTCGGCCTCCGTGCTGGGATTGGCCGAGAGCTTCCCGACAACCGAAGCGCACCATCCCTACAATAACAGGACGATCTACGGCGCGGCGAAGACCTTCAACGAGGGACTGCTGCGCAGCTTTGCGGAAATGTACGGCCTGCGTTACGTCGCGCTGCGTTATTTCAACGTCTATGGGCCGCGCATGGATGTTTACGGCGCCTATACGGAAGTTCTGATCCGTTGGATGGAGCGTCTTGTGGCCGGAATGCCGCCCCTCATCTATGGGGACGGCAGCCAGACGATGGACTTCGTCGACGCACGCGATATCGCGCGCGCAAACATTCTGGCCGCCAAAAGCGATGTCACGGACGAAGTGTTCAATGTCGCGAGCGGCAAGGAAATAAGCCTGCTGGAACTCGCCAGGATGCTGAGCGACATTATGGGTTCCTCGCTCGAACCGCAGCACAAGGAGGCCCGCACGGTCAACGGCGTAACCCGTCGTCTCGCCGATATCAGCAAGGCCGAACGGCTCCTCGGCTTCAAGGCGGAGATCTCCATGGAGCAAGGGCTTCGCGATCTCGTTGCCTGGTGGCAAAAGCAGACCGAGGCAGGAGGGCAGGCAGCATGAGCTCGTCTCAATCCACAACTCTGGCCACAACCCCGGCCACAATTCCGGCCACAATTCCGGTCGCCAAACCTGTCCTCGGAGAGGAAGAGGCAGAGGCTGCGCGCCGCGTTATTCTATCGGGATGGGTGACGCAGGGGCCAGAGGTCGCGGCTTTCGAGCGTGAATTCGCGGCCTTTGTGGGCGCCGCGCATGCCTGCGCCATGTCCAATTGCACGACCGCCTTGCATCTGGCCCTGAAGGCGGTCGGCATATCCGCCGGTGATGAAGTCATCACCGTCAGCCATTCTTTCATCGCGACCGCAAACGCGGTTCGTTACTGCGATGCAGTGCCTGTTTTCGTCGATATCGAAGAAGATGGCTACAATATCGACGCCGGCCTGATCGAAAGGGCAATTACGCCTCGCACCAAGGCAATCCTCTGCGTCCATCAGCTCGGCATGCCTTGCGATCTCCGCGCCATCGTGGAGATCGGCAAACGCCATCGGATACCGGTCATCGAGGATGCAGCCTGCGCGACGGGAAGCGAAATCCTGTGGGACGGGCGCTGGGAAAGGATCGGCAAAGCGCATGGCGACATTGCCTGCTTTTCCTTCCACCCCAGGAAGGTGGTCACGACGGGCGATGGCGGCATGCTGACCACGGCCAATCCCGACTACGACCGAAAGTTCCGGCTCTGGCGCCAGCATGGCATGAGCGTCACCGATGCGGTGCGCCACGGCTCGAAACAGGTCATCTTCGAAGACTATGACGAATTGGGCTACAATTATCGAATGACCGATCTCCAGGCGGCCGTCGGACGCGAGCAGTTGCGGCGGCTGCCGGAACTGGTTGCGCAGCGCAGGCTGCTTGCCGAGCAATATTGCGAACGTCTATCGACGATTGCCGGGCTTTCTCTGCCGGCCGAGCCGCGCTGGGCGCGCAGCAACTGGCAGAGCTTCTGCGTGAGATTGCCCGATACGATCGACCAGAGGGCCGTCATGCAGGCCCTGCTCGATCAGGGCATCTCGACCCGGCGTGGCGTGATGAACATTCATCTGGAGGGCGCCTACTGCGGTGAGAACTCCCACCGCGCTGCCACGAGCCTGATGCGAAGCGTATCTGCGCAGCAGCAAACGATCATCCTGCCGCTTTATGCCCAGATGACGGAGTCGGACATGGACCGGGTTGTCGAGGCGCTTCGCGCAGCCCTTGCAGAAGCGACTGCCGGAGGCGGCGGCGTGCAACGTGTCATGGATGCCGCTGTCGCCTGAACCCGCATTTGCCTGACTGAGAATTTGTATAACGAACAATGCGCGTATCTGAGGATGCGCGCATTGTTCGTTATGCTGCTTCAGAGCCTTTCCGGGTCAAGCTAACCCGGAAAGGCTCTAGCGATCCATCCGCGGATGATGGCCGGCATGGACTCCGGCGGAAGCAGGTCGATCAGTATGCGCAGCGAATAGAGCCCGCAGAGAACGACGGCGACGAAGCCGATCACCGTCGCCGGCCAGAGCGGCAAGATCGAAAACATCAGCAAGACCAGTCCAGATGCGGGCAGGAAAAGCAGCGCGTGTCTGCGGTTGGCAGCCGACCAGCGAAAACCGGTCAGCTTCCGCACGATCACATAGATCAGAACGCTGTGCCAGACATAGAGGCCAAAAAACGCCATGCCGGCTCCTTGCGTGCCGAGCAGCGATACGAACAGCCAGGCAAGCCCCACATGCACGACGGCCGCCGCAACCTCCGTCCAGAAGAAAATCGCCTGGGTACGCTTCGCCACCACGATGAAACCCATCGGCCAGGAAATAATTCGCAGCATCATTCCAAGGCAGATCCAGCGCAGAAGATCGACTGCGCCTTGAAATTCCGCCGAATAGAACAGGCTCATCATCAGCGGCGCCAGCGTCAGCGTGCCGAGCAGACCGGGACCGGCGAGCAGCATGCTGATCTCGGCCTGTTCATTGACCAGCCGGTTGCATTCGGTGTCGTTGTCGGCTGCCGCGGTCAGGCGCGGATAAAAATCCGTTCCCATCGCCTGCAGGATGAAGCCGGCATAGAGACCGCCGAGGCCCCAGGCCGCCTGGTACAATCCAGCCGCCATGACGCCGCCCTCCTTCAGCACGATGAGGCGGATGGCATAAGCCGCGCCGAAGGTCAGAAGCCCGCTTGCCATGAAGACGAAGCCGAGCCTGAGCAGTGCCGACACCTCCCGAGCGAACTGGCGCGTGGGCATTGGCAAGGGGTGCGGGCAGATCCGCCGGCTGTACCACCAGCTCGGAAGGATGGCGGCGGCCGCAATCACCACCAGCGACGGCGCGATCGCCTGCAGGCCGAACAGATAGATCAGCGGGATGCTGACAGCCGTACCGAAAAGCCCGGCAAGCACGTTGATACGGGCAAGATCTGCAATGCCCCGCAGGCCCTGGATCAAGGCAGTCTGCCCTGCGGAGATCAGTCGAAAGAAGATTGCCAGCGACAGCAATGCAATGCCACCGGCATGCTGGTAGTCGCCGAAAGTGAAATTCGAAACCGGCAATGCCAACGCGGCGAGAAGGAGCGCACCAAGCAATCCGAGAACCATCGATATGCGTCTCAGCACCGTTGCCGATCGTGCGATCGTTTCCGCGTCATCGGTGCCGGCAGCTTCGGCAATCTGGCGCACGCCGCTGCTGCCCACGCCAAGCCCGGCGATCGCCTGCGCAATATCGAGGATCGACCCGTAAAGACCCATGAGTCCCACGCCTTCCGGCCCGAGAAGAACAGCCATGGCTTTGTTTCTGATGATGCTGAGCGCGACGTTGACGAGCGAAGAGCCGCCCATCAGCATCGTCGATTTGAGGATCTGGGTGTAGGTCTGGCTGCTGGGTGGGGTCATGCGCAAAGTCATCGGATGCCCTTAGCCGTTTATCCCGTGCCGGCGTTCGATCGCCCGCCGCAGGTTCGATTGCAGCACATGGTTCTGGTGGATCACCGGCTTGCCTGACTGATATCCGCCTCTGTCTCGACAGGCAGCGCAGCGGCGTCTTCGGACGGCCCATCCGCCATGCCGGGCCGGGTTACCCTGACCACGTCGCCCGGCGCCAATTCCGTGGTTTCGGAGGCCTGGAACTGAGTGACTTGTCCCTTCTCCCGGCGGCTCACAATGAATGTCAGCGGGAGTTCCGCAATGCGTTTTTTCACGTCGGTGCCCGTCGACAGATCTTCGAGGAGCAGTTGCTGCGTGGTGTCACGCTTCAATTTGAACTGATCGACCTTGGCCTTTTCCGCCTGCACTTCGGAAGCGATCTCGCTCCGGCGCGTGTCGGAAAGTCCCTCGAGGTTGCGCGTCGTCTCGTTGATCGCCTGGCGACCCCGCATAATGGCCGTGACAAGGTCGAGCCGGTCGGAGCGATAGGTGGTGAGCAAGCGTTCCAGATCCATCTGGCGTGAGGTGATGGTGAGGCCCTTCTCGACAAGCGTCTTCACGCTCGTCAGTTGCTCCTCGACCGAGTGGATGTTGTCATCCGAGCCCTTCAGCTTCTCTTCCAGCGTATCGATTTCCGCCTTCAGGAGATCGCGCAATTCGACGAGCGCCGTCGACTGCCTGTCGAGCGCGCTTGCGCGCGCCTGAAAAATGACCCGCTCCTCGTCATAGATACTCGCGGCATATTGCTGGTCGACGGCGGGCGGATGGTCGAAGGTTATCTCCTTCGCGCCGGACATCTCGGCTTGCAGCCGCGAGAGCTTTGCGGCGCTGCGCAGCAGCGAATGGTCGATTTCCCGCAATTCCCCGACAAGCGTGATTGTCTGCGATTGCTGCTGTGGCCCCGCCCGCAACGGGCCGCCGCTCATGGCGAGGGATTGCAGGACGCTGAGGCCGGAACGAAACCTGTATTCTCCCGGGGCCATGACGTCCCCGACAACATAAATGGCCGGATAGTCGAGAACGTCGATGGTCACCGCAGGTGTCTGCGCCAAACCCATCTTCGCCTGCAGGCGCTTGGCAATCTCGTTGGTCAGGTCCGTCATATTTCCAACCGACACCGACCCCAGGAAGGGCAGGGAGACTGTCCCTGCATCCGAAACCGTATATTCGCCGCCAATCGCGTCCCATCGCTCGAACTGGCCCTTGGACTGGATCCATTGGACGATCGTCAGGCGGATCTTCGTTTGGGGAGCCAAAGTGGCGCTATCGGCGAGAGCGGGCGACACAGCGCCGGCAAGAAAGACGAGTGCACTGATGACAGACGTCGCGCGAACGAACAGGTGAGGGGCGCGGTGCGATAGATTCATGTACATGTCTCGCCTGCAAACCATCCTAAACTAACGCTGGTCCAACACTTTGAACGCTGTTCGAACGCCGGACCAGGTCCGAACCCGCCTCACCAGTGTGCAGTCTGGCGAAGCCTTGAGGAAGGTGGAGGCCGTTTGCTTTGCCTCATCACTATTGATGAGAAGGGGGTGAGTGCTTCACCCCACGTCGGCCGGAAGCATACATCCCTGCGCGGCAAGGAGGTATTATCCTGGAAAATCAACGGTTATGCACGCAGGAATAGGCGCGCTCGCCGCGCGAAGGACAGCGAACGGTCACGGCGCGGGATCGGCCCTGGCCCGATCGAAAATGCCGCCATCCCAACGGCCTTTGCCATCGCTCGAACCGTCCCGTGCGCGACTGATTGTCTCGCCCGTCTCCAGGCCTATACGGCAGGCCGTTCCAAAAGGATGCCGCGAGTAGAGCAAAAGGCGTATGATATACTCGCTTATTTTTGGACTATACTTCAGTGCTCCGAATTGAGCGATCTCATAGCTTCGATCCTGACAATCTCGCGAGAGGTGCCTCCCATGTATCGCAAC
The DNA here is from genome assembly GCF_002531935.1 of Rhizobium chutanense. Classification (GTDB taxonomy): domain Bacteria; phylum Pseudomonadota; class Alphaproteobacteria; order Rhizobiales; family Rhizobiaceae; genus Rhizobium; species Rhizobium chutanense. Next base: position 44,257 of record NZ_NWSV01000015.1, on the reverse strand, counting down.
GCTCGTCGCTGGACTGCGCGCTCACTCCTGGTGGATTCGTTGGTTCCCCAATGGTTGACCATCGGCGGAAAGGAAAGGTCGCGCAAGCCGGCCGAAAAGCACGGGGATAGTGCTCAACTTGCGGCAGCGGTGCCAACCGCAGACGGAAACAAGCAGGGCACCCTTGTCGACGATCCCGATAAGGACGCGGTGCTCAACGAGCATGATGTTGGCCAGGGAACGGACGGGAACGGCGACACTGACGGTCGGGCCGACAACAGCACCGCAACGCCGCTCTTGCCTGACGCTTTCACAACCAACCGCGAATTGGGAGCGCGAAACGGTCATATAACCGCGTCTGTCGCGTCCGGCCATACACCTGGTTTTGTACATTTCGCACCGGATGCGAACAGCGTTGCATTCGGGGGCCAATCGTCCCTTTATCGCACTTACGCCGGAACGAGCCTCATAGGCGACGATCCTCTGGCTCCGTATCTGCCGCAAAGCCCTGCACCGACAGCTCCTGAGCACAGTTCTCCCGCCGTGGCGGCCGCGCGCGTGCACTCGGGCAAAGTCGTTATTCTCGAATCGAGCCCGTCGGCGCAGACGACCGCGCATACCGGACCCAATTCGCTAGCGGTTGGCATGCCCTTTGGCGTGTGCGGTTGCGGCTACTATACGTCCCCCACGCGGATTCTCGATTGGGCCCACGGCAGCGGCCTGCTTCAACAGGACGGCCAATTGCCCGGGACCAGACTGACCGAGGGGCCGGACTATGTGGACACGATCAAGCGGGCCATCGGCGCCTCGATCAGCGACCCGCTTCTCGACCGGAACCTGTCCCCTCTCTCGGGCTGGCGCGGAACCGCAAGCTGGACGGATTCAACGGTCTTGAACGGATCCTTGCCAGGCGGCGGAGAGACCGGGACGGGCACCAGCACCTCCAGGGGCATCGGCACGCTTTCCGGCTCGGTCACCACCGCGCCCGCAATAGCACAGCAGCGGTCGTTGACGACGCAAAATCTGGCGGCCGCCGCGGTGACGGCCAGCAACGCGATCGTGCTGGAAAACCAGAAGCAGGGTAATCCGGAGAGCGAGTGGGGCATCGACGGTGCTGGCAGTTCCAACATCGAGGGGTTCGCGACCGATATCAGCGTCGATAACGGCAAGACGGTCAGCTTCAAGATCAACACCAATTCCACCAACTACCGGATCGATATCTATCGGCTCGGCTATTATGGCGGCATGGGCGCGCGCAAGGTCGCAACCATGCAGCATACCGGATTGCAGACGCAGCCTAGTCCGCTGCGCAACGCCTCGACGGGCACGGTGGACGCCGGCAACTGGGCCGTGTCGGCCTCGTGGACCGTACCGGATGATGCCGTCTCGGGCGTCTATATCGCCAAGCTCGTGCGTCAGGACGGCACCTTCGGTGAAAATCAGATCCCGTTCATCGTGCGTGACGACGCCAGCCACAGCGACATCGTCTTCCAGACCGCAGACGAGACCTGGCAGGCTTACAACGGCTGGGGCGGCGCAAACCTCTATGGCGGCAACGGCCCGGCGACGGGGCAGGGGGCAGGTCGCGCCTATGCTGTCAGCTACAACCGACCGATTGCGACCCGCGGCGGGGTCGGCACCTATGCCGGCCCGCAGGACTATTTGTTCGGCGCCGAATATGCGGGCATCTATTGGCTGGAACAGAACGGTTATGACGTTTCCTATATGTCGGGCCTCGACGTCGACCGCTATGGCAGCCTGTTGCTCAATCACAAGACCTATATCGATGCCGGGCACGACGAATACTGGTCCGGGCAGCAGCGAACCAATGTCGAAGCCGCGCGCGATGCCGGCGTCAACCTGATGTTCTGGAGCGGCAACGAGGTCTATTGGCGCACCCGCTGGGGCAATGCCTATAGCGCCGACGGCACGCCTTATCGCACGCTCATCACCTACAAGGAGACATGGGGCCCCGCGGGTGTCAGCCTCGATCCTACCAACCAATGGACGGGCACCTTCCGCGACCCGCGCCTCAGCCCGCCGGCTATCGGCGGCGGAAACCCGGAAAACTCGCTGACAGGGCAGTTGTTCAAGGTCGATGATGTCGGCGCCAATCTCAGCGCGATCGCGGTTGGATATGACGATGCCAATCTGCGCTTCTGGCGCAATACGAGCGTTGCCAATCTCCAGCCTGGCCAGACGGCAACACTCACCAAGAATTATCTCGGTTACGAGTGGGATGAAGCGCCTGACAATGGCTTCGATCCGGCCGGGCTCGTGAAGCTCTCGTCGACGACGATGCCCGTCAGCACCTACTTGCTCGACTACGGAAACACGACCGGCAATGCGACTGCGACCCACAATCTGACCCTCTATCGCGCGCCCAGCGGCGCGCTGGTGTTCGGCGCCGGTACGGTCTATTGGACATGGGGCCTGAGCGATAATCACGATAACGAGGCAACTCCCACTGATCCTCGCGTGCAGCAGGCAATGGTCAATCTGCTTGCCGATATGGGCATTCAGCCAGGGACGCTGCAATCCGGGCTTACCGCCGCGACTGGTTCGTCGGACCAGGTTGCGCCGACCTCCGTCATCACGGTGCCTGGCACGGTGACCGCTGGATCCACCGTGACGATTTCGGGCACCGCTGCCGACACGGGCGGCGGGGTCATCGCCAGCGTCGAGGTGTCGACCGACAATGGTGCGAGCTGGCATCCGGCGACGGGAGACGAGAGCTGGACCTACTCATGGACCCCGGCGATTGCGGGGACCTATACGATCCGGTCGCGGGCGGTGGACGACAGCATCAATCTCGAGACACCCTCGGCAGGGCGCACCGTCACCGTCACCGGGCCGACTTATACATCTCTCTTCGGCGGCGCGACGCCGGCTGTCGTCAACACCAACGATACTGCGGCCGTCGAGCTCGGGGTCAAATTCCAGTCCTCGGTGGCGGGCACGGTCAGCGGTATTCGGTTTTACAAGAGCAGCCTGGATACGGGCACACATACCGGGTCGCTCTGGTCAAGCACGGGTACGCGGCTTGCGACCCTCACCTTCACCAACGAGACTGCCAGCGGCTGGCAGACCGCGACTTTCACGAGCCCGGTGACGCTGACAGCCGGACAAACCTATACGGCATCCTACCATACGAATGTCGGCAACTATTCGACGACCGCCAACTACTTCACCTCCAATGTGACAAGTGGTCCGCTGACGGCGCCGGCAAGCGGCAACGGCGTCTATAGGTATGGCAATAGCGCGTTCCCGACGACCAGCTTCGACCAGACGAACTACTGGGTCGATGTGATGTTCAACCCTTCGAATGCGAACAACACGGCACCGACGGCGGTTGCCGATGCGGGGGATGCGACAGAGAAGGGCGGTGTCGCCAATGGTTCGGGCGGCGTGGTTGCCAGCGGCAACGTGCTGACCAACGACACCGATCCGGACTCTGGCGACACCAAGACGGTCAGCGCGGTCAGCTTCGGCGCGACATCGGGCACGCTCGGCTCGGCGCTGAACGGCACCTATGGCAGTCTCGTTCTCAATGCATCGGGTACCTATACCTATACGATCAACGAGACCAATTCCGCCGTCCAGGCGCTGCGCCTGTCGACCAACACGCTAAACGATGTCTTCAGCTACACGATGCGCGACACCGCAGGCGCCACCTCCACGGCAAACCTGACCGTCACCATCCACGGCGCCAACGATGCACCGGTGCTCGCCGTCCAGACGGCGACCCAGAACGCCACTGTCGGCTCCGCCTTCTCCTTCGTGGTGCCGACCACTACCTTCACCGATGTCGACAGCACCGAGACGCTGGCCTATTCGGCAACGGCCGCCGACGGCACCGCACTGCCTGCCTGGCTCACCTTCAACGCCTCGACGCGCACCTTCTCCGGCACGCCGACGACAGGCGGCACCTATGGCGTCAAGGTCACGGCAACCGATCTCGGCGGCCTCGCCGCCAACGAGACCTTCAACATCGCCGTCTCGGTTCCCGGCAATACGACGCCGACGGCGGTTGCCGATGCGGGGGATGCGACAGAGAAGGGCGGTGTTGCCAATGGTTCGGGCGGCATCGTCGCCAGCGGCAACGTGCTGACCAACGACACCGATCCGGATTCCGGCGACACCAAGACGGTGACGGCAGTCGTCTTCGGCGCGACGTCAGGCACGCTCGGCTCGGCACTGAACGGTACCTATGGCAGCCTCACGCTTAATGCGTCGGGTGTCTATAGCTATGCCATCAACGAGACCAATGCCGCCGTCCAGGCGCTGCGCCTATCGACCAACACGCTGAGCGATGTCTTCAGCTACACGATGCGAGACTCCGCAGGCGCCACCTCCACGGCAAACCTGACCATCACCATCCACGGCGCCAACGACGCGCCGGTGCTCGCCGTCCAGACGGCGACCCAGAACGCCACCGTCGGCTCCGCCTTCTCCTTCGTGCTGCCGACCACCACCTTCACCGACGTCGACAGCACCGAGACGCTGACCTATGCGGCAACAGCGTCCGACGGCACGGCGCTGCCTGCCTGGCTCACCTTCAACGCCTCGACGCGAACCTTCTCCGGCACGCCGACGACAGCAGGAAACTATGCCGTCAGGGTGACGGCGACCGATATCGGCGGCCTCTCGACCAACGAGACTTTCACTATCGCCGCATCGACGACGCCTGCGACCTACAGCCTGTTTTCCGCCTCCAACACGCCGGCTCAGACGAACCTCAACGACGGCCAGCAGCTCGAACTCGGCGTCAAGTTCACGTCGACCGTCGGCGGCGACATTACCGGCATCAAGTTCTACCGCAGCGCCAACGACAACGGCCAGAACGTCGTCGACCTGTGGAGTTCCACCGGCACCAAACTCGCCACCGCCACCTTCACCAACACCACGGCGAGCGGCTGGCAGACGGTGAACTTCACAACACCCTTCACCATTGCCGCCAACACCACCTATGTCGCCTCCTATCACACGACAGGCGCCTATGTGGCGACCGCTAATTTCTTCACCGCCGCCGTCACCGGCGGCCCGCTGACGGCAACAGCCAGCGGCAACGGCGTCTACCGCTATGGCGGCTCTGCCACCGCCGGCATTTTCCCGAATGCCACTTTTGGCGCCACCAATTACTGGGCCGACGTGGTCTTCCGTCCCACGAATTCGAACAACGCGGCGCCGACGGCGGTCGCCGATGCGGGGGATGCGACAGAGAAGGGCGGTGTCGCCAATGGTTCGGGCGGTGTGGTTGCCAGCGGCAACGTGCTGACCAACGACACCGATCCGGATTCCGGCGACACCAAGACGGTCAGCGCAGTCAGCTTCGGCGCGACGTCAGGCACGCTCGGCTCGGCGCTGAACGGCACCTATGGCAGTCTCGTTCTCAATGCATCGGGTACCTATACCTATACGATCAACGAGACCAATTCCGCCGTCCAGGCGCTGCGCCTGTCGACCAACACGCTGAACGATGTCTTCAGCTATACGATGCGCGATACCGCAGGCGCCACCGCTACGACAAATCTGACCATCACCATCCACGGCGCCAATGATGCACCGGTGCTCGCCGTCCAGACGGCAACCCAGAACGCCACCCTTGGCTCGGCCTTCTCCTACACGCTGCCGGCCACCACCTTCACCGATGTCGACAGCACCGAGACGCTGACCTATGCGGCAACAGCGTCCGACGGCACGGCGCTGCCTGCCTGGCTCACCTTCAACGCCTCGACGCGAACCTTCTCCGGCACGCCGACGACAGCAGGAAACTATGGTGTCAGGGTGACGGCGACCGATATAGGCGGCCTCTCGACCAACGAGACTTTCACTATCGCCGCATCGACGACACCGCCTGCGACCTACAGCCTGTTTTCCGCCTCCAACACGCCGACCCAGACGAACCTCAACGACGGCCAGCAGCTCGAACTCGGCGTCAAGTTCACGTCGAACGTCGGCGGCGACATTACCGGCATCAAGTTCTATCGCAGCGCCAACGACAACGGCCAGAACGTCGTCGACCTGTGGAGTTCCACCGGCACCAAACTCGCCACCGCCACCTTCACCAACACCACGGCGAGCGGCTGGCAGACGGCGAACTTCACAACACCCTTCACCATTGCCGCCAACACAACCTATGTTGCCTCCTACCACACGACAGGCGCCTATGTGGCGACCGGCGGCTTCTTCACCGCCGCCGTCACCAGCGGCCCGCTGACGGCACCAGCCAGCGGCAACGGCCTCTATGCCTATGGCGGCTCCGCCACCACGGGCCTCTTCCCGACCAACACGTTCAATTCGGCGAATTACTATGCCGATGTGGTCTTCCGGCCGCAGCTTGCCGCGTGAAGCATCGGAGGAGGTTTGGAGCGGGATTGAAATGAGGCTCATAGGACGCAAATGCCGGCTGCGGCGACGGTCACACCGAATATCCCTGATCGAGGGATGCCGATGAACGGGATCGAGCGCCTGCCGGTAACGGTGCTCGCCGGCTTCCTCGGTGCTGGCAAGACGACGCTCCTCAGCCACGTCCTGAATAACCGTCAGGGCCTGCGGGTCGCCGTCATCGTCAACGACATGAGCGAGGTGAACATAGACGCCAGTCTCATTCGAGACGGCGGCTGCAACCTGTCGCATACGACGGAGACATTGATCGAGCTCAGCAATGGCTGCATATGCTGTACCCTGCGCAACGACCTGCTAACGGAAGTGCGGCGACTGGCCGAAGAGCGGCGATACGACTATCTGTTGATCGAAGGCACCGGCATTGCCGAACCACGCCCCATTGCGGCAACCTTTTCCTTCCGCGACGAGAACGGTATTTCTCTCGCCGATTTCGCCAGGCTCGACACCATGGTCACCGTGGTCGACGCGGCAAACCTGTTAGCCGACTACAGCAGCGCCGATCTGCTTGCCGACCGCGGCCTGCAGCGCGACGGTGAGGACCGGCGCACGCTCATCGACCTGCTGGTGGATCAGATCGAATTTGCCGATGTCGTCGTGATCAACAAGATCTCGGACGCGTCTGAAGATATCCGCGCAGAGGTGAGCAGGATCATCACGTCTCTCAACCCGGACGCACTCCAGGTGGAGACGGATTTCGGCAAGATCTCTCTTTCAACAGTCCTGAATACCGGCCTCTTCGATGAAGCAAAGGCCGCTGCGCATCCCCTGTGGCACAAGGAATTGTACAGCCCGGATGAGCATGTTCCGGAAACGGAGGAATACGGGGTCTCGAGCTTCGTCTATCGCACCAGGCGCCCCTTCGATCCCAAGCGGTTTCGGGCATTCCTGGACGAACCCTGGCCGGGAGTGCTGCGCGCCAAGGGCCATTTCTGGCTTGCCACGCGCCCGCGTCATGTGGGGCTGATGTCGGCTGCCGGGATCCAGCGGCGCTGCGAACCCATGGGCCTCTGGTGGGCAGCCGTGCCCCGGCAGGACTGGCCGCCCCATCAGCAGTTTCGTCAGCATCTCGAGAGCCGATGGGACAGCGCCTGGGGCGACCGTCGGCAGGAACTGGTTTTTATCGGTGTCGATATGGACGAGAAAGGTGTGCGGACCGCGCTGGACGGATGCCTTGCCAGCGCCGATCCGCGCGACTGGGCCACCCTCGAAGATCCGTTTCCGGCCTGGTAGTTCGGGCGGTGGACCTTCGCGTCGTCACGGCTTGGTTGGGCAGCCCTTTGCCACGCGAGATATCTGGTCTCGTGCGTCCGTAAGTTCAAAGCCGGTGCTGTAATCTATCTCACCGGCCTTGAGGGCGAACATAGTGGCGAAATCAGCGCCAGATGTGAGGGCGGCAAGCAGCTTCGGATGTTTTGAGAGAACAATCGTTCGCCGATCGGGACTGTTGCCGTCGAGACGGATCGTCTCTTTGTACCTGCCAATCTCGAAGCGCGCCGATCGCAGGCCGTTCTCACCAACAGTGGCATCGCCAATCTCGAAGATGAGGCCGTTCTTGGCGTCGCACCGGACCATGTAACAAGCCTCGATGTCGCTCGCATCAATCATTGAGCATGTTCCGACCGCTCCGGCATGCGAACCGGTCAGCTTAACCCATGGAGCGGGCGGCTCGACTTCCTGTGCGAGCGCAGGCGATGCCGCAAGGCAGGCGCCAAACACACAGGCCGCCACGCCAACCACGCCTGCGACTGCCGGTCTGCCGAACCTCATCCTATCCTCGTTTTTCCAAGACATTGCGAGCCCAATAGCGTCTCGACTTGAACGCTCTTGTCAAGGTCGATTGAGGAGAGACGCAGACCGGCAGCCTTAGGATCGCCGGACGCAGTTTTCGTGTTGCCAAGGCGAAGCGGCGCACCGTGGCCCGGGCATTTCTCAAAGGCGATCGGCTCGGACGTACCAAGAGATATGCCCTTCGCCAATCGCCTTTGCGCAGACGAAAAGCCATTCCGGCAGAATGCTGCAATCTAACCCGGAAAGGTCTGGCTGCCGCCGCAGGCAGCTTTGCGACTTGTCGGCCGGCGTGCGTCGGGGATCATCATATCGGCGTAGGGAGTACCTCCCTCTTACCCCAGATTGCTGTCGTACATTCTCTTGGCAAAGGTGCCAGTATGGACGTCTTGCCATGGCTGCCGAGGGGCCGGCCGATGCGGAAGGGGACGCCGCTGATGCGGAGAATTCATGTCGGTAATCGTGAGTATCTGAGTACATTTGGTGGAGCGTTGAGTGTCTGTCGTGCACCCGCCGCATGGAGCGCGGTTCTTGGATCCGCAACGGTCGTATCTTCGACGAGCAGCGATGGCTCTCCAAGCTTTGCCAATCAGGGCGGCGTAACTGTTCAATCCTCCTTCATCGGTACGGTCACATCCTCCCTGATGTCATCAGGTGACACGCAGTCGTCTCCTGCATCGTCGACGGCGATGCCGGCGCCTGGAGGTGATAGCGGTGTACAGGACAATTCGACGAAGACAGCGGCGGCTACGACGGTTTTCCAGACGCCTTCCTCGACATCGCAGCGCACCGTGCTTGGCCCGGATCCGATCGAGGAGGCTGCGACGCTGCCTGCCGCTCCCACGCTTACGGGTGTTACCGGCGATGCCGATAACGGCAGCACCACGACGACGGCGCCGGTTACCTCTTCCAGCAGTATCGCCGCGACTTCGCTTCGCCTTCAGACCTCGATAGCATCCCTCTCGGTGGAGTCCAGTCAGGATGCTTCTGCTGAGACGACTGCAGCCGTAACGGCGCTCGCGGCACCGGTGGCGGCGGCGGCGGTGACGCCCAACAAGATCGCGCTCGAGAACATGAAGCAGGGCAACCCGATCAGCGAATGGGGGCTGGAGGGCGACGGCGGCGGCACCATCCAGGGCTTCGCCACCGAAATCAGCACCAATATCGGCCAGACGGTCGATTTCAAGATCGCCACCGATTCCACTCATTACCGCATCGATATCTACCGTATGGGCTATTATGGCGGGGCCGGCGCGCGCAAGGTCGACTCGATCGAGAAATCGCTGACCACGGCGCAGATCCAGCCGCACCCGATCGTCGACATGTCGCTCGGTCTTATCGATTGCGGCAACTGGTCGGTATCGGCCAGCTGGCAGATCCCTGCCGATGCCGTCTCCGGCGTCTATTTCGCCAAGCTGGTGCGCGAGGACGGCACCGAGGATGCCAGCATCATCCCCTTCGTCGTGCGCGACGATGCCTCGACCAGCAATATCGTCTTCCAGACGTCTGATACGACATGGCAGGCCTACAATGCCTGGGGCGGCGCCAGCCTCTATTACGGCCAAGTGCCGGTCGATCCGGCCGACATGATCGGCTACCTGCCGCCGAACTGCAGTTGCGGCTTGACCGCCATCGGCCGCGCCTCGGCGGTCAGCTATAACAGGCCGATCATCACCAATACGAGCCCGATCGGCGGCTCGCAGAATTACATCTTCGGCGCCGAATCCTCCGCCATCTCGTGGCTGGAGCAGAACGGCTATGACGTGTCCTATATCTCGGGCGTCGATACAGCGCGCAGCGGCAGCCTGCTGCTCAACCACGACGCCTATCTCTCCGTCGGCCATGACGAATACTGGTCGGCCGAGCAGCGCGCCAATGTCGAGGCGGCGCGCGATGCCGGCGTCAACCTCGCCTTCTGGAGCGGCAACGAGGTCTACTGGAAGGTCCGCTGGGAAAGCAGCATCGACGGCAGCGGCCAGGCCTACCGCACCATGGTCTGCTACAAGGAGACCTGGGGCACGAGCACGGATCCGAGCACTGTCGGCACCGGCACCTGGCGCGATCCGCGTTATGCCGATCCGGGGCAGCAGCCGGAGAATGCGCTGACCGGCACGATGTTCCAGGTGGACAGCTACCGCCAGGATACGATCTCCATCCCCTACGACTATTCGAACCTGCGCTTCTGGCGCAATACCGATGTCTCCGAGCTGAATGAAGGCGAAACCTATAATCTGGTGCAGAACCTGCTCGGCTATGAGTGGGATTCCGACGTCGAGAACGGCTTCCGGCCGGCTGGGCTGATCAACCTGTCGCTCTCCTCGGTCTCGGTGAGCACCTATCTGCGCGATTACGGCACCACGGTCGGCGATGCGGTGGCGACCCACAGCCTGACCATGTACCGGGCGGCAAGCGGCGCGCTGGTTTTCGGCGCCGGCACCGTCTTCTGGTCCTGGGGGCTGAGCGACAACCACCAGGGTCCGGCCACGTCGACCGATCGCAACGTCCAGCAGGCCATGGTCAACATGTTCGCGGACATGGGCATCCAGCCGACCACGCTGGATGCGAGCCTGATCCTCGCGACCCAATCGACCGACACGCTGAAGCCGACTTCGTCAGTCAGCACGCCGATCGTGGGTGCCTCCTTCCTCGAAGGCCAGCATGTGACGATCACGGGCACGGCGCAGGATTTCGGCGGCGGCATCATTGCCGGCGTGGAAGTCTCCACCGATGGCGGCCAGCACTGGTTCAAGGCCACAGGCCGCGAGAGCTGGAGCTATAACTGGGTCGTTCAGGCGAGCGGCACCTACACGATCATGTCACGGGCCGTCGACGACAGCGTCAATATGGAGGCGCCATCGGCCGGCAAGCAGGTCACCGTGACGCTGCCAGGCACACAGGGCCTCTGGACGCTTGCGGAAAAGCCGGCGACCGAAGTGGCGATCGATCGCGATTCCGTCGAGCTCGGCCTGCGCTTCCAGGCAACGACCGCCGGTTCCGTGCAGGGCATCCGCTTCTACAAGGGCTTCTACAATATCGGCGACCATGTCGTCAGCCTCTGGAGCGCCAACGGAACGCTGCTGGCAACAGGCGTGTCCGTCGGTGAATCGCTCTCCGGCTGGCAGACGGTGATGTTCTCCAGCCCGATCCAGATCGCCGCCGGCACGACCTATGTGGCCTCCTATCACACCAACGGCTTCTACTCGGCCACCGGGAACTATTTCAGCGGCACCTATGCCAGCGGCCAGCTGAAGGCGGTCGATGGCGGCGGCGTCTACGCCTATGGCGACAATGCCGGCATCTTCCCCGGCCAAAATCTCGGCACCGGCACCAATTACTGGGTCGACGTGGTTTTCGACGCCGGCGCCAACAGCGCGCCGGTCGCGACCGACGATACGGGGCTGACGTTGACCCGCAACGACAGCGTCGTCATCTCGATCGCCTCGCTCATCGGCAACGATACGGATGGCAATGGCGATGCGATGACGATTTCGGCCGTCGGCAATGCTGTCAACGGCACGGTGACGCTCAACAAGCAGAACGGCACCATCCTTTTCACGCCGACCAACAATTATTCGGGGCCGGCAAGCTTCGCCTATACGCTGTCGGACGGGCGCGGGGGCACGGATCAGGGCAATGTCAGCCTGACGGTGGATCCCGGTCCCGCAGGGGAAACGCTGTTCAAATCGAGCGAGGGGCCAACGGGCGCAAGCTTCAACGAAGGCCAGTCGCTGGAGCTTGGCATGCGGTTCTCCGCTTCGTCGAGCGGCATGGTCACCGGCATCCGCTTCTACAAGGCATCAGGCGATACCGGCGCCCACACCGGCTCGCTGTGGACGGCCGACGGCACGCTGGTTGCGACCGTCACCTTTGCCGGCAGCGGATCGCTGAGCGGCTGGCAGACCGCGACATTCTCGAACCCGGTGCATATCCTCGCCGGCACGACCTATGTCGCCTCCTACCACACAACGGGCAGCTATGTGGCGACGGCAGACTATTTCACATCAGCCCATAGCAACGGCTCGCTGACGGCGCTTGCCGGCAGCAACGGCGTCTTTGCCGATGGCTCCGGCTTCCCGACGTCCAGCTACCGGTCGTCGAATTACTGGGTGGATGTCGTCTACAACCAGACGAGCAATGCGGTGCCGGTCGCTGCCAACGACAATGGCTACACGACCTATTCCAGCACGGCGCTGTCGATTGCCGCGGCCAGCCTGCTGGCAAACGACACCGATGGTGATGGCGATGCGCTCAGCATCACCGGCGTCAATGGTGCGGTCAATGGAACGGTGACCTTCAACAGCCAGACCAAATCCGTCATTTTCACCCCGACGGCGGGTTATACAGGTGCGGCAAGCTTCTCCTATTCGATCTCGGACGGGTTTGGCGGAACAGCCTCGGCAACGGTCAGCCTCACGGTCAATTCGCAGACGGGCGGGGGCACGACGTCGAGCCTGTTCACCGGCACCGACACGTCGGGGGTTACTGCTGCCAATGACGCGAACTCGGTCGAACTCGGCGTCAAGTTCATCGCTTCCGCCAGCGGCCAGATTACCGGATTGACCTATTACAGGAGCGCCGGGGATAGCGGCACGCATGTCGGCTCGCTGTGGACGGCCAGCGGCCAGCTTCTGGCCCAGGCGACCTTCATCAACGAGACGGCAAGCGGCTGGCAGACGGTGTCCTTCACCCAGCCGATCAATGTCACGGCCGGCGCCACCTATGTGGCGAGCTATCATTCGAACGGCTTCTATTCGGCAACGGCGAACTATTTCACGACCGACCATACGAGCGGCGCGCTGACGGCGCCGTCGAGTGCTGGGAGCGGCGGCAACGGCCTTTATGCCTATGGCTCGGGCAGCCTGTTCCCCACAGCCTCCTACAATGCGAGCAATTACTGGGTCGACGTGCTCTATCAGCAGGGCGGCGCGCAGAATGCGGTTCCGGTCGCTGCCAATGACAGCGGCTTCTCGACCAATACCGGCACGCCGCTCACCATCCAGGCCTCGGCGCTCCTGGCAAACGACACCGATGCCGACGGCGATCCGCTTGTCATCACCGGCGTCAGCGGCGCGGTCAACGGCTCGGCCACCTACGATGCCCAGGCCCAGACGGTGACCTTCACGCCGACGGCAGGCTATTCGGGATCGGCGAGCTTCAGCTACGCGATATCGGACGGCAAGGGCGGCACGGCCTCGGCGCAGGTTGCGCTCACCATCAATGGCGGCCAGACGGCAGGGCCGGAGCAGAACCTCTTTGCCGCCGATGCGACGCCTGCAATCGCCTCCGTCAACGACAACCAGCAGGTCAATCTCGGCATGAAATTCCAGGCCGACACGTCAGGCTGGATCACGGGCATCCGCTTCTACAAGGGCGCCGACAATACCGGCCCGCATAACGGCTATCTCTGGACCGCCTCGGGCACGCTCATCGGCAGCGTCGCCTTCAGCAACGAAACGGCCAGCGGCTGGCAGACTGCGCAGCTCACCCAGCAGATCGCGATCCAGGCGGATACGACCTACGTCGTTTCTTACTCGAGCAACGGCAATTATTCGGCGACCGGCAATTATTTTGCCAGCGACGTGACGAACGGCGATCTCAAGGCGCCCGGCGGCAGCAACGGCGTCTATGCCTACGGAGCCGGCGGGCTGTTCCCGACAGCCAGCTATAACAGCACGAACTACTATGTGGATGTGACGTTCAAACCGCAGCTCGCGGCGTAAAGGGCGCGAGGATCTAAGGCTAGCATGCTGTAAAGAGTAGGAGTCTTGATGATGCGTGCAGACAACAGATTGCCGGTCACGGTTCTCGCCGGGTTTCTCGGCGCCGGCAAGACGACTGTGCTCAATCATGTCCTGAGCAATCGAGAGGGCCGCCGGGTTGCCGTCATCGTCAACGATATGAGCGAGGTCAACATCGATGCGGATCTCGTGCGCGAAGGGGAAGCAGGCCTCTCGCGCACCGACGAGACGCTGGTAGAGCTCACCAACGGGTGCATCTGCTGCACCCTGCGCGACGATCTCCTGAGCGAAGTGCGTCGCCTCGCAGCCGCCGGCCGCTTCGACTATCTGCTGATCGAGGGCACCGGCATTGCCGAGCCGCTGCCTGTTGCAGCCACCTTTTCGTTCCGCGACGAGCGCGGGGCCGCCCTCTGCGACGTGGCGCGTCTCGATACGATGGTCTGCGTCGTCGATGCGGTCAATCTTCTCGCCGATTACCAGAGCGCCGACTTTCTCGCCGATCGCGGCGAAAGGCGGGACGGGGACGATGAGCGCAAGCTCGTGGAACTGCTCGTCGAGCAGATCGAATTTTCCGATGTCGTCATCATCAACAAGGCGGGCGACGTGCCCTGCGCCGATCTCGCAGAGGTTCGCCGGGTCGTCGCCGCACTCAATCCGGATGCCCAGGTCGTCGAGGCGGTCTTCGGCCAGGTGCCGCTCGGGGCGATCCTGGACACCGGCCTCTTCAGCGAGACGAAGGCCGCCCGCCATCCGCTCTGGCACAAGGAGCTCTTCGGCTGGGGCGAGCATGTGCCGGAGACAGAGGAATACGGCATAACAAGCTTCGTCTATCGCAGCCGCCGGCCCTTCGCGCCGCTGAGGCTCAAGGATTTCCTGGACCGGAAATGGACGGGCCTCATCCGCGCAAAGGGTCATTTCTGGCTGGCGACGAGGCCCGATGAGATCGGCCTGCTGTCGATCGCCGGCACCCAGTGCCGCATCGAAACCAGGGGATACTGGTGGGCCTCGGTGCCGCAGGTGCAATGGCCGCGCTTTCCGCAATTCCGCCAGCTCATCGACCGGCATTGGGACGCGGTCTGGGGCGACCGCCGCCAGGAACTCGTCTTCATCGGTTCCGGCTTCGACGAGAAAGCGATCCGCGTTGCGCTCGATGATTGCCTGACCGGGGAGGAGACGGGGTTCGATCCGCAGAGCGCAGTCGGCCTTCGCGATCCGTTTCCGGCATGGCAGCACGGACATATCCCTGTCCATTCAAGGGCATCCTAATGGACGCAAGACACCCTGATGTGACGACGTTTTGATTATCAACCGGAGGAGAGAACAATGAGCGACGAACTTTATGCAGACGGTATCAATGAAATCACCGTTACGGGAACGATCGTGCGCATCGACCTGATGTCGCTTTCGGCCACCGATCGCGACGCCAACAACAATCCGAAGCCGGTCTTCCGCCAGCGCATCGTCATGCCTGTCGATGCCTTCGCCAATGCGGTGGATCTCATGCAGAAGGCGCTTGGCGGGTTGGTCGAGGCGGGTGCGGTTCGCCGCATCGGCGACATGTCGGCCGCGGCCGCAACCGATATCCAGTCGGCGCAGGCGGGCGCTTCGAACGCCTCGCCGAACTTCAACTGATAAACAGGGTGTGGAGCGCGCGCGGAAGCGCCGTGTGCCATTCGGACGCACAAAGGACGCTCCAATTCTGTGAATCCAAGCCTCGGTCTCGTATCGTTTCAGGTGGGCCATGAGTGGTTTTCTGCATACCAACCTGCACTGTCTTGCGTTTGTCGCGCGTCATCACGGCGTCGATCTTTCGCCTGAGCGATTGCAGCACGATTACGCGGTCGGCAACGAACCCGTCGCCGTGCGGCGATTGCTGCGGATGGCCAAGGATGCCGGCCTGCGGGCCAGGCACCTCAACCTGGACTGGCGGTCCCTCTCCCAGCTGGGCGAAGCATTCCCGGTGCTCGCCGAACTCGCCAACGGCAACTGGGTCGTCATCGCCGGAATGGAGGGGAGCGGGGAGGAAGAGAGGATCCGCGTTCTCGACCCGCTTGCGACGCGCCCCGAAGTCATGCTCCTCAGCGAGGAGCAATTCTCGAAGGCCTGGCCGGGATCGGTGGTTCTCCTCAAGCGCAACTATCGCATGTCGGACGAGGACCGGCCGTTCGGCTTCCGGTGGTTCGTGCCTGAGATCATCAAGCAGCGAAGCTTCTTCCGGGATGTGGCCCTCGCCGCCTTCGTTCTCTACGGCCTCGGGCTGACGACGCCGATCTTCTTTCAGCTGGTCATCGACAAGGTGCTCGTCCACCAGAGCTATGCGACGCTGACGGTTCTGACGGTGGGCATCGCGATCGCCCTCGTTTTCGACGCGACCTTCACTTTCCTGCGCCGCTATCTGCTGCTCTATGCGACCAACAGGATCGACATCCGGGTCGCGACACGCACCTTCGGCCATTTGCTCAACCTGCCGATCGCGCTCTTCGAGCATGCCTCGGCCGGGGTTCTCGTCAAGCACATGCAGCAGACGGGGCGCATCCGCGAATTCCTGACCGGGCGGCTCTTCCTGACGCTGCTGGACGGCGTCTCGCTGCTGGTCTTCGTGCCGATCCTGCTTCTCTACAGCCTGAAGCTGACGCTCGTCGTGCTCGGTTTCGCAGCTCTCGTCGGGCTCGTCGTGATGCTGCTCGTCGGGCCGTTCCAGCGCCGCCTCCAGGCGCTCTACCAGGCCGAAGGCGACCGGCAGGCGCTGCTGGTGGAAACCGTGCACGGCATGCGCACGGTCAAATCGCTGGCGCTGGAGCCGCGCCAACGCAAGGTATGGGACGATTATTCGGCGCAGTCGATCTCCGTGCGCTTCCGGGTCGAGAAGATCTCGACGATCGCCCAGGCGATGACGGGGCTCTTGGAGAAGCTGATGAGCGTTGCGATCATCGGCCTCGGCGCGCTCGACGTGTTCAGCGGCGCGATGACGATCGGCGCGCTTGTTGCCTTCAACATGCTCGCCGGCCGCGTCTCCGGACCGCTGGTGCAGATCGTCACGATGGTACACGAATATCAGGAAGTGGCGCTCTCGGTGCGGATGCTCGGCGAGATCATGAACCAGCGGCCGGAACAGGCAGGCCGCGGCCGTGGTGTCAGGCCGCATCTGCATGGACGCATCGAGTTCGACAGGGTCACCTTCCGCTACGGCCCGGATAGCACCCCGGCACTCGACAACGTCTCCTTCGCCATTCCGGCAGGCTGCGTCTTCGGCGTGGTCGGCAAAAGCGGCTCGGGCAAAACGACGATCACCCGGCTCATCCAGGGGCTCTACCAGAGCCAGGAAGGGCTGGTGCGCATGGACGGCTATGACAGTCGCGAGATCGACCTCGTGCATCTGAGAACCAGCATCGGCGTCGTGCTGCAGGACAATTTCCTGTTTCGCGGCTCGGTTCGCGACAATATCGCTGCCGCAAAACCCGATGCCAGCATCGAGGAGATCATGGAAGTCGCCCGCATCGCCGGCGCCGAGGAGTTCATCGAGCGGCTGCCGCGCGGCTTCGACACCATGCTGGAGGAAAATGCCGCCAACCTTTCCGGCGGTCAGAAGCAGCGACTGGCAATTGCCCGGGCGCTGATCACCGATCCCAAGCTGTTGATTTTCGACGAGGCGACGAGCGCGCTCGACCCTGACAGCGAGGCGATCATCCGCGACAATCTGAGCCGCATCGCCGCCGGCCGCACCGTCGTCATCGTCTCGCACCGGCTTTCCACGCTCGTCGATGCCGACGCCATTCTCGTCATCGATCGCGGCAAGGTCGCCGATATCGGCCGGCACGATCAGCTCGTGTCGCGCTGCATGACCTACCGCCACCTCTGGGCCCAGCAAATGAGGCAGGTCGCATGAACGCGCATGTCAGAAAATCCGGTGAAAACCTGCCAGTCCCTTCAAACAAGGGACCATCAGACAAGGGGCCATCAGACAAGCGCCCGGACAAGGGCAGGGAACTTGCCGCCCGCCCGCCGCTGCCGCCGGCGATCGCGGAATTCCAGTCCGACGCCGTCGAGCTCGAAGAACGCGCGCCGCCGCGCGTTGCCCGCATGACGCTCTATTGCGTGACGGCGCTGCTTGCCGCGGCGATCACCTGGGCCTCGGTCTCGTCGATCGACGAGGTGGTGATTGCGCCAGGCAAGCTCGTCACCACCCAGCCGACCATCGTCGTCCAGCCGCTCGAAACCTCGATCATCCGCACGATCGAGGTGAAGGCCGGCGAGGTGGTGCATGCCGGCCAGACCCTTGCCACCCTCGACGCCACCTTCAGCCAGGCCGATGTCGACCAGCAGCAGGCGAAGTTCTCCGCCCTCGACGCCCAGGTGAAGCGCATCGAGGCCGAGCTTGCCGGCGCCGACTATACGAAGATGGCGGGAGATACGCCCGATCAGTTGCTGCAGGCGCAGCTGTTCACCCAGCGGCGGGCCTTCTACACGGCGCAGCTGCAGAATTTCGACCAGCAGATCGCCGGCCAGTCGGCCGCTCTTGCGGCGAGCAAGAACCAGGAGGCGGTGCTCAACGACAGGCGCGATGGGCTCTCGCGGATCGAGGCAGCGCGGGAGCGGCTTTATGACAGACAGAGCGGCTCGCTGATCACGCTGCTCGGCTCCCGCGACGCCCGCCTCGACGTCGAGTCCGACCTGACCGCCGTCCGTGGCCGGGCCGACGAGGCCGCCCATAGCTATGCGAAGCTGCAAGCCGACCGCCAGGCCTTCATCGAGGATTTCCGACGGGCGGCGATGGAGCAGCTGGTTGAGCTGCGCGGCCAGCGCGACATGGCCGACGAGGAGCTGAAAAAGATGGAGCTGCGCCGCAACATGGTGGCGCTGACCGCCCCTGCCGATGCCGTCGTGCTCGATCTGGCGCAACGCTCGGTCGGTTCGGTCGTGCGCGAGGCCGAGCCGGTGGTCACGCTCGTGCCCATCAACGTGCCGCTGGAGGCGGAAGTCTCGATCAATACGCGCGATATCGGCCGAGTGGCCGTCGGCAAGGAAGCGCGTGTCAAGCTCGATGCCTACCCCTTCCAGAAATACGGCACCGCGACGGGCAAGGTGAGAACCATCAGCGAGGATACGTTCCTCACCGGCCAGCAGGAGCAGACCGCCACCCCCAGCCAGCCGGCCGCCCCCTTCTTCAAGGCGCGCATCCTGCTTGCCGATACCCGGCTGAATGCCTCGGATGTGCCGGTGCGGCTGCTTCCCGGCATGACCGTGTCCACGGAAATCAAGGTCGGCAACCGCACGGTGATCTCCTATTTCCTGTATCCGCTTCTGAGTGGCCTCGACAACGCAATACGCGAGCCGTAGGACGCGGCGGATCGCGGGCTCAACGTGTCAGCCTCCTATCTCGAGGGCAATCGGAGCCCCGGCGGTGAAGGCCGTGCACCTTGTCCGGTGTCACCGCACGCTTCCCCGGCAGTGCACCCGTTCAAAGACAGGCCTTCAATGCACGGATGATGTTTTATCCAGCTGAGCGATTTGCCTAGTCTTGAAACTTCACCATGGTCCCGCCGCCGGTCGCCTGGTCGGTCGGGAACACTTCGATGCGGGCGACGTCGACGAAGACGGGAAGCTCGATGGCGTTGACGACGATCGAGGCGATGTTCTCCGGCTGGATCGGACGGTAGCCGTCATAGAGCAGCGCGCGCGCCTGGTTTCCGGCCATCGCCGTCCTGTAGAGATCGGTTTGCACGCGGCCCGGAACGACTTCGGTGACCCTGACCGAGCTTCCGAGCAGGTCGCATCGAAGATTGTCGCAGAACAGGCTGAGGCCGGCCTTCGAAGGGCCGTAGGCGCCCATGTTCGGGTAGGGCGCCTGGCCGCCGCTCGAACCGACATAGAGGAGATGGCCGCGCTTGCGCTCGACCATGCCCGGCAGCAATGCGCGGGTGAGATGCATCGGTGCCTTCAGGTTGACGTCGATCATCGCGTCGATCTCGGCCGGATCGATCTCATGGAACAGCGCGCGCGTCGACAGAATGCCGGCATTGTTGACGAGGACGTCGACCTCGATGCCGGCAAGAGCCCTGGCGATCGTATCGGTATCGCGCACATCGACCTGGATCGGGATCACACCATCGGTGGCGGCGAGTTCCTGAAGCGGCGCCTCGCTGCGGCCGACGGCATAGACCGTTAGCCCTCGTCGTCTGAGTTCCAGCACTGTCGCCTTGCCGATACCGCCGGTGGCACCGGTCACGACTGCGACGCGATAGGTGTCAAACATAGATATAGCCCCCGCTGATGACGACGTTTTCGCCGGTCGCGTAGGTGTTGCGGCTGGAGGCCATCATGACGATCCATTCCGCCATCTCGACGGGTTCGGCCGCCCGTCCGAGCGCGCTCGCTTTGGCAAGCTCGGGCAGGAATCCGAGTTCCTTGGCGCGGTCGGTGGCAAAACCCGCGGGCGCGACGGAGTTGACGAGGATCTGGTCTTTCGCGCATTCTGCCGCGAAAGATTTGGTGAGGCTGACGACCGCGGCCTTGGTCGCGGCATAATGGGCATTCTGGGGATGGGCCTTGAAGGCGTCGACAGACGTCACGTTGACGATTCGTCCGGTGACTTCAGGAGCATTGACGTGCTGGCGCATATGGAGAACCGCCGCCACCATCATGTGGTAGGTTCCCTTGACGTTGATGGCATTCTCGAGGTCCCATTCCTCGTCGGTGATTTCGAGAATCGGCCGACGGGGATAGATGGCCGCGCTGTTGACAAGCGCATGAACCCGGCCGAGCTTCGCGACGATCTCATTGAAACCCTTGTGCGCCGTCTCCGCCCGGGCAATGTCGGCGACCGATGTCGCCACATCAGCGCCGAGCGAACGAAGCGTTTCCGCAGACGAAGCCAGCAATTCCGCGTTGCGGTCGATCAGGCCGATCTTGCTGGCTCCGTGGGAGACCATAAGCTTGGCCGTGGTCAATCCGAGGCCGGAGGCCCCGCCGACGATTACTGCTGTTTGATCCTTCACGTCCCACCTCCAATTCAGTTGCGTCAACTCATTTGTATGTTATCACTTATATGCCAAGTTTTGCAAGACTTGGGCGATTTCGGCAGCGATAAAAAATGATCCCTCGTATCAAGACCAAAGACTCTCTACTCCTTCCCAGCGCCGGCTTCTTCGAGCGGCTGCTGGAGGCGGGCTTTGCCGGCGACATCGAGACCAGCGCCGCCTCGCGCACCGTTCTTTCGACGGACAACTCGATCTACCAGATCGAACCGGCGGGGATTCTCTTTCCTAGAGATATCGAGGACATGAAGACCGTGATGCGGGTCCTCTCCGAAGACACGTTCCGCGGCCTGCGCGTCGTCGCGCGCGGCGGCGGCACCGGCACCAATGGCCAGTCGCTGACGGACGGAATTGTCGTCGACTGCTCACGGCATATGA
This sequence comes from Rhizobium chutanense, assembly GCF_002531935.1. GTDB lineage: Bacteria > Pseudomonadota > Alphaproteobacteria > Rhizobiales > Rhizobiaceae > Rhizobium > Rhizobium chutanense. Next base: position 22,935 of record NZ_NWSV01000015.1, on the reverse strand, counting down.
ACCGGATCCTGGAGATCGATCCGGTGCGGCGTGTCGCCCGCGTCGAAGCCGGCGTCGTCAAAGACCAGCTCAATCGTGTCCTCGAGGATCATGGCCTGTTCTTCGCGCCGGAACTTTCGACCTCCAACCGGGCGACGATCGGCGGCATGGTCTCGACCGATGCCTGCGGCCAGGGCTCCTGTCTCTACGGCAAGACGAGCAACCATGTTCTCGGCCTCAGGATCGTCCTCACCGATGTCACGGACTGGTGGTCGCGTCCCCTAGACGATGTGTCTCTCGCCGAGATCAAGTCTCGCGGCGACCGCCTCGGGGAGATCCACCGGACGGTCGACAGGATCGCGCGCGACGAGCGTGCGCGCATCGAGGACATCTTTCCGCGCCTGAACCGCTACATGACGGGTTACGATCTCGCGCATATCCGCCGCGACGACGGACGGTTCGATCTCAATGCGATCCTGTGCGGCTCGGAAGGCACGCTGGCGATGATTGCCGAGATCGAGCTCAACCTTCTGCCGATCCCGAAACATTCGGCGCTGGTCAATATCCGCTACGACGACTTCAACACGGCCCTCGAAGATGCGAGGTCGCTGACCGCGCTCAACGTCGCGTCGGTGGAGACGATCGACGAGAAGGTGCTCGGCCTTGCCAAGGGCGACATCGTGTGGAGCGGCATCGCCCGGTTTTTCCCGGACGACCAGCGCGGCCCCGCCAACGGCATCAATATCGCCGAGGTGCTGGCCGACGACCCGGTCGAGCTCGAGCAGAAGCTTGCGGCGGTAACGTCGGCACTCGCCGGCGCCGATGTCGTTCGCAATACGGGCCTTACGATCGCCCGGGACAGTGCGGAGGTCGAAGCGATATGGGCGATGCGCAAGCGCGCCGTCGGCCTTCTCGGAAATGTCGAAGGCCCGGTGCGCCCGGTGGCCTTCGTCGAGGACACCGCCGTTCCTCCCGATAATCTTGCCGCCTATATAAGCGAATTCCGCGCTCTTCTCGATGCCGCGGGCGTCTCCTACGGCATGTTCGGCCATGTGGATGCGGGCGTGCTGCATGTGAGGCCGGCCCTCGACCTGACGCGGGACGACCATCTGCCGCTCATCCGGGAAATCACCGACGCGGTGGTGGCGCTGACCCGCAAACATGGCGGCGTTCTCTGGGGAGAACACGGCAAGGGCGTGCGGTCCGAATATGTGCCGGAATTCTTCGGCGATCTCTATCCCAGCCTTCAGCAGATCAAGAAGGCGTTCGATCCGGAAAACCGCCTCAATCCGGGCAAGATCGCCACGCCCGACGACGGCGCGCTGATGAAGATCGACGAGGTTCCCTTGCGCGGAAGCGTCGACCGCATCATCGGCAACGAGATCCGCGCCGCCTTCGACAATGCGGCCTATTGCAACGGCAACGGCGCCTGTTTCGATTTCGACGAAACCAGCCCGATGTGCCCGTCCTACAAGGCGACCCGCAACCGGCTCTATTCGCCGAAAGGGCGCGCCGCTTTGATGCGGGAATGGCTGCGGCTTCTCGTCGAGCAGGGCGTCGATCCCCGAGAAGAAGCGGTTCGGCTCCGCACTTCGAACAAGGCGATCGGGCTTATCAGGCGGGCGTTCAACTCGCTGAACCCGGCCAACCGCGCCGACTTTTCGCACGAAGTGCGGGCGGCCATGGACACCTGCCTCGCCTGCAAGGCCTGCGCCGGTCAATGTCCCGTCAAGGTCAGCGTCCCGGCGTTCCGGTCGAAATTCCTGAACCTCTATTACGGCCGCTATCTCAGGCCGCTGAAAGATCCGCTGGTGGCCGGCATCGAGGCCACTCTGCCGCTGATGGCGCGGATCCGGCCTCTCTACAATCTTCTGGCCGGAACGGCTGCCGGCCGCGCGGCGATGAAGCTTGTCGGCCTGACCGCGCTGCCCAGGATGCCGCCGGCATCACTGGCCGGTCTCGGAGTCCCGACCGCCGATGTGGAGCAGATCATGGCAATGGCTCCCGAGGCGCGCAGCCGCACCGTCGTCTTCGTTCCGGATGCCTTCACGGCGCATTTCGATCCCAAAGTGGTCATCGCCGCCGTCGAAGTCGCCCGCAAGCTCGGCCTGTCGCCGTTCATCGCGCCGCCGTTCACCAACGGCAAGGCGCTGCATGTCCACGGTTATCTCGACCGCTTCGAAAAGGCGGCGACGGCGACCGCGCGCTCGCTGGACCGTTTGGCGAAAACCGGCGTACCGCTTGTCGGGTTGGACCCCTCCATGACCCTTGCCTATCGCAGCGAGTACAAGACCCTGCCGGACGGACCGTCCCACGCTTCGGTACTGCTGCCGCAGGAGTGGCTCGCCGCGAGCAGCGAGAAGCTGGCGGCGAACCGGCGACAGGCCGGAACGAAGGTCCGGCTTCTGCCGCACTGTACCGAACGCACCAACATGCCCTCGGCGGCTGCGCAGTGGAAAGCGGTCTTCCGCGCCCTCGGCGTTGACCTTGAGGTGGCCGATGCCGGCTGCTGTGGCATGGCGGGAACCTTCGGCCATGAGGCCCGCAACCGGGAGATCTCCGAAAAGCTCTATGCGATGAGTTGGGCAGAACAGATCGTCGCCAGCGAGGATGGAACCGTCGTCATGGCGACCGGTTATTCCTGCCGGTCGCAGGTCAAGGAAATAGACCGCAGGACAATCCCGCATCCTCTAGAAGTCATCCGGGATCTGTTCAGTTGAAAAGCTGGGCGCCACGAGGAGGTGGCGTGATATGTGATATGTGCTAAATTGGCCTGGAGCCTAGAATCGGAGCACACATTGTCGATCATCACGCAACGCGGAAACCTAGCAGAAATCGTCGTTGCCAAGCTCAGCGAGCGCATCGACTCGGGATTATATGCGCCGGGGGAAAAAATACCATCGAGCGCCCAGCTTTGCGAGGAGTTCGGCGTGTCGCGAACGGTGGTGCGCGAGGCGCTGACATCGCTGAAGGTCGGCGGCAGGGTCACCGCCCGCCAGGGGGCCGGCGTTTTCGTTAGCGAAAAGGACGCCAAGACCCTGAATTTCGAGATCAGCCGAGTCGAAGACATCCGTTCCGCCATGCAGATCCTCGAGCTGCGGCTGGGTGTCGAAATGCAGGCCGCAGCGCTTGCCGCCACCCGGCGCACGCCTGAGGCGCTCGCCGGCATCGCCCGCGCCTACGATCATCTCGAAACGCTTCAGACGGAGGATGCCGAAGTCGAGGCACGCGCCGATTTCGATTTCCATCTGGCGATCGCGCGGGCGACGCGAAACCCGCATTTCCCGAGTTTTCTGGAAGCGGTGATGGAGAGCATCAACTTCGAACTCGTCCTCAAGCACCGCGAGTCGTCACGCGCCTATCAGGGGTACCTGAAGAAGATCAACAAGGAGCACGCGGCGATCCTCTCGGCGATCACCCAGGGCGACGCCAAGGGTGCGAAGAACGCCATCGCCGCGCATCTGGAAGAGAGCTTGAACCGCTACCGCGCATTGCTCGACGAACCGGCCAGCAGCGAGACGGTGGAGTAGGGCACGGTCAGCTTCGAGGCTGGCGAAATCATTCTGCGGCGCCTCGCAGTGAAAGAGCCCGCGCGGCAATGCGGGCCATAGTTTCAAACGGCCTGCCAACTCATTTGCCCTGAGCGATCGCCTGTTCGCGAATCTCAGTCAGCGTCTGTTTGACCGTCAGCGCTTCCGGATCGATCCGCACTTCGATCAGCCCCGGCTTGCCCGACGCCTCGCATCTTTCGAATGCCCCCATGAAGTCTTCGGTCTTTTCGACCGTCTCTCCATGCAACCCATAGGACCTGGCGAGGGAAGCAAAATCGGGATTGGTCAACCGGGTGCCTGAGACGCGGCCCGGATAGTTCCGTTCCTGGTGCATGCGGATCGTTCCGTACATGCCGTTGTTGATGACGAGGAAAATGACGCGTGCATCGTACTGCATCGCTGTCGCCAGTTCCTGCCCATTCATCAGGAAGCATCCGTCACCGGCAAAGGCGACGACGGTGCGCTCCGGTGCGGTGATCTTGGCGGCGACCGCAGCTGGTACGCCATAACCCATTGAACCGTTGGTCGGCCCGAGCTGCGAACGGAACGTCCGATACTGGTAGAAACGATGGGCCCATGCCGTATAGTTGCCGGCACCCATGGTCAGGATCGCATCGGACTTCAGATGCTTGCGCAGCCACGCCATGACGTCGCCCATCTGGACGTCGCCGGGCGTCTGCGGATGCTTCAGGTTTTCCAGATAGTCCGCATGAGCGGCCCTCGTCCATTCCGTCCAGGCCGGCGCCGATGCGGGCTTGAGCTTTGCGGCCTGCGACAGAAAACCGGCGGGGCTGGCATTGATGGCGAGAGTCGCGTGATAGACGCGGCCGAGCTCCTCGGCCCCGGAATGAATGTGCACCAGCGTTTGCTTCGGAACCGGGATGTCGATCAGCGTATAGGCACCGGTCGTCATCTCGCCGAGACGGGCGCCGATCGAGATCAGCAGATCGCAATCCTTGACATGCCGGATGAGCTTCTGACCGGCGGCGAGGCCAAGATCGCCGGCATAATTGCGGTGGGTATTGTCGAACATGTCCTGACAGCGGAACGAGGCTGCGACAGGAAGGTCGAAAGCTTCCGCAAAGGTCTCCAGGTCGTCGATGGCCTGTTGTGTCCAGCCGCCGCCGCCGACAATCGCAAGCGGACGCTCCGCCTTGGCAAGAAGCGACCGCAATTCTTCCAACTGCGGTTCGCCGGCATAGATTTCGACGCGGCTATAGGCCGGCGTATCGGCAACTTCGACCACGTCCGTCAGCATGTCTTCCGGCAGCGCGATCACGACGGGACCCGGCCGGCCGTTGACGGCGCGGTGAAAAGCCTGGCTGATCAGCTCGGGGATGCGCGCCGCGTCCTCGATCTCGACGACCCACTTGGCCATCTGCCCGAACATCCGGCGATAGTCGATCTCCTGGAAGGCTTCCCGCTCCATCTGGTCGCGCGCCACCTGGCCGATGAACAGGATCATCGGCGTCGAGTCCTGGAAGGCGGTGTGGACGCCGACCGAGGCATTCGTCGCTCCCGGCCCGCGCGTGACGAAGCAGATCCCCGGTTTGCCCGTCAGCTTGCCGTAGGCTTCCGCCATATAGGCGGCGCCGCCTTCCTGGCGGCAGATGACGAATTCGATCGCCTTTTCGGCATCGTGAAACGCGTCGAGTACGGCAAGGTAGCTTTCCCCGGGCACGCCGAAGACGCGGTCCACGCCATGGATGCGCAGCGCGTCGACCAGCACCTGCCCGCCGCTTCGTTTGGTAATTTCGCTGTTCATGGGATTCCCCGCCTTGTTGTTAGATCACCGCGTCTTCAAGGAACGGACGGTCCGCCACCACGCGCTCATATCCGAACGGCGACAGGTCCAGGGTCTTGAAGCCGCCATGGGTGATGAGTTCGGAAAGCCCCCGGCCCATCGCCGGGGACTGCTGCAGTCCATGTCCGGAGAAACCGTTCGCGAACAGGAAATTGCCGACCTCCGTATGCGGCCCGAGGACGACGTTGTGATCGAGCGTGCAATAGTCGTAATGCCCCGCCCAGGAGTTTACGACCTTGATCGCCTCAAAGGCGGGAACGCGGTTGGCGAGCGTCGGCCAGATTTCCTCTTCGAACTCGTCATGCATGACGTCGAAATCGTTGGGATCGACTTCCGGGTCGTGCTTGGGATAGGTCCCCATCAGGTAGAACTTGCCTTCCGGCCGAAAGAAGACGCCTGTCGGATCGATGGTCAGGCCGACCTTGCCTTCGAGCGGCGTGCGGCAGTCGACGACGAACAGCGAACGGCGGCGCGGTTCGACCGGAACGTCGAGACCCGCCATGCGGGCGACCTTCTTGCCGTTGGTGCCCGAGGTGTTGACCATCGTGCCGCAGGCAATCGTCTGGCCGCCCTTGGTCGTCACGGAGACGATCCGGTCGCCTTCCCGGTTGACGGCAACCACCTCGTCCTCGATGTATTCGACGCCGAGCGATCGCGCCTTCTTGCGAAAACCCTGGAGAAGGCCGACGCTGTCGAACCAGCCTTCGCCGCGCTCGCCGGTGCTTCCGAGTCTCAAACCATCGAGATTCAGCCAGGGAAAGCGCTTTGCGAGACCGTCCTGATCGAGAAGCGTCACCTCGGCCCCGCAGGAGAGCTGGGTTTCGTGGTTGCGCCGCAGCACCTGCTCGCCGCGCTCGTCATCGGCGAGGAAAAGATAGCCGGCTTCATGGAAGCCGATTTCCGGCGTGTCGTCGTCGACCCGGACATTCTGTTTGAAGTTGCGGATGAACTCGGTGCCGAACTGGGAAACCTGGACGTTGATGGCATTGGAAAACTGATGCCGGATCGAGCTCGACGACAGGGCCGTCGCCGAGCGCTGGTAGGTCCAGTCCTTCTCGATGACGAGCACCGATCCGGTGAAGTCGGGGTTCGTCGCGAGGAAATAGGCGGTGGAACTGCCGACGACGGCGCCGCCGACGATAATCACGTCATAGGATGACCTGGAAGCCTGCATGGCCGCGCTCACTTGTTCTCGTCTTCGTAGTGGCCGGCGGCGGCGAAGCTTCCGCCCTGGAATCGGACGGCGGGGTCATTGGGATCACCCTGCCTGGTCTTGGCGAAGACCTTTTCGGCATAATCGTCGGCGCTGTCTTGCGGGTGATAGCCGAGTGAAGCGGCGGTGCGATTGTCCCAGAAGGCCCGGCTGTTGTTCGACATGCCATAGGCGACCATGAAGCCGACGCGCTCGGCCGACAGGCTCTTTTCGACAAGTTGGCGGCAGTCGCGGTAGGAGAGCCAGGTGATGAGGTGGCGCCGGTCGGTCGGCTCCGGGAAGGACGAGCCGATCCGCAGGCTGACCGTCTCGATTCCAAACTTGTCGAAGTAATAGCGCGCGAGGTTTTCGACGAAGGTCTTCGAGACGCCGTAGAGGCTGTCGGGCCGTGTCGTCACATTGCCGTCGATGGTCTCGTTTCGCTCATAGAAGCCGATCGCGTGAACCGAGCTTGCATAGACGATGCGTTTCACCCCGTGCCGGCGGGCCGCTTCATAGATGTTGTAGCTGCCGGCGATATTGGCGTCGAGGATGGTCTTCCACGCCGCTTCGAGCCCCTGTCCGCCCATGTGGACGATCGCATCGCAGCCTTCGACCGCGCGCGACACCGCCTCGAAGTCGGTGAGGTCGGCAGGAAAATCCTCTTCGTGTGGCGCAAGGTCCTTGATCGGCGAACGGGCGGAAAGACGGACGATCTTTCCGAGCCTGGTTCCGGATTGACGAAGCTGCGTTCCAAGCGCCCCTGCGGCGCCGGTCAAAAGCGTGCGGTTGTAGTCGGTCATGGAATAACGTCCTCCTATCGCAGTTTGGCGAGTGCGTCGGCCGTGCGCTCGATCGCAATGGAAAGATTGTCGCGCGAGGTGGCGAAGGAAAGACGGATATAGGGTTCAACGCCGAAGGCAGCCCCCGGAACCGTCGCCACCTTGCCCTCTTTCAGCAGATAGGAGGCCAGCTCCGTGTCGTTGGCAATCCGGCTGCCGTCCGGCGCCGTCCTGCCGATATAGCCGCTGCATTTCGGAAATAGGTAGAAGGCGCCTTCGGGGGCACGGACCTCTAGGCCCGGAATGGCCGAGAAGCCGCGGGCGACGAGCGCGCCGCGCGCCTTGTACTCCGCAACCGCTGTCGTGACGAAGTCCTGCGGGCCGTCGAGCGCCGCCGCTGCCGCATATTGCGTGATCGACGAAGGGCAGGTGGTGCTTTGCGACTGAAGCTTGTTCAGCACCTTCGTCAGCTCCTTCGGCCCGGCCGCGTAGCCGAGGCGCCAGCCGGTCATGGCATAGGCCTTGGACACGCCGTTGATAATGAGCGTGCGGTCCTTGAGGTCAGGGCAGGCGATCGCGAAGGAGGTGAAGGGCACATCGGCGCAGACGATGTGCTCATAGATCTCGTCGGACATGATGGCGACGCGCGGATGGCGCGCCAGCACCGCGCCGAGCGCCTTGAGTTCGTCGGCCGTGTAGATCGCGCCGGTCGGATTGGATGGCGAATTGAACAGGAACCAGCGCGTGCGCGGCGTGATCGCCGCTTCCAGCCGCTCGGGCGTGATCTTGAACGCGTCCTCGACCCCGCACTGGACGATCTTGGCCGTGCCGCCGTGCAGGATGACGAGATCGGTGTAGGAAACCCAGTAGGGTGCCGGCACGATGACTTCGTCGCCGGGTTCCAGCGTTCCGAGGAAGGCGTTGAACAGGATCTGCTTGGCGCCGTTGCCGATGGAGATCTCGTCCGGCGCATAGTCGAGGCCGTTTTCTCTTTTGAACTTGGCGACGATCGCCTGGCGAAGCTCGGGCAGGCCGTCCGGGGCGGTGTACCGCGTCAGGCCCTTGCGCATCGCTTCGACGGCGGCCTCGACGACATGATCCGGCGTTTCGAAATCGGGCTCGCCGAGCGAGAGATCGACGACGCTCTCGCCCTTGGCTCTCATTGCCTTGGCGGCCATCGACACCGCCATGGAAGGCGACGACTTGATGGAGGCGACGCGTGCGCTTTCAAACTTGATCATGTTCATGCCTTGTCTCCCGCCTTGGCATAGAGCCCGGCCTGTTCCTTGGTGATGTAACCGTGCTTCAGGTCGTGCGCGACGGCGTCGGCCGGGCGAAGGCCGGGGTTCCCGTAGCCGCCGCCGCCCGGCAACGAGAGAACTAGGCGGCGTCCCTCCGGAACGAACTGAAGCCCCTTGCCCTTCAAGACGGTGCCGTCGTCGAGCGCCACGCCACCGGCAGCGCCCTCCAGCCCGCCGTCGCGGCCGCGCGCCGGATGGCCGATGCGATCGAACATCGCGGAAAAGCGAAAGCTGAAGCCTTCGGCCGCTTCGATCTCGATCATCTGGCCGAGACCGCCGCGCTGTGCGCCGGCTCCGCCGGAGCCTTCGCGCAGCTCCTTGCGCCAGACGATGACCGGGCCGACATTCTCCGTCGCCTCGATCGGCATGGTGTGGACGCCGCTCGGAAATGCCGTGGCATTGAGGCCGTCGAGCGCCGTGCGCGCGCCGGAGCCGCCGGAGTTGAACATCAGGATTTCGGCACCCCTGGCGTCGTTGCCGGGAAGCGGCCGGACGCTCATATGCAGGTTCCAGAGGGCGCTGGCGCCTTCCGCGGGCACTTCGCCGGGCAGCGCCTGATGCAGCGCGCCGAGCACCAGATCGGGCACGAAATGACCGAGAACGTGCCGGACGGCGACCGGTGCCGGCCGCTTGGCGTTGAGAATGCAGCCTTCCGGAGCGATGACTTCGAACGGTGCGAGAGAGGCCGCGTTGTTGGGGATCTCCGGAGCGACGACACATTTGATGCCGTAGCAGGCATAGGCCTTGGCATAAACGAGCGGAACGTTGATGCCGAACTTGCTCATGCCGGAGGTGCCGTCGAAGTCGACGACGACGCCGTCAGGCCCGATGCTGAGCTTCGCCGCGAGGTGAACGGGTTCGTCGTAACCGTCGAGATCGAGGCTGTAGCTCCAGGAGCCGTGCGGCAGGTTCTTGAGCCGCTCCAGCGTCGCTTCGCAGCTGTGCTTGAGGATGAAGCCACCGATCATCGACAGGTCTTCGAGGTTGAACTCCGTCAACATGTCGATCAGGCGGCGGTGTCCCGTCTCGTTGCAGGCCGCAAGCGCATGGAAGTCGCCGACGACCTTGTCGCTTTCCCGCACATTGTTCCTGACGATATGGATGAGCGTGCGGTTCAACTCGCCACGCTCGAAGAACTTCATGATCGGGATGAAGATGCCTTCCTCGTAGACCTCCCGCGCATCGGGCCCGAAGCCGCGGCCGCCGACATCGACCACATGCGCCGTCGAGGCGAAGTAGCCGACGAGCCTGCCGTGGTGGAAGGACGGGGTGACGACGGTGATGTCGTGAAGATGTCCCGTTCCCTTCCAGGGGTCGTTGGTGATGTAGACGTCGCCCTCGAAGATGTTCTCCGGACCGATGTCGCGGATGAAGTGGGCAACGGATTCCGCCATCGCGTTGACATGGCCCGGCGTGCCGGTGACCGCCTGCGCCAGCATGCGGCCCTCAAGGTCGAAGACGCCGGCCGACAGGTCGCCCGCCTCGCGCACCGAGGTGGAGAAGGCGGTGCGGATCAGCGTCTGGGCCTGTTCCTCGACCACCGAGATCAGGCGGTTCCACATGACCTGCATGTGAATATCGATCATGGACTGGTTCATGGTGGAGTTCCTTACTGCCTGGTAACGAGGAGGCAGCCGTCGTTCTGGACGATCGCCTTGAACGCGGATGTCAGGACGGACGAGGTTTCACGCTCGACGATGACGGCCGGGCCGGCGACGACGTCGCCCGGCTTCAGATCCTGCCGCTCATGGATTCCCGCTTCGAGATAGGCGCCCTGTGCGGCCTCGAACAGGCGCCGGCGCTGACGCGGCGACACAGTGCCGCCTTCGGCGATGGAGGCCACGCGCGCCACCGGCGGGAGCGGGGAGGCGGCCTTGACCGACCAGCTGACGATTTCGACGTCGAGCCCTTCGATCGCCCGGCCGAAGAACCGCTCATATTCGGCCTGGAAGGCGGCGGCGATCCTGCCGGCACTCGCCGCGTCGAAACGGTCGGCCTCCAGCGGCACCGGAATATCCCAGCCCTGGCCGGCGTAACGCATGAACAGGGTCCGCTCGATGACGGGGGCGCCGGCTTCGAGCCCGCCTTCCACGAAGCCGATCGCCTCGGATTTCATGGCGTCGAGAAGGCGGTTGGCTTCGGCGAAATCGAAGTTCGAAAGATTGAAGACCGAGCTGCGCACGGCTTCGTAGCCGAACGGCGCCTTGAGGAAGCCGATGGCCGAGCCGACGCCGGCGCCCGGCGGAACGAGAAAGGTGGAGATGCCCATCTTCTCGCAGAGGCGGGCCGCATGCAGCGGGCCGGCGCCGCCGAAGGTGATCATCGTGAAATCAGAGATATCCTTACCGTTCTCGACGGTATGCACCCGCCCGGCATTCGCCATATTCTCGTCGACCATCTCGCAGGTGCCGTAAGCGGCGGCCTCGGGATCGAGGCCGATGACGGCGCCGATATCGTCACGCATGGCGTTGCGGCTTGCATCGACGGAAAGCGGGATGGCGCCTCCGGCGAAATTCTCCGGATCGAGCTTGCCGAGGATGAGATCGGCATCGGTCACGGTCGGGTTCTTGCCGCCGCGCTGGTAACAGGCCGGCCCCGGCTCGGAGGCGGCCGAATGCGGGCCGACGCGGATCTGGCGCATGCCGTCGACCGAGGCGATGGAGCCGCCGCCGGCGCCGATCTCGACCATCTCGACGACGGGAATGGAAATCGGCATGCCGGAGCCTTTGCGGAAGCGGTAGGTGCGCGCGACTTCGAAGGTCTTTGCGGTTTTCGGCACCTGGTTCTCGATGAGGCAGATCTTCGCCGTCGTGCCGCCCATATCGAAGGAAAGCACCGCGTCCAGGCCATGCCGGCGCGCGATGTCGGCCGCAAAGATCGCGCCGCCGGCGGGGCCGGACTCGACGAGGCGGACCGGAAATTCGGAGGCGCTTTCGACCGAGACGATGCCGCCGCCCGAATGGATCATGAAGACGGGGCAGCCGACGCCGATCTCCTTCAGCGAGACGACGAGACGGTCGAGATAGGACTTGATCGCCGGCTTGACATAGGCGTTGGCGCAGACCGTATTGAAGCGCTCGAACTCGCGCATCTGCGGCGAAACCTCGGATGAGATCGATACGGAAATCTCAGGCAGGCGCTTGAGGATGGCGTCGCGGACAGCGGCTTCGTGGGCGCCGTTCGCATAGGCGTGGATGAAGCCGATCGCGACGCTTTCATAAGCTCCCTCGGCGATCTTCTCGACCGCGGCGGCGACCGAAGCCTCGTCGAGCGGGAGCAGTAGGCGGCCCGCCGCGTCGATGCGCTCACGGACGACCAGGCGGTCGGCGCGGGCGATGAGTGCGGGCGGCAGCGATATGTTGAGATCATACTGCTCGAAACGATTTTCGGTGCGCATTTCCAGCACATCGCGGAAACCTTCGGTCGTCACGAAGGCCGTCCTTGCGCCACGCCGCTCGATCAGGGCGTTGGTCGCAAGCGTCGTGCCGTGGATGAGAATGCCGATCTCCGACAGCGCAATCCCCGCCATCTCGGCAACGGCCTTCACGCCTTTGAGAATAGCCCGCTCCGGAGCGGTGTAGTCCGTCAGGACCTTCGTCGAGTGAAGCGTGCCGTCGAGATCGAGCGCTATGTCCGTAAACGTGCCGCCGATATCGACGCCGACCCGGCAGTTGCGTGGCGTGATGTTCACCGTGTTGTTCCCCACTTCCCGTTTCAGGTGCCGACCGCGCCCTGCGATCGGAGCGGCCGCCGCCATGTTCCAGTTTCACCCGTCCTTGAGGGCGACGTCAACATTTCGGCTTGACGATCTTCGTATATGTCACTTATCATATAAGTGTCAACTGGAAAGCGAGCCGAAATCTCCGATTTGAAGCCGTCTCCAAGTTAAAGAACGGAAAGAATTACCTCTTCAAATCAGGTACTTCGCCGAACAAAAATCATATGAACGCCGGCCGAACCTGCGTCGAACGCACTCCAAACCGAAGTCTTTCAACCAGAGGGAAAATCGATGAAATCCATCTCCAAGCTTCTTGCCACGACCGCCTTCGCATCCATTCTGACGTTTGCGCAGGCTTATTGCGCCGACACGATCAAGATCGGCGTCGCCGGTCCGTATACGGGCGCGAACGCGACGTTCGGCCAACAGGTGTTCGACGGCGTCTCCGCCTATGTCGGCGACGTCAATGCGAATGGCGGCGTCAACGGCAAGAAGATCGAGCTCGTCAAGGGCGACGATGCCTGCGAACCGAAGCAAGCGGTCGCGGTCGCCAACCGTTTCGTCGATCAGGACAAGGTCCAGGCGGTGATCGGCCATTTCTGCTCGTCGAGCACGATCCCGGCCTCCGAGATCTACAACGACGCCGGCATTCTCGAAATGACCCCGTCGTCCACCAACCCGACCGTCACCGACCGTGGTTTTGACAATCTCTTCCGCGGCTGCGGCCGCGACGACCAGCAGGCCGTCGTTGCCGGCAGCTTCATCCTCGACACGCTGAAGCGCGACAAGATCGCGCTGATCCATGACAAGGATACTTACGGCCAGGGCCTCGTCGACGCCGTCAAGAAGACGATCGAAGCGCGCGGCGTCAAGCCGGTGCTCTACGAAGGCCTGACGCGCGGCGAACGCGACTTCAACGCGCTTGTCACCAAGATCAAGAGCTCCGGCGCGAACGCCGTCTATTTCGGCGGCCTCATTCCGGAAGGCGGCCCCCTGATCCGCCAGCTCAAGGAGCAGGGCGTCGATGTCGTCGTCGTCAGCGGTGACGCCTTTGCCCAGGCCGAACTCGTATCGGCAGCCGGCGGTCCGGCCAATCTCAAGAACGTCTACTATTCCGCAACCCCGGATCCGCTGGAAGATCCTTCGACCAAGGGCGTACAGGATGCCCTGAAGAAGGCCAACATCACACCGGCCAACTACGTGCTCTACGGCTATGCCAACGCCCAGGCCATCGTCGCCGCTCTCAAGGCAGGCGACGATCTGAAGGTGCAGGGCAGCTACCTCCGTGGCAACACCATCGACACGGCGATCGGCAAGCTGGGCTGGGACGAGAAGGGCGACATCAAGGACTTCAAGTTCGTCTTCTATAACTTCGACGACAAGGGCGCCCCTGTCCTCGTCAAGTAAGGCAGCCGCTTCGCTCCAGCCGGACCGGGTCCGGCTGGACTCCCTGCCCAGAGAAAAACAAAAGGGGATCTGCCATGGATTTCTATATCCTGGTTCAACAGCTCTTCAACGGCATCACGCTCGGCAGCATCTACGGCCTGATCGCGGTCGGATACACCATGGTCTACGGCGTAATCCGGATGATCAACTTCGCCCATGGCGACGTCTACATGGTGTCGGCCTATATCGCGGCGATCACGCTTGCGGTGCTAACCTTCTTCGGCGTCCAATCGGTTCCTTTCGCGCTGATCTCGGTGCTGGTGATCACCTGCGCCCTCACCGCCGTCTACGGCTGGACGATCGAGCGCGTCGCCTACCGGCCGCTGCGCGGCTCGACCAAACTGGCGCCGCTCATTTCGGCGATCGGGATGTCCCTGATGCTGCAGAGCTACGTGCAGATCGCGCAAGGCGCACGCGACCAGGGCGTCCCCACCCTCATCCAGGGCGCATTCCGCTTCGGCAGCGGCGGGCATTTCGCGCAGATCACCTATATGCAGACGGTCATCCTGGTCGCCTCGCTGATCGCCATGGGCATCCTCACCTATGTCATCAACTATACCAGAATCGGCCGCGAATGCCGGGCGACGCAGCAGAACATCCGCATCTCGGCCGTTCTCGGCGTCAACACCGACAGGATCATCTCCACCGTCTTCGTGATCGGCGCGGCGACTGCGGCCGTCGGGGGCACGCTGGTGACGTTCAACTACGGCTCGTTCAATTTCTTCATCGGCTTCGTGATGGGCATCAAGGCTTTCACCGCCGCCGTTCTCGGCGGTATCGGCTCTCTGCCCGGCGCCGTTCTGGGCGGCGTGCTGCTTGGCCTGACCGAGGCGCTGTTCGCCGGATATGTCAGCACGGATTACAAGGACGTCTTCGCCTTCGCGCTGCTGATCATCCTTCTGTTCTTCCGTCCGTCCGGGCTCCTCGGCCGTCCGGAGATCCAAAAAGTATAAGTGGGAACGGGTATCATGCAGTCAGCAAGACTTATTGCGCTCCTGCGGGAGGCGCTTCTCACATTCGTCATTTCGATCGTGCTGTTCGGACCGCTATCCGGATTGGTCCTCGACGGCTTTTCCTTCACGAACGAGCTGACGCGCGCGCTGATGCTTGCGTCTGTCGTCACGGCCGGTCGCATCGCGATCTCGCTCGTGCAGATGAGCAGCCTCGGGGCGCATCTTACCGGGACGGCCACCCGCACCGGCGCGGGCGTGACCGTCATGACCGGAAAGGAGAAGTCTCCGGCCCTTCTGCTGGCAGCGCTATTTCTCGCCGGCCTCAGCGTCCCCTTCATCGCCGACAAGTATTTTCTCGGCGTCGCCATCCTCGCGCTGATCTACTGCCTGCTCGGCCTCGGCCTCAACATCGTCGTGGGACTTGCCGGCCTTCTCGACCTGGGTTTCGTCGCCTTTTACGCCGTCGGGGCCTATCTGCTGGCGCTCGGCTCGCAATATCTCGGCCTCGGTTTCTGGAGCGCCCTTGTGATTGCCCCCTTCCTCGCCGCGCTTTTCGGTATGGTGCTGGCCTTTCCGGTTTTGAAGATGCATGGCGATTATCTCGCCATCGTCACGCTCGGCTTCGGCGAAATCATCCGTCTGATCCTCAACAACTGGCTCGAATTCACCGGCGGGCCGAACGGCGCGCCGGCTCCGGCGCCGACATTCTTCGGACTGGAATTCACCCGCACGGCCAAACAGGGCGGCGTGCCGATCCACGAATATTTCGGGATTCCCTACAATGCCGACTATAAATTCTGGTTCATCTACGTCGTGCTGTTTCTCGTCGTCTGCGCGGCAATCTATGTCGTCCACCGGCTTCGCGTCATCCCGCTCGGGCGCATGTGGGAAGCACTGCGCGAGGATGAAATCGCTTGCCGCTCGCTCGGCGTCAATCACGTCTTCACCAAGCTCACGGCCTTCATGCTGGGTGCCTCGACCGGCGGGCTTGCCGGCGTGTTCTTCGCCGTTCACCAAGGCTTCGTGAACCCGACATCGTTCACCTTCTTCGAGTCGGCGCTGATCCTGGCGATCGTCGTGCTCGGCGGTCTTGGATCGACGGTCGGCGTCATTCTTGCCGCTCTCGTGCTGACGATCCTTCCGGAAATGCTGCGCGAGTTCGCGGAATACCGCGTTCTCATCTTCGGCGTGCTGATGGTTGTCATGATGATCTGGAAACCGCGCGGCCTCGTCCGCGTCAGGCGCCCGGCATTTTTCCCAAGCAGTTCCGCGCTTAGCGACAGCGTAGCGCCGTCCTTGCTTGCGAAGGCGAAGATGGAGGCGGGACGATGAGCGCGCCGATCCTGGAGGTTCAGAACGTCACCATGCGCTTCGGCGGCATCGTTGCGAACCGGAACGTCAGCTTCTCGGTGGAGGAAGGCGCCATCACCGCGTTGATCGGCCCGAACGGCGCCGGCAAGACCACCATGTTCAACTGCATCACCGGTTTCTACCGGGCAAGCGAAGGACGCATCCTGCTGAAGGGAGACGGCGGCGACGAGGACATCGGCGACCTCGTCACCAGGCCGATCTCCGGCGGTTCGCATCTCGTCACACGGGCGGGCATCGCCAGAACCTTCCAGAACATCCGTCTGTTCAAGGAAATGTCTGTGGTCGAGAACCTGCTGGTCGCCCAGCATCGCGCAACGCGCAACGGCATTCTGAGCGGCGTTCTCAGGACGTCGGCCTTTCGGCGCGCCGAGCGCGAGGCGATCGACCGGGCCTATTACTGGCTGGCGCAGATGGGTCTTGTCGAAGACGCAAATCGCCTTGCCGGAGAGCTTCCCTACGGCCGCCAGCGGCGCCTGGAGATCGCGCGCGCGATGTGCACGAGTCCGCGTCTGATCTGCCTCGACGAGCCGGCGGCTGGCCTCAATCCCTCCGAGACCCGAGAGCTGGCGCAGGTCATACAGCGGCTCTGCAGCGATCACGATCAAACCGTTCTCGTCATCGAACACGACATGGGACTCGTGATGCGGATTTCCGATCACATCGTGGTTCTCGACCATGGCGAGGTCATTTCCGACGGAACGCCCGAGCATGTGGCCAACGACGCGGCGGTCGTCGCCGCCTATCTCGGCGTCAGCGAAGAAGAGGTACAGGCATGAGCCAGTCGTCCACCAGCCGGTCTCCGCTGCTCGAATTTTCGAGCGTGCATGCTCACTATGGTCCGGTCGAAGCGCTGAAGGCCGTCACGGTCCAGGTCTATGAAGGCGAGATCGTCAGCCTGATCGGCGCGAACGGCGCAGGCAAAACCACCCTGCTGTCGTCGATCTTCGGCACGCCGCGCGCCTCCTCGGGAAGCATTCTCCATCGGGGCGAGGATATTTCCCGCACCCCGACCAACATGATCTCCCGGCGGGGGATCTCGCTGGTTCCGGAGGGGCGGCAGATCTACCAAGAGATGACGGTCGAGGAGAACATGATGATGGGCACGACGCCCGTCGGCATGCAGCATTTCGAAACCGACAGAACCACCATGTTCGAGCTCTTTCCGCGGCTCAAGGAGAGGCGCAATCAGGTGGCCGGCACGATGTCGGGCGGCGAGCAGCAGATGCTCGCCATCGCCCGCGCCATGATGGCGCGCCCGCAGCTCATCCTGTTCGACGAACCCTCGCTCGGGCTTGCACCGCTCGTGGTCAAGCGCGTGTTCGAGGTTCTGCGCGAGATTGCGACCATGGGCAAGACGATCTTCCTGGTGGAGCAGAACGCCAACCACGCCCTGAAACTCTCTCAACGCGCCTACGTCATGGTCAATGGACGGATTCACCTGTCGGGCGACAGTGCCGCCCTTCTCGACAATGAGGAAGTTCGCAAGGCCTATCTTGGTTTACACTGAACGGAGCAACGATGCTGCACAAGAACCTGATCGCCGGCGAATGGGTCGGCGACGACGCTTCGGCGAACGTCAATCCTTCCAATACCGACGAGGTCGTCGGCGAATATGCGCGGGCGAGCGCGGACCACATGCTTGCCGCCATCGCAGCGGCCTAGGTGGCATTCCCCGCCTGGTCGCATTCATTTTTGTCTCCGACATTATCTGAGCAGGAATCCCTGGCAGATATTTCGCGCGGGCAGAACTCTCTCAGGCGAACTGTTCCCGGAACAGCTGACCTACCCCTAAGAATTCCTCGTTTCCAACGAAGCCGCTGGCTGAGCATATGCTGGATGCAGCCGCCCTTCGGCTACCGTCGGCAGTTCATCCTGCTTCGGCGGGATGGAGCCCGTCCTCACCGAGGAAGCGCTTTGATCTAATTAGATCAAGAATACGCTCGGGATCCGGAAGGTCTCCTGATATTTCTGTATCAGGAAGGAGAGCCCGAGCGACACTTGAACAAAGATGCGCAGGGCGCTCTCCGACATCAATTTCATGGTCGCGGCGAGACTGGATCCGCCGCGAGGAGGCCATAATGGACGACCTGAAGTATGGAACGCGTAACAAGCGCGGCGACTGGGCGCCGAACCAGCCCGTTCAAAACGCACCGCTTTTTATGTTTCCCACGCGGCTGATGGCGATTGCGAAGTGGTTGCCGCATTACTTTTTTCCCTGGAACATGATCTTCGCTGCCTCGGCTGTCGCTTATTGGGCATGGGTCATTCCGCCGATCGAGACGATGCAGATGATCGGCTTCGGCTGGATCGCCTGGCTGTACGCCGTGAATGCGATCTGCGTGTTTCTGTTCTACGGCGCCTTCGAACTGCATCTTTACGTTCTGAAGCGGCAGGAAAATCGCTTCAAATATAACGGCAGGTTCCCGGCCGAGCAGAAGAATAACGCCTTCTGGTTCGAAAGCCAGAACCTCGACAACATCCTGCGCACCTTCCTGTCTGGCGTCACTATCTGGACAGCGGTCGAAGTCGGAATGCTCTGGGCCTATGCCAATGGCTACGCGCCATGGCTTGGCTTTGCGGAAAATCCGTGGACGCTGGCGCTCGTCGCGCTCGTGGTGCCGATCATCCATGAGTTTCACTTCTTCTGCATCCACCGGCTCATCCACACGCCGCTTCTCTACAAGTGGGTGCACTCGGTTCACCATAATTCGGTCAACCCTTCGCCCTGGTCGTCGCTGTCGATGCATCCGGTCGAGCATCTGCTCTATTTCGGAACGGCTTTCTACCACCTGATCCTGCCCTCCAACCCGATCATCATGCTCTACCAGCTGCATTATGCCGGTTTCGGGGCCATTCCGGGTCATGTCGGCTTCGACAAGGTCGAGATCGGCGAAGACAAGCTGGTCGATAGCCACGCCTATGCCCACTACCTCCACCACAAGTACTTCGAGGTGAACTACGGCGACGCCCTGATCCCGCTCGATAAGTGGTTCGGCACCTGGCACGACGGCTCCCCCGAAGGCGAAGCGCAGATGCAGGAACGCTACCGCAGGCGGAAGGAAAAACTCGCCGCCCGCAAAGCTCGCGTAGAAATGGGAGAAGCAGCCGAATGACCTGGGTTTCCGCTGGCAGACTTGACGACATCGAGCAGGAGGGAGCCATCCGCTTCGACCATGGCGGGCGCACCTACGCGATCTACCGCGGTCCGGACGACAGCGTCTACTGCACCGCCGGGCTCTGCACCCACGAGGCGATCCACCTCGCCGACGGATTGGTCATGGATTTCGAGGTGGAATGTCCGAAGCATTCGGGCGCCTTTGACTATCGCACCGGCGAGGCATTGCGACTTCCCGCCTGTGAGAACCTGAAGACCTATAAGGCCGAAGTGGTCGATGGGGAGGTTCGCGTGGCTCTGATCTGAGCCAGCGACATAGGCAGGCCGAGCGGCCTCCGGAACGGATCGGGCGGCCCGGCGCCCTTTGGGAGGATGACATGAAATCAATCTGTGTGGCGGCCGTCCTGGCCGCCCTGACGACGACGGCTGCCTCGGCCGAGACGATCGGTGTGTCGATGCAGAGCTTCGACAACAATTTTCAGACGCTGCTGCGCGAGGGGCTTCAGGCAAGGGCGTCGAAGCTCAGCGGCGTCAATCTTCAGATCGAGGACGCGCAGACCGACGTTTCCAAACAGCGCAGCCAGGTGGACAACTTCATCGCGTCAGGGGTGGACGCGATCATCATGACGCTCGCCGATACATCAGCGGCTACCGGCATCAGCGCGGCAGCGAAGAATGCAGGAATTCCCCTTGTCTACCTCAACCTCGCGCCGGAAAATATCGACAAGCTGCCGGAAAAGCAGGCCTATGTCGGCTCGAAGGAAACCGACTCCGGCAGGCTCGGCGCCGAGGCCGCCTGCGATCTGTTGAAAAAGAAGGGAAAGGCAGGCGACGCACAGGTCTATATTCTTATGGGTGATCTCGCCCACCAGGCCTCGCGCGACCGCACATCGTCGTTCAAGGAGACATTGGCGGTCGGTGATTGCAAAGGCGCCACCATCGCCGACGAGCAGTCTGCTGCCTGGACGCGCACGAACGCGATGGATCTGACGACGAATTGGATCACCGCAGGTCGGCCGATCGACGTCGTCTTCGCCAACAACGACGAAATGGCGCTCGGTGCGATCCAGGCCCTGAAAGCTGCAAGCGTGTCGATGGATGACGTCATCGTCGTCGGCATCGATGCGACACAAGATGCTCTCATCGCCATGGCCGCAGGCGACCTCGACGCGACTGTGTTCCAGAACGCCAAGGCGCAGTCGGCAAGTGCCGTGGATGCAGCCGTCGCCCTGGCCCATGGCAACAGCGTCGACAAGGAGGTTTGGGTTCCTTTTGAGCTGGTCACGCCGAAGAACATGACCGAATACGCCAAGAAGAACTGATCCTCCCCGGCCGGCGTCTCCTCCTCACGAGCGCCGGCCACTTTTCACTGGAGAAACCTATGGACGGCATCGTCATCGTCGGCGCGGGCGAATCCGGCACGCGCGCAGCCTTCGCGCTGCGAGAAACGGGATTTCCCGGCAGCGTCACGTTGATCGGCGCGGAACCGCATTTGCCTTACGAGCGGCCGCCGCTCTCGAAGCCATTGAACGGCACGGTGCAAATGAAGCCGATCTGTGGTTGCGAAGCGCTAACCGCTGCAGGAATCGAATATCTTCAGGGCGTTTCGGCGTCGAGGCTCGATGCCCAGGCGCGATCGGTCGTTTTAAGCGATGGCCGAACGCTCGCCTATGACAAGCTTCTGCTCGCCACCGGCGCCCGTCCGCGGCGATTGACATGCCCTGGGGCGGAGCGCGCATTCGACTTCCGCACCTATGCGGACGCAACAAGTGTCTTCTCTCGTGGGGACGCCGGCAAAAAAATCGCAATTATCGGCGGTGGTCTGATCGGAATGGAGCTTGCAGCCGTGCTGCGCGCAAAAGGCAGTGCCGTCAGCGTCATCGAAGCTGCGCCGAAGCCGCTGGGGCGCGCCGTTCCCCCGCGCTTTGCAGCAAAGCTCCACGCCAGGCACCAAGATGAAGGCGTCGCATTCCATCTTGGCCAGGGCGTGGCCGAAATCACTGACGACGCCGTTGTTCTCACCAATGGCGACGCGGTGCCGGCCGACGTCGTTGTCGCGGCGATCGGCGTCCAGCCGGATGTAGTACTCGCGGAAACGGCGGGGCTTGCGACAGGAAATGGCATCCTGACCGACGATTGCCTACGCACAAGCGACCCGGATATTTTCGCGGCGGGTGATTGCGCTGCGGTGGCTCAGCCGGGCGGAGGACATATCCGGTTCGAAAGCTGGCGGAATGCCCGCGGCCAAGCGGAGACTGCGTCTCGCAACATGGCTGGCGGCGAGGGCGCTTTCACGGCTATCCCCTGGTTCTGGTCCGACCAGTATGATCTCGGGCTGCAGGTGGCGGGGCTGCCGCTGCCCGGGCATCAGAGCATCGTGCGGACGCTCGGCGAGGGCGAATTGGAATTCTACCTTGATGACGGGCGTCTCGTTGCTGCTGCCGGTCTCGGCATCGGCAATGGCTTGGCCAAGGACATCAAGCTGGCCGAGATGTTGATTGCCGCGGGCGTCAGCCCCGACCCAGAGGCACTAGCCGACCCCACCTTCAACCTTAAAGCTGTTCTGAGAAGCGCGCGGGCCGCCTGATGCGGCCCCGATATTGGCCCAGACTTTGGCAGGCGGAGGACGAATGCAGTCACTACTGGTCTTTCAATCGCTCTGGGCGATGGAACTGCGCAGCAGCAGGCGCGCTGACCCCACCCTTGAGGAGAGCATCAGCCA
Organism: Rhizobium chutanense; assembly: GCF_002531935.1. Taxonomy (GTDB): domain Bacteria; phylum Pseudomonadota; class Alphaproteobacteria; order Rhizobiales; family Rhizobiaceae; genus Rhizobium; species Rhizobium chutanense. The sequence goes on along the minus strand of NZ_NWSV01000015.1, from coordinate 1,001 downwards.
AATTGCTGAAGCGGGGTTCGACGGGGTGAGCGCGCATTGGTATGATCGAGAATACGTACGGCGCCTTCACGCTCTCCTGAGCCAATACGGTCTTCAGGCCGAAGGTCAGTGTTTCCCGAAGTCCATAGATGACCTCAAGCCGGTCCTCGAAAACGCTGCCGAGTTCGGTGTTCACCACATCTGCCTGCAGCCCGACATCCGCTTGCGTCGGATCGATGATTGTCTGCCACTGCTGGAGGGCTGGCAGCGGCTGGGAGAGGACGCGAGGATTCCCGTCTACATCGAGACGCATCGCGATCGAATGACGACCGACCTCTTTTTCACACTCGACTTGCTGGATCGACTGCCGGATTTGCAGCTGCTGGGCGATATCTCGCACTTCCTGGTCGGCCGCGAATTTGCCTGGCCCGTGTCGGAAGAGAACCATGGCATGATTCATCGAATCCTCGACAATTCCTGGGCGTTCCACGGGCGAGTGGCATCACGAGAGCAGGTGCAGATAGAAATCTCGTACCCGCATCATCAGCCTTGGATCGATCTCTTTCTGGGCTGGTGGGAATACGGCTTCCGGAGTTGGCGAAAACGCGCTGCCGCCAACGACAGTCTCGCCTTTGTCTGCGAACTTGGCCCGAAACCATACGCGATCACAGGCCGCGACGGAGAAGACTCCACCGATCGTTGGGAGGAGTCGCTCATGCTGCAGCGATACGCCCGCGGCTTGTGGTCCAGGCTCACCACCGAATCCTGACTTATTCAAACATTTGGAGATATCCTATGGACGTTCGCGCCGCTGTTGCCGTTCAGGCCGGCAAACCGTTGGAAGTCATGACCGTACAGCTGGAGGGACCGAAGGCCGGCGAAGTGCTGGTCGAGGTCAAGGCGACCGGCATCTGCCACACCGACGATTTCACCCTGTCGGGCGCCGATCCGGAAGGTCTGTTTCCGGCGATCCTCGGCCATGAGGGCGCCGGCATCGTCGTCGATGTCGGTCCGGGCGTCAC
>NZ_NWSV01000014.1 GCF_002531935.1 Rhizobium chutanense | reverse complement strand
CGTTTCTCTTCGTTCGCTATGACCAGCTTACGGTGGGACTTCCACCCACAAGAGTGCGCCCATGCTGGGCGCACAATGACAAAAGCCCGGCGGGTGGCCGGGCTTTTGCGCTTCCTGGTACGCTCTACCTACTCCAGGAAAGTCATCGGGTTGACCGGGGACGCATCCTTGCGCACCTCGAAATGCACCTGCGGCTGCTTGACGTCGCCGCTCATGCCGGAGACTGCGACGGTCTGGCCGCGCTGGATCTTCTGGCCGCGGGTGACGCTCAGCGTATCGGCATTGCCGTAGACGGTGACGGTGCCGTCGTCGTGACGGACGAGAACCGTGTTGCCGAGTTCCTTCAGGCCGTTGCCGGCATAGATGACGACGCCGTTTTCAGCGGCCTTGATCGGCGTGCCCTGCGGTACCGAGATGTCGATGCCGTCATTGCGGTTGCCGTTGACGTTGGCGCCATATGAAGCGATGACCTGGCCGCGGACCGGCCAGCGATACTTGCCGATGCCGGTCGATTCCGGTGCGGCGGAGCTGACGTCAGACTTTTTCTCGACATCGTCGACCGTCTGGGTGGCGGCCGGCGCCTTGTAGGGCGCAGGCTGAGCGGAGGCTACCTGCTGGGCGGGCGCCGCCGGAGCCGGCTTCGGATCGACCTTTTCGGCCGGGATCGATGCCGTCTTGATATTGTCGGCAGTGCCGGCCGGGATCTTCAGCGCCTGACCGACCCTGAGCGAGCTGGCCGAAAGATTGTTGGCGGCCTTGAGATCGTCGATATTGGAGCCGGTCGCCTTGGCGATCCTGGCCAGCGAGTCGCCCTGCTTGACGACATAGGTGCCGGCAGGCGCTTTCGGATCCTTGCCGGCGCCGGCCGGAAGCTTGCCGGTCGAATCGGCGCTCGCCATGGTCTTGTCGCGGGCCGAATTGGCGCCGGGAACGACGGCGACGTTCTGCTCCGGCGCCTTCACCGGCTCCGGCATCTTGCCGGGCTTGGAGAGATCGGCCGTCTGCGATGCCGCCTTGGCAGCATTGCCGCCGTTGAAGGTCGGAATGAGGATCGCCTGGCCGGGCTTGGCCGCCGATGCAGTCTTCAGGCTGTTGACGCGCAGGATTTCATTTTCCGGAACACCGAAGCGCCGGGAGAGCGTAGCGATGCTTTCACCCGGACGCAGCGTCACGGAAGGCGCATTGGTTGCAGACCAGCCGGAAACCTTCGGCGTCGTGCCCGTCGTCAGAGGATCAGGCGTTGCCTTAGGCTGAGCGGGAGCGACCAAACGGTGCTTTTCAGCCTGGGGCGATGCCGGGAAAGGCTGAGCGAGCGCGACTTCCCTCTCCCGCTGCCGGGAGGGTGCCGCCGCCGTCGGCGCAGCCAGCTCGGAACGCTGCACCGAAACCGGCGCGGACGCCATGCGTGCACTCGACGTACGGACCGGATCGTAGCTCGGGCTGGCCGGATAGGGCTGATTCAGCGCACCATTGCCGCCACCGTAACCCGACTGGCTGGCAACAGCGGAACCGCCGAGATCGGCGCGCGGCACCGGATCGCCCTGAGGGGCGCTCCTGCGCGGAATGGAACTGGTGGTGATCTGATCCTGCCCTGAGGAGGAAAACAAGCCGCCGAACCGTGTCACATCGGAACTGCAGCCCGTTGCGGCACTTGCAAGCAGGCCCACAACCAGAAGATTACCGGCGGACTTCCCGAACTTCGGCGAAAGACTGAAACGCATTGACTCGACCCACTGAGAACGCAACCATTTGTGAGTCTATTAAAACGCGTTAGTATTACCACGCGGTTAAGATGCTGGAATCAGTACGATATTTTTGAGAAGTTGATAACCATAGCTTACGGGTGAAAAATCGCAGTGCTTCGAACAGGATACGGAAAAGTCCGGGCGGTTTCGGGCGACATGCTGCTCTCCTTTTTCGATGGAGATGCGAATTTGAGATTTCAGGCCGATCTGCTCTGAAATCATCCGCCTCTACAGCAGCGAGGCAAGGCGCGGAACGATCGGCAGATAGGGTGCTTCGAACAATTCCTCACGTTCGAAACGGCTGCCGGTTTTGGTCAGTCGCACCATGCGACACTCGTTCTCGGAGATCATCAGCGGGGCGATCATCGAGCCACCGGAAACCAGCTGGTCGGTATAAAAGCGCGGCATGGCGTTGAAGGCCGCGGTCACCAGGATGCGGTCGAAGGTGCCCTCCCCCTGCATGCCGGCACTGCCGTCGGCATGGCGGACGATGACGTTGCGCAACCCAAGCGATTCCATGCGTTTCTGCGCAGCCGATGTCAGCGTCTTGTAGCGGTCGATGGACAGAACCCGCTCGGCCATGCGGCCGATGACGGCAGCGGTAAAACCGCTGCCGGTGCCGATTTCCAGGACACGCTGTCCTGGTTTGACTTTGAGGTGATGCAGGATGCGGACGACAAAATCGACGCCTTCAAGGAAGGAGCCGCATTCGATCGGTATCGTCCGGCTCGAATAGGCGTCATCTGCAAATTGTGGCGGCACGAAGAGCGAGCGCTGCGTCTGCTCGACCGCCGTCAGCAGATCGAGGTCGGAGATGCCTGCGGCACGCAATCTGAGGACGAGCGCCGCAAAGCCCTCCTTCTCGGCCAGTCTTGCCGTCAAACCTGTGCTCCGTATCCCAAGGCCCGCGCCACGCGGTCCGTTACGGAATAATCGGTCAGATCCAGTTTCAAAGGCGTTACCGAAATCTTGTTATGCTTCAGCGCGTGAATGTCGGTGCCTTCGATGAAGGCGCCGGCGCGCTCACCGAACTTCAGCCAATAATAAGGGAAACCCCGCCCATCAGAACGAGCGTCGACCTGCAGGTTGAAGGCGAGCTTGCCCTGCATGGTCACCTCGGCGCCATCGACCTCATCGGGACGGCAGTTCGGAAAGTTGAGATTGAGGAATGTGCCCTCCGGCAGATCCAGGACCATCAGTTTTTCCAGAAGAGCCGGCGCATGTGTCTCGCAGACTTCCCAGGGTACGATGCGCGCACCGTCCTCATAGAGATAGGCCTGGCTCAGCGCGAAGGAGCGCACGCCCTGCATCGTGCCTTCGATGGCGCCGGCGATCGTGCCGGAATAGGTCACATCGTCGGCAACGTTCGAGCCCGAATTAACGCCCGACAGCACGAGATCGGGCTTGATGTCCATCACCTGCCGGATGCCCATGATGACGCAATCGGTCGGCGTGCCGCGCAGCGCGAAATGCTTGTCGGAAATCTTGCGCAGCCGCAAAGGTTCGGACAGGCTCAGCGAATGGGCAAGGCCGCTCTGGTCGGTCTCGGGCGCCACGATCCAGACATCGTCGGACAGGGTGCGGGCAATCCGCTCCAACGCGGCGAGGCCTTCGGCGTGAATGCCGTCGTCATTCGTAAGCAGGATGCGCATCGCCTCAGGCCGCCCGTTCGATCTTGGTCAATCCGCCCATATAGGGGAGCAAAACGTCCGGAATCGTGACGGAACCATCCTCGTTCAGATAATTTTCGAGGACAGCGATCAGGCAGCGGCCGACAGCGGTGCCGGAGCCGTTCAGCGTGTGGACGAACCTGTTGCTCTTGTCGTCCTTGCCGCGGTAGCGCGCATTCATGCGTCGGGCCTGGAAATCGCCGCAGACCGAGCAGGAGGAAATTTCGCGGAAGGCATTCTGCCCAGGCAGCCAGACTTCGAGGTCGTAGGTCTTGCGCGAGCCGAAGCCCATGTCGCCGGTGCAAAGGGTCATCGTGCGAAAATGCAGACCGAGGCGCTTCAGCACTTCTTCGGCGCAGGCGGTCATCCGCTCATGCTCGGCAATCGAGCTTTCGGCATCGGTGATCGAGACGAGCTCGCATTTCCAGAACTGGTGCTGGCGCAGCATGCCGCGCGTGTCGCGGCCGGCCGAGCCCGCTTCCGAACGGAAAGACGGCGTCAATGCGGTGAAGCGGAGCGGCAGTTTCTCCTGATCGAGGATTTCCTCGCGCACCAGATTGGTCAGCGTCACCTCGGCCGTCGGGATCAGATAGCGGCCGTCTGTGGTCTTGAAGAGGTCTTCTTCGAACTTCGGCAGACTGCCGGTGCCGAACACCGCCTCGGCGCGCACCATCAGCGGCGAGCTGACTTCAGTATACCCGTGCTCGCGGGTGTGGAGATCGATCATGAACTGGCCGAGCGCTCGCTCGAGCCTGGCGAGCGGGCCGGTCATCACCGTGAAGCGCGAGCCGGAGAGCTTGGCGGCGCGCTCGAAATCCATGTAGCCGAGCGCCTCGCCGATCTCGAAGTGCTCCTTCGGCGTGTGGTTCCAGCGCGGCTTTTCGCCGACGGTGCGGGTGACGACATTGTCGTGCTCGTCCTTGCCGACGGGCACTTCGTCGAAGGGGATGTTCGGGATGCGCGACAGCGCATCGCTGAGTTCGGCGGTCAGCTGCCGCTCTTCTTCCTCGGCTGCGGGCAGCGTCTCCTTGATATCGGCGACCTCTGCCTTCAGTTTTTCGGCCAGTTCGGCGTTCTTCTGCGCCATGGCCGCGCCGATCTCCTTGGAGGCGGCATTGCGGCGGGAGAGCAAATCCTGCGCCTTCTGCACGGCAGACCGGCGCTTTTCATCGAGGGCGACGAGACTTTGGGCCAGAGGCTCCGCACCGCGCTTGGCAAGGGCGGCATCGAGCGCTTCGGGATTCTCACGGATCCATTTGATATCGAGCATCGTCGTTCCAGGTCGTTGCAACAGAAATGACCCGGCCAAAGCCTGACCGGGCTTCGACCGGATGAGACGGCGTCACAAAGGGATTTCCAGGATCGCCTCAGACGCTGTCCGTCTTGGCAACGTCCGCGGATTCGGTTTCCTTTTCGAGCGCCTGCCGAGCACGCTGGCGCTCCACGAGTCGCGCCGCATGAATGGAAATCTCGTAGAGAAGGATCGTCGGTATCGCAAGGCCGATCTGGGACATCGGGTCCGGCGGCGTCAACACGGCGGCGACGACGAAGGCAAGCACGATGGCGAATTTGCGCTTTTCGGCGAGCCATTGCGATGTCAGCAGGCCGACGCGGGCAAGCAGCGTGGTGATGACGGGAAGCTGGAAGACAAGGCCGAAGGAGAAAACCAGCGTCATGATCAGGCTCAGATATTCCGAGACCTTCGGCATCAGCGAGATCGCCACCTCGTCATGCCCCGGCGCCTGCTGCATCGACAGGAAGAACCACATGACCATCGGCGTGAAGAAGAAATAGACGAGCGCGGCCCCCATCAGGAACAGGACCGGCGAGGCGATCAGGAACGGCAGGAAGGCCTGGCGCTCGTTCTTGTAGAGGCCGGGCGCCACGAATTTGTAGACCTGGGCGGCAATGATCGGGAAAGCGACCACAAGGCCGCCGAACATCGCCACCTTGACCTGGGTGAAGAAGAATTCCTGCGGCGCGGTGTAGATGAGCTGCGCCTTCTCAACGTCGAGATGCGCCCATTCCACGGCCGTCTTGTAGGGAATGACCAGATAGTTGAAGAGATGCTTGGCAAAAAAGAAGCAGGCGATGAAGGCGACGAAAAACGCGCCGATCGACCAGATCAGCCGCGTGCGCAGCTCCATCAGGTGCTCGATCAGCGGCTGCGGCTTGTCTTCGATGTCACCGCTCATGCCTCGTCCTTCTCTGTCTGCGCCGGCTTCTTCGGCGTTGCAGGCTTCCTGACTGCCGTCGTGCGCTTGGGTTTTTCCACCGGCACGGCAACAGCGGCCGCGGCATCGACCTTGTCAGCGGCTTTGACGCGCGGCTTGCGCACGGGTTTCGGCTTGTCGGCAACCGTATCGGCCTGGACAATCGCTGCTGCTGGCTCAGCCTGCGCAGGCGCAGGCACCAAAGGCGGCGTTTCCGGCAGGCTCATCGACGACGTCGGGGCGGAAACCGCGGCCGGCGGCACTTCGGTCTTATTTTCCGGAGCGGCGGACGCCTTCTGCAGGTCGGCCTTGATCTCGTTGCCCATCTGGCGAAGCGGATTCATCGCCTCGCGCAGGCTGTTGACGGGGTTGAGCTTCTGGGCGTCGCTGATGGTCTGGCGGACGTCGTCAAGCTCGGCTTCGCGCAATGCTTCGTCGAACTGCGCGCGAAATTCACCCGCGACCTTGCGGGCGCGCTGCGTCATCTTGCCGAAAGCGCGCAGCATCGGCGGCAAATCCTTGGGACCGACAACGACGATCAGCACGACCGCGATGACCAAAAGCTCGGTCCAGCCAATATCGAACATGCAAGGCTCCTGGACGGGAAGCGCGGGGGCTGCGCTTTTTCCCGGACTTGGTTACTTCGTTTCGTCGGCCTTGTGATCGACGGTCTTTGCCGTCTCCGGCGCGTCCTCGTCCGTCATGCCCTTCTTGAAGCTCTTGATGCCCTTGGCAACGTCGCCCATCAGTTCCGGAATCTTGCCGCGACCGAACAGCAACAGCACGATGACCAGAACGATCAACCAGTGCCACATGCTAAAAGAACCCATCATTACCATCACTCCCTGTTTCGTTGTTCCCACGATGTAAGGATTTCTAACACCGTTTCCAACATCAAGCCCTTCGAACTGCGCTTAATGTCACGGTATCGCCCTTTGTGACAAGTCACAGACCCGTCGAAAAAACGTGATCACCATTCTTTTCGCCACGCATGGCAAAAGCAAGACGAAGCCGTTCAATCTTCGGATGCAGAGCGGGGTGCGAGCAACCCAAGTTCCTCCAGATCCATCTGGGTGATCGGGTCTTCATCCTCGGTGAGTTCGTCGTTCATCGGCGAGGGAATATTGAAGTTCGCCGGAATGCGGCCCGACAGCAAGCCCGCTCCCTTCAACTCTTCGAGACCGGGCAGATCGCGCAGCTCTTCCAGACCGAAATGATCGAGGAAATCGCGTGTCGTGCCCAATGTCACCGGCCGGCCCGGCGTGCGCCGGCGGCCGCGAAACCGCACCCAGCCGGCCTCCATCAGCACGTCGAGCGTGCCGCGCGAGGTCTGAACGCCGCGGATATCCTCGATTTCGGCACGCGTCACCGGCTGGTGATAGGCGATGATCGCCAGCACTTCGAGAGCGGCGCGCGACAGCTTCTTCACCTCATTGTCGTCGCGGCGGATGACGAAGGAGAGATCGGCGGCGGTGCGGAAGGCCCAGGCACCCTCGACCTGCACGAGATTGACGCCGCGCGGCGCATATTGCTCCTTCAGGCGCAGCATGATGGCACGCACATCGGTCTTTACAGGCAGGCGCTCGGCGAGGAAGCCTTCCGAGACAGGCTGCGACGAGGCGAAGACCAGCGCCTCGGCGATGCGCTCGGCCTCGATCTCGGCCTGCAGCTCGTGGCTCCTGTCTTCGAAACCGCCCTGGAAATCCTCTTCGCTGTTTGGATCGATCAAGCCGGCTGCTCCTGCTCCACCACCTGCAGCGTGGCGTGTTTGGGACCGCGGCGCATGTAGATCGGCTGAAAGGCGCCGTCCTGGCGGATTTCCAGCTTGCCCTCGCGCACCAGCTCCAGCGAGGCGGCAAAAGCGCTGGCGATCGCCGTGACGCGTTCCTCCGGCGCTGCGAGATAACGCAGCAGATAATGCTCCATCGCCGTCCAGTCGCCTATCTCGCCGATCATCTGGGTCAGCAATTCGCGGGCATCGGTCAGCGACCAGACATTGCGCCTCTCGATCGTCACCTGGGTGACGGCATTGCGCTGGCGCAGCGCCGCATAGGCGGTCAAAAGATCGTAGAGGCTTGCCGCATAAGCGGATTGCTGCCGGTCGGGAATATGCTCGGGCGCACCGCGCGCGAAGATGTCGCGGCCGAGGCGGTTGCGGTTGACGAGGCCTTCGGCCGCCTGACGCATGGCTTCGAGACGCTTCAGCCGGAAGGCGAGCGTCGCCGCCATCTCCTCGCCCGAGGGACCGTCATCCTTGACCTGCTGGGGGATGAGCAGCCGCGACTTGAGATAGGCGAGCCAAGCCGCCATGACGAGATAATCGGCGGCCAGCTCGATGCGGATACGCCGGGCGCTTTCGACGAACTGCAGATATTGTTCGGCGAGCGCCAGCACGGAAATGCGCGACAGGTCGACCTTCTGGTTGCGCGCAAGATAGAGCAAGAGGTCGAGCGGGCCTTCGAAACCGGCGACATCGATCACCAGCGCCGGCTCGTGGCTGGCGCGCTCGGCGCCATTATCCTGCCACAGCTTGTCCATCGGCGTTGCCGCCTGCGGACGTTCCGTGCCCTTGACCGTGTTCACCACCCTGCTCCTCTGCGATCAGACTACCGCAAACATTGCTTCGAATTCCGCCCTCAATTCCGCTTCATCGGCGGCATCCGGCGCTGAGAAGCCAGCTTCCACTGCTTCCGCGCGGGCAAGCGACGCGCCGGCCAGCGGGGGAACATTTGCCACGACATCCAGCATCTCGTCCATATGGCCATTGCAATGCAGCACGATATCGCATCCGCCTGCAATGATATTCGCCGCGCGTTCGCCGATCGTGCCGGAAAGAGCATTCATCGAGCTATCGTCGGAGAGCAGCAGACCGGTAAAGCCGATATGCTCGCGGATGACGCCGTCAATCACCTTGCGCGAGGTCGTCGCCGGATTGTCGGGGTCGATCGACGTGAAGACGACGTGGCAGGTCATCGCCATCAGCTCGTCCTTCATCGCGACGAAGGGCGGGAAATCATGGGCTTCCAACTCATCGCGGGAAACGGTGACGACAGGCAGTTCCAGATGTGAATCGGCAAAGCCGCGGCCGTGGCCAGGCATATGTTTCATGACAGGCAGAAGACCGCCGGCCTTCAGCCCTTCGGCAGCCGCCCGGCCCATGGCGATGACGGTCTCGGGATCGCCGCCATAGGCGCGGTCGCCGATGACGTTGCTGCTGCCCTCGACCGGCACGTCGAGCACCGGCAGGCAATCGACATCGACGCCGAGGCGTGAAAGGTCGAAGGCGTGCAGCCGCGACATCACCCAGGCGGCGCGCAGGCCGAGCGCCGGGTCGCGGCGATAAAGATCGCCGAGCGCCTGGCCCGAGGGATAACGGACAAAGACCGGCGGACGGATCCGCTGGACGCGGCCGCCCTCCTGGTCGATCAGCACCGGGGCATGCCAGCCGACGCTGTCGCGCAGTTCGGCGACAAGATCGGTAATCTGCCCTGCTTCGGAGATGTTGCGCCCGAAGAGAATGAAGCCCCAGGGCCGCTCGCCCCGATAGAAGGCTTTCTCTTCGGATGTGAGGGTGAGGCCGCTGCAGCCAAGGATCATCGCTTTTGATTCGGTCATATGAGAATCATAGACGCCGCCCGGCCAAATGCGAGCAAGGTCCAGCGCGATGCACAAAAAAGAGCGGCGGACCGATCGGGCCCGCCGCTCTTAAAAACTGCGCTCAAACCCGATCCTATTTGGAGATCAAGCAGCTTCCGCCCGCCGCGCGATACTGTTCGCAGAGTGCTGCGGCTTCGTCCTTGGAGCCGGCCGGAATGCGGACACGGTAGAAGGTGCCCTTGCCGGCGACATCGGCCCTGCGGATCTCATGAGCACGGCCGCCCAGCACGCCGGCGAATTTCTTCGACAGGCTGGCATAGGATTTATTCGCCTCGTCTTCCGATGGCAGCGAGGCGATCTGGATGCCGTAGCCGCCGGCGGACGCGGCCTGCTGCTGCGGCTTGGCGGCGGCTGGCGTTGCGGCAGCGACCTCCGTCGTCTTCGGCTGCTGTGCGGGCTTCGGTTCCTGCGCGGTTGGGCGGACATTGCCCTTCTCGGTCACGGTGCCGACGACGTTGACGGGCTGATCGGCCGGCCGGGCGGTCGGAATCGGAGCGGTATCGGTGATCGCCGTGGTCTTGACCGGGCGCACCGCCGGATCGGCCGGGGCGGGATTTGCAGCCTGCGTGTCGGCGTCAGCGGCAAGCGGCGGCTGGGCAGGCGCTGCAGAACGCGCATCGGCGGAAGCAACGGCGTTTGACGGGAAGCTTGCGGCCGTTCCACCCACCGCAGGCACGGACGGGGTCGACCGGGCCGTCAACGGCTGCGTCGCCGGGGCAGACGCTGTCGCCGGGGCGGACGCTGTCGCCTGGGCAGACTGCGTCGCCTGGGCAGACGGTGCCGCCAGGGCCGACGGCGTCGCCTGGGCAGACTGTGTCGGCTGGTCGACGGGCTCCGGTTCTTCACGGGCGACCAGGGTGCCGTCAGGCTTGACGATCATCGTGCGAACCTTGCGCGGCGAAACGGACGGCGTCTTGTCGGCATCGCTTGCGGAAGCGGTGTCGGCATTGCCCTGGTTCGGCAGCAGACGCGGATCCTCCGTTTCACCGACCGCGGTCGGTGAAACCTGATCGCCGGGGTTGGCGTTCTCGTCGTCCTCAGGCAGCGATTCCGGTGTCAGTGTGCGCTGGACGACATCGACCGGCGCCTCGTCGGAAGAAACCAGCGCCTTCTGCTTCGGCTCCTCGGCAGAACCCGCAACACGGTCGTAAACGGCCTTATCCTGGTTCGGGACGGTCTTGCCGCCGGGGTTTTCCGGAACGACCTTGACCGGGTCCTTGTCGGCAACGATCACGCGCGGCTCGCCGGATGCGACGATGCCGAGCCCCTCGCCGTTCCAAACGGAGGAATAGACGCCATAACCGACGCCGGCAAAGACCACGAGCACGACGGCTCCGGCCAGCAGCCGGCGCATCGACCGGGCGCGGCTGAAATCAGCCGCCTGGCTTGCCGATTCAATCCGGACCTCGGAGGTCTCGCGGCGCTCGACCGGCTCGCGCACGCTGCGGCGGAAATCCTCCTCCAGCGCCCGCTCGAAATCATCGAGGCCATCGGCGATGGTGGGCTTGACCGGCTTTGCCGCGGCGGCGGCCGTATCTCTGGCCGGGACCGGGTTTTCCCGTGGCTTGGCCGGTTCGAAGAAGCTCGCGATCTCCGCGTCGAGATCGAAATCCAAATCCTGAGCTTTGGCGACCGGCGCGGGCTGCTCGACCGGCGGCAGCGCCGGCACATGCATGTCCTCGACCGTTTCAGGGCGCTCCTCCGGATCGGAGATCATCGCCGGATCAAACGGCAGGTCTTCGGTGGAGTCCGAGACTGGCGCCGCCCAGTTGAAGGCCGGAGCCGGAGCGGGAGTCGGAACCTGCGGCGCGGCAGAAAAGGCCGGAGCAGGCCGTGCCGGGGCGGAAGCCGCCGGCTGGAAAGCAGGAACTTGCGGCTCGGGCGCGAAAACCGGTGCGGAGTGAGCCGCGACGGTCGCGGCCTGCTGGGAAGCACGGACCGGCGGCTCCGGCTGCGGCGCGGGCTCAGCCGCCTTCAGCTCGGGCGGTTCGGAGAAATCGAGATCGGCAAGCTCCAGCTCGATGCCGGCAAGATCCAGCTCGAAATCATGGCCGGCGAAGGGGTCGTCGGCTTCCGCTACGGGCTGCGGCGCCCGCGAATATGCCGGTGCGGCGGGCTTAGGCGCAGCAACGTCGGCAAGCTGCGGCGCGACCGGCCTTGCGGCTTCGGCAGCATAGACCGACGCCGGCTCGACCGGCACTGGCCGAACGGGGGCTGCGGCGACCGGTGCGGGCGCAATCACTTGCGGCTCGACGAATGCAGCGGCCACGGGGGCAACGGCAACCGGCGCTGCCTCGATCGATACGGCCTGCGGCGAAACGGGCGCCTGATTGGGGCGTTGCGGCACCGGATAACGCGAAACGTCGGCGAGCAGATCGTCAAGATCGAAAGTGCCGGCAGTATGCGGAACCTCCGGCACGACCTCGGTCAGCGCAGCATCGGCCTGGATCTCGCCTTCGACGGCGGCGGCAATGAGATCGAAACCGGCGTCGGATCCGAAATCTTCCAGCTCGTCTTCGATTTCGACGAAGTCCTCGGCCTCGGCAGGTTCTTCCGACGCAATCACCTCGTCGTGGCGATCGAGCTCGGCAGGAAAGCCAAGCGACGGCGATGCGGATTCGAATTCCTCGGACGGCTCGACATTGACGACGGGGGTCAGTTGCTCGACGACGGGGGCGGAGGGCTCGGTGACCGGCTGCGGCTCTGCAGCGGCAAGCTCGACGGGCGGCGCTTCAGCCACCGGTGCTGCTGGAGCCGCTTCAGCCACAGATACCGACGGAACAACCGTTTCCTCGCGTTTTGCGGCATGGAAATTGGCAAGCGGCAGCCTGATGCTGGCGGCCGACCATTGCGGCGCCTTGGCGGGCTGCGGCAGCTGAGAGACCGGAGCAGTGCCGATCGACAGCTCAAGCTCCTCGATCAGGTCCCGCGCACCGCCGAAGGCCGATTGCACTGGCACTCCGGGAGGCTCGACGGCAAGCTGCTGCGGCCAGGCCGCCCGGTCATCGGCTGGCGCATCCCAGTTGCCTGCCTCAGGCCCAACGGCTTCCTCGCCAGAGACTAATGAAACCGGCTCGGAAATCTCCGCCCTCTCGGCAGCAGGAGAGACATCGAGTGCGGGCTCGATGTAATCGTCAGGAGCGACGTCATCGGAGATCGGCTCGGCTGGCCGATCGAGCTCGGCCAGCGGACGCGGCGAAGCGTAACGGTCGAACTCGCGCCCAAGCTCGTCTTCGAGATCGAGGGCGGGCTCGCGCCGTGCTTCGGTCACCGTATTTGCTGCGACACGCGGCTCGAAGCCGACGATACGGGCAAGTTCGGCCAACGGATCATCGTCGGCAAACAGATCGTCTTTTCCGCGCGTATCATACGCAAGTTGTTTATCAGCCATGCCTATCCCACTCGCAAACGCCAACTCTGAGATGCCAGCGCATTGTGGGGAAATGGTGACGTTATCGCATTTCGTCCGGTGCGGCAGTGCCTGTAATGGCAAGTCCCGACTTCAAAACCGACGCGACGGCGTACACCAGCCCAAGTCTGGCAATACTTGATTCTCGGTTTTTATCATTAACAAATCGTAATTCCGGCTGATCTTTACCTTTGTTCCAGTGCGCATGGAAGGAACTGGCGAGGTCGTAGAGGTAAAAAGCGAGGCGATGCGGCTCCTGCGACTGGGCCGCCGCCTCGACTACACGCGGGAATTCAGCAAGCTTGGCGACGAGCTGCAATTCGGCCGGATCGCCAATGCCAGCAACGGTTTTCGCGAGTTCGGCGGGCGAAACTTCGAGGTCGGGAAAAGCCTCCCTCGCCTGCCGGAAGACCGACATGCAGCGGGCATGCGCATATTGCACGTAAAAAACCGGATTATCTTTCGACTGTTCCGTCACTTTGGCGAAATCGAAGTCGAGCGGCTCGGAATTCTTGCGGTAAAGCATCATGAACCGGACCGAATCACGGCCGACTTCCTCGACGACATCCCGAAGCGTGACGAAATCGCCCGAACGTTTCGACATCTTCACCGGCTCGCCGTTGCGATAGAGCTTGACGAGCTGGCAGAGCAGCACCGTCAGCTTTGCCTTACCTTCCGAAACGCCGCGTGCAACCGCTTCCAGGCGCTTGACGTAGCCGCCATGGTCGGCGCCGAGCACATAGATCATCTCGTCGAAACCACGATCGAACTTGTTCTTGAAGTAAGCGACGTCGGCGGCGAAATAGGTGTAGGAGCCGTCCGACTTGATCAGCGGCCGGTCCATATCGTCGCCCACCTCGGTCGAGCGGAACAGCGTCTGCTCGCGATCCTCCCAATCCTCGGGGAGCTGGCCCTTCGGCGGCGGCAGCGTGCCCTTGTAGACATAACCCTTGAAGGTCAGGTCGTTGATCGCCGTGCGGATAGCGGCTGCGCCATTGGCATGCAGCGTGCGTTCGGAGAAGAAGATGTCGTGATGGACGTTCAGCGCCGCCAGATCTTCGCGGATCATCACCATCATCGCGTCGATGGTGCGGTCCTTGACGATCGGCATCCATTGGTCTTCCGGCATGTTGTGCAACCGCACGCCGTAATCGGCGGCCAGCGACTGGCCGACGGGCACGAGATAGTCACCCGGGTAAAGACCGGAGGGAATTTCGCCGATCTTTTCGCCGAGCGCTTCGCGATAGCGCAGGAAGACGGAACGGGCGAGCACGTCGATCTGCGAGCCGGCGTCGTTGATGTAATATTCCTTCTCGACGCCGTAGCCGGCAAAAGCGAGCAGGTTGGCGAGCGCATCGCCGACGACGGCGCCGCGGCAATGGCCGACATGCATCGGGCCGGTCGGATTGGCCGAGACATATTCGACGTTGACCTTCCGGCCCTCGCCGAGCGTCGAGCGGCCGTAATCGGTGCCGGCGCCGATCATCGAAGCGAGCAGCCGCTGCCAGTAACCGACAGCCAGACGAATGTTGATGAAACCGGGACCCGCGACCGAAACATCGGCGACGTCGGCATCTTCCCGGAGTTTGGCAATGATGATGTCGGCCAGCGCGCGCGGGTTGGTTCCGAGCGGTTTTGCCAAGACCATTGCGGCATTGGTCGCAACGTCGCCGTGGCTCGCGTCACGCGGCGGCTCGACGGCGATGCGGCCGAAATCGAGCTCAGATCGCTTTTCCCTGACCAGATCTATCTGTTCAAGGGCGGTTTTGATCCTGGCTTCGAAGTCGGTAAAAAGGTTCATCGCACTCTTCCATGCATAGGCTGTGCCAAAGGCTCAAATCAGGCCTCGGCGGGGCGACCGCTGCCTATCGCAAATCCGGAGTGTGGTCAAACAAGCGCCTGTGGGCACTGATCGCGTAGGTGTCGGTCATACCGGCAAGATAATCGCCGACATGGCGGGCCTTCGGCGCATCGGCGAGACCGGCGATATGATCGACCCAGTAATGGCTCTGCATCTCTTTGGGATTGGCCATGTAGGCGGCAAAGAGATCGGTGACGATCCGGGCCGCACCGGCGCGGATGCGCATGATATCGGGATTGCGATAGATGCGCTTGAACAGCATCGCCTTGATCTGCCTGTCGGTTTCGGCCATCCCTTCGGAAAAGGTGGCGATAACCCGGTCGGCGCCGCGGATGTCGGCTGCGCTCTCAGGACGCAGCTGTGAAAAGCGCTCCTGCGCCACGCCGATCACGTCTTCGACCATGCGGGTGATCTGCCGGCGCATGATTTCATGGGTGAAGCGGCTCGGCTCCAGATGCGGGTATCGCGCCCTCACCTCGGCCATCAGCCCGGCCAGAAACGGGATTTCCTCCAGCATATCGAAAGTCAGGTAGCCGGAGCGCAGGCCGTCATCGATGTCATGGGTGTTGTAGGCGATGTCGTCGGCGATCGCCGCAACTTGGGCTTCGAGGCTGGCATAGGTTGCGAGTTCGAGATCGTGCAGTTCGCAATAATCGAGGATAGGCTGCGGCACCGGGCCGCGTGTGCCCACACCATCGGCCGTCAGCAGCGGACCATTGTGTTTGACGAGGCCTTCGAGGCTTTCCCATGTCAGGTTGATGCCGTCGAATTCGGCATAACGCCGCTCCAGCTTGGTCACGATGCGCAGCGATTGGGCATTGTGGTCGAAACCGCCATAGGGCAGCAGCACCTCGTGCAGCGCGTCCTCGCCGGTATGACCGAACGGCGTGTGGCCGAAATCATGCACGAGCGCCACGCCCTCGGCCAGGTCCTCGT
Organism: Rhizobium chutanense; assembly: GCF_002531935.1. Classification (GTDB taxonomy): domain Bacteria; phylum Pseudomonadota; class Alphaproteobacteria; order Rhizobiales; family Rhizobiaceae; genus Rhizobium; species Rhizobium chutanense. The sequence goes on along the minus strand of NZ_NWSV01000014.1, from coordinate 113,733 downwards.
CGAGCTTCAGGGCGCGGGCCAGCGCGCGGGCAATCTGCGCCACCTCGATCGTATGCGTCAGCCGGGTGCGGTAGTGATCGCCGTCCTGGGCGATAAAGACCTGGGTCTTGTGCTTCAGCCGGCGGAAGGCGGTAGTGTGGACGATGCGGTCGCGGTCGCGCTGGAAATCGGAGCGCGTCGGGCTTCCGTCCTCGTGATAGAGCCGTCCTCGCGACGTCCAGGGGTCGGCCGCATAGACCGCCCTTTCACCGCTGCCGAAACCTAAAGCACGCCTATCGATCGTCATTCTTCACCGTCATCCTGCATGTTGCCGCATCTGCCCATTGACGCCGCTTTGCGCTCTTCATACCTATAGCCCGATCAAACGGCAAAGAGGCGCTTTTCCAATCGCCTCGGCGCATCGTGGCCTTTTAGAGAAGATCATGATAAGTTTGTTTGATATCAGGCATTTGAACATTTAAGTGCCAAAACCCATTCTCTCCGGATCTTGACCCCGGCAGGAGGAAACATGACGGATACGAGTGTAACCCTTTCAGATGCCGCAGCAAAGCGTATCGCTGCGATCGTCGGCGCCGAGGCCGGCAAGAGCGCCCTGCGCGTCTCCGTCGAAGGCGGCGGCTGTTCGGGCTTTTCCTATAAGTTCGATCTTGCCGAAGGCGCCGGTGACGACGACGTCGTCGTCGAAAAGAACAATGCCAAAGTGCTGATCGACAGCCTTTCGCTCGTCTACATGGCCGGCTCGGAGATCGACTTCGTCGACAATCTGCTTGGCCAATCCTTCCAGATCAAGAACCCGAACGCGGTGGCAAGCTGCGGTTGCGGCACAAGTTTCTCGATTTGAAGATTTGAATCTTTGACATTGTCCCCATCGAACCGGCCGAAGAACTGCTTCCGGCCGGTTTATCGTCTTGTCCCCCGGCAAAATACCGCGATAAAAGAAGCGCGTCGCCCTTCGAAACACCTCCGGACGACATGCAATAACGGGAACGGGAGAGCCATGAAGATCGCGACCTGGAACATCAACGGCGTCAAGGCGCGTATCGACAATCTCACGCAATGGCTGAAGGATTCCGACCCGGATATCGTCTGCCTCCAGGAGATCAAGACGGTCGACGAAGGCTTTCCCCGGCTGGAGATCGAGGCGCTCGGCTATCACGTCGAGACGCATGGCCAGAAGGGCTTCAATGGCGTGGCGATCCTCTCCAAGAGTTCGCCTTCCGAAGTGAACCGCGGCCTGCCCGGCGATCCGCTCGACGAACAGTCGCGCTTCCTCGAGGCGGTGTTCACGCTGCCCGACACGCGCATCCTTCGCGTCTGCTGCCTCTACCTGCCGAACGGCAATCCTGTCGACACGGAGAAATATCCCTACAAGCTCGCCTGGATGGAGCGCCTGCGGGCGTTTGCCGCCGAGCGGCTGGCCTATGAAGAGATGCTGGTGCTTGCCGGCGACTACAATGTCATTCCGGAGCCGCACGACTGCTTCGATCCCAAGGTCTGGGAAAACGACGCGCTGTTTCTGCCGCAGACGCGGGAGGCGTTCCGCCGGCTCGAAAATCTCGGGCTGACGGATGCGGTGCGCGCGACGACCGACGCGACGCAGTTCTATTCCTTCTGGGATTATCAGGCCGGCGCCTGGCCGAAGAACAACGGCATCCGCATCGACCATCTGCTGCTGTCGCCTGAGGCCGCCGACCGGATGACGTCGGCTGCGATCGAAAAACATGTGCGGGCATGGGGGAAGCCGTCCGACCACGTGCCGGTCGTCGCTTATTTCGATTTCGCGGCCTGAGGCTTCCCCTCAGCCTTAATCGTCAGAGCCGCTGGCGATGCTATGCGAGAGGGATACCGCCGTGCGGCGGTCGGCCTCGTTGGCGACCGAGAAGGCCTGTTCCTGCAGCGCTTCCATCCAGCTGCAATCCTTGGGCTTGCAGCGGTCGAGCGCCGCCGTCATCAGCGCCAGGCCGCGGGCCGTCTGGCCTTCGTCGAAAAGAATATTGCCGAAGACCGCCATGGCGCCGGGATGACCGCTCTTGCGCGCCTGGTTCAGCCATTTCTTCGCCTGCTGCGGGCTGGCATTGCCGCCCTCGCCGGCCAGCATCATCTGCGCCAGCTGGAATTGCGCCTCGGGGACGCCAAAGGTGGAGGCCACCTGAAAATAAAGCTGGCGCGCCTGGCTGAGGTCGATCCGGACCGGACTGCCTGAGATGCCGTGCTTGTAATAATTGGCGAGCGAAAGCAGCGCATTGACGAAGAATCCGGTATCTTCCGAACCGGGCTCGACACCCTGCTGGGCGATTTCGCTGTAAATCTTGAAGGCTTCGAAATCATCCTGCGTGACGCCGTCGCCATCGGCATACATATTGGCGAGCGCCCAGCGCGAGCCGGTGTGCCCCTTTTCGGCGGCGTATTTGTAGGCTTCGACAGCTTCTTCCTTCTGGCCGTTCTTATAGGCTTTGAAGCCGAACTTGAAGAGATCGAAGGGGCCGGATTCCTTGCTGACACCAGCCTTGATGTCGAATGCGCGGGCCGGACCGGACAGTGCCACGGCCAAGGCCAAGGCCATAGACATGCCCATCAGCATGAATTTGAACAGTTTGAACTCGGACGTCACCATTTCAACCGATTTCTTTCGCTCATCGCAGGCAGGAAGCAACGGCGCTCGCGCCATGCATTCCGCGGATGTATTTCGTCGAGGCGAGCGATCCCGCGGCGAGCTCGATGGCTCCTTTGCCCGCGTCGCATCCAGCCCACTGGCCTTTTCGCAAAGGCCGCATTTTCAGCGCATCGTTCAGAACCACCCGGCTCCCGGCATGGCCCGACTGCAATCTCCGTGGCACTCTTTCAGCAGGTGCGGCATCCGCCTTCCCGCCTTTATCGCATTCGTAAACAGCAAATGTGACGAAACCGGTATCGACATCTTCGGCAACGCCCATCTGCTCATTCGAGCGGAGCGAAAACCGCAACGATGAACGGCTCGACGGCATCGCCGCGAAGCCCGATCGGCGGCTGGAACAGCCTTGTGCTGAAAGCGAAACGACCGCCAACGAACGATTGTTGCCAATCATATCGCGCGATCTGCTGTTACCGGAAAAAAATCGACCCATGCTACTGATTACACGCACCGTAAGTCTGCCATCTCGTCGCCTGCAAATAGCGGTGCTCCCTCTTTGTGGCGGGAAATGGACAAATTCGCCCCACGACCATCATATGCAAACTGTCGTAAAAAAGTGTTGCTGAATCGTCACAAAACGGGACCGGGATTGGCATGGTTAACGGACACGAATAAAGAAGAGCCCGGCAGTGCCGGGCTCCTAATTCTTCAAATCGGGGAATTAGAACTTGACCTTTAGACTTGTCGACAGTGCAGCGACCAGATCGTTACCAAAAGAATAAGAGACGTCGTCGCCATAGGTCTGGCCATTATACTCGACGGTGCCGGACGAACCGCTCGTCAACACGCCCACGGCACCGGCAAAACGCCATTCGATATTTTCGGTCGGCGTATAGGCGGCGCCGAGACCGAGCGTCCAGCTGTCAGTCTGCGCACCATAACCCTGGCTGGTGCCGCGATCCCACGTGAGGCTGATCGCGCCGGCCCACTGATCGTTGAACTTGTGGCCCACGCCGCCGGCGATGGTCCAGCCGTCACGATAGAGAAGGTCGAGCGAAGTGATTTCCGTAGCGCCACCCGCTGTGCAGGCGGCCAGGCCCTTTGTCGATTTCGGGCAGAAAGCCACGGACTGGAGGACACTCCAATTCGTCCACTTGACCGATCCGAAGGCGAGCCAATCCGGAGCGATACCGCTTTGCAACTTCAGTTCCAGCGAATCCGGCGCTTCGGCGGAACCGAAAACAGGTGTGACCAGGCCTCCATATGTCGGAACAACCGGAACCTGACGGAGATCGACAGTGCCGGTCAGATTATCGTACTTGACGCGGCTGTTGTAGACGAGACTCGCGCGCATCGCATATTCGGGGATCTCGTAAGCGAGACCAGCGCGCCAGCCCCAGCCGCTATCGTCGAGATCGAGGCGGCCAACGCCGGTGCCGGTGCCGAGCAGAAGCGGAAGTGTGGAAACCAGACGTTCCTTGAAGCCCTCGACCTCCTGGTAGAAACCGCCGCCAATAAAGCGAAGCTGCCCCGGGCCGACATCAAAACGATAGGAGCATGTGCCGCCATAATTGCGGGTTTTGATCTCCGTCTCGATATTATTGTTGGCGCCGGCCCAGTTCGAACCGGGGTCGGTATGCGCGCCGAAGGGCTCCGAATAGTCAACGAGGCAGTCGACTGCATCGCCGAAACCAGCCTTAAAGCCAATATAGGGGATCGTGTAATTTGAGGTCTCGTCGGCTGTGTCTGGACGGCTGTTCAGATTACCGCCGCCGGTTAAGACGGAGGTGTTCGTGTCGCGGACGTCCTTCAGCTTGCGCTGCGGCGTGACGTAGGTCACGCCCGACTGAAACGAGAAAGGCGACGTATCGAACAACTGATCGATATTGTATCCGCCACGCTCCAGACCGCCGGCAAAGGACGGCGATGCAAGCGACGAAAAAAGAACGAGCGACGTTACGCCCTTGGAAAACCTACGCGATGCCATTGTGTCTCCCCCACTCCAGCAATTGATGTCACGCCACTCTAGTAAGTGTTCCCTCGACCTGGCAACGCGGCCCACGGCGGCATTCCCGGGCGTTGCACCGACTAACTTACGTAAAGAAATTGACGGACACGTCAAAAAATCTGGTTAATAAAATTTTTTTCCAGAGTTTTTGATTTTCAGATGGGCTTTTGGGTTTTCATTCCAAACATTGTGGAAGCTGTATCAATCCGACAACAGTGGCAGTTTTCGCCCATCGGAGATCCGGAAAGCCACAATCCACAGGCTCAGCGCCCGAAACCGCCGCTTTCAGGACCGAATCACGCGCGCCCGGAATGACAAAAGACGCGCCCGAAGCGAGCGCGTCTTTGAAATAACTTACCAAAATGGACGGCGAAACTTACCCGGCTTCGCTCACCCTGGAAAGGGCAGTCTTCAGGCTGGTGATCTGCCCCTTCAGTTCATCGAGGCGCTCACGCTCGGCCTCGACCACCTCGGGATTGGCGTTGGCAACGAACTTCTCGTTGGAGAGCTTGCCGTTGATGCGGGCGATTTCCGCCTCCATCTTGGCGATTGCCTTTTCGAGCCGGGCCTTTTCGGCGGACAGGTCGATCAGATTGCCGAGTGGCAGGCAGATGGTGGCTTCGGCGACGACGATCTGAGCAGCACCCTTCGGCGCATCGTCGGCCAGCGATATCGCCTCGACGCGCGCAAGCCGCTTGATGGCGGCGTCGTGGCGGAACAGCCTTTCGCGGGTCAGGTTGTTGGCTTTGACGACGACGAGCGGGGCTGTCGCCGACGGCGGCACGTTCATTTCGGCGCGCACCGAGCGGATGCCGGAGACGAGGTCGATCAGCCAGTTGATCTCGTCGGCGGCCGCGTCATCGGCATAGGAGGGTGCCGGCCATTCGGCATGGCAGACCAGCGTGTCACGCTCCTTGCCCTCGCCCGCCGTATGCGCCCAGAGCTCCTCGGTCATGAACGGCATGAAGGGGTGCAGCAGTTTGTAGATCTCTTCGAGAATATAGGCGCTGCAGGCCTGGGCCTCGGCCTTGGCGCCTTCATCCTCGCCGTTAAAGACCGGTTTCAACAGCTCGAGATACCAGTCGCAGACCTCGTTCCAGACGAAGCGATAGAGCGCGCCGGCCGCATCGTTGAAGCGGAAGGCTTCGAGTGCTTCCGTTACGTCACGTTCCGTACGGGCAAGCTCCGTCAGGATCCAGCGGTTGATGGTGAGTTCGGCAGCCTCGGGCACGAAATGCGGATCGCTCTTGGCGCCGTTCATCTCGGCAAAGCGCGTGGCGTTCCAGAGCTTGGTGCCGAAATTGCGGTAGCCGGCGATGCGGGCCGGATCGAGCTTCACGTCGCGGCCCTGCGCGGCCATGATCGCCAGGGTGAAGCGCAGCGCATCGGCGCCGTATTCGTCGATCAGTTCCAGCGGATCGATGACGTTGCCCTTCGACTTCGACATCTTCTGCCCATTCTTGTCGCGCACCAGCGCGTGGACATAGACGGTATTGAAGGGTTCGACGGGCTGGCCATCTTCGTCCTTCATGAAGTGCAGGCCCATCATCATCATGCGGGCGACCCAGAAGAAGATGATATCGAAACCGGTGACGAGAACGTTGGTCGGATAATAACGTGCAAGCTCCGGTGTCTGATCCGGCCAGCCGAGCGTCGAGAACGGCCAGAGCGCCGAGGAGAACCAGGTGTCGAGCACGTCCTCGTCGCGCGTCAGGATTTCGCCCGGCTTAAAGTTTTCCAAGAGGTCCTCGACATAGGCCTTCATCGGCCCCTCATGCGAGAGGTAATGCTGGATCGCCGCCTGCAGTGCCTCTTCCTCGGTCTTTTCGACGAAGACCTGGCCATCCGGCCCGTACCAGGCGGGAATCTGGTGACCCCACCAGAGCTGACGGGAAACGCACCAGGGCTGGATGTTCTCCATCCATTCGTAATAGGTCTTGTCCCAGCTCTTCGGCACCATTCTGGTGCGGCCTTCGCGCACCGAGGCGATCGCCGGTTCGGCAAGCGTCTTGGCGTCGACATACCATTGTTCGGTCAGCCGCGGCTCGATCGGCACGCCGCCGCGGTCGCCATGCGGAACCATGTGCTTGTGCGGCTCGATCTTGTCGAGAAGACCGGCCTCTTCGAAAATTTCGACGATGACCTTGCGCGCATAAAAACGGTCCTGCCCTTCCAGCCGATCCCAGGCGCCATGGAGTGCCGCCGGATTGTCGAGACCTTCGAGAAAGTCCTCGTTATCCTTGATCGTAATCGTGCCGTCATCATTCATAATGTTGATGATGCGAAGACCCGCGCGCTTGCCGACATCGAAGTCGTTGAAATCATGGGCCGGGGTGATCTTGACCGCACCGGTGCCGGCCGTCGGGTCGGCATAATCGTCGGCAACGACCGGAATGCGGCGACCGACGATCGGCAGAATGACATGCTTGCCGATGATGCTCTTGTAGCGGTCGTCCTTCGGATTGACCGCAACGCCGGTATCACCCAGCATGGTCTCCGGCCGGGTCGTTGCGACGACGAGATAATCGCGCGTTTCGAATTCGGTCGGCTTGCCTTCTTCGTCGAAGGCGACCGGATGCTGGTAGGTGACGCCCTTTTCCAGCGGATAACGCAGGTGCCACAGACTGCTCTTGACCTCGACCGGCTCGACTTCGATATCGGAAATCGCCGTCAGCAGCTTCGGATCCCAATTTACCAGGCGCTTGTCACGATAGATGAGGCCCTGCTTGTAGAGCGTGACGAAAACTTCGAGAACGGCCTTCGACAGGCCTTCGTCCATGGTGAAGCGCTCGCGCGACCAGTCGCAGGACGCACCCAGGCGCTTCAGCTGGTTGAAGATCAGGCCGCCTGATTCAGCCTTCCATTCCCAGACCTTGTCGATGAAGGCGTCGCGGCCCATGTCGCGGCGGCCGGGCAGCTGCTGTTCCATCAGCTTGCGCTCGACGACCATCTGTGTGGCGATGCCGGCATGATCCATGCCCGGCTGCCAGAGCACGTCCTTGCCGCGCATGCGCTCGAAGCGGACGAGAATGTCCTGCAGCGTGTTGTTCAGCGCGTGACCCATGTGCAGCGAGCCGGTGACATTCGGCGGCGGGATCACGATGGTGAAGGTCTCGGCCCCGGGCTTGGCGTTCGCGCCGGCGCGGAAGGCGTCCGCTTCATCCCATTTAGCGGCGATTTTCGGTTCGACGGCAGCGGAATCATAGGTCTTGTCGAGCATTTTCTGACCAATTTCGAGGTTCGAGGGTGGCGTTTGTAAATAGGATGGCTACGGCCAAGTCAATAAAAAAGCCGCCCCGGAGACCGGAGCGGCTTTTCAGGGAAAAAGCAATCCGATCAGCGGCGCGGGCCGCGCGCCACGCGCTCAATTTCCTCGCGCACCAGCCGCTCGACCAGTGTCGGCAGATTATCATCAAGCCATTCGCGCAGCATCGGGCGCAGCATATCCTCGGCGATCTCGTCCAGCGAGCGGCGCTCCGCCCCGTCGATGGCGGCGGCGAGCTCCTCGAAAGAGCGGCTGATCTGCAGACCGGCATCCTCCGAAAGCAGCGTCGGCTGAACTTCGTCCATAACGCTCGGCAGGAAACGCTCGGCAGACGACTGAGCGGGCTCCAAAGCCGGCGGCGCCGTTTCGATGGCGGGCGCCGGCTCAGCGACGGCCACCTCAGGCGCTTCCATAAACACCGGCTCGGGGGCCGGCTGCTGGATTGCAACATGCTGGGGTGTCGGGGCAGCCGTGAAGGCAGGCTGCGCCTGATGCGATTGCGGTTGCGGCTGCGGTGTTGCGGCACGGGGCTCCGGCATGACGGCCGGCGGCGGTTCGGGCTGGCGGAAGCCGCTCGGAATTTCACGCAGCGCCTGACCGGCCTGCACGGCGCTGCGCTCGGAGGCGGCGCGCACACGGGCGGCGACATCGGCAAGCGACAGGGCGCGGGCCGGCACTTCGGGTTCAGGCGCGGTGCCGGCCGAATTGGCGGCGACGAAACGCGGATCGGAAGAGCGTGGATCGGAGGAGCGCAGGGCCGGTTCGGGGAATTCCACGCCGGCATAGGTGTCATCCACCGTCAGATGGATTTCGGAGCCGTTCTCATCCTCATCGGCGCCGTAGACCGGCGGCAGGGACGCGGAAATCGCCTTGCCGGCGCCGGGCTCATTGCTTTCGATGATCTGGCGGATGGAGGCCAGAATTTCTTCCATGGACGGTTCACGCGCTACGCTTGGCTGAGCCATTTCTATCCCCGTTATCCAAAAACAACGACCGGATGATGTGGAGCGTTCACCCGAATCACCACCACCTTAGAATACCCCAGCCATGAAAAAAATCATCGCGAATCAATTGAATGCAGCCATGCACAGTTTTGTTACCCGATGTTTGCGACGTGGCGGCGTTCAGGATAAATCATGTTTGTGAAGGCTCTGCCGCGACCCTCATAAAAAAACGGGCGCCGATGGCGCCCGTCGCTGAATTCATCAATGAAATCGGCCTCAGAAAACGAATTCGCGCGCCTTGGCGAAACCCGGCAGCGGCTTGACCGAAGCGTTGAAAAAGACGTTTTCCGAAACGGCGCCACGCTCGGCGACGAAGACCTTGGCGCGGGCGGCATTGCCGTAGCCCTCGACCGTGACCAGGCGGCCGCCATCGCGCAATTGACCGAGAAGACCAGCCGGAACTTCCTCGACAGCACCGTTGACGAAGATCAGATCATAGGGCGCGCCGGCGGCATAACCCTTTTCGAGCGGGCCGGTGACGACCTCGACCTTGGCATAGTCGGCAAGCTTCGCCTTCGCTTCGGCGGCAAGCGCCTCGTCGCATTCGAGCGCGACGACGGAGCCGGCGATGATCGACAGCAGCGCCGATGTGTAACCCGTGCCGCAGCCGACTTCGAGCACGAAATCATCCTTGGTGATTTCAGCCAGCTGCAGCAGCTTGGCAAGCGGCGACGCCTCCATCAGGAATCGGGCAGGCTTTCCGGGTGCCGCGGCCGATATCTCGACATCGTTGTCGATATAAGCCAGCAGCTTCGCCTTCTCGGGCACGAATGCCTCACGCGGCACCGTCAGAAGCGCCGTCAGCACGGAATGCGAGGTAACGTCCGTCGTGCGAACCTGGGTGTCGACCATCTTTGCGCGCGCTGCTTCGAAATCCATCATGTCCTCTCGCTCTTTAAAAAGCGGTTCTTGTCCCCCGTCTCTTAATCCGCGCCACGAATGCTTTCAAGGCTTGGCAGCCATCGGCGAAAAGAATCCGGCGTGCGCCTCTTCCGTGCCACAGCAGGACCGAAGCATTGCTACTGCGCGTGGAATCCCCTGCCCCTTCATGTTATGATTCACAGCGGAGGAAACAGGAGGAGGAGCAGGCCATGTCTGCGATCTTGGGTTATTTCACGCTGTTCGATTTTTTCATCGTCGCAGCGCTCATCGGCATATTCTGCTGCGGGCTGCTGGACGGCGAAACGACCCTGAAGTGACAAGGCGTCGGAGCGCTCCGGGATAGAGCTGGCGGCGTCTTGGCGCGATCTTATCGCTGGCGATCTGGTCTGGAAACTCCAGCGCGCAGCCTTCCGTTCTGCGACAGAGAATGACTTTTTCAACCGCCGCAGAATGGCGTTTTTCCGAAATGCCCTCTTGCGATTTCCTTACGATCATTCTAAACGCTCGCCACGGCTCTGATAACGAGCCGGTGAGGCCTCGTGGCGGAGTGGTGACGCAGAGGACTGCAAATCCTTGTACCCCGGTTCAATTCCGGGCGAGGCCTCCAAAATTCTTCCACATGACGTAAGCGATGTGAATGCGGCTCCCCTTTGCGGGCGCGGCATGGGCGACCGCGCAGTGCTACCAGGCCTGCTGGCCAGGCGAAAAATCGAACTGTGACGGATTGATTCCCGTGAGACGGTAGAGCGCCTTCAGCCCGCCTTTGCGGATCGCCGCCTGATACTCGAGATCGCCCAACTCGGATCCCCCATCGATTTCCGGGCCGACGCCGAGTAGACGTCGCATAGCCTCCGGCGAAATTCGGGTAAAACTGCGAATGTCGCCGCTGCTGTATTTGACGAGCAGCAGGCGGGCATCGGCGTTGTAGTGAAGCGCTTCTATGTCGCGCGATTGGATCAAAAAGGTTTGCATGCGCGCACCCATAGCGGAAGGTGACGCTGCCGCAACAAAATGGTTGACGTAACGTTAATTGGCGCAGAGTTATCGAGGCGAAGAGAGGCGTTGCCCTTTGAATTGCGAAGCGGCAATGATTGCAGTTTGAAACAAATCGTCAGCTTGACGATCGTCCACCCGGCCTCATATTGCCCCGGGAGGGTGATAGGAGCTTGCAATGGAATGGGCTGCCCTCAAAGCGAAGCACGCGCGTGCGGCTTACGATGCCGAGAGCCGCGATCTCCATGTAAAGTTCCCGGGTGCTGCGCCGGTGAAACATGCGGACATTCCGCCACACGTCTACCAGAACCTGCTGGAAACGAGCGATCCGCACTTCTACTACAACTATTATGTTGCGCCTTCCCGCGTCGCATCGGGCGGCCGACATGCGGTTTCCCTATCCTACGCCATGAAGCTCGTCCTCATCCTTGCCGCCTGTAGCCTGTTGCTGGCGACCAGCCTTGATCCGGACCATGGCGGCGTTTTCGAGGAAAGCGAAATCAGATCGAATTAGGCCGACTCAATCACAGAGCGGCAATGCGGCTGAATGCAGGGTCGACATTGTCCGTTCTGTTCTCATTGCGATAGCGGCGGTCGTCCCGATTGCGGTCGTTCCCGCCATCACGCTCGTTCCTGCCGTTGAAATTGCGATAGTTGCGAGGCCCGTTATAGCTGCCGCCTTGGCCGTGGTCGATCACGCAACCCTCGGGACGGCGGCAAATGCCGCGGGCGTCAAAACCGCCACTGTCGACGGCTTGAGCCGCGACGGGAACGCCGGAGAGAATCGTCGCCGCTGACAGGGCAATAACAAAAAAGGCCTTCATTTCCGCACCTGGACCATTGTGACGCATTTTCGCGTTTCATTCCATAAACCACGAATGCGAGACGCGCTCCACCGTTCGATGAACACGCGCCCGGTATCCGTCAGCCGGCCGGTTTTCCACGCCTGTGCCACCAGACCGCCAGCCGCCGGCGAAGCCGGCGCGCGACAGGCAGATCGTGCGAAAGCACCAGCAAACCAAGCGGCAGCATCCAGAAGCCCAAGATCGGCAAGAAGCCCAGGAACCCGCAAAGAATGAGGCCCACGCCGATCGCCATCCGGGCGATGCGCGAGCGCGGCATGCCGATGCTGAAGGCGCCGAGCATAAGCCGGCCGCTGGTGTGATCGATACCGAAGCGCCGCCCCCGCTTCTCGGGCCTATCGCCGCCCCTTGTCTCTTCGCGTTCATTGCCATTCGTCATTCCCCAGAGATGGGCACGGGCACCCCAAATACAAGTTCATTTCATTTTTTTGAAAAAACTGCTTGGCAAATCGGGAAAGCATTTGTATTAGCCCACTCACACCGCGCCAAGCAGTGATCCCTGGTAGCTCAGCGGTAGAGCATTCGACTGTTAATCGACAGGTCGCCGGTTCGAATCCGGCCCGGGGAGCCATTTTTTTCAAGCAAGCGTCTGTTTCAGTCGATAAGTCCGAAAGCAGGCGTTTTCTTTCCCCACTTTTGTAACGCTTTTCCGCGGTTCGACTCCGCTGTCGGCTCCTGTGGATAACTGCGCACCCCATGGCTGGCGCCGCCTGCGACGACATCATATATTCCTTTCGTACGAGTGCCGCGCGGGATCTCAATGAATCCGGACAAACTTCGCAACCTGCTGCAGGAAATGGATACTCGCGTCGGCCGGATGCAACGCGCGAGGAAGGACCACTTCACTGCAAACCTCTCCAGGCTCAGGGCCGAGGTGCAGCGACTTCTCAGCAAAGTCGATACGTTGCGAGCGCCGGACATTGCCGCACTGGAACTAAACCTGTCGGTCATTCCGATTCAGGACCTGGACCGATCAAGTTTGAATAATCTGCTGCTCGGCATGAAGATCGGCTTGAACCAACTTGGCCCCGAAGACGTCCTGGACGCATTGCCCGGTCAGAGGCCCGCAGCCTTTCAGTTTGGGTTCGAGGGCGAACGCGTCGTTGTGGTTGATCAGCCTCTTAGAACTCGAGAGCGCGATAAGGATATTGCTGTGGCAGCATTAGAAGCTGCCACGGAGAAGGGAGCCTACGTTGGTGAGCAGTTGGCTTTATCGAACTGTTCTCCGCGCCTGAAGGACGCATTCAGGTCACTCCAGGACAAGCTTGAGGCTCGCGCCAACATCATTCAGATAGGGATGTACAATCAGACCTGTGGTCGCGTCTTGCGCGGGGACGTCGAGGAACTCTCGCCAACGCTTTTTGAGCTGTTGCGATCCCACGTCGATCTCGTCTTCGCTGCAGCGTCGCAGTTTGAGGCGTGGAGAGTGTTCCGTGAGAACGCCGTGGACATTGATCGAGATTCTGTCACCGCACTGTCCCAAAGCACCATCGCGCTGGTACGGGATCTAAGGGCACGAAGAGATGCAGATCCTGAGGTAGCGAGCGCTCTGGAGATTGTAGTCAGTTGGACGGAGGACAAAGACGCGGATAAACGCGATGTCCTTGCTCTTACGGGAACCCTTCAAAATCTCTGGTCGCTCGCTGCCAAATCTGCATTAGCTAAGGAAGTTGTCAGCGAGGGTCGCAAGCTGGTTGCCAAGGCCATTATCGCGGCTCTCCTGGCCGCTACCACGGCTGGTGCCCTTGCGGCCTTCGCAAAGGTGCCGGGTGCTGAATGGATCGAAACAACCGCGGCGTACTTCAAATCTACGACAGAAGCCACTCCCGCCCCGCCTGCGCATAAATCGGCAACACCTTAGCCCCTTGCAATGATTCGGAACCGGGCTAAGTCATGTTCATGAGATAGTGTCGCCCGTGACAGCGGATGTGCTGGCACTTGGCAGAAGGTTGGAGCGAGCATTCGCCCGGCCTCTTTGTTTGCTTACTGAAAAGCGTCACCCTAAGGTGGGGATCTCCGCACAGCTAAGCGGGTGAGATCCAGACAGGTAGCGGCGCAGATTACCCCACTGCATGTTATTATGACGTCGGCAGTTGCCGTTAGTCTTGTGCGGCTTGCACAGCCCGCAAGCAGATTCGCGCGCACGCTTTCTCTTGTGATGCATGTCGATCTCCGAGCGAATTCGGTGCGCCTCGATGGCGCACGCCTGTGTGTCGGAGAGAATGGACGTGCTGTTCATCTGCGCTATAGCAGCGAGATATGGAAAAGCCGCCGGATTGCAGGGCCGGCGGCGCGCTTGTGGTGTGCCAAGGTTGGTGTTCCCTGGCGCTGCCAACTAAAAATCGAAATACACTGTCACACCTGACCGACGACGATAGGGGTAGTCGTCGCGGTAGCTGTAATAGTCGCGCGAGCCGTAGTACCGCGGACGATAGCACGAGCCGTAATACCGGCAATCGCGGTAAGCGTACCGGTGTTTCTTCCAGTGGCCATACGCATATCCATTACCGTGGCGACGGTGTTTGACCTGCTCGACGATGGGGGCGTGCACCTGTACGGCACTCGGAACAACGATCGGCGTTGCGTTTAGCGGCAGGGCGAAAGATGCAGACAAGACAATGGCTGCAAGTGAGGAACAAAGCATTTTCATCGGCGCATCCTTTCATGCCACGATTCTGGGTTAATGAGGATTAACCTCCGATGAACGGCCGCGTGCTTGTTAGAAGAGCCGAAAGCAGGCGTTTTCTTTCCGCCTTTCTCCCGCTTTTGAAGCCGATCTTTTGCCGTTGGCTGGTTGTAGCCAGAACTCGGTAGCCCCGTAATCCTTGTCATAAGTCACAAGCCGACTACACTTGGTGCATGAAATCAGATGGCCGGCGACCACGGATGAACTGGCGCTTTGCCGATGATGATTGAAAAAGGCCGGCGCGAACTCTCGCGCCGGCCTTTTGTCTTCTGTGCATTGGGAAGGGCCATCCGCTGAGGTGAGGATGGCGCGACCACCTTTGCGTTGACGATCGGATGGTATACAGGCTGCGGCAGGACGCGACTGCCATTAACTTTAGAATGGAGTCGGGCGGCAGATTGACGTCACGTCGCTGCCACGAGATCACGTGGCCGTCCTGAAGCGCCGCTCTTTGCGGAGCACACTGCCTCTAATAACTGCACGAACGGCCCTCGCGGGGGCGGAAGCCGTCCGCACAGGCCGGGTTCATCGAATCTCCCGGCTGATATCCCGATGCCGAGCCATATGAATTCGGCGGTGTCGAGCAAGCCGAGGTTAAGGCGGTAAGGCCGATTGCTCCGGCTGCCAGAAATGCCCGAAATCTGTTCATCAATGCTCTCCAGTTTAGCCGGGAGTGGAGAGCCTCTGCTCTCCTCCCTGTCCCCTTCAACATAGATATAGGCGCGCTCCCCCGCCGGCGTTAGCTCCGCGCGCGCAAAGATTTTCGTCGATCTCCATGAACTCCTCATGGAGATCGTCGACGAGCGGGCCGGCCGGGAACAAAGACCGTGGATTAAAGTTGAGTGGCATCAACAACGTAACGTCAGCCCTGACAGGAGGTCTCTCATGGGTCGCGGTATTCTACTTTGGCTGCTCGGTGTTCCACTGCCTATCATCATTCTTCTTGCTCTGTTTATGCGATAGGAACGGATCATGTCGGTTTCAATGACAGGTTCCGGAGAGATTGCCGCTCCGGTCGAATCCTCCAAATCGGCCATGACATGGGGGCCTATCTTCGGGGGTGCCGCCGCTGCCGTCGGCGTGACCTTGATCCTTTTGCTTCTCGGATCCGGCCTCGGGCTGACGATGGTGTCGCCCTGGTCGGGGCAGAGCAGTTCGCTCGGGACAATCGGCGTGACGGCGGCGATCTGGCTCGTTCTCGTGCAATGGCTCTCTTCGGCGCTCGGAGGCTATATTACCGGCCGATTGCGGACGAAATGGGCGGCCGTCCACACCGACGAGGTTTTCTTCCGCGATACCGCGCATGGGTTCTTAAGCTGGGCTTTGGCGACAGTTTTCGTCGCCGGCTTTCTTGCGTCGTCGCTGACGTCGCTCGCCGGCGCGGGTGCACAAGCCGTGGGTTCGGCCGCACAGGCCGTCGGGTCGACTGCCAGTACTGCAGCAGCATCGTCGGCAACCTCGCCGGTGGATCTCTCCACGTCCTATTTTACCGACGCCTTGCTGCGCCCCGATCAGGCTCGCGCGGCGGCGACATCCAATGATGCCGCAGCAACATCGGAGGTATCCCGCATCCTGCTCAACGGCGCCGCCGAGGGCCAGATTCCCGACGATGACAAGGCCTATCTTGCCACGATCGTCTCTTCTCGGACCGGCCTTTCCGAAGCCGATGCACGCACGCGCGTCGATACGGTGCTGAAGCGCATCGACGATGCCAAGGTCGCCGCCCAGAAAGCGGCCGATGAGGCACGCAAGGCCGCCTCCACCACCGCCCTGCTCGGCTCGTTGTCGCTGCTGATCGGGGCTTTCATCGCCTCTGCCGCCGCCGCATTTGGCGGATCGCAACGCGACGAAGAGGAAGATCTCCTCGTTACGCCCCGGCTCTGACAACTGGCGAAAACCGGGCGCGCGGGGTCAAAAGCCCCGCGCCTTCTTATGTGAGCCGCCCCGCGCCTGAAAAGACGCGTAGCGCTGCAAGCAGCGGTTTATTTCATCCCGAACGGAACATGTCGCCATTTTTGAGCTTCGGTTAGGTCAAACCCGTTCCCGGAGAAAATAGATGGCCAAGAAGACGTCCAAGACCTCGCCCTCGGACAACGCGACGATCCATGATCAGAAACCGCACCGAGGTGCGGGCGGTGAGCTTCATCAATTTGCCGAAGACGGCATGCCGGTGCTGACCACAGCACAAGGCGGCCCCGTCTCCGACGACCAGAATACGCTTCGTCTGGGCGCCCGCGGCCCCGCCCTCATCGAGGATTTTCATTTCCGCGAGAAGATCTTTCATTTCGACCATGAGCGTATCCCGGAGCGGGTCGTGCATGCACGCGGTTACGGCGCCCACGGCTACTTCGAAACGTATGAATCCCTGGCCGCCTATACGCGAGCCGATCTTTTCCAGCGGCCCGGCGAGAGGACGCCGGCCTTCGTCCGGTTTTCAACCGTGGCCGGCAGCAAGGGTTCGTTCGATCTGGCGCGCGATGTGCGCGGTTTCGCGGTGAAGCTCTATACCCAGCAGGGGAATTGGGATCTGGTTGGCAATAATATCCCTGTCTTCTTCATACAGGACGCGATCAAATTTCCCGACGTCGTCCATTCCGTAAAGCCGGAACCCGACAGGCAATTCCCGCAGGCACAGTCGGCGCATGACAATTTCTGGGACTTCATCACCCTCACCCCGGAAAGCATGCACATGATCATGTGGGTGATGTCGGACCGCGCCATCCCACGCTCCTTCCGTTTCATGGAGGGGTTTGGCGTTCATACCTTCCGCCTCGTCAACGCGGCAGATGAATCGACCTTCGTCAAATTCCACTGGAAACCGAAGCTCGGCCTGCAGTCCGTCGCCTGGAACGAGGCGGTCAAGATCAATGGTGCGGATCCGGATTTCCATCGCCGCGACCTCTGGCAGTCGATCCAGTCGGGGAATTTCCCGGAATGGGAACTCTGCGTCCAGCTTTTCGATCAGGACTTCGCCGATAGCTTCGATTTCGATATCCTCGACCCGACCAAGATCATTCCCGAGGAAATCCTTCCGGTCAAACCGATCGGCCGGCTCGTGCTTGACCGCATGCCGGAAAACTTTTTCGCAGAGACCGAGCAGGTCGCCTTCATGACGCAGAATGTTCCGCCCGGCATCGATTTCAGCAACGATCCACTGCTGCAGGGGCGGAATTTCTCCTATCTCGACACGCAGCTGAAACGTCTGGGCGGTCCGAATTTCACGCATCTGCCGATCAACGCTCCCAAATGTCCCTTCCACAACTTCCAGCAGGATGGCCATATGGCGATGCGCAATCCGGTCGGGCGCGCCAATTACCAGCCGAACTCGTGGAATCAGGGGCCGCGGGAATCGCCGGTTCAGGGCTATCGTCACTTTCCTGCCGAGGAACAGGGCCAAAAGGTCCGGCTGCGGCCGGAAAGCTTTGCCGATCACTACAGCCAAGCCCGCCAGTTCTACATCAGCCAGACTCCGCCGGAGCAACGCCACATCGCCGCAGCGCTGACCTTCGAACTGAGCAAGGTTGAAACCCCGGTCATTCGCGAGCGCATGGTTTCGCATCTGATGAACATTGACGAGACGCTGGCCAGCAAGGTCGGTCACGCACTCGGCTTCCAATCGATGCCGAAGCCCGCCGATGCCGCCACGCCGACACGCCAGGACCTCGAGCCGTCGCCGGCGCTCAGCATCGTCGAGCGCGGCCCGAAACGCTTCGAAGGCCGCAAGCTCGGGATCCTTGTCAGCGACGGCACAGATGTCGCCATCTTCAAGGCGCTGCTTGCCGAGATCACCGAGCAGAAGGCGACATTCGAAGTGATCGCGCCAAAGGTCGGCGGCGTGACGCTCTCCGACGGCAACTGGATCGAGGCGCATCAGATGATCGACGGCGGACCTTCGGTTCTCTACGACGCCGTCGCCCTCCTCCCTTCGTCCGAAGGAACCAGCGATCTGCTGAAGGAGGCAACGGCCGATGATTTCGTGTCGGATGCCTTCGTGCACTGCAAGTTCATCGGCTATGTGAAAACCGCGCTGCCGCTCATGCAGAAGGCCGGAATCGCCGATTCACTGGATGAGGGTGTGATTGCCCTTGGAGGGCCTGGGGATGTCGCAGCCTTTGTCAAGGCGCTCGGCAAACTGCGTGTCTGGGGCCGGGAACCATCGGTCAAACTGAATTGATCGTCCGGACGCCATGAAAATGGCCCGTCATCGCCTAAAACCCGCGGACGCGGGTTTTAGGCTGTTCACAGCGCGCATTTTTTATCGAGTGAGGGTGATGGAAACGGCTTCGATCCGCTCCATCTTCAATGTTGTGCGCTGTGGAGGCCGTATGCGCTGGCGTTTTCGACAGATCTCCGACTTGGCCGTCTTGTGGGCAGGGCATCGCGCCGTACCTGCGACCCTCATCATATTGGCAGTCTTGTGGGCGGTGGTCGGTCTGCACTTTTCTTTCCCCCGGCAATGGTTTCTGCTGACCAACATGGTGGGGACACTCATCGTCTTTTTCATTTTGCTGCTGGTGCAGCACGCCCAAAATCGGGACATGATGGCGCTCCAGACCAAGCTCGACGAATTGATCCGATCAAGCAAGGCTGGAAATCATTGGATCGCAGCCGAGAAGAACGAGGCCGAGGCCATTGAGGAAATGCGTCGGCAACATCACGACCAGATCAGAGAGACGATGAACTGAGGCGCGTCGAAGCGATATGCGTCAGCTGGATGCTGCCTCCGTGGCAGATTTCTCATCCGCTTTCTCCCCGACGCATTCGGCTTGCGCGGCAAGCGTCTTGCTCATTTCTCTCAGTTCACCCTCCTCCAGCTTCTCGATGCCGACGAATTTGTTGGCGGCCTGGCTCGTCAGGATGAGTTCGTCAAGCTTGGCCTGGACCGCTTTGCCGTCGCGGTTCTGGCTGTTCTGCAATACAAATACCATCAGGAAGGTAATGATGGTCGTGGTTGTATTGATCACCAGCTGCCAGGTTTCAGAATAGCCAAAAAAAGGGCCGGATATCGCCCAAGCGAGCACGAGCGTCAGAGCCGCGACAAAGGTGAACGGCTTTCCCGAGAAATCGGCGACGGCCGTTGCAAAGGAAGAGAAGAAGTTGGGTTTGTTCGACATCTGAAAAGCCTCGCTGGATTGCAGCATCAATGCTGTCAATCGACAACATCAACGTCACATCCGGATTGAAGTTCCTTGCCTGCCGAGCGGCCCGCGCACCTGGAAATCCGGCCGACTCGAATAATATTGTGCAGCGCAGCAACTTTCCGCCGCCCGATGCGTTTAGCCAGGCATCACCGCCATCCCGGCAGCTGATTGGCGGAGACTATCATGAGATCTATGTCAGACACCCTCGCACGCCTTGCTGCGTTGCGAGGAACGCTTCGCCCCCGCCCCACGCAGGAAAATCCCAATCTCCTCGCCTTGGACGCATTCGGCGCAAATCCGGGCGCCTTGGGCGGTTACATCTACCTGCCATCGAAGCGGGGGAAAAACACGGCCCTGGTGGTCATTCTGCACGGCTGCACCCAGACTGCCGCCGGCTATGATATCGGGTCGGGGTGGTCTAGGTTGGCCGAGGATTATGGTTTTGCGCTGCTGTTTCCCGAGCAGCGAAGGGCAAACAATCCAAACCTCTGCTTCAACTGGTTTAACCCGGAAGATATCCGCCGGGATCACGGCGAGGTCTTTTCCATTCGCCAGATGATCGCAAAGGTCGTAGCGGAATACGGTATGGACAGCAGGCGCGTTTTCGTGACCGGGCTTTCGGCCGGCGGCGCCATGGCCGCCGCCATGCTTGCCACCTACCCGGAGGTTTTTGCCGGCGGCGCGATCATTGCAGGCCTGCCCTATGCCAGTGCTGCGACCATTCCCGAGGCCTTCGACCGAATGCGCGGTCACGGCGGCCCGACCGCCGGAGAACTTCAGCTGCGGTTGAGAAACGCTTCAGGCCACAAAGGCCCCTGGCCGACATTGTCCCTGTGGCAGGGAAGCGCAGACAGAACCGTCGTGCCATCCAACGCGAATGCGATCGTCGAGCAATGGAGAAATATCCACGGCATCGACGCATCGCCGTCGCGCGTCGACGATATCGGACGACATCAGCGAAGGATCTGGACAGATGCCCATGGGACCGAGGTGATCGAGCTCCATACGATTGCGGGTATGGATCACGGCACGCCGCTCGATGTCGGCACCGGCTACGGGGCAAGCGGCCCCTTCATGCTTGACGTCGGAATTTCCTCGACTGTCGAAATTGCCAGGTCCTGGGGGCTCGTTCCCTCGTTTGAAAAGCGCAGCAACGCAAAACCCTCTGCTGCGCAAGCGGAAAACGCCGCGGTTCCATTCACCACTGGCAGCGACCGCGGCGGCATTCAGAAGGTCATCGAAGATGCCCTCCGCTCCGCCGGGCTACTGCGGTAATCGTCGAAGATCGCCGCTATCGGTTCTGAGACTTGGGCAGCGGGCCGTTTTGATGGCTGAGGACGAGTTCGATCTGGACATCCTGCTGGAACTGCAGCACGCGCTCGCCGACATCACTCTCCGGCATCCCGGCTGCCAGAAGCTGATCGGCAATCCTGCGGCATTCGGCCCTCCAGAATTCTATCGCCTCGGCGCCGTGCCGCCGGCCGAGCTCACGGGCGCAGCGCTCGATATTGGCAGTGCCGGTTCCGGAGGGAAACGCAATAACCCTGCCTTCACGAGGGGCGACGGGGCGGCCGGTCATTTCAGTAGCCATCGAACACGGGTTCCTTTGATCCTGTTCGTTGTCTACGGGACTATGGTTAATGCTTTCTATTCGTCGTACCCGTTCTTTCCACGAATCAGAATTTGCAACCGAAGTCGTCACGGCGTGTCGCCTTCGACCTTGACGCCGGCATGCCGATGCACCGACAGTTCCGCAGCACGATCGACACTCCAGGCAGAGACACCGATGACGATATCAGCTCCCCGCGATTTCCTGAAAAGCCTGTTCGACGCGGCGGTTCGCGCCGCCGACCCGCTGACCGGCATCAAGGCGAACCTGCCTGACAGGCCGAAGGGACGAACCGTGGTGATCGGCGCCGGCAAGGGTGCGGCGCAGATGGCACGAGCGCTCGAAAGCGTCTGGGGCGGGCCGCTCGAGGGTCTGGTGGTCACACGCTACGGCTATGGCTGCGAAACGCGCGACATCGAGATCATCGAGGCCGCCCATCCTGTTCCCGATGCGGCAGGACTTGCCGCGGCAAAACGACTGATGGAGACGGTGCACGGACTGACGGAAGACGATCTGGTGATCGCGCTGATCTGCGGCGGCGGCTCGGCGCTGCTGCCTGCGCCGCCGGAGGGTTTGACCCTCGAAGACGAGATTGCACTTAACGAAATGCTGCTTGCCTCCGGCGCGCCGATCTCGGCAATGAATGTGGTGCGCAAACATCTCTCCACCATCAAGGGCGGAAGACTTGCTGCAGCAACCAGAGCAAAGGTCGTCAGCCTTGTTGTCTCCGACATTCCCGGCGACAACCCCGCCCATGTCGCCTCCGGGCCGACTGTGCCTGATGGTTCGACGCGGCACCAGGCGCTGGAGATCGCCCGCCAATACGGGCTCAAGCTGCCGCAAGCGGCACTCGACCATCTGAATTCGCCGAAGGCCGATGCACCACGACCGGACGATCCCGTATTTCTACATCACTCGCACCACGTCATCGCCTCGGCCGGCGTATCGCTGGAGGCTGCCGCTGCCCTGGCAAAATCGCAAGGGATCGAGCCCGCCATCCTCTCGGATGCGATCGAAGGAGAATCGCGCGACGTGGCGCTGGTACATGCGGCAATCGCCCGCGAGGTGTTGGGCCGAAACAGACCGTTTCCCAAACCGGTCGTCATCCTTTCCGGCGGCGAGACGACCGTGACGCTGCGCGCCAAGGGCGGCAAGGGCGGGCGCAACGGTGAATTCGCGCTTGCCATGGCGCTTGCAATCGACGGACAGGAGAGCATTCATGTCCTGGCCGCCGACACCGACGGCATCGACGGCTCCGAAGACAATGCCGGCGCCTTTGCCGATGGCGGCACGGTGAGGCGCCTGCGCGCCACCGGCCTCGATCCGCGCCGACTGCTCGACGGCAATGACAGCTATTCGGGTTTTGCGAGCGTCGGCGACCTCTTCGAAACCGGGCCGACCGGAACCAACGTCAACGATTTCAGGGCGATCCTGATCCGTTAGTATCCAGTGACGGACCAGCTCTTGATCCGCCCCTGTCCGACCAGCCATCCCACCGCCTCCTGCACCGCCTGCAGAGAAGTGTATCTCGGGGCATACCCAAGCAGGCGCCGGGCTTTGGCGATCGAGCAATTCGGGCTGCGGGCGATATGCTCCCATGTGGCCTCCGCATCCTCGGTCGTCTGCCCCTCGGCCCAGGCGTCGAAGGGCGCGAAGGTCAGCTTCGGCTCATGCCCGAACCACCGGTGCATAGCTTCCGCATAGCCGCGCAACGTCAGCGCTTGCTCGGAAACTGCATGGAAACTTTCGCCGATCGAGGCACTCCAGTTGGCGATCGCGCCCATGAACATCGCTGCCACATCATCGGCATGGACGTGATGAACGGTTTCCAGGCCGAAATTGGGCAATGCCAGGGCTTCGCCACGGGCAAGGGTCGAAAAGACCTGCAGATTGAAATTGCCGGCAGGATTGAGCGGCGCCCATCCCGGGCCGACGATGTGGCCGGGATGGATGACGGTCGCCGGAAATCCGCGCAGCCTTGCCTGCTGCAGCAGATAGGTTTCGATTGCGGCCTTCTGTGTGCCATAGTCACCGAAAGGAGACTTCGGCGCTTCCTCCCGTGTCGGCACGGCACTGGGGTAACCATGCGTCCAGATCGTACCTGTATGCAGGAAGTGGCCGACATGCCCGGACAGGGCCATCACCAGTTGCTCGGCACTTTCCAACGTGAAGCAGATCATGTCGATGACGATATCGGCTTTCACTGCCCGCACGGCCGGGCCGAAGTCGCCGGACCGCTCCATTTCGGCCCGATCCATCTGGCGCTGATCGACGAAAGCCCAGGCGCGGTTTGCCGTATAAGGCTGTGCCACGCCGCGGCTGATGGTGACGACGTCGTGGCCCGCCTCCACCAGGCGGGGAACGAGGTAGGTGCCGACATGGCCCGTTGCGCCGATGACCAAAACCCGCATTGCCGTTCCTCCCTTTGGCATGATCCGCACCGACTATGCTGCGCCGGGCTGCGATCCTGCAAGCAGACTTTTCGCCAGGAACGGGCAAGCCGGCCGGCTATGGATTTTTGAAAACAAGGCAGGTGCCGCCGTGCTTCCGGATCTGGTTGCAGAGGTTATTGGCTTCCATACGCGTCGGCCGGCCGATGCGGGCAGCATATCGCGGGCGAAAGCCAAAGCTGCGATCGCGCTGACGCAGGATCAGCGGCTGCTCGGCATTCAGGGGCGCAGGCAGATCCTGCACGGCATCGAGAAACAGGCGCCGGGCCATTGCGACATCCGCATTCGCCGCAAGCTGAACGCCCCAGGGGGCCCAGTTGCCCTCCGGCCGCCAGGGCGCGTCCTTCAACGTCCGCCGTTCGGCAAGCGCCACGCAGCCATCGAGAAAGGACTTGTCCTTGTCGAGCGGGGCTGCCGCACTTTCCGGCGGATTATCCTTCCATTCCTCGACCGTATGGGCGGTGATCGCCAACACATAGCCCCGCGTCTCGTAAGGTAACCTGCCTGACTTAAGATAAGAGGCAAGGCCGTTTTCGCCGGCATTATAGGCGGCGGCGGCGAGACCGAGATTGCCGAAACGATTGCGCAATTCATCGAGATATTGCGCCGATTTCCTGAGTGCTTCCAACACCTGATAGCTGTCTTCAAGGCCGCGCAGTTTCGCCGTTCCGGGCATGAACTGCGCAATCCCCTGCGCTCCCTTGAAGCTGACGGCATCGGGGCGAAAGGTGCTCTCGCGCCAGATGAGGCGGGCGAAATAATCCGGCGGCAGTTGATTGGCGCTGGCGAAATGCTCGATCGCGACGCAGAGATCGCGATTGAAACTGTCCTTGCGGATGCAGAGCGTCTCATCCGGTCCCGACGCCGACGGCCCAGAATAAAGGCAGACAGGCTCGTCGGCACTCTCCTCCGATTGGGCCTTCGGCGTGCCTATCGCGCAAAACAGAAAACAGAGCGAAAGCAGGGCCTTCGCCGGGCTTCTCCCCATGTCGGACTGACGCTTTCGCCCTATCATCGGATCTCGGCAGGTTCGACTTCCATCGCGACGCTGGATTTCTAGATACCATCAATCAAGGCGCGACGCTTCCCTATTTGGCGCGGACGGTCTGAGGTTTCCAATTTTCGTCTTTCATGCGAAAAAGCGCTCGCAGCCGACGGCGATCGATTAGGCGTCTGGGCCACCAGAGTGGAGACTAATATGCGTGTGACTAAGATCGCTATGGGCGTAATACTGCTGGGCACCATTCACGCCGCATCAGCTTTTGCAACAAACGCCGAACACGCCACGGCAGCGGGTCCTCTAGCGAATCATGACGATGCGGTCATCAATACGTTTCAGGTGATGTGCACGCTTGAGCCCGAAAACTTTGAACATATCAGCGCGACAGCGCAGGCGATGTCCATGCGGAAGTCAACGGACAGGACGGAAAAGCAGACTGCAGACATCACGCGTCATCTCCAAGTCTTTGAGGGAACTCTCACCACTGGTCACTTCAGCTTACTTCTCGAGAAGATCAGCGGACCCGCTATCAACGCCACAAACTGCGGAGTGGCATCAAATACGCCGGACAAACGCGCATTTTTTGATGACATCGTCAGAACACTCCACCTGAGCAAGAACATCTCCAAACGAACAAGCTTAAATGGAAATTCCGTGACAACGTGGGACGATGTTTACGGCCCTCACACATTTCTCGATTTCACCGATGTCAGGGGAAGCAATGGCGTTCTGGTCCAGTTGTTGGATGCGCCAGCGAAACCTGAATAGCCCTGATCACAAAAAAGCCGCCGGGCCAATGGCCACGGCGGCTTCGGGAACGGGCTGGAAAGCCGCTGTCAGGCCGACGGCTGCTTCGTCTTCCTGAGATAGGGCAGCACCGTATCGAAGGAGCCGAAACGCGTGATCGCGTCCTCGTTGGACACCGCCGCGGTGATGATGACGTCCTCGCCCTGGTTCCAGTTCGCCGGCGTCGCCACCTGGTGTTTTGCCGTCAACTGGATGGAATCGATGGCGCGCAGGATCTCGTTGAAATTCCGGCCCGTCGTCATCGGATAGGTCAGGACCAGCTTGATCTTCTTGTCGGGCCCGATGATGAAGACCGAACGCACCGTCGCATTGTCGGCGGGCGTGCGGCCCTCGGAGCTCTCGCCGGCGCCGGCCGGCAGCATGTCGTAGAGCTTGGCGACCTTGAGGTCCTTGTCGCCGATCAGCGGATAATCGACATCGAAGCCTGTAGCGGTCTTGATGTCGCCCTTCCACTTGGCATGGCTTTCCACAGGATCGACGGAAATGCCGATGATCTTGACGCCGCGCTTGGAAAATTCTCCGGCGAGGCCGGCCATGGCGCCGAGCTCGGTGGTGCAGACGGGCGTGAAATTCTTCGGATGCGAGAACAGAACGGCCCAGCCGTTGCCGATCCAGTCATGGAAGCTGATCGGTCCCTGCGTGGTCTCGGCAGTAAAATCGGGGGCAATATCGTTGATACGCAAGCTCATGGTCGGCCCTCCAAGCCTTGTGTTAAATGTCGTTCATCTCAAATCGAGGGTATGGAACCCGTCCGCCGGAAGCGGTCGCGAGATTAGAATGATCAGGATCGCGCCCGCCCACAGTAACAGCCTCCCATCCCAGGATTTTAACTAGGTTATATATCACGATAACCGAAGGCATGCTCTTTCGATTTCCGGCCCGTCGCTGCATTATTTTTCCCGCGGGCGTGCAATGAACACCGATGGTTTTGCATCGGTCTCGTTGAAAGCAGGAGAACCACCGCCTCGCCTCAAGCAGTCTCACCCCGGAAAGATGACAGTATCGACGCCGACCTTTGATGGGCTTAGAATGCCTCCAGCCAAACTGCGCCCGAAAGCGGCAGTTTGATCAATTTTTGTGCATGTCTCTTTGTGCACACTTTTCAGGCGGACGCGCTTGCCAAAATTGCTGCAGCGCGTCATTATTATAGCAATGACGCATCTCGATCTGACGATTCTGGTCATCGACGAAAATGCCATACGCGCCTCGATCATCGAAGAAGGGCTGCGTGAGGCAGGGCATGCGCGCGTCACCGTGGTGCATGAGGTCAACGGTATCGCGCGGACGATCGAAACGCTGATGCCCGATGTGATCATCATCGATATCGAAAACCCCAACCGCGACATGATGGAGCATCTGTTCCAGCTGACGCGCACGGTCAGCCGGCCGATCGCCATGTTCGTCGATCGCTCCGACACGGCATCGATCGAGGCCGCCGTCGATGCCGGCGTTTCGGCCTATATCGTCGACGGATTGAAGAAGGAACGCGTCAAACCGATCCTCGACATGGCCGTCAGCCGCTTCAACGCCTTCAGCCGGCTGAGGCGGGAGCTTGCCGATGCCCGCTCCGCGCTTGAGGAACGGAAGCTCATCGAGCGCGCCAAGGGCATACTCATGAAGATGCGCGGACTGTCCGAGGAAGAGGCCTTCGCCCTGTTGCGCCAGACGGCGATGAACGAAAAAAAGAAGATGTCGGAAATCGCCCAGAGCGTTGTCACCGCCGCGGGACTTTTGATGTGAAGGCGGGCCTCCTCAATTTCCGGAGGAAACCGGAGTGGATATGATGACGAACACCGCCAGTTCCCGGGACAGGCTGCCCTTGCCCGTGCATATCAACAACGAAGGGCCGAAAGTGCTGCGAGCCGGCTTCATTCCGCTCGTCGACGCATCGGTGCTGATCGCAGCGGCCGAATTCGGCTTCGCGCAGAAGGAAGGCCTGACGCTCGATCTCGTCAAGGACGTCTCCTGGGCGAATGTGCGCGACCGCCTGGCATTCCGCCAGTTCGATATCGCCCACATGTTGTCGCCGATGCCGGTCGCTTCCATGCTCGGTCTCGGCTCCAATCCTTCGCCGACGATCACGCCATTTTCGCTGGGGCGCGGGGGCAATGCGATCACGCTATCGACGCGGCTCTTCGAACGGATGCGGGATGAGGCCGGATTGCCGGAGACGGCAAGCGCGCTGGATAACGCCCATGCCCTTTCAAAAACAATCGCGGCGATGAAGGCGCGCGGCGAGCCGCTGCCGACCTTCGGGGTCACCTATCCCTTCTCCTCGCATAATTACGAATTCCGCTACTGGCTGGCGGCCGGCGGCATCGATCCCGACCAAGACGTCAAGCTCGTCGTCGTGCCGCCGCCGATGACGTCGGACGCACTGGCGGCCGGGGCGATCGACGGTTTTTGCGTCGGCGCGCCGTGGAACATGGTCGCTTCGGAGCGTGGCCTCGGCCGGATCGTCGCCGCCAAACAGGATATCTGGCCGTCGGCCCCGGAAAAGGTGATCGGCATGCGGCCGGATTGGGCCGAAAGCCACCCAGAAACCGTTTCCCGGCTGATCGTGGCGCTCGACGCGGCAGCCCGCTGGTGCGACCTGCCTGACAATCACGATGCGCTGGCCGCCGCTCTCGCCGATCCCCGCTACATCGCCGCCCCTGTCGACATCATTCGCCGCGTGCTTGCCGGCGAATTCAGCCTCGATGGCAGCGGCAACCGGCGCATCATCGCCGATTATTTCAAGTTTCATTCCGGCTTCGCCAACTACCCCAGACCAAGCCATGCGCTGTGGATCTACAGCCAGATGATCCGCTGGGGACAGGCTGAGGCCAGCCTCAACAAGGCGCGGGCCGCTGCCTGCGCCTACCGGCCGGATCTTTATCGTACGGCGCTCGGTGACACCAGCGCACCCGAGGATGCCGATATCCGCATCGAGGGCAGTGACGAGGGCGACCGCTTCATGGATGGCCATGTCTTCGATCCGACGCGGCTGCCGGAGTATATTGCAGGCTTCGCCGTCAGAAGCGCCCTGCCCTTTGCTTCCGGCGACGACGCCTGATCATGCCGGCCTGCCCAAAACGCCAGCAGCGATCCGCGTTCACCTCACGAAATCAGCACAAAATATTTGCACGTTTTTTGGCAGGTCGAAAAACAAGCAGGCTGTGGATTTCTAAAAATACACTTCATATTCAACACCTTAAATAAATACCGCCGAACTGGCACGCAGCTTGCAAGGCTATTAACGCACCGATCAACGGCGATCAGCGCAGAACGAGCGCGCGATAGGCGCTCGCAGAAGACAGAGACATCACGCTTCGGATCGAAGACGCAGGTCTCAGTGACATGAATTCGGCGTCCAACGGCGGGCGCCCCCAGCAAAGCCGCTGATCAGGATATCTCGCGCACCTCGTGCGTGCGCAGCCTGAACAGCGGCTTTTCGTTTTTAACCCCCAGCGATGGATCGGCGCGACCTTTGTCGGGCCACGGAGAAGCCATGTCTGTCATCGAGAAAGTGCCGCCCATGTCTGCCGGCGAACCAGCCAAAGCACTGTGGATCTCCACGGTCGCCTTCACCCTCTGTTTCGCCGTCTGGACGATCTTTGCGATCATCGGTGTCCGCATCAAGCAGGAGCTCAACCTGAACGAGGCCGAGTTCGGACTGCTTGTGGGCACCCCGGTTCTGACCGGTTCGCTCGTACGCATCGTGCTCGGCATCTGGACGGGTCGTTATGGCGGCCGTCTCGTTTACACGCTGACGATGCTTGCTGCCGCAGTGGCGACCTTTCTGCTCTCCTACGCCCATACCTATACGCAGATGCTGATCGCCGGCCTCGGCGTCGGGCTTGCCGGCGGCTCCTTTGCGGTCGGCGTCGCCTATGTCTCACCGTTCTTCCCGGCGGAAAAGCAGGGAACGGCGCTTGGCATTTTCGGCGCCGGCAATGTCGGCGCGGCCGTGACCAAATTCGCCGCCCCCTTCGTCCTGCTCGCCTGGGGCTGGCAGGCGGTCGCGGAGATCTGGGCCGTCTGTCTGGCGCTGATGGCCATCGTCTTCTGGTTCACCACGACAGATGATCCGGCCTTCCGCCTTCGCCGCGAGCGCGGCACTGCCTCCAAAAGTCTGGCCCAGGAATTCGCGCCGCTGCAGAACGTCCAGGTCTGGCGCTTCTCGCTCTATTATTTCTTCGCCTTCGGCGGCTTCGTCGCCCTGTCTCTGTGGCTGCCGCGCTATCTGGTCGGCGTCTATGGCTTCAACCTGGAAACTGCCGGCATGGTCGCCGCCGCCTACTCTATCCCGGGCAGCATCTTCCGGGCCTTCGGCGGCGTTCTGTCGGACAAGAAGGGCGCGCGCAGCGTGATGTATACGATGTTTACGGTCTCGGCCGTGGCCACCCTCGTTCTGTCGCTGCCGGCCGCCACCATCACGCCCGTCATCTTCATCGTCGTCATCTTCGTGCTCGGCTTCTTCATGAGCCTCGGCAAGGCCGCCGTCTACAAGCACATTCCGGCCTATTACCCCGAAAGCGTCGGCGCCGTCGGCGGCATCGTCGGGATGATGGGCGGTCTCGGCGGCTTCATCCTGCCGATCGCCTTCGGCCTTCTCAAGGACATGACCGGCCTTTGGTCCAGCTGCTTCCTGCTGCTTTTCGCGATCGTCGCGATCTCGCTCGTCTGGATGCACCTGTCCGTCAAGCAACTGTCGCGCCAGGGCCACTCGACGCCCGTGGCTGCAACCTGATCCAAGGACCTTCAAATATGACCGAAAAACTCGTCATCATCGGCAATGGCATGGCGCCCGGGCGCATGCTGGAGCACCTCCTCGAGCGGGCACCCGGACGTTATGAAGTCACGATCTTCAACGCGGAGCCGCGCGTCAATTACGACCGCATCATGCTGTCGCCGGTTCTCTCCGGCGAAAAGGACTACGAGCAGATCATCATTCACGGTGACGGCTGGTATATCAAGCACGGCATCATGCTCTACAAGGGCCACAAGATCGTCAACATCGATCGTGAAGCCAAGACCGTCACGTCAGACCACGGCGTCACCGAAAGCTACGACAAGCTGGTGATTGCCACCGGTTCCGTGCCCTTCATCATCCCGGTTCCCGGCAAGGATCTGCCCGGCGTCATCACCTATCGCGACCTCGACGACGTGCAGGCCATGCTGCTTGCCGCCCAGTCGCGCGAAAAGGCCGTCGTCATCGGCGGCGGCCTGCTCGGGCTCGAAGCGGCGGCCGGTCTTGCCCAACGCGGCATGGACGTCACCGTCCTGCACGTCATGCCGACGCTGATGGAGCGCCAGCTCGATCCTGCCGCCGGTTATCTCTTGCAGAAGGCGGTCGAAGAACGCGGCATCAAGGTCATCTGCAAGGCCAATACCAAGGCGATTATCGGCAACGGCAAGGTCGAGGGTATCGAGCTCGACGACGGCCGCATCATCCCGGCAACCCTCGTCGTCATGGCCGTCGGCATTCGTCCGAGTGTCGGCCTGGCGAAGGATGCCGGCCTGGCGGTCAATCGCGGCATCGTCGTCGATGCTGGCATGCAGACCTCGGACGGCGACATCTTCGCGCTCGGCGAATGCGCCGAAGTGGGCGGCATGGTCTACGGTCTCGTTGCGCCGCTCTATGAAATGGCCCGGATCGCTGCAGCACATCTGAGCGACGATCGCTCGCCGGCTTTCGTTCACGCCGACACGCCGACCAAGCTCAAGGTCACCGGCATCGAACTCTATTCGCTCGGCGATTTCGCCGACGGGGACGATCGCGAGGAGATCGTGCTGCGCGATGCCTCAGCAGGGGTCTACAAGCGCCTGGTGCTGAAGGACAACAAGATCATCGGCACCGTGCTTTACGGCGAAACCGCCGACGGCGCCTGGTTCAACGACCTGAAAAAGAAAGCGACCGATATTTCGGAGATGCGCGAGACGCTGATCTTCGGACAGGCCTATCAGGGAGGGTCGCCGCTGGACCCTATGGCGGCCGTTGCAGCCTTGCCGGATGACGCGGAGATCTGTGGCTGCAACGGCGTATGCAAGGGCAAAATCACCTCGACGATCACCTCTAAGGGACTGACGTCGCTCGACGACGTGCGCGCCCACACGAAGGCATCCGCCTCGTGTGGCTCCTGCACCGGCCTCGTCGAACAACTCATGACGCTCACCCTCGGCGACAGCTACAATCCGGCTGCCGTTCAGCCGATGTGCACCTGCACCGAACTCGGCCATGACGACGTCCGCCGCCTGATCAAGGCCAAGGGCCTGAAGAGCATCCCTGCCGTCATGCAGGAACTCGAATGGAAGACCTCCTGCGGCTGCGCCAAATGTCGGCCGGCGCTCAACTATTACCTCGTCTGCGACTGGCCGGACGAATATGCCGACGACTACCAGTCGCGCTTCATCAATGAGCGCGTCCATGCCAACATCCAGAAGGACGGCACCTACTCCGTCGTGCCGCGCATGTGGGGCGGCGTCACCAATTCGAACGAGCTGCGCGCCATCGCCGATGTCGTCGACAAGTTCGAGATCCCGATGGTGAAGGTGACCGGAGGCCAGCGCATCGACCTGCTCGGCATCGAGAAGGAAGACCTGCCGGCCGTCTGGGCCGATCTCGGCAAGGCCGGCTTCGTCTCCGGCCAGGCTTATGCCAAGGGTCTGCGCACGGTGAAGACCTGCGTGGGTTCGGACTGGTGCCGCTTCGGCACGCAGGATTCCACCGGTCTCGGCATCCGCATCGAGAAGTTCATGTGGGGCTCCTGGACGCCGGCCAAGCTGAAGATGGCCGTCTCCGGCTGCCCGCGCAACTGCGCCGAAGCAACCTGCAAGGATATCGGCGTGATCTGCGTGGATTCCGGTTTCGAGATCCATTTCGCCGGAGCGGCCGGTCTCGACATCAAGGGCACCGAAGTGCTCGGCCTCGTGAAAACCGAGGACGAGGCGCTGGAGCATATCGTGGCGCTGACGCAGATGTACCGCGAGCAGGCCCGCTATCTCGAGCGCATTTACAAATGGGCCAAGCGTATCGGCCTGGAGGAAATCCGCCGTCAGATCATGGGTGATCCCGAAAAGCGCCAGGCCTATTACGAGCGCTTCGTCTTCAGCCAGAAATTTGCCCAGGTCGATCCCTGGTCGGAGCGTGTTTCCGGCAAGGACAAGCATGAGTTCAAGCCGATGGCGACGATCGGCTATCCGCAGGCAGCCGAGTAAGGAGATGGACATGAACTGGCCCAATGAAAACTGGCATCCGATCGGCGACATCTCCGACATCCCCTTGCGCGGTGCACGCTGCGTGAAGACGCCGCAGGGCAAGATCGCCGTCTTCCGCACGGCCGAGAACGAGGTCTTCGCCATCGAGGATCACTGCCCGCACAAGGGCGGTCCGCTCTCCCAGGGCATCGTGCATGCCAAGGCCGTCACCTGCCCGCTGCACAATTGGGTGATCTCTCTCGAAACCGGCAAGGCGCTCGGCGCCGACCAGGGCGAGGTGCGGACCATACCGGTCCGCAACGAGGACGGCGCCCTCTACATCGCGCTCGAAAGCCTGATGATGGCGGCGGAATAGATGGCAGCTGAGGTCAAGACCACCTGTCCCTATTGCGGTGTCGGCTGCGGCGTTATCGCCACGGTCGACGAGGCCGGAACCGTCAGCGTCAAGGGCGATCCCGAGCATCCGTCGAATTTCGGCCGGCTCTGCTCGAAAGGGTCGGCGCTTGCCGAAACCATCGATCTCGACGGCCGGCTTCTCTACCCGGAAATCTCAGGCGCGCGCAGCGGCTGGGACGAGGCGCTTGACCTGGTCGCCCGGCGCTTCTCCGAAACGATCGCCGAACACGGGCCAGATTCCGTTGCCTTCTATGTCTCGGGCCAGTTGCTGACCGAGGATTATTATCTCGCCAACAAGCTGATGAAGGGCTTCATCGGCTCGGCCAATATCGACACCAATTCGAGGCTCTGCATGTCCTCCTCGGTGGCGGGGCATCGCCGCGCCTTCGGCGCCGATACGGTGCCGGGGACCTATGAGGATATCGAGCTTGCGGATCTGGTGATCCTGACCGGCTCCAACCTTGCCTGGTGTCATCCCGTCATCTACCAGCGGCTGGCCGCCGCAAAGACGGCGCGGCCCAACATGCGCATCGTCGTCATCGATCCGCGCCGGACGATGACATGCGATATCGCCGACCTGCATCTGGCAATCCGCCCGGACGGCGACGTGGCGCTGTTCATGGGACTGCTTGCCCATCTCGCGACAAGCCCGGCGATCGACCAGAATTATATCGCCGCCCATACGGAAGGTTTCGGCGAAGCTTTTGCGGCAGCCGCTGCCCTTGATATCAACGATCTCCTGGAACGCACCGGCCTGCCGGCCATGCAGATCCGGGAATTCTTCCGCCTGTTCGAGACAACGCCTAAGGTCGTGACCTGCTACAGCCAGGGCGTCAACCAGTCCTCCTCCGGCACCGACAAGGTCAATGCCATCCTCAACTGCCATCTGGCGACCGGCCGCATCGGCCGTCCGGGCATGGGGCCGTTCTCGCTGACCGGCCAGCCGAACGCCATGGGCGGGCGCGAGGTCGGCGGCCTTGCCAATATGCTGGCAGCCCATATGGCAATCGAAAATGCCGACGATCGCGACCGCGTGCAGCGCTTCTGGAACTCGCCCGTCATCGCCGCCAAACCCGGCCTGAAGGCGGTCGACATGTTCCACGCCGTGGCCGACGGGCGCATCAAGGCGCTCTGGATCATGGCGACCAATCCCGTCGTCTCGATGCCGGATGCCGACAGCGTCGAAAGCGCGATCGCCGCCTGTCCCTTCGTCGTCGTCTCGGACATCCTCAAAGAGACGGATACGACCCGGCACGCAGATGTGCTTCTGCCCTCGCTCGGCTGGGGCGAGAAGGACGGAACCGTCACCAATTCCGAACGGCGCATTTCACGGCAGCGGCCGTTTCTCGATCTCCCCGGCGATGCAAAGGCCGACTGGTGGCAGCTTGCCGAGGTCGGACGCCGGATGGGTTTTGCCGCCGCTTTCGATTTCGACGCGCCGGCGGCGATTTTCTCCGAACATGCCGCCCTTTCCGCCTTCGAAAATAACGGCAGCCGTGATTTCGACATCGGCGCGCGTGTCGGCATGACAGGTGTCGCCTATGACACGCTGTCGCCCTTCCAGTGGCCGCAGGCGGCAGGGACCGAGCCCGGCGTCACCCGCTTCTTCGCCGAGGGCGGCTTCTACCATGCCGATGGCAAGGCGCGCTTCGTCGCGGTCAAACCGCCCGAAACGAACCGCACCAATGCCGACTTCCCCTTCACGCTGAATACCGGGCGCATCCGCGACCAGTGGCACACGATGACGCGAACCGGAAAGAGCGCGCGGCTTTCCGCCCATATCGCCGAACCCTTCGCCGAGATCCATCCGCGCGACGCGATCGAAACCGGCATATCAAGCGCCGGCCTCGTCGAGATCGACAGCCCCCACGGCAAGGCGATCGTCCGGGCGCTGGTGACCGATCGCCAGGCGCGCGGCGGCATCTTTGCGCCGATGCACTGGAACGACCAGTTCGCGGCAAAAGCGCGGATCGACGCCGTGGTCGCGCCGATCACCGACCCCTTTTCCGGCCAGCCGGCGTCGAAGAACGTCGCCGTCGCCATTCGCCCCTTCCGCGCCACGCATTACGGCTTCGCCGTCTCGGCGACAAAACCGGCAACACCTGACGCGGCCTATTGGGCGCTGGCGAAAGCCGATGGCGGCTGGCGGCTGGAGCTTGCCTTCACCGAGGCGGTGGAAGACTGGACGGCTTGGTGCCGGGCGGTTTTCGCCATTCCAGACGAAATCGAGCCGCTCGGTTATGCCGACCGGCAATCCGGCGACCTCAGGCTCGCCTTCTTCGACGGCGAGACCCTGCTGGCCGCACTGTTCCTCGCCCGCGAGCCGGTTGCCGTCGCGCGCAACTGGGCGATCTCGCAGCTTACCACCTCGCACGGCGATCTGCGGAAACGCTTTGCGCTTGTCGCAGGCCGTCCCGGCGCCGGCAGGCCGGATCCGGGCGCCACCGTCTGCTCCTGCTTCAGTGTCGGGGTCAACCAGATCGCCGCCGCCGTGCGCGGCGGATGCCACAGCGTCGAGGCGGTCGGCAAGGAAACCAGCGCCGGAACCAATTGCGGCTCCTGCCGCAGCGAAATCGGCCGGATCATCGATCGCTGTCTGGCTGCCGCCGCGGAGTAAAAGCATAGAAGACGACGCGGCCGGACCGGCGTCAGGCCGCGGCGGGAACGATCAGCATTTTGCGGTCGGCGGAGATGCGGAGCGAAATCTCATCATAGGATGAGAGGGTCGGATGCGACGTTTCCATCTTGTCGTGATGGGTTGCGGTCACGACCATGACATCGGCGCCGGCCGCCTCGCCGGCCGTGATGCCGGCTTTGACATCCTCGAACACCAGACAATCCTGCGTGCTGACGCCAAGGCGTTCGGCGCCGAGAATGTAACATTGCGGATCGGGTTTTCCGACCTTGACGTCCTCCGCCGTCACCATGAATTTCGGCAGCGGCAGGCCTGCCGCCTCCAGCCGCCGATGGGCAAGACGCAGCGGCGAAGACGTGACGATCGCCCAGCGATCCGGCGGCAGTGCACTCAGAAAGGCCGCGGCACCCGGGATGGCAACGACATCGCCGACATCGGCGATTTCGGCCTCGGTCACCAGCCGGGATTCATGCTCGGGATCGACGCCGGGCAGGTTCAGCCGGGCGATCGTGTCGATGCCGCGCGATCCATGCATCTTCGGCAGGAAGGTGGCGACATCGAGCCCATGACGCCTCGCCCAGTCGCTCCAGACACGCTCGGCCGCACGGAGCGAATTGAGGATGGTGCCGTCCATATCGAACAGGAAGGCGGCATAAGGCTTCTCGAAGCCGCGGGGCATCGGCAGGGACAAAGGCGGAATCCTTTTGGGAAGAGCATCGGATGGTTGTCGCTAGCGTCCGATCAAACGGCAAATCATTGCCTTTTGCAAGCTTCGGCCCAGAGATACCCGTCATGTCTCCATTCGGTGATATCCATCAACGCAGCAGCTTCAGCGAGCCCGTCAGCGAGCGGATCCACTTCGTCGGACCGGCGAGGCCGACGCCGTCTATAATTTCCGCAGACAGGTCGCGTTCCGGTATCGAAGCCTCGTAATCGGTATAGACGTGCAAGGCGCGGGCAAAACGCGGGAACGGCACGACGAAGGCGCCGTCAGGCGTCGGCAAGGCCTTCAGCAACAGCGATCTCAGATCGGCGGCCGCCGCCTGCAACACCGGCACCGGCCTGTTGGCGCTGACATGAAATATCCGGCCGGCCTGGTCGCTCAGCCGCGCACCGGCAAGCGCGGGGACAGCAGCGCCAAGGCCGATCGACAGCACGGCGACGGTATTGGCAAGTTCGCCGGCCGGCAGACCCGGCTCGACAATCACCGCGACACGCCAGTCCTCACCCGTCATCCCTCATTCTCCATTCCTGGTTCGACCTCCCCCAGCCTATCGAAAGCCAGGGAAATATCCTGCCTATTCCTGTCGCCTCACGTACTGTTTTGGTAGGATCTACCCTTGCATCGATAAAAATAGAAAGGACTCACCCACAATGGAATTCGAGCCGGGAGATATCCGCATATTGAAGGCGCTGCAGAGCGAAGGACGGCTAACCAACCAGGAGCTGGCGGAACGCGTGGGGATGTCGACCTCGCCCTGCTGGCGCCGCGTGAAGCGGCTCGAAGAATCCGGTGTCATCCGCGGCTATCAAGCCCTCGTCGACCGGCGCGCCGTCGGCCTCGGTGTCCTCGCCTTCGTGCGTGTGCAGATCGATACGCATTCCCATGACGAGGCCGAGCGCTTCGAGCGCGAGGTCGGCGAGCTTGAAGCGGTCATCGCCTGCTATTCCGTCGCCGGCGAGGCTGATTTCCTGCTGCAGGTGGTGGCGACCCATCTCGACAACTATGCCGAATTCGCCATGACGGTGATCCGCCGCCTGCCCGGCATCAAGGAGATGCATACGATGTTCGTGCTGAAGGACATCAAGGCATCGACGATCCTGCCCGTGCAGCTATCGGCCACCGGTCGTTCGCGCTGACGCGCTGAGACTCCGTCATCTAAAAGGCTGTGCTGCCGGTGGCGATCAGATCGCAGGAGAGGCGCAGGCCAATCTGATCGTGGCACGGTGCATCGCGGCCGCCGGCCAGTTTCAGCTCGGCGGCAACGTCGGCGCGCAGATAGGCCTGTGTCGTCGGGTCGATGCGCGTCGGAACGGCTGTCCATAACGAGGGGCGGCTGACGTCGATCACCGCTATGCCGGCCTTCTCGCCACCCATGGCGGAGGACGCGATCGCCATGCCGCCTGCCGTCAATGCGAGCGCAAGGGCAATCTGGAGAACGAGATCTGCGGCCTCGCGCGGGGAAACGAACATAGCGGCCTCATGCTGCTGATTTTTAGCGTTTCACCACGCCACTAAGGCAGGCGGCAGCGACGATCCAGCGGCTTCGGCTGTTAAGGTTTATGCGTAACCATGGCGACAACGCCGAAGCGTGCCGGCAGTTTTTCTACAACTTTCGGAACAATGATTCCCGCAGGCGGTTACCCCAAGGTCATCCAAGGTGAAAATCAAAGGAGGATATCCTCATGACCAAATCCCTTATCGCCGCCTCGCTGCTGGCGATCGGCATGGCATCGTCGGCTTTTGCCCAGTCGAACCCCGATCCGATCGGGCCGACCAACGGCGGCTCGACCGATCCGAGTTCGGGTAATTATTCATCCGATTACACCAACAGTGACAATGGCATGTATCCGGTGCGCGTCGCTCCGGTCGATCCGATGACGACACAGAGCATCGGTCAGCCGCAAACGATGGAATGCCCGGGCATGCCGCAGCAGAGGTCGGGCGTCGATACACGCGGCGGCGAAAGCGGCGCCTCGATCAGTGAAGCCTGCCGCGAATACGACAACTGACAGGCAGTCTTCGCTTCAAAGCATGTCGCGCAAAGTGCGCCACGCTTGGAAAAGGCCGGTTCACACCGGCCCTTTTTCATGTAGCAACGGCAATGAACGTTTCCCGGGCGAAACTTTTGATCCGGGCTTTCAGTCCATCCGTAGCAGCTTGAAAAACAGCAAGGGAATGGTCTCATTGGCAAAGGACGCGGCAAAACCGGTCATTCTGTGGTTTCGCAAGGATTTGCGCCTTGATGACAACCAGGCGCTCAAGGCAGCCGATCTCTCCGGGCGGCCGATCATCCCTCTCTATATCAAAGAGCCCGCGGCACATACCGGTGCGCTCGGCGCCGCGCAGGCATGGTGGCTGCATCATTCGCTGGAAGCGCTCGACGGGTCGCTGCGCAAGCGGCAGGGACGGCTGGTGCTTGCCAGCGGCGAGGCGCTCGAGGTGCTTGGCGCCATCATCCGGGAGAGCGGTGCGGAAGCCGTCTTCTGGAACCGGCGCTACGATCCATCCGGCGCTGCCATCGACATCCGTGTCAGCCACGAACTGGAAAATCAGGCGATCGAGGTGAGAAGCTTCGGCGGCCAGTTGCTGCACGAACCTTCCCGGCTGCTGACCGGCAGCGGTACCCCCTATCGAGTCTACACGCCGTTCTGGCGTGCACTGGAGGGCGCCGGCGAACCGGAGCCGCCGCTGGAGGCGCCGGCGAAACTGCGGCTGGCATCGCCGCTTACGAAATCGGAAAGGCTGGAGAGCTGGAAACTGCTGCCGAGGAAGCCGGATTGGGCGAGGGATTTTGGCGACCTCTGGACGCCGGGCGAACAGGGCGCGCGGGAAAAGCTCCGTTCCTTCGTCGAGGACAGGCTCGACGGCTATAAGGAAGCCCGCGACTATCCGGCAAAGCTGGCGACATCGATGCTGTCGCCGCATCTGGCGCTCGGCGAGATCTCCCCTGCCCGCATCTGGGACGCGACCCGCGGTCTGTCGAAACGGGTGCCGACGGCCGACATTGTGCATTTCCGCAAGGAGATCGCCTGGCGCGAATTCTCCTATCACCTGCTTTTCCATTTCCCGCGCCTTGCCTCGGACAATTGGAACGATCGTTTCGACGGCTTCGAATGGCGCAATGACGATGACGATTTCGAGGCGTGGCGCCGGGGTCTGACCGGCTACCCGATCGTCGATGCCGGCATGCGCCAGCTTTGGCGCCACGGGTGGATGCACAATCGCGTGCGGATGATCGTCGCCTCCTTCCTCATCAAGGATCTGATGATCGACTGGCGCCGGGGCGAAGCCTGGTTTCGCGATACGCTCGTCGATGCCGACCCCGCCAACAACGCGGCAAGCTGGCAATGGGTGGCGGGTTCGGGCGCCGATGCCTCACCATTCTTCCGGATCTTCAATCCGGTGCTGCAGGGCCAGACCTTCGATCCCGAAGGCTGTTATGTCAAAGCTCATGTGCCGGAGCTTCAAGACCTCGGGGCGAAATACGTCCACCGGCCGTTCGAGGCGCCGAAGAGCATGCTCGAGGCCGCCGGCGTCACGCTTGGCCAGACCTATCCGAAACCGATCGTCGACCATGCCAGCGCGCGCAACCGGGCGCTCGCCGCCTACAACGCCACGAGGGGTGCCGCATGAACGCGCGCATCCAGTGCTGAAACACATTCAACTGCTCTTATGATCGTCTCTTAAATCGGTTCCGATTTTGGCAATTATGCAGTAGCCTTCGATGCAATGGCCGAGGGGGCGGCCGCGCATATCATAACGGGTGCTTCGTCGTCCCTAACCGGCAGGAAAATGCGGGAGGAGGAGAGATGAGCAAGGCGCAGGATTGGAATCTGCTGGCTCGCGATGCGGTGACGCTGACGGCCGAAAACATGTCCCGCATGGTGAAGGGCCTGCCCTTCAAGGCAAAGCTGGCGCTGCGCGGACTTCTGCACATGCAGCACGGTTCGCTTGCCGTGACTCTCCCCGATGGCCGCAGGCTGCTGGTCGAGGGCCAGAAGGCCGGGCCAAAAGCGGCGCTCAGCCTCCACAACTGGAACCTTGCCTATCGGGCGCTGACGAGCGGCACGATCGGGGTCGCCGAGACCTATATGGACGGCGACTGGGATAGCCCCGACACCACCGCCTTCCTCGAACTCTTCCTCGTCAACGGCGAGGCCGCGTTCAGCTATGCGCATGGCAAAAGCGGTATCGGCCGCCTCTTCGAGCGTGTGCGCCACTGGATGAACGCCAATACCAGGACGGGCTCGAAGCGCAACATCTCCGCCCATTACGATCTCGGCAATGATTTCTACAGGCAATGGCTCGATCCGAGCATGACCTATTCCTCAGCCCTCTACTCCACAGGAGCCAACGACCTGCAATCGGCGCAGAACGCCAAATACCGCGCACTCGCCGAAGCGACCGGCATCGGGCCCGGGGATCACGTGCTGGAAATCGGCTGTGGCTGGGGCGGTTTTGCCGAATTCGCCGCCGGCGAATTGAACTGCAAGGTGACGGGCCTGACGATCAGTCGCGAACAGCTCGCTTTTGCCGAGGAGCGCATCCGCAAGGCCGGTCTCGGCGACCGCGTCGAATTCCGTTTCCAGGATTACCGCGACGAGACCGGGCTCTACGACAGGATCGTCTCGATCGAAATGTTCGAAGCGGTCGGCGAGAAATACTGGCCGTCCTATTTCTCCAAGCTCCGCCAATGTCTGAAACCCGGCGGCAAGGCCGGCCTGCAGATCATCACGATCAAACCCGAGTCCTTCGACCAGTATCGCAGCAATCCTGACTTCATCCAGAAATATGTCTTTCCCGGCGGCATGCTGCCGACGCGCAATCATCTGGCCGAACTCGCCGGCAAGGTCGATCTGTCACTGGTCAGAGACTTCAGCTTCGGGCTCGACTATGCCCGGACGCTGGCCGAATGGCGCGAGCGCTTCTGGTCGGTCTGGGAACGCATCCGCCCGATGGGCTTCGACGAGCGTTTCAAACGGCTCTGGGAATTCTATCTGTTCTATTGCGAAGCCGGCTTCCGCGCCCGCAATATCGATGTGCGCCAGGTCGTGTTCTCGCGCAGCTGATCATTCCGCCGGATGCGGTGTCGCCGGATGGTGACCAGCCGATGGCGGCCGCTCGCGCCAGCCGGTGACGCGGCTCATCAGCGGGAAATAAGCGCCATAGGGAAGCAGGCGTGCGAGTTTCAGCATGGTGGTGAAGCGCCGGGGGAAGGTGATCTCGAAGGCCTGCGATTTCAGCCCGGCGGCAATCTGCCGGGCCGCCGCCTCGACCGATATCACTGATGTCATTGGAAAGGCGTTCTTGCCAGCCGCCGGCGTATCGACAAAACCCGGGCTGACGAGCTGAATGCGGATGCCGATCTTGTCGAGATCGAATTTCAGGCTTTCGGCCATATTGATCAACGCCGCCTTGGTGGCGCCATAGGCCGCACCCGTCGGCAGGCCGCCATAACCGGTGACGCAGGAGACGATGGCGATCTGTCCCTGCCCTTTTTCCTTCATATGGCCGATCGCCGGCAGCAGGCAGTTGACGACGCCGGAAAGATTGACGGCGAAGCTTTTGTCGAAATCGGCGCGGTTCAGGTCTTCCGCGTGAACAGGCAGATAGACGCCGGCATTGAGGATCGCCATGGCGAGCGTGCCGTGTTCGTATTCGATGGAGGCCATGACATGTTCCATGTCCTCGGCATCGGTAACGTCGCCGTCGAGAACGACGATGCT
This sequence comes from Rhizobium chutanense, assembly GCF_002531935.1. Classification (GTDB taxonomy): domain Bacteria; phylum Pseudomonadota; class Alphaproteobacteria; order Rhizobiales; family Rhizobiaceae; genus Rhizobium; species Rhizobium chutanense. Next base: position 71,733 of record NZ_NWSV01000014.1, on the reverse strand, counting down.
GCCCGAAAGGCCGCGAGCCTCGGCCTGCAGTTCGACCAGCTTTTCGTGACTTCTGGCGGTGACCGCGACCTTGTATCCTTCGGCCGCGAGCTTCAGCGCAAGCGCCCGGCCGATACCCGAGCTTGCCCCGGTGATCCAGACGACTCCATGTTCGGGACGGGCGATGAAATCATGCATGACATGTTCCTCCTGCTCTGCCTTGCCAACACGAAAACAGGTCCGGAAGTTCCTCTGCTCCTCCCGGATTTATGGCTCTATCACACCATTGTGGCTGCTTTCAGCCGATCAGGTCGCCGATCATCTGACGAAAGGATCCCGTCAGCCTGACCGGCCCATCCGAAACGGCAAAGGCGATGCAAGGCCTGTCCTTTTCGGCGACCGGCCGGTGGTCGATCGTCTCGTCGGCAATGGAGATGTCGCCGGGGCCGAAACGGCCGCGCTCGTCGTTGAAGGCGCCGTCGAGGATGAGGATCAGTTCCATGCCTTTATGGGTGTGCGCCGGCAAGGCGCGGCCCGGACGGATCCACATCAGATTGACCTCGCAGCCGTCCATGTCGAGCGGATACTCCCTGAAGCCCGGCAGCCGCGTGCGCCAGGGCACATCCTCGGCCTCGAAACCGACGAAATCGCGCAATGCCCGGGGAAACAGGGTATGTTCCGGCCGCTTGATCGCAGCAGGCTCCATGAGCGGAGAATCGGAGGCAAAGATCGCCGCAAGCCGCCGGTCGCGGTCGGCAATGGCGGCTGCAGGCACGCTTTCCAGGGCTTCGCCTGCCAGCAGCTCGAGGCTGTGCACCAGGCTGCGATTGTCCGGCTTCATTTCGAGATGGGCCTGCACCAGTACACGCGCCGGCGCGGGCAAGGAGCCGGCAACATAACGCGCCATCAATGCATCGATCGTGTCGATCTGCTCGTGAACCATGTCTGTTTCGGTCACGCCCTGTTGCCGCGTTCCGTTTTCGCTTTGTCGTCATCCGTACGGGGAAAGTCAATCTTCGGATCACCCCGCCCAGGGCGGGATTGCCGGCCATGCGTCATTTCGGGGGACGAAGGCCAAATTTTATCGTGTCCGACAGGGGCGTGGAATAGCATTTCTTGCCAACACAGCCTTGTGAAGGGAAAAGACCGTTCCTAAAGTAAGAGTTCGAATAGAGGCAGATTCCATGACCTTTCACCCCTCCGTCCTCGAAGCCATCGGCAACACGCCCCTGATCAAACTCAAGGGCGCTTCGGCTGCGACCGGCTGCACCATTCTCGGCAAGGCGGAGTTCCTGAACCCCGGCCAGTCGGTGAAGGATCGCGCCGCGCTCTACATCATCCGCGACGCAGAGCGGAAGGGGCTGCTCCGGCCCGGCGGCGTCATCGTCGAAGGCACGGCCGGCAATACGGGCATCGGGCTGACACTGGTCGCCAAGGCGCTCGGCTACCGCACCGTCATCGTCATCCCGGAAACGCAGAGCCAGGAAAAGAAGGACGCGCTGAAGCTGCTCGGCGCCGAACTCGTCGAAGTGCCCGCCGTTCCCTACAAGAACCCGAACAATTACGTGAAGGTCTCCGGGCGGCTTGCCGAGCAGCTGGCGAAAACCGAGCCGAATGGGGCGATCTGGGCAAACCAGTTCGACAACGTCGCCAACCGCCAGGCGCATGTCGAGACGACCGCCCCGGAAATCTGGAGGGATACCGACGGCAAGGTCGACGGCTTCATCTGCTCCGTCGGCTCCGGCGGCACGCTGGCCGGTGTCGCCGCCGGCCTCAAGGCTTTCAATGTGGACGTCAAGATCGGCATCGCCGATCCCGACGGCGCCGCTCTTTATGAATTCTACCAGAACGGCACGCTGAAATCCGAGGGATCCTCGATCACCGAGGGCATCGGCCAGGGCCGCATCACCGCCAATCTCGAAGGCTTCACGCCCGATTTCTCCTATCGGGTCTCCGATGCCGAAGCGCTTCCCTATCTTTTCGACCTCGTCGAAAACGAAGGCCTTTGCCTCGGCGGCTCGACAGCGATCAACATTGCCGGTGCGGTCAAACTCGCCCGGGATCTCGGCCCCGGCCATACGGTGGTAACGATCCTCTGCGACTACGGCAACCGCTATCAGTCGAAGCTCTTCAACCCGGATTTCCTGAGCTCGAAGGGGCTGCCCGTTCCGGGCTGGATGGCCAAGTCGTCCGAGATCGACGTTCCCTACGAACCCGCGTGAGACCCCATGCCCGTCAATGCCCTCTATCGTGACGACTTCTATCTCTCGACATGCGAGGCGGTCGTCACCGCCGTTCACGAGGACGGGGGCATCGAACTGGACCAGACCTGCTTTTATGCGACATCCGGCGGCCAGCCGGGTGACACCGGCGCGCTCGAACGGGCCGACGGCACCAAGATCGCACTCGGCCAGACGAAGCACGGCCCAAGCAAGGATATCGTCATCCATGTACCGCTCGAAAACGAGCCTCGGCCTGATGTCGGCGAAAAGCTGGTGCTGCATGTCGACTGGCAGCGCCGCTACAGGCTGATGCGTATGCACACGGCCTGCCACCTGCTGTCCGTCGTCTGCTCCTATCCGATCACCGGGGCTGCCGTCGGCGAGGAGGAAAGCCGCGTCGACTTCGACATGAGCGAGACGATCGACAAGGACGCGGTAACGGCCAGACTGATGGAACTGGTCGCCGAGAATCATCCGGTCTATCTGCAATGGATCACCGACGAGGAACTTGCCGCCAACCCCGATATCGTCAAATCGAAGAACGTGCGCCCGCCGATCGGTCTCGGGCGCGTCAGCCTCGTCTGCATCGGCGAGAACTCCTCGATTGACAGCCAGCCCTGCGGCGGCACACATGTCTCCGAAACACAGGAAGTCGGCCAGATCCACATCGCCAAGATCGAGAAAAAGGGCAAGGAGAACCGGCGCTTCCGCATCCGCTTCGGCACGCCCGGCGACGAAGCCTGAGCATCGAGGGAGAGCATAATGAGTGAGACCAAGAGCCGTTTCGTGGTGTCGGCCGACTGGCTGCAGGCCGAGCTCGGAAAGCCGGATCTGCGCGTGCTGGACGCCTCCTTCTATCTGCCGGCGCAAAAACGCGATGCCGATGCCGAATATGCGGCCGGCCATATTCCTGGCGCCATCCGCTTCGATCAGGACAAGATCGCCGATCATTCGACGTCGCTGCCGCACACGATCCCCTCGCCCGATTATTTCGCCGCTGAGGTCGGAAAGCTCGGCATCAGCGAGAATGATCGCATCGTCGTCTATGACGGCATTGGCCTCTTCGCCTCGCCGCGCGTCTGGTGGCTGTTCCGGGTGATGGGTGCGAAGAACGTCTTCGTGCTCGATGGCGGCCTCGACGGCTGGAAGGCCGAGGGCCGTCCGCTCGAAACCGCGGCGCCTAGCTATGCGCCGGCGACGTTCACGCCTGATTTTGACGAGAGCCGTGTGGTGACGCTTGACACGATGCGCGACATCGTTTCGAGCGGCGCGATGCAGATCGCCGATGCCCGGAGCGCCGGCCGTTTCGCCGCCATCGAACCCGAGCCGCGCGCCGGCATGCGCTCCGGCCATATGCCGGGCGCCCGCAGCCTGCCTTCCGGCGTCTTCGCCAACCAGGGCCGGTTCAAATCGCTGCCCGAACTTCGCCAGACCATCGAGGATGCCGGCATCGATCTTTCCAAGCCCGTCGTCACCTCCTGCGGCTCGGGGATAACAGCCGCGATCATCACGCTGGCGCTGGAATCGCTCGGCCATCATGACAACAAGCTTTACGACGGTTCGTGGAGCGAATGGGGCAGCCGTGACGATACGCCCGTTGTCACCGGCCCGCCGACGCCAGTCAAAGCCTGATCGCCATGGGGAAGACGCCCGCTTCGCTGAAAGCTCACATCACCCGGCTGGAAATGACGGCGCCGCCGAAGGCGAGCATGCCGGTGCCCGTCAATATCCAGACGGCGATCATGCGCGCACCTCAGATCCCGCTGCCCTTCTACCGCTACCTCTACCGGCAGGTGGGGGCGCGCTGGCAATGGGTGGACCGGCTGCGCATGAGCGACGAGCAGCTTGCCCAGACACTGAACGACAAGCGCAACAATATCAGCGTTCTCTATGTGAACGGTGCACCCGCCGGCTTCTATGAATATTTCTGCGAGGACGAGGATACGATCGAGCTCAGCCATTTCGGCCTGATCGAACATGCGCTCGGTCTCGGCATCGGCAAATGGTTCCTGCTGCAGGCGCTCTACGCCATCTGGTCGCTCAACCCGAAGCGTGTCACCACCACCACCAATAATCTCGACCACCCGCGCGCGCTGCAACTCTACCAGATGTACGGCTTCTCCCCGGTGTCCACCGGCACCGGGATTGTGCGTCCGCTGAGCGACAAAGAACTGCTGGAGATAGCGCGGAAAAGCTGAGGGGCTGGCGCTCTTTCCGGTTCTTGCATTGAGTCATTCACCGCGCGTCCGCGCGGTGAATGACTCAATGCGACGGTTGAAAAAGCCTCTCGTGCCCAAGGACTTACAGCCGACGATCTCGACAAGCCGACACAGGCAAGAATCGGGTGGCTCGAACGCCCGCCCAGGCGCAATCTCATGACAATCACCAAGGAGATCTGTCATGACCGCCATTCGTTTTGTTGCCATGCCGACCACCGACGCCGAATATCTCTGGAACGGCGGCCGCGACGCCTATGACCGGCTGCCCGAGACGATCGTTTCCGATGGTCCCGGCCATCCCTGCCGCCATTGCCTGCAGAATATCGATGCCGGCGAGGAGCTGCTGGTCTTCGCCTACCGGCCCTTCCCGGAGCTGCAGCCCTATGCCGAGACCGGCCCAGTCTTCCTGCACAAGCAAGCTTGCACACGCTATGCCGCCGAAGAGATCATGCCGCCGGTCCTGACGACCAGCCGCGATTTCATCGTCCGCGGCTACAGCGAGAACGACCGCATCGTCTACGGCACCGGCGCGGTGACCGAGATCGCGGATATTCCGGCCTACGGCGAAAAGCTGCTGGCACGGCCCGATATCGCCTATGTGCATGTGCGCTCGGCGCGCAACAACTGCTTCCAGTGCCGGATCGACAAGGTAAGGGCGCCGGCCCTTGCAGACACCGGCGCCCTAAGTTGACCTAGAGTCAGGCAGCTTACGCCACGTTGAGCACGCTCTCCGGCGCGAAGGCCTCATAGCCGAGCGCCTCGGCGACCGGCCTGTTGGTGATGCGGCCCTTGTGCACATTGAGGCCGTTCCTCAGATGCTTGTCTTCGGCAATGGCGCGCAGGCCGCGATCGGCAAGCGCCAGGCCATGGACCAGCGTGGCATTGTTCAGCGCATGCGCCGAGGTGACGGGGACGGCGCCCGGCATGTTGGCGACGCAATAATGCACCACGCCGTCGACCTCGTAGGTCGGATCGGAATGGGTTGTCGCATGCGAGGTCTCGAAGCAGCCGCCCTGGTCGATGGCGACATCGACGATGACGGCGCCCTTCTTCATGCCGGACAGCATCTCGCGGGTAACGAGCTTCGGCGCAGCAGCGCCCGGGATCAGCACGGCGCCGATAATCAGATCGGCCGAGAAGACCTCCTCTTCCAGCGCCTGGATGCTGGAATAGCGGGTGTGGACACGGCCTGCGAAGATGTCGTCGAGCTGGCGCAGGCGCGGCAGCGACCTGTCGAGGATGCTGACATCGGCGCCGAGACCGGCGGCCATCCGGGCCGCGTGCAGGCCGACGACGCCGCCGCCGATCACCGTGACCTTGGCCGGCAGAACGCCGGGCACGCCACCGAGCAGGACGCCGAGGCCGCCATTGGCCTTTTGCAGGGCGGTCGCGCCCGCCTGGATCGACAGGCGCCCGGCAACCTCCGACATCGGCGCCAGCAGCGGCAGGCCGCCGCGTTCGTCGGTCACCGTCTCATAGGCGATCGCGGTGACGCCGGAGGCGATCAGCCCCTTGGTCTGTTCCGGATCGGGCGCCAGATGCAGATAGGTATAGAGCAGCTGACCGTCGCGGAGCTGCGCCCATTCGGACGACTGCGGCTCCTTCACCTTGACGATCATGTCGCACTTTTCGAAGATATCCCTCGCGGAGGCAGCGATCTTCGCGCCTGCCGCGGCATAGGCGGCATCATCGGCGCCGATGCCGGCACCCGCCTTGGTCTCCACCCAGACCTCATGGCCGTGGGCGACATATTCGCGCACCGAAGCCGGCGTCAGGCCGACGCGATATTCGTGATTCTTGATTTCCTTCGGGCAACCGACACGCATTGACGTTCCTCTCCTGTCATCTCCGCTATCACGGATCTCCTCAGACGATGAATCCAACCACCAAGGCTGCGAAATGTCCTTGCAAAGACGATTTGCGAAGAGGTGATTTTTCGGCGATTATTGTGCTCTTCACCTCTTTCTTCGAAGGTTCTTCGAATGGCTGATCTCGACACCATCGATCTTGCGATTCTCAAGGCATTGCAGGCCAATGCCCGCATCACCAATGCCGAGCTTGCCGAGAGGATCGGATTGTCGCCTTCGGCCTGTTCGCGCCGGCTCGACATCCTGGAAAGAAGCGGCGTCATCGATGGCTACCATGCGCGGCTTTCGCACAAGGCGCTCGACTACAAGATGATCGCCATCGTGCACATCTCGCTCTCCGGCCAGTTCGCCAAGACGCTGGCGGAATTCGAGGCAGCGGTGAAGCTCTGTCCCAACGTGCTCGTCTGTTACCTGATGTCGGGCGAATACGATTATATCCTGAGGGTCGCCGCCCGCGATCTCGAGGACTATGAGCGCATCCACCGCGACTGGCTGTCGGCCCTGCCCCACGTCGTCAAAATCAATTCGAGCTTCGCGCTCAGAGAAATCATCGACAAGCCGAATGTCGGGCTTTGAGCCCTTGCAAAGTTTTCGAAAGCCTGCCCAGACTTTCGGCGCGCGCGGGCGTTTCCCGCTCAACGGCATGTCATGACATCGAAGACCCAAGGCTATATTTTCGCTCTGCTGGCAATCACCATCTTCTCCTTGCAGGACGCGATCTCAAAACATCTGGCATCGACCTATCCGCCGATCTTCGTGACGATGATCCGCTACTGGGCCTTCGCGCTTTTCACGATCGTTCTCGCCTCGAAGATGCGTGGCGGCCTCAAGGCGACGGCCCGCACCAAACGCCCGCTCCTGCAGGTGACGCGCGGCGTGCTGCTGCGGTCCAGGTGGTTCTGGCCATCACCTGTTTTGCGATAATCGGCCTTGCCCGTTCGCAGGCGATCTTTTCCGCGACGCCGATCCTGATCGCGCTGCTGGCAATGCCGATCCTCGGCGAGCGGGTCGGCTGGCGACGGTGGGCGGCGATCGGCGTCGGACTTTTCGGGGTGCTGCTGATCCTGAAGCCGGAAGGCGAATTTTTCGATGTGAAGCTGCTTCTCGCCGTCACCTCCTGCTTCAACTTCGCCTTCTATGTCATCGCCACCCGCCTCGTCAGCCGCGACGATTCGTCGATGACCAGCTTCTTCTATACCGGCGTCATCGGCGGTGTGACGATGACGTTGATCGGGCCGTTCTACTGGAGCTGGATGTCGCCGGGCGACTGGGGCTGGATGGCGCTCGTCTGCATGACCAGCATTTCCAGCCATTATTTCCTGATCCGCGCCTACGATATTCTCGATGCCGCCGCCGTCCAGCCGCTGACCTATCTGTCCCTTGTCTACGCCTCCATCATCGGCATGGCGATCTATGGAGAAACGCTGAGCTTCAACATGATCGTCGGCTCGGTCATCGTGGTCGCAGCCGGTATCTTCACGGTCTGGCGCGAGCATGTGGTGGGGCGCAGGACGGCCGCCGCCGAAGCACTGCGCGTCGAATAGGCGTCGCGTATCGTCCTGTTCAGTGTCGCATTTCAATGCACATCGGTAGAGCGATCACTCTACTTTTTCTCCCATGACGACGAGAAAAGAGAAAATCGCCGGTGATCTCGACCGCCAGTTTGCGGAGATGGGTTTCGCCGAACAGGGTGTCGAAGCACTGCGGGCGGGAGCCGACGTGTCGTTGCGCACGCTGTACAAGTATTTTCCGAGCCGCGAAGCGATGGTGGTCGGAGCGCTGGAGTTCCGCGACAAAGCCTATTTCGACTGGCTGTCGGGCGGACCGGAGGGCGGGATCGACCATGTTCTCCATCCGATCGTTCGACTGGGTGACTGGTTGCGTGAAGTGGCCAATACCGGCTGTCTCTTCCTGAATGCCTTGGCGGAACATCCAGACAGCGCTGCCATTCGCGAGATCGTCCTGGACCATAAGGCGCGGCTTGCCGATGAATTTCGCATACGCCTTCAAAGCATTGTCCCCGGCAAGGACATAGAGCGGCTCGCCGAAACGCTTTTCCTGCTTCACGAAGGCATGACGCAGACCGCACGTTTGCAGGGACGAGATCGGGCGACGGACGCCGCGCTTCGCGCGGCGAGAGCGGCGTTGGCGGCAGAAGGTATCGCCTGAACTCTTGATGCAGGCGTCTCCGGTGAACCCATTATCAGCTTCTAATCCTGAGGTGATCGAATGAGATTTTCCGACAAGAAAGTTCTTGTGACCGGTGCTGCCGGCGGTATCGGAGCGACCATCGTGCGCCAGCTTCGCGCCGAGGGGGCACGTGTGGCGGTTGCCGACCGCGATGTTTCGGGTATCGAGGCCGACGCTCGCCTGCCCGGCGATCTCCTTGCACCGGCCTATGCCGACGGGTTGCCGCAGGCCGCCTTCGAGGCGCTCGGCGGCCTCGACGTCGTCGTCAATAATGCCGGCGTGATCACGCGCGGAAAGGTGACCGAAACCACGGACGCCGATTGGGACCTCTCCGTGGGCGTCAATATGCTCGCGCCATTTCGGATCAGCCGTGCGGCGATCCCGCTTCTGGCAGCCCGAGGCGGCGGCGCGATCGTCAACACCGCGTCCTGCTGGGGCCTGCGCCCCGGTCCCAATCATGCCGTCTACTGCATGACCAAGGCGGCCATTGCCTCGCTGACCCAATGCATGGGCATGGACCATGCCCACCAGAACATCCGCATCAACGCGGTCTGCCCGAATGAGGTCAACACGCCGATGCTGCGCACAGGCTTCATCAAGCGCGGTTTTGATCCGGATACGGCGGTCGCCGAGCTTGGCAAGACCGTACCGCTTGGCCGCATCGCCGAGCCGGAGGATATCGCCGATGTCGTGCTCTTCCTCGCGTCCGACGCTGCCCGCTACCTGTGCGGCACGCTGGTCGAGGTGAACGGCGGAAAGGCGGTGGGCTGATGCGCTTCGCGGGAAAGGTGGCGCTGGTCACCGGTGGCCGTTCCGGCATCGGTCAGGCGATTGCCCGCAGATTGCGGGACGAGGGTGCGCAGGTCTTTACCGCCCAGCGTGGCGAAGACCAGGAATTTGCGAGTTTTCCGGTCGATTTCGCCGACCCCGCCTCGGCTGGCCAGGCGGTTGAACGCGTGGTCGCAGCCGCCGGGCGGCTCGATGTGCTCGTCAACAATGCGGGTATGATGCAGGAGGCGCTCGCCGAGGACATGACGCTGGCGGATTGGGAGCGGAACATTGCCGTCAATCTCACCACGCCCTTCATGTTGATCAAGGCAGCCCTGCCGCATCTGAGGGCGTCGACGGGCGCCATCGTCAACATCGGCTCGATCGAGGGCCTGGGATCGAACCCGAAGCATGCGGCCTATTGTGCATCCAAGGCCGGTCTTCATGGCCTGACGCGGGCAATCGCGATCGATCACGGAGCCGAGGGCATCCGCTGCAATGCGGTCGCGCCAGGGTGGATCGATACCGACCTCAACGTGGATTTCATCGAGAGCATGCCGGATCCGCAGGCCTTCCGCCGAGAGATCGGCCGCATCCATCCCGTCGGGCGCACAGGAAGGCCGGAAGAAGTGGCGGCGCTGGTCGCCTGGCTTGCCTCGCCGGAAGCCGGCTTTGTCACCGGCCAGGTCTGGACCATCGATGGCGGGCGCATGGCGAAGCTGAGCCTGCCCTGAATGAATGTGGGGTGGCGAGTGCAGCGGCTTGCCTATCAGCTGGCGCGAAAATGCTGGATCGCTCATATGATCGTTTCACTGCAATTTTAGCCAAGCCACTAAAACCATTTCAATTTTCGGGCGCTATGCTCTCCGACTGTATCCAAGGGAGACAGTATGACCCGCAACCTGAAAATCACGGCGCGAAAGGACGATCGGCAAAACTGCCGTGTCTTCGGCAGCGTTAAATATCTGAACAGCGAAGTGGATGTCCGCATTCTCAACCTGTCGGTGACCGGCGCTGCCCTCGAGACGAAGACACCGCTCCACGCCGCTTCCGGCAGCAAGGTACGCATCGAAGCCGAAAATATCGGGCTGCTCGAAGGCATCATCCGCTGGAAGCACAATGGCCGTATCGGCGTGCAGTTCGATGTGAATTCGAATGCTCGGGCACAGGTCTCCTCCTATTTCCGCTTTTTCCATAAGGAAATACGGCCGGTGCTGGCGGTGCGTCAGCTGAGAGCCGCGACCAGCGGCGACCGCCCACCTCATTTGGCGACGTCGACGCCGAAATCGTAAGGCCTCGCCGCTTCTGCGCCAAGGAGCGGCTGAAATCGTCCAGCAACTGCGGTTGGCGTTTGGCGCCGCCCGCAGGCGATGGAGACTGAAGATTTTTCTACCGTCGCCGGCGGCTTCTCCACATCGCCGTAAAGCGCCTGCGTCTTGTCGACCACACTGACGCGATGCATCCGAAATCTTCGACCCTTTGCGACCTTACTCGTCCGCCTCCCCCAGAGATTCAGCCGGAAGACTTCACCACAAGTTGCGTTTTAAAACCATTGCGCCTTTGCCACGGATTGTTTGCCGTCCTGTCATTTTCGCAGTGTACTCCTCGCCAAATCGTCCTAATTCTGACGGGCCGGACGATGTTTTTTGAAGGAGAGTTCACATGTCTTCCATTTTCGACGTTGGCGTCATGAGCCGCCGTTCTCTGCTCGGCGGGCTTGCCGCCACTTCCGCCCTGGTGCTGCTACACCCTTTCAGCGCGCGCGCCAGCGCCAACCAGGCGCATCTCCGGCTGATGGAAACGACGGATATTCACGTCAACGTCTTTCCCTATGACTATTATGCCGACAAGCCGAACGACACGATGGGTCTTTCCCGCACCGGAACGATCATCGACAATATCCGCGCAGAGGCCGTCAACTCGCTGCTGATCGACAATGGCGACGTGCTTCAGGGCAATCCGATGGGCGACTACATGGCCTATCAGCACGGCATGAAGGACGGCGACATCCATCCCGTGATCAAGGCGATGAACACGCTCGGCTATACGGTGGGAACGCTCGGCAATCACGAGTTCAACTACGGCCTCGACTTCATGTTCAAGGTCCTGTCCGGCGCGAACTTCCCCTTCGTCTGCGCCAACCTGACCAAGGGCCAGCTGGCCTCCGATCCGAAGCAGGACGATCTCTTCTTCAAGCCATACGTCATCGTGGAAAAGCAGATCAAGGACGGCGCCGGCAATGAGAGCCCGGTCAAGATCGGCTTCATCGGCTTCGTCCCGCCGCAGATCATGCTCTGGGACATCAAGAACCTCGAGGGCAAGGCGCAGACGCGCGATATCGTCGAGGCCGCCAAGGCCTGGGTTCCCGCCATGAAGGAGGCCGGCGCCGATATCGTCATTGCGCTCTCCCATTCCGGCATCGACGGAGCCGCGCCGTCCGAAAAGATGGAAAACGCCTCGCTGCATCTCGCCGCCGTCGAGGGGATCGACGCCATCTTCACCGGTCATCAGCATCTCGTCTTCCCCGGCCCGAAGAGCTGGGACGGTATCGCCAATGCCGATCCCGTCAAGGGCACGCTGCATGGCAAGCCCGCCGTGATGGCCGGCTTCTGGGGTTCGCATCTCGGCCTCATCGACCTGCTGCTCGAAAAGGACGGCAACAGCTGGAAGATCGTCGACTTCACTTCGGAAGCACGGCCGATCTACCATCGTGACGACAAGAAGAAGGTCGTGGCCGACTACGCCGACAAGAAGGACGTGGTCGAGGCGGCAAAGGCCGAGCACGAGGCGACGCTCACCTATGTCCGCACGCCCGTCGGCAAGACCTCCGCACCGCTTTATTCCTACTTCGCGCTCGTCGCCGACGATCCCTCCGTGCAGGTCGTCAGCCAGGCGCAGACCTGGTACATCAAGCAGATGCTCGCCGATACCGCGTATAGGGATTTGCCGGTGCTGTCGGCGGCGGCGCCCTTCAAGGCCGGCGGCCGCGGCGGCGCCGACTACTATACCGACGTTCCGGCCGGTGACATCGCCATCAAGAACGTCGCCGATCTCTACCTCTATCCGAACACGGTGCAGGCCGTCGCCATCACCGGCGCGCAGGTGAAGAACTGGCTCGAAATGTCGGCCGGCATGTTCAATCACATCGAGGCCGGCTCTAAGGATGCGGCCCTCCTCAACAACGACTTCCCATCCTACAATTTCGACGTCATCGACGGCGTGACCTACCAGATCGACCTGTCGCAGCCGCCGAAATATGATTCCTCCGGCAAGGCGATCAATCCGGATGCCAACCGCATCCAGAACCTCGCCTTCGGCGGCAAGCCGATCGATCCAGCCCAGAAATTCGTCGTCGTCACCAACAATTACCGCGCCGGCGGCGGCGGCAGTTTCCCCGAAATCGCGGCTGACAAGGTGATCTTCCAGGCGCCGGATACCAATCGCGACGTCATCGTCCGCTACGTCCACGACCAGGGCACGATCAATCCGTCAGCCGATGCGAACTGGACCTTCAAGCCGCTGCCGGGCACCACCGTGACCTTCGAAAGCGGCCCGAAGGCAAAACAGTTCCTCGCGGCGGTCAAGAGCGTCAAGATCGAGGATGCCGGCGACGGCGCCGACGGTTTCTCGAAGTTCAGGCTGGTTCTTTAAACCGAGGGAAATGCAGACGAAGGCGCGGCACCCGCGTCTTCGTCATTCAGCCGCGAGCGGTGTCGCGGGTTGCTGGAGTTCCGCCATCTCTGCGTGGAAAGCGGCCTGGTTCGGGCAATGGGAAAGCCGCGCGCGAAACGCATCGATCATCCAGCTGGCAGCAGGTCCGGGCGGGTTGGCGAGCTGGCGCACCGAATATATCGGATATTCCCCCTGCTCGTAGGCATCCAGATCGAGATGGACGAGCGCGCCGCTGCGGAGATCGTCATGCATTATGGAAGCCGGAAGACCGCCCCAGCCAAGGCCGGCCTTGATGAGCTGGTGCTTCGTCGCAATATCGCTGACACGCCATTTCTTGTAGGACAGCACGTTGAAATCCCGCCCCTTCGTTAGGCCTGAGGCGTCGGTGACGACGAGCTGCACTTCCTCGCGCACGTCCCCCAGCGTGAGCGGCCGGTCGATGCGGGCAAGCGGGTGGTTAGGGGCGGCAACCGGCAACATGAAGGAATGGCCGATCCGCTCCGTGATGATCGAATCGTCCTGCTTGAGAACCGCGCCGCCGATGCCGATCGACGCCTTACCGCTGAGGACGAGATCCATCACCATTCCAAGCTCGCCGACATTGAGGTTCAACGAAACGGACGGAAACCTTTCGCGGAATTCGTGCAGCACAGCCACCATGGCCCGCGAGGGCACCATGACGCTGATGGCGACCGAAACCTCGGCTTCGAGCCCTTCCCGCAAGCTCTTGACACGCGCCCGCATGACCTGCAGGTCGCCCAGGATACGGCGCGCATCCTCCAGCATCGCCTTGCCCGCCTCCGTCAGCTTCGGCTGGCGCGCGCCGGAGCGCTCGAAAAGGGGCACTTCGAGCTGCGCTTCCAGGTTGGCGATCGTATAGCTGACGACCGATTGCGCCCGGTTCAATGCCCGCGAAGCGGCCGAGAAGCTGCCGGTTTCGGCGACGGTCAGAAACACCTGCAATTGATCCAGGGTCGGGTTGGGGAGCATCTTCCATCCATTCCATCGATAGTTTCGATCGACATTATCACCGTTTTTTCGATAGCAGGCCAGACTTATTTTCCTCGTCGAGACTGCGGCTCACCTCCCTGCAACGGGCCGTCAAATTCACTTCGAAAGGAAATGCTCCATGTCGTCCATCCTGCTTCTGACGTCCAGCCCGCGTGCCGAATCGCTCTCGACGCCGATCGCCGCCGATCTCGCCGAAAAGCTGAAGGGCCAGAATCCGGGCAGCGTCGTCGTCCGCCGCGACCTCGCCGCCAACCCGCTGCCGCATATCGATGACCTGTTCACCGGCGCGATCCGCAAACCGGCTGAAGCCCGTACTGCCGAAGAAATCGCAGCCATCAAGACCTCCGACGAACTCGTCGCCGAACTGTTTGCCGCCGATACGATCGTCATCAGCACCGGCCTGATCAACTTCAGCATCTATTCGTCGCTGAAGACCTGGATCGACAACGTCGCCCGCGCCGGCGTGACCTTCAAGTACACGGAAACCGGCCCGGTCGGCCTCGTCACCGGCAAGAAGGTCTACGTCGTGCTCACCTCCGGCGGCGTCTACTCGCAGGGACCGGCAGCTCCGCTGAACCATGCCGTACCGTACCTGAAGTCGGTTCTCGGCTTCCTCGGCATCACCGATATCGAGACCATCTATGTCGAAGGCCTCGCCTTCGGTCCGGAAGCTGCCGAAAAGGCGATCGACGCCGCCAAGTCGCGCGTCCAGGAAATCGCACTGGCCGCCTGATCGGTTCGCCAATACAGCGTGGAACGGCCGGCCTTCGCCGGCCGTTTTTCATTTGTCGATATCGCCAACAAAATCCCGCACGCTCGCCAGGATTTCGGCCGAGAGTTCCTCATCGGAGGAAATCCTGGCAAGGCCGACGCCACCCGCCATCATCGCAAAGGCCATGATCGCCTTGCGCCGCCGTTCTCCATCGTCCGCTCCCGCAGCCTTGCTTGCCAGAGCTTCGAAATTGCGCCGCAGCCCGTCCGTGGCGATCGCCCGCGCTTTCTCGCCGCTGCGGGACAGATCGGAGGTCAGCGCGGCAAAAGGGCAGCCCTCGCCGGGATTGTCGCGATGATAGGCGCTGACATAACGATCGGCGACATCGGCAGCCGACATCTCCGCCGGGTTCACCCCTTCGGCTTCCAGCCTGCGTCCCCATGAATCGAAAGCGGCCTGGACCGCCTCGGCGACGAGATCGTCGCGGGAGGCGAAGTGCTTGTAGAAGCCACCGACGGTCAGTCCGGCTTCCTTCATCAGGTCGGCGACGCCGATCCCTTCGAGCCCCTCCTCGCGCAGCCGCTTCGATGCGGTCTCGACGATCTTCTCATGCGTCTTTTGTTTTTCCAGCTGCGAACGCCCCATCGGAAGCTCCCCGAATTGCCTCTTGACTTAAATGGATTACAGTCATAATCCTTATAGATAACGATCATAATCCAGATCGTGGTCATTTCCAAGAGGAGCATGTATCATGCGTCTAAGAAACAAGGTCGCCCTGATCACCGGCGGCAACAGCGGTATCGGTCTTGCGACCGCCAGGGTGTTCATCGACGAGGGCGCCAAGGTGGTGATCACCGGCCGCAACCCGGAAACGCTTACCGCCGCCGAAAAGGCGCTTGGGGCCGGCGTGCTGGCGCTGAAGCTCGACGTCACCGATGCCGCCGGCACCGAGAAGGCGTTTGCGGAAGCTGCCGCAAAGGTCGGCAAGTTCGACATCGTCTTCGCCAATGCCGGCATCGGCGGCGCGACACCGCTCGGTGACACATCGCCGGAGCAGTTCAACCAGATCATCAGCACCAATCTGACGGCAGTGTTCTTCACCGTGCAATCGGCTCTGCCGCATCTCAACGACGGTGCTTCGGTGATCCTCAACGGCTCGGTGCATGCCGTGCTCGGCGCTCCCGGCTGGTCGGCCTATGCGGCGACGAAGGCGGCGGTGCGCGCGATGACGCGCAATATGGCCTCTGAACTCGCGCCGCGCGGCATCCGTGTTAACCAGGTCACTCCCGGCGGCACGAAGACACCGATCTGGTCGCCGATGGCACCCACAGAAGACGCGATGTCGGCACTCGAGGCTCGCATGGGCGGCCTGAGCCCGCTCGGCCGCATGAGCGAAGCCGACGAAATCGCCAAGGCGGCGCTCTACCTGGCATCGAACGATTCCGCCAATGTCACCGGCATCGAGATCACCGTCGACGGCGGCATGACGAGCGCGCCGTCCGGCGCCAAAATCTTCCGCGCCGCTTGAGCAAACCGGGCCCGGGCAATTCAAACGCCCGGGTCCCCGCCTCCCGACTTCAGTCGGTTCCGAAGCTTGCTATTTCTCCACAAAGGACGCTTTGCCGATTGTCGCGCGGTGAACAATACGAAACAGGACGATCGCTGAGTTCAGGGCGGCAAGCAGGAGCAAGACATACAGCATGGTCTGAATGCCGGAGGAAACGATCAGACGGCCGGCGATCAGCGGAAAGCCGAAGACGCCGATGAAATAGGACAGCGAGAACAAGAGAAGCGATTGCGGCATCAGCCCCTTGGGCGCCTCGTTCGCCGCCAGCCCATTGATGACGGAATAGGTCAGCCCGTAGCCCAGCCCCAGCATCGCCGCAGCGCCGAGATAGGCCAGCTGACTTGATGTCATCACCAGGAACAGCAGGATGGATGTCAGCGTCAGGCTCGTCAGCACCAGAAGCGAAGTGAATGGATCCTTCTTGACCACATATCCCGCCACGAACAGCCGGCTCAGGATGGCGGCGGACATGAAACCGATGAAGAATAGCGAATAATCGAAGCCGTGCGCCTTGGCGTAGCTTGTCTGAAAGCTGGAAAGCCCGCCGAAAATCGCGCCGCCGATGCCGACCATGGCGATGGAATAGATCGCCGGCGAAGCAATCACCTCAAGCGCCGCGGCAAATGAGATCTTGTTGACATGAGGCAAAATCTTGCCGGCATTGCTCAGCCGGAGATGCAGCCAGAAGTAAAGCGCGCCGCCGGCGAGGCTGGACAGGAAGGCAAAGGCGAAGGCCGTCTCGATCGGCATCGACCAGCCGGTGGCAATGCGGCCAATAATCGGTCCGGCGCCGATGCCCGACATCATCGATCCCGACAGCAGCGCAAAGAACCGGATCCGATGCGCGGGTTCGGTGATCGCCGCGACCAGGATCGGCCCGAGCGCGTAAAAGGTGCCCCAGCCGATGCCAAGGACGAAACCGACGGTCATCAGGCTCAGCCCGGCTGCCGGAACCATGGCGAAACCCAGCCCGGATGCCGCCAGAAACAGCCCGGAAAGCGCCACCGCCCGCGCCGAGCCGATGGCATCGGCAATGTGGCCGGACAGGATGACGAGAATGACGGTGCTGACCGTCGCCGCCGAGATGATCAGCCCGGCGAGCGCCTCGTTGCCGCCCCGCTGTCCCACCAGCATCGGGATCAGAAAGGTCACGCCATAGGCGATCGAAAGAAGAAATCCTCCGATGCACAAAACGGCAAATTCGCCGCCATCGACCTTCGTTCGCACTGCTGTATCACTCATGTCTCCACGCCCTCAGAGAAAGCTCATCCGTCGAGGCAATGGAGATCACGTTTGCATTTGCCGAACAAGCCGTTTTTATTACTCCTATAAACCATTGAAAATACATACATACGTTCAGATATGTTGTTTTTTATGCAACATCGTCAACGCCCGCCTCGCTCTGCCCCGACCGATGGTCCTGCAAGCCGCTCCGTCACGTCAGGAACGCGCGCGACCTGACGAACCATCGTCGACCACGGAATTCTGGGGCCAACGACACGCGCAAAGAGGGAAAATTTTTAGGCTGCCCGGCCAGAGAGGCTTCGTGACCGGCCAATGGCCGCCAGCCCCTGGTCTGCGAGGGCAGCAACCTGTCGAGGCTTAGCATCGGATGTAGAACATCCTGTGAAGAATCGAGCTGCCCGCGCCTGACGACTTGTATCTTGCTATAGTTTATGCAATCTGTGGATGAATATTGCCGAGTTGAATCGGGTATCGGGTGGACAAAAAGTTGGTGAGTGTACCCTGGATCTGGAAATTGGGAGCCTTCGCCGCTGCTTGCGTCGCAATCCCGCTTCTGGGACGAATTGACTGGGAAGCCTTTGTGCTAGAGCACCAAACTCTCGTTACCGGTGTCCTTACCGTCATAGCCGCGCTTGGCATGATCGTGCAAATACGTGTCAGCGATCACAGGAATGACAAGCGGCCCGAGGGTTTCCTGCTCAGGGCTCCGACCGCTCAAACCCGCCGAGACGACGAAGAAGATTATTGAGCCGCGCTAAAGCGCGTCGCGATCTTTCAGATTCGCTCTTCTCGCTTTAGCTCTTTGCTTTAAGCGTGTCGTTGCCGCAAAGCCGCTGCACATTTTTGCCCGACATGCGTTAGCTAAATTTCGCTTCGCGGGGACGGCCGACAACGCAGTTGCGGCCGCTCTTCTTTGCCGCGTAGAGCCTGCCGTCGGCTGCCGCCAGCACGGCGGTGAAATCGGCGCCGTCCTCGTCGGCGGTAGCGACGCCGATGCTGACGGTGACCGGCTTGCCATCCGGCGTCCCGACGCTGGTCTCGATCGTCCAGCGCAAGCGCTCGGCAAGCAGCAAACCTTCCTCGTGGCCGGTGCCCGGACAAACGGCAACGAATTCCTCGCCGCCGAAGCGGAAGACGCGGTCGCTCGAGCGCAATGTCGTGCCCAAACGAGCGGCGATCGCCTTCAGCACCTCGTCGCCCTGGAGATGACCGTAGCCGTCATTGACATCCTTGAAGTGATCGGCGTCGAGAATGAGGATGGTGGTGAACAGTCCCTGCCTCAGGGCCTCGCTCAGCATCAGCGGCGCTTCGAGTTCCATGCGCGTGCGATCGTAGACGCCGGTGAGCATATCGCGGCCGGTGCGCTCCAGAAGATCGTTGTAGCGCTCCCGGAATGTCAGGTCGCCGAAGACGTCGCTGATCGAGCGTGCCGATATGGCCGCTCCGCCCCGGCGGATACGATATTCATAGATTGCGAACATCGCCGCATAGAGGCAGACGGCCAGCATTTTCGCCTTCCATCCGGCCCAGAATGCTGCGATCGGCACATCCAGGAAATAGTTCAGTGCGGCGAAGAAGCCGATCTGGTCGAAAGTCAGCAGCACGAATCCCGAAATCAGGAAACGCAGAACGACGCGGCGGCGGAAGAAATCGCCGAGCTTTTCGTAAAGCAGGATGATGCCGAGCGAATCGACATAGAGCAGCGCCGTGCCCCAGACCATCAGCCAGCCCATCTCCTTGAGAAAATCGACGTCGGGCGTGCGGTCGGGCGACATCTGCAGCGGCAGGTGCAGTTGCAGCACCCAGGCGATGCCGACGGTGAGCAGGTTGCCGAGGAACAGGCCATAGATCGGCTGGCGCACCGTCGCGGCATCCTCCTGCAGGTAAAGCATCAGGATCATCATCAGTTTGCCGGAGAAGAAGACGGATGAGCCCGGCGACACATCCCCGAACGGCAGCGAGACATAGAAGACCGCCGCCAGATAGGTCTCCATGAAATGCATGACGCCGAGCGCGGTCAGGAAAACCCCAAGACCAAGCCGATGACGGAAATGCAGAAGCGTCACCATCAGCGCGAAATAAGCGACGGCTTCGATGGCGAAGAGAACGAGGTTGAGTGTCTCCATCACGATAGCTCAGCGACGGACGTCCGCCCTCGGTATTTTGCCGCCGCGGCGATTGCGACAGCGAATCCTTTGGTCGATCGTCCGAAAAAGTAAAACACGATGGCGTCCCGCAAATCCTGCAGGCGATACATTCACCCCAATCCTTTAAGATTGCGTGAGCGAGATCCCGGTCACCGGCGGTGCAGCCGGGTCACAGGATTGAAAAACAAGAATAATTGCGGCCGGTATTACGTGCTGATCGGGCGGATGCCGATTTCAGACCTGACGAAGCTTCTCGCCGTCACCAAAGAGCGACGAACCATGCTGATCGATGATCTGCTGCGCCTTGCGCACCGTGCATTCGAGCGCATCGTCGGACGAGGAAAACAGATCGGCGCGAATGAAATTACGCACCAGAACCTCGTCGCCGACCTTCTTTTCGATACGGCCGGCCAGGCGATATTGGCTGCCTTCCTTACGCGGCTCCGCATAGATCGTGCAATCACCGTAAAGCTGCGGCTCGCCGGAAGGACCTGCCGCTTCCCCAGCGGGTTTGCCGCCGCCGGAGAACATCGAAAAGATATTTGAGATGAACGAAGCCATGTTCCGCCTTTAGCACGATGGTGCTGTCATCGCCAAGTCAAATGATCAGGTTGGCGAGGATCTCGTTTTCGGTAATATCCTCGTAACCCATGCCGGCGGCTTCGAAATTTTCGATCAACCGGGCGAAATTCTCGGGCGCCTTGGTTTCGATGCCGATGAGGATCGAGCCGAAGTTGCGCGCCGATTTCTTCAGATATTCGAAGCGGGAGATATCGTCATCAGGGCCGAGCAGATTGAGGAAATCCCGGAGCGCGCCGGGACGCTGGGCAAGCCGCAGGATGAAGTATTTCTTCAGCCCTGCGTAACGCATGGCTCTTTCCTTAACGTCAGGCAGGCGCTCGAAATCGAAATTGCCGCCGGAAACGACGGCGACGATGGTCTTGCCGCGGATCGCCTGGCGGTCCATCGCGGCAATTGCCGTCAGCGACAGGGCGCCGGCCGGCTCCAGCACGACGCCCTCGACATTCAGCATTTCCTGGATGGTGACGCAGATGGCGTTCTCCGGCATCAGCTGCACCTGGCTTGCCGGAAAATCGCGAAGGGCGGCGAAATTCAGGTCGCCGATACGGGCGACGGCCGCGCCGTCGACGAAATTGTCAACCTTGGCCAGCGTCGTCACGCTGCCCGCCTCGATGCTGCGCCTGAGGCTCGGCGCCCCGGCCGGCTCGGTGAAGACGAAGGCCGACTTCGGCACGGTGCCGTCGAGATAGCCGGTAATGCCGGCGGCAAGCCCGCCGCCGCCGACCGGCAGGACGACCATGTCGGGCACCGTTCCCTCCGGCAGCTGCTGCATGATTTCAGCGGCGACCGTCGCCTGGCCCTCGATGATGTCGGCATGGTCGAAGGGCGGCACCATGACGCCGCCGACCGCTTCCACATGGTCGCGGGCGGCCTGGTAGCACTGATCGAAGAAGTCGCCGAACAGCCGGATGGTGATGAATTCGGCGCCGAACATGCGGGTCTTGTCGATCTTCTGCTGCGGCGTCGTCACCGGCATGAAGACGACGCCCGGCACGCCGAAATGGCGGCAGACATAGGCAAAGCCCTGGGCGTGATTGCCGGCCGAGGCGCAGACGAAGGTCTTGCCGGCGGCCCCCTGGCCGATCGCCTTGCGGAAGAAATTGAAAGCGCCGCGGATCTTATAGGAGCGCACCGGCGACAGATCCTCGCGCTTCAGCCAGATATCGGCGCCGTAGCGGGCCGAGAGATGATCGTTGAGCTGCAGCGGCGTTGCCGGAAAGAGGCTGCGCATCGCCTCTTCGGCGCTTTCGACATCAAGTCTCGTCACGGGCGTGATCCATTCTCATGTTGACAGCGCCGCTATCGCACAGGCCGACCGGCAAAAGAAAGCCCGCTTCGGCCATTTCCGGTTCGCCGCCGGCCCGGTTTGCGAAAGGCTTTCTTAAGTCAACCGCAAAATTGGCGGCACATGAACTGATTTTAACTGTCAATGAAATGGCCGGCTACTATATGAAGCCATGATGATCCTCAAATTCGCAAGACCGCTCGCCTGGCTGCTGCTCGCCTTCATCCTCTTCGTCACGGTTTCGCCGATCGGGCTGCGGCCGGAAACGGTCACGACGGTCGATACCGACCGCGCGGGCGCCTATGTTCTTCTCGGCCTCGCCTTTGCGCTCGCCTATCCGAAACAGTGGAAACTGGTGGCCGTGCTGCTGATCGCCGGCTCGGTCGCCATCGAATATTTGCAGTATTTTGCGCCGACACGCCATCCGCGCCTGCATGATGCAGGTATTAAGGCCGTGGGCGCCACCCTCGGGCTGCTGGCCGGCTGGGTGGTCAACAGGTGGCGCGAGAGCAAGGCGCCAAGCACCGTTCCTTTCGCAGAACGCTGATTATTCCTTCAGGTCAGAAACCACGCAACTGCACGGCCCAGAAGAACAGAGGTATCGCGGCCAGCGCTGTTCCAAGAACAAGCGCGACACTGGTCTTGAAGATCCGGATGCGCCGAACCTTCGCCCCACTCCAATCGTAAACCATCGTCTTACTCCCACAAGACAACACTTACTCAACCGCCGCGGCGCAATCCTTGCACCAAAAATGTCATTGTCAATCAATAACGCGCTTTTACACACAATATACAGCATATTCAAACAGGAATATGAACGGTGGAGCGGGCGAGCGGTATCGAACCCCGTTCCACCAAGCCGATAGATTATCGCCGAGAGCCCAGTACCTTTGAGCGGCACCGAGAACGACTGTGATCATATCAATGCAGCGCCCGCTTGATGCGCGACGGCGAGCAGGTCGCTTCCCCCGCTCGCCGTCGTCTCGCTATCACACCGCAATCATCCACGATTAGCCGTCATAATGACCCGAGAATGCCGCCTCTGCCGACTGAACGGTGACAGCCACGTTTACGCCCTTTGTCACCGTCGCGCCGGTGGCGCGAAGATCGGTCACCACTTTCAAGGGGCCCGCCTTGGGGGCCGGCAGCGGCACTACGGTGCCGGCGTCCAGATCAGCGACCCAGAGCCCGTCTTGACCTTCAACACTAATAACAACAACTGTAGCCATGTTTTGCCCTTTCTAACGATTGATGTTTAAAATCCAGCTTTCTTCAGGCCTTCACGATAAAGATCTTTATGCCATTGCTCTTTACTTGGAACGGCGGACAACCACTTGTCCACATCGAAGTCCGGATTGCCTTCACGAAACCTTCTTACGAAGATACGCGCCTTGTCCTGATGGCCCAACATGGCCCAATTTGCGGCAGACAGTCTATCCGCCAGATTGGGATCGGCCATCTGCCCGATATAGTCCAGCGAAGCTTCGAATTCGCCCAGCGCATAGTTTGCTCCCGCAGCGGTCCAGAAATAAGTATCGGGACCGAGCGGGTTCAGCTCGATTGCCCGCTCGATCTTCCGCAAGGCCATGGCGGGGAGCGAACAATGAACCAAGGTGTCGGCATAATCGGCGATCACGTCGGCATAATGTGGCGCAAGGCTTTCGGCCACTTCCATTGCTTCGGCGCTTTGATCAAATGCGCCCTGCAGCAGTTTGGCGACACCGAGCTCGCGATAGCCGTCGGCGAAATCCGAGCGCATGTCGGTGGCCTGCTTGGCGAAAGTCTCCGCCACTTGCAAAAGATCGATATCGCCCCGGGCCGTCAACAACCATTCCTTGGAGTAGGTCCGCGCCATCGAACTCAGCGCCGGAGCGAAATCGGGGCTTTCGCCGAGCGCGGCTTTCATTTCCTTGCGGGCGCGCCGCAGGTTCGGAAGCGTGAGGCGCGCCAGATGCCGCCGGCCGACGAGATACCGGTGGTAAGCGGCCGGGTTCAGGTCTTCGCGCAACGCCTCATGGCGCTCGATTTCGCCGGACACGGAGAGGGCGATCTGCCGGGCAACCACTCTTCTGTCTCTGGCGAGATCCATACGATCGAGGCTGAACCTTTCGGCCCAGACAATTTGATTCTGATCGAAAAAGATCAGTTGGGCGAACAGGGTCACTTCATCGCCCGAATTACTGATCCGGGTGTCGAGGATATAGTTGACGCGATGCCGTTCGAAGAAGGCCTTCTGCGTCTCCGCGTGGTGGCCAATTTGAACCGCCGAATACGGGGCTATGACCTCCAGGCTGTTGAAGACGCAAAATCCGATCGTGATATCTTCCACCAAGGAAGCAGCAAGAAAACCGGCTTGGGGACGAACGGATTGATTCCTCGGGGGAAGCAGCACCAGGCGGGGAATTGCAATCCGGATATCTTCGGGCTCAAAGGGAAGAGCCGCGTCGCGTTTCGCCTTTGACGACACGGAGGCCGGACGGTGGGGTTTTGCGTCACCGGCATCGGATCCGGCGCGCGCGGCGATGCCCCGCAAACTCGAATTGCGCCGCTGTTCAAAATAGGTCCGAACAGATTCGACTTCCTCTTCCGCCTTGAATATCCGGATCAGCAATTGCAGCGTTTCCGGATCCTTCGGCTCGGTCCGAAACAGGATAACCGCAGCCTTCCTCAGAAGGTCGGCTTCCTTTTGCGACTGGGCCAATCGCGACGCTGTTCTCAAAGTATTGGCGAGAAGCTCGACATGGTAATTTTCGCGCTCGGCGAGCCAGCGATGAAATTGGCGGCTATGGTTGTGAACCGGCCCCAGAAAGGGCTGGTTCATCAGCTTCACCAACTGTTTCAGCCGGGAGAACGGCTCCTCCTCTTCCTCTTTGTCGGACACCAGAATGTCGGAAGACAGAGAACCCCGCTCAAGAGTGAGCATGTTGCCCTTCGATGAAAGGATGTCGACCCCGAGATCGATCTGACGGGCCTTAATTCTCGAAATGACCTTGCGCAAAGTCGACAGTGCAACGTCCCTGTCGGCTTCTCCCCATAGAAAGCGAGCCAACGTCGTTCGATCCGCCGATCCTTGCTCGGTCGTGAACAAATAGGCAAGCAGCAAGAGGCCTTTCTCGGGAAACGCTACAACCCTCCCGTCCTCGTCGACGAGCTGCAATCGACCGAAGGTCTTCAGAACAAAAACCATTTGCCCTTTAAGCCACCATACGTCCCGGCGTTTTCATGAGAAGTGAAGTGCAGGTATTGTAATAGTAGAAGCGCAAACACTACGCCTGCCGGCACTTTCCCCAACGCCACCCAAATTCAGCAAGCTTGCGTGCCCCAGGAGTTTGCTATGATTTCCACACCAACTTGCATGAAATATTTATCGCAATCAAACTATCCTGACCTTGCGTGGCAACAATGTCAATTTGCAACTGCGTGATACGCATTCGCCATTCCAAACCGTGGCCAGGCGCGACAGGACCTTCCAGACTTTGAAGCGGATTCGCGTCACAACCCCTGAATATCGGTTGAGAATAGCCTCTCCGTTTGTTAGCAGGAAGAACCACGCGGACGTGGTGGAATCGGTAGACACAAGGGACTTAAAGCAAATTGAGTGCACCGGCGGAAACGCCGGATGTAGAACTGCTCAAAGTCGGGGAAACCTGTCAGATGGCAATCCCGAGCCAAGCCCTGCAAGGGGAAGGTGTAGAGACTAGACGGGCAGCACCTAAGGCAAAGCTAGGGTGAAGGTATAGTCCAGACCACAAACGCCGGAAGGCGGCGGCGAAAGCCGTAGCTGGTAAGAAAATCCCTCGGCCTCGGCTTTGCGGGTTCGACCCCCGCCGTCCGCACCAGCCTACGCTCTGTGAGCTTCGGCTCGGCGAGCCCAAGCTCACAGAGCGTAGGCTGTCGCGCCGTAGTTCCGTCAGGAACGAAGGCGGACTGGTTCGATAATGTTCCGGTTAGCTTGCACCATTTGTCGAAGGCACTAATGGAAAAGGCGCGGCAAGCCTTACGCCCGCCGCACCTCATCGTTCCGGCATCAAAGGATCAAGCGAGCTTGGCGGCAAGCTTGGCGACATGGGCGCCCTGGTATTTCGCGCCTTCCAGCTCGATCTCGGAAGGCTGGCGCGAGCCGTCGCCGTTGGTGATGGTGGAAGCGCCGTAGGGCGAGCCGCCCTTGACTTCCTCGGTGCCCATCTGGCCCTGGAAGGCATAGGGAAGGCCGGCAACGACCATGCCCTGATGGAGGAAGGTGGGGATGAAGCCGAGGATGGTCGATTCCTGGCCGCCGTGCTGGGTGGCCGAAGAGGTGAAGACCGAACCGATCTTGCCGACGAGCTTGCCGGCGAACCAGAGGCCGCCCGTCTGATCCCAGAAATTGCGCATCTGCGAGGCCACCGTGCCGAAGCGGGTGCCGGCGCCGACGATGATCGCGTCATAATCCGCCAGTTCGTCGACGGTGGCGATCGGAGCCGCCTGGTCGATCTTGTAGTAGGAAGCCTTGGCGACGTCTTCCGGCACCAGTTCCGGAACGCGCTTGACGGCAACCTCGGCGCCGGCCGACTTCGCGCCTTCGGCAACGGCATAGGCCATGGTTTCGATATGGCCGTAAGCCGAATAATAAAGGACGAGAACCTTCGCCATCTTCTTGTCTCCTGAGTGCACTGGTTGAATTTCGTGACCGGGACGAAGTTGTATCAGCGCCCAGGGTCGAACAAAGCCCTGCCCCCGAGAACTCAGTGTTCAACGCTCATAGACGTAAATTCACTTGCGTCTTTCATTTCAGAGGCGGCGACATCGGCCGGCTGTTTGCAAAGCCGCCGAAGGGCGCTACCTATTCACCAGCCTCACATCACGGAACATCCCATGAGCCATGCCACCGTCGTTACCGCCGCCATGCTCGCCATCGGCGACGAACTTCTTTCCGGCCGCACCAAGGATAAGAATATCGGCCACCTCGCCGATCTGCTCACCCTGTCCGGCATCGACCTCAAGGAGGTGCGCATCGTCGCCGACGAGGAGGAGGCGATCGTCGAGGCGCTGAACGCGCTTCGCAGCAAATATGATTACGTCTTCACCTCCGGCGGCATCGGACCGACGCATGACGACATCACCGCCGATGCCATTTCCAAGGCGTTCGGCGTGCCCTGCGAGTATGACGAAGCGGCGATGGTGCTGCTTGCCGATATGTACAAGCGCCGCGAGATGGAGTTCACCGAGGCGCGTCAGCGCATGGCGCGCATGCCGCGCGGTGCCGCCCATATCGCCAATCCGGTCTCGACCGCGCCGGGCTTCATCATCGGCAACGTCCATGTCATGGCCGGCGTGCCGCAGGTTTTCCAGGCGATGGTCGACAATGTGCTGCCGACGCTTCGCACCGGCACGCCGGTGCTGTCGCTTGCCATCGCCTGCCCCTACGGCGAAGGCGAGATCGGCACGCCCCTGACCACGATCCAGAAAGCCCATCCGGACACCAGCATCGGTTCCTACCCCCGCTATATCGGCCAGAAATTCTCGACCGAGATCGTCGTGCGCGGCCGCTCGCAGGCAGCAATCGATGCGGCCGGCGCCGAGGTGCATGCAATGATCGAGGCTATCCGCCAAAGGAAAGACATCGCCGAAAACCATTCCGCCGAGGCTTGAGGACAAGGCCGGAGTTGGCGGCCATCCTTGATATCGGTCAAGGAACAGGAGAACGCTCCGGCGCATTCCTTTCCTCGCGCCAGCCATTTCAGCGCAAGGAGAATTGATATGTCTTACAAAACCATTCTCGCCATCCTCGATACAACGGACAATAGCGGCGCTGTCGCCGATTTCGCTTTTGCCATGGCCGCCGAAAGCGGTGCGCATGTGATCGGCCTGCATGCCGAAACTATCTCCGCCGTGCCGCTGGTGGCGCCGATGGAAATTCCCGATCCCGTCGCCGTGCAGGCGCTGCAGGACATGGCGCATGGCGAAACGATCGCGGTGGAGCGGATCTTTCGCGCCAAAGCGGTTGCGGCGGGGGCCTCCTGCGAATGGCGCAGCTTTGCCACATCCATCGGCTACGGCGCCGCACCGCTGATCGATAGCGCGCGCAGCGCCGATCTGTTGATCGCCTCGCAGGCCGATCCGGCCAGACCTTCCGACAGCCATGTCGATGTCGAAACCTTCCTCTTCGAAACCGGCCGGCCGGTGCTGATCATCCCCTATATCCTCCGCCAGCCGAAGCCGATCAGGCGCGTGCTGATTGCCTGGAACGGCTCGAAAGAGGCGGCGCGCGCCACCTTCGACGCGCTGCCGATCCTGAAAGCGGCTGAGGAAGTGGAAATCTTTTCGGTCGATCCGGCCGACACGGCGCTGCAATCGCCGCTGACATCAGGCGCCGAGATCGCCGCCACACTGGCCCGCCATGGCGTGAAGACGACGCTTGCGACGGCCAGAAGCGTGGACAAGAACGCCTCGCATGTCATCGAGAACCGGCTTTCCGACAGCAGCATCGATCTTCTCGTCATGGGCGCCCATCCGCATTCCTGGCTCTGGCAGATGATTTTCGGAGGCACGACCAAGAGCTTGCTGCAATCGATGACGGCGCTGACGCTGCTGTCGGGTTGACCGTCTTGCCGCAATCATCGGCGCTTGCCTTTTACCGGCAAATTCCGTTAATTGCGGCGACCGATGACAGCTTCGAGCCTCGGCACAGCTCGCGATCTCGCGCAATGCAGCTCGCGATCTCGCGCAGGCAGCTCGCGGGATTTGCGTTTTGCCAATCGCCGCCTTAAGCGCGTCCGGTCGCCGGCAAACGGCGTGTTGTTTTTTCATGCCGCGGAGCAAGCCCGATGTCCCTTCCCGATAAAGCCTTTCCCGTTTCCTGGGATCAGTTCCACCGCGATGCGCGCGCCCTTGCCTGGCGGCTTGCCGGCCTCGGTCAGACCTTCAAGGCGATCGTCTGCATCACCCGCGGCGGCCTCGTCCCGGCCGCGATCATCTCGCGCGAACTGAACATCCGGCTGATCGAGACCGTCTGCGTCGCCTCCTATCATGACTATGTGAACCAGGGCGACATGATGCTGCTCAAGGGCATCGCGCCGGAACTTCAGGAAAACGGCGGCGAAGGCGTGCTCGTCGTCGACGACCTGACCGACACCGGCAAGACCGCCGTCCAGGTGCGCACCATGCTGCCACGGGCGCATTTCGCCTGCGTCTATGCCAAGCCGAAGGGCGTGCCGACCGTCGATACCTTCGTCACCGAGGTAAGCCAGGATACCTGGATCTACTTCCCCTGGGACATGGGCTTCACCTACCAGGAGCCGATCGCCAAGGGCGCAGGCTGACCACCATCGATTGGCGCGCGCGAGCTTCGTATTTACCACTTGAAATTGTTCCAGATTTTGTCAGCGGAGTCTCCTGAATTCGCTACTGGGATCTGCACATCTATTTTATCTTATCCTCACAAACTCGGCAGCTGCGAATCGCATCAAATTGCGCTTAAAGCGTGCAGCGACGATGCGGTATGAGGAAGCAAGATGACGCGGTGGGGGCGTAGAGCAGCGGCTGTGACCGTCGGGCTGGCGGCCTGTCTTTTTTCGCTCACGCCTGTCCGCGCCGAGCCTGCCTATATTCCCCTGGTCCGCGACTACGTCGAGAAGCAGATCCGGCCGATGGTGGAGACACCGCTGGTGCTGAAAGCCATTGCCGAGCAGAACGCAGAATTCGGCGATGTCAGCGAGATGGACATGCGGGTGCTCGACGAGACCTACCGCTCGGAGATCGATCGCCACCATCTGCACATGGTCAAGCTGCTGCTCGACAAATCCGTGTCGCACTATCTGAAAACCAGACAGGACGCCTCACAGGGCGCGATCGTCGAATTTTTCGTGACCGACAGTCACGGGCTGAACGTCGGGCAAAGCATCATCACCACCGACTACTGGCAGGGCGACGAGGAGAAATACCTCAAAACCTTCGCGAACGGCTCCCGCGAGATCTTCATCGACCGGGCCGAACGCAACGAGACCACCCAGATGCTCGAAACGCAGGCGAGCTTCGTCGTCCTCGACGAAGAGGAGAAGCCGATCGGCGTCGCCACCGTCACCATCGCCATCGATGCGCTCTGACGGCCGCTTGCACGCGGACGAATCGGCATGCGCATTTACGGCCGAAATGCCATCACAAGATTTGCCGCAGAGCGCTTTTTTGCCATTCCAGCACTTTCCTTAGCCGGCAACGCCCGCAAGCCATTGTAATTTCAGGGCTCCCGGGCTTTCCCCAATCTCCACAGGCGCATCCACAAGATGTTGTGGTTAGCAATCAATTAAGATCCAGCCCTTGACGGAATCACCTGTTTCAAACTTTATTGTTACTGATGTTGCGGCGGCGGCAGGACCGGAGGTAACGAGCCCGGTTTCCTTTTGAAAAATTGGACGCAGAATCAGGGTGATGGATCGGAAACGGTATCAGGCCTGACAGGATTTCTGCGCGATTTTCAGCCTCCAAAAAAGTGACGTCGGGACTGGCGATAATAAGCTGTTAATACTATATTTAGCGTTTGCAGCCACCATCACCACAAGATACAGGAAGAGCATCTCCGGATGACACCCCTGTGACAATACGGAAACGAGACTGGCTGCACGACGACAAAGTGCCGCCGGATAGGAATTTTGCGCCCCGGTCGTGGGGACCGGGCGCCAACACGAGGTCAAGACCATGCGCATCGAACGTCGTTTCACGAAGGCCGGCCAGGGCGCCTATGCGGATATCGAATTCCGCAAGGCGACGAGCGAGATCAAGAACCCCGATGGTTCGATCGTGTTCCGCCTCGAGAATATCGACGTTCCCGCGCAGTTTTCCCAGGTCGCGACCGACGTTCTGGCGCAGAAGTATTTCCGCAAGGCCGGCGTCCCCACCCGGCTGAAGAAGGTCGAGGAAAACGACGTTCCTTCCTTCCTGTGGCGCTCCGTTCCCGACGATGCGGCGCTGAAGACCCTGCCCAAGGACGAACAGACCGGCTCCGAAATCGATGCGCGCCAGGTCTTCGACCGCCTTGCCGGCACATGGACCTATTGGGGCTGGAAGGGCGGCTATTTCTCTTCGGAAGAAGATGCTGCGGCCTTCAAGGACGAGCTTGCCTATATGCTCGCCACCCAGCGCGTCGCCCCGAACTCGCCGCAGTGGTTCAACACCGGACTGCACTGGGCCTATGGCATCGACGGCCCCGGCCAGGGCCATTTCTATGTCGACCCCTTCACCGGCAAGCTGACCAAGTCGAAGTCGGCCTACGAACATCCGCAGCCGCATGCCTGCTTCATCCAGTCGGTCGAGGACGATCTCGTCAACGAAGGCGGCATCATGGACCTCTGGGTGCGTGAAGCCCGCCTGTTCAAATACGGCTCCGGCACCGGCTCCAACTTCTCGATGCTGCGCGGCGAAGGCGAAAAGCTTTCCGGCGGCGGCCGCTCCTCCGGCCTGATGAGCTTCCTGAAGATCGGCGACCGCGCCGCCGGCGCCATCAAGTCGGGCGGCACGACGCGCCGCGCCGCCAAGATGGTGGTCGTCGATATCGACCATCCCGATATCGAGGAATACATCAACTGGAAGGTCAAGGAAGAGCAGAAGGTGGCGGCCCTCGTCACCGGCTCGAAGGTTGTCGCCAAGCATCTGAAGGCGATCATGAAGGCCTGCTTCAATTGCGAAGGCGGCGATAACGGCGATTGCTTCGACCCGGCCAAGAACCCTGCCCTGAAGCGCGAAATCCGCGCCGCCAAGAAGGACCAGGTTCCGGAGAACTACGTCCAGCGCGTCATCCAGTTCGCCCGCCAGGGCTATAAGGATCTGCAATTCAAGACCTACGACACGGATTGGGACTCGGAAGCCTATCTGACGGTCTCGGGCCAGAACTCCAACAACTCGGTCTCGATCAAGGACGACTTCCTGCGCGCTGTCGAAAATGACGGCGAATGGAACCTGACCGCCCGCAAGGACGGCCGGGTGATGAAGACATTGAAGGCGCGCGATCTCTGGGAAACGATTTCCTACGCCGCCTGGGCTTCGGCCGATCCGGGCATCCACTTCAACACGACGATGAACGACTGGCACACTTCGCCGGCCGGCGGCCCGATCCGCGGCTCGAACCCGTGCTCGGAATACATGTTCCTCGACGACACGGCCTGCAACCTTGCCTCGCTGAACCTCCTGCAGTTCAAGGACAAGGCCACCAAGCGCATCAATATCGCCGATTACGAACACGCGGTTCGCCTGTGGACCGTCGTGCTCGAAGTCTCGGTGATGATGGCGCAGTTCCCGTCGAAGCGCATTGCCGAACTTTCCTATGAATACCGCACGCTCGGCCTCGGCTACGCCAATATCGGCGGCCTGCTGATGTCGTCGGGCATTCCCTACGACTCCGCCGAAGCCCGCGCCATTGCCGGTTCGCTGACCGCGATCATGACCGGCATCTGCTATGCGACCTCGGCCGAAATGGCGGCCGAACTCGGGCCGTTCCCGAACTTCGCGCCGAACCGCGACAGCATGCTCAGGGTCATCCGCAACCATCGCCGCGCCGCCCATGGCGAAACCTCGGGCTATGAGGCGCTGTCGATCAACCCGGTTGCGCTGATCCATTCGGAAAACCCGGACCAGGATCTCGTCGCCCACGCCAAATCGGCCTGGGACAAGGCGCTCGCGCTCGGCGAACAGCATGGCTACCGCAATGCCCAGGTCTCGGTCATCGCGCCCACCGGCACGATCGGCCTCGTCATGGATTGCGACACGACGGGCATTGAGCCCGACTTCGCGCTGGTCAAGTTCAAGAAGCTCGCCGGCGGCGGCTACTTCAAGATCATCAACCGCGCCGTGCCGGACGCGCTGCGCACGCTCGGCTATTCGGAAAGCCAGATCGCCGAGATCGAAGCCTATGCCGTCGGCCACGGCAACCTGAACCAGGCGCCTGCTGTCAACCCGTCGACACTGAAGGCCAAGGGCTTCACCGACGAGAAGGTGGATGCCGTCAACGCCGCACTGAAGAGCGCCTTCGACATCAAGTTCGTCTTCAACCAGTGGACGCTCGGCGCCGACTTCCTGAAGGAGACGCTGAAGGTTTCCGACGAACAGCTCGCCGACATGAGCTTCAGCCTGCTCGACCATATCGGCTTCTCGAAGAAGGACATCGAAGCCGCCAACATCCACGTCTGCGGTGCGATGACGCTGGAAGGCGCGCCCTTCCTGAAAGTCGAGCACCTGCCGGTCTTCGATTGCGCCAATCCCTGCGGCAAGATCGGCAAGCGCTACCTCTCCGTGGAAAGCCATATCCGCATGATGGCGGCGGCCCAGCCCTTCATCTCTGGCGCGATTTCCAAGACGATCAACATGCCGAACGAGGCGACGGTCGAGGATTGCAAGAACGCCTATCTGCTCTCCTGGAAGCTCGGCCTCAAGGCCAACGCGCTCTATCGTGACGGCTCGAAGCTGTCGCAGCCGCTCAATGCCTCGCTGATCGAAGACGAGGACGACGAGGATGCGCTGGAGGAACTGCTGCAGGCGCCGATCGCCGCCCAGGCCGTCACCATCACCGAGAAGATCATCGAGCGGGTGGTCGAACGGGTTTCGCGCGAACGCGAGAAGCTGCCGAACCGCCGCCAGGGCTATACCCAGAAGGCCGCTGTCGGCGGACACAAGGTGTATCTGCGCACCGGCGAATTCGGCGACGGCCGCCTCGGCGAGATCTTCATCGACATGCACAAGGAAGGCGCTGCCTTCCGCGCGATGATGAACAACTTCGCCATCGCCATCTCGCTCGGCCTGCAATATGGCGTGCCGCTCGAGGAATATGTCGAGGCCTTCACCTTCACCAAATTCGAGCCGGCCGGCATGGTCATCGGCAATGACGCGATCAAGAACGCCACGTCGATCCTCGACTACGTCTTCCGCGAACTGGCCGTCTCCTATCTCGGCCGTCACGATCTCGCGCATGTCGATACGTCGGACTTCTCCAACACCGCACTCGGCAAGGGCATCCAGGAAGGCAAGACCAACCTGCTCTCCACCGGCTGGACCCGCGGCTACAAGCCGACGCTGGTCTCCGGCACCGGCGGCGAACGCCAGGCCGGCGAACCCAAGGGTGCGGCCACCGCAGCCCCCGCCCGCGCCGCGTCCACCGGCACAGTCACCGCCTTTGCCGGCAGTGCTGCCCGCAAGCTGGAGCCGACAGCCGCCATCTCCACCTCCGAAATCGTCGCCTTCAAGCGCGACTACGAGGAGCGCGCCAAGGAATTGGCCGAAGAGATCGCCGAAGAGGTAATGGAAGAAGTCACCAGCGACGCCACCGCCCTCTTCTCCGACAAGGCCGCCGCCGACGCGGCAACGGCCAAGACGGAAGCCAAGAAGGTGGAAGCCGAACGCCGCCAGCGCTCGATCATGCAGGGCTACACCGGCAACATGTGCTCGGAGTGCCAGAATTTCACGATGGTGCGGAATGGCACCTGCGAGAAGTGCGATACGTGCGGTGCGACGAGTGGGTGCAGTTGAGCAGGCTTGCGGCTCTTCAGTGTCTGTTGAGAGTTCGAAGCTAGTTCTGGCTAAAAGCCTCTGAAATTGGCCATTTATGGCAGAAGAAATGGCCACCGTCCGGGCACTAAAAGTGCCCGGACGGTGGCCCGTTTTGCGAATTCACAGCGAATAGCCTCCCTGCATCAGCCTGCGATCTGGGGTATCGAAATGGGTTGATGCCTGCTCGAAGACCTGCTGCGGTTCTCCTGCCAGATCGGAACTCAGGACGATCTCCAGAGTTTCGTCTGCGAGGTGGAGCTCGATTTCGGACAAGACGCGTTCCACGCTCGATTGAACAACGTCACGCCGAAATCCGCGGGATGCTCAAGTTTCGCAAAGGCAGGACGAAACGACTGACCTCCCAGTGACATCCGCCTAGTTTGCGAGTGTATCGGAGGCTCTTCATGGTCCAGGAGTCGACACGAAACGAAGCTCTAGCTTATGATATGACATCGGCCTCGCGATAGAATGACGCTGAACCCATGCTGCCGAAACACCGCCTCATCCTTCTGCGCCACGCCAAATCCGCTTGGCCCGACGGTGTGGCCGACCGTGAACGGCCATTGGCGGATCGCGGGCGTAAGGCAGCACCCGTCATCGGCGCCTATATAGCGCGCGAGAAGCTGATCCCCGATCTCGCCCTCGTCTCTCCGGCCCGCCGGGCGCAGGAAACCTGGAAGCTCGCCCGCGGGACCTTTTCGAAAAAGGTCTCCGAACGCGAGGCGGTGGATATCTACGAGGTGTCGGCGGAGCGCATCCTCGATGTGATCCGGGCCGTCGAACCTGGCATCCGCACGCTGCTCATCGTCGGCCACAATCCCGGCATGGAGAATGCTGCTTCGCTTATCGTGGCGTACGGCGATGCCGATGCCATGGGGCGCATGCGGGAGAAGTTCCCGACGGCGGGACTCGCCGTCATCGAACTTGATCTCGACGGGTGGGACGAGATTGCGGCGGGCACCGGTTATCTCGAGCGGTTCGTAACCCCGCGATCCTTGGGATAATAAAGCCACTTTCCGGTTGAATTTGGCGAATGGTCGACGATCCTGATTCTGTGCGCGCCGTTTCCAAACGCGCTGCTTTCCTCCGGCCAGTACTTACCTCAAGCAGCGGATCGTCGACTCGTTGACTGCCCATTTGATGAGCATTTCAGCGACAACCTACAATGTTCGGATAAGATCGGCAGCCTTCCAGCGGCGCAGGGGATATTCGCTCGTTCGATTGTCGACAACCGCTTCGATTAGAACTATCGCGTTTACATCACGCCCCTTGGTAATCAACGCTGCAATGTTCGCCGCTTCCACCCGCCGCGCGTGATGCTTTACCTCGACCGCTGGCATAAGGGCATGTGGACCGTTCGGAATGGTCACGACAACATCGAACTGGCGGCATCGAGTTTCACGTTCTAGCCCACACCAGCTCTTGGCATGCGCCCCGGTTCAGGCGGCGACAATCATTTCGAAGTAGGCATCTTCTGAGATCATCTAAAATACCCTGGACTTGCTTCGGATCCGGCGAACTTTGACGGGAGCGTCACTAGTCGATGCCAATGCTCAAAACCCGACAATCAGGATCGGGCACCATCGCGGATCCGGGCTTGAATTCGATGCTGCGCCCGGCGATCACCTGCAACTTCTGGGCTCGGCACGTCAACTGAAATGGAGCGCGCGCCCCTTGGCGATGGCCTCCTCCAGCCGCCCACGAGACGTGCCTGCAAGGCGCTCGACTCCCATCAATCTCGCAAGCGAGAGAGCGGGGTCGGCTTCATCGAATAGTCCAGGATTAGACGTGACCAGCGCTGCAAGCTCTGCCAACGGTATGTCCGCCACCGACCGCCGGCCCTCACCGGTACCTATACGGTACGGCAACATTTCTGTGACTGTACCCCTCTTCCAAACGAAGTCCCCGCTGGACTCAGAGGTTCTGTCGAGGTGCTTCAGATGAAGGGCGATCCGCTCGCGGATCCGTGCTCCAGTCCGGAGCCAACCGTGTGCACGCGCAATCCTCTGAGCCAGAACATCTTCCCTCATCGGCGCTTCGGCTTCGATGACAGCGTCGACCATGGCTTGAAGTGTGGCGCGGTAGGAAAACTCGAAGAAGTCGTTCGGACGCGACTTAAACGCCGTCAGGTCTGCGATGCGATACGTTGAGTCATTTGAGTGCGTGGCTATGGGAACTTCCAAATGCCCGCTAGCGCCAACCTCCTCTGGCGCGGCAGCGAACAGATCTTGAACCATGATGTCATAATCAGGGTCGGCCGGAGATTCGATAGCAGCCGAACCGGCACCATAGAGCGCAATGGAATCGCCACCCGAAACCTTATCGAGTAGCTCGGTCGACCCCGTTTCAATCGGCTCGACCGCCTGCCTGCTTTGATCCAGCAACTCGTTAAGTGCGTGATGCAGACGATCGGCAGCGCCCAGTCGGTCGAACCACCAATCAGTCGACCAGACCCGGACGATATTCCACCCGAGGCCCCGCAATACTTGCTCGCGGACCTTGTCGCGATCCCGAGCCGTCGCCGAGCTGTGATAAGTTGCGCCATCGCACTCTACTCCGGCAAGGTAGGCTCCCGCCTTGTCGGGGTGCTTCACGCCTATATCAATGCGGAAGCCGGATAGGCCGACCTGCGGCACGAAATGCCAACCACGCTTGGAAAGCTCTTCGGCGACAGCCTCCTCGAACGGCGACTCCAAGCCGCCGACGGATCCGTGATCTTGTGCGGGCAGAGCGATAGCACCACGGTCCGCAAAATCCAGGAACGTCTTCAGATGATGGACACCTACGGCCTTGGTCCGTGCAGTGTCGATCTGATCTGCCCGAAAGCCCGAAAAGACTAACAGTTCCTGCCGCGCACGGGTCACCGCGACGTTCAGTCGTCGCTCGCCGCCGTCTCGGTTCAGGGCGCCGAAATCCATGCTCCTTTTCCCGGCCGCGTCCTCAGTGAAGGTGATTGAGAAGAGGATCGTATCACGCTCGTCCCCCTGCACGTTCTCAAGGTTCTTCACGATGGTCGGTTCAATCCTGTCTTCGGAGAAGAACCACTCCAACTCCGGGCTTGCACGGCGGGCCTCGTCGAGGAAATCCTGAATCAGGGACTGCTGCTGCGCGTTGAATGTAATTATCCCGAGTGTCGGCCGCTCGCCCTCTGAGAGCTTCAGCCACGAACGCATCCGCAGCACCGCCTCGTCTGCAACGGCGCGTGCTTCGACCTTGTTGGTGCGGGTCTTGCCGCGATCGTAGATGCCGTTCGGTACAGGCCTCAGGCTAACCGCCCTGTCCTCCACCGTCGGCGAAGGGAATGTGATGAGGCGGTTCTGGTAGTAGTGATGGTTCGAGAAGGCGATGAGCGACTCATTGCGGCTGCGATAGTGCCATCTCAGGTCGCGAACAGGGATCCCCGCTGTCTTAGCCTCGTCGAGGATGCTCTCGAGATCCCGTTCGTGTTCGCTGACATCTTCCTCCTCTTCGTTGCGTCCAAAGAAGTTGGTGGGCGGCAGTTGTTTGGGATCGCCTACGATGATCGTCTGGCGACCGCGGGCGATCGCGCCTACCGCATCCCAGGTGGTGATCTGCGATGCCTCGTCGAAGATCACGACATCGAACAGTGCTTGGTCTGGAGGGAGATACTGCGCGATCGACAGCGGCGACATCAACATGCATGGCGCGAGCTTTGAGAAGCTGTTGGGCATCCCGCCGATGATTTCCCGGATAGAACGGCTCGGACGTTGAAGCTCCATCTGATGCCGGAGCAGACCGAGTTCAGACTGTCTGGGAACGCCCTGCACCAGAGGAAGCCCATGCGCCAGAGAAGAAGCGACGCGCCCTGCAGCAGCCTTCCTTACCATGTCGTCGATATCCCGGAAGTCGGCCACGGCATGCTCGTGCTCGAAGCGGCGGAACTCCCGAAGAACTGGATTGGCATCGATCGCGAAAGGGAGCCACCACCGGGCGTACCCGAGATGAAACGCGGCCTCTGTTTCCGAAGAAGAGACTGCGCCATCTTCAATGCCCTTGATCAGCCCGAAGAGCCCCTTCGCTTCCGCCTCCTGGCGAACACGGCACCAAGCTACCCAGTCGCGAAGCACCTGACGGGCAGCGGCAAGATCGTTCAGCCGGCGCGGCAACGACGTGAATATCTCGTCGGGATACAACGACGTGATATCCTTGCCCGACACCGAAGCGAACTCCTTCTCTGCCTCAAGGAAGTTGGAAAAAGCCGCCAGGAAGTCTCTGGCAGTCAGGCGAACCGATGCATCAGGGGATGCCGACGCCAGGACGGGCGCGATTGCCTGGGCAATCCCCCTCACCTCTTCGGCGGCCCTGCCGAGCCGTATAAGACTATCACGCACGCGCTGCGCTCCGGACAGCCTACGCTCAACTTGCTCGACGTCCGTTTGCAGCCCTGCGAAACCCGATCGCTTACCGGAAAGGACGTTTGCCTGAATCGCGGCGGATTGTTGCTTCATTTGCTTAAGGTGCGTGAAGTCTTTCTCCGGGTCGGGTGTGCCGCCGTTCGAATAGGACTTCAGCAGCTTCCTCACGCGCCGCTTTCCAAGCCAGCTTTTTGGCCATATGGATGCGGATGCTTCGCGCCACTCGTTCTCCAACTGTTCGAGCGGGATAGAGGCGAGCGTGTCGTGTGCGAAGGGTGCCGCTAAGTTCCGTTCCGCGGCGCGGTACGCCTGGATCGCTCCGCTGAGCTCTGCAAGAGCACCCTGAAACTGGGCGAACTCTCGGTCGAACGCGATGCTGACATCCGTCCCTGCCGTCGAGCACAATGTATCCGCCAAGTGCGCGAGCCTTTGCAGACCGTCGATCGGAGCGTCGGTCTCTGCAGATAAACCGAGCTCACGCACGAAGGCCTGGTGGGCACTTTGCAATCGGATGATCTTCTCTTTCAGGGCAGATGCGGAGGACAACAACTGCTCCTGCCAGCTTGATGACCATTCCGGCCTGTCAACGAGTTCCAGGGACGGCTGCCGGTCAACGGCACCAAACACACGACCCAGATCGGCGGCGAGAGCACTCAGGTTCCGGTAAGCGGCTTCGTCGTGGGCATCGAGGGCGTCGAAAGAGAGAGTCGGCGCGTGGGCATCTGCCCCTTTGGATGCCACTCCGATTGCCTTGTAGACACTCAGCCCGTTGTTGTGGAGATGATGGAGGCCTTCCACGTAGGCGTTGAGTTGGTCGCGGCGGAACCGAAGCTTTTCGTTCACGTTGATCCATTCCTGTCCATCGGAACGGATGGACGCCTCCCAGGACCGTTTCAACTGCGAAACAAAACTCCTCCTGTCCGACTTGTTCGAATGTAGTTCAAGGCAGTGGTCGCCGAGCCCGTGTTCGCGGAGACGACGATACACGACATCGAGCGCCGCGGTTTTTTCTGCGACGAAAAGCACGGTCTTGCCGACCGCGAGGCAGTTCGCGATCATGTTTGCGATCGTTTGGCTCTTCCCTGTTCCGGGAGGGCCGACCACCACGAAATCCCTCCCCTCGGCAGCGGCGATGCTAGCGGCGATCTGTGAGGAATCGGCTGGAAGGAGGCATATGATGTCCTTGGGCTGGAAGCGGCGGTCGATCTCGCGCTCGGCGGCGAAAGGGTCGTCCGATGTGAACACCTGGTCGGGCGTGTCGATAAGGTGCTTTACGACCCTGTTGTGGCGAAGGGCGTCCGTACGCTCGACAAGATCCTTCCACATCAGGAACTTTGCAAACGAGAACGTCGACAGAGCAACTTCGTCCACCACCTCCATTCCCGGCACATCTCTGACGGCTTGCCGCATGCTCGCCAGGAGTCGTGGAACATCAACGCCGTTCTCATCCAGCGGCAAAGCTCCAGCGAACTGCGGCAGGCGCAAGTCGAAGTCCCGTTCAAGGAACTGCAGAAGGGTGGCATTGAACCGGGGCTCGTCCTCGTGGAAGCGTAGGCCAAATCGGGAGGAGGCGCTCTTCCTCTCCAGTTTGACGGGAACCAGAAGCAAAGGAGCGCGGTAGCTCCGTTCGTCCTCCGGTTTCTTCTTCCAACGCAGGAAGCCCACCGCGAGGAAGAGAGTATTTGCTCCACCCTCGGCGAAGTCGTTCTTGACCTGACGATGGAGCTCGATCAGCCGCTTTTCCAGCTCCTTTACATGGAGCTTCGATGGCAGTTCGTCGCGCAGAAGGGCCTCGGTCGCGAATTGGCGCTGCAGATCTTCACCGCGGGTCTCTCGGAAGAGCGCTTCATCACGTTCACCGACAGGATTCTGATCCGGTAGAGAAATGAGCCGGATCAAAGATCCAGAGGCTAGGCGATCCTCCAGAAAGGAGACATCGCTGCATAAAAATGGGATTGTCTTCTGACTGTCCGGGAAGTTCAGGAGGCGATTGCGCAAAGTCAGGTCGAGCAGCTTTTTCTGCCAGCGATCTATGCGGCCTGCCGCAGTCGTGGGCTTCTCTTCGGCCACGTCCGCTGGGAGGGCGTCGAATGCCGGCATTGCAGGGAGCGGCAACGCGCTCGGATGATCATCGTCTGGCACGTCCGCAGAACGCTGAAGGGGTTGATGCGACGCAAGAGGCGTTACACCGCCGCTCCGGGCGCGTCGAACATCGATCGCCGCCACGAAAGAATGGCGCTGGCTCTCGTCGAGACGAGCCTCGACCATTTGTCGGGCATGGTCTAGAATCATGGCGGGGCGATGGGTGAGCCCCGTGGTTTCGAACACTACCAGCTCGCGCACCCCGAGCGCCTTGCGAATCTCCATGAGATCCGTCTCGATTGCATTCGCCAGCGTCCTCTGGGTCAACCACACGCCGACAGCCGCGTGGCCGTTGAACGTGAGGATGATGGCGTGCAGACCCGATGCCTCCAGTGCCGATGCGAGCAGGAGCGTGAGATCCAAGCAGTTCGCGAGCCGCTGTTCGAGAATGTCTGTCGGCCGTCGAATCTTCTGCCCCCTCTGCTCAAAGCTGGCCGGAGCTTCGGCATAGTGCAGCCCGAGTGCGGAAATTGCAGAGTACACAGAGGCAGCGAGCATGAATGTTCTTTTCGGGTCGCCGCTCTGGTAACCGTCCAAGCCTGAAGGATGTCCATGTGCTGCGAGCTGGTCTGCGGCAGACCTCAGAATTCTGGCCACGGCAGGATCGTTCGGCATGACGAAGGCTGGGAGGAGTTGAGCCATATCATTGACACCGCCCCACTCGTCACGCGCAAGGAGGCGCACCGGAACGTGGATCTCGGAAAGCAGGGATCCGCGCGATGTCAGCGTGAGGGTGATCTCGCCGCGCTCGGCCTCATTCAATCCGGCGAGGTACGACGAATCGAGATCTACCTTTCGGTCGGTCAGAGAGATTTCGTCTCCTGCAAGGATCCGATCGATCATCCACGTCTTGGCGCGCACGAATGGGGGATTGGCTACGAGACGAAGTTGGCATTCCTCAAGGTTGTCGTTTGTCGCGTTCGCGACTTTGACTGACCTTAGGACGGGAATGGCATTCTGAAATGATGCGTATGTAAAACTTGGCGCAATATCAGAGACAATCGCCACATTGGCATGAACAATATTCAGCATGATGTAATCCCCACCCTTCACGGCCAGAGAACTACTACTTTCGAGAGTGTTTCAAGTACATTCTAATGGAAACGCACAAAAATCACCCTGAAGCCCACATTGCGTCTAGAAGGGCAGGAAGTCGAACAGGCGCTTGCTCAACCTCGCCGCCCAAGACGGCTTCACGGTGCCGGCCGCCAATGGCGGGCCGAACGATGGCGCCAATGGCGATTGATAGAACCGGTTGAGCATCGCGTCACAGACGTAATGCCCCCAGTTCGTCAGATGCTCCGTCTCTTTCGCGCCGAGGAAATGGAGATAGGTGCCGACCTCCGAGGGAACGACCGAGGACGGCGGCAGCATGTAGGACACGTAGGGCTTAAGCTCGGCGTCCTTGCTGTCGATCGACCAATAGACGCCGCGGGTTCTGGCGCGCAGAGCCGATTTCGCGAGATCGTCGAGGCCAAGCTGATCGGCCTGTTTTGCAGCCTTGAAGCCACCGATCAGGTCTCGCCGCCGCAACGACCGCACCTGGTTGTCGGTCGTATCGAGAACGCGCTTGAGCTGGGAGAGATAGTTCCAGTAGCCGCGGGTCGAGGATCGCCAGGGCGCGCCGGCATCGCTGACAAGCAGGCAATCGCAGCGTTTCAGCGCCGGCTCGATGCCGTGATTGTCATAGACGCCACCATCGCTCAATATTGCCCTGCCCGGAGCAACCGGGTCGCCAACACTGTCGTCGAGCTTTTCCCTCTTCCAGGAAAACTGCGACAGGTCCAATCGCAGCGGCGACAGCACCGGCGGGAATGCCGCCGAAGCGGCAACCGCGGTCGCGAGCGAAAGTGTCGGATGAAACGACAACCCGATCCTGTAATCCGCGAGATAGCGGTTCGACATCCGGAAAAGCGAACCGGTGCTGAGATTGCTGGCGCAAAATACGAACCAGGGCGAGCTTGGAAGATCTTTCAGGCTTGGCGATTTTCCATCGAAAAGATGCCGCTCATAGAGTTTCGCGGCTTCCTCCGCCGCGCTGGAGAAGGGATTGAACACGCCCTTCAGGAAGCTCGGCCCATCCGCAAAGACCTGGCTGAAGGCGAGGATGCGATCCAAATACTCGGCTTTGAAATTGACGGCGATCCCGTTCTGAAAGACAAGCCGCGGCCACGCATAAACCAAAAGGCCGGAGGCAATCGATCCCCCCGACACCGACGAGATCATATCGAGTTTCGCCAGAAGGCCGGCCTCGTTGAGCCTGAAAAGAGATCCCGCATGGAAAAGCATGGCCCGATAGCCACCGCCCGAAAGGCAGAGGCCGAGTTTATAACGCTCCGCCGCCTTCTCGGGTTCGTCGGATCCGGAAAAGACGGCATTCGATGGGGCATGCTCGTCTTCCGACATGCTCGGCCTCACTCAGCAATATGAGTTTTCACCGATCTCTTCCTTCAGGCAAGCTGCCGAACTTTGCGGTCGCT
Organism: Rhizobium chutanense; assembly: GCF_002531935.1. Lineage (GTDB taxonomy): Bacteria > Pseudomonadota > Alphaproteobacteria > Rhizobiales > Rhizobiaceae > Rhizobium > Rhizobium chutanense. The sequence continues at coordinate 28,758 of NZ_NWSV01000014.1, read as the reverse complement.
GCCTGCAGACCGGCACCGCTTACTCGTCATACCTCCGGGAGTTGGCATCGCATTTATGCCATTTCCAGTCCATTCCGGCTTCGCCCTCATGGCCATAGCACCAGTCGAGGTGATTGAGCAGCGGACCGAGTTCGTCGCGCCTTTTGCACGCCCGCTGTGTCTCGATGCCGTACCGATCTGTGCTGCCGCGGCAGATGTCGTCCAGCCCTATCCACTGGTCAATCAACCGATCCGGCGCCTTGGCTCCCTTATCCGTGGCGAGCACCTTTCCTGTCTCGGACTCGATCTGCAGGGAGGCGGTGTTCCACACGTAAGAGAATTCGGCCATCCCGGCAGACGTCTTACCCGTGTCCTTGTTTCGGGCAAACCACTCGACAATTCCCGACATTTCGCATTTTCCGGCACAGCTCGCCGTCACGGAGCCGGGTTTGACGCTGTAGATGCGCTCCGGCCAGCGTTGGGCGAAGGCTGCCTTTTCTTTCAGGACGGCGTCTTTGTCGACCGAGTTTCCGAAGAAGGAGACCTCGTCGGCATAGACGCCCTTCATAAAGGCCAGCGCCGAGGCACTGTCTTTCGACCACTCGTCATTGTATCGGTTGACGAAATCAACCGCCTCCGTGGTCAAGTCGCCGGGTTCGGAGGCCGCCGCCTCCTCGGAAGCGCTGGGGTCCGACGGCATGTCGGCGGGTGTTGCGCTCTCCTGCGGTGCGGCGCCTGGCGGGGGCGGCGCGCTTTCCTGCACCAAGGACATATCCTCGGGCGTATTGATGTTCCAGTCTCGCATTTCCGCAGCGGTGAGATACCGTATATCGGTGCTGTCGATCGACAGGCTGAGCTGCAGCAGATTGGGGCTTACCCCCATGTCGGTGAGGTAGCCGATGATCTCGCTGGTCATTGCTTGTATCGTCGAGACCGCTAACTTGTTGTCCACCGTGGCGTCGTCGGACAGGGAAGCCCGATGCACGCCGATCGAGCCCGGCTCGGCGAACCTTTCGACGCCACCGACGAAGGCGAAGGCGCAAGCCGATGCACATTCCATGGCTCTGATCTGGAGCGTTCTTGCATTCAGTGCGCGGATGGCGCGGCCGAACTTGATCGCGGTGGCCACGTTTCCGCCGGGCGAGTCAAAGCTGATGTAGTCCGCTTGGTACTGCCTGTATTCTTCGACAAGCTCCGTCGGATCGTCGGATTCAAACACGCCCGTTATCACCAGACCACGGCCTGCCGCGCCGCCGTCCACACGTTGATAGGAAATCGCTGCATGCCCCTCTCCGGCCATGGCGACGAACGCCAGCAGCAGCGATATCAACGAGACGGATTTGCGCATTCTTACCCAGCCTTCGAGCACGTATTTCTCCTGTCGTCATTCGCAGCATGGCTTGGCAGCTCTGTATAGCCGGATGATGAAATCACCTGCCCGTGAAGCCCGACCTCATCGGCGACCGCCGACGCCGATTACAGTCCGAAGAACAATAGCTTCGCAGAGAATGTTGATACCTCCCCCAGCAGTATCCGATCAATGCACAAGGGGCGATCTTCTGGCAAGCGGCACAATCAGAAGTGATGAACACGGTAAACGCCGGTTCCTCGACGAAAAGGCTTCCGGTTCACAAGGCATCATAGACCCCTGCAATGAATATCGGCTATGTCACCTGCATCGACGCATTTGACCAGCGAGGCAGTTCGTGACTTCGACCTATGACAATCACGCCCTCGATCTGAGGAGTGATGCCGATTTTTTCGCCCTTCTTACCGGCAGCTACCAGCGCATCGTCGGCCGCCGTCTTGTCGAGGAGGGTCGAGGGCCGGACTGGCTCTACAACCATGCGCCTTTCGTGGTCCTCGCTCACAACACCGCGCCCGATCCGTGCTTCATCTACGCCAACCGCACCGCGCAGAATTGCTTCGAATATAGCTGGGAGGAATTTACTGCGTTGCCGTCGCGGCTTTCGGCCGAGCAGCCCGATCGCGCCGAGCGCCAGCGGCTGCTCGACGCCGTTGCGCGCGATGGTTTTGTCGACAATGCGCGCGGTGTCAGGATCGCGAAATCGGGGCGCCGTTTCTGGATCGAGGATGTGACCGTCTGGCAGCTCATCGATGAAGCGGGCAAGCGGTGGGGCCAGGCGGCGATATTCGCTTCATGGCGGGACGCGTAGTTTCGCCGTCCAGGGCGAGGGAGCGGCAAACGTAGCTTGGTGCTCCCTCATTCCTGTCCTCGGACTTGATCCGAGGGATGCCACAGGAATCCAGTGCGCTCAAGTCCTTGAGCGCGGGAGACCGCTTTGTCACTGAGAGTCATTCACGGCGCCGACGCGCCGTGGCTGGATTCCTGTGACGAGCACAGGAATGAGGGAGATCGGAGAGGCCGACTCTGCCTGAGCGTTTCTATCGCAATGACGTTACGGCTTCACCCGGTCCGGATGCGCCGCCTGAAACGCCGGCAGTTCGGCGCATTTGGCGTCGATATCGGCGATGCGCCCGAGAGCTGTGATATCTACTCCCCAACGGCGGGCGTTGTAGACCTGTGGAACCAGACATAGGTCGGCCATCGTCGGCCGATCGCCAAAGCTGAATGCTCCATCAAACTCACCGATCATCGCTTCCAGTTTGCGCAGTCCGTCGGCGATGAAATGCTTCATCCATTGCTCGCGGGCATCGGCCCTTTCCGTCAGCGTCATGAGATGCGAGACGACATGCAGGTTGCAGATCGGATGGATGTCCATGGCGACCGCATATGCAAGGGCGCGCACTTTTTGGCGATCGGCACTATCGGATGGCAGCAATCCGCATTCCGGCCTGGTCTCGGCGAGATATTCGATAATGGCCAGCGACTGCGTCAGTGTTTTCCCATCGATGACCAGCGTCGGCACGAGCCCCTGCGGGTTGAGCGCGAGATAATCCGGCGTCCTGTGCCCGCCCTCCAGCAGGTTGATCGGCACCGCCTTATAGTCGACACCCAGGAGATTGAGCGCAATGCGGACGCGGTAGCTCGCCGATGATCTCCAGTAGTCGTAGAGAACGACCTCCTTCATCGCGGCGCGGCTCCCTGGTATTTTCCAACCGTCTGCTCGATCGCCCCGAAGATCGAATGGCCGGCCTGATCCTTCATCTCGATGCGAACTCGATCCCCGAACCGCATGAAGGGCGTTTTCGCCGATCCGGTCCCGATGGCCTCGATCATTCGGAGTTCGGCAATGCAGGAATAGCCGTCTCCGCCCTCCTCCACCGGCTTACCCGGGCCGCCGTCCAGCTTGTTGGAAACCGTTCCCGAGCCGATGATCGTTCCGGCCACGAGATTGCGGGTTTTGGCGGCATGGGCGATCAGCTGGCCGAAATCGAAGGTCATGTCGATGCCGGCATTCGCCTTGCCGAATGCCGTGCCGTTCAAGCTCACCAGCAGCGGCAGATGCAGCTTGCCGCCGTCCCAGGCGGCCCCTAACTCATCCGGCGTCACCGCGACGGGAGAAAATGCCGATGCTGGTTTCGACTGGAAGAAACCAAATCCCTTGGCGAGTTCATCCGGGATCAGACCGCGCAGCGACACGTCGTTGACGAGCATCACCAGGCGGATGGCGCTGCGCGCGGCCTCAGGACCGGAACCCATCGCCACGTCGCCGGTGACGACGGCAACCTCGCCCTCCATGTCGATCCCGTAGGTCTCATCGGCCGCCAGGATCGGATCGCGCGGCGCGAGGAAACCGTCCGAACCGCCTTGATACATCAGCGGATCGGTCCAGAAGCTCGTCGGCATCTCGGCGCCGCGTGCCTTGCGCACGAGTTCGACATGATTGACGTAGGCCGAGCCGTCGGCCCATTGGTAGGCGCGCGGCAAAGGCGATGCGGCGTCATGTTCGTGAAAGCGGATCGTCGGCTGGGCGCCGGTCTCGATGCCTTCGGCCACCGCCGCCAGTCTCGGAGCCACATGCTCCCAGTCATCGAGCGCCGCCTGCAGGGTGCGGGCGATGTGGCCGACCTCGGAGCAGCGGGTGAGATCACGGGAAACGACGACGAGCCGGCCGTCCCTGGTGGAGTCCTTGAATGTCGCAAGCTTCATGTCTGAATTCCAGTGCCGGAGGATGCCATCACTTGATGCCGGGGGTGCCGTCGAATTTGCGTTCCAGGCCGTCCCAGCACTCGAGGTAGTCATCCTGCAGCGTTTCGAGCTCGGCTGCATATTTCGTCAGTTGCTGCGGGTAGCGGGTCTCGAACATGAAGGCCATGGTGTTATCGAGCTTCACGGGCTTGAGCTCGGCATTGGATGCCTTTTCGAAGGCAATCGCATCCGGCCCGTGCGCAAGCATCATGTTGTGCAGGCTCATGCCACCAGGCACGAAGCCCTCCTCCTTGGCGTCGTACTGGCCGTGGATCAGGCCCATGAACTCGCTCATGATGTTGCGGTGATACCAGGGCGGGCGGAAGGTGTGCTCGGCCACCAGCCAGCGCGGCGGAAAGATGACGAAATCGACATTGGCCGTGCCGGCATCTTCGGTCGGGGCGGTCAGCACCGAAAAGATCGACGGATCGGGATGGTCGAAGCTGATCGCGCCGACTGGGGAAAATGTCCTGAGGTCGTATTTATAAGGCGCATAGTTGCCGTGCCAGGCCACCACATCGAGGGGCGAGTGGCCGATCTCAGTGACGTAGAACTTTCCGCACCACTTCACATGCACGCGGCAGGGCGTTTCCTTGTCCTCGAAAGCGGCGACGGGGGTTTTGAAGTCACGCGGGTTCGCCAGGCAGTTCGCACCGATCGGCCCGCGGTCCGGCAGTGTGAATTTCGCGCCGTAATTCTCGCATATATAGCCGCGCCAGACCGTCTGCTCACCGTTACGCATGATCTTGAACATCATGCCGCGCGGGATGAGGCATATTTCCAGGGGCTCGACATCCATGATGCCCATTTCGGTGAACACCCTGATGGCGCCGAGCTGCGGCACGATCAGCAGTTCGCCGTCGGCGTTGAAGAAGTAGTCGTCGACCATGTCTTCGTTGAAGACGTAAACATGCGCCGACATGCCGACCTGGGTCGTGACATCGCCTGCCGTCGTCATTGTCCGCACACCCTGAAGAAACGTCAGTTTCTCCGTTGGCGCGGGGACAGGATTCCAGCGAAGCTGACCCAAGGGAAGCGAATGCTCGTCGAGGCAGGGCGCCGTCTTCCAGAGCGGATAGGATGCGTTGGAAAAACGGCGTGTATGACGCACACTCGGGCGAATACGATACAGCCAGGATCTTTCGTTCGTCCCGCGCGGCGCGGTGAAAGGCGAGCCGGAAAGCTGCTCGGCATAAAGGCCGTAGTTGCATTTCTGGGGGCTGTTCTGGCCCTGCGGCAGGGCGCCCGGAAGCGACTCCGTTTCGAAGTCGTTGCCGAAGCCCGGCATGTATTTCAGCTTGTTTGCAATCGCGGCTTCACCCTCTGAAGCCTGGATCGATGTCTGGTCCATTGCTCAACTCCTCCCCGAAACTCCCGCGCCGCGCGCACTTCCGGGCGCGCGGGATCGTCCGGAGTTTACTCCGCTGCAGTACCGATGACACCACGCTTGATCTGATCGGCTTCGATCGACTCGAACAGCGCGCGGAAATTGCCTTCGCCGAAGCCCTCGTCGCCCTTGCGCTGGATGAATTCGAAGAAGATCGGGCCGATCACGGTTTTCGAGAAGATCTGGAGCAGGATCTTCGTCATGCCGCCATTCACGACGCCTTCGCCATCGATGAGGATGCCGTGCTTCTTCATGCGTTCGATGGGCTCGCTATGGCCGTTCACCCGTTCATAGGACATGTCGTAGTAGGTCTCCGGAGGACCCGGCATGAAGCGCAGACCGTTATCGGCAAGCCGGTCGGTGGCGTCGTAGATATCCTCCGTGCCGACGGCGATATGCTGGATGCCCTCGCCCCTGTATTTCTTCAGATATTCCTCGATCTGGCTCGTGTCGTCCTTGGATTCATTCAGCGGAATGCGGATCTTGCCGCAGGGCGAGGTGATGGCGCGGCTCACCAGACCGGTGATGCGCCCATCAATATCAAAGAAGTGGATCTGCTTGAAATTGAACAGGTTGCGGTAAAAATCCCACCACTTGTCCATATTGCCGCGGAAGACGTTATGCGTGAGGTGATCGAGATAATAGAAGCCGATCCCCTCTGGGCGCGGGTTGCGCTCGCCGAGCCAATCGAACTCGGCATCGTAGGCCGAGCCCTTTGCCCCGTAGGTTTCGACGAAATAAAGCAGCGAGCCGCCGATGCCGACGATCGCCGGTACGTCGAGCACCTTGTCGTCGCCTTCATAGGGAACAGCGCCTTTCGACACGGCGTGCTCGAAAGCGTATCTGGCATCGACAACGCGCCAGGCCATCGATGCGGCGCAGGGACCGTGCTTTTCGACGAAGCGAGCGGCATGACTGCCCGGTTCGGCGTTCACGACATAGTTGATATCGCCCTGGCGCCAGACGGTGATGTTCTTCGTCTTGTGCCTGGCGACCGCCACGTAGCCCATGCGTGTGAAAAGTTCACCGAGTTTCTCGGGTTCGGGATGAGCGAATTCCACGAATTCGAACCCATCGGTGCCAGCCGGATTGTCGGCGGTGATTTCCGACGGCGGCGCATCATGCGGAAACGGGCCCATTTTCCTTCCTCCAGAGGAGATTGCATTTTCTATGCAAACTATGGCCCAAAACGCATGCAAAGTTCTTGCATTCTTCATGTCCAAGGAAAAGACTACGCACGGTCCGTGAGTGTTTTGGAGATTTTGCGCAATGGATGAACCGCTTGACAAATTGGATCTGCGCCTGCTGCAGGAACTGCAAAGGGATGGCCGGCTGACGAACAACGAATTGGGCGAGCGGATCGCGCTTTCGCCGTCGCAATGCTCGCGCCGGCGGACGAGGCTGGAAGCCGAGGGCTATATCCGCAGCTACCGCGCTCACCTCGATCGGGAAAAACTCGGGCTTGATATGCTGGTGGTCATTTCCGTGACGCTTGCCACCCACAACAGAGACAATGCCCGCCGATTTTCGCAATTGATCAATGGGCTGCCCGAAGTTCTGGAGGCTTACGCTCTCACCGGCGAAATGGACTATCACTTGACGGTCGCGACGCGCGGCCTCGCCGACCTTTCAAAGTTCGTCAGCGACGTGCTGCTGCCGCACGAGTCGGTGCAGCACGTGAAAACGTCGATCGTACTCGACACGCTGAAGACATTCGAAGGCTTTCCGGTGCTCATGCCGGGTCATGGGCATTGCGACCCACGATGATTCCGGCGGCATCGGCGGGCATCTCGGTTAGAGCGGCAGTTCGGTCGAGAATTTCAGCTCGCGCAGCACGAAGCTCGAGACGACAGTGCGCACATGCGGATTGCGCATGAGGTAGCGGGTCATGAAGGCTTCATAGCTTTCCACGTCCCTCGCCCGGATCTTCAGCATATAATCGAAGGCGCCTGACAAGGCGTAACACTCCATGATCTCCGGCTGGGCCAGCACAACGGAAGCGAAAGAGGCGACCGCCTGCTCGTGGTGATCCTCGAGCGTCACATGGGCGATCACGCAGAGTTTGAGATCGAGTTTTCCCGGATCGAGCAGCGTCACCCGTTTGCGGATGACGCCGTCAGCTTCCAGTTCCTGGATCTTCCGCCAGGCCGAACTCTGCGACATGCCGGCCTTTTCCGCCAGCTCCGCCAGCGACAGGCTGCCATCGGCCTGGACGAGCTTCAGAAGGGTGCGCTGGAAATTCCCAGGTTCTTTCATTTTCAGCATCACATTCGGAAATATTTGCCATCACTATGGCAATAGCCGGCACGAAAGAAAAGAAAATCCTCTCGATATGGCGGATAATCGGAGAAACAGAGCCATGACTGGGAGGATCAGCAGATGGTCAAGGAAAGCAGCTACACCGCCAAACTGCCCGGCCCGGACGGCCTCTATGATTATACCCCGGAGGAAGATGCAATCTGGGGCGAACTCTATCGGCGGCAAATGAAGATTCTGGCCGATACGGCCTGCCGCGAATATCTCGACGGGGTCAAACTGCTAGGCCTCCGGCCGGACAAGGTGCCTCAGCTTCTCGATGTGAACAGACGCCTGAACGAGACCACCGGCTTCGGCGTCGAAGGCGTGCCGGCGCTCATTCCGCCCTCCCGCTTTTATGAGCTTCTGTCGCAAGGCAAATTCCCGCTCGCCACCTTCCTGCGCCGCCGCGAGCATATCGACTATATCGAGGAACCGGATCTGTTCCACGAGGTCTTCGGCCACTGCCCGCTCTTGACCAACCAAAGCTATGCCAATTTCGTCCGCCATTTCGGCGAAACCGCCGTTCGCCTCGGCAAAGGCTATTCCTGGCACCTGTTCCGGATCTTCTGGTTCACCGTCGAATTCGGCCTGATCAACACGCCTGAGGGCCGCCGCTGCTTCGGCGCCGGCATCGTCTCCTCGCCAAGCGAAGCCAAGGCGGCCATGGAGGGCACGGCCTGCGAATTTCGCCCGTTCGATCTGATGAGCGTGCTGCGAACCCCCTATCGCATCGATATCCTCCAGCCGATCTACTATGTCATCGACAGCTTCGCCGATCTGGAGGCGATCGTGGAGCAGGATATCGAGGGGGCGATCCTCAAGGCGAAATCTCTCGGTGATTTCGCCCCTGCTTTCGAAGCCAAAGCGTCATGATCCGCTGACGAAAGGCGGCGACGCCAGCCGCAACGCTCACTTCGCAGCGGCGGCACTTCGATTGACGAAGTCCACCAGCACACCCGGCTTGACCATCTCGGCCAGCTCTTCGGCGTCCCAGTTGGTCAGCCGCACGCAACCATGCGATCCGACCTTGTCGATAAGCTTCGGCTCGGGTGTCCCGTGGATTCCGTAGGTCGGCTCGGTCAGGTCGATCCAGACGGTGCCGACCGGGCCGTTCGGCCCTTTCGGGATGGTCAGGACACGATCGTTGTTTCCCTGCTTGAAATTCAGCTTCGGGTCATATCGGTAGACCGGCATTTTCGCGACGCCCTTGACCTTGTGCTTTCCCGACGGCGCCGGATTGTCCTGGCTTCCGATCGTCGCGGGATAGACGACAAGAAGCGCTCCGTCCTCGGCATAGGCCAGCACCTGCCCCGCCTTCCGATCAGCCTCGATCCTCTTGACCTTGCCTTGCCTCGCAACACCGGGGTTCACCACCCACACCGTATCGCCGGGCGCAAATTGCGAAGCCGGGTTGAGCGCGTTGACGAGATCGATACCCATGTGGAAGCGCTCGGACAGTTTTTCCGCAACGCTGGTATAGCCCAGGCTCTGCATTTTCGCCTTCTCGCCGTAATCTTCGGGGATCCTGTCAACGAGGCCCTTGGCGTCCTCTGCCGAGACGACGTAGCTCTCAACAACAGGGGCATTATCTTCCAGGCGGGAGGCAACGTCCGGATCCACCCTGCCATCGACGGGAAGCTTGTTCATCGCCTCGAAACCGGCCACCGCCTTGTTGACGTTCTCGCCGGAGAGGCCATCGATCACGCCGGGAGATGCACCGGCACGGTCGAGCAGGACCTGAAGGCGGACGACCGCCGGGTCCGGATCTGCGGGCGCAGACTTTTCTATCCCGATGGAGGTAATCGAAGCCGCGTTGATGATATCAGGCTTGAGCTCACGCGCGGCGGCACCGCCAACGGAAATCGTGAAAGCGAGCAGCGACATCGGCAGAGCTTTTTTCATGGACGACAAATGGCTGGCGGCCCAACTTGTTCCACTGGGCAAGAGTGCCCCGGTCACGGCGTCTTTGCGCGCCTCCTGGCTTCGCGCGATCGTGCCGTTCGGCGAGCGGGCCTCAGTTCCTCGATCGTCGGCTGCCACCATGCAATGTCCCCACCCGGAGACCTCTTCGCGGGCCGGGTGCGGACGAGTTCTTCGAGCGTCGGCTGCCGCCAATATCCCCAGACGTGATCCTCGGTCACATCGGGATAGAAGTCGGCAGCGACGTCCGCGGCCACCAGTTCTCCTGATATCTCGGTAAAGACGACGATCCCATAGGTGATGGCAACCGGCCGCCCGATCGGCGGCAGGTCGTGGCTGAGAAGCGGGTAACGGCGGCGCTTTCGTTCCGCGGAGCGGAGCCTGCTGCGGATGTCCTGTTCGCTCCCCTTGCGCTCCTCGGCCCGCCGCCGTCTCTCCTCCGGCTCATTTCTGCGGGCGGCCGCTTCGATATCGGGCCAGCGGCGCCTCAGATCCTCATAGGATCGGAAGGGAACGTGCCATATCCTGAGATCGCCGTCCCAGCGGGAGAATGGCACCTCGCGCAGTTCGTCGACGACGGTCTTCGAATAGGGCGTTCGGATACGAAAGCCTGCCTTGCCGCGCTGAAGATATGGACTGTCGATCGGATCGAAGACGAAGGCGTCGCGTCCCTTCGCATCCGCATGGGTGTCGGCCTCGGCCTCCAGCTCGGCAAGCCATCGGCCGATGCGGCGGGACGCCGTCCGGCCGGGAACGAACCAGGCCTTACGGTCGTCGTTCCAGCGGGCTCGGGGAAAGCGCCTTCGGAACTGTTCGACGGTCATCCTGTCGTAAGGGAAGGCAATGTCGGCGCCGGGCTTTGCGCCGTCCTCGCCGGGCGACGCCTCGTTGTGATCAGCCGGGGATTTCGTTTCGATCATGGAAGGAGAACGCTCTCGCGACGGAAACGGTTTCCGCTGCGGCAGCCGATGCGATCACTGAGGCCACAGCCGCGATAAGTTCGCAGGGCAAAGGCCTCTCAGTGAATGGTTCTCTGCGAATTCTCCGGATGCGAGATGTTCTGGAGCGTGGCCATAAGCTTTTCGAATTCGCTCAGAACACGATTGAACTCGACGTCCTGCATGTTGACGATTTCGGATATCGTCGAGGAAACGGATGCGATGAGCCTGTCGATCCAGACGCAGCGGTCGGCCGGCACATTGCCGAGAACCTCCTGCCGATGCGTCTTCAGCTCGCGGAGGATGCGAATGATCAGCACTCCCCGCTCGGTCCTGCTCAAGAACCGCAGCCTTGTCTGCGCCCGTTGAATTTCGGTTATCAGTGTCGTCGCCATCCCCTGCTCTCCGACCCAATGGAACCGAATATCACAACCGCAGCGTTTGTAATACGGACTTTGGTCTGACCGCGACTCAGCCCGGTGTCAGACATCGGCTAAGTCAATTATTCCCGGCGATGACGACCGGTGTTTCGCAGCTGCGCCGCGGCCCATCCCATGGTTGATACGTGTTGTCTTCCGGTCGATACGACCTGTAGCGAGCGGCGCACCAGGCTGCCGCCTGAGCATTCACTTTCGTGCCGGCGTCCCCGTCGAACTCGGCGAAATCCGCCCCATAGGGCGAAGAGCAGGCGCGGATTTCGCCGCTATAGGATCGATAGCGGTTGGTCGAGGGATCGAAGGAGCGATAGTGCTGCGTGCACCAGGCAAGGTGCTCGGCCGAAAACTTCGGCTGCGGTGTCTGAAGTGCGGTTGCCAGGCTGGCGGACTCCGGCTTCGCCTTTGCCGTCACGATGGCCGGCGGCTCGGTGACATAGCTGGAATAGACAGGCGCAATCCGTTGATAATCCTGCTGCCGCGGATCGACTTTCACCGGCTCCGTCGTCCAGAGATCGGGGCCGGCAAGATCCCCGAGGCCATGGGGCTCGGAATCCGCCACGACGTGCGAGGCAACGGATGCGGCGGCGATGCAGGCCCCGACCGAGCTGACGATGCCGAAGACTGCGGACGCAAGGGCGTTCATTTTCCCGGCCCCTGTTGTTGGGCCGGGGGAAGCCAGACGCGACCGGCGCTGCTATGCTGGCCGGCGGTGGCGACGAGCGCGGCGAGAATGCCGGCGATGGCCAGCAGGATGGCGATCACGGGCACGGCAAGACCAGCGGATTTCTGTTCGGAATAGATCATTTTCCTCTCCTCGGCGGCTGTCTTGGTTTTCATGATGATCTTTGATTTAGCCGCACGACGCCGTTGCCGGCCGTCGTGCGGCTGGTATCAAACTCTGAGCGATGATCTCAGGAAGAAACCGCGGCATGGGCCGCGTGGAGGATCACGTCACTTGATGACCTGGATCACCTTGCGTGACGACGGTTCGACGATGACGCGTTGATCATTGACCACCGCATAGGCATAGGTCGGATCATCCGGAATAGGCGTTACGACAACCGTTTCCGGCAGCGGTTGGCCGACAACGATCTTTTCCTTCACGACCACGCGGGCGGACGGTGCCGGAGCCTCGCGGACATAGGTGACGACCTTTTGCGGCGGCGGATCGATTGCCGTGCCGACGACTGCGCCGGCTACGCCGCCGACAGCAGCGCCAACAGGCCCGCCGACGATCGCGCCGGTGACCGCCCCACCCGCCGCACCATTGACGGTCGAGGACTGGGCGAATGCGACGCCGGACATCAGCGTCACGGCTGCCGCGCTTACAATAAGCCTAGAGAGCATTTTCTCCTCCTTGTGTTTGAGACGCGGCCTTGGCGACCGCTGTCAAACCAACTGGTTACAGACAAGGTCGTTCCACGCCCCAGACCTCAGTCCGACGGACCCCGGCCTTTGGTCCTAAACGCATGTCAATGTCATTTGCCGGCGCTATTTCAGCATCGAAAGACCCTGCACAAGCAGGCGCAGGCAGGAGACGGAACGCGATGGCACGATCCAACCGCCGCGAAGCGGGACGCAGGCGCCTAGCGATGCGTCTGCCGCTGATGCGGACGCTGATCATGGAAGCGCGCGACCCGTGGCAGCTCGAGCTCTTCGAGGCCTACCAGATGGCAGTCGAAGCGCGCGACGCTCTTCGAAGGCGGCGGCCCAATTCGCATATGGTGCGGGAATATGATGAGACCTGTTGCGAAATCGAGCAGCACGTCATCCGTGCGATGGGCGAACTTTCTATCGGGGCTGCGCCGCCTCAGCGCAAATCCGGCGAGCCGTCAGACATCGGCGGATAGACGTTTTTCGACACTCCATCTGGAAAGCATGCGAGGAGCCTCTTGCGGCCTCCCGAAGAGATAGCCCTGCCCCGTTTCGCATCCGAGCCGATGCAGCGCTTCGGCCTCCAGCTCGGTCTCGACACCTTCGGCGACCACCTGCAGGTTCAAGCCGTGCGCAAGTGAAATGATCGCCCGCACGATTTCCAGCACTGCCGGATTTCCGTACATTCGCCGGACGAAGGACTGGTCGATCTTGAGCTTGTCGAGAGGAAGATCGACAAGATAGCTCATCGACGAGTAGCCGGTGCCGAAGTCGTCCAAGGCAATGACGATTCCCGTTTGGCGAAGCGCGCGCATTTTCGCGATCACGCCGCCGCCCTGGTCGAGGAAGGCGGATTCGGTCAACTCGAGGCACAGCCTGGAAGACGGAAGCCCGCTGCTGGACAAGGCCTCCCTCACATCGGCCTCGATGTCGGACTGCTCGAACTGAAGTGCCGAGACGTTGACGGCGACCCCGAATTCCCCGGGCCAGGCGGCCGCCTCGGTGCAAGCCTCGAACAGCGTCCAACGGCCGATATCACAGATCAGACCAGAGGATTCGGCGATCGGGATGAACTCGGCCGGAGATATCAAACCAAACTCGGGATGATTCCATCGGATCAAGGCTTCCGCGCCGACAAGGCGCCCGCTCGTAAAATCGATCTGCGGCTGGAACAGCAGGAAGAACTGCCGGTTTTGAAGCGCGTCGCGCATGTCCCGCTCCAGCCGGCGCGAGCGAGACTGGCGAACGGCGGTAGACGGATCGAAAGAACACCATCGCCGGCCTTGCGCGGCCTTCGCGGCATCGAGCGCCGATTCGGCGGCATTGAGGATAGCGCCGGGGGCTGCATCGCCGGAGCGGGCTATCCCGAGATGGACCGAGATCGGTATGGCCGCACCGCTGAGATGTACGGGCTCTTCGAACAGCGCCAAAAGACCATCGGCGAAATTATCGATCGGTGTTGCATCCGTCGCGGAAATGGCGACGCCGAAATGATCGCCGTCCAGTTTTGCCAGCAAATCACCGGCGAATGCACGCCCGAGCCTCGCCGCCACGGCTTGCAGGAGTTCGTCGCCGACGTCGCGGCCCAGCGTGGCGCAAAGCGACGAGAAACGCTCGATATCCAGCACCGCGACGAGGGCCCCGCCCCGGAGGGCCGCCAGCCGAGACGCGAACTCCCGGCGATTGAGCAGTCCGGTGAGTTCGTCCAGTTCGGACAGCCTCTTGAGCCGCTCTTCATAGTCATAACGTGCGGTGATGTCTCGTATGATGAGGCAACCCGCAAACCGCGACCGCGCCACGGCCGGACGCGCATCCGGCTGTTCGATCGGCGAAATCGTGACGGACGCTTCGTAATGGGTAGCCTGCGAAGCTCCGGTGCCGGCGAAGTCGACGAGAGCGGTGTGCACCTTGCCCGGTTCGGAATCGTGCTTACAAACCAGGTTGCGTACGATGTCGATGATGGCGGCATCGGTGCTGCCAAGAAGCGAAGCGCCGATCCCGGCTTGCAATAGGGCCTTCGCGGATTCGCTCGCCTCGACGATCCTCAGGTTGCTATCGAATGCAACGACACCGTCCGAACTGTCGGCGATGATCCGTCGCATCAGGCGCCGGGTGTTTCGGGCCTCGGTATTGGCGATGGCGACAAGCATTCGGCCGAGGTCGACGCGTTCGTTGAACGCGAGCATCCATGCGAAGAGCAGCGTCGACCACGGCCCGGCCGTTCCGACAAGGATCCCGTCCCGCGACTGCAGCACAAATGCGCCTATTTCGCCGATGACAACGATGAGCAGTCCGACTGCCATCATCGTGATCATGCCGGCCGAACGGCTGCGGATCACGCCGACAATCAGCAAGATCGCAAACACGAGTTCCAGCGGAGCCTGATCGACCATCCTGAGGAAGCGGTTCTGGACCAGCGTCTCCGCCGCAAGCACATGAATGAGCGGGCCCGATATAGCGCCGTAAACGGGAACGGCGAAAATATCTTTGAGCTCCGCCGCAGATGCTCCGACCACGACCGAGCGATCTCTGATCGCGTCGGCCGGCACGGTCCCGTTCAGTACGTCCGACAACGAGAATGTCGGGACGGTGTCGGGCCTTATCGAGAAATCGACCAGCAGCGAACCGGAACTGCTGGCGATCCCGCCGAGGGCCGATGCGGCGGACTGGGTGGGGCTCCCATCGAGCTGGCTTCCCAGATCGAAACGACGGACGATGCCGTCCGCATCCATCGCGACATTGGCGAAGGCGGGCCATGCATTCTGAAGGAGCTGCGGGATCGGCCTCGTCACCGCCGTCTCGGACGACGACGCCTTCTCCTGCTGCCGGAACACCGGCAAAAGCACCCCTCCTCCGGATCTCGCGAGCGCCGCGGCAAGACGCTCGTCCTCCTCAGTGCTGGAGAACGCGCTAAAATCGACGTCGAGGAAGACGTCCTTGACGCCGGAGGCGACCAGCTTGTCGAGCAGTGTCGCGTAGATGCTCCGTGGCCATGGCCAGGTTCCAACGGCGTCGAGGGAATGTTTGTCGATCGCAACGAAGACAATATTGCCGGTGGCGGCACGAGGCGCCCATTGGAAACGCTTGGCGAAAAGGCTGTTGTCGATCCCCTGCAGGACGCCGACGCGGGACCCGAATATCGGCAGCGCCAGCATCACGGCGATCAGCAAAAACCGAACCGTGATCGTGCTGATGCCGTTGGAGAGATAATCTCCAGCCGCCTTCCTATCTCTCACTTATCCTTGCCCTTACCGTGATCGCCGGAATTGCCGTTACCGTTGCCACCGCCGTTGTTATCGCCCTTGCCGCTGTTTCCGTTTCCATTGCCGCCGCCGTTGCCATTCCCGTTGTTACCGCTGTCATTGGAATGACCGTTGCCATTGCCGTTTCCGCCGCTGTTGCCGCCGGAGTTGCCGTTGCCGTTACCGCCGGAGTTGCCGTTGCCATTCCCGTTATTGCCGTTACTCCCGGTGTTTGCGCTATCATCATTATCGCTGCTCGTGCCGGAACTGGTGCTGTTGCTTGTCGCCGAAGAGCTGTTCTTCGTCTCGGCCGCTTCGTCGGTATCGCCGGCCAGTGTCGTGGTGCCGACAGCCGGGATCTGGGCAACTGACGGAGCAACGGACATGATCTCGGGCTTGGATAGCCGACCCCCCACCGTCATGCCGGCCTTATTGTCGACGGTTGCGCTCTGCCCCGGCGCCACATTCGATCGCTGGCCGCTGGCGAAGCCGGTGACCTCGACCAGGCCGCGATCCACCGAGACGGATGCTTTCGCTTTACCGACCGTCACGTGAAAGATCGTTCCTTTCACAACGGCCGCGAGGTAGGGCGTCTGTACGGCCGTATGCGGCTGGCTTCGCTTCTCGATTTCAAGGTCCAGCGAGCCGACCTGCTGGTAGATCTGCGTCTTCATGGCAGCAGATTCGTTGGTGGCGATGGCGGCAAGCGTATTTGGCTGGAAGGTGATGCTCTCCACCCCTCTGGCAAGCTGAACTCGCCCGCGCGGGCCCGTCGAGACCCATGCCCTGTTAGGGACCGACTCGCCGGCGCGCAGATCCAGCCAGTTCGTCCTGTCGACGGTATACTTCACTTGATCCGTCGCCTTGACGACCCGCCAGTCGTCGGCAATCGCAGAGGCGGCTGTCGGCAGCAGGATCAGTGCTGCGATCAGAATTCGAAATATTGTCGACATGAATGCTATTCCCTCGGCCTTGGCGCGAGTGAAGCACATTCCAATTAAGAATGATTATAAAACTGTATGATGATTGTAGGAATTGCGCGATTGGCGCATCGGCTTTCACCCAAGGCGGTTACGCAGCGCGGCCGGAAACCATCGGCGAGGAGCGCCATCTCCGCCGCATAGGGCTCGAAGAGGATCGGCACGAGAAGGGCCTGGCAAAGGCCGGCGACACCTTCGTCAAATGGGGCGCCGGCGAAGGCAGCGACGGCATTGTCTTCGATGTCGGCAGAAATTGTCACTCGCAAATCTCCAGAGATCCCGGCCAGTCAGCCCTGAAATATGACGGAGACCGCCGACGTCCACAGGGGTCGGACCTAGGTCCCAGCCTCGTCGGACCGAAGTCCCGAGGGTGGAACGCGCATCGGACCATGCCGTTTCAAGGGGGCGAAGGAGATCCTGATATGACCCAGAGCAACAGATCCAGAGTGAATGGCGCCTGCAACCTATGCGTCATCGCCCTTGTCGTCGTGCTTGCCGCCCTTCTCTACGTCTTCGGCGCAGCCATGTCAGGCGATACGCTCCAGTTGACCAAAAGCATAAGAGGCGCGGAAATCTTCGATACCAGGGATCTACCCTGATGCTGTCTGGAAAAATTTCGAGGAAGCGATAGGTTAGTCGGCAAGACTCTTACCGGTATCAAAATGAATTGGCTTCGCCGCTGGAATGCCCGCTCACTCGCCTCCCAATTCTTCATCGCGGGCGGGCTCATATCGATCGCCGCCATGTTCCTGGTCGGCATTCTCGTGACCCATCTTATAGAGGAGGCGGTCATCCATAATTCCGGCGCTGCGACGGCGCTCTATGTGGACAGCGTCGTCGCGCCGCTGCTTCCCGACATGCAGACGGCGTCATTGCTGGACGAAGGCAGCGCCCAGGCGCTGGACGAGACGCTCGGTCAGGGAGCGCTCGGCAGGCGCCTTGTTTCGTTCAAGCTGTGGCGAAGCGACGGCACCATCCTCTATTCGAACGAGAAGGAGCTGGTGGGCAGGACGTTTCCGGTCAACGACAAGCTCCGGCAAGCCTTCGCAGGGTCCCTCGTCGCCCGCTACGAGATCGCCAACGATCCGGAAAGCGACAAGGAGCGCGCGCTCGGCAAGCCGCTGATGGAAATCTACAATCCGGTGCTCCAGCCATGGTCCGGACAGGCGGTCGCCGTCATCGAATTCTACGAGACGGCGGAAGGACTGAGCGACAGTCTGGCCCATGCCAAGCTCCGCAGCTGGGCCGCCGTCGCCGCTCTGACGGCAATCTTTTTCCTCGTTCTCTCCATCCTGGTGTTCCGGGTGAGCCGCACGATAGAAGCGCAACGCAGGGATCTGAAAGAACGGGTCGACGACCTGTCTGCGCTGCTGGCGGAAAACCGCGGGCTTCAACGGCGGCTGCAACGTGCCTCGCAGCGGGCGGCGGCGCTGAACGAAACATATCTGCGCAGCATCGGCGCCGATCTGCACGATGGTCCGGCCCAGCACATTGCCTATGCCTCATTGCGGCTGGACAGCGATATGTTGATCAATGCGTCGACCCATCCCGAGGCGCGCGAAAAGGAGCTCGCGTGGATACGCTCGAGCCTTGCCGAAGCGATGACCGAGATCCGCAATATCTGCAGCGGCCTGGTGCTCCCGCAGATCGAGAAGTCCTCGATCACCGAGATCGTCACGCGGGTGGTCGAAGCGCATCAGCACAAGACCGAAACCCGTGTGGAAACCCTCATCGACGATGATGGACCTGAACTCGCTCCTGCCGTAAAGATCTGTATTTACCGCTTCGTTCAAGAAGCCTTGAACAATGCCTATCGTCACGGCGGCGGCATTCAGCAGGCCGTCAGAGCCGTCTCGCACAATGGTCACGTTCATGTCGAGGTCAGCGATCGCGGCGATGGCTTCGACCCGAGCGAGGTGACGCCGTCGAGCCTCGGCCTGGTGGGACTTCGCGAACGCGTCGACAGCCTGGGAGGGGCATTCGACGTCAAGACGGGCGAAGGAGGGACGACGGTGACCATGACATTCGAGCCTATGGAAGTGGGAGACTAGAGATGACATCCATCACCATCGGGGTCATTGACGACCACCCGCTTTTTCGCGAAGGCGTAACGCGCAGCCTGTCGGAAATTACCGGCTTTTCCGTCGTCGGCGAAGGCGCCAGCAGCGATGATGCGGCAATGATCGCTGCGACCAGCCGCCCCGACGTCATGCTGCTCGATGTCTCGATGCCCGGCGGCGGACTGTCGGCGATCGGCGAAGTGCTGACGCGCAGCCCGACGACAAAGGTGCTGATGTTGACGGTATCCGAGGAAGTGGACACGCTGCTTGGGGCCTTGCAGCGGGGCGCGATGGGCTATGTTCTCAAAGGTGTCGGCTCGCGCGGCCTCGCCGAAGCCATCCAGACAGTGCTGAGCGGATCACGCTATATCTCGCCGACGATGTCGACGAAAGTCATGGAGAGTTCGCTGAATGGCGGCGCGCCTGACAAAAACAGTCTGACGGCACGGGAACGCGAGGTTATGGATCTCGTCTCGCAAGGCTTGTCGAACAAGCATATCGGCTTGCGTCTCAACCTGCAGGAAAAAACCGTGAAGCACCATATGACGCAGATTCTGAGCAAGCTCGGCGTCTCGAACAGGACGGAAGCGGCTCTCCAGTGGCGCGAACGGCGCTAAAGCTCTTCGTTTGATCCCCACTTATCCCGGAACCGCTCACATGTCCGGGCGACGCGCATTTGGAACAGGATATCGTCGGCACCATCGACTGTATGGCTGACGTTTCAGCGAAGATAGCGGCTTAGGCGGCGGACATCGTTTGGCGTCGCTTGCCTGCTGATGATCGTCCGGCCCTTTCCGTCCTTCATGACGTAGCGGCCACTCCGCAAGGTTTCGGTAATGCCGTTCGTGTGCCGGACGTCGATCGAGCCGTCGGAAGCTTCGGTCGCGCTTGCCACTGACCCTGCTGAGGACCCCGTGGAAGAGGAAGAGGATCCGCTGCTGCTGCCGGAATTCCCATTTCCCGAACTGCTACTGCCGCTGCCGCCACTGTTGCCATTGCCATTGCCGCCACCGTTGCCGCCGCTGTTGCCGTTGCCGCCGCCGTTCCCTCCCCCATTGCCGTTACCGCCACCATTTCCATTGCCGTTATTGCCGTCTTTTGCCTGCGCACATCCTGCCGCCAAAACAGGAAGGGGGCCGTCGAGATTCAAGGTCAGCGGTGACGCGACAGCGAAGAGGGCAACGGCCGCGCCGCCGCTCAATCTCAGAAAATCGCGTTTCGAAAAAGTCATGCCATAACCTCGTTCACCCGTTCTGCGCCGTTACCCCTGCAATATAGACGCCGGACAATTTTCGCTGTTCCGACGGCAGAATGCAACGGGACCTAGGTACTAGCTCAGGCAGGACTTTGGTCCGGCCTGCCGATTGCCGGGGCCAGCGCCAGCGCGGCGTGCCGTTCGGAAGATTCGCCTCTCCTCGTCGACAGCCTGCCGCATGGAGCGATGACGCATTTTTCTGGAACTTCTTTCCTTGTCGCCGATTTGATTGTCCAAGAGCAACGAGAGGAAACGGCAATGGCAAACCCGAACGAATCCCCCGCCGTCCAGTCCCTGCGAAAAGAGCAGGCAGAGCAGCGGAAGCGGGGGCAAAGAGGCGATCTCACTCAAGCAATCGAGGATACGTTTCCGGCCTCCGACCCGGTGTCGGCCACCCATACCTCAATTCCTGCCGGCCGCAGCGACATCGAGGCGGCTGAGCGGGTGCAGCGGGAGCCCGACCCCACCAAGCTGGACGAGGAGTTTCCGCTCGTCGATCGAGCCCTGAGTTCCTCCTCCGAAGGATTGGGTGAGGATCGCAAGGACATGCGCGCACTTCGCAAAGACGCCGGCCGGATCGCGGAGTCGGCTTCGGAGCTGGCCTCCGGAACAGCCCGCCTGGCAAAGGCGGAAGCGCGCAGCTTCGCCCAGGAGATCGAGGACAGAATACGCCGGCAGCCGCTGACCTCAGTCGCGATCGTTGCCGGCATCGCCTTCGTCTTCGGTGCGACGCGCTGAGGAGCATCTTCCGAGCGTCCCCGTGAAAATCGCGACCTACAACGTCAACGGGATCAATGGACGACTGGCCATCCTGTTGCGCTGGCTGAAGGAGGACGCCCCCGATGTGGTCTGCCTCCAGGAACTAAAGACCGACGATGGCGGGTTTCCGCGAAAGGAGATCGAGCGGGCCGGCTACGGCGCTGTCTGGCACGGACAGAAATCCTGGAACGGGGTGGCCATCCTGGCGAAGGGCAAGACGCCGATCCTGACGCGGCTCGGCCTTCCCGGCGATCCTGACGATACCCACAGCCGCTATATCGAAGCCGTCATCGACGGCATCGTGATCGGATGCCTGTATCTGCCGAACGGCAATCCGTTCCCGAGTGCCAAGTTCGATTACAAGCTCCGCTGGTTCCGCCGCCTGCACGGCTACGCCGCCGAACTTCTCGAACTCGAGGTGCCTGCGATCCTGGCCGGCGACTTCAACGTCATGCCGACGGAGATCGACGTCTACAAGCCGGAGCGCTGGCAGGACGACGCCCTTTTCCGGCCTGAGGTCCGCAAGGCCTATGCCGAACTCGTCGCCCAGGGTTGGACCGACGGCGTCAGACATCTGCATCCGGGAGAACGCGTCTACACTTTCTGGAAATATTGGCGAAACAGCTTCGAGCGTGACGCGGGGCTGCGGATCGACCACTTCCTGCTCAGCCCGGCCATCGCCCCATGGCTTCGATCGGCAACCGTCCGGAGAAAGCCGCGAGCCTGGGAGCATACGAGCGACCACGCGCCCGTCATGATCGAACTCGACGTTCCGAAGCTGCAGCCGAGCGCTGAGCCGGATGCTGAGGCGTAACAGGAACAGGAACGAGGGAACCTCGCCATATCGCCGGGAGTTTCCTGTCAAAGGGAAGCGCCCCAATGGATGAGAGCAAGAACTACCTGAACACCGACGAAATCCAGGCCGATGACCAGTTGTCGCCGAAGCCTCTCGAAGGAAAGGATCCGCCAAGGCGGGTGCGGAAAAGCGAGGAAGCCATCGCCGAAGGCTCTGACAATACTGAGCACATCCAGGTTGCGCCGCCGGTTACCAATCCGGATTGATCTCGAGCCCGCGGGTTGCGGTCTCAGTCATCGGCGGTGAGACCATAGATGCGGCCGGTCAGCCAAGCCGGCCAATCGCGCTCGAAGAAGGATCTGGCGCTTTCATCGAAGGGGCGGTTTGCACGCCTCGACGGCCTGATCTGATCGCCCTCGAGCCGAACGACGATCTGCTCGTCCCGATCGGCGTCGCGTTCTCTGCGGAAACGATATTCCTCCAGCGGACCTGCGCTCGCCAGCGGCAGGGATTCGCCCGCCGCATCGCATATCGCGCGTGCCCCACGGCTGCCGCCGCCGTCACGAATGAAGACGTCGAGCGCGCTGAGTACGGCTTCGGAGGCGAGCGCCATGTGCCGCCATTGCACGCCCCGGACCGCCTCGGCTGCGCGACCATAGGCGACGCCGTCGGCGCGAATGTCGGCATTCAGCTGCCGCGCTTCGATCAAAGCCCGGGCGACGCTCGATTGATCGCAGATGATCCCGGCCTTCTCGCTCATCCGCGCCTGTACCTCCGAGCGGATTGCTTTGACGGTGAGCGAGCTTTCGGCTCGAAGGGCAGAAAGAAGATCGGCGATGCCCGCCTCTGCGATTCCTGACATATCGCCCGTGGCGGCCCGCTTCGCCCTGCCGCTCGCGCTGATGTGCTCGGCCGCCCGGGTTCCGAACACCTGCCCGGCATTGAGTGCCGCACCACCCGGCCTCGTCACGCCATGCGTGCCGGCCGCTTCGCCGACCGCGTAGCAGCCTGCGAGATTGCTGCGGCCCCAGGTGTCGACCATGATGCCGCCGTTCATGTGCTGGTTGTTGACGGCAAATTCCAGCGGGTCGGCGGCAATGTCGATCTTGTAGCGGCGGTAGAGCTCGATCGCCAGCGCGTTCATGTGCTTCAACCGATCGATTGGCATCTCCTGGCCGGCACCGGCCTTGCCGAGATAGAGGCGGACGTCTTCATCCAGTCTTTCCAGGCTGAACGGCAGGTCGCCCGGCACCGGCAGCGGATTGCGATTGAAGTCCATGAAGACCCGCCGCCCAGCGGCGGTTTCGCTTGATATGGCGAGATCCACCAGGCTCGAGCCGAAATCGAGCATGCGCGTCGCGTGAAATGGCCATTGATAGCCTTTGCGAAAGACGTTCGAGGCCAATTCCTGGGTGCTGCGGTAATACCGCTTGAGGAAGTGGTGTTCGATACCATCGGCATCGACCGAATAGATATGCGGGATTGCCTGGACGTAAGTGCCCGACAGATTCCACGGGAAACCTTCCCTGCGCGTTCCAATGCCGAACTGGCTTTCCGTGAGGTTTACCAGTTCGACGCCGGCCTCGAGCGCCAGTCCGAGAGAGCCGAAACAGCCGTTGGGATAGACGCTGTCACGGTAAAGCTCGCCCGGCCCGCCGGCCGCGAGCACGATCACATCGGTCGCGTACAGCGCGATGCCCAGCGGGTTCTCTTCGGTCCGATCGCCGGCGCGCATGGCGAGTATGCCGACCACATGGCGGTCTGCCCCCTCGCCTTCCGTGAGGATCTTCACCGCCGTCGTCTGGTTGTAGAACGGCACGGCGAGCCGGATCGCCTCTTCGGCGAGCACCTTGACCATCAGGCGTGAGGTGCGCGGACCGCAGCTTGTGGCGCGGCCGACCTCGTCGTGGTCGGTCTGGTATCTCAGCGTTCCCCCGAGTGGATCCTGCGGCAGCGGCAGACCGAGAAACTGCAGCGACGCCATCATCCGAGACGAACCGACCGCCTCGACGTAGGCCGTGTCCTCATCCATCGCGCCGCCGCTGCGGATGGCGCGCGCCATCGCCTTGTAATTGTCGCCCTGATCGGCGGTGTTGGCCGTGTGCAGGGTCTGCTTGTCGGATCCCGAGCAGGCCGAGGTTCCGCCCCAGGCGCTTTGGCTGATGATGACGACGTCGTCGCCGCGCCGCTTCATTTCCACCGCCGCACGCAGACCTGCGGCACCCGATCCGACGACGACGCAACCGGCGCGATAGACCGGCACCTCGATGCCGGCAAGCCGAACCGCTTCCGAAGGGCCAGCTTCGGGAGGAAGCTTGGGCATGTCGACATCGGTCAGTGCGTCAAGAATTTCCTGCGGGACAGCTGTGGTCATCGACGTTCAGCCCAGCGGGATGTCGACCCAGCGCTTCAGCCGGGAGGACTCCATGCATGCGTCGACGATCTGGCAGATGTGATGACCCGTATCGAATGTCGGCCACATCGGCCTGTTTGCGACGATCGAGCGGATCACCTCGGCCGCCTCGATGATCTTGCTTTCGTTGTAACCTATGCCGAAATTCGGCAGAGGAAGGAAAGCTCGGAAGGTGGGATTTTCTGGCCCCACATCGATCTCCCGGAAGCCACGCCGCCCCGTGCGGTCGTCGTTGGAGTAGAAACGCAGCCGGTTTATCTCGTCATAGTTATAGGCGATGCTGCCTTTGGTTCCATAGACTTCGTAGGTCTGCATGAATTTGCGGCCGGTCGCGACACGGCTGAAATCGACGATCCCACCGGCGCCGTTGGCAAAGCGGCAAAGCAGGTTCGTGGCGTCGGGGTTGGTGATATCAGCCCAGGCCTCGTTGCCCGTCAGTTTCACCTCCTCGCCGTAGGCAAGGCCTTCGACGACGGGCCGGCGCGGTGTGACGATGAGATTGTCGGCGATCAGCGAACTGATGCGGCCGACCAGGAAATCCATAAAGCTGAAGATATGCGAACCGGTATCGCCGACGATTCCGGTCGGTGCCAGCTTGCCGTCGGCGCGCCACATGAAAGGGGCTGTGGGATCGCCATACATATCGACGTGCTGGCAGCCGCGAAACAGCTTGATCTCGCCGATTTCGCCGGATTCTATAATGTCTTTCGCGAGATCATGGACCGGATTGCGGGGAAAGGCATGTCCGACACGGGTAATCACACCCTTGTCGCTGGCGATCTCGGCCAGTTCCCGCGCTTCCTCGGCAGTGTTGGCCAGCGGCTTCTCGCAATAGACATGTTTGCCTGCCAGCAGGGCCGCCTTGGCCACAGGATAATGCAGATGATCGGGCAGGCAGATATCGATCAGATCGACCTCGGGATCGGCGACTGCCAGCTTCCAATCCTGATAGATCCTGGCACCGGGCGCCCTGTTGCCGATATCCGCGGCGGCGTCAGGGTTGCCGTCGACAAGCGCCACGATCCGCGCCGTTCCGTCCGACACGCCGAAGAAATGCGGAAAGGTCTGATAGGCCATCGTGTGGACCTTTCCCATCCAGCCCGAGGCGCCAAGCACTGCAACTCTCACTTTAGACATTGTCTTGCTCCCTAGCGGATGTTGGCACGGGCCCGGGGCCTCGCATCATTGCGTTCATAGGCGAAGATCGCCGCCGGCAGTGCGGGCAGCCCCCGAATGAGATCCGATCCCTTTTCGCCGACCATGATCGTCGGCGCGTTGGTATTGCAGGAGGGCACGCGCGGCATGATGGAGGAATCGCAGACCCGGAGGCCTTCGAGGCCATGGACCTTGAGATCCAGTCCGACAACCGCGTCGGGCCCCGTTCCCATCTTGCAGGTGCCCACAGGATGGTGGTCGGTTTTGGCATTGGCGCAGCCATAGTCGAACAGCTGCTCGTCGGTCGCAACCTTCGGTCCGGGAAGCCTTTCGGCCATGACATAGGGTTTCAACGCCGCCTGCTGCATGATCTCGCGGGCGATCTTGAGCCCCTCCAGGGACATCTTCCGGTCGTGCGGATCGGACCAGTAGTTGGGATCGATCAAGGGTGCCGCAGCCGGGTCAGACGATCCCAGGCGGACCGTCCCGCGGGAGCGCGGATGCAGATAGGCGGAATTGAGCGTCACGCCCGCGTTTTTCAGCCGCTCGACGCCGGCCTCGATGCCCGATCCCAAGCCGAGATGGAACTGGATATCGGGAGACCGTGCATCGGGATCGGCATACCAGAAGCCGCCGGTCTCGAAGAGCGACGACGCGACCGGACCGGTGCGGAACAGGACATATTGAAGCCCCGCCCAAAGCGTGCGGTGCAGCTTGGCGACGCCATCATAGGTGTGATCGCCGGTGCATTCGGCGATGACGAACAGATCCAGGTGATCCTGCAGGTTGCCGCCGACACCAGGCAGATCGTGGAGCACCTTGACGCCCACCGATCTGAGATGATCGGCCGGCCCGATGCCGGACTGCAGAAGAAGCTTCGGCGATCCGATGGCGCCCGATGAGATCAGGACTTCGCGTTCGGCGCGCACGACCTCCAAGCCGCGCGCGCTGGCGATCTCGACGCCTGTCGCACGGCCTCCCTCGACGACGATCCGCGCAACGCGCGCCCCCGTGCGGACCGTCAGATTCTTCCGGTCCCTGATCGGCGAGAGATAGGCGAGCGATGCCGAGGAGCGGCGGCGATTGCGCTGCGTCAGCTGATAAAATCCGACGCCCGCCTGCTGGCGACCGTTGAAATCGTGATTATAGGGAATGCCGAGTTCCTGCCCTGCGCGGATATAGGCATCGCAGATCGGCAGCGCTGCCGCCGGCATCGAGACCCCCAGCGGACCGCCGTAGGAATGGTAGTCGTCGGCAAAGCGCTGATTGTCCTCGGCGCGCTTGAAATACGGCAGGATCGAACGGTAGTCCCAGCCTTCGCAGCCGTCTTCACTGGCCCAGAGGTCATAATCCGCAGCATTTCCGCGCGTATAGAGCTGAGCGTTGATCGACGAGCCGCCACCGATGACCTTCGCCTGGGTATAACGCAGCACCCGGCCGTTCATGTGCTTCTGGGGAACGGTTTGCCATCCCCAGCTGGCCACGCCTTTGGTCATCTTGGCGAAGCCGGCCGGCATGTGAAACAGCGGATTCCAGTCGCCCCCGCCCGCTTCGAGCAGGAGGACGCTGACATCAGGATCCTCACTCAGCCGGCTCGCCAAGACGCAGCCTGCCGGACCAGCGCCGGTGATGATGTAATCGAATGCCATTTTACTGTCCTATTTGGGTCCGGCGCACGCCAATGGATCCGTTGAGCAAGTCTTTCGATGCGATGTGGTCCGCGACCCTCAGCGCCTGGCTGGCAACGGTCAGCGCGGGATTGACCGCGGCCGATGTCGGCAGGAAACCGGCGTCGACGACGAAGAGGTTCTCGTGATCATAGGACCGGCAGTAGGGATCGAGCGGCGCTGTCGCGGGGTCGTTGCCGATGCGGACCGTTCCGCATTGATGGGAGGGCGTGCGTTTGTCGAAGGGCCGCGACAGCACGATCGGAAATCCGATCGACTTCAGGATCGCCTTCAGCCTGGCGACGAGCGCCAGATGCGCATCCCAGTTGGTTCGCTGCCATCGGAGAACGATACGGTCTCCATCGACCATGACGCGGCTTTCGGGATTGGGAACATCCTCGCTCATCGCATAGAAGTCGATCGCATGGCTCGTGATGAAGCGTAACAGCCATTCCGGCGCCTGCGGCAGAGAGCCCTTGAGAACCTTTTCGGAGATGCGGCCGAGGAGCTGCACGTTGCCGAGGGGTGGACCTCCCTCCCCGTCGGAGAGATAGAAGTCGTTGAAGGCAAACGTCTTCTGGTAGATGGCGGTGTTCCGGAAGCGTGGCGAAACGCCGATGACGGCGGAGGCATTGTGGTTCATGAAGTTGCGACCCACCTGATCGGAGGAATTCGCCAGCCCCCTGGGGAAGCGGTCATTTTTCGAACGCAGCAAAAGCACCGACGACTGGACGGCGCCAGCCGAAAGGATGACAATCTCAGGCGAAACCGTCAGCGTCTGCCCATTCTTGACATAGGCGACGCGATCGATCCGGTTCCCCGCCCCCGTGTCGAGCCTGATCACTCGCGCATTGGTTTCGAGCCTGACGTTTTCATGTTTCAGCGCCAGCGCAAGCGCTGCCGTCTCGGCGTCCATCTTGCCGTCGCGTGCGTTCGGATGCGCGTCCCAGGGTGTGCGCGCCTTGGAGAGCCAGGTGTCGAGGTCGAGGCCAAGCGGCAGCGAGGACGGATGCAGGCCTTTCTGCTTGAGGCGCGCCCTGATATCGGCGATCGGCGCCTCGTCGGGCACGGGCGGGTAGGCATAATCGGCCGAGTGGTATGGTTCGGTGGGATCTTCGCCCAGGCTGCCGCGAACCTGATAAAGCAGTTCCGCTTTCGAGTACCACGGCTCCAGTTCCTCATAGGGAAACGGCCAGGCCGGCGACACACCCTCGCGGTGCCGGATGACGTCGAAGTCTTGCTTGCGGTAGCGCGACAAGACGGCGCCGTAGAATTTCGAATTGCCGCCGACATTGTAATAATTGCCGGGATTGAAGCCCTTGCCGTCTGCCTCGTACCAGATTTCCTTCGGTCGAAAATGTCCCCGCTGGAAGATGGCGCGCTGGTCGCGATTGACCGGAAGATCGGCGATATGATCGCCGGCTTCGAGGATCAATATCCGCGCGCCCGATACAGCCAGGCCGGCCGCAACCGTGGAGCCGCCGACGCCGGAACCGATGATGACGATGTCTGGTGAACCGCTCATATCAGCACCTGACCGTCACACGATCCGCGCCTGGCTCTCGGGATCGAAGAACACGGCCTTGTCGAGATTGAAGGCGAGGCGTGTGCTTTGTCCGGGCGTGATGCCGGCATCGGCGCGCAGGCGGGCGACGACGGATTTGCCGCCGAGCTTGGTGACGGCGAAGGTGTCGGAGCCGGCCGGTTCGACCACCTCGATCAGGCAGTCGCCCTCGGTGAGCATGCGCGCCTTGCGGTCGGCGCCGTCCGGATCGGTCAGCGCCTCGGGGCGGATGCCGAAGATCACCGGCTTGCCGGTATAGCGGGTCAGACCATTATTGCCTGCCATGACAGGCAGCTTGAGCGGGGCGGCATTCGGCCGCTCCAGCGAGACCTCCAGCCCGCCCGCGCCGTTCTCGACGGTGGCGTTGAGCAGGTTCATCGCCGGCGATCCCATGAAGTCGGCGACGAAGAGATTGGCGGG
>NZ_NWSV01000013.1 GCF_002531935.1 Rhizobium chutanense | reverse complement strand
TTCATTGGCAGCGGCGGCGATGCCTGGATCGCCGAGCGCATGTTCGGCACCAAGGATAATGGCTGGAGCAAGACCATCCAGGCGCTCGACCTGCCCTATATCGACAGCGAATATCTGACGTCGAGCCTCAAGGAGATGGGGCTTTCCATGTCGGGGCTGATGAAGACACTGATGCCGGGCACGGATGTGATCGATCCGATCATCGTCGACGGCAAGACCGCCGAGGAAGCGATCAAGAAGATCATCGCCCCGAGCCTGGATGCACTGGCGGAGACCTTGTTCAAGGGCAATGCCGAAGCCATGGCGCAATATAAGACCAATTTCACGACGATCTTCACCGCTCTCTGGGCGACGATGCGTCCGGGTGGCAGCGTCGAGACCATCAAGGCCGAACTCGGCAAGCTGATCGACAAGACCGCCAGCTCGGCGCCGGCTGGGGTCGATCCGGTCAAATACAAGGCGGCGCTATCCTCCGGCGTGATGTCGGTGCTGACGGCCTCCCGTTCGATCTATGCGGGCCTCAACATGACCAGCCCGACCTGGGACAGCATCGGCGTCGTGGTTCTGCACGCCCTCGGCGCACTGGCTCATATGGGCAGCGCGCTCGGCTCGGCGATCAAGGCCTCGAATTTCTCACTGCTGGACGGGATCGGCTCGCTCGTCGGCGTTTCCGACGAACTGGCGCGGGCCCAGCGCAGCGTGCTTTCCGCCTTCTTCAAGAATACCGGGACGACGGTCGGCGCGGTTGCCGGCGTCGCCTGGCTGCCGATCGAATATTACCAGTTCCTGCAGGGGCTCACGAGCGGCAAGGGCGACCCGGTCGACCTCGTCTTCATGGGCATCGGAACTGCGGCCGACACGATCGGCGCGATCGAAGGCCTGGCGGGCGTCGCCAATATGCTGGTGAATTCCACCTTCCTCGGACGCACCGGCGCAACGGTCGCCCTGGTCTCCGGCGGCTTTTCGCTCGCCTTCGCGGTCGCCGGCGCAGTGTCCTGGGCCGCCTGGTCGGGCTTTACCATCTACCAAAGCATCAAGCAGGAAAAAGCCTTCCACAAGCAGACCGACATGATGAACGACATGCTCAAGCGCACGGTCAACGACACGGTCGGCATCTATGCCAAGACGGGTCCGATCATCGGCGCCAAGGGCGGCGTCAGCCCCGCGCCGCGCGAACCGGAACAGCGCGAGCTGACCCCTGAGAACTGGGACGCGATCACCGCTGATGTCGAGAAGCGCCGCGGTACGGCGGTCGGCTGATCCGGCTTTCGCAACAGCAAATATACGGATATTTACAGGTCCGGTCGGTTTGACGCCGACCGGACCTGTAAACATTCCCTGCAACAAATTGAAGTATAAATTTAATGCGCAATTTGGATATTTGCAGCGTATTGTGGATAAGAATTATCGCATTTTAATATAATGAGCGACAAATTTACCTAAGAAGACCGTAAATTCTGAAAATTAACCATCGGTTAAGTTTATACAATTGACCAGCTGTTTTTTTGTCCATATCAAAACATGCATTCATTTTGATAATTCCTTGATGGAAGTGCTCATATGGCCGTAGATGCAGTGAATTCCGACCTGAACCTGGCGCCTGCAAATCCCGTCTCCGTCGAGCTGACGATCGACAAGAAAGATCCGACGAGCACCGGCAGCACGACGAAAAAGGTCGATCCGAACAGCGAGAGCGAGGTTCTCTCGGCGGCCGTGGACGCGTTTCTGCCGAGCATGATTTCCAACACCCTGATGCTGAACAATTCGCTCTTCAATTTCGCCAAGGAGGCGATCGACGAAGGCAGCGACGAGTAGCGTTTTCCGTTCATCACTTGCAGTTGACGTGTACCGAGTTGAGGAATTGCAATGAGTGGAGAAGAACTTTCCGGCCGCGCCTTCACGCCGCCCGTCGATGGCGTATCGACTGGCAATGTCCTGAAGACCGCAGAGATCGTGGCGGAGCGGATCGGGCTGCAGCCCACGGATCTTGTCGGCATCAGGCCGAGCGAATTCGCATCCATTCCCAACACCCAGGGCCGCAAGATCGCGCCTGAATCCAACGCGATTCCGCCGTCCTATTCGCCGGACGGCAATACGAGGCCCTCCAGCATTCTCGATCGGCTGTCGGCATTCTTCATGCCCGTGGGCGGAAGCGGCCAGCCGGAGACGCCGCTCGTGCAATTTGCAGGGGATAAGGGTCACGGCGGCCCGAAGGTCGAGGACATCGCCACATCGATCGACCGGCTGGAGAAATCACAGCAATTCGCCACCGGCACGACGCTGCTGTCGTCGCTCACCCAGTCGGTGATGTCG
Source organism: Rhizobium chutanense (assembly GCF_002531935.1). Classification (GTDB taxonomy): domain Bacteria; phylum Pseudomonadota; class Alphaproteobacteria; order Rhizobiales; family Rhizobiaceae; genus Rhizobium; species Rhizobium chutanense. Next base: position 162,205 of record NZ_NWSV01000013.1, on the reverse strand, counting down.
TCGTCCAAACGGCTGACGCAGGGCCAGTGAGCATCATGAGCACACCGGCCCATTCGAGATCGTCGATCTCTTCGCCCGCACGCAAACTGCTTCCGAAGGCCGGCCTGCTCGCCCTCTGCCTGTTCCTTGCCGCCTGCAGCCAGGACGTGCTGACGGGGCTCGACCAGCGCGATGCGCTGGATGCCCAGGTCCTGCTCGAACGCGCAGGGATTTCCGTCACCATGAAGAGCGAAAAGGGCGGGACATATGCGATCGCCGCCGGCTCCGCCGATCATGCCCGGGCGATCGAGCTGCTGGCAGGCGCCGGCCTGCCGCGCCAGTCGTTCGGAAATGTCGCCGAACTTTTTCCGGGCAATGGCTTCCTGGTGACGCCTTACGAACAGAAAGCCCGGATGAGCTACGCCATCGAGCAGCAGCTCGCCGAAACGCTTTCGGGGCTCGATGGCATTGCTTCGGCGCGCGTCCATGTGGTGCTGCCGGAGGAGAACGGCCGCGGGCTGATCAAGGAGAAGGCGAGGGCCGCAGCGGTGCTGCAATATCGCCCCGGCGCCAATCTCGCCGAGATCGACATGAAAAGCCGGTCGGTTCTGGTCAACAGCATCCGCGACCTCTCCTATGAGGATGTCTCGGTGGTGGTCAGCCCCTGGTCGGAGGTCGGCGCGCAGCCGGCTTCCGCGGCAACGGCCCAGCCCGTGCCTGTGGCAACGGCCCAGCCCGTGCCTGTGGCGACGGCCGAGCCCGTGCCGGCAGCAACGGCAACGCCCGTGCCGGTGGCAACCGTGACATCAGCACCCGCCGCAGCGCCACTGTCGATGGCGCAAACTGCCCTCTCGGCTGTCAAAGCGCCGAATCTGGCCGTGATCGGCGCAATCATCCTCGCCATCGGCGCATGCCTGCTGCTGCTATTGCCGCAGCGGAAGGAGCGCTGAGCATGCGCACGCCGCGTTCCGACGGCGAGGCGATCTCGAATGCGGCAAAGCTCCGCAAGGCAGCCCTGCTCTCCGCCGATATCCCGACGGCCGCGCGATGGGGTGAGATCGGGCCGCTGCTTGCCGGTGGGAGGTCTCTGTCGCCCCGGCTGCATCGGCGGCTTTTCACGGAGATTGCGCAAGCCCATGGCGATCCCGCCAGCTTTCCCGACGGCGCCCGCCGCCTGATTTCCATGACGGCGGACGAACGCGCAAGGGCGGCGCTGCGGGCAGGCCTTGCCTATCATCTCGCAGCCTTCTGCCCTGCGGTCGATCGCCCGACCCTTGCGGAACTCAGGGCTGTCTATGGCGAGGAAGCGGTCGCATTCGCTCTCGGCCATATCAATCTTTCCGCGGCAACGCCGCCGCTCGATCTCTTGAGCCGAGAGGCAAGCCGTATCGTCGAGGCCGATGGCTGGTGCATGCTGGCGCTTCTGGCAGACGAATACCGGATCTCCGCTGCCTGGCGGTCGGCGGGCTGGCGCGACATGGCCGAAGGGGGTTCGGCTTCCCTCCTGAGGAGCCCGGCGCTCGCCCTGGCGGCGGCTGCCGTCAGCGAGGTCGTCCTACAGGAAGGCGCCGGACGATGACCTCGATGTTTGCACACCATAACCGCATCATCCCGGCGGAGGATTTCGGCCAGATCAGGGAGGCGGCGCAAATTCTGGCGGCCGCCCGCCAGGAGGCGGCCCAATCCCAGGCGACACTGGCAGCAGTGGGCGAGCAGGCCGCTCAAGACGGCTACCGCGCCGGGTTCGAACAGGGCGTTCGCGATGCCGCCGCGCAGCTTGCCGCCTCGCTCGGAAAAGCCGAACAGGACATTTCCAATCTCGACAGCTGGATCGAGACGGTGGTGCTGAAATCGGTCGGGTTGATCCTCGGATCGATGGAGGCCGACGAACGGACGAGGCAATTGGTCCGTCACGCCATCTCAGAGACCGCCGAGGCCGAGGAGGTCGCCCTGCATGTCGCCCCCGAGGACGTCGCCATGATGGCCCGGGCGATTGCGGATATCGATCATCGCATCACTGTCGAAACGGATGCGCTGATGTCTCCAGGCGAGATCGTCCTGCAAACATCGGCGGGACGAAGCCAGATCGGCCTGAAAGACCAGCTCGCCGCCGTGATCGAGGCCCTCGTCCATGGTTGACGCATTGCTTCGGATGGAGCGGACACTCGGACAGACGGACGTGCGGCGGCAGAGCGGCCGCGTGAAAAGCGTTTCGGGCCTGCTGGTGCGGGCGGTCATTCCCTCGGTACGGATCGGCGAACTTTGCGAACTGCATGAGCCAGGCAGGGGCCGCATCGGCCTTGGCGATGTCGTCGGTATCGACGGCGAGACGGCGCTTCTGTCGCTTCACGGCGAAACCCGCGGCATCTCCCAGCGCACCGAAATCGTCCCGACCGGCCGGGAGCCTGCCGTCTCCGTCGGCGATTTCCTGCTCGGGGCAATCGTCGACGCGCACGGCAATGTCCTGCGTCCTTCCGCCAATCCTGCCGGCGACGACACGCGCTCCCTGCAGCCGCTCTATGGCCAGCCGGTCGATCCCTTGTCGCGCCGTCCCATCCGGCAGCCGTTTACCTCGGGAATTGCCGCCCTGGACGGGTTGCTGACCTGCGGGCAGGGCCAGCGCATCGGCATTTTCGGCCCGCCTGGCGCCGGCAAATCGACGCTGGTGTCCGAGATCATCGCCAACAGCAACGCCGATGTGATCGTCTGCGCGCTGGTCGGCGAACGCGGGCGCGAAGTCGGCGAATTCGTTGCCGGCAACATGCCGGAAGGCGTTGCGTCGGATGTGGCGCTGGTCGTCGCTACATCGGATCGCCCGGCCCTGGAGCGCTTCAAGGCGGTGATGACGGCAACGGCGATTGCCGAGCATTTTCGCGAGCAGGGAAAACATGTGCTGCTCGTCATCGACAGCGTCACCCGCATGGCCCGCGCCTTGCGCGAGGTGGGGCTCGCCGCCGGCGAACCGCCGGTGCGGCGTGGTTTTCCACCCTCCGTCTTCGCCGTCCTGCCGCAGATCTTCGAGCGCGCCGGAAACAGTGCAAAAGGCACAATGACGGCTTTCTACACGGTGCTCGTCGAAGGCGAAGAGCAGGACGATCCGATCGCTGAAGAAACCCGGTCGCTGCTGGATGGCCATATCGTGCTCTCCGACAAGATCGCCAGGGCAGGCAATTTTCCGGCGATCGACGTGCTGGCCAGCCGAAGCCGGACGATGAGCGCGGTCGTCAGCGAGAACCATCGCCGGGCAGCCGACCGGCTGCGCGCCCTGCTCGCCCTCTATGACGAGGTGGAATTGCTGATCCGCGTCGGCGAATATCGCCAGGGACGCGATGCCGCCGTCGACGAAGCCGTCGCCAAACACGGCCTCATCCAGCGCTTCCTGTTTGACGGGAAGGGCAAGCCGCAGCCGTTCGGCGCGATCGTCGAAGCGCTCGAGGAGCTTGTCCGATGAATATCGTTGCGCCCGCATGGCCCCGGTCATCGATGGCCGAGAGCTTCTTTTCCCGTTCCGGTGTGATGATGCGCGCCGCCTGGCACATTCCGGTCGGGGAGCAGCCCCTTTCCGTTCGCCCCCTGTCCCCCGATATCGCGGCCGGGCGGATCGCCGATCCGGTCGGCTTTCTCTGCCGTATCGGCGAGCGGGAGCAGATGCTGATCGCTTCGGCCGGAGCGCTGCGGTTGCTGGCCGAAAGACTGGAACCGCTGCTTCTCTGGGAAAAACTGTCGCCGCAGGAAAAGGCGGCGGTGGTCGAGCATCGGTTTGCCGAGGCCTTCGAGGCCGTCGAGAACAAGATCGGCGCCGGCCTTTCGCTGCTGCAGATCGGTGTGGAGCCGGAGCCGGATTTCGCCGGCAATTTCGGCTTCGAAATCGGTTGGAACGGCATCAGCCTGCCCTTGAGCGGCCGTTTCGACGAGACTTTTCTGGGTGGTCTGGTCGGCTGGGCGAGCCGCCTGCCGCGCCGCACCCTCGATTCCCTGACGACGACGGTCAACATCCGGCGCGGTTATGCCGTGCTGTCGGTCGGTGAGATCAAATCCCTGCGACCGGGTGACGGCATCGTCATCGACGGGGCGGCGACAGAGACCATCACCGCGGTCACCGGCGAACGTTATCTTGCAACCTGCATGCGATCGGACAAAGGCGCGGTCCTCACTGAGCCGCTTCTTTCGACGCCAACCGGACCAATGAGGCATTTCATGACGAATGAAACCGTCGATCAGGAATTGCAGGGCGAGCCGCGTCCGTCGCCTGTCGACAGCATCCCGATCAAGCTCGTCTTCGATGCCGGACGGCTGGAACTTCCGCTTCGCACGCTCGAGACGATCGGCGAAGGCTATGTGTTCACCCTCGACAGGCCGCTGACGGATGCCGTCGATATCATCGCTCAGGGCCGTGTCATCGGACGGGGTGAAATCATCTCGGTGGATGGATTGAGCGCCGTTCGCGTGACAGTGTTGCACGACTGATGGAACAGACCTTTCCTCTTGCCCAGAGCCTCGTGGCAATGGCGGCAATCTCGATGCTGCCGGTCATCGCCGTGATCGCGACGTCCTTCACCAAGATTTCGGTCGTCCTGCTGATCGTGCGCAATGCGATCGGCATCCAGCAGACCCCGCCGAACCTGCTGGTCTTCGCCATCGCCATCGTGCTTTCCGCCTTCGTGATGAACCCGGTGCTGCAAAATAGCTGGCAATTGCTGCTGGCCCATAGCGGCGATTTCGGCACGATCGGCGGCATGGCGGACGGCATGGTCAAGGTCGCCGGCCCGCTCAAGGATTTCATGCTGAAATTTTCCGACGCCGAGGTTCGCGACTTCTTCGTGCAGGCCTCGCAGAAGATCTGGGCGAACGCGCCGGTTACCCCCATTGCCGCCGACGACATCACCGTGCTGACGCCGAGCTTCCTGGTTTCGGAACTGACGCGGGCCTTTGAAATCGGATTTCTGATCTATCTGCCCTTCCTGATGATCGACTTCGCCGTCTCCGCCATTCTGGTCGCGCTCGGCATGCAGATGATGTCGCCGACCGTCGTTTCCACCCCACTCAAGCTGCTGCTGTTCGTCTCGATCGACGGCTGGCGGCGATTGCTGGAAGGCCTGGTGCTGTCCTATGCGCAGTGAGCATCGCGCCTTCACGCCAGCACCGGTTCGGGCGCCTGCCGCGCCGACGGGAAAGGCTTGCCGTCATGGGTGAGGATCAGGTCGCTGCCGAAATCGGCATGTCCGTCATGGCGACCTTCGCCTTGGCCGGCCCCATTCTCGGTCTGGCGGCGCTTCTCGGCCTCGTCATCGCCATTTTCCAGGCCGCCACGCAGATCCAGGAACAGACCATCGCGCAGATCGTCAAGATTTTCGTGATCTCCATCACCCTGCTGCTGTTTGGCCGGGTACTGGCAACGCCGCTGATCGAACATTCCGTTCATATCCTCAACGACTTCCCGACCATGGTTCAGTGAGGCGAGGGGGATGGGGCCGGATCATCTTCCGCTCGTCGGCATCGAGGTCGCGGCACCTGCGGCGGCGATGCTGGGCGCTGCCCGCGCGCTCGGGATCCTGCTGATCTTCCCGATCTTCTCGCTGTTCAGCATCGTCGGAATCTTACGTTTCGGCCTTGCGATCGGCCTTTCGGCGCCCTCCGTCGCCTTCGCTTATTCGGTACTGGCTCTCGGGGATACGTCCTGGTTCGATCTCGCCGCCCTTGCGATCAAAGAGCTCTGCTTCGGGGCCTTGCTCGGCATGGGGCTCGGCATCCCCTTCTGGGCGGCGCAGGCGGCGGGCGATATGACCGATGTCTATCGCGGCGCCAATGCCGCCAATCTCTTCGACCAGATCAACGCGCTGGAAACCGCGCCGCTCGGTTCGCTGATGATGTCGATCGCCCTGGTGATTTTCGTCGGCGCCGGCGGTATCATCGATCTGGTCGCGATTTTCTACAAATCCTTCGAGCTCTGGCCGCTCTTGAAGCTGACACCCGCCATGCCCGACGACCCGCTCGACATGATCCTCGGTGTTTTCGGCCGGCTCTTCAAAGCGGCCGGATTGCTCGCCGCCCCGTTCATGATCGTCACCTGTGCGCTCGAATTGTCGCTGGCCTTCGTCGGCCGCTCGTCCAAACAGTTCCCGCTGAACGACAGCCTGCCCGCCATCAAGAACTTCGCGGTCATGGTCATCCTCGTCATCTACACGGCCTTCATCTCCAGCTATTTCCACGATCTCTGGGTCGATGGCTTCAACGAGGTGAAAGCCATGCTGGAGGTGAGCCATGGCCAAAAATGACGATACCGAGGAAAAAACCCTGCCGCCGAGCCGGGTGAAGCTCGATCGGCTCCGCCGCGATGGCCAGGTTCCGCGCTCGAAGGAAATCCCGGTCGCGATCTCCGTCCTCGCCATCGCGGTTTATGTCACCTGGGGATTGCAGGGAATCCTCGCGGATTTCGCCCGTAGTTTCGATTCTGCTCTGCAATCCTCCTCCCGGGCCGATCTCTCCGACGCCGTCGCCGTCGGCTTGAGCGAAACAGGTGTGGCGCTGCTCGATCTCATATGGCTGCCGCTGGCGATGGGCCTTGCCGCGACCATCCTGGTCTCCATCCTCGACGCACAAGGCTTTCCCGTCTCGTTCAAGCATATGAGCTTCGATTTCACCCGGCTCAATCCGTTCGACGGCATCAAGAGGCTTTTTTCGCTCGCCAGCATCGCCGAGTTCATCAAGGGGCTGGTCAAATTTGTCTTGCTCGCCGCTGCCGGCGGCGGTGCGATCCTCTATTTCCTCAACGGGATTTTCTGGGCGCCTCTTTGCGGAGAGGCATGTTCGCTCTCCACGGCAGCCCATCTGCTCGGCTCGATCCTCGTCATCGCTGCCGGCATCATGGTGGCAGCGGCATTTTTCGATATCCGCATTTCGCGCGCGCTGTTCAGGCACGAGCATCGCATGACCAAGACCGAGGCGCGGCGCGAATACAAGGACACCCAGGGCGATCCGAAGCTGAAATCGGCGCGTCGGCAGATCGGCGCGGAAATGCGCAGCGGCCCACCGCGCAGGCAAGGGCCAGGCCAGCAATGAAAAAGCGGACGCTTGAGGCGCCCGCTCGATCTTCACGTTATGACCGGGCGTCTCAGACGCCCGATTGCTTGTCACCCACACGCGTCCAGTTCTTCACACTGTCCATGGTGATATCGGACAGGAACCTCACGCTGGCAAGCGAACTGTCGGTGCGGAAAACGTTGCTGCCGTTGGAGAACGCGCCGCCATCGATGGTGACGTCGGCGTCGATCTGCTTGCCGCCATTGGTGCGCACGAGGGTGGTGAAGCCGTCGGCGACGAAATCCTTCAGATAGAACTTCGTGTCGGCATTGATCTGGAAGATCTTGTCGGTCGCGCCCTTGGCGGAGCCGCCGATAATAGTGACGTCGCCCGTACTTTTTACCGTCAGCGCATCCTCGCCGACATTCTGCCAGTTGACGTTTTCGAGCGTCGCGCCGCCATAGACATGAATGCCGTCGGCGCCATTTTCGCCGAGATTGACATTCTTGAGCGTCGCGCCGTTCTTGAGAATGAAGATCGGCGATTGGGTTTCGGACTGGCCGCCATCGCCGAGCTTGGAAGAGGCCGTATAGGTCGCGCCCTTGCCGTCGAACACGCCTCCATCCACGACGATCGGCGTGTTGACGACGATGACGTCGCCTTCTCTGGAGAGATCGGACTTTTCCGTCGTGGTCTCCGAGGTCTTGGCCTGCTTCCCTTCGGACGTGCCGCTTTCCGACGTCCGCGACTTCGGCACATAGGAGGTCAGCATCGGTGGATTGCCGGAGGTGTCTTCGAAGGGCGAGACCTTGCGGGTCTGGCTGGTGGTGAAATCCGTGGTGTGGGTGCGGTTGGAGTCGGTATCGACCTTGTTGCCGCCGCCATGACAGCCGGACTCGAGGTCGAAACGGGAGGTTCTGTCGAAGTCTATGGGCCTCTGTCCCTCTACGCCATACATTGCATTCATCCCCTGCTGGCTTTTTCTATTTCGCTCGTTCTATGAGCTCGACCTTTGTTGCAATCCGGCAGCGTTTCGGATTTGTCCGATCTCCCCAACGGTTTCGATCACGATCTCCCGGTCGATCTCCTCCGCCGCCAACACCGGAATGCGGCAGTTGTGGCCGATCATCAGAATCTGGGTAAGCCAGCGCAACTCGCCCGGCACGATGATGACGGGATCGTGTCCCTGCTCATTGGCGTCCTCCAGGGCCTGTCTGGTTTTCTCGGCCAGCAGGCGCAGTCTTTCGCCGGTCTCGATCCTCTCGGTTGCTCCGCTTGCCTCATAGGACCGGACGAGATGGTCCCATTCGGCGGGAAGCACTAGGGCGGGCAATAATCCACGCCGGTCGAGAAGCCCAAAAGCGATCTGCTTGACCAGCGCGGCACGTGCCTTTTCGGCGAGAGCCTCCGGCTCATGATCGGTGCCGGCGTGCAGCATCACTTCCAGAAGTCCGCGCGGCTGAGACAGCGTCACGCCGGAATCCAGCAGGCGCCTGACAACCGCGACCGTCAGCATCAGCGGGACCTGGGTGGCGACATCGATCGCCAGCTTGCCGAGGCGCGGTTCGAGGCTGCCCAGCCATTGCGCGGCATCGTCGACGCTGAAAAGCGCGCCGATATGTCGGCGGACGATGCGCACCATGTCGTCGGCAATCTGTTCGGCCGTTCGTTCAGGACCGCAGCCGATGAGCCCGGCCGGCACGTTTTCGACCTGAAGATGGATGAGATCCTCGGCCATGCGGGGATCGGCGTTGAATGTCGGCACCGTCACGGAGACGCCGACGGCGCGCGCCGCCATGCGGATACGCCCGTCCAGCATTTCGCCGAGCCTCATCGCCTCGAGTCGCGCCAGCGTTTCCAGGGAGACGGTGGCGACGACGGGATCGCCATATTTCGTCCTGTCGAGCGGATAGGAATTGGCGCTTTCCACTGCGTTCGCCGCTCCGGCCGCAGGCTGGCCCGCGCGCCGGCGATGAACCATGAAGGCGAGGCCCGCCAGGGAGAGGCCGATCGCACTGAGCACGCTGGTCGGAAATCCCGGAACGAAGCCCGCGCAGATCGTCAGCGCCGCCGCAATCGCCAATGCGCGCGGTTCGCGGAAGAGCTCGCGGCCGATATCGCTGCCGAGGCTGCCATTGCCGTCGTCGGACACACGGGTCACGACGATGCCGGCGGAGACGGCCATGAGGATGGATGGGATCTGCGAGACCAGGCCGTCGCCGATCGACAGCAGCGTATAGAGATGGGCGGCCTCGGCAAAGCTCAGACCCTTCTGGAAGATGCCGATCGCCAGGCCGCCGATGAGATTGACGGCGACGATCACCAGTCCGGCGACCGCATCGCCCTTGACGAAGCGCATCGCGCCGTCCATCGCGCCGAAGAACTGGCTTTCCTGTTCGAGGCGCGTCCGGCGCTTCTGGGCGGCATCCGTGCTGATATGGCCGTTCCGCAGGTCGCTGTCGATGGCGAGCTGCTTGCCCGGCATGGCGTCGAGGGTGAAACGTGCGCCGACTTCGGCGATACGTTCGGCGCCCTTCGTCACCACGATGAACTGCACCAGCGCCACGATCAGGAAAATGATCAGGCCGACGACGACGTTGCCCGAGACGACGAAATCGCCGAAGGCCATGATGATCTCGCCGGCATCGGCATCCGCCAGCACAAGCCGCGTCGAGGAAATCGTCAAGGCCAGCCGGAACAGCGTGCCGATCAGAATGACGGCGGGAAAGGTCGAGATTTCGAGGACGCTCTTCAGATAGGTCGTGGTGATCAGCACCACGAAGGCGAAGGAAAGATTGAAGGCGATCAGCACGTCCAGAACGATTGTCGGAAGCGGCAGCACCAGCATCGTCACGACGGAGGCGAAAAACACTGCAAGCAGCATGTCCGTGCGCTGCGCGAGCATGGCGATGGCGGATGACCTTACCTTCATGATCCGGCTTTCGACGCCATCGGCTAATCTTGTTCGTTGCTGGAAATTTCGGCCAGCTTGGGATCGGCATTCCCGGCGGAGGCGAAATTGACCGTATCGTCCTCACTGTCGCGGGAAACGACCATTTGGTCGTTGCGGATCTCCTTGATCCGCCAGCCGCTCGGGACGAAATCGCCTTCCTCGTAGCGGTGGCCGTCGGAGCCGATGATGAACCTGACGGGCGTATAGCCGGCGGCGGCAACGAAGCCGTCGAGGCCGGAGGAGAGGGCGGTGAGATCGACGATGGCGACGGAGCTGCGGCGGCTCATCGACGCGATGATGCCGCGCAGCTTGGTCTTGTCGGGCAGGCTGAGAGGAGCCGATCCCTCGCCGATGCGGATTTCGTCGGCGGTGGTGACGACGCTCAAATCGGGAGAAAGCTGCGCCATGCGCACGGCCTGGCGGATTTCGGCGGCGATCGCAGCCGATGACGGCGCCGGTTCGGGTGCCGTTTGAGCCTTGACGAGCGGCGCCTGTTGCGTCGGCGCATCGCTATTGTAGAAGCCGGCCAGCAAAAGCATGGCCGCCAGCACGAGAAGGCCGGCAGCGGCGATCCGGCGCGGCGCAAAGCGCACGCGCCCGGCGCCAAGGCCTTCGAGCCGACATGTCGTGCCGTCGAAAGAGAGGGTCTGGTTTTTCTCAAGCGTAATCTTCTGATCGCGCTGAATGGAGCGGCGATCGACCGTCACGCCGTCCCGCAGTGCGGTCAACGACACCGTGTAGGAGCCGCGCGAGCGCTGCAGGCATATGGCCAAGGCGGGCTCCGGCTTGTCGCCGAGGATGATCAGGTCGCAATCGGCGCTGCCGCCGACCACCTGTCGCTCCGTCGCCAACGGCAGAATGGAGCTTCGCCCGGCGCGCGTGATGCGCAAGGATACACTGCTATCGGCAGCCGCGTTGCCGGCGGTGCCTTTGCCGGGGTTGAATGTCGGTGAGGAGGAATCCAAATCGGTAGCCATCTATTCCCGAACCGTCCGTCGCGCGGCTTCTATTGTCTTCGAGAGCGGGGAAGCGAGACGGGCGAACCCGTCTCACCATTGCGTTCAATCAGCCCGGACCGATCTTCTTGATGGCGTTTGCGACGCCGTTGATCTTGGTGATCTCGGTTGCGACCTGCAGGCTCTGCGCGGTTGCTTCGTTCTGAGCCGACTTGAAGGCGGAAATTGCGGAGCTGATGCCCGCGTCAAGTGTAGAAGTACTGGTGCTGGTAGCCATGTCTTAAACTCCTTGCATGGATTGGCGGCCAGAACCTCGCAGAATTCAAAATAGATTTCAATATCTTATGTTAAAAAACTATTAATTCGCAATATGTACACCAAATGCGCGAAGTGGATATCGAGGCTGTTCCCCGCGCCTTGGCGATCTGCAACAATATAGTCAGAGAAGTCTTAATGATCGCTATTTCGTATCCATGCCTCCTTCGATCATGTTGTTGGCGGACGATATCCGGATTGTGAGGTAAACTCATATGTTTTCGCGTTTTGTTTACATGGCTGTACTCGGACTGCTGGCGGCTTTTCCCCTGTCGGCCGGAGCCAGCGAACGGGAAGTGCGCCTCGATGTCGTCTCGCTGCCGCTTGGCGATGTCGTCCAGACGCTGTCCTTCATGTCCGGCATTCCGGTCACCACCGTCGGGACCCTCAGCGGCAAGGTCGAGCACTGGTCCGTCCGGGAAAGCGGCGCCAATGCCTTCGTCAAGCTTGGCGATGCCAGCAATCTCTTCGTGGCCTATGACGGCAGCCGCATCATCATCGCGCCGAAGCAGGAGGTCACCACCGTCGTCCTCGATCGCGGCGGCCGCAGCTGGAAGACCGAGCAAAATGCCATCCGCGCGCTGTTCCCGGTCCTGCCCGACGATGCGTTGCGTGAAGATGCGGCCAGCGGATTGGTGCTGGTGCGCGGCCCGGCCGTGTTCGTCAAGGCCGTCGAAGATGTGCTGAGCCGGCAGCAGACCGACAGCATCAAGGTCATCAAGGGCGGCCAGATGGAAATCCTGTCGACGAGCAACGGCGCCTGAGCGGCGGTCATGACGGCGTTGAGATCTCTCAAACAGTTGCTGGAGATACGCAATCTGCGGGCGGACAATCTTTGCCGCAGCCTCTCCGAGGCGCGTGCGGCTGCCGCGCGGGCAAGCGAAGAGGAGATGAAAGCCTCCGAACTGCACGAGATCGCTGCGAGCCGGGCCGCAGGCAACCCTGTCGCCGACGAATTGTGCAAGGACGGCATTGTTTCCGGCGCTGAGCTGCAGGACGCGCTGATGCGGCAATCCGTGTTGCGCAGCCGTAAAGCCGATGCGGGAGTGTTGCTTGAGACGCGCAAGCTCGCCCGGCTCGCCGTCCAAGAGCGGGCAGAACAAGCCGCTGCCGATTTTTCCGATGCCCAAAAGGCGGTCCTGCGCACCGAAATTTCCATTGAAACAGCAGAAAAACGAGCGCGAGTATCAAGGCTCGACCGAAATTACTGATTTCCCATATCAGCAAATTGCGCGGCTGAGCGGGGTGCATAGTCGCTTGAGATATTCGGCTCGCTGAGCCGCACTCGCCCAATTCCGCCACGAGCCCGCGGAGCGGGTCTGGCTGGCGCGCTTTGACGATAAAGCCGATCAGCCTTCCAAACCGAGGCTCGCCAGCAGCCGGCCGACATAGGCTTCCAGGCCGCCGACCATGTCGAAGCGATCGGGGTCGCGCAGCCAGAGCATCTGCAGCCCGTCCATCACGGCGATCAGTTCGGCGGCCATCGCGCGGCTGTCGGTCTTATCATCGATCGAGCCATCGGTGATAGCCCGCTCGAAAGTCGCGGCGATGCCGTTCTGCATCTCAATGGCGCGAGTGAGGAACCATGCCTTGGCGGGATGATCCTTCATCAGGCTCTCGGCATTGAGGATGGCGAAGGCTCTGACGACCTCGATCATTCCGGCGTTGCGGCGGAAGACCTCGACCATGCCTTTCAGCAAGCCGCTGAGATCCGAACGATAGTGCCCGATGAAATCAGCGCTTTCGAGATCGCGCTTGGCCAGGATCGCAAGCAGCAGATCGACCTTTGTGGGGAAGTGGTGCAGCAGGCCGGGCAGCGACAGGCCGACATCGCGGGCGATGTCGGCGATGGCGGCATTCTGGTAGCCGTCTTCGGCAAAGCGCCGCATCGCTGCCGTCAGGATTTCGGCGCGGCGTGTCTCTCCCTTGCGGGATCGGCGCTGCCGCTTTTGCGCCGGTCCGGCCTTCTGTTCCGACAATTCTGTCATCGTCCTCGTCTGCCACGGCTCTTAGCCGATTTCTCCTGTGCTCCCATCCATACATCAGGCCTGCCCGATTGACATCCTAAAAATACCGAGTAATCGGTAGGTTTAAGGATTTCCTTGGGAGGCTTGCATGATCGATTCCATTCTCGACCAGATGACGCTCGAGGAGCAGGTCTCCCTGCTATCCGGCGCCGATTTCTGGACGACCGTTCCCGTCGAGCGTCTCGGTGTGCCGAAAATCAAGGTGACGGACGGCCCGAACGGCGCGCGTGGCGCCGGCTCCTTGGTCGCCGGCGTCAAGGCCACCTGCTTTCCCGTCGGCATCGCGCTCGGCGCCACCTGGAATCCCGAACTCGTCGCCCAGATGGGTGCAGCCCTTGCGCGCCAGGCCAAGAGCAAGGGGGCCGCCGTGCTGTTGGCGCCGACGGTGAATATCCATCGTTCCGGCCTCAACGGCCGGAATTTCGAATGTTATTCCGAAGATCCGATGCTGACCGCCGAATTGGCCGTCGCCTATATCGCCGGCGTACAGGGCGAAGGGATCGCGGCGACCATCAAGCACTTCGCCGGCAATGAATCCGAGATCGAGCGGCAGACCATGTCTTCCGATATCGACGAGCGGACGCTGCGCGAAATCTACCTGTCGCCCTTCGAACAGGCCGTCCGCCGCGCCGGCGTGATGGCCGTCATGTCCTCCTATAACCGCCTCAACGGCACCTATACGAGCGAGCATCATTGGCTGCTAACCGAGGTGCTGCGCCAGGAATGGGGTTTTGACGGCATCGTCATGTCCGACTGGTTCGGCTCGCATTCGACGGCCGAGACGATCAATGCCGGTCTCGATCTCGAAATGCCGGGTCCGGCGCGCGATCGCGGCGAGAAATTGGTTGCCGCCGTGCGCGAGGGCAAGGTCGAGGCCGAAACCGTGAAGGCGGCGGCGCGGCGCATGCTGCTGCTGCTCGAGCGGGTCGGCGCCTTCGAGAGCAAACCCGATCTCACCGAGCGGGCGATCGATCTGCCGGAGGATCGGGCGCTGATCCGCCGCCTCGGCGCCGAGGGCACGGTCCTCCTCAAGAACGACGGTATCCTGCCGCTTGCCAAGACCTCGCTCGACCGCATTGCCGTCATCGGACCGAACGCCGCCACCGCGCGCGTCATGGGCGGCGGCAGCGCCCAGATCGCCGCGCATTATACGGTGAGCCCACTCGAAGGCATTCGCGCCGCCCTTGCCAATGCCAACAGCATCAGCCACGCCGTCGGCTGCCGCCATAACCGTCTGATCGACGTGTTCAAGGGAAAAATCCTCGTCGAATATTTCAAGGGCCGCGGCTGCCAGGGCAATCCGCTGCATGTCGAGACCGTCGACAAGGGTGAGTTCTTCTGGTTCGAACTGCCGTCTGATGAACTCGATCCGGCCGATTTCTCGGCCCGGATGACCATGCAATTCGTGCCGGAGGAGAGCGGCGATCATGTTTTCGGCATGACCAATGCCGGCCTGGCGCGGCTCTTCGTCGATGGCGCGCTGACGGTTGACGGCCATGACGGCTGGACCCGCGGCGAAAACTATTTCGGCACCGCCAATGACGAACAGCGCGGCACGGTGGCGCTCGAAGCCGGCCGGGCCTATGCGATCACCGTCGAATATGAGCCGTCCACCGCGAGCGGGGACGGCATCAACCTCATCGCCATTCGTTTCGGCGTCGAAAAGCCGCTCGGTGAGGCCGATATCGCGGCAGCCGTCGAGACGGCCGGCAATACCGATGTCGCGCTTGTCTTCGTCGGCCGCGACGGTGAATGGGATACGGAAGGGCTTGATCTGCCCGACATGCGGCTGCCGGGCCGGCAGGAGGAACTGATCGAGAAGGTGGCCGCCGCCAATGCCAATACCGTCGTTGTGCTGCAGACCGGCGGTCCGGTGGAAATGCCCTGGCTCGACAAGGTCCGCGCCGTGCTGCAGATCTGGTATCCGGGGCAGGAACTCGGCAATGCCGCCGCCGATGTCCTGTTCGGTGATGTCGAGCCCGGCGGGCGCCTGCCGCAGACCTTCCCGAAGGCGCTGGCCGACAATTCCGCCATCACGAGCGATCCCGCCATCTATCCCGGCAAGGATGGGCATGTACGCTACGCCGAAGGCGTGTTCGTCGGCTACCGTCACCACGACACTCGCGCCGTCGAACCGCTCTTCCCCTTCGGCTTCGGCCTCGGCTATACGCGCTTCAGCTGGGGTGAACCGCGGCTGTCGGCCGGGGAAATGGGGCCCGACGGCATCACCGTCAGCCTCGACCTGACCAATACAGGCGATCGGGCGGGCTCCGAACTGGTGCAACTCTATATCAGTTCGCCGAAGGCCAAGGTGGAACGGCCGGACAAGGAACTGCGCGCCTTCGCAAAGCTCTCGCTGCAGCCCGGCGAGACCGGCACGGCGGTGATGAAGATCCGGCCGCGCGATCTCGCTTATTTCGACGTCGAGGCCGGCGCCTTCCGGGCCGAGCCGGGCGACTACCAGCTGGTCGTGGCGGCGAATGCGGGGGATATCAGGTTCGTCATCGATCTGCCGTCCCCACGCGAGTATGTGCTGCCGCCCTCGCAATAAAGGCAGGCCGGCGACTCTATGTCGTATTCGAGCGTAGCCGTTACCGGTTGGGGCGTCCGCGATCAGACCGCGTCGGGCTGGGTGCGCAGATTGGTGACGACGCGCCGGTTCTGCACTTTGCAGGAGCGCTCCGTGCAGTCGCGGACTTCCCGGTCGTTGCCGTAGCCTTTGGCCCACATGCGCTTGGGGTCCACGCCCTTCGAGGCGAGATAGGCCATCGCCGCATCGGCGCGCTTCTGCGACAGCGTCTCCATTTTCGATGCGGAGCCGGAATCGTCGGCAAATCCCTGCAGCTTGAGCAGCCAGGTCGGGTTCCTGTTGAGCCAGACGGCCTGGTTGTCCAAGGTTGCCATGGCGACGGAATCGAGCGCGGCGGAGTCCTGCTTGAAATAGATCCGCCTGCCGACATTGAGGATAAAATCCTCTTCGCTGCCGGCCGCGACATTCTCGAAACCGGGCGCGGGATCGTTGGTCTGGCCGGTCATCGGCGCGGCCGTGGGTTCTTCCAGGGAGGCGACCTCTGTGGTGGAGCAGGCGGCAAGCGCCAGGAGCATGGCCGCGGCGAGAAGGCGCCTCGTATATTCTGCAGTAGCAGACATCAGGGTGATATCCTTATTCGACCGGGGTTGTTTGGCTGACCTGAGTGGCGCTTTCGGCCTGGTCGGCAATATGCGGCAGAACCTGAACAGCCGTGCCGATGGGGCAACGTTGATAAAGGTCGATGGCGTCTTCGTTGAACATACGGATACAGCCGCTGGAGGCATCCTTGCCGATACTCCACGGCTCAAGCGTGCCATGGAAGCGATAGCCGGTGTCGACGCCGTCGCGATGCAGGTACATGGCGCGCGGCCCGAGCGGGTTCTTCGGTGAGCCTCCCTCCACGAATTCCGGCAGTTCGGGATGGCGCTTGCGCATTTCCGGCGGCGGCGTCCAGCGCGGCCAAAGGGATTTGGCGTCGATCGTGGCGCGGCCAAACCATTTGAAGCCCTCGCGGCCGACGCCGACGCCGTAGCGGATGGCCGTCTTGTTCTCCATGATCACGTAGAGAAAATGGTGTCTGGTATCGACGACGACGGTGCCGATCGGCTCGCTGCTGAAATATTTGACGACCTGACGCTGCCACTTCTTGTCGATCTTGGCGAAGTTGGTCTTTTGGAAGGTCACGCCATTGTCGACAGCGGTACCGGCAAAATTGGAAGACGCCGCGGCAAATGCGGGTTTCTGAACGGCACCGGCGCCAAGTAACGCCAATCCACCAAGCACAATATCTCTGCGTGTCCACGGCATCGGCAATATCCCCCTCAAAGCCAAGCAGCGGAGTAGCAGTAAATCAGATTTTTCATTTGCGACAACCGAAAATTCTTCTCCTGCCTCTTGCCGTTACTCCGGGAGGGCGATGTTGGCCCAGCAAACCCCAGATCATTTGTCTCCGCCCGACACGAGCAAATTCAGAGGAAAAGATCGGCGAGTTCGGGGCGTGCGATGCGTCGCAACCTGACCGCCCCCGCTGCGTCTATCGAAGGATAGGGAAAGCCCAAACGAATGCCCACGGGTCCCCGATTGCCGATGGCGCTCAAAAGCTTGTCGAGAGCAGCGTTCGAATAGCCGAGGTCACGGCGAAAGGTCAGCTGGCCTGCTCGGCCTCTGGCGTGTGGACCACCACGCGGTTGCGGCCAGTCTTCTTGGCAAGGTAGAGCGCCGCATCCGCCTGGCGCTGCATGTGCTCTGCGGACACGGCGCAACCGTTTTGCAATATCGCCATTCCAATGCTGACCGTGACCCAGGGAACGACGCGGGAGGTGGGATTGGGAAGAGACGCGGCTTCAACCCGGCTGCGGATTCTCTCGGCGACCGCCTTGGCCTCCTTTTCATCGGAGCCAGGTAGAAAGACGAGAAACTCTTCGCCTCCGTAACGGGCGACCTGATCCCGCTCGTCCCTCATGCTGCTCTGAATGATGCCGGCAACTTTCACCAGGCAGCGGTCGCCTTCGGCATGCCCGAGATTGTCGTTGAGATGCTTGAAGTCATCGAGATCGCACATCAGCATCGCGGCGCCGCTCGTAGGTTTCAGCTCCTCGTTCCAGAAGTGATGGAGCGTTTCCATCATCGAACGCCGGTTGGCGACGCCCGTCAGCGGATCGGTCCGCGCCAGCAATTCCAGCTGCGAGTTGGCGTCGGTCAGCTCTGCGAGGCGACTGCGATCTCGTAACTCAAGCAGGAAAGTCTTCTGAGCGAAGATGGTTGTCGTGCGCCGGGCAACGATGGTTGCGGCCACACCGCTCGCGAAAAACAGCGTCCCGGCGAGAGCGCTTCCCGCTTCGATGCCGGGATTGTGCAGCTGAAACACAAGATAGAGACCAAGCGCGGAAGCACCGATCGCCATCGCCCAGCCGAGCGGAACGGGAAAGATGATGATGGCGGTGACGGCCACAAACAGCATGATGGTCAAATGCCGCTCATAAAACTCGCCGCCGCTGTTGACGCCCACCAAGGCGACCGACAGCAGGATGAGAAAAACCGTCGAGAGGATGAAAACGCCCTGCAGCCACAAAGCGTGCGGCCGCCGGAAGACCAGCACGGCGACAAGGGCGGCGGGGGGAAGGATAGACGCCGGCCAAAGCATCGACATCACGGTTTCTGCCGGAAGCAGGATCGCATTGAGGGCCAATGTCAGGATGTCGAGCACGATAACCCAAACCATCCATGCGCGGATGATCTTGGCCGTGCGCGGCCAGGAGCGTTCGCGAAAAAGCCGAGCCAGCTCCCCATGCAGGCGGATATCGCGCGTGCGTCCGCCGAGCAGGCGCTCGACTTGCTCTGCGATGGCCGGGCTCAACCTCTGGAGAGGTTTCCGCGAAGACGCCCTTACCGCTTTGATAGGAGCTGTGGTTCGCTCGGTATCCATCTGGCGGATCTAGGGAGAAGATGGCCGGAGACAAGGCGGGCCGCGGAGTTCGCCCGAAAAGACGATGGGCTTGGCCTAATGATTTTGTACCGGATGATGACAGTCTGCCGTCAACAATGTGTCACATCGGGCCACAGTCTATTCACGGTTCGATTCCCATCAAGGCCGGCCGTTGGCCGCTCGCTCCGCACTTGGCCTGTCGCACGACAAAACCGCCCTCCGTCGGCAATCACCCGGCGGAGAACGTCGCGGACCTCGATATTGCGTGCAACCTGTTCGGGAGAGTCACGCGCGGAGATTTTATCGAATAAAAGATGACTAAAACAATCACCTTATGTTGACAAGGCCAATTTCGCTCCATAGGTTCCGCGCGCATCTGTGACGTAGGGACCAAGTGATGGCGCGTGTTTTTTTGAATGTTTCTAATAATCTACCGCGAATTTATAGAGAGAGCCTATTGGCCACGACGGCGGTTGTTCTGATCGGCATTGCTGCATCGCCGGCCTCCGCTCAGAGCGCCTCCGCAGGCGACACCGCGACGACGCTTGAACCGATCGTCATTCAAGGTGCATCCTCTGATAGCAAGACTGATCGGACGTCGGTGACGGCCAAGAACAGCGCGGGCGCGACCAAGATCAGCACGCCGCTCGTCGAAACGCCGCGTTCCGTCTCGGTCACCACCGAGAAGGAAATCGAGCAGCGCGGTGCGCAGACGGTTATCGAGGCGGTGCGTTATACCGCTGGCGTGACGACTGGACCGAACGGCTTCGATCCGCGTTTCGACCAGATCTTCATTCGTGGCTTCAACGTCACAACCGTCGGCGACTATCGTGATAGCTTGCGCCAGCCCTACATCAATTACGGCATGTTCCGCACCGACCCGTATCAACTGCAGCGCGTCGAGGTGATCAAGGGGCCGGTGTCCGTTCTCTACGGCTCGGGATCGCCGGGTGGCCTCGTCAACAAGATCTCGAAGCTTCCGACCGAAGAGCCGATTCGCGAAGTCGGCATTACCTACGGCACTAAGGATCGGGTGCAGGGGATGTTCGATTTCGGCGGGCCGATCAGCGAAGACAACGACGATTTCCTCTACCGCATCGTCGGCCTTGCGCGGCGCGGCGATACCAATTTCGATATTGCCGACGACCGCTATTTCCTGGCGCCGTCCTTTACCTGGAAGCCTGACGAGGGCACGTCCTTGACAGTGTATGGTCTGGTGCAGTCCGACGAGACCAATTCCAATGTCGGTGCGGTTACGACCGAAGCTGGCAAGATTCTCGACATCAGGCAGAGCGATCCGGACTACGACTACCAGAAGGTCAAGCAGCAGCAGGTCGGCTATCAATTCGAGCATGAATTCGACAACGGCCTGACGTTCCGGCAGAATCTGCGTTATTCGCATCTCGATCTTCGCGCCCGCTACCTCGGCATCTCAAGCTGGACCGGGACCGTCGCACATCGCAACGCAAGTTCGATCCGCGACGAAATGAACGTCTTCCAGGTCGACAATCAGCTGGAGGCGAAGTTCGATACGGGCCCGCTAGCCCATACGATGCTGTTCGGAGTCGACTACACCAATCTCCAGTCGAACTGGGGCTATGGCATCGGCGCCGTCAATTCGGCATTCGATTTCGATATCGCCAACCCGACTTATGGCGTCTCCGGTGCCACGCCGGCCTATAACTTCATCGTGGCCGACGCCGATATGCGCCAGGTCGGCGTCTATGCCTTGGACCAGATCGAGGCCGGCAACTGGCGCTTCAATTTCGGCGGCCGACAGACCTGGGTGAATCAGACACGTGATACGACCTACCCCTCCTTCGGCCTGAACGACTCGGAAGACGTCAACAAAAACGCCTTCTCCTGGCAGGCCGGCGCGCTTTACCTCTTCGACAACGGCATTGCGCCCTTCGTCTCTTACTCGACGTCGTTTGACCCGGTGACCAACCGGTCGACATCCGGCAAGATTCTCAAGCCGACCGAGGGTGAACAATACGAACTCGGCGTGAAGTACCAGCCGCCGGGCTCCGATATCCTCTTGTCGGCGGTCGCCTATCATATTGTCGAACAGAACAAGCCGGTGCTCGTCGATCCGTTGACCCTCGCCTATGACTCGCTCGGCGAGGTGACGGGAAAGGGTATCGAGCTTGAAGCCCGCGCAGCCGTGGGCAATGGCTGGGACCTCATCGCCGCTTACACCTACAATCATTCTGAGGTGACTGCGGGAACCAACGAAGGCAACACGCCGGCTGTGACACCCTCGCATGTCGCAAGCCTCTGGGCCAACTACACGTTCCAGGAAGCCAATCCCTTCCATGGCCTGTCTGTCGGCGCGGGTGTTCGTTATGTCAGCGAAAATTGGACCGATACCGCCAACACCTCGAAGAACCCTTCGAGCTTCTATGTCGATGCATCCGCAGCTTATGATTTCGGCGCAGTCGACAAGAAATACGAAGGCCTGACAGCTGCCTTCAATATCCGCAACATTGCCGACGAGCGCGACACCGTTTGCAACGAGGGCTTCTGCTACCTCGGCCAGGGCCGCAACATGACCGGCACACTGAAGTATCGGTGGTAAGCACGGCGATTGAGATGAAGGGGGCGGCTTCCCGCCCGACTTTATCGTCGATCATGCTATCGCCACCGGGCCGTCGACCGCGACGGCCCGGTGGCGTAGCCCGTTTTCCTGTTGCCACGGAAGCGGCTCACTTTTTTCTGCAGACAGGTATCGTCCTACCCCGGCAGGGATGTTTGCGACCGTGACATTTAGACGGGTCATCGCCCGGAAGGCGGTGTAGCGCTGCTTGAAGACAGTGCGTGATGTGTGCAGGCGCAACCCGATGTTCGGCATAATACGTATGGTGGGGCTGCGTTATCCCAGGCCCTCGTTCAAATGCGAATGCCTTGCAATTCACGTCCGCCGGCGCAGAACGATCAGCAACATCGGCGCTCCGACCAGAGCCGAGATCAATCCGGCGGGGATCTGATAGGGGAAAGCGATCATCCGCCCCGTCCAGTCGGCAATGACCAGCAGGGTGGCCCCGATCAGGGCGGCGGCGAGGAGCTGGGTGGAGGGCCGGCGAAGACCGAGTCCATGGGCAAGGTGCGGCGCCATCAATCCGATAAAGCTCAAGGGGCCGACGACGAGCGTCGCCGCCGCCGTCATGATCGCCGAAAGCCCGAACAGAACAGCACGTGCGGGAACGATCCTCAGGCCGAGTTCGCTTGCCGTCTCGGTCCCAAGCTGCAGCAGGGCAAGCCATCGGCTCGCGAGAAAGGCAGCGATGAGGCAGGCGAGCGCAATCAGAAGGGCGGTTGCCGCCACCGCATTGTCGACGAAATAGGTCGAGCCCGCCATCCAGCGGATCAGTGCCAGACCCCGCGGATCGCCGCTCGCGGCAAGGACGCCGATCCCGGCGTCGAGGATCGCGCCGAAGGCGATGCCGGCGAGCAGCACGCGGTTCGGGCCGAAGCCGGAACGCGCGCTCAACAGGAAGATCAGCGTCAGCACGACAAGAGCGCCCCCGCCGGCAAAGGCAAGCTGGAGCGTCAGTCCCGGTGCGGCAAAGGTGAACATGGCAGCCGCAACGCCGAGCGTTGCTCCTGCCGAGACCCCGAGCACTTCGGGGCTCGCCATTTCGTTTCCGGTCAGCCGCTGCAGGATCAATCCCGTCACGCCGAGCACGGTTCCGGCACCGAATGCGGCGGCGACCCGCGGCAGCCGAAGCGGAAGGATTTCATCCCATGAGGCGGCCGGCAGCCACGCCCAGGCGCCGTCGGCTGCGCGGCCGAAGAAGATTGCGGCCATCGCCAAGGCGATGATGCAGGCAAGCAGAACGGCGAATGATGCCGCTTTGTTTCCGGCTGCATGCCGCGGCGGCGTTACGCCGGGCAGCGTGCGCGAGGCCGTGGCGAGACGCGGCAGAAGAGCGATCAGGATCGGTCCGCCGAGCAGTGCGGTCACCGCTCCCGTCGGTACGAAATCGCCGGGAGCAAGAAGCTTGATTGCCTGATCCGTCAGCAGCAGAAGACCGGCGCCGGCAACCGGCGACCAGATCAACTGGCTGATGATCCGTCTTGCGCCGGCGAGCCGCACGATCTGCGGGGCGACCAGCCCGATGAAGCCGATGACGCCGACAGCGCTGGTGACGAGCGCGCAGAGTGCGATGGCAATCGCCAGGATGAAACTCCGTGCCCATTTGACCGGCAGGCCGAGGCTTGTTGCGCCGGCATCGCCGAGTTGGCTGAGAGCGAGCGGCCTTGTGGCCAGAAGGGCAAGCCCGGAAAGCAGCGCCACCTTCGGCAGCAGCGATGTCGGGATCGCCCAGCTTTGCTGCGACAGCGATCCGGCGCCCCAGATGAAGATCCCCGAGAGATATTGATCGTTCATCAGCACCAGAATGGCTGCCGCCGCCCCGCACCAGAGGCCGATAATCAGGCCCGACAGGATGAGGGAAAAGGGCGAGAAGCCGTGCCGTGCGCTGATCGAGAAGATGGCGAGGGCAGCCAGCGCACTTCCTGAAAGCGCGACGGCGTCGCGGCCCCATCCCGTCAGCGAGGGAAAGGCGAGCATGACCGAAACCAGCGCCAGATTGGCGCCGGCCGACACCCCGAGCGTCGTCGGCGAGGCGAGCGGGTTGCGCAGCACCTGCTGCAGCATCGTGCCGGAGAGCGCGAGGGCGGCGCCGGTTATCAAAGCCGTCGCCATGCGCGGAAGCGTCGAATAGAGGAGGAGAAGGCGTTGCGCATCGTAACCGCCGGTCGCGGCCTTAAGATGGGGCAGGGCCGGCAAAACCTCCAATAGGGCAAGGCCCAATCCGGACAGGAGCAGCAGCACCGCAAGTGCGGGCGCCCCGAGATGAGAAAATCTGGCCTTCATCGGGCGGCAGTCTCCAGGGCATCGACGACCAGGGTGGAAAACCGCAGCGCCTCCTGGACCATTCCGAACATCAGAACGCCTGGGATGACCGAAATCCGTTGCCGTTTGACGAAGGGAAGGCTGGTCCAGAGTGGGCTTTGCGAAAGCTGTGTGAGGACGTCGGGCGGAAGCAGCGGCGAAACGATGATCAGATGCGCCTCTTCGTCGAGTTCGGCGAGCTGTTCCAGGCCGATCGTTTGAAATCCCCAGTAGCTGGCCTCGCCCTTCCAGGCATTATCGAGCCCGATGCGCCGCATGGCGCCGCCGAAAAGCCCCGGGCCGCCATAGATGCGCGCATGTCTGTTGTCGATGAAATTGATGACGGCAATTGGAGGCGAAGATAGGCTTTTCGTCCGCTCCCGCAAACGATCGAATGTGGCGTCGGCAAGAGACAGAAATGCTTTTGCTTCCTGTGGCCGCCCGATCATCGTGCCGAGCCGCAGCGTTTCGGCGTAGGAACAGTCGAGTGCCTCGGCGTGCTCGGCATAGATGGTGAACCGCTCGACGGGGGCGATCCGCGACAGTTTTTCATCCAGCGCCGCAAGAAAAGGGGTGCTGAGAATGAGCGACGGCCGGATGCTGGTGAGCACTTCGAGATTGATTTCCGAGGAGGTGCCGAGATCGACGACATCGGGCGGCATTGTCGGCACGACCACCCATTCCCCCCAGTTTCTCAAGGAGACAACCGCGCGCGGTACCGCGCCGAGCGCAAGCATTGTCGATGCCAGTCCATAGTCGAGCGAAACCACGCCGCCGTCGCCGGCGCGCGTCATAGTGGGTGCGCTTGATATGGCCATGGCGCCAAGCAGAAAGTCGCGTCGTCTCAAAATGCGGTCTCGCCTGCCTCGGTCGCCGCGAGCGGCTTGACCATGAACAGACACGGATGATCCTCATGCCAGAGCGTGGCAAAAACCTCCGCCCTGACGAAGCCGTTCCGGTCGTAGAACCGCCGCGTCGCCTCGAATTGCGGTTCGTCGCGGCCGCGCGGAGCGAGCGTCTTGACCGTGAGCAGCCGGGCGCCGGATCGATGGCCGAAGCGTTCGGCCTCGTCGAGGAGATGTCGTCCGGCGCCGCGGCCGTGATATTCGGGGCGCGTCGCAATCAGCGCGATTTCGACGGCGCCGGGCAGATGCGGCTTCAAGGCCATCAGCGCCGTCACGACATCCGCCTCGACATAGCCGAACACCGGCAGATCCTCGAGCGCCGCGGCACTCGCTTCAATGACCTCCGGTTCTGAAAACCAGTCCGGCAGGGCTCCCATGATCGATCGGCAGAGCTCCGCCTTGCCTGTCAGGATCTCGACTGTTCTTCCCATTTTTTCTCGCATTCATCCGGTCGATTTAAACTTGACTCTTGTTATCACCTTAAAATAGACACTGCAATCAAATCGTGCACTTCCGCTCAAAAAAGGAGCGCCGAGACCGAACCGACCAGCAACGACAGAGCCTGATTTTCCATTTGTAAAAAGGGTGCAGGACTATGCGAGCATCGCATCGTGATGTGAACGGAAACGCCGTGGTCAACGCTATGATCGAGAACAAGGATAAACTCTTGAAAACGATTGAAAGTGTTGTCAAATCAAGATCATATTCCGAGGATATCTTTCAGGACGGAGTTATCAAAGCCTATGGGGTGAAAACCGACGACATTCGTTGCCCGATCGGTTACGCCTTTCGCATGGTCTATAATCTCGCACTCGACGAGAGCCGCCGGCGGCGCCAGCGGATGAACAACTATAGGTCGATCGATCAGGTTGAGGAGATCACCGCTCCCATCCCCACCGTGCTCGACCAGCTTGTCGCCGCCGAGACCCTGCGCGATGTGCTGGCCTCGCTCGAGGCTCTGCCGAAGCGTACCAATGACGCCTTCATCCGCCACCGCCTCAACGGCGTGCCGCAGAAGGATATTGCGGCCGAACTCGGTGTCTCCCGCACCCTCGTCAACTTCATGATCAAGGCGGCGGAGCAGCATTGCCATCTGGCAATCACCGAGCCTGCCATCCGCCCCGATCATGACCATCGGCAGGCGTCTAACGTCTCGCGGCGTGCAGCGCCTGCTGCAGATCGCTCCACAGCAGTTCCGGCTCTTCCAGCCCAACGGCGAAACGGATCGTCTGCTCGCTCACGCCGAATCGGATGAAAGAGGTCATCCGGTCGGGGATCTGCAGCGCGACCTTGGCGGGAACGACCAGCGTCTCCGGTCCTCCCCAGCTGACGCCGAGGCGGATGTCGCGAAGCCCGTTGACGAAGCGCGCGACATCGATGTCGGGCGTGAGGTCGAAGGCAAACAGCCCGGCATAACCCGACAGCGTCGCCCGCCCGGGGTGATCCTGAAAGGCCGGGTGGCGGACGCGGGCGATGGCCGGATGCTGTTTCAGCTGGTCGGCCAGCAGAAGCCCGCTGCGCTCATGCTCCTTGAGGCGGACACGCAGCGTGCGCATGCCGCGCAACAGCAGCCAGGCTTCGAACGGCGAGAGTTTGGCGCCGACATAGGGGTAGGAGGTCGAGTTGATCCTGGCGATCGCCTCCTTCGAGCCGACGACGACGCCGGCGACCGTATCGCTGTGGCCGCCGAGATATTTCGACGCGGCGTGAATGACGATATCGACCCCGTGCTGGATCGGCTTCTGAAAGAGCGGTGTCGCCCAGGAATTGTCGATGACGGTGGTAACGCCGGCCTCCTTCGCCATGGCCGACAGCGCCGTTATGTCCTGCAGTTCGAAGACGAAGGATGTCGGGTTTTCGAGATAGAGCAGCTTGGCGCCCGACAGCGCCTTGCGCACCTCGTCGTGATCGGCGGGGTCGACGAAATCGACGGCGACGCCGAGCCGGCCGAGCAGCTTCACCAGCAGGCGGTAGACGTCATTATAGAGGTGGCGGACCGCAACGACCCGGTCGCCGGCTTCCACGAGGCTGAGGATCGTCGAGGTGATGGCGGCCGTTCCGCTGGAGAAGGCGCGCCCATCCTCCGCGCCCTCGAGGCGGGCGACCAGCAGTTCGAATTCGCGGACGGTCGGATTGTCGCCGCGCGAATAGATGTAATTGCGCGCCCGGCCCGCGAAGACATCCTCCATCGCTTCGTAACTGTCGTAGGTGAAGAGCGAGGTCTGGAAGATCGGGGGAGATACGGCGTTGAATGCTGCGGGATCGACGGGCGTGAAGAGATCGTCGGCGATCGCATGGGCGCCGAGATCATGCGGGTTGATCGACTGGTTCATGGTTATCCTCTCATGGACAAAAGCTGGGATAGGGACGGATGGAGGCTGGATGGCCGGCCGAACGCTGCCGGAGTGCGCTGAGCGTCCTCATCAGGCAAACGGCAGACAACAGGCCGGTCAGGGCAGAGGCGAGGAACATGGCTGCGAGCAGGCCTGAAAAGCCGAGGAAGGGCGGCAGCAGCGCAAGCAGCGGCAGGAGCAGATAGCCATTCTGCGCCAGACCGATTGCCAGCGCGGCTTTCGGCCTGCCCTGTGCCTGGAAGAGGACCAGCAGCGTTTGCCGCAGGCCGAACAGCAGAAAGGGAAGATGGGTCGCGACGATCGCCTGGCTTGCGACCGAAAGCACGGCCTGATCCTTGGTGAAGAACGAGGCGAGCTTTTCGGAAAAGCCGAGTGCGGCCAGTCCATAAACGCCGCCGACCGCGCTGGTGACCATAGTCAGGATGCGGACTGCCGACAGCACCCGGGCGACATCCCCGCTGCCCCAGGCAAAACTCAGGATGGACTGGGCCCCAAGCGAAAGGCCGATCACCGGAAGTGTTCCAACGGCGAGCAGCCGCAAGGCAATCCCGACGCCGGCAATGCCGGCTTCGCCATGATAGGTGCCGGCGAGCGACAGCATGGCGGCAATCGCGCCTGCCGTTGCCAGACTGGTCAGCGTCGTCGGTACGCCCACGGCAAGAACCGGTCGGAGGTCTGCGATATCTCTCCACCGCCAGCCGAGCGTCAGCCGAACCGTCCCCAGGCGCCTGGCGTGGTAAACGCCATAGATGGAAAGTGCGACGAGCTGGGACAGGATGGTGGCGATTGCCACGCCCTGCAGGCCGAGGCCGAAACCGAAGATCATGATCGGGTCGAGGATGATGTTCAGCGCGAAGCAGGCGACCAGCGTCCACATGCTGAAGCGGGCATTGCCCTCGGCGATCGCCAGGAAATCGAGGATGATCTGCGCCATCGTCAGCGGGATCGAGACCGCGATGATGAGGAGATAATGCTGCGCCAGCGGCTGAAGCGCGGGCGTGGCAGCGAACAGCAGCAAATCCGGAAATGCGGCGATTGCGAGCGCACTGGCCGCGCCGAAGGCGGCGCCTGCGGCAAGGCTGACCGAGGCAAGGGTGCCGGCTCTCGATCGGTTGCCGGCGCCGAGCGCCCGCCCGACCTCGGTTGCCACGCCGACGCCGATGCCCTCGCCGAAAGCGGCGACAAGCATCAGGATCGGCAGCACGATCATGATCGCGGCGATCTGGTCTTCGCCGATCATGCCGACGAAGACCATGTTGATCGTGTGATGCGCGGCGTTGATCGACAGGCCGAACATGGCCGGCAGCCCAAGCCGCAGCAGCAGCCGGAAAAGCTGCGGACTGGCAAGATCTTCCGGCGCAAGCCGCCGTTTCCGAAGGCTGCCGCTCATCCCGCTCATGTCGTTCATGATGCGGGCACCCAGAGATGGTCGCCGAAGAAGCGCTCACGGGTCAGCATCACCAAGAGCGCCCGCTTATGCGGAAAGTCGAAATGCTTGACCTTGGCAAAGCCCGAACGATCGAGGTTGCGGATCTGCTGCTCGTGGCTGGCGCGCGGCTCGCCGACGATGCGCTTCGTGCGGGGGTCGTCGAGGAAGATGAAATGCATCAGCGAAGGAAGCCATGCGCTGATCCATTTCTTGCCGCGATAGTCGGGCTCGCCGATCGCGACATGCCAGCCGCGATCGTAATCGTCCGCGTCGTAGAAGGGACCCAGCCGGTTCTCCTTGGCCCAGTAGACTTCGAAATAGCCGAAGGGGATGTCTGCGAAACTGCCGATCAGCGGCAGGACATGCGGATCGGCGATCCTCTCCTGCAGAATCTGCCGGTGCTTGTCGAGCGAACCGGCATCCTCCCAGATCGTGTTGACCTGCTCGTCGTTCATCCAGCGGTGAAAGGCGGCAAGATCGGTTTCGGGATCGGCGACCCTGAAGCTGATGTCCCGCTCCAGCCAGGGGATGAAGCGCTGGTAGACCGTGCCTTTCGGCTTAACCGGCCGGCGCGGATGATAGCGGCCCGCGGTCATCTCCTGCACAGGCGGCAGCGGATAGGAAAGCTGCGGCAGCCACAGTGAGGGCCATTGCCAGAGGATCGCGGAATCGAGCCTTCCGCCGACGCCCGAGATGTGCCGGGAAAGGCTTGCCTGATGCCCTTCGAAGGCGACAGACTTGATCGAGCGGTCCTGCGCCGTCACCGCTTCGGCGGCGGTCATGAGAAGCTCGGCCGATTGCACGGGATTGCCCTCATAGAAGGTGAGCGAGGCGATGCCGCCTTCGACTTCGAGGGCGACTCCGTGATTTCCGTGCACGGTGTTGAGATGGACGAGATTAGGGGCAAGCCTGACATAGCTGCGCGCCTGCAGAGCCCGCCTTTGTTTGGCGGCGTCGAAATCCATGATGTTCTCCTTGATCGGCAGGCTTTTTGATGATGCGAGCATGAAGCCCGCTCCTGTGCCGATTTGGTAGAATGACGATCCATCCTCGGCCGGATTTAGGGGCGAGAGAAGAAAAAAATTCTCAGCAATTTTCTAAACTCCAGCCGGTGGCATCCGTCATTTGCGCATGACGTCAATCACGGCAGGAGCCTTCAATGGATAATCTCGAGCCCGGCGACGATCTCTGGATCGTCGTCTTCGACACCGAACATCACTACTCGGTCTGGCCGCAGGACAAGCGGATTCCGGTGAGCTGGCAGCCTGCGGGTTTTGCCGGTTCGCGGCAGGAATGCCTGGCGCATATCCGCCAGGTCTGGGCCGATCCGCGCCCGCTCTCCCTGCGCTCGGCAATATCAAGCGACGCGCGTTTCTGAAACATCCGGATGGCAAGATGAACAAGCAGATCACCAATTTCGCCGATGCCCGCCCGACCGATGCGGCAGTGGACGCAGTCTTCGAAAGCTTTCCGCTGACGATCGCGCAGAAGCGCATCTGGTCGCTGGAGCAGATCGGCAATTACACGGTCTTTCCCGACCAGGTCATCGGGCTGCGGTTGAGCGCCTCGATCGGCGCCGAGGCGATTGCCGGCGCCTGCCGCGCGCTCGTGGTTCAGCATCCGTCACTCACCACCCGCTTCCGCCGGCTGGCTGGCGGCCGCATCGAGCAATATCGCGGCGCATCGAACGCCGTGCCGATGGAGATCCTGGGAAAAGAAGGAACCGCCCTTTCCGAGACTGATGCCTTGGCCGCGCGGAAAGCCTTTCGCGACAGGCGCTTCGATCTGCTGGAAGGGCCAGGCGCGCGTATCCAGATCATCCAGCTTGCCGATGGGCAGTCGCTGCTGACGATCGTGCTGCATCCGATCATCTCGGACGACCGCGAAAAATCCGCGCTCGCCGCTTCGCTGGCGCGAATTCTCGACGGTGAAACCGGCGACATCAAACCGGCGGAAATTTCGGCCGGAACGCGGGAAGAGGAATGGCTGGAGACCGACGAGGCGCGGGAAGCGCTTGCCTATTGGCGCGAGACGATCGGTCTCGATTATGCGGCATCGACCTTTCCCACCCGCTTCAACAGCGGCGGCCTCGCTGGCGTGGCGCGTGCGCAGCATCGCTTTGAAATCGGCCCCGAGCTCTGGAGCAAGCTTGAAAGGCATGCGGGCGAAAAAGGATTTCAGGTCGAACGTGTGCTGCATGCCGCCTTCTCAGCGCTGCTGGCGCGCTATAGCGGCAACTACGCTCTGCTGACCGGCCTCCTGGTCGCGCGGCCCGGTACGGCGCATCTGGCCAGCCGCGGCCGTGCCGAACAGGTTCTTCCCCTCGTTCTGCCGCTTGCTTCCAAGAACTCCCTCGACGAGGTCGTCGCGGCGATCTCCATGGCGACGGAGGAGGGGCTTGCCCGCCTCGTGCCGCTGGAGCGCATCACGCAGGAATTGGTGGTCGACGAGGCCGCCGCCCAGGAAGCCGTGGTCAAGGCGCTGTTCGAATTCCGCGAGCCCTATCCGGTTGCGAGCCATGCGACAAACCTGGAACCATCAGGTGCGCGCGCCGACAGCGAGCTTTCCCTGGTTGTCGAGGCGCGTTTGGACGGGAGCGCATGGGGGCTGATCGATTATGCCCAGGATCTCTATGACGGTGCCCTGATCGCCCGTGTCGCCAGACATTTCGGCCTGGTGCTCGAGCAGATCGTTGCGCAGCCTGGCCTCAGGATCAAGGATATCGAACTCGTCGGCAGCGACGAGCTCGACTGGCTGTCTGCGCCCTACGAGGATGACGTCGTCAACGACGACAGGCCGGTCCATGAGCTGATATCGGCCCATTCGCGCCGGACGCCCGAAAAGACGGCGATTGTCTATGGCGACGAGGAATGGAGCCATGGCTGGCTGGAGGCGAGCACCAACCGCCTCGGGCATCGGCTGCGGCAGCTCGGCGTTCGCGCCGAGGTGACGGTCGCGATCTTCATCAAGCGTTCGCCGGAAGCGATCGTCGGCATCCTCGCCACGCTGAAGGCCGGCGGCGCCTATATCCCCGTCGAGCCCGATCATCCGCCGGTGCGCAACCACCACATCCTGCGCGACGGCGGGGTGAAGATCGTTCTCACCCACAGCTGGCTGCGCCATCGCCTGCCGGAGGAACTCGACGCCATCGTCCTCGAACTCGACAAGCTCGATCTCGACGGCGAGCCGGAGACACCGCTCTATGTTCCCATCCACAAGGATCAGCTCGCCTATGTCATGTACACTTCGGGGTCGACCGGATTGCCGAAGGGGGTGGCCGTCGAGCACGGCCCGCTGACGCACCATCTGCAGAATACCTCGCGTGTCTACGGCATGAGCTCGGAGTCCCGCGAGCTGCCGTTCCTGCCCTTCAGCTCGGACGGCGGCCATGAGCGCTGGATGAACCCGCTGATGGAAGGCGGCAGCATCATCCTTCCCGACCAGCCGCTCTGGACGCCGGAAGAGACGCTGACGGCGATGCGCAAGCACGGCGCCAACAATGCGAGCATTCCCACAACCTATCTGCAGCAGCTGGCGGAATGGGCCGACATCACGGACGGCGCGCCGCCGATGCGCCTCTATTCCTTCGGTGGCGAGGGGCTGGCGCAATCGACCTTCGACCTCCTGTCGCGGGCGCTGAAATCGGAATGGCTGATCAACGGCTACGGTCCCACAGAAACCATCATGACACCGATGGTTTGGAAGGTGAGGGCCGGAACGAAATTCCAGGGCGTCTATGCCCCGCTCGGCCGTGCCGTCGGTTTAAGGCGCGTCTATGTGCTCGACCCCGATCTCAATCCGTGCCCGATCGGCGTGACCGGCGAACTCTACATCGGCGGCGAGGGCATTGCGCGCGGCTATCTCGGCAAGCCTGATACGACGGCCGACCGATTCATCCCCGATCCCTTCTCGAAGGAGGGTGGCCGGCTTTACCGCTCCGGCGACCTGACGCGCTGGCGCGAGGACGGAACCGTCGAATTCGTCGGCCGCGTCGACCACCAGGTGAAGCTGCGCGGTTACCGGATCGAGCTCGGCGAGATCGAAGCGGCGCTGCTCCAGCAGCCCGGCGTCGGTGAAGCCCTGGTCGTGCTGCGCGATGACGATGCCGGAGAGAAGGCGCTGGTTGCCTATGTCGTCGCGAAGAAGGACGACAAGCTGGACGTCGAGACGGTCCGCGCCGGCCTCGAACGCAGCCTGCCCTCCTATATGGTGCCGGCGGCCGTGGTCGAACTGGAAAAGATGCCGACCAATCCGAACAGCAAGCTCGACCGCTTCGCGCTGCCCGCACCCCAGCCGGTCAAGCGCGCCGTCGTCGAGCCGGCGACCGCGCTCGAAGAAGAGGTGCTGGATGTCTGGCGCCAGGTTCTGAAGCTGGAGGCAATCAGCGTCGAGGATAATTTCTTCGCGATCGGCGGCAATTCGCTGGGAGCGATCCGCATTCTTTCTCTGCTGCGCCAGCGCCGGCCGAAGGTTCCGCTCACTGTCGCCGATATCTTCAACAACCCGACCATTCGTGCCTTTGCCGGCGTGATGGAGCAGGGGGAAGAGCGGGATCTCTCCGAAGTGATCGTGCTGCGCGCCTCTGGCGCCAAGCCGCGGCTCTATTGCTTCCCCGGTCTTCTCGTCAGCACCCGCGAATATGTGAAGCTTGTCGATTATCTCGGGGCCGACCAGCCGGCGACCGGCTTCATTTGCCACTCGCTGTCCGAGAAGAAGGAAGTCGGCGCGCCTGTTGAAGAGATCATCGCGAGCTATGTCGACTATATCAGGAAGCACAGCAGGGGTGCGCCCTGCACCTTCCTCGGCTGGTCCTGGGGCGGTTTGCTGGCTTACGAGGCCGCTCGCACCCTCGGCAACGAGGTCGATGTCAGGATGATGGCGATGGTCGATGTTTGCGACCTCGGATCGGAATTCGCGATCGGCGCCAAGCCGCGCTTCCGGCCGGGCGAACGCGATATGCTGCACCGCGACGTGCAGGCATGGCTGCAAAAGACGGCGATGCGCGCCGAATGGGATCGGTTGCTCCAGACGATGGACGCCGAGACCTATGAGCAGTTCCTGCGCTTCGTCGGCGACGAGAAGGATCCGCTTCCGACAGACGGGCCCGATATCAGCAGCCGCGAGCATACGTTCTGGGTGCTGATCGACAATGCCCTGATCTTCCGCAAGCACCGGCTCGTTCCCCATGATGTGCCGATCTATCCCTGGGCGGCCGACGACAGCCTCAACCGCGGCCTCAACCTGATCGATTGGCGCCGCCTGTCGCCGCGGGCGCATGCGGCCGAAATCATCACCGGCACCAACCATCTGCACATGATCGGGTCTCCCGCCTTCCACTCAAGGCTTGCCCTGCGTCTCAAGGAAACAGAGAAGGATTTCGCATGACCGTCGCATTTACCCGCAGGGATGCCCTCAACGAGCCTCTCGATCTTGCCGGCATCGGCATTGGTCCTTCCAATCTGAGCCTTGCCTGCCTGCTGGAATCGGTGCCCGAGGTCCGCAGCCGCTTCTTCGAGCGGCGCGGCGCCTTCGACTGGCATCCCGGCATGATGATGCCCGGCGTCGAGCTGCAATCGTCCTTCCTGAAGGACCTCGTCACCCCGGTCCTGCCGACCAGCCGCTGGTCCTTCGTCTCCTATCTGGTGGCTCATAAGCGGCTCTACGCCTTCTTGAACGCCAATTACGAAGCCGTTCCCCGGCAGGAATTCGCACGTTATCTCGCCTGGGTCGCCCAGGGCGTGGATGGCTTGCGCTTTTCGACGGAGATCCGCGATGTCGAGCATCGCGACGACCGCTTCGTCCTACGCTTCGACAACGGCCAGGAAGACGCGCGTAACCTGGTGATCGGCACCGGCTCTTTGCCCTTCGTGCCCGACTGGGCAAAACCCTTCCTCGGTGCGAATTGCTTCCACAACAGTGAGGCCAAATCGCGCCTCGGCAATCTCGGCGCCGCCCGCATCGTCGTGGTCGGCGGCGGCCAGAGCGGCGGCGAGGTCGTGGAAGCCCTGCTTGGGGATCCCGGTTCGATAAAGGAGCTGACCTGGATCAGCCGGCGTCACAATTTCGAGCCGATCAACGACACGCCGTTTTCCAACCAGGTCTTCTCGCCGGAATATGTGCAGGCCTATCTGAAGCTCGGCGGCGAGCAGAAGCAGGCGGCGTTGAAGAACTCGATCCTGACCAGCGACGGCCTGTCGATCTCGACGATCCATTCGATCTACCGCCGCCTCTACGCCTTGCGCTACCTCGAGCCGAGCATGCTCAATGCATCTCTGGCGCCCAACCGCGACGTGATCCAGATGGAGCGGAACGGCAATGCCTATCGGCTCATCGTCCGGAATCAATTCGACGGCGGCATCGAGGTGCTGCACGCCGATGCGGTGGTCCTGGCAACCGGCTACCGGTTCCGCTTGCCGGATGCTCTCGGCTCGCTGGGGGAACGGATAACGCTCGACAGAAACGGCTATCCCATCCTCAACGACGATTACACGATGCAATGGACAGGCCCGAGGGCAAATCGGTTGTTTGCGCAGAATGCGGGCCGATACTCGCATGGTATCGCCGACTCTCAGCTCAGCCTGATGGCCTGGCGCAGCGCGACGATCGTCAATACGCTGCTTGGCCGGCAGCATTTCGACGCGGAACCGGACAATGCGCAGCTGGCCTGGGCGAGCGAGACCGCTTCGGCAATGCCGCATCAGCTGCGCGCCGGCTATTCTGACGGCATGCTGTCGTCCTGAAACAGGCGCGTGGAAATGCCGGGGAGCCCGGATTGGCAGCAGGCAGCCAGCGCAACGACGTGCTGGCTGCCACTTTCGATCAAACGATGATGCCATCGCCGGTCGCGATCGCCGATCATGACAGGGATGCCGACCCTCCGGGAAAAGACGAAATTGCGGGGATCTTCCCGCAAGCCCACGCCAAGCGCCTTGAGATGGCTCTCCTTGAGCGTCCAAAGCTCAACGGCGGCTCGCGCACGTTCATGCGCGGGCAATTCATCGAGCCAGCGTTGTTCCTCCAGGCTGCAATAGGCGTCTAAAGTCACCTCTTCGATCTCGGTGTCGGCGCGCTCGCAATCTATTCCGATGCGCTCGCAGCCCGACGCAACCGCGACCGCCACCAGCCCGTCGGCATTGGACAGGCTGAATTGCAGTCTATCGCTACCCTCAAAGCTCAGCTTGCCGTGCTCGTCCGTGGCCAATACGACCTTGCTCGGCACTGTCGCGACATACCCGCTCAACAGCCGCCGCAGGAGATAGCGGCCGGCAATAAACGAGGCTCGATCCCGTTCAAACCGATAGGTCGCCGCCCGATCCCGCTCATCCGGTGAGAGCGACCGCATCCAGCGGTTCCAGTCGCGTTCGCTCCTGGAATACTGCCAGAGGGAGATTTCGATGCCGGCAGGTTGGTTTTCTGATAGCTGCATGGATCCAGTATGTGTTCCCTGGACTGATTGGCAAGCGTGCAGATGCCTGCCGACGTAGTGGGGCGGCAGGCAGCGGCGTTCCACTCCCTGGCGGGCGCCACACAAGTTAATTTCACGACTTCTTTTGGCTCCGCTCCACGGCCGACGATCGGCGCAGAGTCGATCTCGGTCGAGCCATATTGCGGTGTCTCGAGATCCGACGAGGAGAGATTTTCGCTCGCCATGGCTGCTTTTTCCGGCGGTTTCCAGGAACTTTGAGTCGTGCTGCGTTCGGACTAATCGCGGAAGTTTCTACCGATGCAAAAGTTTCCTAAAAACGACACTGGGGTCGCTGTTTAGTTAATACTAAATTATTGAATCCGGTGACAGATTTTGCATCAACCGGCAAGCCGGTCGTCCCAGCAAAGCTTCGAGGAGACCCGCATGAAGCGCCCCAGTATCAAGCAGGCCCTGATCCTAAAGCTGTCTATCATCAGCCTGTTCATGGTTGGACTGTCCTATGTTTCGCTGACCACTATGTCGACGCTGAGGGTCAATGCTGAACAGATCGGGACCTTCTGGATGCAGCGGCTGGTGACGGCGCGTGAGATCAAGGACAACTTCCTCGATCTGAAACTGAGCTATGCTCAGTATCTCCTGGAAGACACGGTGGAGGAGCAGAAAGCCGGAAAGCAAGAGATCGACGCCGTAGGCATCGCGCTCGACAAAATTGTCGCCGAATATGAAAACGGTGTTCGCACGGCGCGTGGCCGGGAACTGATTAATCAGATCAAGCCGGAACTCAGCAAATACCGCGAACTGGCAGATCAAATGATCGCGCTCGAGGCCAGCGGGAAGACGCCTGAAGCCGTTCGTTTCTTCAAGGAAAATATGGAACCGCAAGCTGCTCTGATGAACAAGGCGGTAGCGGATTTGGTTGCCTTCATTCTCAGCCAGGCCGAAGGCTTCGTAGCTGCGAGCGGCACTACGGCGGATTCCGCTTTCATCCTGACGGCAGCAACTGCAGCGATCGCCCTACTCGTTGCCATGGCGGGCATCGTATTTGCCATATCAGGAATTGCCAACCCGATCCGAAGAACCGCATCCGCCATGAAGCGTTTGTCGGGCGGCGACCTCGACAGTGATATTCCCTATGCCGGCCGCGCCGACGAAGTCGGCGATATGGCCAGCGCAGTCGAGATCTTTCGTCAGAACGCCCTTAACGTCGTCAGGCTTGAGAAGGAGGCCGCCGACTCCCGCAGTGAGAGTGAGGCGGCGCGCGCTGCAGCCCAGCAGCGCGCCGAACGCGAGGCTGAACAATTGCGCTTCGCAACCACGACATTGGGCGAAGGCCTGCGGCGGCTAGCGGCAGGCGACATATCCTTCCAGCTCTCGGAACAGTTCGCCGCGGAATATGAAACCTTGCGCGAAGACTTCAACGCTTCGCTCCGGCAATTGGGCGCGACGATCGGCGCGGTGCTGCAGACCGTGCACAGCATAGACAATGGTACCGGTGAAATTGCCTCTGCCGCGCAGGACCTTTCCAAACGTACCGAGCAACAGGCAGCTTCTCTTGAGGAGACAGCCGCAGCCTTGGACGAGATCACGTCGAACGTGACGATGGCCAGCAAACGCACCGATGAGGCACGCCATGTGGCCCTGGAAGCCAATGTCAGCGCTCAGCGGTCGGCAACCGTCGTATCGGAGGCGGAACAGGCCATGCGACGCATCGAGGACAGTTCAGAACAGATTTCGAACATCATTGGGGCAATCGATGAAATTGCCTTTCAGACAAACCTTCTGGCGCTGAACGCCGGCGTCGAGGCAGCCCGTGCGGGTGAGGCGGGCAAGGGTTTTGCCGTGGTCGCACAAGAAGTCCGTGAGCTTGCCCAACGCGCTGCCCAAGCAGCCAAGGAAATCAAGGGCTTTATTCAAAAGTCGTCTACCGAAGTGCAAAATGGCGTGAAACTGGTTCTCGAAACCGGAACGTCGCTCAAGTCGATCGGCGAGTACGTCGTCCAGATCAACCAGCTCATGGATGCGATTGCCACTTCGGCGCGCGAGCAGTCGACTGGACTTGCCGAGATCAATACCGCCGTCAATCAAATGGACCAGACGACCCAGCAAAATGCGGCAATGGTCGAGCAGTCGACGGCTGCCGCCGCATCGTTGTCCTCCGAGGCAGGCCGTCTGCGGGATCTGGTCAATCAGTTTCAATTGGACAGTGACAAAGGCGCGGCGGACATGCAACGCGGCAGCAGATCCTTCGAAGGCAACATGCCGGTCCGATTGGTCGCTCCGCGCCGCGTGATGCAAAGATGACGCTCGACCGAGGTCAGATCAGAATCCGCGACACAAGCTCACCTGCCGCCCTGACGCCCAACGGCGCGGCCTCGCCTTTAGGCGAATGATGCATGTCATTGCGCTGCTGCCGCGCAGGAATTCATGACCTCAATTCATAAGCGTATGCAAAGGAACGGGCCTAATCAAAAGGCTGAGTTGCACTAGCTTTGAAGACGGCGTCGACGCGCGCCGATGTCTAACGAGCAAGGTGGAACAATCATGCCAAGCCAGACACAACTGGAACTTTCCCGTCGGGATTTGCTTATCTCGTCGGCCGCAACGGTTGCGGTAAGCGCAGCCGTCACTCCCGCGGCGGCACAGTCCCCAGGAAATGAAATGGCGTATACATCGAAAGTTTCCCTCACGGTCAATGGCGACAAATACGATCTCGAGGTCGACAACAGAACTTCGCTGCTCGATGCGTTGCGCGAGCACCTGCATCTTACAGGCACGAAGAAGGGATGCGACCATGGCCAATGCGGCGCATGCACGGTCATGGTCGACGGCCACCGCATCAATTCCTGCCTGACGCTGGCGGTCATGCATGAAGGCGACCGGATCACCACGATCGAAGGTCTCGGACAGCCCGGACATCTTCATCCGATGCAGGCAGCCTTCGTGAAACATGACGGCTTCCAGTGCGGCTACTGCACACCCGGACAGATCTGTTCCTCGGTGGCTGTGCTCGAGGAGATCAAGGCCAACATACCGAGCCACGTCACAGGCGACCTTACTGCGCAGACGGCCGTCACGCCCGCCGAGATCCGCGAACGCATGAGCGGCAATATCTGTCGGTGCGGCGCCTACTCCAACATTCTCGATGCCATTTCGGAAGTCGCGGGGATCAAAGCATGAGAGCCTTCACCTATGAACGCGCCTCGTCCGTCGAGGCCGCGGCCAAGGCGGCCGCCTCCAATCCTGAAATCAAGTTCATCGCCGGCGGCACCAACCTGCTCGACCTGATGAAGCTAGAAATCGAGACGCCGGCGCATCTGATCGACATCAACGGTCTCGGCCTCGACAAGATCGAAGCTACGCCGGAGGGCGGGCTGCGCATCGGCGCCTTGGTCCGCAACACGGATCTTGCGGCCCACGAAACCGTTCGCCGCGACTACGCTCTGTTATCCCGCGCCCTGGTCGCGGGCGCGTCGGGCCAACTGCGTAACAAGGCGACGACGGCCGGCAACCTCCTGCAGCGGACGCGCTGTCCTTATTTCTACGACCCGAACCAGCCGTGCAATAAGCGGCAGCCGGGCAGCGGCTGTTCCGCGATCGGCGGCTTCAGCCGCCAGCATGCGGTGGTCGGGGTGAGCGAAAGCTGCATCGCTACCCATCCGAGCGATATGGCGATCGCCATGCGGGCGCTCGATGCCGTCATCGAGACGGTCAAGGCCGACGGCAGCCGCCGCTCGATTCCGATCGGCGACTTTCATCGGCTGCCCGGCGACACGCCTGAGATCGAGACGGTTCTTGAGCGCGGCGAGTTCGTCACGGCGGTCTTGCTACCGCCCCCGATCGGCGGCAGGCACATCTATCGCAAGGTTCGAGACCGCGCTTCCTACGCCTTCGCACTCGTTTCGATCGGCGCCGTTATCCAGCCGGACGGTACAGGACGTGTCGCCGTCGGGGGTGTCGCCCATAAGCCGTGGCGCATTGAGGCAGCCGATGCCGAGCTGCCGAAAGGCGCGCGGGCGGCGGCGGGCGTCCTTCTCGCCGATGCCCATCCTACCGAACAGAACCGT
The DNA here is from genome assembly GCF_002531935.1 of Rhizobium chutanense. GTDB lineage: Bacteria > Pseudomonadota > Alphaproteobacteria > Rhizobiales > Rhizobiaceae > Rhizobium > Rhizobium chutanense. The sequence continues at coordinate 122,424 of NZ_NWSV01000013.1, read as the reverse complement.
TTCAAGGTCGATCTGGTCGAGCGCACGCTCGGCGCGGTCATGGCCGAAGCAAGGGGTTGAGCCATGCAGTTCGATACACCAGCGACAACCAACCCGATCGACAATCTGAAGGTCGTCGGTCAGCCGATCCACCGCATCGACGGCCAGCTCAAGACCACCGGCCGGGCGATGTACGCCTATGAGTGGCACGATCCGAACATGCGCTATGCCTATGGCTATCCCGTCGGCGCGGCGATCGCCAAGGGGCGCATCAAATCCATGGATGTCTCCGCCGCCAAGAGGGCTTCCGGCGTGCTTGCCGTGGTGACGACGCTCGATATCGGCGAGCGGAAAAAGGGCAGGTTCAACACCGCCAGGCTGTTCGGGGGCGACGAGGTTCAGCATTATCACCAGGCAATCGCGGTCGTCGTCGCCGAGACCTTCGAGCAGGCTCGCGCCGCAGCCGCTCTGGTCAATGTCGACTATGCCGAGGAAAAGGGCGCGTTCGACCTCGCCCAGGCAAAGGATTCGGCCGTCAAGCCGGATGAATCGCAGCAGCCCGATACCGCGGCCGGCGACTTCGATTCTGCCTTCGGCGCGGCTCCCGTCACTCTGGACGCGACCTATACGACGCCTGATCAGTCGCATGCGATGATGGAGCCGCATGCATCGATCGCGGCTTGGAACGGCGAAGAGGTGACCGTCTGGACCTCCAGCCAGATGGTCGACTGGTGGAGGTCCGACCTTGCGACGACGCTCGACATCGACAAGGAGAAGATCCACCTGATGTCGCCCTTCATCGGCGGCGGCTTCGGCGGCAAGCTGTTCCTGCGGGCCGATGCCGTGCTGGCCGTTGTCGGGGCGCGTGCGATTGGGCGCCCCGTCAAGGTTGCCCTGCCGCGGCCGTTCATGATGAACAACACGACCCACCGGCCGGCGACGATCCAGCGGATTCGCATCGGAACCGAGCGTGACGGCAAGATAATCGCCATTGCCCACGAAAGCTGGTCCGGGGACCTTCCTGGCGGAGGCCTGGAGACCGCTGTCAACCAGACTCGCCTTCTCTATGCCGGTGCGAACCGCATGACGGCGATGCGGCTGGCGACGCTGCATCTGCCCGAGGGCAATGCCATGCGTGCTCCCGGCGAGGCGCCGGGACTGATGGCGCTCGAGATCGCCATCGACGAGGTTGCCGAGAAAGTCGGTATCGATCCCGTGCAGTTTCGCATCATCAACGACACCCAGGTCGATCCGGAAAAGCCGCAGCGGCCTTTTTCCCAGCGCAATCTCGTCGGCTGCCTCAAGCTCGGCGCCGAGCGGTTCGGCTGGAATGAACGGGGAAGGCCGGGTTTCAAACGGGAGGGCAACTGGCTGGTCGGCATGGGCGTTGCCGCTGCTTTCCGCAACAACCTCGTGCTTCCCTCCGGCGCGCGGGTAAAGCTCGACCGGGAAGGCGTCGTGACTGTGGAAACCGACATGACCGACATCGGCACCGGCAGCTACACGATCATCGCGCAGACGGCCGCCGAAATGATGGGGGTCACCATTGACAAGGTTGCCGTCCAGCTCGGCGACTCGCGTTTTCCTGTCTCGGCGGGCTCCGGCGGACAGTTCGGTGCCAATTCCTCGACATCAGGCGTCTACGCAGCCTGCGTCAAGCTGCGTGAGGCCGTCGCCAAGAAGCTCGGCTTCAACTCCGAAGACATCGTCTTCGAGAATGGAGAGGTCCGCTCGGGCAATCGTTCGGTGCCTCTTGCAGAAGCTGCCGGTCCGGATGGTCTTGTCGGCGAGGACACGATCCAATGGGGCGATCTCACCGAAACACATCAGCAATCGACATTCGGAGCGCATTTCGTGGAGGTTGGTGTCGACGTCGCCACCGGAGAAAGCCGCATCCGCAGGATGCTCGCGGTCTGCGCCGCAGGCCGGATCCTCAACCCGATCACCGCCCGCAGCCAGGTGATCGGCGCAATGACGATGGGGGCCGGCGGAGCGCTCTCCGAGGAGCTGGCGGTCGATACCCGGCGCGGCTTCTTCGTCAACCACGATCTCGCCGGCTACGAAGTGGCGGTGCATGCCGACATTCCGTACCAGGAGGTGATCTTCATGGACGAGACCGATCCGATGTCCTCGCCGATGAAGGCAAAAGGCGTCGGCGAGCTTGGCCTTTGCGGCGTCGCCGCCGCCATCGCCAACGCCATCTACAATGCAACCGGCGTGCGGGTTCGGCATTACCCCCTGACGCTCGACAAACTGATCGGCGGCCTGCCGGATGTGGCCTGACGATGTCGACGGCGGTCTCGCCGGATCGCCGTCCCTTTCCCAAGGACGTCTCATGGATCAGACACTCGGCTCCATCGCGGCGCCCGTTCCCGTCCGGGTCTCGGCCACCGACGATCCTGCGGAACTGCTTCGCTTCGCGATAGACGCCCATGCTGGTGGAGCGGTAGCGCTCGCCACCCTCGTCGACATACGCGGCGGCGCGGCCCGCACCCTCGGCTCCCACGTGGTTGTCGCGGCCGATGGCCGGTTCTGCGGCTATGTCTCCGGCGGATGCGTCGAAGCCGCAGTGGCTTCCGAAGCGCTTCTGGCAATGGCGGATGGGTGCGACCGCACGGTGAAGTTCGGCGACGGCTCTCCCTTCTTTGACATCGTCCTTCCCTGCGGCGGCGGAATCTCCCTCGCCATCCATGTTCTCAGAGATGTCGGGGCTTTGCAGCATGTTCTGGATCGTCTCGGACAGAGGCAGGCTGCAGGCCTGGCCTATTCACCCGAGCAACAGAGCCTCGAACCGGTAGACCCGCCGCCACGGGCCGGCTGGCTGCAGCGCGATTTCGTCGGCGTCTATCGTCCCCGCACCCGCGTCGTCCTGTCCGGGCAGACAATCGAAGCGCAGGCCGTTGCACGACTGGCCGAGGCCTCCGGCTACGATGTGATCATCCGGGGGCAGGGCGAGGAGGGCAGGGCGGCCGGCGCCATCGATCGCTTCACGGCCGTCGTGCTCCTGCATCACGACCTCGACGCCGAAGCCGCCATTCTCGAGGCTGCGCTGGTCTCGCCAGGGTTCTACATCGGCGCGCTCGGCAGCAGCCGCACGCATCGCCGACGTGTCGAGCGGTTGACGGCGCTCGCTTTCGGGCAGGACGAGATCGATCGTATCAAGGCGCCGATCGGAATGTTCGGCCCGACGCGGGATGCAACCTCGCTGGCCCTGTCGGTTCTGGCAGATGTCGCTGCGGCAAGACTGATGGCTTATGCTTGAGGCGTCGGTCGCGATCGTTATTCTCGCCGCCGGCAAGGCCAGCCGGATGGGCAAGGGTGGGAAGCACAAGCTGCTGGCCGAGTTCGACGGCGTGCCGCTGGTGCGACGGTGCGCCTTGACCGCGCTCGGGTCGGATGCAGCCTGCGTTATTGTAGTCACGGGGCATCGCCGGCCGGAGATCGAGGCCGCGCTCGGCGGGCTTCCGCTGGCTCTCGTCGATAATCCCGATTACGCCGATGGCATGGCGAGTTCGCTCATCGCAGGACTATCATCAAAGGGTGCCGACGGCACCGACGGCATTCTGGTCATGCTGGCCGATATGCCCGGCATTTCCATCGCGCATCTGAATGCCCTGATTTCCGCCTTTCGCAGCGCGGGCGGCAAGGCCGTTGTGCGCGCCGTCTCGTGCGGCGAGCCCGGCAATCCGGTTGTTCTGCCACGTTCTCTCGATCACGCGATCCTGCGACTTGAAGGCGACGTCGGTGCGCGCGGTATCATCGCCACGTCGGGCCTGCCGGTGCTCGATGTCGACGTTGGCGATGCAGCCCATCTCGACGTGGATACGCCGGACGATATATCGGCCGCAGGCGGCGTAATGAGGCACTGACTGGCGATAAGAATGCCCCCTCAGTCGGGTGGGCTGCATTTGCGCCATGCTGGAATCGACAAGCACGCGATTGGGCTCTCGTTGACGCAAGAGGAAGCAATTGCTACCTATGGGAGAATTTTCTAGTCGAGCATTCTCCGGTTTGGCAGGTTGAACATGTCCGAGGGTCCCCCCGCCTCAGTCCCGAAAATCTGGCCGTCTGCGGATCGCCCCGCCTTTCGCAAAACCTTCGCTTTGGAACTCGACGACCATCTCGATGTCCAGCATGCATCGCGTCAGCTTCTGCCTCCTGGTCCAACTATCGGCGCCGCGGGAACGGTCGCGCTGTTCGTCGCGCTGATTACCAATTTCGACAAATGGCAGGCGGGTGACGTCGGCACATTCATTGTCTATGTCCTCGCTACAGTCGTTGCCTGCGCGCTCCTGGCCTTTCTGCTGCTGAAGCCATTCCGGCGGTTGCTGCGTTCCATGTATCGCAGGCGGCTGGTGAAGGCGGGGACTATCGGCAAGCCCGTCGAGTCTACCGTGGATGAGAGCGGAATCAGCTACACGGTCCTGGGGCAGACGGTCACGTGCACGTGGCAGTCACTCTATGCGCTCGAAGAGGATGCGGGAACTTTCCATTTTTGGATGTCCAGACTGGTGTCTCACCCGTGGCCGGCCAGATTGTTCGCCTCAGAAGAGGAACGACAGGTTTTTCGCGAAAGCGTGCTGAAATGGTCCGGCCGGCCGTTTTCCCGGCCTGTATTGGCCCGCCTCGGAGCCAGAGGCAGGTTTAATCTGCCGGCGGAATGAGACGACACCGAGAAAGGTTTCCTGAAGGTGTCCTGTGTGGGTCGGATGAGATCGCACCATCAAATCTTGGAGCAAACGCCTGAGTTTCGGAGCAGATGGACAGCGGCGGCAGAGAAGGATCTACCAGCGGAGCAGCCGAGGACCGGTCAAGGCGCCGAGCGCGCCGGTGAGCAGGATGCCGAGCGAATACCAGATCAGCACGAAGGGCATGCCGTTTTCGGTGCAAAACCACGAATAGACCCAGGCGCCTGCTGCTCCCGCGGCAATGCCGGCGACGAAGCCGGTCAGCCTGAGATCGGAGGGTGCGGCGCGACGCAGCGCCCAGACCACGCCGGCATAGACCGGCAATGCGAAGCCGATGATCAGCAGCGGGCAATGGAGCGCTGAGGAGCCAAGGATCAGTACTCGGGAAGATCCAACGGGAGCCATCATCAGCTGGATGGCTGCGACTGCCGTCATCGCGGCAAAGATCGTGGCAAGCAAACCGAAAAAGCGTCCTTCGGAACCGTCGGGACGGGAAAGCCGAACGACGGCGAAGAGAGCTGTCACCGCAATCAACGCATTATAAGCCGATTTAATCCAGAAGACCGGCAGCATCAGCACATCCGGCATATCGACCCTGAGGCCGAGAATGGCCAGCATCAGCAGCAGCGAGAGCCCGAGGGCGGGCAATAGGCCAAGCGCGAAACGGCGCCGCAGCGCATGGCGCGGCACCGGCTTCAGGTCGCCGACCAGGCTTTCGATGATGTCGTCCGTCTTTGTCACGATGCGCCTCGCAATCTCTCGCCGAGCGCCTTGAGCGCCCGGTGGATACCGACTTTGACCGCCGATTCGGACTGGCCGGTGCGGCTTGCGGCATCGGCGACCGACTGGCCCTCCAGCTTCACCTGCCGGATCAGTTCCTGCTGTCTCGGTGGCAAACCGTCGAGCAAACGCTCGACGTCCATGCGGGCCGTCAGCGCCTCCTCGCTGAAGTCGCTTTCGATCTCCTCGCCAAGCTCGGTCTCGCTGAGCCTGCGCCCACCGCGGCCGCGATGGTGGTCGATCAGCTTGTAGCGAGCGATCGAGAAGAACCAGGCCGTGAAAGGCCTTTCCCTGTCATAGGTGGACCGGCGGGAATGCAGCGCCAGCAATGTCTCCTGGACCAGGTCTTCCATATCCGCCTTCGCCGCCGCAGCCATCCTGCGGCTGTAATAACCGACAAGCAGCGCGCGCGAAGCCGTCAGCAAACGCCGATACGCCGCCTCGTCTCCGTCAAGGGAAAGAAGCATCAAGGCTTTCAGGGCTTCTTCCGAATGGGCTGATGTCATGTTGTCGAAGAGTTCATTCGGAAAAACAGCCGGTCGGTTACAGGGCAGTGCGAAAACAATTCTGGCATCACTGCTCTATCACATAGATGTGAGGCTGTAACGCATCTCGACGCCGCCTCGAATGGGTGGATGTGAGCCATCGGCAGGCAGCCGGCGGACACGCCAATTACTCCGAGGAGAATTCCATGACCAAGCTTCTTTCCAGCCTTGCAGCCTGCACCTTTATCGTCGGCCTTTCGCTCGCCGGCGTCGCCTCGGCCGAGGACGCCATGAAGACCGACACGATGAAAAAGGACACGATGCATACGGACAACATGTCGAAAGACGCCATGAAGATGTCCGGCACCAAGAAGGACTGCATGCACAAGGCCGGCATGGAAAAGGACGCGATGAAGAAGACCGACATGATGAAGACCTGCGACGCGATGAAATAAGCGCCCGCTTCCGCGCGGCCGCTGAAACTTTTTTCGCGGCGGCCGCGTCCTTTGTTCCTGAAACTCCATCGATCCGGAGAACGATCATGGCGACGACCGATGCCGGCAAAGAAACCCGCCGCACGCTCATCTACCGCCACAGCCTCGCCGTGCGCCTGCCGCATTGGGTGAACGTGCTTTGCCTGACCGTGCTGCTGATGAGCGGCCTGCAGATATTCAATGCCCATCCGGCGCTCTACTGGGGCCAATACGGCGCCGACTACGATCCGTCCTTCATCTCGATGGATGCCGTCGAGGACGGCGGTGAGGCAAAGGGGCGCACACATATCGGTTCGTTCGCCTTCGATACGACTGGTGTGCTCGGCCTCTCCAATGTCGACGGGGAGGCGACGGCGAGGGGTTTTCCAAGCTGGATTACCCTTCCAAGCTATCAGGATCTGTCGACCGGCCGGCGCTGGCATTTCTTCTTTGCCTGGCTCTTCGTCCTCAACGGCTTCGTCTATCTCGTCTACGGACTGGTCAGCCGACATTTTCGCCGTGATCTCGCGCCTGGTGTCGATGAACTGACGCCCGCCCATCTCGCGCACGAAGTCGTCAACCATGCCAGGCTGCGGTTTCCCAAGGGCGCCGAAGCGCGGCACTACAACACGCTGCAGAAGCTGACCTATCTCGTGGTGATCTTCCTGCTGCTGCCGCTGATGCTGGCGACGGGTCTCACCATGTCGCCGGGCTTTGATGCCGTCGCACCGTGGCTGCTCGATGTCTTCGGCGGCCGGCAATCGGCCCGCACCATCCATTTCCTCACCGCCTTCTCGCTCGTCGCCTTTGTCGTGGTGCATGTCGCCATGGTCATCCTGTCGGGCGTCTTCAACAATCTACGTTCGATGATCACCGGCTACTACGCCATCGAACAGGGAGACGAATGATGAGCCGCCTGATCACCCGCCGCCGTTTCCTGATCGGCTCGACCTTGACCGCCTCGGCACTGGGGCTATCCGGCTGCGACGCATTGGTCGAAAGCGACCGGACGAAATCCGTCCTGAAGATCGCCGAGGGCTTCAGCATGAAGACGCAGCGCCTGCTGCTCGGCGACGATGCGCTGGCCCGCGAATTCAGCGAGGCGGATCTCTCGCCGGTCTTTCGCTCCAACGGCACCAGCATGCCCGATAACCCGCAATATCTCGACTGGATGAGCCGGCAGTTCTCGACCTGGAGGCTTGATGTCGGCGGACTGGTGGAAAAGCCGTCGCAATTCTCGCTCGCGCAGTTGAAGGCGATGCCGTCGCGCACGCAGATCACCCGGCACGACTGCGTCGAAGGCTGGAGCGCGATCGGCAAATGGACGGGCCTGCCGCTCGGCGCCCTGCTGCAATCGGTCGGGCTGAAACCGGAGGCGCGCTACATCGTGTTCCACTGCGCCGATGAATACGAAAAGACGCTGGATGGCAGCGGCTGGTATTATGAGAGCCTCGATCTCGTCGATGCCTTCCATCCCCAGACGATCCTTGCCTATTCGATGAATGGACGCGACCTGGAAGTGGCGCATGGCGCGCCGCTGAGGCTCCGGGTCGAGCGGCAGCTCGGCTACAAGCAGGCGAAGTATCTGACCCGTATCGAGGGTGTCGCGGACCTCGGCCAGCTTTATGGCGGCAATGGCGGCTTCTGGGAGGATCGCGGCTACGAATGGTATGCCGGTATCTAAATCTTCCGAGCGGCTGAAGCCGGCAGGATCGCCGATCTGTCCAATCACAAAGCTTCCCAGCCCCGTGGCTTTCCTGTTTAACGTTTGTGCGGCGGATTGACGCACAACTCACGGGATGATACCTCTATACAAATTGGTCAGGCCATTTGACCAGCTGCGTGCTTGAGGAGAAGCCGCCGGGGAGGCCAGGATGTTTTCGCCTGTTGAATCACGTCGCCTCTATCGGCAGGTGGCGGATCAGATCCGATCGATGATCGCCAGCGGCGAACTTGCCGTCGGCCAACGGCTGCCGGCCGAGCGTGAACTCGCGGAGCAACTGTCGGTGTCGCGTCCGACAGTGCGCGAGGCGCTGATCGTCCTGGAGGTCGAGGGCCTCGTCAACATCCGCATGGGCTCCGGCATCTATGTGGTGCGCCGGCATGCCGCAAGCGTAGCGGCAAGCGAAGGCGAGCCGGTGGAAGGGCCTTTCGAGCTCCTTCAGGCACGGGCCGTCATCGAATGCGCCATCGCCGAGGAAGCCGCGACCCGCGCCAGGCCCGAAGATATTGTGCTCCTCGATGAAGCGCTGGTGCGCATGAGCGGCGGCGTCAACGATGCGGGCGCGGTCATCGCCGCCGACCGCGCCTTTCACACCGGCATTGCCGCGATCGTCGGCAATGCGACGCTGATCCGCGTGACCGGCGAAATGTTCGACATGCGCATGAGCCCATATTTCGAAAAGCTCGCGAGCCATTTCGAGGGGCCGACGACATGGCGCAGCGCCCTGGAGGAGCATCGGGCTATCCGCGACGCGATTGCCGCCGGCGATGCGATCGGCGCAAAGGCGGCCATGCGTGCCCATCTCACCATGTCGCAGAAGAGGTTTTCCGAGAGCTTCGGGGAGGAGTTTTCGGGAGAGGAGGAGCGCGGCCGCGACAAGGGGCCCGCAAAAGCAACGGACAAGACTTAACTCGAGCTCCGGAGGAGAGAGCGATGAAGAGCAGACTGGCAACGATATTTTGCGCCGCGGCCGCGATCATGGCGAGTACCGCGCTCGCCCAAGCCCAGACCGTGCTGAAATGGGCGCATGTTTATGAAACATCCGAGCCCTTCCATACGGATTCCGTCTGGGCCGCCGAAGAGATCGCCAAGCGCACCGACGGACGTTACAAGATCGAGGTCTATCCGGCCTCGCAGCTCGGCAAGGAAGCCGACATCAACCAGGGTCTCAAGCTCGGGACGGTCGACATCATCATCTCGGGATCGAGCTTTGCGGCCCGCGACTACAAGCCGATCGGCGTCACCTACTTCCCCTATATTTTCCGCGGTCCCGATCACCTGATCGCCTATACCAAAAGCGACGTCTTCAAGCGCCTTGCCAAAGGTTATGAAGACAAGACCGGCAACCACATCGCCGCCGTTAGCTATTACGGCACGCGCCACACGACATCGAACAAGCCGATCGCCAAATGCGCCGACATGCAGGGCCTGAAGATCCGCGTGCCCGACGTTCCGGCCTATCTCGCCATGCCGCGCGCCTGCGGCGCCAACACCACGCCGATCGCCTTCGCCGAGGTCTATCTCGCTTTGCAGAACGGCACGGTTGAGGCGCAGGAAAATCCGTTGACGACGATCGAGGCGAAGAAGTTCTACGAAGTCCAGAAGAACATCATCCTCACCGGCCACATCGTCGATCACCTGAACACCGTCATCTCCAAAACGCGCTGGGCGAGCCTGTCCGACGAGGACAAGAAGATCTTCGGCGAGGTGATGCAGGAAGCAGCCGAGCGCACCACCAAGACGATCGCCGCTAGGGAAAACAGCCTGGTTGCGACCTTCAAGGAGAAGGGCCTCAACGTTACCGAAGTCGATAAAACAGACTTCGAAAAGAACGTCATGGAAAAGGTGAAATTCGAGGACTTCGGCTACGAAAAGGCCGATTGGGAAGCGATCCGGGCGATCCAGTAGGGGTTCGCTACCGGCGTTGCCCCTCACCCTAACCCTCTCCCCGTAAAAACGGGGAGAGGGGACGTGCCAAACGCAACGTCGAGGTGGAGGAAGCCGGCGCGGCGTGTCCCTTCGCCCCGCGAGCGGGGAGAAGGTGGCGGCAGCCGGATGAGGGGCAGGCACCGCGCGCAAAACGATGTCGACACGAAGGCACGCGCCCGCACGCCGCGCGCTCTCCTTCCCCAACCTGGACAAGGCCGATCATGTCGCAAGAAATTCATACGCCAATCACGGCCGAGGAAATCGGCCACGAATTCGAAGGACACGCGCCGACCGCAAACGTCTCGGACTATGCCGTCGAAGACTGGATCACGCTTGTTGTCTTCTGGCTGATGGCCGGCTGCGTCTTTCTGCAGTTCTTCACGCGTTATGTGCTGAACGACAGCTATGCATGGACCGAGGAGATCGCCATCAACTGCCTGATCGGCGTCGTCTTCCTCGGTTCCGTCATGTGCGTACGGACGTCGCGGCACATCCAGGTGGATGTGTTCTATCACTATATGCCGTCAGGCCTGGCGCGCGTGCTCGCCACCTTCGTCGATATCGTCCGCATCGGCTTCTTCGCCTATGGCTGCCACCTGATGTGGCGTTATGTCGACATCGTCGCCGACGAGCAGATGGTCACCATCGACCTGCCGCGCAACATCGTCTTCTACGCGGTTCTTGTCGCCTTCGTGCTGATGCTGATCCGCGCGGTCATCGTCTTTATCGCCAATATGCGTCGCGGCTACTCCGTTCTGGAGCGGCCCGAAGAATTCCAGACCGTCGAGGAGTGATCCGATGCTGCTGCTTCTTGGTTCGTTTCTGGTGCTGATGCTGATCGGCGTGCCTGTTGCCATCTCGATGGCCGTCGCCTCGGTGCTGTACATCGTCCTCTACGGCGTCGCCCCCGACATCATCGTCGCCCAGCGCATGATCGCCGGCGTCGAAAGCTTTCCGCTGCTCGCCGTCCCCTTCTTCATCCTCGCCGGCAATCTGATGAACTCGGCTGGTGTCACCGGCCGCATCTATTCCTTTGCGGTGGCGCTCGTCGGCTGGATGAAGGGTGGGCTGGCGCAGGTCAACATCATCGGTTCCGTCATCTTCTCCGGCATGTCCGGCACCGCCCTTGCCGATGCGGCGGGGATCGGCACGATCGAGATCAAGGCGATGAAGGATCACGGCTATCCGGTCGAGGCGGCGGTCGGCGTGACGGCGGCTTCGGCCACGCTCGGGCCGATCTTCCCGCCATCGCTGCCTTTCGTGATCTATGGCATGATGGCGAACGTCTCGATCGGCGCTCTTTTCATGGCCGGCATCCTGCCCGGCGTTGTCATGACGCTCTTGATGATGATCACCGTCGCCGCCTTCGCCTATTGGAAGCGCTGGGGCTCGGACGCGCCGTTCGATGTCCGGCAGCTGCTGTCGGCGGGACTGGAAATCGTCGTCGTCCTGGCGGTGCCCGTGGCCATCTATCTCTTGATGCTGGCCGGCGTCTCGATGAATGCGGCGGCGGGCATTGCCCTTGCCGGGCTTCTGGCGCTGGACTGGTATTTCCGATTCTCCGCCGTCATGGCGCTGATGACACCCGTCATCCTGATCGGCGGCATGACGATGGGCTGGTTCACGCCGACCGAGGCCGCCGTCGCCGCCGTCCTCTGGTCGCTGTTCCTCGGCCTGGTGCGCTACCGCACGATGACGCCCTCGACGCTCGCCAAGGCAAGCTTCGATACGATCGAGACGACGGCATCGGTTCTCTTCATCGTCACCGCGGCATCGGTCTTCGCCTGGCTGCTGACGGTGAGCCAGGCGGCCCAGCTGCTCTCCGATGCGATCCTGTCGATCACCGACAACAAATGGGTTTTCCTGATCCTGGTAAACCTCTTGATGCTGTTCGTCGGCTGCTTCCTGGATACGATCGCCGCCATCACCATCCTCGTGCCGATCCTGCTGCCGATCGTCGTCAAGTTCGGGATCGATCCGGTCCAGTTCGGCCTCATCATGACGCTGAACCTGATGATCGGCCTGCTGCACCCACCGCTCGGCATGGTGCTTTTCGTGCTGTCGCGGGTGGCGAAACTGTCTGTCGAACGCACCACCATGGCGATCCTGCCCTGGCTGGTGCCGCTGTTCCTGGCGCTGATCCTGATCACCTTCGTTCCGGCCGTGTCGCTCTGGCTGCCGCAGCAACTCGGGCTGCTGAGATAGGAGGGGCACAATGCAGACACGTCTGGCACGGCTTTACCAAAAGGGCGATCTCAGGATCGAAACCGCTGCGGTTGCGGCCCCCGGTCCCGGCGAGGTGCTTCTCAAAATGGCGGCCGCGGGCATTTGCGGCTCCGACCTGCATTATTATCAGGACGGCGGCTTCGGGCCGGTCAGGGTTCGCGAACCGATCATCCCGGGCCACGAGGCATCGGGGACCGTGAGCCAGGCAGGCGAAGGCGTCGGCCTCTCGGTCGGGACACTGGTGGCGGTCAATCCCAGCCAGCCCTGCGGGCATTGCGAATATTGCGACAAAGACATGCCGATCCACTGCCTTGGCATGCGCTTCATGGGCAGCGCGATGCGCCTGCCGCATGAGCAGGGCATGTTCCGGGAATGGCTGGTGGTGCCGGCCAGGCAGTGCTTTGCGGCAGGACCCGCGACAACGGCCGCGGAAGCGGCCTGCAGCGAGCCGCTCTCCGTCTGCCTGCACGCTGCATCGCGCGCAGGAGATATCGCCGGCAAGCGTGTCCTCATCACCGGGGCCGGGCCGATCGGCGCGCTGATGGTCGCCGTCGCCTGTTATCACGGTGCAAGCGAGATCGTCGTGACGGATCTTGCCGATGCGGCGCTGGAACGGGCCAAGGCGATGGGCGCCAGCCGTACGATCAATGTTGCTAGGGATGCCCAGGCGCTTGCCGAATTCGAGGCGGGAAAGGGTTATTTCGATCTCGTTTTCGAATGCTCGGCCGCAGTCCCGGCGATCCGCAGCGCGATTGCCGCCATCAGGCCACGCGGCACGATCGTGCAGGTCGGTGTCACAGGCGAGATCCCGATCCCCCTCAACGCCATTGTCGGCAAGGAGCTTCACATCCACGGAACGCAGCGCTTCCACGAGGAATTTGCTACCGCCGTGGAGCTGATTTCCAGCCGCAAGATCGACGTCCGTCCGATCATCAGCCACAGCCTGCCGCTCGAACAAGCCGATGCCGCTTTCGTCCTCGCCGGCGACCGCACGGTCGCCTGCAAGGTGCAGCTTATTTTTTAAGCCCGGCGCAGCAATGGGCGTTCGGCAGAGGAAGCGGCAAGGATCGCTCCCGCGCATCTTTCCCACGTGTTCTTTATCAAGACGCCGGCGGCGACAGCCATAACCCTGGCTGTGCCCTCGGGCCGCAATCGAGTTTCCGGCAGTCTCGACAGACCCCCTCCCACATTCGATCGACGCCGTCAGCAATTCCGGCGGGATCGGCCGAAGGCCGGCCTCGCCATCGGTGATTGTCCAATAATTGCAGCAACTTGCGACGGGCGGAGCAATCGGCGCGGGCAAGCGCTTCCCCTACAATTCGCACGATGTGGCGCGTCCTAATTCCAAAGGAGTATTGACGCCTATCTTATGTCTACATATTGTCTTCTCAAAGTAGGAGAGATTGATATGGATGCCGAGATCAACCCAGACCGCAAAGGCAATCTTGGCCTTGCGCTCCGCAGGCGCATCCTTACGATGGAACTGCCGCCGGGGGCGGTGTTGGACGAAGTGGCGCTGAGTGAAGAGTTCGGCCTATCCCGTCCGCCGGTTCGTGAGCTGATGCGCCAGATGGCTGGCGAAGGTTATATCGAGCTGGAAGCCAACCGCGCTGCACGCGTCAGTTCGATGAGCTACCAGTCGCTGCGCGACTTCTTTCTTCTTGCGCCGATGATCTACATCACCGCCAACAGGCTGGCTGCCGAGAACGGAACGCGCGGGCAGCTCGACGTGCTCAAGAAGATTCAGCAGTCATTTCGAAAGTCGGTCGACAACTGCGATGTCGAGGGGCGCGTCTTCTACAATGACCAGTTCCACCGCCAGATCGGCGAGATGGCGCATAACGTCTATCTGGTTCCGAGCCTGCGGCGCCTGCAGATCGATCACGCCCGCATCGGCAAGGTCTTCTACAAATATCCCAACACGCCGCGCATGCAGGAGGAGCTCGAGCTCGCCACGCAGCAGCACGACGAGATGATCGCGACCATCGAGAAGCGGGACGCCGATGCGGCCGGAGAACTGGCGCGGCTTCACCTCGAACTTTCACGGCGAAACATGGCCATGTACGCGGCCCCTGAGGGCCTGGAGGCGCCGAGCCTCTAGGGCCGGCGTTTCGAAGAATGCATTGAACACTGCTGGCGAGACCAATGAGCAAACGTCAGAGCAAGCAGGCACACACCCAGATCAAGACCATTTGGCTCGACCTTTCGGCAGCCCAACACGGGACACACACGAATGTCTGACTTCCAGTTTCCAGGCCTCAATCTTGCTATTACTACACCGTTCGACGACGCCGGACGCATCGACTACGCAAGGCTCGAACACAATGTCGAGCGCTACCTTGCGGCAGGCGTCAGGAGTTTTCTGTTCAGCTCCGGCACCGGCATGCATGTCTACCTTTCCAAGGAGGAATCCGAGGAACTGATCCGGCGCGGAGCGCGGATCGTCAACGGACGGGCGAAGGTGATCGCCCAGGCCTCCGCCCTCCTCGTCGAGGACGTCGTCGAGCGCACCATCCGCGCGCGCGACGCCGGCGCCGAAGCCGTCATGGTTCTGCCGCCCTTTTTCGAAGGGCCGACCGACGACCAGGGCATCCTCGATTTCTACAGCGAGGTCGCGAAGGCCGGTCTTCCGGTGATCGGCTATAATGTTCCCCAGGCGGTCGGCGTCGCCGTCACGCCCGAACTGCTCGACAAGCTGAACGAAATCCCGGGCTTCTGTGCCGTCAAGGACAGCGGCGGCGATCTCGGAAAGCAGGCCGCACTCATCCGCACCGGCAAGTTCGTTATGAACGGCGCCGACCCTCTCGTTCCCTACGCGCTCTATGCCGGATGCGACGGCCTGATCTGGGGTGGGGCGAACTTCGCTCCGAAAACCTGCGTCGCCCTCGTCGAGGCTGCCGCCGAGCGGAAATGGGACGAGGTCCGCGCGCTCTGGAAAATCCTGGAGCCGGCGATGGGGCTGATCTGGGAAGGCGATTACGTGCAGTCCGTCTATGCGGCGGCGGATCTGGTGGGTTACGGCGCCGGCGTTCCGCGCAAACCGCTGCGCGCGCTTGCCCCGGAAAAGCTTCCGGCGCTTCGGCACTCCCTCGAAGCGCTCATGGAGCGGGAAGCGATCTGACGTGACCCAGGCCGCAAGGAACGTCTTCGTTGCATCCAGGCTTCCGAAACGCGCAGGCGTTTCGGGCTGGGTCGCCACGCTTGCATCGCGCACGCCACGGCCCGCGCTGAACGGATCGGTCATTGCCGATGTCGCGATCATCGGCGGTGGTTTCGCCGGCCTCTCCGCGGCCCGGCGCATCTCCCGCCTGGACCCGGGCGTGCGGGTCGCCATCCTCGAAGCGGGTGTCGTCGGCGAGGGGCCTGCAGGCGCCAATTCGGGTTTCATTATCGATCTGCCGCATGAAGTCTCGTCCGACGATTTCAGCGGAGAGTCGGAGGCGAGGTTCAGGCAGTCCGTGCTCATCCAGCGCTCGGCCATCGCTCTGGCGAGCGAGATGGCGGCCGAAAACGGCTGGGGCAAGGACATCTTCGACCCCTGCGGCCGATACAGCGTCGCCATCAGCGCCGAAGGCGACAAGCACCTCGAGGATTATGCGCAGCAGCTCTCGAAAATGGGCGAAGCCCACCGGCTCCTGACACTCAGGGAGATCCGGGCGGTGACGGGATCGCCGGTCTACACCTCCGGTCTGTTCACGCCCGGCACGGTCATCGTGCAGCCCGCCGCCTATATACGCGGGGTCGCCGACTGCCTGAAGGAGCCGGTCGCCCTCTACGAGCGGACACCGGCGCTCTCCTTCGAGCGCTTGGGCACGGGCTGGTTCGTCAAGACGCCGCAGGGGTCCGTGCAGGCGGCAAAGATCATCATGGCGAACAACGGTCATGCCGAAAGCTTCGGCTTCTTCCGCGGGCGCTTGCTCCACGTCTTCACCTACGCCTCCCTCACCGAGGAGTTCGACCCCTCGCGCCTTGATGGAGAGCGCAAGTGGGCCGCCACTCCGGCCCTACCGATGGGAACAACCGTCCGCCGTATCGGCACGAGCGGCGGCGATCGAATCCTGGTGCGCTCGCGCTACAGCTACAATCCGGGCATCGAAATCAGCGACGCCGCGATCCGGCGGGCCGGCCGCCTCCACGACAGCAAATTCTCCCAACGCTTTCCCACCCTCGGCGGCGTCCGGATGCAATATCGCTGGGCCGGCGCCATGGCGCTCACACGCAATCATGTCCCGGCCTTCGGCGAGATCGAGCGCGGCGTATTCGCGGCATGCGGCTGCAACGGCCTTGGCGCGTCGAACTCGACGGCGTCGGGGATCGCGGCCGCGGAACTGGCGCTCGGACACGAATCCGAACTCGGGCGCGTCTATACGCGCCTGGCTGCCCCGACGGCATTGCCGCCGCAGCCTTTCACGACGATCGGCGCAAAGGCCCATCTCGCCTATCGCGAATGGCGTGCCGGACCCGAATGACGAGGAGAATCTCCAACCTGCGCCAGCGGCGCAGCTGACGATACCACGAGGCCGGCCATGCGGCGTCCGGCTCCGCATTACCACGCGCCGCTCCATCCGCGAGCGAATGCCGCCATCGATCTTGAGATTTCGTCTCGACAAAGCGGACGCCGCGCGCCGCGACGATGGCATCGATATTGCCGATGGCCCCCTGGTGAACAACTGTTCCCGCAATGCCGAATAGATCGGTTCGCTATAAATAAACGCTATAGCGGCAGAATGGAGTTGTGTTGGCCAGCGACGCTTTCCTGAACCTACTGTGACGGTGTCAGCGCTGGGCTGACGCAACAAGAACCGCGGAAAGCGGTCAGGAGTATGCTGGGCTATGCCCCAAGCGTTTGCACCCGAGAACATGGAGTGGGAACATGAAACTTACCGTAAGCCGCAGAGCACTTTTCCTTTCGACAGCAGTCCTTTCGCTGGCGGTTGCCGTTTCCGGCCTGCCGGCTGGCGCGCTGGCAGCGGACGGGACGATCAAACTCGGACTCGTTGCGCCGATGAGCGGCCCGAATGCGCGCTACGGCGCATTTTCGATGCACGGCGCCGAACTCGCCGTCAAAGACATCAATGATGCCGGCGGCGTCAATGGGATGAAAATCGAACTCCTGAATGCCGACAGCCAGGGCACACCAGTCGAAGGCGTTTCGGCCGCCCGTCGCCTGATCGACCAGGATGGCGTCGACTTCATCATCGGCGACGTTTCCAGCTCGGTGACGCTCGCCATCCAGCCCGTCGCCGAAGATGCCGAAGTGCTTCTGCTGAATGCCGCCTCGTCCAATCCGAAGATCACCTACCAGGCCGGTGTCGGCGGTTTCAAATGGACCTATCGCAACTATCCCACCGATGAGAACCGGGCGCTGATCGTCGCCAAATATGCCGCGGAACAGCGTGGCTTCACCAAGTTCGCGGTGCTCTCCGTCGACAGCGACTACGGCCGCTCGGCGATCGCCTTCACGAAGAAATATCTGCCCGACTTCAAGGGTGAGATCCTCAGCGAAGACTATTACAAGGAAGGCGAAGTCGACTTCCGCAGCGTTCTCGCCAAGATCCGCGACAACGGCGCCCAGGCGATCATCATGTACGGCCTCGCCGATACGACGCCCATCGTCGCCCGCCAGATGGTGGAGCTCGGGATAGCCGGCAAGGTCACGCTGATCGGCAACGGCGAGTTCAACACGGAAAAGACCATCAAATCGGCCCCGTCGGCGCTCGAAGGCGCCGTCGAAGCCGCCGCATGGCTTCCGCAGTTCGACTCGCCCGAAAGCAAGGCCTTCGTCGAGAAGTTCACGGCGACCTATAACGAAGCCCCGAACAACCATGCCTATGTTCACTGGGATACCGTCAATCTGCTTGCAGCCGCGATCAAGCAGGCCGGCAGCGCCGACAAGGTGAAGGTTCGCGACGCACTCTCGAAGATCAAGTATAAGAGCCCGGTCGGCGAGGTCACATTCGACGACCACAACCAGGCCCGCCTGCCGATGATCCTGCTGCAGATCGAAAACGGCAAGCCGAGCATCAAGGGTGCGTATACGGCGGACATTCAGTACCCCGCCAACTGATCTGCCGGGAGGAGGCACGCCCATGCTCTCGACCATCGTTGAGCAAACTGTGAATGGCATCGTCACGGGTTCCGTTTACGCCATCGTCGCCGTCGGCATGACCATGATTTTCGGCGTGTTGAGAGCCATCAACTTTGCTCACGGCGAATACTACATGCTCGGCACGTTCGGGGCGTGGTTTGCAATCGACTATCTCGGCCTGTCTTACGAAGCGTCGATCGTCGTGGGGGTTCTTGCGACAATCGTCGTTGCCTATGTGGTCGGGCAACTCGTCATGCGCCGAATGGTCGGCGCGCCCGCGGAGTCGGGCGTGCTCACCACCCTCGGCATCGCGCTGATCCTGCAGAACACCATCATTCTCGTCTTCGGCGGAGGCTACAAGTTCTTCGCCGGAGGCTATATCGAGCCGGTTTCCATCCTCGGCTTCAGCCTGGCCCAGCAGCGCATTCTCATTCTCGTCGTCTGTTTGCTGGTGTTCATCGGCCTCGAACTGATGGTCAGCTACACCCGCCTGGGAATGGCGATGCGCGCCGTTTCCCAGAACGTCGAGTGCTGCGGCGTCGTCGGCATCGATGTGCCGCAGGTGGTGCTTCGAACCTTCATGCTGGGGGCTGGCCTCGCCGCACTGTCGGGGGTTCTGACGGCGCCGGTCAATGTCAGCGTCTATGGCGGCATGGGCGAGCTGATCACCTTCAAGACGCTGCCGATCATCATCATGGGCGGTTTGGGCAATGTGCGCGGCACGTTCGTTGCGGCGATGATCCTCGGCGTGGCCGAGAGCCTGGTCGCCACCTATGTCGGCCTGCAATTCCGCGACACCGTCGGCTTCGCCACGCTGATCCTGATGCTGATGTGGCGGCCGCATGGGCTCTTTTCGACGCAGGCGCGCTTCTAAGCAGCAGCGCCCGCCGACCTTTCTCGAACGACCGAGGACACGACATGTCTCTGACGGAAACCGCTCAACAGGTACGCAGGCGCGATCTTCGCATACCGCTCGCCGCAGTCCTGATCGTCGTCGCGCTCGCCGCCCCGTTCATCGGCAGCCGTTACATCACCCATTCGCTGATCATCGCCCTGATTTTCATGCTGCCGGCCCATGGGCTCAATCTGCTTGTCGGCTATACCGGTCTTCTGTCATTGGCCCAGGCGGCGTTTTTCGGCATCGGCGCCTATACGGCGGGTCTTCTCGCCGTCGCCTACGGCACGCCGTTCTACGTCAATCTCATCGCTGCAGGCGCCGTCTCCGGCGCCCTTGCTCTTCCGCTCGGCATTCCCGCCCTGCGGCTGCGCTCGACGTCCTTCGTCATGTGTACGCTCGGTTTCGTGATCATCGGTCAGGCGATCGCCAAAAACTGGATCTCGCTCACCCGCGGCGATATGGGGCTTTCGGGCATTCCAAAACCCTATTTCGAACTGGGCCCGCTGTCGTTCACGGTGTCAGGCACGACGAACTTCTATTATCTCGCCTTGATCATCGGCATCCTCGCCACCTTTGCCGTCTGGGCGATCGTCCGCTCGCCGGCCGGCCGCAACATGGTGGCGATCCGCGAGAACGAAACGCTCGCCGAATCTCTCGGCGTCCCCACCTGGCACTACAAGCTGATCGTCTTCATGATCAGCGCCGTCTTTGCCGGCATCGGCGGCTGCCTTTACGCCTATTACCTGACGGTCGTCAGCCCGCTGACCTTCCAGATGTATTATTCGACGACGATGCTGATCATCGTGCTCGGCGGCGGGGCGGGCATGATTTCCGGCACCGTCTTCGGCAGCCTGCTTTTCGTCGGGCTGACCGAGGCGCTGCGCATCACCCCCGAATTGCGGATGATCGCCTACGGCTTTAGCCTTCTCGTCCTGGTCTTCTGGTTCAAGAACGGGTTCGCGCCGCTGATCAATCGCTTCTGGAATGCGATCGGAGGTGCGAAATGACCGCTCATCTTCCGCTTCTCGAGATCAAGAACCTCAGCAAATCCTACGGCGCGGTCAAGGCTGTCAACGATGTCAGCATTCACATCGACCGGGGTGAGATCGCCGGTCTGATCGGGCCGAACGGATCGGGCAAATCGACCTTCTTCGATTGCAGCACCGGCCTTGCGAAGCCGGACGCCGGCACGGTGGTCCTCGACGGACAGGACATCACCGGCTGGTCCCTGAACCGCATCGCCAGGGAAGGCCGCATGCTGCGATCCTTCCAGAAGACCGTCACCTTCAAGTCGCTCGATGTCGAGGAGAACCTCGTCATCGCCGGTCAGATGTTCACCTTCCCGTCCATCGCGTCGACCTTCGGTTTGGGAAAGATGTCCCGCCAGCGCATCGAGGGTCTCAGGGAAAGAGCCCGCGAGCTGATCAAGATGGCGGGTCTCTGGGATGTACGCCACCAGCCGGCGGGCAACCTGTCGGGCGGACAGCAGAAGCTCATCCAGTTCGCATCGATGCTGATGCCTGAACCCAAGCTCATCCTACTGGACGAGCCGATGGCCGGGATCAATCCGAAGATCATCGAACGCGTCGTCGACACCATCCTCTATGCCAACAAGTCGCTCGGCGTGAGCCTCCTGGTGATCGAACACAATATCGATGTCGTCACCAGCATCTGCCGGCGCGTCATCGTGCTCGACCAGGGAGCCAAGCTCGTCGAAGGTTTGCCGGGTGACATCATTCAGGATCAGCGCGTCAGGGAGGCCTATCTTGGCGGGTAATTCGAACCTTTCGATCCGTGACCTGCGTGCAGGTTACGGCAATCTGGACATCCTCAACGGCGTCGAACTCGACGTGCCGGCGGGACAGTTCGTGGCGCTGATGGGGCCGAACGGGGCGGGCAAATCCACGCTCCTCAAGACGCTCTACGGCATGACGACGATCAAGCAGGGCAACATCGACTGGCGCGGCAAGAACATTGCCGGCAGCAAGTCCAGGGCCATTCTGGGCGAGGGGATTTCCTTCGTGCCGCAGGGGCGCTGCAACTTCCCTGTCATGACCGTCGACGAAAATCTTCAGATGGCGGCCTATACCCTGCGCGACGCCAGAGTGAAGGCCGACCGCGACTACGTCTACGACCTCTTTCCGATCCTCAAGACGCGCCGCGCGACACTCGCCGGCAACATGTCCGGCGGCGAACAGCAGCTGCTCGAAGTGGCGATGGCGGTGCTGCAGCGGCCGAAGGTGCTGCTGGTCGACGAGCCATCGGTTGGGCTGTCGCCGGCGGCGATCGGCATCGTCTTCGACGAACTTCTTCGGCTTCACGCCGACGGCATGACCATCTTGCTCGTCGAGCAGAACACCAAGAAGGCTATGGAAGTGGCGGAGCGTGCGGTCATCCTGAGACTTGGCAAAGTCATCTGGGACGGCCTGCCGAAAGACATCACCCACGACGAACTCGGCGAACTTTTCCTGACCGGGAAGATGCGCGGCGAAACCGAAGCCGTCCACTGAAGCCGATCTCGCAAAACGAGGAAATTCCAATGAGCACTTTTGTGCCTGCATCACGCGTGTCGAGAATCAAGGTTTCACCCAGCACGGCCGCGGCCGCCCGGGCGCGCGAACTGAAGGCGGCAGGCCGCGACATCGTCGATCTGACGGTCGGCGAGCCGGACTTCGACACGCCAGACAACATCAAGGCTGCGGCGCATGCGGCCATCGACCGGGGCGAAACGAAATATACTGCCGTCAACGGCACGCCGGCGCTGCGCAAGGCAATCATCGGCGATTTCAAGCGCCGGCTCGGCCTCGGCTATGCCGACAATGAAATCTGCGTCGGCGGCGGCGCCAAGCAGATTCTGTTTCTCGCGCTGATGGCGAGCGTCGAAAAAGACGCCGAGGTGATCATTCCCGCGCCTTACTGGGTTTCCTATCCCGATATGGTCATCGCCAACGAAGGCAAGCCGGTCATTGTCGAATGCCCGCAGGAAACCGGCTTCAAGCTGACGCCGGAGGCTTTGGAAAAGGCGATCACGCCAAAGACCCTGTGGCTCATCCTCAACGCGCCGTCCAATCCGACGGGTGCGGCCTATGACAGGCACGAGCTCGAGGCCCTCGGCAAGGTGCTGCTGCGCCATCCCCACGTCTTCGTGCTGTCAGACGATATTTACGACCAGGTCTGGTTCAAGGACGAGCCGATGACGACGCT
Organism: Rhizobium chutanense; assembly: GCF_002531935.1. GTDB lineage: Bacteria > Pseudomonadota > Alphaproteobacteria > Rhizobiales > Rhizobiaceae > Rhizobium > Rhizobium chutanense. The sequence continues at coordinate 99,951 of NZ_NWSV01000013.1, read as the reverse complement.
GGTTGCCGCCGTCCCGGAACTGAAGGAGCGGGTTCTCCTGACCAACGGCGTCTCTAAGTCCTATGCCATGACCGGATGGCGTATCGGCTACGCGGCGGGTCCGGCCGCATTGATCGCCGCCATCAACAAGCTGCAGTCGCAGATGTCGTCCTGCCCGTCGTCGGTCAGTCAGGCCGCCGCCGCTTATGCGCTGTCTTCGGACCAGTCATTCGTCGGCGAAAGTGTCAAGCTTTACAAAGAGCGCCGGGATTATGCGTGCGCGCGGCTCAATGCCGTGCCCGGCCTCTCCTGCCTCGTGCCTGACGGGGCGTTCTATCTGTTTCCGAACTGCGCCGGTGTCATCGGCAGGAAGACGCCTGAAGGCAAGACGATCGAGACGGACCTCGATTTCGTGCTCTATCTGCTCGATGGCGTCGGGGTCGCGGCGCTGCAGGGGGCTGCCTACGGCGTATCGCCGCATTTCCGCCTCTCGATCGCGACGTCGATGGAGACGATCACCCAGGCATGTGACCGCATCGAACGGGCCGTTGCCGAGCTGCGTTAACCGCGAAAAGCCAGGGAGACTTGTGTATGGTGGGACTTGCGTCCCTCCGGCCGCAGGCTTTACGTTTTGCATGAAACAAGAAGCCGGTGGCCATGAGCGTCGATTTCCGAAAACTGAAGAGCTTCGTCAAGATCGTCGATACCGGCAGCGTATCGCGCGCGGCAAGCCTTCTGAGGACGGCGCAGCCGGCGCTGTCGCAGCAGATCGCCTCTCTCGAGGCGCATTTCAAGCACAAGCTTCTCATCCGCAGCAATGTCGGCATCACGCCGACGGAGGCGGGGCTCATCCTCTATCGGCATGCGCAGCTGATGCTGAAGCAGATCGAGCAGGCGCAGGTCGATATCGATCAGTCCGCCAAGTCGGTGGCGGGCCGCGTCTCGATTGGACTGGCGACCTATTCCTCGTCAAGCGCCTTGTCGCTGCCGATCCTGAAGGAAATGAAAGCGAGGCATCCCCATATCGTTGTCCACATCAATGACAGTTTCGGCCAGATCCTGAGCGAGCTGATCATGACGGGCAAGATGGATATGGCGCTGATCTATGCTGCTGCGCCGATCAAGGGCGTCACGCTGCAGCCATTGTTTCGCGAGGAAATGTTCCTCGTCTCGCCGCCGGGCATCGAACTCCCCGGCGACAGCAGCGCGCCGCTGCCGCTTGCCGCTCTCCAGGAAATCCCGCTGCTTCTTCCCAGCAAGGCCCATCTGCTCCGCCGGCTGATCGACGACGCGCTGGCGAGAGCCAGGGCCACCCCTGAGGTCGTCTCGGAAATCGAATCCGTGCCGGCCCTCAGCGCGGCTGTTCTCGAAGGGCTTGGATCGACCATTCTCCCGGCTTCGGTGGTCACCGAGGCGGCGATCTTCTCCGGCGCGCAGGTGCGGGCGCTGACGAAGCCGGTGATCGACGCGACCGTGTCGCTCTGCGTCGCCGATCATCTTCCCCTGTCGGAACCCGCCATCGCCGCACGCTCGGTTCTGCTCGATGTCGTCGGCAAGCTGATGAGCAGTCATCACCAGGGGATTAAGCCGGCCTAACCGGCAGTTGGTCTTCGCCACGGCAGTCCGATGGCGGATCGCCGCGTCGCCATAAGCAAACCCTATAGCGGCAGACTGTAGTTGTGTTAGCCAACGCGCCGGCCATTCCCCTAACCTTCAAGCAGACACCGGGTCCGGGCATCGGATCCGCATAGCGGCGCCTGCCGCGCCGAACAGTCGCTTCGAGGACAACATGGCAAAACTGGCTTTCGACACGGGTGGTACCTTTACCGACTTCGCGCTCCTGGACGACAGGGGCGACCTCCACCTCCACAAAGTCCTGAGCACGCCGAAGAACCCGGCCGAAGCCGTCGTGCAGGGTGTATCCGAATTGCTGGAGAAATTCGCCGGCACCATCGCCATCGACAGGCTGCAGGTGCTGGGCGCCACCACCGTGGTCACCAACGCCGTTCTCGAGCGCAAGGGTGTGGAGACCGGCTTCGTCACCACCGACGGCTTCCAGGATATGCTGCGTATCCGCAACGAAGGGCGCTACGACCTCTACGACCTGAACATCAAATATCCCGACCCGCTGGTCACCCGCGCCAACAGCTTCGGCGCCAGGGAGCGGATCGCCGCCGACGGTTCCGTGATGACCGAGCTCAAGGAAGAGACGGTCCGCGAGATCGCCGGCCGCCTGAAAGAAAAGGGCATCCGCTCCGTCGCCGTCTGCCTGCTCCATGCCTATAAATATCCGCAGCACGAGCAGCGCGTCGCAGCGCTGCTGCGCGAGGAAGACCCCGATATCTTCGTCTCGCTGTCGTCCGAAGTCTGCCCCGAGATGCGCGAATTCGACCGCGCCTCGACGACTGTCGTCAACGCCTATACCAGGCCGCAGATGGCCGGCCACGTCGCCCATCTTCAGCGTGAATTCGCGGCCAAGGGCATTAATCGCCAGGTCCTGTGGATGACCTCCTCGGGCGGGCTGGTGCCGAGCCGGCGCGCCGCAGAGCTGCCGGTTCGCCTGATCGAGTCAGGCCCTGCGGCCGGTGCAGTCGCCGCAGCCGAGTTCGGCCGCACGGCAGGAGAGGCGAGTGTCCTCTCCTTCGACATGGGCGGCACGACCGCCAAGCTCTGCCTGATCCCGGACGGTGAGCCGAATGTCGGCACCGATCTCGAAGTCGCCCATTATCAGCGTTTCCGCAAGGGATCCGGTTTCCCGCTGAAGATCCAGTCGATCCAGATGATCGAGATCGGCGCGGGCGGCGGTTCGATCGCCGCCAAGAACCCTCTCGGCCTGCTCGACGTCGGCCCGCACTCCGCAGGCGCCATGCCCGGACCGGCCGCCTATCAGCGCGGCGGCACCCAGCCGACCGTTACGGATGCCGACATCCTGCTCGGATATATGGGCACCGAATCCTTCGTCGGCGGGTCGTTCAAGGTTTCCCGAGAGGCCGCTCACGAGGCGATGGCCAAACTCGCCGCCTCGCTCGATGTTTCGGTCGAACGCTGCGCATGGGGCATCCATGACCTCGTCAATGAATCCATGAGCAAGGCGGCCGCCATGCATGCGACCGATCTCGGCGTCGATCCCCGTTCGCTGCCGATGGTGGCCTTCGGCGGCGCCGGCCCGGTTCACGCCTATGGCATTGCCCGCAAGCTCGGCATTTCCCGCATCATCTGCCCGACCGGCGCGGGTGTCAGCTCGGCGATCGGCCTGTTGATCGCGCCCGTGGCCGTCGATCTTTCCGCAAGCCATCCGATGGTGCTCGACGCCTGGGATGTCGAAGCCATGAACCGCCTGCTGGACGAGCTTTCGGCCCAGGGCGCCGAAGTCGTGTCGGCGGCCGGCGTCCCGAAGGATACGATCGGCAACCGCTACACCGTCGACATGCGACATGTCGGCCAGGGCCATGAAATCACCGTGGCTCTGCCGGACCGGACCTTGCCGAAGGAGGAATTCCTCAGCGAGCTCCGCGGCAATTTCTTCAAGCTCTACCGCGAATTGTTCGGCCGTACCGTTGCCGCTCCGCTGGAGGTCATCACTTGGCGCCTGCGCGCCGGCGGCGAAAAGGATCAGGTCACGCGCCCGCACGAGACCGTCGTTGCCGACGCCAGGAAGGGCAGCCGCAAAGTCTATTTCCAGGAGATCGGCGGCTTTGCCGAGACCGCGGTCTACGACCATTACAAGCTTCCCGTCGGCGAAGAGGTCAAGGGTCCGGCAATCGTCGAGCAGCGTGAATCGACCGCGGTCGTCGGCCCCAGCGGCGTCTTCCATGTGGATGCCCATGGCAACCTCGTGATCAACATTCACTAAGAGGGACTCTGATGTCGAAACCCGCCACCGATTTCAACGACCCGATCAATCTTCAGGTCATGTGGAACCGCCTGATCTTCATCGCCGACCAGGCCGACAACGTTCTCGGCAAGACGGCATTCTCGCCGATCGTCCGCGAGAATCACGATTACGTCACCGTGCTCCTCGACAGCAGGGGACGGGCACTGGCGCAATGCACCTGGTCGATCCCGGTTTTCATCACCTCGCTGCCGGCCGCGGCCCAGAACTATTTCCTGCCGAAATTCCCGGCCGACAGGCTCGAAGAGGGCGACGTGCTGGCGACCAACGATCCGGAGATCGGCACCGGCCATCTTCCCGACGTCACGATGATCACGCCGATCTTCAAGAACGGCAAGGTCGTCGCCTATGCCGGCTCCATCGCCCATCTTCCCGATATCGGTGGCGCGCCGCTGCATTCCGAAGCGAGCGACATCTATGAGGAGGGTATCCGCTTCCCGATCGTCAAGCTGCTGAAGGCCGGTATTCCGAACCAGGACGTCTTCGACATCATCGAAGCCTCGGTCCGCCTTCCGACAGAGGTGCGGGGCGATCTGGAATCGATGATCGCCGCCAACAACGTCATGGGCCGCGAACTCGTCAAATTCCTCGACGAGTACGGTCTCGACGATGTCGAGGGCCTGGCCAGCGCCATCCATTCCCGCTCCGAAGCGCAGACCCGCAAGGCGATCCGCGAATGGCCGAACGGCACTTATGCCGCCGAGGTTCTGCTCGACGGTTACGATGTCGACGTGACGCTGAAGGCTTCGGTCATCATCAGGGATGACTCCGTTCATGTCGACTATACCGGCACGTCGGACCAGGTTTTGCATTCGATCAACTGCCGGACGAATTATCGCTACGCCCATTCCGTCTATGCGCTGAAATGCCTGCTCGACCCCGAAACGCCGAACAACGAGGGCTGTATCGTCCCGATCACCGACGAGGCTCCGCTCGGCTGCATTCTCAATCCGCAGCACTGGACGGCGGGCAATTCGCGGAACCTGATCGGCCACGTCATTCCCTCGCTGATCTTCAAGGCGCTCGAAGGCGTCGTGCCCGAGAAGGTCATGGGCGACAGCGGCGGCGCTCCGATCTGGGCCGCCAATTGCGTCGGCCAGCGCAACGACGGTTCGCAATATGGCTCCGTCCAGAATTTCCATGGCGGGCAGGGCGCGCGCGCCGAGCTCGATGGCCTGGACACGCTGAGCTTCCCCTCGAACTGCAAGGTGACGGCCATCGAGATGTTCGAGGTTGCCGTGCCGGTCCTGACCGAACGGAAGGAACTGATCGCCGACTCCGGCGGCGCAGGCAAATATCGCGGCGGTCTCGGCCAGCGTGTCGTGCTGCGCAACCTCGGCAAGAGCCCGATGAACATCTATCTCGCCTCCGAGCGTGTCCGCCATCCCTGCTTCGGCGTCGTCGAAGGGCAGAGCGGATCGGCCGGAAAGGTCCTGAAGGACGGCAAGCCTCAGTTCCCGAAGGGCAAGGTGGTCCTGAAGACCGGCCAGCGCCTCGAGGTCGAGACGCCGGGCGGCGGCGGTTGGGGACTTGCCAGCGATCGTTCACGCGCCCTCATCGAGCAGGATCTTTCCGAAAACCTGATCACGGCCAGGGCTGCGCGGGAAATTTACGGCTATTCTGGCCCGATCGCTGCTGCGGCCGAATAGGGAAAAGACATGGGACTTCTGCAAGGAAAAATCGCTCTGGTGACGGGCGCCGGCTCCGGGATCGGTCGCGAGACCGCCCTACTGCTGGCAAAGGACGGCGCCACCACCGTGCTGACCGGGCGGCGGATCGAACCGCTGCGCGAGGTGGCGGCCTTGATCGAGGAGGCTGGCGGCAAGGCCGTCGCGCACGCGCTCGATATCGAGAGGCGCGAAGAGATCTTCGCCGGGGTAAAGCAGATCAAGGACAGCGTTGGACCCGTCGACATCCTGGTGAACAATGCCGGCAGTGCCAGCAAGGTGCTGAACGCGCGCTTCCTGAGCGAGGCCGAGTGGATCTCCACCATCAACGTCAATCTGACGGCCGTCTTTAACCTGACCCAGGCGGTGCTTCCGGACATGATCGCTAAGGGCGAGGGGACGATCATCACGGTCTCGTCGCTTGCCGTGATCAACCCCAACCTGCTCGGCGGCGCGGCCTATGGTGCGGCCAAGGCCGGCGTGAAGAACTTCATGACCTTCCTGCACAATACCTATCGCAATCAGGGGATCCGGGCGACGACGATCCTGCCCGGCGAGACGAATACGCCGATCATGGATAATCGCGCGCGTCCGCCTCTGCAGGAGGAACGTGCCGTCATGATGGATCCTCATGACGTCGCCCGTGCGATCGTCCTCTGCGCCAGCCTGAACAAGAGCGCCGTGATCCCCGAGCTGCACATCTGCCCGACATTCATGCGGGACACGTCGGCGGATATCGAAATTGCCCGTTGGGTCGGAGCGCCGGCCGATACGCCGGATATGCCGAAAAAGTAGAATTGGGAGAATATCGATGAACGGAGCGAAGTTGCGCGCGCGGCTGTTGGCCGGCGAGGCCGTCACCATGTATACGCCGCATCATTCCTCGTCGGGCCTGGCAGCTCGGCTGGTGGAACTCGGCGCCGATTCCGTCTTCGTCGACTGCGAACACGGAAGCTGGAGCTTCGAGGATGTGCGCATGACGGCGCAGATCGTTCGCTCCGTCGGCGGGGCGGCGATCATTCGGCCGCATTCGCACGAGCGCCCGATCATCATCCGCTACCTCAACGCGGGCGCCGACGGGATCATGGTTCCGATGGTGGATACGGCCGAACAGGCGCGCGCCATCGTCGATGCCGTCCGTTACGCTCTTCCCTCCGACTTCGACAAGCGCCTGGTGGTGGCGATGATCGAGACGGTAGATGCCGTCGACAATCTCGACGACATGCTGAAGGTCGACGGCATCGACGTCTTCTTCATCGGACCCGGCGATCTCTCGCAGGATATGGGCTATCCGCCGGCCCCGCCCTTCGGCGAGCCGCGTCCCGAAGCGGTTATGGACAAGGTCGCGGTTGCCGTCGACAAGATCCGTGCGGCCGGCAAGGTTGCCGGCACGCTTGCCACCGCCGACGAACTGCCGCATTGGCTGCAGAAGGGGGTCCAGTTCTTCTACATCCACACTGATCCCTTCCTGCGCCGCGGGATTGCCGGCATCAGGCAGACGCTCGCGCGGTAGCACGCGGGATCCGACTCTATTTCCTCTCCCGCCTTAAACCTTCGGCCAAGACGAAGAGAGGACCTGTTTTGCGGAGGAGCTTTGCCTCCTACTGGCAGGCAGTCAGGCCGCCCGGATTTCGAATGGCGGCAAAACCGACGCCGTCGATCGTGTTGTCGTTGCGGGCAATGAAGCAATAATCGTCATTGGCATGAGGGGCTGCGACGACGCAGGAGTTGGCTCCGGCCGGAATGACATAGGTGTCCAAGCCGTTGATCGCAAATATCGAGGCGGTTCCATTCGGATGCGGCGCCGGCTGCTTGGTGAACAGGATCGCATCCTGCGGCGGCACGACGGCGATCGGTTGATGGTTCCGGCAATCGGGCGAAAAGGCGAGTTGCGCGGCGGCGGGCAGCGCGGTTGCCAGCAGAGAGAGGCTGGCAATGGCGAGCGCGGCGGCGATTTTGCCGCGGCAGACTGTTTGGCCGGCGAATGTCGAGGTGTTCCGTAGCATTGTTGTTCTCCTTTTGATTCAAGCGTTTGATGGTCTGCTCGATCGTCGGTGATGAATGGAATTCTGGATCTATGGTCCTCCTGTCGCCGAAAACGTTCCGTCAGCGTTGTAAGTCACGGTGTAGGTCCCGTAGCCGGTGGTGAAATCGCAGCGGGCGGCGTTGGTGTCGTCATAGGGCACAACCGTTCCTGCGGGCTGGTAACTCGTCTTCACGAAAAAGATCTGCTGCGGAATGCAGCTCATGACGGCGTTGGGGACAGGGGCAACGAAGCTCGACAGGATGATTGCCTGGTCGTTGTTCAAGGCGGCGACGCCGCAATAAAGCTCCGGAGCCGGTAAGGGCGTATAGGTGGGCACGTTCATGGCAAAGGCGCCGACCGGAACCCCGGATTGGTAAGCGGGCGCGGAAAGTCCCAGCGGATCGAGCGTCAAGCTCGTGCAATTGTTCGGCTCGCCGCCGGCTGCGGTGAGCGTAATCGCGCGGGCCGCCGTGGTGCTGGTGACGATCGATCGCGTGGTGGCATCGAGCGCGATGAGCGCGATAAGCTGCGAGGAGGGCGCCGATTGCATCGTGCTGAGGGCGCCCGCATAGATCTGTCTGTCCAGACCGAAATTGATCTGGGCTCCCGAACTCGCGTAATTGCCGACGCTTTGGCAGCCGAGGCTGCTGCTGAGAACCGAAGGGCCGACCAACGAAGGGAATGCGGCCTGCTTCTGGAAGATATAAAAATATTGCGTTGTCTGCGACAGGTTCCGAACGATGATCTGGTAGGACGAACTGGTCATGGCGTGCGACACTCCCGTCCTAGATCAGTCTATCCGTCACCCGGGTGGGCGCTGCAATTGCGCGGATGGCCCAGGCATGCGGGTGAAAAAGGGATGTTCTTCACCCGCATGCCTGCCGAGGCTTACTGAAGCTGTGTGCTCCAGGTGCCGTTGGCGTTCAGGGTGATGTTGCAGACGGTATAGCCGCCGGTGAAATCGGCAAGCGCTGCGGTAACGCTCGACTGGGTGAAGTCCATGACGCTGCCCGGCGTATAGGATCCGGTCTGGACGTAATATTTCAGGATCGGCTGGCAATCGGTGTTGCTGGCCGGGTTTGCCTGCACGAAATTGGAGAGCACAATGCCGCCATTGACGGCGACCGCCGAGCCGACATTGTAATAGGGGGGCGAGTTGAAGACCGGCGTGGTGATGCGGAAGGCGCCAGGCTGCACACCTTCACCATAGACCGGTGCGGAAAGACCGAGCGGATTGACGGTCGCCGTCGTCCAGTCGTTCGGCTTACCGCTCCCTGAACTCGGAGCGAGATCGATGGCGCGGCTGGCCGATGCGTAGCCGGAAGAGGCGCCGATTTGTGGCGGCGTATTGGCCTGCTGGATACCGGCATAATATTGCAGGTTGACCTGGAAGGTCAGGATCGAGCCCGTGCCATCGTAGTTGCCGAGCGATTGCGAGAATAGGCTGTTCGAATAGACTTGCCCGCCGCCGGTATAAACGGCGGGTTGCTGGAAGAAGTAGAAGCCTTGCGTCTGAGCTTCGAAGTTTTTCACGTTGATGGTCAGCAAAGTAGCCATGGTCGACGACCTTTCTCGATTGAGAGTGAAAACAAGGATTTCCGCGGCGGCGAGGGCAGGCGGGTAAGCCGTTCCGCCTATACCGTTGATGAAACCCTGGCTAGAAATATTGTCGATGAATTTATTGATGGCAACCTAAACGTGTTGAGCGTAGATTGAAAAACTGCGCAAAATTGCGCCTGGCGTTACGGGTGTTCCGGGGGGATGGATTCGACCAGTCCCATGAGATTGAACCGGGCCGCCGCAGGCCGGTCGCGCAGCGCCAGAACCAGTTGCAGTTCCGTGGTCGAGATCGGGCTGTTCCGATGCCAATCCATGGTCCCCCGTCCGAGCAGCAGCCAGTCGAGGGAGACATCCAGGAGGTGGGCCAGCGCGCAGGCGCTTTCGAGCGAGGTGTGGCCGCCATTCTGCCAGCGAGAGACGGCGGCGACCGATACGTTCAGTTCCGCCGCGAGCGCGTGAACTTTCCGGAACTTGCCGCGGGATATTGCCTCGCGAATGCGTTTGCCGCGTGCCAGGTCGTGCGTCATCGGAATCCTCCCCATGTTCTCTTGAATTTGGCGACCACGGAGAGCGTTCGGCCGGGCAATATCAGAAATCGCTTATGAAAATGAAAGGCAAAGCGAAGCGCCGGTCAATCTGGTGAAATATCCATATTGTCGTGGGTCGGCCTCCCGTTGTGAAACTTCGACGATCAGGAGGACGGAGATGTTGCGGATTCTCACCAAAGATATGTTCGAGACCGATCGGCGTGCTTTCGACGAAATGTTTCGGGCTCGCGCCGCCGTTTTTCGCGATCGGCTGGGATGGCAGGTCGACGTCAGGGATGAGTGGGAAAGGGATCGATACGACGAGACGGAAGATCCCGTCTATCTCGTGACGCAATGGCCCTCCGGCGCGCTGACGGGCTCGCTGCGTCTGTTGCCGACGACGGGGGCGACGATGCTCAAGAGCGAATTTCGTCAATTCTTCGACGATCCCATCGATGTCGACAGCCCGACGACGTGGGAATGCACTCGCTTCTGCGTTCATCCGCTTGCCCACGCCGATCACAATTCGTCGCGCACGGTCGCCACGGAACTGCTCTGCGGGCTTTGCGATCTCGCGCTCGACACCGGCATCGAAAGCATCGTCGGCGTCTATGACGCCGCGATGACTGGCGTCTATCGCAGGATCGGCTGGAGACCGATCCCGCTTGCCAGATCCCGGCCCGAAATCGGCAATCTCTATGTCGGCCTGTGGGAGGTGACGGCGGACAATGGCCGCACGCTTCGCGCCAATCTCTCCCGGCTTATCGAGCAGGCCTCTGGCAATCCCGCCGGAGCTGCCGTCGATGAAAGACATGGGGGAATCAGATGAACGGACGGTGCCATACGCGGTGGTTGTCGCGGCAGCGATCCGCCGTTCCGGGGAGACGGAGAGAACCGTCGTCCAGAGTGGGATATGCGACGCCGGACCTTAACGCATTTTTCACGTCATGCGGGGGTATGGACTATTATCAGCAATCGCTAAATGATACCAATGCGAGCAGAAAAAGAAACGCGCAACTTCGAGTTCATCTCATGCTGAGCAGTTCTCGTTTTTTCTATAGTCTCGACCGGATTTCCGCATCGCCGACATTGCAGGATCTGGAAGCAACGCTCGATGAAGTCCGCCACATCTATGCGATCTCGCATATGGTTCTGCATGTGACCCGCTCTTCCGGGGCCTCCGCCGACAATCCATTGCTGATGCTGACCTATCCGCCCGAGTGGGTGAAGCAATATCGTGAGCGGGACTATTTCAGCATCGATCCCATCGTGCGCCTCGGCCGGCGCGGTTTCCTGCCGGTAGAATGGTTCGCGTCGAAATGGGATTCAGGTCGGGCGCAGATCTTCTTCAAGGAGGCGATGGCCTTCGGCGTCGGCCGGCAAGGCATCACCCTGCCGGTGCGGGGACCGCAAGGCGAGCGATCGCTGTTTACCGTCACATCAAACCATCCCGATGCCTATTGGCGGCAGTTCCGTGTGGACAGCATCCGCGATCTCCAGTTTCTCGCCCACCATCTCCATGACAGGGCAATGGTTCTTTCGGGCATGAGAAAAAGTGCGGATTTCCCGCAATTGTCGCGCCGCGAACTCCAATGCCTGGGTATGACGGCGAATGGCCTTCTGGCAAAACAGATCGGCGCCCGCCTGTCCATTTCGGTCAGCGCGGTACAACTCTATCTCGCTTCGGCGCGCCGGAAGCTGACCGTCGCCACGACGAGCGAAGCGGTCGCCAGGGCCACTGCGCTTGAGTTGATATAGTTGGAAATGTTCCTGACCTTCTCGGCCTGAAGTCAGACTTCTGTGAAGGCCGCTCAACATCTTCGTGGACACGGGGATGGGAGAGGCTACATTAGCGCCTAGTATAACCTTTGACTACTGGGGCTTCATGGCATCGCCGATCTCGCTCGAGCTCAATGACGAGCTGAAGGGCCGTGAAGAAAAGCGGGAGACGCTGCGGCAGGAGACGCTCAATGTCTGGGACGAATTTCAGGCGACCGGCCTGCACTTGACTGGCGACGAGGTTGAAAAGTGGCTTTCGACATGGGGAGCTGACGAAGAGCTGCCCAGACCCGAATGCCACAAGTAATCTTCTCCCGAGGGGCTGCAATGCGAAACACGGGGGAACCGTGGTTCAGCGCCTGCCTTTCGTCCGTGTCGCCAGCACGTTGCGGATCGAGAAGCTGGAGTGAATCCTGAGGACTCCCGGCAAGGCCGACAATATCTCCTTGTGGATCCGCTCGAATTCGCCTGCATTGGCGACCTCCACGCGCAGCAGGTAATCGGAGCCGCCCGTCATCAGAAAACATTCGCGGATCTCGGGATGCCGGCGGACCGCCGCTTCGAAGCGGTCGAGATAATCTTCCGTCTGCCGTTCGAGGGTGATGTTGATGATCACGGCGATCATTGCATCCGCATTGCTCGTATCGAGAAGGGCCGTATAGCCGCGGATCACCCCCGTCTTTTCCATGATCTTGATGCGCCTGAGGCAGGCCGATGGCGAGAGCCCGACCTCGGCCGCGAGCCTGGCATTGCTCATGCGGGCGTCGAGGCGCAGGAGCCTCAGGATGTTGCGGTCTGTCGCGTCGAGGGCGGTCATGATCGATTATTCCAAATTTTCACTGATCATGCGTATAATATGCAAATTCCGCAATAATCAACGACGAAATTGCAGGCAATTTCACCCATTATTTCATACACTCCCATAACGAATAAGAGGGGTGGACATGGACGGCGATCTTCTGGTTTCCCACGCACACACTGCCGCAATCATGGAGGGAGCCACGGGCTATCTCAAGATCGACCTGGCCGCCCTCGGCCGCAACTATCGCAAGCTCCTGTCGATGCTGGCGCCGGTGCGCGCGGGCGCTGTCGTCAAGGCGGATGCCTATGGCCTCGGCGCCGTGCGGGTCGCCAAAACCCTTTACGGTCAGGGCTGCAGGCATTTCTTCGTCGCCCAGTTCGTCGAGGCCGTCCGGCTCCGGCCGGCGCTTGCGCAGGACGCCCAGATTTTCGTGCTGAACGGCTTGCAGCCGGGCAACGAAATCGCCTGCGCCGAGATGGGCGTCGTGCCGGTCCTGAATTCGCTTGCCCAGTGGCGGCAATGGTCGGCGGCGGCGCGCGGGCTGAAGCGTTGCCTGCCCGCCGTACTGCAGTTCGATACCGGCATGTCGCGGCTCGGCTTTCCCCCGGAGGAAAGGGCCGAACTCGCGGCTGCGCTTCGCGACGGCGGCAATGTCGAGATTCTGTTCATCATGAGCCATCTGGCCTCGGCCGATGAGGTCGGTTGCGAGCAGAACGGCGAGCAGCTGGCGGAGATGGCCGGCATCGCCGAGGCGTTTCCGGGCTTCGATATTTCCTTTGCCAATTCCGGCGGTGTTTTTCTCGGTGAGGTCTATCACGGCGTCCTCGCCCGGCCCGGCATCGCGCTCTATGGTGGCGCGCCCAATGCCGACGAGAAGAACCCGATGGAGCCGGTCGTCAGCCTCGACGTCGCCGTCGTGCAGACGCGCACCGTGCCATCGGGCACGAAGGTCGGTTATGGCGGCGCGCATGTTACGCAAAGGGAAACGCGCCTTGCCACCATCGCCGCCGGCTATGCCGATGGCCTGCCCAGGTCGCTCGGCGACCGCGGCGCCGTCTTTTACCAAGGCATCCGCCTGCCGATCGTCGGCCGAGTATCGATGGACAGCATCACCATCGACATATCGGCCCTGCCGGAAAGCACGCTGACGCTCGGCAGCCTTGTCGAAGTGCTCGGCCCGCATCAGACGCTCGAGGACATCGCGCGCGATGCCGACACCATATCTTACGAAATCCTAACCGGTCTCGGCGATCGTTATCACAGGCAATATCGCTGAGCCCGCGGCTCCATCATTGGGAAGATCATGAAAGTCATCGTTTTGGGTGCCGGCATCCTCGGCGTCACCTCCGCTTATCAACTCGCCAAAGCCGGCCACGAGGTGACGGTCGTCGACCGTCAGCCCGGCCCGGCGCTGGAAACGAGCTTTGCCAATGCCGGCGAAGTCTCCTTCGGCTATTGTTCGCCCTGGGCGGCGCCCGGCATTCCGGCGAAGGCGATGAAGTGGCTGTTCATGAAGCATGCGCCGCTCATCCTGCGCCCGAAATTCGATGTGGCGATGCTCTCCTGGATGGCGCGGATGCTGTCGAACTGCACCTCCGAGCGCTACGCGATCAACAAGAGCCGCATGCTGCGCCTTGCCGATTACAGCCGTATCGCGCTCGCCGAGCTCCGCGCCGAAACCGGCATCGCCTATGACGAGCGCATGCAGGGAACGCTGCAGCTGTTCCGCACGCAGCAGCAGCTCGATGCCTCGGCGAAGGACGTCAAGGCGCTCGCCGCGGACGGCATTCCCTATGAGGTGCTGGACCGGGACGGCTGCATTCGCGTCGAACCGGCGCTGAAGCATGTGCGCGACAAGATTGTCGGCGGTCTGCTGACGCCGAAGGACGAAACCGGTGACTGCTTCAAGTTCACCAATGCGTTGGCCGCCAAAGCCGAGGCGCTCGGCGTTCGCTTCGCCTATGGCACGACGATCGAGGGGCTCGACGTCGAGGCCGGCCGCGTGCGCGGTGTCATCACCGCTCGCGATCGCGAGCGCGAGCGGATGAGTGCGGATGCGGTGGTGGTCGCGCTCGGCAGCTATTCGCCGCTGCTGCTCAAGCCGTTCGGCATCAAGCTGCCGGTCTATCCGGTCAAGGGCTATTCGCTGACCATCCCCATCATCGATGCATCCCGCGCACCGGAATCGACCGTCATGGACGAAACCTACAAGATTGCGATCACCCGCCTCGGCGATCGCATCCGCGTCGGCGGCATGGCTGAAATTTCAGGCTATACCAACGATCTCGGCCTCGCCCGCCGCAGCACGCTGGAGCATTCCGTCACCGATCTCTTCCCCGGCGGCGATGTCTCCAAGGCTTCCTTCTGGTCCGGCCTGCGCCCGATGACGCCGGACGGTACGCCGGTGATCGGCCCGACGAAGATCAAGGGACTCTTCCTCAATACCGGTCACGGCACGCTCGGCTGGACGATGAGCACCGGTTCGGCGCGGTTGATCGGCGACCTCGTCAGCGGCGCCAAGCCGGAAATCGACGCGCGGGATCTGGCCGTCAGCCGATACGGCTGAGCGCGCACAAAAAAGGAATTGTATTACTATTTAAATCGGCTATCCCAAGCATGGGTCGTCTTGCGAGGGTACGCGCATGTCCGTTCGTTCCGATAGGCATACCGCCGGCAGTTCCCAACCGCCGGCTCTACAGAGCATGGCGCTTCGGGAAACCGCGCGGAGCGGAACGGACCTGGACGAGCTCTCGGAGGTATTGTCCACCCCAAACGCCGCGATCAAGATGACGGCGGAACGCAATACATCCATTGCATATCGCTGCAATTTCATCTCGGTGGGAGATGTCAGCGTTGCCGATTGCTCCTATGAAGGCACGATCGTTGGCCAGCGGGACGGGGTCATCGACAGGATGACGATATTCCTGCCGACGGAGGGCAATATGTCCTTCGGCGGAAGACGGGAGCCGATATATTCGGTGCCGGGTCGAGGTGTGATCCTGGAGCCGCGCGATGCCAGCGGCATCAGCATCTCCGGCCCCCGTCGTCACCTCTGCATGTTCATCGATCAGGCGATGATTACCAGGCGCCTCACGCATATGTTCGAGCGGACGATCAGCGGTGGCATCGATATTCATCCCGATATCGATCTGACAGCCGGTCCGGGGCTTGTCTTGCAGCAACTGGTCTCGACCCTCCACAGCGGCCTCAGCGGCGACGGCCCGCTACAAGGCTCGCCGCTGGCCGTCAACTCGCTCCGCGAGGCGGCGGTCTACCTGCTTCTGGAGGCTTGTTCCCATCGCTATTCGGAGGAACTGGCGCGTCCCGCTCCGGCTCCGGCGCCGCGCCATGTGAAACGGGCGATTGACTATATGCGGGAGCATATTACCGAGCCGCTTTCTCTTGACGACATCGCTGCTGTAGCGGAGGTCAGCGTTCGCACTCTGCAGCAGGGGTTCCGGCAGTTCAGGAATACCACCCCGATGTCATACCTGCATGAACTCCGAATGCAGGCTTTGCATCGGGATCTGCTGGAATGCGACGGGAAGCAAAGCGTCGCCGAGATCGCGCTCAGATGGGGATTTATACACCTCGGGCGGCTTGCGGCCGAGTACAGGAAACGTTTCGGTGAGCTGCCGTCACAGACGTTGAAGCGCTGAACTCCCAGGGCGTTCGGCTGCATTCCGACATCTGAGATTGGGCAACGGCCCCGGTCGCCTAACCAGCCGCGTGTCTCGCGGCTGGTCATGGTCATAACATAACGCGGAAATCCCGGGAATGGCCGGGCGCGACGGCTCGTCAGAACTCCTCCCACTCGCTTGCTGCGACAGCGGCGTTGCCCTGGCTTGGATAGGCGGCACCCAGTTTTGCCCGCAACTCGCGCGCCGGAGACGGCACTGCCGCCTGTCCGCTTGTCCGCCCGGCGATGTGCGGCCGGGATGCAAGGGGTTTGCCGATGTTGAACGCGCTGAGCATTTGAGCGATGCGGCCGACTTCCCGAACCAGGGAATGGCTGGCGGCGGTGGATTCTTCGACCATGGCGGCGTTCTGCTGGGTACCCTGGTCCATGGCATTGACGGCCGTGTTGATCTCCTGAAGCGCCGTTGCCTGCTCGCTCGATGCTCTGACGATGGCGCCGATGTGGCGGTCGATCTCCTGGACCTCGTCGACGATCACCGTCAGCGTCTCGCCGGTTTGCCCAACCAGGGACACGCCTGCCTTTACCTGCTCGCCGGAATTGTTGATCAGCCCCTTGATCTCTTTTGCGGCCTTCGCGGACCGTTGCGCCAGTTCGCGAACCTCCTGGGCGACGACGGCAAAGCCCTTGCCGGCCTCTCCCGCACGCGCCGCTTCGACGCCGGCATTCAGCGCGAGAAGGTTGGTCTGGAAGGCGATTTCATCGATGACGCCGATGATGTTGGAGATTTCCCGTGACGAGCTGTCGATCGCCCCCATCGCGGCGACGGCCTGCTGGACGATCTGGCCCGACTTCTCGGCGCCGATGCGGGCCTTTGCAACCAATTGGCCCGCCTCTTCCGCGCGCCGGCTGGAGTCTTTGACGGTGGTCGTGATCTCCTCGAGCGCGGCTGCCGTTTCCTCGATGGAGGCGGCCTGCTGCTCGGTTCGCTTGGAAAGATCGTCCGCGGCGGACCGGATCTCTTGCGACCCGGCATTGATCTGCGAAGCAGCCCCGTTGATCTGTTCTATGGTCGTCGACAGCTGTTCCAGCGCATTGTTGAAGTCGTTGCGCAAGGCGTGGTAGGCGGCAGGCAGGTCGTCGTCGATCCGGTAGCTGACATCCTTGGCGGCGATCGCTGCCATGGCTTTGCCGAAGGTGCCGCAGACGAGCTGCCGTTCCGCCTCGATCGCATCGGCCTGCGCCTTCTGCTTGGCGATCTCGGCCTCGTCGATATAGACCGAGATGGCGAGATCCATGTCCAGCATCACGGCCTTGACGAGGCTTGCCAGAGCCTTGCCGAACTCCGCCGGCTTCATCGTTTTCTTCGAGAATACTCCGCCCTTCGGGGCCATCTCCTCGACGGCGCGGTTGATCAGATGGTCGACAATGATCGCGTAGCCGCCGATATACCATTGCGGTTCCAGCCCGATGCGGGCGTGGACGGTTCCGATCGTCTTGACCTTGCCGACATATTCCTCGTTGAAGTTGCCGTCGGCGATATTGACCCAATGGCCCATCTGCGCACCCTTTGCGCGGGCGATATTCTCGTCCGTCGAGAAGAAGCGGCTGACTTCCGGGCTCTTGCGAAGCTGCGCGTAAAACTTGTCGAGTCCATGCGGCAGTTCGCGTTCGATCAGCGTCTTTAAAGATCGGATGCCGGCGCGGCCCTGACGGTCGAGCTGCATGAAGTCGAGGCGGCGTTCGACACTCTGGCTTTTGCTCTTCGCATGGCGCGGTCCGGCGCCGCCGTCGTGACCGTGGACCGAATTGCTGCTGGCATGCGTATGAAATTGACTCGACATTCCCGACCTCGAAACTGGGCTGAAACCGTAATTGGGCACGTGCCTCAATCACATCGAAACCCGCCCTCATGTCGGAACGCGGCGTCCACCCGCCTGATCGATAACCCCAAATTTGGGGTATTTGGTTTATTTCCAGTTAACCAAACCGACACGGAAATGGCTTTTGTCAATTTTTTCGATATCCGGATACATTATGCGATTTTTGGATGCAGGAATTTCAGTGGAACATGTACGCATGCCTGCGAACGGCGACAACTCCCGTGTGGGGAACTGCGCTTCAAGGATATTCGGTTTGGAAGATTCGATGTTCAGCTTATTAGCTGTCGGCGGATTGCTTCGGCAATCGCATGGGCGCGATTGGCCGCCCCGAGCTTCTTGGTCGCGCTCTTCAGATAGCTGTTGATGGTTTCCGTTTGATAGTCCGACGCATCGGAAATTTGCTCGCTCGTCAGCCCTTTGCCCGCCAGTTCGAGGCAGCGGAGTTCGCCGCTGGTCAGGCGAAGGACGCCGGCTGCAAAACGATCCATCAGCGGCTTGGTGATTGCCCGATGCAGTGGCTCGGCAAAGAAGACAAGCAATTCCTGTTCGCTTGCGGTGAACGGCCGTTCTCGCGTGAAGCAGACCCCTCCGTAGACGATGCCATTTCTTGAGAGCGGAATCTGTATTCGCCGCCCGATCTCGTAGGAACGCAGCAAATACCGGAGGCGTTGGGACGGGGCCAGAATGTCGAAGGCTTCGTCTTCCGTCAGCGGCGTCGTTCGTTCGAGCGACTGAACGACGAGCGGATCGGATAGGCCGAGCTTTTCCCCAAAGTAGGTATCGACGTAGGCGGGAGGCATATCGGTATCGATCGAGCGGCCCCTTCCGATGTGATATCCTTCCAGATCCAGCCCGCCGACAGCGATGTAGCGGAAATCGATGGCCTTCCTCAGTTGTTCCAGCAGGTCGCTGTTGCGCAATTGCCGATGGGCGGGAACCTCGCGAAGATCCCTGAAATGGCAAAGGCTTTCAACTGAGGCGCACCCCATCTTGTCCCCCGATTCGCTGGTTAACGATTAACCCGACTTTGGGGCTTGAGAGTTAACAATATGTTTACTTGTCGTCTCGGGACTTGCAGGGGCGCTTCCTTCCTTCCCCGGGCGGGATGCAGCCGCCCGAGGACGTCGTGTCGATAATTCCTTCGACAGGCTTACGCTGCACGCTTCAGCGCATCGCCGAGCGTCGAGACGAGCGTGTCGATCTCGCCTTTTTCGATGATGAGCGGCGGAGAAAGCGCGATGATATCGCCGGTCACGCGGATCAGCAGGCCCCTGTTGAAGCAATCGACGAAGACGTCGTAGGCGCGGGTTCCCGGTGCGCCGGCACGGGGCGCCAGTTCCACCGCGCCGACCAGACCGAGATTGCGGATGTCGACGACATTGGGCAGGCCTTTCAGCGAATGGAGACCCTCCTGCCAGTGGTCGGCCAGATCGGCTGCGCGGGTCAGCAGGCCTTCTTCCTCGTAGATTTCGAGAGTGGCGAGGCCGGCGGCGCAGGCGACCGGATGGCCGGAATAGGTATAGCCGTGGAAGAGTTCGATGGCATTGTCAGGCCCGACCATAAGGCCGTCATAGACCTTGCGGCTGGCAAAGACCGCGCCCATCGGGATCGCGCCGTTGGTCAGGCCCTTTGCCGTGGTGACGAGATCGGGCACGACGCCGAAATAGTCCACCGCGAAAGGCGTGCCGAGACGGCCGAAGCCGGTGATCACCTCGTCGAAGATCAGCAGGATGCCGTATTTGTCCGCGGTGGCGCGCAGCTTCTCCAGATAGCCCTTCGGCGGCAGGACGACGCCGGCCGATCCCGACATCGGCTCGACGATGACGGCGGCAATGGTTTCGGCGCCGTGCAACTGCACCAGGCGTTCGAGATCGTCGGCCAGTTCCAGGCCGTGGGCGGGAAGGCCCTTGGAAAACGCATTGCGCTCGACGTCGAGCGTGTGGCGCATATGGTCGGCCGGTATTTGCGGGAAGACGCGGCGGTTGTTGACGAGCCCGCCGACGGAAATGCCGCCGAAGCCGACACCATGATATCCCTTTTCGCGGCCGATGATCCGCGTGCGGGTGCCCTGGCCGATCGCACGCTGATAGGCGATGGCGATTTTCAGCGCCGTATCGACCGATTCCGAGCCGGAGCCGGTGAAGAAGACCCTGTCGAGCTTGGCTTCAGCGCCGCCCGGCGCGTTGGCGGCCAGCTTCGCTGCGAAGTCGAAGGCGATCGGATGGCCCATCTGGAAGGTCGGAGCATAGTCGAGCGTCGCAAGCTGCCGCTCGACGGCCTGGGAAATCTTTTTGCGGCCATGGCCGGCATTGCAGCACCAGAGCCCGGCCGTACCGTCCAGAACCTGGTTTCCATCGACGTCGGTGTAATACATGCCGTCGGCGGCGGCCAGAAGGCGCGGCGTCGCCTTGAATTGCCGGTTCGCGGTGAACGGCATCCAGAAATTCTCGAGTACGGGCGCGTTCGTCTTGCTGATCTGGTCCATCCTGGCCTCCTTGGGGATGAACCGAGAATGGCGTGATTTCTGCTTTTCAAACAAGTCCTTTTCTTTGCCGGCGTAACCCATTGAAATCGTGATAACGGGGAGGTAAGTTTTCGATATTCTAGACAACAGAAACGAGCGCATATGTCCATCGATATCGGCGGCCGCCTTCGCCATCTCCGCATCGCCCACAAGCTTTCCCAGCGTGAACTCGCCAAGCGCACCGGCGTGCCGAATTCGACGATCTCGCTGATCGAATCGAACGCCTCCAACCCATCGGTCGGAGCCTTGAAACGCATTCTCGACGGCATCCCCATCGGGCTTGCGGAATTCTTTGCCTTTGAGCCCGACCGCCCGAGAAAGGCCTTTT
Source organism: Rhizobium chutanense (assembly GCF_002531935.1). Taxonomy (GTDB): domain Bacteria; phylum Pseudomonadota; class Alphaproteobacteria; order Rhizobiales; family Rhizobiaceae; genus Rhizobium; species Rhizobium chutanense. The sequence continues at coordinate 79,347 of NZ_NWSV01000013.1, read as the reverse complement.
ATGCCGCCGAGGAACTGGTGGAGATCGGCAAGGGAGCCATCTCCTTCCGGCAGGTCGGCGAAAATCTGTTCGGACGCAGCCTGCAAATCCTCAAGGAATGTTATCAGCCCGGTGCCGACACCGGAAAAATTCCGCTTGTTCACGAGGGAGAAGAGGGCGGGATCGTCCTCTCGGGAAGGCTGGAGGTGACCGTCGATGACGAGCGGCGCATCCTTGGGCCGGGTGATGCCTACTATTTCGAAAGCCGGCGCCCGCACCGTTTCCGCTGCGTCGGGCCGGTGCCCTGCGAAGTCATCAGCGCCTGCACGCCGCCGACCTTCTGAAGCATGTCTCGCAAAACTGTGCCGCGGTTTTCTGTCGTTCACGCTCTGGCGGCATCGATACGTCTCCGTGCGTGCTATGCTTAAGGGGCGATAGTGCCGGCGGCGCCGATGCATTCAAGAATTGTCGTGCGGCAAACCCCGGCCTCCCGTTGCCGAAGAGGTTGCGCTCGCCAGGCTCGGTAGGAGCCCCGGAATTCGATGTCTTTATAAAAATAGGTCCTGACTTTTTGTCTCTGGCGGCTCCTATCCAAAGCATCGGCCGTCACGACCATATGTGCGGCTAGCCGTTTGAATTGCCATGGCGGCGTATGTCGCTCCTTCTCGATCACCTCCACATGGTAGTAGGGATCGTGATCGGCGGGATCCGGCAACTTGTAAACGGTGGCCCAACGAACGATCCGCGGCGAGGCGGAAAGAATGACGGTGGAGACGACCGGTGGTTTCACCGCTTCGGCATGCACCAGGACCGGCGCGGCCAGAATGGTCGCGACAGCCAGAAGGATCGTTCCTATTCGCATGGGCGAGCGCCATGAATGGGATTGTCGCTTCCGGCCGAATATCTGCGGATCATCCCCGTCCTCCGGCATGCCGCCATCGCTTCAAGGCGTGCGGCCTTCGATGCGCGCAAGCACGCCGTCGAGTGCGGCAGTCAGCGCGGCAACGCCGCCCTTCTTCTCGAAATCCGAAAGAACCTGCTCGTTCAGCCCGCCCTTGGTCGCGAATTCGCGGCTCAGCGCGCTGAACGGCTCGGTGCCGGGGCTGTTCGCCTTCTGCGCCAGGCTTGCGAAAAGCGGGGCGATGTAGGCCTGTCCCTTGGTCCTTTCGAGCCCGCTTCCTTCCAGCCAGACGGTAACCTGCTCCATGACGCCGAAATAGGTCGACATGACCGCACTCGCGGCTGCGAGAAGATCATATTCCTTCCTCGACTGGCATTGGACAGCCGTTCCGAGCGTATCGAACAGCGCGGCGACGGCGGTATCGGGCGGATAGACGGCGGTCACGCCTTGCCGGCTTGCGACGAAGGGCAGAGGGATCGCCTGGACGAGATGCACGTCGGCGCCGATCCAGTCGAGCAGGGCCTGGCGCTCCGTCGCCGCCACGACGCTGACGATCCTCTGGCCGGCCTTGAACGAAAGCCCGCGCACGACCTCCTCGGCGACCTGTGGCCGTATCGCCAGAAACACCATGTCGCTGCGATCGACGACGTCCTGGTTATCCCCAGCAACCCGCACGGCAGCAAATTCGTCCGCCAGTGTCGCTGCGATGTGAGCGCTTCGTGGCGAAACGTGAATCTCGGAGGCGTAGGCCGGCTCGGCGAGAAGCCCGCGAACCATGGCTTCGGTGATGGCGCCGGTACCGACGAACCCAATGCTGTTGACGTGCATGTGATTACTCCGCGGCCCGCAACGGCCCCAGCGCGACATCGGTCGTGTAGTTCTCGCGCATGAAGTTGATGAAATTATCCTGGAACTGGCGTGTATGGGCGTGGGCGAGCTCGTCGGCGAGCTCGACATTCTTATCCCTGATCGCATCGAGCATCAGCGCGTGCTCGTCGGTCAGCAGATAGCCCTCATGGGTGCGCTCCAGATATTCGAAATGCAGGTGCAGCATGCGCTGCCCCTGCGACAGCAGCTTGTTGTAGAAGGAGGCGAGATACTGGTTTTTTCCGGCATGGGCGATTGCCATGTGGAATTCCTTGTTGGCCTCCGACATGGCGAGATGATTGCCTGTCCTGACCGCCGCTTCGAATAATTTCAGGCGTTTGGCAATGATCTTCAGGTCGGCTTCCGTCCGCAGTGCTGCGGCAAGCCGTGTATTCATCCGCTGCGCGATGTCGAGTGCTTCCACATATTTCGGAAAGGTCGCCACTTCGATGGGCGCGACGATCGTGCTGCGGTTCGAGAGCGTCACCACCAGCTCGTCGGCGCTGAGCCGGATCAGGGCCTCTCGGACCGGCGACCGCGACATGTCGAAACGTTCGGCAAGCGTCATCTCGTCGAGAATCTGGCCGGGCGGCAGAGCGAGCGACAGGATCTCGTTGCGGAGCGCCTCGTAGACGCTTTTCCAGCCGGTCCCGCGGATACGTTTCACTTCCGATTCATCAGACACTTAAGTCCCTTTCTCTCGACGCATGGTCGCATTGGGCCAGAAAAGCAGCCTGTCGGCAATGTAATTTTTCCGCTTGGATTTGTCGACGCGCTGTTGACATATCTTTGTTCGTCGACACGGGGCCGACAATAAAACAATAGAAGCGGCGAGTGGTGTGAAAGAGCCAATCGATCTCGAGGCTGATCGACCTTGAGGCCAAACGATCTTGAGGAATGAGATCGTCTACGATATCCCAAGCAGGAACGTTGTCCCATGGACATTAAGGAGCTTGGGCTATGCCTTTCAACACCGCTCAGGTGATAAATCTCGGGAAGGCGCCTACGGCCTCGGATGTCATTTTGAAATTCATCCGCGATTCCATTGCGGACGGTTCGCTTGATGAAGGCGAACCGATCCGTCAGGACGACGTCGCCCGACTGTTCAACGTCAGCAAGATCCCGGTGCGGGAGGCGCTCAAACGGCTCGAGGCCGAAGGCCTCGTTGAATTCCACCGCAACAAGGGCGCGATCGTCACGAGCGTCTCGGAGCCCGAGATCGCGCAGATCTTCGAGGTGCGCGCGATCCTGGAATCAAATGCCATCAAGCTCTCGATCCCCCATATGACGGAAGAGACCTTTGAAAAGGCGCTTGCCTATTGCGATGCCTTCGCTGGGGAAACCGATGTCGCCCGGTGGTCGGAATTGAACTGGCGATTCCATAGCTGCCTTTACGAGGATGCGCAGCGGCCATTTCTCGTCACCACGATCCGCTCCGTCAACGACCGGCTGGAACGGTATCTGCGGGTGCAGTTGACGCTGTCGCATGGCAAGCAGACGGCGGATCGCGAACATCGCCAGATTCTCGAAGCCTGCCGCGCGCGCGACGAAGAAAAGGCGGCAGGCCTGCTCTATGCGCACATCATGAGCGCCTGCCAATCGCTTCTCGAACATCTTCCGGCAAAAAAGCCCCGCTGAGCGTCATCGCATCGACGGCGGGAGCCGTCAGGCGCCTGCGATCTTCACGACAGCTTCGAATACGGTGCGCGGCACTTTCAGGCCTTCCGTCGCCGGCCTTGGATATTCGATGCCGCTGACGCCGGGCACGAAGACACCGTGGCTCTGAAGGCGCTCAGCCTGGCGGCGGGCGCGTTCGACAAGGCCGTTCTCAGTGCGCCCCGGCATCATCGCGACGACGGTCAATCCGACGGCAGGGCTGGCGCTCCCCTCTCTGAAAGACGGTGTGTCCAATGACCAGGGGCCTCCGGACAGGCCGGCCGACAGCATTTCCACCATCAGCGCCACATTGGCGCCCTTGCGCCCGCCGAAGGGAAGCAGCGCTCCACCGAGTGCTCTTGCCGCATCCCGGGTGTCGACACCCGCTTCGTCGACGGCCCATCCCTCGGGGATGGCGCGTCCCTCGGCCGCGGCGGCGACGATATTGACATAGGCGGTCGCGCTTGAGGCCTGGTCGATGATCAGAGGCAGTGCCCCTTCACCCAGCGGGAAGCCGAAGGCCATCGGGTTGGTGCTGTAGACGGCCGGACCGCCCGCTTTCGCCACCAGCATGGCATTGGCGTTGGTGGCGGCGATCCCGACGATCCCTTCGCCGGCGAGACGGCGAACGTAATAGCCGAGTTCTCCGGTCGTATAGCTGTTTGTTTGCGTGAAGACTGCTAGCCCGAAGTTGCGCACCGCTGCCACGAGATCGTCAAAAGACAGATCGAAGCCAAGCTGCGCGATGCCCCGATCGGCATCCGCGGCGAAGAAGGCGGGATAGGGACGTTCGCATGTCGGCGCTGGGTCGCAGTTGATGCGGCCCTCGCGGAAGCTGTCGAGATAGTCCACCATGTGCGGAAATCCGAGCACGGCAGGTCCATAAAGCGCGGCGGACAAGGTGGCGTCCACGAGGGAGCGGGCAGTGGCTTCCCCAGCACCTGCCGCCAGGCAGGCGCGCATCGCCAAGGCTTCGGCTTCCGCCAGATCGAGTATGATCTCATCCGACATCTTGAATCTCCTCCTGTTTTTTCTGAGCGACGGAGCGGACAGAGCCGTTCTGAAGCTTCTCTAGCAAAAGTGGGGGAATGCTGACAGGTAAAATGTACAGCTATGTCTATTTTTCCGCCTTCCCCGGTTGACGAGTCTGCGTTTTCAGATATCGTATACGATATTCCAAAAGCAATATCCAGATGCGGCGCGCTGATTTCCTGACAGGGAAACCCGCGGCGCTCTGAAAACGCACTCGCAACCGAACAGAGGAGGAAGCAGAAATGGGATTTAAAAGGACGATTCACGCGGTCGATACGCACGCCGGCACGCCGATGCGGGTGATCACGGGCGGTGTTCCGCATATTCCCGGCAATTCCGTCTATGAGAAGATGAAATGGCTGGAGAGCAATGACGACCAACTGCGCAAGCTGATGCTGCGTGAGCCGCGCGGCTATCCCGCTCATTGCTGCAACATCATCGTGCCGCCCTGTCATCCGGAGGCCGATGCCGGCTATGTCATCATGGAGCAGGTCGAATATCCGATGATGTCCGGCGGCAACACCATCTCGGTGGTGACGGTCCTGCTGGAAATGGGCATGCTTCCGATGAAAGAACCCGTCACCGAACTGGTTCTCGAGGCGCCGGCCGGCCTCATTCGCGTCAAGGCGGAATGCAGCAACGGCAAGGTCAAAAGCGTGACCTTCAAGAACGTGCCGGCATTTGCCGCCCATCTCGATGCCGTCATCGACGTGCCGCATCTTGGAAAGGTCACCGTCGATGTCGGCTGGGGCGGCATGTTTTATGTCATCGCCGATGTCAGGCAGTTCAAGGGCCTTGAACTGATCCCGGCACATGGGCGGGAGATCGCGCGTGTTTCCGCGATGATCCGGCAGGCGGCCATCGAACAGTTGCCGGTTGCCCACCCGCATTATCCCGGCGTCGGCATTACGATCTCACAGCTGTCGGGACCGGCCGACGATCCGAACGCCGACTGGAAGAATACGGTGACGATGGCGACGGGGGATCTTTCCTGGGACGATCCCGCCACCTGGACGGGAGCGCTCGATCGTTGCCCCTGCGGCACCGGCACCTGCGCGAAGATGGCCGTTCTGCATGCGAAGGGCGAACTGCCGCTCAACCAGGATTTCCGGCATCAGGGGATCCTGGGCAATATCTATACGGGCAGGCTGGTCGAAGAGGCGAGGATCGGCGATAAATCCGCCGTCGTTCCGACGCTGTCCGGCACCAGCTGGATCTCCGGCCTGAACACGCTCGTTCTCGACAATGACGATCCCTTCACCGAAGGTTTCATGCCAGGAGACATCTGGGCCTGAAGAAAGGCGCGCGGCGGCATCGGCTTTAGCGACGATCTGCTTTCGTTTTGGTTCGACACAGCCGGCAGTGAACGGCAGATCGTCGCCAGCATGGATGCAGTCGCCGACGAGATCGCCGAGCGGGGACTTGAGCCGACGCTGAAAAGCGCCGGGCAAGCCTCTCGCTCATTCCCACTTACGAAGTGAATGAGTTCAAGTTCAATTCATACGGCATCGTCAGGCTTCCAGAGTGAGCCTGACGGCTCAGGGGATATCGAAACCGCCTCGATCGTTCTTCCGGCGACAACTGCCACGGGGTCGCGACAGAGCCTGCGGTTCAATTGTATTTGATCGTGTCGCTGACTCTCGGACGATTGAAGAAATAGCGATCGAAGCTATAGCCGTTCTGTCCGGTGAAGCTTGAGAAAAACTCCGAGACCGGTGTCGTCAGCGTGTATTGAACACGGGTCAGCACGACCTGCACGCCGGTCTCCTGGATTGTCGAGGGGATGGCGACTGCGCTCGCGGTGCCGGAATTCACAGCCGAGGTGTTGAGCGCGGCAGACCAGTTGACGGTCGCACTGCCGCTCGCATTAACATCGTTGACCGCGACCGTGATCGTCAGCTCGCTGGTGTCATAGGGCTGCAGCATGAAGCTGGCGCCGGAAAGAAGCTTGGCGACGTCGGTCTTCGTCCAGGAACTCTGCTGGGCTATCATGTCGCCGGTGGACGACGCGATCTCGTCGATCTTTCGGCTGACCGTCAGCGCATGGCCGAGATCGACGGTGCCGAACAGCAGCATCACCAGGATCGGCAGCACGAGCGCAAATTCGACGCCCGAAGCAGCCGACCGGTCGCGTGAGAGATGTCGGAAGTGCGACTGCGCGAAGCGAAAAGAGGACAGGCTCCATTTCTTGGTCATGTCAGAAAGGCTCGTTGCGGAACAGAGCGGCAGAGCCAAGCAGGTAGCGGCCGTCGGAAAGCTGGGCGCTTGACAGGCTGAAGAAATTGACGACGGCCGTCCACGGCAGGAACACTTGAACCAGGATGTAGTCACTGCCCTTGCCGATATCATAAGTTTCAGTGACGGTGAGGTTGCCACTATTGTCGATGGGATCGGTGCTGGCCGCGGCCGACATGTCGGAAAGTACGTTCACCTTGACGACGAGACCGCTGGAGCAGTCGAAGGTCAGAAGCATGTCGTCGCATATCTTGGCCTTGAAGCCGGCTAGCGTGATCTTGGAAGACGCCGCCTCGCCGGTGCGGATCATTCGGGAAATCTTGTGAACCGAAGCGTCCAGGGCGGAGTTGACGAAAAACATCAGCGACACTTCGATAATGCCGAACAGCATGATGAAGAGCGGCAGGGCCAGGATCGCAAATTCGATCGCGGCAGCCCCCTTATGGTCGCCGACCAGGCGGCGCAGCGGTGCGAAGGTTTTTTTCCGCGTCATTGGGTCAACCGAACGGCAGAGAGATATTGGGTGAAAAGCGTCGACAGGCCTGCTGTGATTTCGGTCGACGAGGATGCCGACAGGAACAGGCTCTTGGAGGATGCGCAGTCGGCAAGCGCATAAGGGATATAATCCCGCCGCGTAATGCTGGTCGACACGTCGCTGTCCATCGTGCCCCCCCAGGTGTTCTTCCAGTTGGCGCTCGCCATGGTCGAGCCGACGGTTGCGTTATAACCCCAGTCCGTGGTGATCGGCAGATATTCGGTGTAGAGCACCGCCATCGTATTAGATTGGTTTTTCAGATAGCCGCACCAATCGGGGTTGAGCGGCGCAACTTTGTTCCAGTATGCCCCAGATACAGCCTTCCCACTTTTCCATACGACGCTGTCCGTCACCCATTCGCGCTTTGACTGGACGCCATCCGTCAGCAGGAGAACCAGCTTGAGCGGCGAGCCTGAGGAAGTTCCATCCCCTCCGGCGCCGACTTTCTGCTTGAGCGTCGTGAGCGAAACGTCGAAATAGGTGGCGGCCGTCGAGGTCGCGCTGGTGAGGCCATAGCTTGCTGTGGCGAGGCGGGTGCGCGCCGTGTCCGTGCTCAGCGTCGGGGCGAGAACCTCCGTCAGCGTATCGCCCAGGCTATAGAGTCCGACCTTGATCCGTTCGTGGTTCGCGTCGGATGTGTCGATCAGGCTGAGCACGTCCTTTACGGCGTCGCCGGCGACATCGGCGCGCAGCTTGATACCCTTTGCCGTGCTGTATTCATAGTTGTTGGCATATGTCTTCTTGCCGACGGTGTGGGCATCGCCGGTGTGGCAGGCGAACTGACAACCGATGCCGGAATACATGGTCGACTGACCCGCCGTCGTTGCCGCCAGGAGCATCGACGGCGACGTGTCGATGACGATATAGACATTGAGATAGGAGGTCGCCGGTCCCTTGACGGCGCTTGCGACGCTGACCGGAACGGTGTCGATATTGGCGATTTTCATGAACGTCGTCGGAACGGTGCCGCTCGCCGTCGCCGTGATGTTGTGGTTTGATGTATCGATGTCGATTTCGTCAAGCGTGTAGCTGTTTTCCACCTGTGCGTGGAACCAGTCGGAGACCTTCACCTTGAGGGCGTCGGTGTCCTCGGTATTGTTGATCTGCTTGACCGCGGCGATCAGCGCCGCATCGAGGTCGCTTTGCATCCTCTGGCGGACATTGTAGCTGCGAATATAGTCAAAGCTTGCGCCGACTGCGACGAGCATCGGCACCAGGCTGAGAGCGACGATGATTCCGACGTTGCCGGTTCTGTCCCTTTTAAGACCGCGAAGGGCTTCGAAGGCCCGGCCGAGTGAATATGAAAAAACCGACTTCAATAAAACACCGCTGCCCAAAACATAAAAACAGTAAGGGCTAGATGTATTAAAGACGCTTAAGCCTTTGTTAATTCTTGAAAGTTTTGACCAAAACGGGTCGCGGGCGCGTCGTTTGTTGCGCGTATTGGATATGTCTGCGAATTATGGATATCGCAAGGCCCCGCATGCCGCGGCGATCTCCCGCTCTCATGCGGGCCAGGAGCAGGTTCCATAGCAGAAACCCGCGGTCGACCCGCGGATTATCGTGCTGATGGCATGGCGCAGGCGATCTCCCGACGGATGGATTGGATATCAGGCCTTGTCGACTTCGGCGAAGACTTCGCGCGCCAGCCGGAAGGCTTCCACGCCGGCCGGGATGCCGGCGTAGATGGCGAGCTGCATCAGCGTATCCTTGATTTCTTCACGGCTGCAACCGTTCGTCAGGGCGCCCTTCACATGCAGCTTGAACTCGTGGCTCCGGTTCAGGGCGCCGAGCATGACGAGATTCAGAAGGCTTTTGTCGCGGCGGGTGAGGGCCGATCGCCCCCAGCCGGCACCCCAGCAATATTCCGTGACGAGGTTCTGGAAGTCCCGATTGAAATCGTCGGCTGCACCAAGCGCCGTCTCCACATAGTCGGCGCCGAGAACTTCCTTGCGGATCGCCAGGCCGCGTTCGAACATTTCTTGCGACATTACAAGTCTCCTTCATTGACGACGGGATTGCCGGAAACACCTATAGCCGGGATTTCGACGGCGATGATATCCCCGGCCTCAATGAAGCCGATCTGGGGGCGAGGGGAGCGCCAGCCTTCATCCCTATCCGGCTGGAGTCCGCTTTCGAAGCGCGCGATCAACGCATCGGCGGCAACTCACGCTCAGCGCTGCATCAGCAGGTCATGCAGGCGTTTTTGAGCATCTTGCGGAGACATGTCCCTGTTGTTGAAAAAGTCGCCCACCACGGCGATCCAGCCCTCCGACATCTGGGTCGGCATGGCCTGGGATTGAGCACTGACTTCGCCCTTCTTGGCCTTGATCATCTCCAATCCGAGCTTGCCGCATCGATCAAGTCCGGCCGGATCGACATCGGTGCGCACCGGCAGCGATCCCTTGATCCGGCTGAACGCGACCTGATTGTCCCGGTCGAGCACCATGCGGGCGAAAGCCTGCTGTGCCTCTGCCGCGCCGTCCCGATTGGTCAGCGGGAAGGCAAAGGCATCGATCACCATGAAATAGGCGATCGATGTGCCTGGAACCAGGCTGCAATCGAAATCCTTGTCGACGCTGTAGCCGCGTGCCGCAAGCTCGCCCTTGGCCCAGTCACCCATGAACTGCATACCGGCCTTGCCCTGGCCCACGGCCGCGGTGGCATCGGCCCATGTCTTGTCCTTTCGCTGCTCGATCGGTTCCACATAATTGGACAGACGCAGCAGCAGATCGAGGGCTTCGATCATGCGCGGATCCTGCACGAGTTCGGCATCGCCGCTCATCAGGCGCGCATAACCTTCCGGCCCGAACTTATGATAGACGATGTCGTTGAAAATGAGAGATACTTCCCATCGTTTGCCGCCGAGCGCGATCGGCAGGCGTCCCGTCGCCTTGATCTTTTCGGCCGCGTCGAAGAGCTCGTCCCAGCTCTGCGGTGTCTTCACACCGGCTTCGGCCAGCGCTGCCGTGCTTGTCCAGAGCCAGTTTTCGGCATGAATATTGGTCGGCGCAAAATAGACTTTTCCCTTGTAGGAGATCCGGTCTAGAACTGTTGCGGGAATGACCTCCTGCCAATGATCCGCCCGCGCGACATCATCGATATCCTGCACGATGCCCATTTCCGGCAGCTCGCGCGATCCCTCGTTGGCATTCCACTGCATCACCGCCGGCGCATATCCGTTGGCGATGCGATCGCTCACCACCTGCTGGACGGCAACCTTGTTCTGCGCCGGCATGTCGACCCATCGATTGCCGGCGGCGGCCCAGGCCTTGCGGTATACGTCGAGTGCCGCGGACTCGCTTTTCGATACCCAGAAATGCACGACGTCCACCGCCAGGCCTTCTTCGGCAAAAGCCTGCGCTGCGGGTGTCGCTGCCGCGAGTGCCGCGGCAAGCCATGCCCGTTTGATTGTCCGGTTCATTCTCTGCCCCTCTTTCATTGATCGATCCTGCCGCATCGTTTCTGTGCGCTGCGCTCAGGAGATGGATTCAACCCGCAATTTACGTGATCGCCCTGATATCCCGCGCAGGGCCGGCCGGCGGGTCAGTCGTTCGACCGCTGCGAGAGCCGGTTCCGGCTTGGCGTAGAGATAACCCTGGCCGATCTCGCAACCGGCGTTCAAAAGGAAATGACGCTGGGTTTCCTCCTCGATGCCTTCCGCGACGCATCGCTTTCCGAGGTTGCGGGCGAGATCGATGATCGCCCTGATGATTTGCTCGGAGCGGATATCCTTGCCGATCTCGGCCACGAAGCTACGGTCGATCTTGAGTTCGTCGAAGGGGAAGTCGCGCAGATGCACGAGCGAGGCGAAGCCGGTGCCGAAATCATCGAGCGAGATCGACACCCCATGCTTGCGGAAACGGGAGATGGTTTCGGCGATCTGATCGGCGCCGCGATTGAGGAAAACGTCCTCGGTGACTTCGATGGCAAAATCACGCCAGTCGAGCCGGTTCGCTTTGACCGCCGCTGCGATGAGGTCGTAACCGTCGTGGTTGACCAGCAGGGCCTCCGGCAGGTTGATGGCGACCGATCCCACCCTTAGCCCCGCAGCCTTCCATGCTCTGAGATCACGAGCGACGATATCGACGATACAGCGCGTCATGCTTTGGATGAGATGGCCTTCCATGAGCGGCAGGAAGCGGCCGGGCGGCAGAATGCCGAGCTGGGGGTGGCGCCAGCGCACCAGCGCCTCGAAGCCCAGATGCTCGCCGGTTTGCAGATTGACCTTCTGCTGATAGTAGACGACGAACTCGTCGCGGTCGGCAGCAAAGGCGAGGGCTGCGGCGAGCCGGTTCTGCTCCAGCCGCTGGGCGAAGGACGTCTCATCGAAGATCACTGCGGTATTGCGCTTGGCCTTGGCGGCATAAAGCGCCAGATCGGCGATGCGCATGAGGGTTGCCTCATCGGACGCATGGCCGGGCACGACCGCGCCGCCGACGCTGGCTGAAACCGGCAGCAGCCGGCCCTCGAAGCGACATTCCGTGGCAATGGCTGCAACGGCGCGTTCGGCAATTCCTTCCAGCGTCGCCGTATCCGATATCCCCGGAATGAGAGCGGCAAATTCGTCACCGCCGAGCCGTGCCACGACGTCGCCGGCGCGGAACGTCTTCTGCAGCGCGCTCGCAACATGGTTCAGAACCGCATCCCCGGCCGGATGACCGAAACTGTCATTGATGGCCTTGAAGTGGTCGAGATCGACCAGCAGCATGGAGAAACCGGCGCCCGTCCGTTCGACGGAGCTGAAAAGCCCGTTCAGTGCCTCATTGAAGGAAGAGCGATTGCCAAGGCCTGTCAGCGTGTCGGTATGGGCAAGATGCGTCAGCTTGATCTCGAAATCGAGCGTCCGACGGTGCTCGCTGCGCAGCTTTATCAAAAGCGGTATGAACAGAATGAGGGTCGCCAGGATGAGTGTTGCCGCAGTGAGGCTCAGAAGCACTGCGCTGATCAGGCGGGTATGATCGATGCTCACATCGCTCCGGTCATGCGCGCTCTCGATCAAGGCGCTGAACTGACGCATGAGCATGCTGTCGGAGGAGACGGCGAAGTCGATCGGTCCCCAGAAACTGTAACGCTCCCGCCGATCCTGCAATTTCGCGGTGACGACGCGTTCGGCTCGTTGAAGAAAATCTTCCAGCCGCCCGTCGAGTTCCAGGCGCAGCTTCTCCGATGCCGCGTCCCGCCCGTTCAGTCGTTCGAGAAGGTTCGTCTTGACCTCGGCATTCAGCGCGTTCAACTGCGCGCTCATGGCGCGGATGTCGTCGATCGCTCCTTGAACGTCCTCGACCATCGGCCGGACGATATATTCGGGCATGTTCGGATCGGCCGAAGCGCGCATGATCGCCCGGGTCTGATTGGCAAGCTGCTGGAAGCGAATGAATTGGCGGCCGATCAGATAGCTGATGTTCTGCTGCAGGGAATGACGGTCAAGTGCCACCTTGACCGTCAGGAAGGTTGCCCCGATCAGAACCGTCATGACGACGACGGCGAGCACGTAATGGCGCCCGATGGAGCGGATATATTTCGCCACGGAGGAATGGGACTCGCCGGGCGGCGTCACCGTATTTTCCAAATTCGAACCACCCCCCATTCGCGCTCCATCAGGAAAGTATAAATTGGCCGCGCTGCCTTCGTCGCACAGGCCGTTCAGCCCGTTCTCAAAGACGGCTTGAGTTTTTTGCTGCTGGAGCCCGCTGCCCGAAGCCGCCACGTTTGCGCCGGACGGAAGCATCACCATGATGTATCGGAAGATCGGCCCTCATGGCCTGGGTTCGCGCCGGAAAGTGCGGGGCTCACGCCGTGACGTGCGCTCTTCGAACCGCTATCGCATCGACGCTCGCTGGCAAGACTGTCGTGGAACTTGCCGGAGCGATGCGCCTCCGTGGGTCAAGAGTTCGAGGCGACAGGGATATTCCGATCTGTCGAGCCGGACCGGCGCGCACTTTCTGCGCCGCATCGAGAAAAACTGCTGCCATGTGCATGCGAATTATTGAACATTTTCCCCTCTGAGCGCATGCCATCTGCATTGATGAGCAGCGCCTGTTTCTGCTTGTCCCGCAACCCGTCTTCATGGCGGAGAGGTACGGGCAGCACCTCGTTCGAATGGTTCAAAACTGCGGACGGTCTGGTTTCAGAAGCGTAAACGCCTTGGCGAAAAACTAACAAAACCAGATTCTTGCGAGAAGATTCGCACGAAAACATCGTGAATTGGCCACGCTGTTCGGATTCCGGATAAAGACGATGTCCCTTTCCGGGCCGGTGGTGAAACCCTGGCAGGCAAGTCGGCAATATCCAAATTGCGCCGTTCAATCCGGATCGCGCGGCGAAAGGTGAGGCGCTGCAGGAGGACGCAGCGATCTCTTAATTTTCTGGCCGCATTATTCAGGTCTGAGTGACGTGCTGCGGTTGCAGCGGCCCGGCGCTCCTGCGGTCACATCTTCATCAGTTTGCGCCTCAAATGACTTGGGCGGCTTTCCTAGAGAATTCGCGGTCGGATGAATGACGCATCCGGCCGGTACGCATGGTGAGGATATTCATGACGAAGTCGTCGTCCCAATCGCTCCAGCAGCCAGTCCTTTTCATGGAGGGCTGCGAGCGGGATGGAGCGCAGCATCAGGACGCGGCCTTCGCCCAGGAGGCTCTTCCGGAAGTCTTGCTCGGCGTATGTCCCCTTCCCGTATTCTACAAGAACACGCATGGCCGTTATATCGGCTGTAACAAGGCTTTCGAAGACTTCGTTGGTCTTACGCGCGACGAGATCATCGGGAAAACCGATTTCGATCTCCATCCGAAACATCTGGCCGAACTCTATTTCGCTGAGAATGGGGCGCTCCTTCAAAGGGGTGGAGCCCAGTACACCGAAAGGAAGTTTACCACGGCGAATGGGGCCGTTCGGGACGTCGCCATCAACAAGGCTGTCTTGACCGGCGATAACTGCGCTCCGGCTGGCCTGATCGGCGCCGTCGTCGACATCACCGAGCACAAGCAGGCGCAGCGAGACCTCACGAAGGCGCTCGAATTCGCGGAGGGGATCATCACCGCCATTCCGGATGTTCTGTTCGAGGCGGATGAGGAAGGCCGCTATCTCCAAGTCTGGACGAGAAGTCCCGAACTGCTGGCCCAGCAGAAGGAGATGCTGCTCGGCAGAACGGTCAACGACGTTCTGGCTCCGGACCAGGCGGCCATTGCAATGGAGGCGCTCGGCACGGCCGCCAAAAGGGGGGTGGCCTACGGTCGCTGCATCAGCGTCTCCTTGCCGAACGGCGAGACGCGATGGTTCGAGCTGTCGGTCGCCAAACGACCGAGCGCCGATCCCACGGTCAACACGCTTCTGGCATTCTCGCGCGACATTACCGAGCGAAAGCGGGCGGAAGAAGCCATAAATTCCGTGCGGACGCAGCTGCTCAGCGTGCTTCAGACCATGCCTGACATGGTCTGGGTGAAGGACATGGACGGCGTCTATCTCCTATGCAACCACGCATTCGAGCGACTGACGGGTAAGACGGAGACCGAAGTCGTCGGAAAAACGGATTTCGAGCTATTCGACGCCGAAAGGGCTCGGTCCTTCCGGGAGTTCGATGAAGCGGCGATCCAGGCCGGGAGCATCCTCGTCAACGAGGAATGGGTCATTTCCCAGGAGAACGGGCAATCCGTTCTTCTTGAAACGCGCAAGGTTCCGGTCTTGGGTGCAGGAGGAGAAGTCGTCGGGGTTCTCGGCGTATCGCGGGATGTCACCGAATTGAATGTCTCGCGCCAGAAAATCCACCAGATGGCCTTCTACGATCCCCTGACCTCTTTGCCGAACCGATCGCTGTTCAACGATCGATTGCGGCAGATGATCACCTCGGCCGTTTCGCGCGGCCAGCGGGCCGGCGTGATGCTGATCGACATCGATCACTTCAAGGTGGTCAACGATACGATGGGCCATCCCGTCGGCGATCAGTTGCTCTGCCAGGCCGCCGCGCGGCTCAACGACAGCGTGCGCGACTACGACACTGTCGCGCGTCTCGGCGGTGACGAATTCGCGATCCTGTTGCCGGATATCCGCCAGGCGGGCGATCTCGGCCGGATTGCCGGCATGATCCTCGAGAAGTTCAAGGAAGGTTTCCTGCTGGATGGCCAGGAGGTCTTCATTTCATGCAGTGTCGGCATCGCGCTCTATCCCGATGACAGCGCCGACGCCAACGACCTCGTGAAATACGCCGACTCGGCGATGTATCTCGCCAAGCGCTCGGGGCGAAACAATTTTCGTTTCTACTCGAAGGACCTGACGGCGAGCGCCGAGGAGCGCATGCGGCTGGAATCGGAATTGCGCCGCGCCATCGAGCGTGGAGAGCTGGAATTGCACTACCAGCCGAAAGTGCTTCTGGAGAACGGCGCCATGGTCGGCTCCGAAGCCTTGCTGAGATGGCGTCACCCCGAAATGGGCATGATTCCTCCCGCCCGTTTCATTCCGGTCGCCGAAGACACGGGGCTGATCGTGGAACTCGGGCGGTGGGTGCTGCGCGAGGCCTGCCAGACGGCGACCGAATTGAACGCCGATAGCCAGTCAACGCACAAGGTGGCGATCAATCTGTCGGTCAAGCAGTTCCAGTCTGCCGGACTGGTAAAGTCGATTGCCGAAATTCTCGACGAGACCGGCTGCCGCGCGGAATGGGTCGAGATCGAAATAACCGAAAGCCTTCTGCTCGATCAGAAGAACGAAACGCTGCAGGCGCTCTGCGAACTTCGAAGCATGGGATTTTCGATCGCCATCGATGATTTCGGCACCGGCTATTCGGCGCTGAATTATCTGGCGCGCTTCCCGATCGACACGCTGAAGATCGACCGCTCGTTCATCAACAGCACCGACAGACGCAACGAGGAACTGGTCAAGGCGATCCTGTCCATCGCGCGCTGTCTCGGACAGAGCGTGGTGGCAGAGGGCGTCGAAACCGCCGAGCAAGCAGCTTTCCTGGCGGCAAACGGATGCGGTTCGGCGCAGGGGTTCCTCTACAGCAAAGCCGTGCCCAAGGCCGATATCATCGCCCTGTGGCTGCGCTCTGCGGCGAGCGGCGCCAAGCCGGGCGAGATACTGTCTTGCGGATGAAGGCCGCTGGAAAATGATGATCTAGGCGCCGTTGCTGCCCTGCACGAGACTGCTGCGAAATCTACGGCGTTCGCCCGGCCGAGAGCGCTTGTCGAGCGGCAGGAGCCGATGGCGCAACGATCCGAAAATGTGCGATTGTCGCAGCCCTATCCACTTGGCGCAGCAAAGCTGTCATGTGAATTCCGGCCCACGCGAAAATAGGAATTTGTTAAGGCTGAGGCGGTGTTTATGGCCTGACGAACACATGCAACTCGCTGCAATGAATAGCGAGGATGTTCCGGGCGATCGGCATGAAATAGACCGCATCCCTTTAAGCCATCGGATCCGGAGACATGAGCGTTTCCTGTCCGCCAGACCAACGAAACAAAGAATGCAAATGGCTGAAATCATCCTCTTTCCAAATCCGGTCTCTGGCACGTCGATGGAGCTTCACGACCCGCAGATCCCGGGCCAACCGTCCGGCGATCCGGAGATGGATCAGATGCTCCAGGCGCGTGCCCGGATCCGAAACGTTTTGGACGAACTCGATAGACTAACCGGTGCACTGCAAGCCTGCTCCTCGCTGGCGGGGGCATAGGGTGACCATTGTTGCCCGCACGATTGGTTGGCGAGACCCGGTGGGTTATGCGATGTTATTGCGAGATATCATGACGGCTGCCGAAGCGCGGCGATGACGCGATCGGCCATGAAAACGCAGCGGGCGCCATCGAAGGGGAACAGTGCCTGGAATGCACCGGAGAGCCGTTTTTCGATCGACTGACGCATCATTTTTCGCGCCCGGTGGAGCCGTGTCTTGGCGGTTTCGGGCCTGATGCCGAGATAGGATGCAGCTTCCTCGGTGTTCATGCCTTCGACATCGCGCAGCACGAAGATGGCGCGAAAATCATCCGGCAGTTCGTCGACCGCATGTTCGAGGAGCTGGCGCGCCTGGCTCCGCGACAGCTCGGTTTCGGGATCGGTTGCGGAAAGCGAGGATGGAAATTGAAGCACTTCGCCGCCCGGCGACGTCGTCTGCATGTCGATTTCCTCGAGCGTAGTGGTGTTCTTCTGTTGGCGCACACGACCCAGCGCCTCGTTGAGCGTGATCCGGGTCAGCCATGTCGAAAGCTCGGCCTCACCGCGAAACGTCGCCAGATTGGTGAAGGCCCTGATATAGGCGGCCTGCACGACATCTTCCGCCTCCCCATCGTTGCGGATGACGGCGCGCGCTGTGCGGAACAGACGCTGATTGTGGCGCTGGACAATAGCACGAATGGCGGGTTCGTCGCCCTGCTTTGCTAGGGGCACGAGCTCGGCGTCCGATAGCGTCGATATGTGCTGCCGGTGTCGCGCGACCGGAACCGAAATGGCTGCCATGCAAATCTCCGCGTTGTTTGATCGGAGCCCGGCCCTATGGCCGGACGTTCAGTTTGCCCGTCATGGCGGGATGAAAACGGCAATAGAAATCGACCGCTCCTGCCCGGCTGATCGTCATCCGCGCTTCCGATTTCGGCGGCAGATCGATATCGAAGCTCTTGTCGCGAGCCGTCGCCGTATGCCTGAACATATCATCGTTTCGCCAGACGATCACATCGCCGACATGCAGTTCGGCCGGCGGCGCACCGAATTTCATGCCCGCGATGGTGACCTGATACTCCGCCGCCGAGGCGACGCCGGCGCTCGCCCAAAGCAGCGCCAACAGCAAGGGAAGCCGCAGCACCTTGATAAGCCTGCCCATCGCTGGCCTACTTGATCATCGAAGCAAGATGCTCGGCATGCATCTGGTGTTGCTTGAACAGGGTCAGGCCCGTTTCCAGCAGCGATTTCAGCTCCTTGTTCTGAGCCGAAGGGATCAGCACCTTGGCAAGCGCGTCGTTGACCGATTTGTGATAGGCGACCTCGTTTTCGACATAGGCCTTGTCGAAGGCCGCACCATCGAGGGCACCGAGCGTCGTCAGTTCCTTGCTTGCCTGTGTCGACAAGGACTGGCTGATCTTGTTGTCCTCAGGCGTCACCTTCAGCTTCTTGACAAGCGCGAGCGCCTGATCGTTGACGGCCTTGTGGTCGCGCTCCATCGTCTTGGCGAATTCGATGACCTCGGCATTTTTGCTCTTCTTCAACGCCTGCTCTGCAGCGGTGACATCGATCTGCCCGGCCGTATAGGCGATATGAGCGATCTGCGGGTCGGTCGGCTTGGCATCGGCGGCGAGCGCGGCGGTGCCGAGCGACGCCGCGATGAAGGTTGCGCCGAGAATTTGCTTGAACATGATCTGTCTCCTTTGTTCGCGCATGACGGAATGTCTGCCGGCAGCATCGGTGATGCGCCTTCGGTAGCGAGCATTGGATGCAGATCGGGCGAAAAGGTTCCCGGGAATTTTGGTGCGGGCAACGGCTGTCCTCCAGCCGCCGCTTAATCAGTCTGGTGACGGCAGCTGCGCAGTGAATTTCGATTGAAAACTCTCCGCGGGCGAGTTGCTGTTTTAGGAGGGGCCTGCCGATCCGCGGGGCTTCGAAACGCGTTGTGCAGGCCGCTGTCCTAATCAAAATGCGTCGAGGTTATCCGTTCTGCGCGCAAAAGAGCGGGCCGCGGCAAGGCCGAAGGATTTTTTTAAGCGTTGCCGCATTGGATGGGATTGCGCGCTGTCGGCTGGGATAACCCGTCAGGCGGCGACAGCGGCGGGGGTTCCAGCAGGCATATGGGAAACGACATGGTACGTGGCAATTGTGGGCTTATGATCCGCCTTGGGTCGTCCGGCCGCGGTGCATTGCGCTAGGGCTTGAGCGGACATGGTCGAGATAACGAACGGCTCCGGGCGGAATAAGACGTGCCAGGATCGAGATTCCGAAGATCCCGAAACCATGGAAGCATCAACCGATCCCAACGATCAGAAAATCAGATTCTGCGCCGAGATCGCGGCCTTGGCGACGGCTGTCATGAGCGGAGATCTGACGCAGCGCATGCATGCCGATTATGCCGACCCGGATCTTGGCCGTTCGGCCGCCATCCTCAACCAGCTGATCGTATCGATCGGCGATAATTTGCATGATTTCAACGATGCAATGGCCGCTCTCGCCCAGGGCGATCTGCATCGCCGCGTGCGGGAGAAGCACCGCGGCGCCTTCGGGCCGTTGCAGAAGAATTTCAATCTGGCCATTGCAACGGTGCGTACGGTGCTGGGCGAGCAGGGTTCGGATCAGTTTACCGACAGGGCTGCGAAATTTCGCCGGATGCTGACGGCTTTCACACGCGATGAGACCGCTTTCGCAATTCGGATCTCCGATGAGGATTCGCGGCCCATTCCTTCGCCTCCCCATGATCTGTGGCTGAAGCTCGCCGACGCATTGGACGGCTTCTCGGTCTAAAGCGCGTCGCGATCTTTCAGATTCGCTCCTCGCGCTTTAGGTCCTTGTTTTCGCATATCGTTGCCGCAAAACCGCTGCACACTTTTGCGCGACATGCTCTAGAGTGTCGAAGCAGGAGCAGCGATCAGCCTGCCCCTGTCAGTCCCCTGTCCTTCATGCTGCAAAAGTCGATCAGCTGCTGCGAGCTCATCGGCCGTGCGAGAGCGTAACCCTGCAGCAGATGGCAGCCCAGATCTTTCAGGATCTTCGCATGTTCCATTGTCTCCACGCCCTCGGCAACGATGTCGATGTTCTGTGAGCGGCCGATTTCGATAATCGAGGAGACCAGGCGGCGCTGGGATGGAGAGGCGATAATCGGCTTGATGATCTCCCGATCGATCTTCAGTCTGCGTGGCTCAAATCGAAGCAGGCTGACAATGCTGGCATGGTCGGTGCCGAAATCATCGATCTCGATTTCGATGCCGAGCGCTTTGACCGCCGGAATGATCTCGCTGAGAACAGGTTGAAGATGGTCGAAGGAGATTGTCTCGAGCAGCTCGAAACAGAGCCGGCCCCTGGCGACGGGAAGCGCGGAGAGCTCGGCAAGCAGATCTGCCTGCGCCAGCCGGCGCGCCGATATATTCACCGAGACACGCGGGATCTGCATTCCGAGACTATCCCATCGCGTCAGCTCGAACAGCGCCTTTTGCAGGATCAGCCTGTCCATGTCGCCGCTGCGCCCGAGCCTTTCGGCGACATCGAGAAATGCGTTCGGGCCGAGCAGACCTTTTTTCGGATGATCCCAGCGGGCAAGGGCCTCGACGCCGGCGATCGCCAATGTATTGGCATCGAACTGCGGCTGGAAGAATGCAACGAGTTCATCGCTGTCGAGCGCATGATCGAATTCATCCGCCAGTTCTTTTGACTGGATCGCCGCGCTGCGAAGTTCCTCGGTGAAAATCGCCGCGCGGCCGCGGCCCGTCTTCTTCGCCTCGTATAGAGCCAGATCGGCATTCAAAAGCAATTGGCCGAGGTCGCGTCCGCGCGCCTGTTCGGTTTCCCAGGCGACACCGGCGCTCGCCCCGACCACACATTCCGCACCATCGATGAAGAGGGGCTGCTCGAGCGTCTCGACGATCTGCTGGACCAGTCCGTTGGCTTTCGGTTCGGGATCGCTGCTCCAGCTGGCGAAGACGAACTCATCGCCGCCGATCCGCGCCGCGACATCGTTCGGGCCGGCCAGTTCGGCAAGGCGGAAAGCCGTTGTCTGCAAGACCGTGTCGCCTCCGGCATGGCCTTTCGTGTCGTTGATCTCCTTAAAGCGATCGAGGTCGATATGGATCAGGATCAGGCAATCGTCCGGGCCGGGTCTCGGTGGCTCTGCGATCATCCGGTCGATAAACCGTCGATTGGGAAGCCCGGTCAGGGCATCGTGCAGCGACAGATATTCCAGCCGTTGGCGTGCGCGAACGAGCTTTTTCTTGTGAAGGCGAAGCTTTTCGATGGTTCTCTGGCGTGATTTCGTGAGAAAGCCGACCCAGATCATCGGTGCGACGACACAGAGTGACAATAGGCTCGCATAGAGTTCAAAGGTGCCGAGCCCGCTATATCGGCCCCATCCGCTCTTCGGCACGGCGGCCAGCGTCCATCGGCCATAGGTCATATCGACGGAGGTCACGACCGGTTGCTTGGAAAAAGTTTCCAGGCTGCCGAAAAAAACCTGTTTGGGCGCGTTCGGATCCGGCACGGTGCTGATGGCGATCTCAAGCTCGCTCGCGCCAAGGCCGCTTTCGCCGTAGAGCCTGGGAATGTCGATCAGTCCGGACAGCAGGCCCCAGAAGACCTGGCTTGTTCCGTTGTCGATATAGATCGGGCACCTGACGACGAAAGCCGTTCCGCCTTGGACAAGGTCGACCGGGCCCGTCAGCACGATATTGTGGGTGTTGCGCGCCAGCATCGCGCCCGCCCGTTGCTTCTCATTTGTTCGGTAGTCCAGTCCGATGGCCTTTTCATTTCCCTTTTCCGGATAAACCCATTTGACCACCATGCCGGGTGCGGCGGCGAAGCTTCGCAACTGTGAATCGGGCAGCAGGATCTGCGCGGCAAGTTTGGAAAAGGCGTCCTGGTCCATCCCCGGGTTGGCTGCGATACCCGCCGCCAGGCCTTGCAACAGCTTCACATTGCTGTTGAGGTTCGTCTGAAGTCGGGATGATATGGTGGCAAGCTCACCGGCGACGATCGAACGTTCATCGGCCAGCGATCGCTCCAGCCGCCAGTTTGTGGCCACCCAGACGACGATGACGGCAATGGCGGCCGCAAATATGGCTGGAGCAAATGCGCTGGCATGGCGCATGACAGCGCCCACAAAGCCGCGCGCTACCTTTGGATGTCTTCGAAACTTCATCAGGTCGCCGGTGTAGATAACAGGCATCTACCCTTGCACAGTTTGTTTAAGGCAACGCTAAACCCACTCACGTTTATGGAGGAAGCTTCTTTCGACCGTGAACTCCGAGTAAAATGCGCCACAACCGCAATAGCCGCTGTGGCGCTCGTGATTTTCAATGCCTCCGGCAGGCGCCCCTCAGAAGGGGTAATGCTGGGCGGAATCCTCTACCGTGATCCAGCGCAGGTCGGTGAATTCGGCGATTGCCGCCTTGCCGCCGAAGCGGCCGTAGCCGCTGCCCTTGACGCCGCCGAAGGGCATCTGCGCCTCGTCGTGCAGCGTCGGGCCATTGATATGGCAGATACCGGATTCGATGCGGGCCGCAACCGCCATCGCCCGCTGAATGTTACGGGTGAAGACGGCCGATGATAGGCCGTATTCGGTATCGTTGGCAATGCGGATGGCTTCCTCCTCACCCGAGACACGAATGATCGGCTTGACCGGGCCGAAGGATTCTTCCGTATAGACGCGCATATCGGATGTGACGTGATCGAGCAGCGTCGCCTCGACCACGGTGCCCGAGCGCTTGCCGCCGGCCACGAGTTTGGCGCCCTTGGCCGTCGCATCGGCGATCAGTTCTTCCATTTTCTTGGCGGCATCGAGGCTGATCAGCGAGCCGAGGACGACATGGCCGCGCGGATCGCCGGCCGGCAGCTGGCTGGCGCGGGCGGCCAGTTTGGCGACGAATTGATCGGCGATCGCCGCGTCGACGATGATCCGCTCCGTCGACATGCAGATCTGACCCTGATGCATGAAGGCGCCGAAAATGGCGGCGTTGACGGCGCCGTCGATATCGGCGTCATCGAGGATGACCAGCGGCGCCTTGCCGCCGAGCTCGAGCAGGGCGGGTTTCAGATGTTTACCGCAGGTCTCGGCGATGATCTTGCCGACCTTGGTCGAGCCGGTGAAATTCACCCGCCTGACGGCCGGATGGGCGATCAGCGCTTCAACGATTTGAGGCGCATCCTCCGGCGCATTGGTGAGAACATTGATGACGCCGGCCGGCAGGCCCGCTTCGGTCAGCGCCGTGGCGATCAGCCGATGCGTGCCGGGGCATTGTTCGGATGCCTTGAGGATGACCGTGTTGCCGCAGGCGATCGGCATGGCGATGGCGCGGGTGGCGAGGATGACGGGCGCATTCCACGGGGCAATCGCCAGGCAGACGCCGGCGGCCTGGCGAACACCCATGGCAAGCGTGCCGGGCTTGTCGGAGGGAATGATTTCGCCCGCGATCTGTGTTGTCATGGCGCCGGCCTCGCGCAGGATATTGGCGGCGAGCATGACGTTGAAGCCGGCCCAGGGCGCGGTGGCGCCGGTTTCCTCGATCATCAGCCGGGTAAACTCGCCGACTTTCGAATCCATGATATCGGCAGCCTTCATCAGGATGGCGCGGCGCTGGCCGGGGCCGGTCTTCGACCAGTCGCCGAATGCGGCGGAGGCGGCATCGACGGCGGCGGCGACATCGTCCAGGCTTGCCGCGGCGGCGCGGCTGGCGAGCTTTTCGGTGAAGGGGTCGATGCGATCGTATGTCCGGCCGCCGGAGGCCGCGCGGTTGGCGCCGTTTATCAGCAGGGAAATATTCATCGTGGGGTCTCCTGGGAATGAATTAGAAGCCGAGCACGTCGGCATTGATCGATGCTTCGAGGCCGCCGTCGGCGGCAAGATTGCTGCCGTTGATCCAGCGCGCGCCGTCCGAGCAGAGGAAGAGCACGGCGGGCGCGATATCGGCCGCAGTGCCGGCGCGGCCGACGCGGGTGATGTCGCTGTCGACCCTTGCATCGCCGAGCACGGCGCGGAACTGCTTGAGGATCGGCGTTTCCACCGGCCCGGGGCTGACCGCATTGACCCGGATGCCGCGGTTTTTGAATAGCGGCTGGTGGGCGGCGCGCATGGTCCAGAGCAGCAGCAGCTCCTTGGAGAGCGGATAGCCCTCCTCGTCCTTCAGCCCGTATTCGGCGGCAACCGCCGCGACATCGGGAAAGCCTTCGATTGACGTGAGCGTTTTTGCCCGCTCGAGATTGGCGCGCCAGCCGTAACCGGCGATCGAGGCGACGTTGACGATGGCGCCGCCTTCGCGCAGGCGCGGTGCCACGGCTTCCGACAAAGCGCGCAGCCCGTAGAAATTGACGGCAAGCGTCGAGACGACGCCGGTGTTGCCGGAAAGGCCGGCGACATTGGCGAGCGCGTCGAGACGCGTCGGCAACTGCGCGACGATCTCGGCAACGCCTGACGGTGTGGAGAGATCGCCCTTGATGAAGGCGGCACTTGCACCTGCCGGTTCGCGCACGTCGACGCCGATCACCTCGGCGCCCATCTGACCGGCCAGCTCGGCCGTGCGGGCGCCGATGCCGGAGGCCACGCCGGTCACCAGGATTGTTTTACCAAAAAGCATGAACGTCACCTTTCACATGAGAGTCCTGATATAAGCCGGCTCATTCTTTCCATTGGATCTTGGTCGGACCGGGCAGTTTCAGCCGATAGCCGACCGGCAGAAGCTGGAAGTCGAAACGGCGTTCGACTTCGCCCCAGAGGCCGCGCGGCAGGTAGAGCGAGAAAATCAGCGCGGTGGCGCCGAGGCCGATCAGGTACCAGACGCCGGCTGCGCCGAAGAAGGTCTCGATCACGAAGAACAGGATGGCGCCGAGGATGGCGCCCTCGAACTTGCCGATCCCGCCAACCAGCACCATGAAGATCATGTAGGCCGTCCACTGGACGCTGAAATAGGTCTTCGGCTGGAAGGTCGTCGCGGTCGCCAGCCACAGTCCGCCGGCGACCGCTATGCCGAAAGCGGCGAGCACAAAGAGCAGCCGCTTGGTCGCGGTCACGCGCACGCCGACCGAGGTTGCCGCCTCCTCATTGTCACGGATCGCCTGCATGGCCGCGCCGGCGCGGCTGCGCATCAGGATGAAGAGCGCGCCGAGCAGCGCGGCCATCGCGGTCAGTGCGAGCCAGTAGATCGTCGCCCGCCGCATGCTGCTGTCATAGACATTGAGCGAGATCAGCGAGGTGCCCGTTTCCCCCTGGATCAGCCGGTCGAGATTGACGAGCAGATGGGCGAGTTCGGCCATGACCCACATGCCGATCGCAAACTCGCCGCCCTTCAGCCGCAGCATGAACAGCGAAAGCGGGATCGACAGTGCGCCGGTCACGATCGCCGCGGCAAAGACCGAGACGAAGGGATCGAGCCCGGCATCGGCGAGGCGAATGGTGAAATAGGCGCCGAGCCCGAAGAACAGCTGCTGGCCGACCGACACCAGCCCGCCGAAGCCGGCAAGCGCATTCCACATGGCGGCAAGGATCACATAGATGAACAGGGCGGTCATCCGGTCGATCGCACCGGCGCCGAGCACGGCGGGGGCGAGGATCAGCAGGGCAAGCACCGCGGCCATGGAAGCGAGCGCTAGCCGCGACGATTTCGTCCAGCGTTCTATCGATATTCCGTTGGAGGCAAAGCTCGTATTGGGGGTCATGTCGGACTCCGAAGGCGGGCGCGAAGGTTGAGGAGGGCGCTGGGTTTGAGAAGCGCTCCGACTTTGTCGAGAACCGGCAGGCGGGACCGGGACAGCCTGATGAAAAGCACCAGCAGGAACACGGCATGGCCGCCGATCAGGAAGCCCTGCGGATGCAATTGCGCGCCGAGCGATTGGGCAAGGCCGAGAACGATGCCGCCGGCAAGTGTGCCCCACAGCGATCCCGCTCCGCCGATGACGGCCGCCTCGAAGGCAAAGAGAAGCTGCGGGCCGCCGGCATAGGGGCTGAAGGTCGCCCGCATGCCAAGAAAGGCGCCGGCAATGCCTGTTGTGACCATGGTGATGGCGGTGGCAACGGCATTCACCCCACGCGCATCGATGCCGACCAGCCCTGCCGTATCCGGGTCTTCGGCCGTGGCGCGGATGGCGCGCCCAAGCGCAAAACGGCTGAGGAAGAACTGCAGTCCGCCGAGAATGAGGATCGCCGTGACCATCATCAGGACGGCAAGCTTGCCGACGAAGATGTGGCCCGGCAGCTGCCAGGAGGCATAGGACAGGTTGCCGATGAAGGGCGCCAGCGACCGCGTGTCGGCGCCGAACTGCTCGAACAGCAGGTTGTCGATGACGATCGACAGGCCGAAGGTCGTCAGAATCGGCAGTAGCGTACCGCCGCGGGCGCTGCGTTCGAGAATGAAGCGCTGCAGCAGCCAGCCGATCACCGCCATGACGGGCAGCACGATCAGCAGCCCGGCGAAAGGCGGGATGCCGGCTTTGGCGGCGAGCAGCCACAGCCCGTAGGCGGCCGCGACCGCCAGGCTGCCATGCGCGAGATTGATGATCCGCATGACCGAGAACATGAAGGACAGGCCGCAGGCGATGACGGCGTAATAACCGCCGAGCAGAATGCCCTGGAGCAGGGTGTTGATCATGATGCGCTCCTTTCGCCGGATGCCCGGTGCAATCCGAAATAGGCCTGTGTGACATGCTCGCGCGTGACGGCGGCCGCCGGTCGGTCGAGGACGATGCGTCCCTCGAGCATGCAGATCACACGGCTGGCGACGCTCATGGCGCGGGCAAGATCCTGCTCGACGAGCACGATGGTCGTTCCCGAGGTGAGCAGCGCCTGCAATTGCGCGTAGACGCGATCGACGACCAGAGGCGAAAGCCCGAGCGAAACCTCGTCCAGCAGAAGAATATCGGGATTGCTCATCAGCGCCCGGCCGATGGCGGTCGCCTGCTGTTCCCCGCCCGAGAGGTGGCCGGTCTTGGCGTGACGGCGGGGTTTCAGGTTGGGAAAGGCGTCGAGCACGCGGTCGATGCTCCACTCGCCCTTGCGGCCGCAGCTCTTTCCGAGCAGCAGGTTCTCTTCGACCGTCATTTGCGAAAATAGCCGCCGGCCTTCCGGCACCAGGGCGATGCCCTTGGCGATCCGCTTGTGGGACGGGACGGCGGCCAGATCCTCATCGTCGAGAAGGACGCGGCCGGAGGCGGGAAGATGGGCGCCGGCGATCGATCTGAGCAGCGTCGTCTTGCCGGCGCCGTTGGCGCCGACCAGGGCCAGCACCTCGCCCTTGGCAAGATCGAAACTGACCCCGCGCACCGCCTGCAGCAGGCCGTGGCGGACGTCGAGGTCGCGGATGGAGAGATGGCTCATGTGGGTGTGCCTCCAAGATAGGCCTTGACCACCTCGGCATCGCTCATGACCGTTTTCGGTTCGCCGTCGGCGATGATCCTGCCGGCATCCATGCAGATCAGCCGCTCCGCCACCTGCAGCAGGATATGAACGATATGTTCGATCCAGATGATGCCGATGCCGCGGCGGCGCAATTCGAGGATGGTTTCCACAAGCTCGCTCGCTTCGCCATCGGTCAGGCCGCCACCGATCTCGTCGAGCAGCAGCAGCCTCGGCTGGGTGGCGAGCGCGCGGGCAAGCTCCAGCCGTTTGCGATCCAAGAGGCCGAGCGTGTCGGCCTGGCGGTTGGCGACGCCGAGCATGCCGCAGAGCGATAGCGAATCCACCACACGCTCATAGGCCTCGTCGCGGCTGGTGGCACTGCCGTGCGAAGCGGCGACGAAGACATTTTCGAAGGTCGTCATGCCGCTGAAGGGTTTCGGAATCTGATGGGTCCGCACCAGACCCGAGCGGCAGCGCTCCGCCGCCGTCCGGCTGGTGACCTCAGTGCCGTCGAAGGTGATGCTTCCCGCACTCGGCGGATAGGCGCCGGCGAGCACGCTGAGCAGCGTCGTCTTGCCCGCGCCGTTCGGCCCGACGATGCCGACCGCCTCGCCATCGCCCATGGAGAAATCCAGGTCGTCCAGCACGACAAGCGCGCCGAACCGCTTGTGGATCCCCTTGGCCGAGAGAAAAGCTTCCCCCGGCCGATTTTGAGTTTCCCGCCGCACTGTCGGTTATCCGTTGTAAGCGGTGAGCTTGGCGCCGACCGGGACATTGGGATCGGTGGCGTTTTCGGTGACGACGTAGTCGAGCGGGAATTTCGAGCCCTCCGCCTTCACCCATTGCGTGCCGATGATCGGCCCGGCCGAGACGTTGGCGACAGGGCCGCTGGTGAAGTCGACCTTGCCGGCGATCGTCGTGGTCTTCAGCGTTGATATCGCCTTGGCCACCGCCTCCTTGCTCTTGACGTCGTCGCTCGCCTTCAGCGCATCGAAGCCGGCGTCGAGAAGGGCGAGGCTGGCGCCGAGCTGCTGCGTCCACTGCTTGCCGCTGGCGGTTTCATAGCCGTCGGCGAGTTCGGTTCCGGAGACGCCGGTCAGCGTCGATTTATAAGGGAAAGCCTTGTGCCAGTAGGCGGCGCTGCCGATGTTCAGGCCGAGATCGCCGAGCGCCTCGATGTCGGAGGGAAACAGGCCTGTCTTGGCGACCTGGCAGATCTTGATCTGCTGGGTGAGACCCTGCTGTGCCGCCTGACGCCAGAAGGCGGCGAAATCGGGCGGGATCGGGAAGGAGTTGAAGATCTCCACGCCCTCCTGCCGGAAAAGGGCAATCTGCGCCGAGAAGTCGGTGGTTCCGGTTTCATAGGCGCCGGGATCGACGATGGTGAAGCCCGACTTGGCCAGCGCCGGCGCCAGATGGGCGCGGATCGCATTGCCGTCTGCGTCGTTGGGATACATGACGCCGACCTTCTTGTTGGTCTCGATCAGGCTCCACTGCGAAACATAGGCCTTGTGGAACTCTTCGACGCCGAAACCGAAATGATAGGTCCACTTGAACGGCGAGGGCGCGCCGGGCTTGGCGCCGCGGCCGAAATACCAGGCTTCCCAGGGCATGACGGTGGACAGGCAGGGAATGCCGGCTGCCTCGCAGGCATCGGCGACCGGATTGATGGTTTCGGGCGTCGAGACGGCGAGCATCAGGTCGATCGCCTGGTTGTTGATCAACTCCTTCGCTAGCTGGCCGGCGCGCGAGGGGTCGGATTGGGTGTCCTGGTCGAGAATCTCCACCTTCCAGCTCTTGCCGCCCGCCTGCAGGCCGTTCGCCAGCGCCTTGCGCGCCAGGTCGAGCACATACCCGTCCGTCTCGCCGAAGCCGCCGAGAGGGCCGGTGCGCGGGCTGATGAAGCCGACCTTCAGCGTGTCGCCGCTTTGGGCAAAGGCCGTGCGGCCGGAAAGAGCCAGCGCCGCACTGCCTGCGGCAGCCGATACGATGAAAGAGCGGCGGGTGAGAGATGCCGCGTTGAGTTTCCCGTTGCGGAAAATGCCGTTCATGAAATCATTCCTCCCTCTTGATGGGCCTCCCAGCCCGTTCCCTGTGTTCATCCCGATCTGAATTCAGATCGGGTAATGTCGTTTTCCCGATGCCATGGTAATCCATCGAAGCTCGGTGAATTCATCGATTGCGGCCTTGCCGCCGAAGCGGCCGTAGCCGCTGGATTTGACCCCGCCGAACGGCATTTGCGGCTCGTCGGAAACGGTGGCTTCGTTGATGTGGCAGATGCCGGATTCGAGCCGCATGGCGACCGATAACGCCGCATTGACGTCGGCGCCGAAAACCGCCGCCGAAAGCCCGTATTCATTGTCGTTGGCAACCGTCACCGCCTCGTCGACGCTGCCGACCCGGATGATCGCCGCAACCGGCCCGAAGCTTTCCTCGCGGTAGATGCGCATGGCCGGTGTCACATGGTCGATGACGGTCGCATCCATCAGCGTGCCGTGGGCCTCGCCGCCGCAGACGAGGACCGCGCCCTTCTGCAGGGCATCGTCGATGAGTGACCGGACGCGCCTGATGGCTTCGGCGTTGATCAGCGTGCCGAGCGGCGTATTGCCGTCGCCGGGATGGCCGGCGACGAGGGTTTCGGCTTTCGTCCGGAACTTGCCGACGAAGCCGTCGGCGATCTCGTCCATCAGAATGATCCGCTCGGTCGACATGCAGATCTGGCCCTGGTTCATGAAGGCGCCGAAGGCGGCCGCACCGACCGCCTCGTCGATATCGGCATCGGCCAGGACGATGAACGGCGCCTTGCCGCCGAGTTCGAGCAGGCAGCGTTTCAGATGCCTTGCCGCGGATTCGGCGATGATCCTGCCGACCCGGGTGGAGCCGGTGAAGTTGATGCGGCGCACGGCCGGATGGGCGATCAGGGCGTCGACGATGGCCGCGGCATCGTTCGGCGCATTGGAGACGACATTGACGACACCGCGGGGAAAACCGGCATCCCGCAGCACGTCGCCGATCAGGCCATGGGTTTTCGGGCAGAGTTCCGAGGCCTTGAGGACGACGGTGTTGCCGCAGGCAAGCGGCATGGCGACGGCGCGGGTGCCGAGGATGATCGGCGCATTCCACGGGGCGATGCCGACGCAGACGCCGGCCGGCTGGCGCACCGCCATGGCGAGGCTTCCGGGAATGCCTGACGGAATGATCTCGCCCGATATTTGCGTGGTCATCGCCGCCGCCTCGCGAAGAATATCGGCGCCGAGCCCGCAATTGATCGCCGCCCATTGTCTGGTGGCGCCGGTTTCGCCGGTCATGGCGGCAACGAGCTCCGGCGTTCTGATATCGAGAAGATCGGCGGCGGCGTTGAGCAGTCTGCGCCGTTCGCCCGGGCCGGTCTGCGACCAGGCGGGAAAGGCGGCAGCGGCCGCATTGGCGGCCCGCGTCATGTCGGCAACCGATCCGGCCGCGGCGATCGTGGCGACGTCGCCGGTCAGCGGATCGATGCGTTCGAAGGTGGCCCCTTCGGAAGCATCCATCGCCTCGTTGTTGATCATCAGCTTTGCCGAAAACACCGCTTCACCCAATTCGTCACGTGTTGGCGCCATCGACCGGCGCCTGCGTTATTGCCATGGGAGAAAACGAGCGGACGCGGCGCCACGAGGGTCGCTTGAGCGTTCCTGCATCTGTTGAAGAGCCTCCTCCCAAAGGCTGATGGAGACAAGGTTACGCCGATCGGCTAGGGATGGAATGCGATTTATTGGGTTAATATTGTAATTATCCGGTGATAACAGCATTGTTTGACTAGGGAGCGGAGGAGAGGCCTTGGCAACGAACGGCGGCATTCATCACTATGCCAGGGGCGAGTGGCATGCGCCGTCGCTGTCGCACCGGCGCATCCGTTTTCAAAAAGGCCTCTATGCCGATTTCCACCATTTCCTGCTGCTCGGCGAGGGGGCGGCCGAGCTTCACTTCGACAATGGCGAAGATCGGCCTTTGCAGGGACCGCTGCTTGCCTTCCTGCCGCCGCAGGCGCGCTGCGACCTTTCGATATCAGCCGGGACCGCCGCCCATCTGGTCGGCGCCTCGCCGCAGATCATGGTCGATGCGATCGGCGACAAGGTGGAATCCTATTCGCTGCGCCTCTTCACCGAACAGCGCAAGCTGGTCGAGGCCCTGGATCCCGCAGCGGTGGCCGAAATCACTCCGCTGATTTCAGGCTTCGTGCGGGAACTCGCCGATCCCTCTCGCTCCTCCTGGATGGTCGCATCCGCCTATATCAGGCTGATCCTGATGGCGCTGTGGCGCGGTTCCGATGGCGAGCGAAGCGAGCAGCGCGGGCAGGGCGAAACCGGATCGATCCTGCAGCGATACCGGCAGCTCGTCGAGGCCGGTTTCCGCCGGCACCGGCCGATCAGCGATTATGCCGCCGAACTGGGCGTCACCGCCGACCGGCTGCATTCGATCTGCCAAAGGGCGCTCGGCCGCTCGCCGATCCAGCTTCTGCATGAGCGCGTGGTGCAGGAGGCAAAGCTGAGATTGGAGCGCTCGGCCCGCAATATCCAGGAAATCTCCGACAGCCTTGGCTTCCGCGATCCGACCTATTTCAGCCATTTCTTCAAGCGCAAGACCGGCCTTTCCCCCGCTGGCTACCGCGACATCGCCCGCGCCTCCGCCGGCTCGGAGAACAGTATGCTGTCTTCGGGTTATGCGGATTGGCCTTAGGCGCGGGGCTTATTTGGGTCGCAAATCGTGCTGACATGAAATCCCAAGTCGGCATACGACGGACGACTCGCCTCTTTTACAACTTAGGAACGAATTGTCGCTATCTGGGTAATACGCCATGAATTTGACTTGGGCGAGTTGGGGCCTGAAATGATAGAAAAGAGAATAAACAATATTAGCGAGTTCTTGGACGCTTGGAGGGTTGATCAAGGCCACGAAGCGGGTACAGCATGGTTTCGGGGGCAATCCGATGCTAGCTGGTCTCTTCTGCCGGGTTTTCTCCGCAACGAGGTGCAGGTGTCTGAGACGACCCTGTTAAACCGTTTTAAGCAAAGCGCGGCAATGCTGGCGGACAATAGGCCTCAAACATCCTTCGACTGGACCTTTCTGATGCAGCATTATGGGGTGCCGACGCGGTTGCTCGACTGGAGCGAGAGTCCGCTGGTTGCCCTTTATTTCGCCGTGGACGAATTTGAAAATCATCCGAATAGGGATGCAGCGCTGTGGTGCCTATGGCCGACAGTCCTCAATAAAAACGCCAACATCGTCGATAAGGTCGAGGGCAAATACATCCCATCTTTCGAAGATGTCGAGTTGGAAGGCTACGCGACTGACAGCGTACGAACAAATACACGGATTGAGCTGTTTCCTGTTGCAACAATAGCGACACGTAATAATCCCAGGATTCAAGCGCAGCTGGGGACATTTACAATCCACCATAATAAGAAAATCGCTATCGAAGATGTGGGGGATCAGAAACATATTCTGAAGTATGTGATACCCAGCGAGTCCCGGCACTCGGTGCTTACAGACCTAAAATTATTGGGTTTCAATCGCTTCAGCCTATTCCCCGAATTGGCGAGCGTCGGCGCTATCCTTAAGGAAATGGTGAAATGAGTTACGTTGAAACGGCTTCGATGAAGAATAGCACGATTATGCTGTTATATTCTGAGCGTGATGAAATCAATATGAATCCTGATTACCAGCGTATGGGTGGCGTCTGGACTGTCGATAAGCGTCGACTTCTTATTGATTCAATCCTAAATGACTACGATCTTCCTAAGATATACTTTCATGAGCTGAGCAACGAAGAGTATACAAAAACAGGATATCGATACGCGGTTATCGACGGCCGACAGAGGCTGGAGTCAATATGGGGTTTTATGGATGGCGACTTCACGCTGTCGGGAGATTTTGAGTACCAACGAGACACGAGCATTAGCTTAGCGGGTCTCAGCTATGAGGATATTGCGAAACAGCATCCAAAGATCAGAGTGAAATTCGACTCCTTTGTTCTGCCAGTCGTCACCGTTGGAATTGAAGGGGATGAGTTGGACTTAATTGAGGATATGTTCTCAAGGCTTAACGAGGCCGTCCCCCTAAACGCCGCCGAAAAACGAAATGCCATCGGCGGGAATATGGTCAAGGCGATTGCGGATTTATCCAATGACGTATTCTTCACAGACAGGGTGAAGTTTCGCAATAATCGCTACCAACACAGAGAAGCTGCTGCTCGGTTTTTGCTTGTTGAGGACAGTCTCAGACAGGCCCACCCCCAAATAGTCGACACCAAGAAAGTCTACCTCGACGGCCTCGCTCGCAAGTACCATAGCAATAATGCTGAGAGAGTTGTGGAATTGAAGAAGCTAGTCGCAACGGTTCTAAATGCGATGAACGCTGAATTCACCCACGCAGACGAACTGCTTGCCGCTCAAGGCGTCCTGGTTGTGTACTACCTCACATTTAAGCAGGCGCTGGCAATTGGAAAAGCTGATAAAATCACCCGGAGGAAGCTTTTGGATTTTAGGAAAAAGCTCTCCGAAAACCGTGAATTAGCCTCGAAAAATTACGAGGGCGCGTCCTTTGACCTATTAGAGTTTGATCGGCTCAACCAACAAGGGACCAACGATGCCTCTAGCATAAGAGAACGTTGCCGAATTCTTGCTGAGTTCTTGGAATTGCCGTTGGGCATATTCTGAAAGCGATTAGAGCGCCTGGTATCCCGTACCTATCGAGGTGGGCTGCTTCAGTAGCCCGCCTCACTGGATTGGAAGCGGAAATCGGCACGCCCAAATCATTCAAACTCCGGTGGCTCGGGCTTGTCCAGTATTGCCGGAGGTGACAAATAGTCGGTGAGACAAAGTTCGTTCAAGAATGCTTCCAGGACCCTATCGACAGTTCGGACGACAATTAAACTAGCTCCATGCCGATGTGTCCGGCCGTTCCTCCCGGCCCCACATTTTGGCTAGCAAGGGCCGTCCGGCGGCTGCCTTTCCCCATGCCCCTCTGACGCAAACTTTGCTTTCCCGCGTTATTCTGAAAACTCAGATACGCTTCATCGCCTTCCAACCGATCGCCCCAGATGCGTTTTCCTGCCTTTGCCAACCATGTTATTTGCCACCTGCTTGCCAAAAGACCATAATTGTCTCACCTAGATCACCCATCGACATCAGGCAGCATGAATTGGATCAACGCTGAATGCGCATACCCTACGTTTTTCTTGCAGCATTTCTTGCCCTCGCACAGTCCGCATATGCTGAAGTTGCCTCGCCGCCGGCTTTGGCGCCGCTGAAGCGGCAGGCGCAGGCGGCTCAGTTGAGCGCACAATTTCTGTCGCGATACAGCTACAAACCCGTTCCGCTCGACGACGCCTTGTCGCAAAGGATCATGGACAGCTTCATCAAATCGCTCGATCCGGACCGCATGCTCTTCCTGCAAACGGATGTCGACAGGTTCATGGCTGACCGCAGCGAGATCGACGATGCGATCGAAAAGCAGGACTTGAAGATCCCGTTTGCGATTTTCAACGCCTATGAACAGCGCGTTGTCGACCGGATGACCTATGCACGCAGCCTGCTGAAGCAGGGCTTCGATTTCAGCACGCAGGAAAGCTTCTCGGTGCTGCGCGATAAGGAGCCGTGGCCGCAGTCGGAAGCCGAGAGCAATGAGCTTTGGCGCAAGCGTGTCAAAAACGACTGGTTGCGGCTGAAGCTCGGCGGCAAGACCGACGCCGCTATTCGCGAAACCCTCGACAAACGCTACGAAAACTCGCTCGAGCGTGCTTACCAGTTTAAAAGCGACGACGTTTTCCAGTCGTTCATGGACTCCTTTGCAACCTCCGTCGATCCGCACACGGATTATTTCGGCGCGGCCGCTTCCGCCGATTTCAATGTCTCGATGAAGCTCTCGCTGTTCGGTATCGGCGCCGTGCTGCAGGAGCGCGACGACTACACGACGATCCGTGAGCTGGTGCCCGGCGGGCCGGCGCAGCTCTCCGGCAAGCTCGCGGTCGGAGACCGCATTACCGGCGTCGGCCAGGGCAAGGACGGGCCGATCAAGGAAGTGGTGGGCACGCGCCTGGATGAAGTCGTGCAGATGATCCGCGGGAAAAAAGGCTCCGTCGTGCGCCTGGATATCCTGCCGGCCGATGCCGGCGCCGATGCCGCGCATCGTGTCGTCAGCCTGGTGCGCGATAAGATCAGTCTCGACAAGCAGGCCGCCAGGAAAACCGTGCTGTCCGTCAAGGCGGGCGACGCCACGCGGAAAATCGGCATCATCACGCTGCCGGTCTTCTATGAGGATTTTGAAGCCAAGAGCAAAGGCGACAAGGACTATAAGAGTGCAAGCCGCGATGTCGCCAAGCTTCTCGGCGAACTGAACGAGGAAAAGGTCGACAGCGTTCTCATCGACCTGCGCAACAATGGCGGCGGTTCGTTGGATGAGGCGATCGATCTCACCGGTCTCTTCATCGGCAATGGCCCGGTCGTTCAGCAGCGCGGCAGCGACGGCAAGATCGCGGTCAGAAGCGCTGATTTTGCTGCACCTGTCTGGACAGGCCCGATGGGTGTCCTGATCAATCGCGGCTCGGCCTCGGCTTCGGAGATCTTTGCTGCGGCAATCCAGGATTACGGTCGCGGCGTGATCATCGGCGAACCCAGTTTCGGCAAGGGCACCGTTCAGACCGTCGTCGATCTCGACCAGGTGGTTCACAACAGCAAACCTGAATTCGGCGAGCTGAAAGTGACGATTTCCCAGTTTTTCCGGGTCAACGGCGGGACGACGCAGCTGCGCGGCGTGACGCCTGATCTGAGCCTGCCGGGATTGTCCGACCCGACTGCTTTCGGCGAGACCAGTTATGACAATGCCCTGCCATGGGCCGAGATCAAGCCGGCGAAATATACCCCCGACGAGACGATCCAGACGCTGCTGCCGGCATTGCAAAGCCGCCATGATGCCCGGGTCAAGAGCGATCCGGACTTCCAGCGCCTGATAAAAGACATTGCCGACCTGAAGGCGCAGCGCGACAAAGGCGTTGTTTCTCTCAATGAAGCCGAACGCCGCAAGGAAGCGGCTGCTCGGGAAAACCGGTTCAAGTCTCGCGCGCAGGCAGGCGATGGCGAAGATCTTGGTGGCGATGATGGCCTGCAGGCGGACGAGCGCAGCCTGAGCGCCGATATTGCCATGGAAAATGCCCGCAAGAATGCAAAAGACGCCCTGCTGGATGAAGCCGCCGCCATTCTGGCCGACGAGGCGGATTTGCAGAAAGGCCCATCACAGGCAGTCACAAAATAATAGGGCAAGCGGCGCCTCGCAGGCTGCGCCGGTGCGTTTGGCGAGATCGCCAAACGCACCGGCCCCGTTTTTGCCGTCGCTCCATCGCCGCTGCGGAGCCGCAGCTTCATCGCGCCGGCGAGGCTTATGTGTCCAGCCACCACCTCTCCTCCGTCATCCCAGGGCTTGATGCCCTGGGATGACGGAGTGTGGGGCGGTTGACCGGCAGGTGCAGCGGGGGCAAGCCCCTTTCGACCGCTATCTGCAGGCGCGTGGCCGACGTCGCGGTAGGGCAGGCGAAACTGGAGGCGGTGTTCACCCTTTGAACGGGCCAGATGACAGACTCGTCGGGGTCGGTGACGAAGCTCATGAGAGGGCGAAGATTCTGACCTCTCTGCCGATGCCCTGAAGTTCTGCCATGCGCGAGGCCGACGTGATACCGCTGTCGCGCAGGATGTCTGAAACATGGGCATCGCCGACGATCGCCTCCGTCGTCATGATCACATTCGGATCGGCAAGACCCTGGACGCGCGAGGCGATATTGACGGTCTGGCCGAAATAATCCTGCCGGTCGTTCAGGTTGACGGCAAGGCATGGGCCTTCATGGATGCCGATCTTCAGGAGAAGATCGTCGCTGCCATGTTCGGTATTCAGGCGAAGCATGGCCTCCCGCATCCGGAGCGCGGCCGCCACTGCGCGGTCGGGGCTCGGGAAGGTCGCCATCACCGCATCGCCAATGGTCTTGACGACAGCGCCGGCCTCTGTGGCGACGATCTCGTGGAGAACCCTGAAATGGGCGCGCACCAGATCGAAGGCGGCAAGGTCGCCGACACGTTCGTAAAGCGCGGTCGAGCCCCTCAAGTCGGTGAAGAGGAAAGTCAGGCTGGTGATCTTGAGGCGCTGGTCGACGTCGAGCGTATCGGTCCGGTAGATGTCGCGGAAGCTCTGGTTGGTCAGCAGGCGCTTGGCTGTCAGAAACGGCCGCCGGCGGCCCAAGAGGTCGTGCAGCTCATCGCCGGCGATGCAGACATTCGGCACCACCCTGCGATCGGTGTGATTTTCGAGGGTGAGCCGCAGCAGGCCGGGACGCAGGGTCAGCGTTTCGTTCAGCGCATGCGCCCGGCTGATGACCATCGAGAGGGTTTGGCGTTCGTCGGTGGGCTCGCCCTTCACGTCGATGAACTGCGCCGAATGGGTGACCGCATCGAAGATGATGACGAACTGCGCCGGCAGTTGCAGCGAGACGAAAGCCTTCTCGCCCGGAGCCAGCTCGATCATCTCCAGCTGGATGCGGGAAAACTTCGCTTCCAGATCCTCCGGCAGGTCGACACCGGAACTGAAGAAGATCTGGCGGTAATATTCAACCGGAGGAAGCCGATCGGGGTCGTGGGCGGCAATCCTGCGCACGCGCGGGCTGACGGTGAAGGTTACCTCGACCATCTCGTCGAGCGTCGGCTCGTAGCCGGCTGCGCAGAGCGCGCAATGGTAGGTCTCTTGCGAGACCCCTTTGAGGGTCGCGCCGCTGTCAAGCACGCCGCCGCATCCCGGGCAAAGCACATTCCAGGTCATCTCGAACGCGCCTATGCGGGCGGCATGCAGAAGCGCTGCGATGGTTTTTTCTTCATCGAGATGATGCTGATTTGCGAAAGCGAGCGCGTTGATGCGATTGAGATCGCGATCCGAGCCATGCCTGACGACGTTTTCGATGCACTCGACCGTCTGCGGGTCGGCAGCCTGCCGCAGGG
This sequence comes from Rhizobium chutanense, assembly GCF_002531935.1. Classification (GTDB taxonomy): domain Bacteria; phylum Pseudomonadota; class Alphaproteobacteria; order Rhizobiales; family Rhizobiaceae; genus Rhizobium; species Rhizobium chutanense. The sequence goes on along the minus strand of NZ_NWSV01000013.1, from coordinate 41,133 downwards.
CGGCAAAAAGTGCATCCATTTCGCTCATCAAATCAGTCTCCGTGCGCAGAACCCACGGCGGACGACGCCAGGACCGGGATCATAACACGGGAATTTCCTAATAGAAATCGATAGGCTCGGAGTCCCCGGAGGCGAGTTTCCTGACCCGCGCTACGCGCCGATGCCGGACAGCAATTCGTCGAGCTGTTCCAGCTGCTCCGGCAATGCGGCCGCCGAGCCCTGCAGTGCTTCCTCAAGCGCCTCCTTGGACGGATAGATTTCGTGGAAAGTCAGAAGTGTCCTCCCGCCTTGCTCTTCGAAGGTCACGGTCGTGATCGCGCCCTCCTCACCCTCGTCGTTGGTCCAGACGATGCGCTCGTTCGGCACCACCTCGAGATACTTGCCGTAGAAGGCCATGGTGTCCGAACCGCCGGCGCCGAATTCCAGCCGATATTTGCCGCCGGTATGGACGTCCATATCGCACGATACGAGCGAAATGCCGGGTGCCGATTTTGGCACCCACCAGCGCTGGAACAGCTCGGGCTGGCTCCACGCCCTGTAAACCGTGCTCGGCGGCGCATTGAATGTCCGCGTCACGACGAGTTCGCGATCCCCTTTGCGCTCGACCGACGTGCGGTTCTGCGCACCGCCTGCACTGTCAACTGGCTGATTCATCGCTTCCCTCCCGTTCCAGTTCGCTGATGATGTCGTCCAATGCGTCGAAGCGGGCCTCGAAGAGCTTGCGATGCGCCTCGATCCACTCGGCCTCCGCCTCGAGGCCGCGTTTCCCAAGCTTGCAGGTTCTCACCCGTCCGACCTTCTGCGTGACGACGAGCCCCGCCCGCTCGAGAATCTGGACGTGCTTCTTCATGCCGGTCAGCGTCATCTGGAACCTATCCGCGAGACTGGTGATCGACGCGTCCCCTCGTCCAAGCTGATCGATGATCCCGCGGCGGGTCGCATCGGACAGCGCCGCGAACGAGAGATCGAGGGGAGGGCTTCCATACTGAACCATATGGTTCAGTTTATAACCTGCCCGCGTAGGAAGCGCAAGCGTCCCGAACTTTCCCTGCCCGTCCGCCGACTGACGGCCCGTTCGATGATCTCACCGCGAATGACGGCGTTGCGCCCGCAAAGCCGCCATTCCGCCCCATGCGGGTGATCAGATCACGAATTCCTCCGCGTAGGTCTGTGGCTCGGGAACGACCGTAACCTCCACCGGAATAATCCAATTGGCCGCGTAGCTCTCGCAGTCGGACCGCTGGAGGTCGGGCTGCACGGACCCCGCCGCATCGGTCGCGCGGCATCGCAATGTATATGGCCCCACGTCTTCAGGGGTCCACATGTATTCCCACAAGCGCCAGGCAAAAGGACGTTCTGTTTCGAGGAGCCTTGCCTCGCGCCAGCCCCTGCCATCTCCGGTGCAGACCTGCACTTGCCGGATAGCAGCCTCTCCGCCCCAGGCGGCTCCGAAAATCCGGTACGGTTGGCCGGCGACGAGACGTGCCCCCTGGACGGGACGCGCGATCTGCGATTTGACCTCCATCTCCGCAAGGGGGACCAGCCTGGGTTCCCCGAGGCTGCGCTCCCAACGGAAATAATCGCGCGCCTGCCAGTAGCCAAGGAACGGTTGCTCCACAACCGTGATATCCGTGATCCACTTGACCCAGGCCATGCCGAACCAGCCACCGACGACGGCGCGCAGCGGGTAGCCGTGATCGCGCGTCAACGGCTCCCCGTTCATCGAATAGGCAAGGATCGTGCTGTCGGCGATGGCCTTCTCAAGCGGTAAACTGCGCGCAAAAGCGATGGGGCCGGGAGACGCCGTTTTCTTGTTCGCGTCGACGACGCCGCTGTCGGCGCCTGTGAGGAGAACCTCACAGGCGGTTTGCTTAACGCCCGCCATTTCCAAAATCTCGCGCAGAAGAACACCTGTCCACGCGGCATTGCCGACGGCTCCGTTCTGCCACTGCAACCCCTCCCTCGGCGGCACATAGTAGACGCGCCCGTTGCCTGCGCACTCGACGACGGCCGATAAAGTCGTGCTCCGCATCGCCTTGATGCTGTCGAGGTCAAGTTCGATCGGCCGCTCCACCGCCCCGCCAACGCGCAATCTCCAGTCTCGCGCATCGAGGTCCGGCGACGGGAAATGGTTTCGCACGAAGAACTGCTCGGTCGGGATCAGCCAATCGGAGAGCGACGCAAACGGAAACTCGATGTTTGGTGGAGATTTCTGTCGAACTATCAGACTGGGCTGCTGTGCTGTCGGCATCGTCCTCGTCTCCCCTTATCAAGAACACAACGTCGGCTTTCGGTCACGCGAATTCCGGTACGATCACACGGCTCCCCGCAGTGCGTCTATCGCATTCCGCCTTCGGGTCGCATTCTAGCACACGTTCCTCGGATCGACCTCGAACGGCAGTAAAGGGGCAGACGGCGGTCTTGACTGCTTTGCGCCTCTTCGCAGTCATTGCGCGCCGTAGTCGGCAATGGCTGACATGGGGCCGTGAGCGGACTGGCAGGTTTGGGATCAAGTTGCGAGAAGCTGTCGTTTTACCTTGGCTCAAGCCGACGCTCGGAGTGCCATTCCGACCAGGCACTCTTGCGATCCCTGCGCGATGCCGATCGACTCTATGACGTGGCATTGAAACTCTTCGAGCCTAACAACAATGCTCGCGCCGCAATACTAGAACGAATCGCGCAAGTATTCTAATAATTTGCCAATTCTACGTGATTAGCCGAGCTCGTTGGAGCGCGACTAGATGCCCGTTGTCCCTGAAGACGAGTTGTTTGGGCGATCGATTGAGTAAGGCTACACGCTGAATGTACGAGCCAATATTACTGTCAGCGTGCGTGATCTAGGCAGCGACCAAGAGATCGAGTTTGTACTCGGCGAATTTGATTTGAGTAGAATCGTTGTTGAGCTTGGCGACGTCTATGTGTTTGAGCCGGAAGATGAATAGGAAGGCAGATAAGGGAAGGCAGGTGAGGTTCGCAATGGGTGCGCTGTTGGGGGAGATCAGGTCTATAGGCAACATCAAAGCCGCATCGTGTAAACGCCGCGCCCGTTTCGAAGAACTCTATCCCGAGGAGGGCTTTGCGCTGGCAGTGCCGCTTGAGCCCGCGGAGTCACGATGAACCAGCAGGATACCACCCTGGCCCGCGCCGTGGCCCGCGATGATAGCGTCCTTCCTCTGGACGCGTTCGTCCGCTCTATATCCGTCAACACCGAGGTGCCGCACATGCTGTTGCTCGGCGCCGGCGCGTCGATCTCGTCGCGCATACCGTCTGCCTCGACCTGCATCTGGCAATGGAAGCGCTCGATCTTCCTGTCGAACCATCCGGGGATGGAGCAGAATTTCGACGAGCTCTCGCTCGGCATGGTGCAGGAACGCATCCAGGGCTGGCTCGATACGCAGCCCGGCTTTCCCCGCATTGGCGATGAGGGCGAGTATGGCTTCTATATCGATCGCTGCTATCCGCGTGTTGAGGATCGCCGCTCGTTCTTCCAGCGGCATATCCAGGCCGCGAAGCTAAGCAGCGGCTACCGCATAGCCGCGCGCCTCGCGAAGAACAACCTGTTCCGGCTGGTCTGGACGACGAATTTCGACGGCCTCATGTCAAGGGCGCTCGCGGAGACGTCGGTCACGCCGGTGGAGATCGGTCTCGATTCCACTAATCGAATCGTGCGCACTAACCGCACCGGCGAACTCAGCTGCGTCGCGCTGCATGGTGATTATCGCTACGACGCGCTTCGCAACACCGACGACGAGGTGCGGCGCCTCGACGAGGAATTGCGGCAGGCATTGATCGAGCAGGCGGTCTCCTCCCCGCTCATCGTGCTTGGCTATAGCGGCCGCGACAACTCGATCATGGAGGCATTGACTGAGAGCTACTCACGTCCCGGCGCCGGCGTGCTGTACTGGTGCGGATTCGGCGACGGGCCGCCGCCGGAAGCCGTTGTTGCCCTCATCGCTGCGGCGCGCAAGGCCGGCCGGACCGCATTCTATGTACCGGGAGCGGCTTTCGACGACGTCATGCGGCGGCTTGCCCTCGCTACTTTAAGCGGTGGAGACCGCGAGGATGTCCTCGACATCATCGCCAAATCGGGCACGGAGCAGCCGGCCGCCACGGCCTTCACTGTGCCGGCCGGTGCGATCGGCGGCATCGTCAAGAGCACGGCCTTCAAGCTTCGCTGCCCCGTCGAGGCCTATTCGTTCAAACCCGCTTCGATGCCTGAGCAGGGCGTATGGCGATGGGTGCGCGAGGCGATCGGCGATCGGCGCGATCTCATGGCCGTTCCCTACAAGGGCAGGGTGTGGGCGCTCGGCACCCTGACCAGCATCCATGAGGTGTTTACCGGACCCATGAGCGAAGTACCAGTAAGGGTTCCGATCGACGTCAGCGAACTGCGCCATGAGGACGGCGCGGTCACGCACCTACTCGTGCGTTCCCTCGCCTTGGCGATCGCCGGCGCCCGGAACCTGCCGTCGGAAGGCCCGCTGCTATGGGACCCCAAAAAGCCCCAGCGCCGGCAGGTAGATGGCCGCAGCTACACCGTCCATGATGCGGTCCTGCTGTTCATTCGGCGCGCCGGCCGGGACACGTTCCTCGTACTCAAACCCACGGTGAAGCTGTTTGCCGCGGACGGCTCGCCGGCCCCAAAGGAAGACGAGAAGGCGATCAAGCTCGGCATCTTCGGCTACCAGCACAACGACAAGTTCGACGCGGCCGTCGAACACTGGCGCCGTCAGTTATTCGGCGAGGGCACGCAGTTCAACTGCCCTTCGGGCGAGGATGTCGGCTTCCTGTTCACGATCGACCGCGCGCCCGTGTCCGCGGCGATAGTGGCGGCGCCTGGAGAAGCAACGATTCCCGAGAGGGCTGCCGCGAAATCGGTGCAGAAGGGCTTCCGAATCCGCGAGCCCAATCTGCTATTCGCCAGCAAGGGGGGCACGGGCATGGTAAACGACCCGCATCCGGTGCGCGGCCTGGTGTCGAACCGCCCGTTCGATTTCAGCCTCACGCGTTCCGGCATGGCGCACGACATCAAGCTCGGGGTCATCTGCCCACAGCCCGAGGCCGCTGCCACCGCCGCGCGTCTCACCATGCTTGAGCAGGCGGCAAGCCCCAGCGAGACGGAGAAGGACTATCTCCTGGACTTCCCTGGGTTCGCGCAGGCATTCGGGCTGCCCCTTGTCATCCCGAGACCGCAGGACCTGTCGTGGCGTGCGCCTGACGAGCCTTCAACCGATCTGACAAAGGAGCGCGGAACCCGTTTTGCCGCGCGCGCCGTCATTCAGGCGATCGACGAACTGCGTAGTGCGCAACGCGTCAACGTCATCTTGATCGTCACACCGTTGCGCTGGGCGAACTGGCGCTCTTTCGAGACCGACAGCGAACGCTTCGACCTGCATGATTTCGTGAAGGCCTATTGTGCGCGTAAAGGTATCGCGACACAGTTTCTCGATGAGGATACCTTGACCGATCCGCAGACCTGCCGCATCCGGTGGTGGCTGTCGCTCGCCCTTTACGCCAAGAGCTTTCGCACTCCTTTCGTCTTGCAGGCAGCCGGCACTGATACCGCCTATGTCGGCTTCGGCACCAGCATTGACCGTCACGGCCCGCAGGGGCGCAAAGTCGTGCTCGGATGCAGCCATATCTTCAATCAGCAGGGCCAGGGCCTGCAGTATCGTTTGAGCAAGGTCGAGAACCCGAGCTTCGACCGCCGGCAGCGCAACGCCTTTCTCTCCCGCGATGATGCGCGCCGCGTCGGCGAATCTATCAGGCAGCTTTTCTTCGAGGCACGCAGCGCTCTGCCCCGCCGCGTCGTCATCCATAAGCGCTTCGAGTTCCGGCGCGACGAGCGGGAAGGGTTGCTCGAGGGCCTCGCCGGCGTCGCCGAGGTTGATATGGTGGAGATCACCGTCGACGACGCGTTCCGCTATGTGAATTCCAAGATGTATTCGGGCAAGCTGGAGGTCGACAAGTTCCCCGTCGCACGCGGGACCGTCATCCCGATCGGTGACCAGGAGGCACTGCTTTGGGTGCATGGCAGCGCCGCGGCGATACGCAACAACTGGCGCTACTACCAAGGCAAGCGACGCATTCCGGCGCCGCTCCGTATCCGACGTCATGCCGGAACAACAGACCTGCAGACGCTGGCGACCGAAATCCTCGGCCTGTCGAAGATGAACTGGAACAGCTTCGATTTGTACACGCAGGCGCCCGCGACGCTCGAGACCTCCGGCCAAATCGCCCGTATAGGCCGTCTTATGGAGAACTTCGGTGAAGCCAACTACGACTACCGGCTGTTGATGTAGGGCGATGGCGACCGAAGAAGAACCGATGGGATCGACAAGGCGGCGATGCCATGGCCGCACTCAACGCTCAGAGTTGACGAGACTGCGGCGGGCAGCGTGTCCATGAAGGAGGTCACGCGCTCGGCGCCGATCTGCGGCGTGTCGATCGCGCGGTAGGTGATGGTGTTCTTGACCCAGTTCTTCTTATAGTGCGCGTTTGCGAACGCTTCGAACAGGCCTGCTTCGAGAAGGCAGTTGTCCTATACGTCGTAGAGGTTCTCCACCCACTTATCCGACGTCCCGTTGCCGCGGAGCTTCGCCTCGATGCCGTTACCCCCGCGGCCCTCGGCGAAGGAGCTATGCAGTAAGGAGGCCAGACGAAGAGTCCGGCCTCCTTTTAGTTCATTATGCGCGGCGGCGGATACCCGTCTGCAGCGCCTTGCCGTCGATACGAAGCTCGACAAGGCCGCGATCCACCATCGAGCGCATACCGCGGGTAAAGCGCGGGAGGTTATGCGCTTTTACTTGAAAGCTGTGCCAGCGGTGCCGCCTCGCATTAGCGTCGGTGAACCCTCGGAGCGCCGGGAAACCCCTCGCATGCACAACATGGTACTGGGTCCTGTGCCGGGTATAGGCTGGATTCCGCTCGTCGAGGACGCGCAAGCGGATTGTGTGCAACTTCGCCCGCACGGATGCACGGCGATACGGACGAGGGAAATACAGAACGTTCGTCACTTGGAGTCTCCTGTCGATCGGCTCAGGAGTGACAAAGCGAGATCGTCGGAGCCGAACGACAACCACGCCTGCATGTTTGCTGGCTAGTGGTCGGCGGCCGCGGGTTGGTTCCACGCGGTTCGGCTCCCGGCATTTCGCCGGCGGTTCTTGGGTCCGAAAACGGATCGGCCCGACCCCGATGACACGAACTTACCGAGTTGATGCGCGGTTGGCAAGATAGGGAGCTAGGGTTCCACCCTCTCTCCCTAAAACGAAATTACATGCCCGGGTTGGGTAGCTGTGCAAATCGGGCCTGAGGCTAACTCGCCTGCGCGCGAGGCGCCAATTCGTCTACCTTCAGGGAGTGGCAATGCCAACCTCAGTGGCAGAGTTGAGGGCGCGAAGCTGCCGAACGCTGATAGCCCAATGAAAGTCCCCTCCCTGCCCCGGAGCAGACGTTCATTTCGCAATCAGTGCTTCCGGTTGGCCCCGGAAGCAGGCGTTGTGCGCGTTGCGGAATTTCCTGTTATGCCAACCGATGGCGCAAAGGATCATTGTGGAGGAGAGGGCGAGTGGCCGAAATTCCAATCCGTTGTTTTGCTGTATCGGTCGTCGTCATCCGCGAGAGAATGGCTGGATATGAGGTGCTGCTTTTACGCCGAAATCACACGTTGATTGGTGAGTGGTGCCAAGTGGCCGGCGGCATCGAGGACGGCGAGAAGGCCTGGGAAACTGCGTTGCGAGAGGTCCGTGAAGAGACAGGCCTGATCTGCGACCTTCTCTATTCCGCAGATATCTGCGAGCAATTTTATGAGGCCGATCGCAATGCCATCAGCATGCTGCCCGTCTTCGTCGGTATTGTGGATGCCGAGCAGACAGTTTTTATCAACGATGAACACAGCGAATTTCGGTGGGTATCGTTCGCAGAGGCCATGGAGATGGTGCCGTTCGCGGGCCAGCGCCGTGTTCTCAAACACGTCGAGGCGGAATTCGTGAATCGGGAGCCCATTGGGCATCTTCTCATCCATGAGATGTCGCAGAAAATTTAAGTTTCTTCGAAGCCTATGACCGGTTTGAGCTGGGAGCGCCGGCCCGCCGAAAAGCCAAAACGGGTTTCAGCTCCCCTTATAGATCCGTTTCAACGCCGCCAGCAGCGCATCCATCTCATCGCGCGAAAACAGCTCGATGAAACGCTGCTCGTGCGTGTCGATCAGCTTGCGCGCCTGTTCGAGCATGGCGCGTCCCGCTTCGGTCAGATGCAGTTCCTGGCGGCGGCGGTCCGCCTGGGAGGGCCGGCGCTCGATCAGGTCGCGGGCGGCCAGCCGGTTGACGAGGGCCATCATGGTGGCGCGATCGGTGCCGAGCGTATTGGCGAGGTCGATCTGCGATGCGCCTGTGTTGACCGCAAGCAGTTCCATCACCGCGAGCTGTTTCTGCGTCAGCGCCAGTTGCTCCATGGTTTCGGCGAAATCGCGGTAGATCGCGACATGCGCCATACGGAGATGAAACCCTAAGAGATCGCCGAGTCGGCCGACGTCGAGCGGCGGTGTTACCGGCGCCTCTTCGCCCTCGACATCGTCCTGCGGTGCTTGCTTGGTCATTGTCCGTCTCGCCTGGTTCAGGCGCCATAACCATCAAAATCAGCGGGTTAGTCAATATCGCCGGTCTCGATTTCTCCCGCGTCCGCCCGAATGAGCGGATTGCCGCAAACGGCTCTTGCATCTCCGAGAAAAGATATTAGTATGTGTTGCATACAAAGTTGATGCCTGTTGTGGGAGCGACGGGCATGGGAGGAAATAATGGCGCATTCCTTTTCCGGGGTGGTTTCGTCGGCAGATTGCGGACTGGTGAAGGATGACCCGATCCTCTACCGCGCCGGCGTCGCACCGGATCGTCAGGCTCTGTTCGAGATCGCCACCGGCCGGCAGCTTACCTATGCCGAGCTCGATGCGCGGATCGCCCGCTGCACCGGCCTCCTGACCGGTGTGCTCGGAGCGCGGCGGGATGGGGCGCGGGTCGCCATGCTGGCGCGCAATTCGATGGATTCGATCGTGCTTGCCTTTGCCTGCCAGCGGGCCGGCGCCATCTACGTGCCGCTCAATTGGCGCCTCAACGCCGCCGAGCTTTTGCCGATCCTTGCCGATTGCGCGCCGGCGCTGCTGGTCCACGACGAGGAATTTTCGGCTGTTGTGGCGAGCCTCGTAGACGCCGATCCCGAGATGGTGGTGATGTCGACATCAGGCGGTCCGGCCGCGCTCGCCGCCCGGATCGAGGCGAGCCTTCCGGCCGGGCAGGTGCCCGCCGATGCCGATGGAGCCTGCGTCCTTCTCTACACGTCGGGCACGACGGGACAGCCGAAGGGCGTCGTCATCACCCGCCGCAATGCTTTCTTCGCCGCCGTCAATTTTTCCTTTGTCGGCGAGATCGGGCCTGAAACCGTCGCTTTGTGCGACCTGCCGTTCTTCCACACGATCGGGCTGATCGCGGTGGCGCGCACCACCTTGATGCTGGGCGGCACGCTCGTCGTCTCCGACCGCTTCACGCCGGCGCGAACGCTCGCAGCGCTTGCCGACCGGCAGCGCGCCGTCACCCATTATTTCGCCGTGCCGCAGATCGCACTCGCCCTGCGTGGCGATGCCGCCTATAGCGCCGCGGCTCTTTCCGGCCTGCACGCGCTCTTTGTCGGCGGCGCGCCGCTGACGCAGGCGCTGATCGAAAGCTATCTCGACGACGGCGTTGCGCTGGTCAACGGCTACGGCATGAGCGAGGCGGGAACGGTGCTGCATGTGCCGATCGACCGGCGCGCGGTGCAGGACAATCCCGGCAGTGTCGGTCTGCCGGCGCCGCTCATCGACATTCGCATCGTCGGCGAGGACGGCCGCGAGGTGGATGAAGGCGAGATCGGCGAGTTGTGGCTGCGCGGGCCGGCGGTGACGCCGGGTTACTGGAACAAGCCCGGGGAAACCGCCGCCGCCTTCACCGACGGCTGGTACCGCACCGGCGATCTCGGCCGGCGCGAAGCCAACGGCTTCTATCGCATCGTCGACCGGCTGAAGGACATGTACATCAGCGGCGGCGAGAATGTTTACCCCGCCGAGGTCGAAGCCGCACTCGTCAGCCATCCCGATATTCTCGACGCCGCCGTCGTCGGTATTCCCGACACCAGGTGGGGCGAATGCGGCATCGCCTATGTCGTGCTGCGGCCGGGGGCGGCGGCAACGGGCGAGGCGATCGCCGGCCATTGCGCGGAGCGGCTCGCCGCCTTCAAACGCCCGGCCGGCATCGTCTTCGTCGAGACCATTCCGCGCACCGCCTCCGGCAAGGTGCAGAAACATGTTCTGCGCCAGCTGCATTCCGACGAAACCCTTCAACGACAGGCTTTGTGAAGCGGCCCCGCTCTCACCACGAAACCAATGGAGTACGCCTATGACTGACATCCAATCCCCCGTTCTGGTCGACTTCGACAACGGCATCGCCTTCGTCACCCTCAACCGTCCGGAAAAGCGCAATGCGATGAATCCGGCGCTGAATGCCCGGATGCTCCAGGTGCTCGACGAACTCGAGGGCGACGAGCGCTGCGGTGTGCTCGTTCTGCGCGGCGCCGGGCAATCCTGGTCGGCCGGCATGGATCTCAAGGAATATTTCCGCGACAATGACGACAAGCCGCGTGACGCCACGCTGAAGGCACGGCGCCAATCCGGCAACTGGTGGGGCCGGCTGATGTATTTCGAAAAGCCGACGATCGCCATGGTCAACGGCTGGTGCTTCGGCGGCGCCTTCACGCCGCTGGTTTCCTGCGATCTCGCCATCGCCGCCGAGGAAGCGAATTTCGGCCTCTCCGAGATCAATTGGGGCATTCTGCCGGGTGGCAACGTCACCCGCGCGGTTGCCGAGGTGATGCGCCACCGCGACGCCCTCTATTACATCATGACCGGCGAATTGTTCGGCGGGCGCAAGGCTGCGGAAATGGGGCTGGTCAACGAGGCCGTGCCGCTCGCCGAGTTGGAAAGCCGGGTCCGCAAGATCTGCGCCAGCCTGCTCGAAAAGAACCCGGTGACGCTGAAGGCCGCCAAGGACACCTATAAGCGGGTGCGCAACCTGCCATGGGATCTCGCCGACGATTACATCTACGCCAAGCTGGAGCAGATGCTGTTTCTCGACAAGACCAAGGGGCGCGACGAGGGGCTGAAACAGTTCCTCGACGACAAGACCTATCAGCCGGGGCTCGGCGCCTACAAGCGCGGCTGAGGGCGCGTTGATTTCGGGAGGAGGATAGAATGAAAATCCATGCCGCGGTGGCGCGTGCGCCGCATATGCCGTTTTCGCTGGAAAGGCTTGATCTGGAGGAGCCGCGCGAAGGGGAAATCCTGGTTCGCGTCGTCGCAACCGGGGTTTGCCACACCGATATCGTCATGCGCGACCAGCATCTGCCAGTGCCGCAGCCGGTGGTGCTCGGTCACGAAGGCGCCGGCATCGTCGAGCGGGTCGGGCCGGGTGTTACCAAGGTGGCGCCCGGCGATCACGTGGTCATGACCTTCAATTCCTGTGGCCATTGCCCGAGCTGCAACGATCACGAGGAGACCTATTGCCACGAATTCTTCCCGCGTAATTTCTTCGGTGCGCGCGCCGATGGGTCGAGTGGGCTCTCCTGCGAGGGAGAGCGGGTTCACGGCAATATTTTCGGGCAATCCTCCTTTGCCAGCCATGCGCTCTGCCATGAACGCAATATCGTGAAAGTGCCCGGAGACGCCGATTTGGCGCTGCTCGGGCCGCTCGCCTGCGGCATCCAGACCGGCGCTGGCGCTGTCATGAACGCGCTCAAAGTCGAACCGGGAAAGGTGCTTGCGGTCTTCGGCATGGGCTCCGTCGGGCTTGCCGCGGTCATGGCGGCGCGGGTCGTCGGAGCGTCACGGATCATCGCCGTCGACGTCAACGAGACGCGGCTGGCGCTTGCGGCGGAACTCGGCGCGACCGACATCGTCAATGGTAGGACGAGCGATGCGGTCGCCGCGATCATGGCGATGACCGGCGCCGGCGTCGATTATGCGATCGATGCCTCGGGCGTGCCCGCCGTCATTGATCAATGCGTGCGGGTGCTGGCGCCGCGCGGCACTTGCGGCATCGTCGGGGCCTCGCCCCACGGCGCGACGCTGACGCTCGATCTCACCCATATCCTTTCCGGCGGACGCCGGGTGCGCGGCATCGTCGAGGGCGATTCCAATCCCGACGTGCTGATCCCGCTGTTGATCGACCTTCACAGGCAGGGCCGCTTCCCCTTCGACCGGTTCATCACCTTCTATGATTTCGCCGACATCAACCAGGCGGTGGAGGACTCGGAAAAGGGCATCGTCCTGAAACCGGTCGTGCGCCAGCCGGCCGTCTGACACCGTTCAAGGGAGGAAACAATGAACACCATTACCCCAATCGCCACCGATACCAGTGCCGAGGCCATGAAGGCGCTGCTTGAGCGGCAAAGGGCATCCTTCCTGAAGGAGGGGCCGCCTGATATCGAGACCCGCATCGATCGCATCGACCGCGTCATCGCCCTGCTCGTCGACCATAAGGACGCGATTGCCGCGGCTCTCTCCAGCGATTTCGGCAGCCGCAGCGTCGAGGCGAGCCTGCTTCTCGATGTCTTCACCTGCATCGGCTCGCTCAAATATGCCAAGGCCCATCTGGCCGAATGGCTGAAGCCGGAAGAGCACGAGGCATTGTTCCCGGATGCGGTCGCCAAGGTGGTCTACCAGCCAAAAGGCGTTGTCGGAATCCTGAGCCCCTGGAATTTCCCCTATCAGCTCGCCCTTGCGCCGCTTGCCGGCATTCTCGCCGCCGGCAACCGCGCCATGATCAAACCGTCGGAGGTGACGCCGGCCTCATCCGCCTTGATGGCAGAGCTCATCGCCGGCGCCTTCGACGAAACCGAAATCTCAGTCGTCCAGGGCGGACCGGCGACGGGCACGGCCTTCACATCGCTGGCTTTCGACCATCTGATCTTCACCGGCGGGACCGCGATCGCCCATCATGTCATGCGCGCGGCGGCTGACAATCTGACGCCGCTGACGCTGGAACTCGGCGGCAAGTCGCCCGTCATCGTCGGCCGCTCGGCCGATCTCGCCGACGCAGCGCGCCGCGTCATGACGGTCAAGACGCTGAATGCCGGCCAGATCTGCCTGGCGCCGGATCATGTCTATGTGCCCGCGGAAAGCGTCGAAGCCTTTGCCGGACATGCGGTCGCGGCGGTCGGCGCGATGTATCCGGCGCTGAAGGAAAATCCCGATTACACCTCGATCGTCAATGCCCGCCATCACGCCCGCGTCCAGAGCCTGATCGAGGATGCCAGGGCCAAGGGCGCCCGTATCGTCGAGATCAATCCGGCGGCGGAGAATTTCTTGCAGCAATCGGCCCATCGCATACCTCCGACCCTGATCCTCGATCCCACCGAAGACATGCACGTGCTGCAGGAGGAAATCTTCGGGCCGGTGCTGCCGGTCATTGCCTATCGCGATATCGCCGACGTCATCGACCGGATCAATGCGAGGCCGCGCCCGCTCGCCCTCTATTACTTCAGCCAGGATCAGGAAGAGGAGCGCCGTGTCCTCGACAATACGACCTCCGGCGGGGTGACGGTCAACGACTGCATGAGCCACGTCACGGCGGAAGGCCTGCCTTTCGGCGGCGTCGGCCATTCCGGCATGGGCGCCTATCACGGCAAGTTCGGTTTCCTCACCTTCTCGCACCCGCGCGCCGTCTATCACCAGAGCAAGATGGTCGAAGCGGAATATATGATGCGGCCGCCTTTCGGCGAGGCGATGCGCGGCTTTCTGGCCGCGGCGATCTGCAAATAGAGCGGACATCGGCGGAGCCGGGCGTGAGATTTATTACGCGCCCGGCCGTTGAGGCTTACGGCAGCTTCCTGATAGTGCTGTAAATGATGTTGCGGTTGGTGCCGAACCAGACCCGCTTATCGACCGTGTTTTCCGCCGCGCTAGCATTGGCAATACGCCACATGTCGGCTTCGGAACGCTGGAGAAGCTCCCAGTTCATATAGGATTCCATATATCCGTCGTCCGCCATCTCATCGGAGAAATTGGCAAACAGAAAGATGCCACCCGGTTTGAGCATTTCCATGCAAATCTGCGTGAGCCGGATTGCGACCTTGTCGGTGAGGTAATCGTACAAGCCCGCTGCGTAGATGAGATGGAATGTGCCAATTTGGTGCTTTCGCGCGAGCAGGCCGCGCACGGATCCATCAATAGGCTCGACACGAGTCCCGTGGAACTGGCTCGAGATCGAGCCAATGCTTTGGGGATCCTGATCGAGAGCAACCCAGCGTTTCAGGCGGCCTTCCGCCAGTGCTGTTGATGCCTCCGCTTCGCGAAGGTGACCGGCGGCGATGGCCAGGACCTCGGTATCCGAACCCGTTCGCGCAGCGGTGTCATCGACGTAGCGGGTCAGGATGTCGCGACGTTCCCTGACGGCGACCGGGCCGGGCGCGTTGATCGTGTATTCGAAGATATCGAGACCGAGACGGGTGGATCTGGCCACTTCTTCGGCGACCGCCGGATGGCCATAAATAAAGTCTATAAGTCCGGCATCACCGGAATAACCGCGCGGTTTTTCAAAGGACCAACGCGTGAACGGGCACTGCTGCAGGATCTTTGCCGAGGAATGGGCCTGAATAATCGGGATGAGCTTCTGCCACACGGCAGCACCGAATTTTTGACGGATATCATGGAGCTGGCCAATCAACCACCTGACTGCGTCGGGCAGGTGGTTGCCGGCGGCGAACCGCTGCGTTGCAAGGTTGATGACAATCGCAAACTCGGCCTCCGCGGTGCGCAGAAGGCCTGTTTCGTGATCCTGGCTGGGCGAGGGGAGGTTATTGCTGACGGACTGCGGTGTGATCAAGCTTTGGCCATCAAGAGAAAAAAGCGGCTGTGCCACGGAACCTCACTGGTAAATAACAACTTAAGAGATTGCATAAATTCCTCAGCATTCTCTTAAAGGTCAAGTCAAAGTCGGCGCCGCGGTCGCCAGTGCACCACTTAATTTTAGAAAATATTAGTGAACCCGAGAGATACCCTGCCAGCTCAGGGTGTTGTTCGCGCCTTATCGGTTGATGTGGAGTCTGGGTAAGGCTATCCAGTTTCAGCGAGCAGTCGGCGTAGGGCAACGGCTGCAAGATGTTTGGGTGGCAGGGGCATGATGCACATGTTAGCCGAGACCGCAGTCGCCACTATACGGCCGACGCTGTCGCCAGAACGGCTGCGTCGCCTTTATAAGCAGAAAAGCGAGAGCGGCCGAAAGTGCGCGACGCGCAGCGGCCTCTGGATCGCGGTCGCTGTTTACATCGCCTATGCCTTCACGGACTATCTTTTTATCGGCGATGTCGTCCGCTACACGATCGCCGGCCGGTTGGCGGTGAGCGCCATCGCGCTGTGCACGCTGGAACTCCTGCTCTATCGCAAGGCAAAAGCCGACACGGTCGACATGGCCGCGGCGGCATCCGTGCTGGCAGCTTATCTTGTCTGGCTTCTCACCGCCCAGATGACCACGGTCAGGGAAGCGTTCTCATACTATATGGTTTTTGGCGCGATCTTCATGATGAGCGTCAACCTGTTCTTCAGTTTCCGGTTTCCGCTTGCCCTTGCGGCCTCCGTCACGAACGTGCTCATCTTCGTCGGCGCTCTTTATCTGTTCGCGCCTATGTTGCTTCTTCACAAGCTGATCCTCGGTGCCTTCTGTATTTCCTGCTTTATTTTCACGTCTTACGTGAACCTTCAGCTCAACAGAGAGCGCTATAAAGTCTTCCTGAATGCCCTTGAAGCCAGTTTGCAGCAAGCGGCGGCCGAGGAAAGGGGCAAGGCGCTCTTGCACCTCTCGAACACGGACTCGCTGACCGGCCTCGAAAATCGCCGGGCAATCGATCAACGCCTGCGGGATCATTGGCAACGCTGGCAGGACCAGAGGGCGCCCTTTGCCGTCCTGCTCATCGACGTCGATTACTTCAAGCACTATAACGACTGCTACGGCCACCAGGAAGGTGACCGGTGCCTTGTGGCCGTATCCCAGCTTCTGCAGAGCGTGGCCTCGTCCTACGGCTCGATCATCGGGCGATATGGCGGTGAGGAATTCATCGTCATCGCACCCATGCAAAATTCGGAAAGAGCCTCCGCACTCGCAGAAGCAATGTGTGCCGCCGTCCGCGCGCTGGCCTGGCCACACGAGCACCGGCGGGACGGAACCACGGTCATCACCGTCAGTGTCGGCGTTTCCTACACGCGAGACCAGACCAAGCAGGTCGACAAGGTCATTCATGAAGCCGATCGCGCGCTTTATGCCGCCAAGGCGACGGGCCGCAACACCGTCGTGGTCTTCGATCCTGACGACCCGCAGAGCAGCGATGACAGCGAGGATATCGCCGCGACCCTGAAGATCGCGCTTGAACACGGCCTCGTCCACCTCGTCTATCAGCCGATCCGCAACGTCCAGACCGGCAAGACGGACGGTGTCGAAGCGTTGATGCGTTTGAGGATGTTGGACGGAACCGCCGTACCGCCCGATAGATTTATCCCGGTTGCGGAACGGACGGGTTCAATCGTCAAACTCGGTCGGTGGGCCATTCGCACTGTTTGCAGAGACCTGTTGGCAACAGACCTGGTGCAGGTTGCCAGCGTCAACGTTTCGCCGATTGAGCTGAAGACGCCGGGTTTCGCCAGCTATGTCGCGGCAACACTGGCAGAATTCGACGTGGCGGGCGCCAGGCTTGCTTTCGAAATTACCGAAGGCGTGGAGCTGGAAATCGACCAGGACGTGGTTCGCTGCATCAGCGACCTAAGGGCGCTCGGCGCTCAAGTCTGGCTCGACGACTTCGGCACGGGCTTCGCCGGCCTCTCGTGGCTTCGCCTGATAGACTTCGACACCGTCAAGATCGACCGCTCCTTCCTCCATGACAGCAACACGGAGAGAGGCAAGAGGATGCTGCTCGACATTATCAGCCTGCTGCGCAATCGCGGCGTGAAGATCCTCGTTGAAGGCGTCGAGACGATCGAACATCAACTGCTGATGCAGCAGTACGGCATCAACCAGATCCAGGGATATTACATCGGACGGCCCGCGCCGGCGGCTCGGCTTGAAACGGGTAACGTGCTGCCGTTCAGCATGGCCAGGAAGCTTGATTCGAAACGACTATCCTAGAATGGGCCGTAGGTTCGGATCCGTTCAATTGTGCCCTATTTGCGATAATGACATCCGAGTAGACAAGAACTTACAGCGCGCGAAGCGAATCTGAACGATTGCGACGCTTTAGCTTGTCAGCAATTCTGAAGATCCTCGTAAGCGCCGCTCAGCTCGCTAGTGTATTCCGGGGCATTTTTGACCCCGCGGCGCTGCTCGTGCACGCATGGTGAAGACTTCAGGACAGAACTGCAAAAGCGGCGGCTTCTACTTCCCAATAAACGTCGCAAGTCCAGAGTTGGTCTGACCAAGTGAAAACGGACACGCAGGGCAAAATTCCGGATGAATGGGGCGCACCACGTCCCAATAAAAAAGAGTGGTTTGCGCTGGTCAGACAACAAGGGTAGCGGCGTAAGAATCGATGAAGGGGATTCTACGGCGTCGAAACGAATTTTCGATTTAACGCCACCTCGCTAGAATTAACCTAAGGTGACACGCCAATGAACGCGAGAATTCGAGCAAGAAGAATATTAAAGGATCTGAGGCGATATGAAGTGATGTCATCGCCGATGTGGCACGAAAGAGAGGGGTTTGGCTTCTTGATAGGGATATATTCTAACCCAGGCCCCAATAACACTAAAATATTTATATTGGATAACGGCATATTGTGGGGCGACGGTGAAGAGGGCAAGTCATTCCTCTATTCCGAGGTGAAGTTGGTGTCCATTTTAGAGGGGAAAGAGAGCGTTCAAATAATCATCTTGACTGATGGGGGCAAGGAGTTACGGATTCCTATCTCAGGCAGGGACGGAAAATACTCGGACTGTATGGTCATGCTTCGATTCATGGATAGAGTTGTAGCGGACGCGAAAAAATATCTCTACGAGTGACCCGCACCGGCCGATTTCGAAAAATGCTGCATTTCTCCCGCCGACCGTCACCGAAGTCCGATCCCTTGAAAGGACAATTATCGAGACATCTCAATCGAACGAATGGAGGCGGAGCAAGCGGTCTTAGAACACAGTCGCAGTCCTCCAATAGGTGGAATCTGCTGTGAAGAGAATAAGTCTCCGAATCTCGCGACCGAAATTCTCTTCTTCCACGCGAAGGATTTGACCATCTCTAAGTCTGTTATGAACGACGTACTGGTCGCTGTGATTGCCTTGAAGGAGCCGGATGACACTCCGGCGCCGACTGTTTAGTAAGGGCTAGGAAGGCGCCGGGGCTCAATCGAGCCGCAGCGACTTGCCCGACGCGGCATCGAATAGGTGGAGCTTGTCGGTCCGAGGAGCGATGGTGACCACTTGTCCGGGCTCGAACTCGTGACGTTCCGAGAACACTGCGACAAGCTCGCCCGGCCCGTAGCGCAGGAACACCATTGTCTCATGGCCGGTGGGTTCGGTGACGCTGACGGTCGCCTTCAAGCCGTGCTCGGCCAGCGACAGATGTTCGGGCCGAATGCCGAGCAGCACGGACTGCCCGTCGGCTGCGTCAGGTGTGAAGCCAAGGGCGATTTCGTCGCCGGTTTCCGTGACGAAGATGGCGCCATCGGCCTTGTAGCGGCCTTTCAGGAGGTTCATCGACGGCGAGCCGATGAAGGTTGCCACAAACGTGTTGTTGGGACGGTCGTAAAGTTTCAGCGGTGTGCCGATCTGTTCAACCTTGCCGCCCTGCATCACCACGATCTTGTCGGCCATGGTCATCGCTTCGACCTGGTCATGGGTGACGTAGATGGTCGTGGTTCGCAGCCGCTGGTGCAGCTCCTTGATTTCCTTGCGCATCTGAACGCGCAGCTTGGCATCGAGGTTCGACAAGGGCTCGTCGAACAGGAAGACCTGCGGCGATCTGACGATGGCTCGGCCCATCGCCACGCGCTGCCGCTGGCCGCCCGACAGCTGGCGCGGATAGCGGTCGAGATAGGGCACGAGGTCGAGGGTTTCGGCCGCCGCCTGCAGGCGCTGTTTGATGAGTTCGGGCGGCTGTTTCTGCAGGCGCAGCGCAAAGACCATGTTTTCGGCAACGGTCTTGTGCGGATAGAGCGCATAGCTCTGGAAGACCATGGCGATGTCGCGGTCCTTCGGCGGCAGATTGTTGACGACCTTGTCGCCGATCGAAATGGTGCCGCCGGTGATGCTTTCCAGCCCCGCGACCATGCGCAACAGGGTGGATTTGCCGCAACCGGACGGGCCGACAAGCACGACGAACTCGCCGTCGCGAATGTCTATATCCACGCCGTGCAGGACATTGACGGCGCCGTAAGCCTTCTGCGCCCCTGAAATATTGACCTCAGCCATGTGCCTCCCACTTGCATCAGGCGCCCCCGAGCTGCCTCAAGGGGCTGCGTGTCTTGCCGTGTGCCCGAGAGGATGCGGCAGGCAAACCGGCCATTGCGCCTCCTCAAAAGCACCCGTCGAACCTCCTCCATGAAACGTTTCATTTCTTGTTGACTTTTCCCGCCGGCCGTCTGATGCTCGCCGGCGAAACCGGGAGGAGCGGTTTCAAGCAGGATATGAAACGTTTCATTTCTTGCTTACCAGATAGTTCTGCATCGAGCCAGTCTTAAAATTGGACAGGAGCCGGCCCGGCAAGGCCGGCGGGCGAAAGCGCTAGGAAACGTGGAGGAGGAAGATATGAAAGTTGAAATATACGATGCATTGATGCGCCGTCAGGCAAGCCGCCGTGACGTTTTGCGCGGAACGGCAAGTGCCGCGGCTCTGCTCGGCGTCTCGGGGGTGATCGGCGGGATTCCCGGCATGGCGTTCGGCGCTGACGATGTTCGCGCCCAGATCCTGCAGATTCCGGGCGTCGGTAAGGGATCGCCGACCGATGCGGACTGGCAGAAGGTCGGTGAGCTCTGCCTCGGCCCGACCAAGGGCAATGTCAAGCAGGGCGAATTCGCCGGCGTCGAGCTGACCTTCATGGGGCTCAACAACCAGAATCTGCACAACTTCCTGTTCCGCGGTTTCCTGAAACCGTGGGAAGCCTATACGGGCGCCAAGATCAACTGGATCGATCTGGCCCAGGCGGATTACAACGCCCGCCTTCAGCAATCGATCGCAACCGGTACGGTCGATTTCGACATCCTGGAAATGGGCGCTCCCTTCGAAGGCGACACCGCCGGCCGCGGGCTTCTGGATGAGATGCCCGACTGGGTGGCAAAGCAGATCGAGGCCGACGATCTGGTGAGTTACCTGAAGCCGCCTGTGGGCACCTGGGGCGGCAAGACTTACCGTGTCACGATCGACGGCGACTGCCACACCTTCGCCTATCGCAAGGATTATTTCGGCGAAGGCTCGATCAGCGGCATGGCCGAGCCGCCGAAGACCTGGCAGGAAGTCAACGCCGTGTCCAAGGCGCTGATCGGCAAGACCGATCCGCTGACCAGCCAGCCGGCCTACGGCTATCTCGACCCGCTCAAGGGCTGGGGCGGTTTCGGCTTCTATTTCATCGAGAACCGCGCGACCGCCTATGCCAAATATCCGGGCGACCCGGCCTGGCTGTTCGATCCTGAAAACATGAAGCCGCTGGTCAATAACCCCGCCTGGGTTCAGGCGATCCAGGACGTCCTGGATCTGATTGCCGCCAAGGCCTATCCGGCCGACCAGATCAATGCCGATCCCGGCACCACGGCCTTCTCGCAGTTCCTGGCAGGCACCGGCGCCATGCTGATGTGGTGGGGCGATGTCGGCTCCAGCGCCCGCACCTCGGATACCTCTGTTGTCGGCGACGTCGTCGGTTTCGGCATCAACCGCGGCTCCAGCCGCGTTTACAACCGCAAGACCGGACAGTGGGAAGACAAGTATAACGAAGCGCCCAACATGGCCTATCTCGGCTGGGGCATCTATGTCACCAAGCAGGTCTCCGGCGACGAGAAGAAGCGCAAGGCGGCCTGGTCTGCCGCCGCCCATCTCGGCGGCAAGGATCTGTCGCTGTGGACGTCGGCCTATCCCTCCGGCTTCCAGCCCTACCGCCAGTCCAACTTCAACTACGACGAATGGCAGAAGGCAGGTTACGACCGCGCCTATATCGAGGACTATCTCGGTTCGAACGCCGACAGCTACAACCACCCGAACGCCGCCATCGAACCGCGCATCCCCGGTATCTTCCAATATTATTCCGTCGCCGAGGACGAACTGGCGAAGGGTTTTGCCGGACAGTACAAGTCGGCGCAGGAGACCGCGGATGCGATTGCCGCCGCCTGGGAAAAGATCACCGACCAGATCGGCCGCGACAGCCAGCTGAAGCTCTATCGGGCGAGCCTCGGGCTCTGATCTTTTGACCAAAACGCGCTGGCGGATCGGAAGCGATTTCGCCGGCGCCCATTCTGTCTGGGCGAGGAATATCATGTCGACAGTCGAAGGCGACCTGCTCCACACGGTCGAAGCCGGCTCCATTTCGGCGAGCCGTCGTTTCTGGGGCCGCACGGCCCTGTGGCTGAGCGCCCTATGGTTCATCACAGCGTTCGTCTTGCAGGGTGTCCATGAACTGGGCTGGACCGATTGGGGTTTTTCGAACTGGCGCCCGGTGCTCTATGCCTATTTTCTCTGGGCCGCCGTTCTTTGCGTCACGCGCGTCGTCATTCATGGCGAGGCGGGCAAGAAGGCGCTTTTCGTTCTGCCGGCAGCACTTTTCGTCGTGTCGATGGTGGTGTTCCCGCTGCTCTTTGCGCTGTGGATCGGCTTTTCCGACTGGAACCTCGCCTCTTCGGCCGGCCGGCGCTTCAACGGGCTCGACAATGTCAGGCGGATGATTACCGATCCGTTCTATGCCAATGCCCTCGTCAACATGATCCTTTATTGCCTGGCGATCGCCGTCGAATACGCCATCGCCTTCGGCCTGGCGCTGCTCCTCAACCAGGAAATCGTCGCCCGCAAATTCTGGCGCGTCACCTTCCTGGTGCCCTTGATGCTGTCGCCCGTCGCGGTCAGCTGGATGGTCGGCAAGTCGATGCTGGAGACCCGTTTCGGCCCCGTCGCGCGCTTCGCCCGCTGGCTCGGCTGGGAAAATCCCTCCTTCTTCGGCGATCCGCTGACGGCACGGCTTTCGATCATGATCATGGACGCCTGGACCTTCATTCCCTTCATGATGATCATGCTGCTCGCCGGGCTGCAGGCCCTGTCAAGGGAGGTGCTGGAGGCAGCCGAAGTCGATGGCGCCACCAAATGGCAGCGCTTCTGGCAGGTCATTTTCCCGCTGATGCTGCCGGTTTCGGTGACGGCGGTGATGATCCGCATCATCTTCAAGCTCAAGCTCGCCGATATCATCATCACCGTGACATCGGGAGGCCCCGGCGGGGCGACCGATTCCGTCACCAGTTTCATCTATCGAGAATACCGCGACCGTTCCAATGTCGGATACGGCACCCTTCTCGCGCTCGTCTATCTCGTTATCATCGTTGTCGGCATGACGGGACTGATGAAGATATCCGACCGTATCGTGAAGCGCATGACAGGAAGGCTCTGATGGTCCGGATCGATTTCGAAAAATACGCGCGCGGCCAGCGCATTCGCTGGTGGGCCATGCGTTTCGTCGTCTATGGCCTGCTCGTCACCTGGGCATTCGTCTGCGTGTTCCCGCTGTTCTGGACGGTCTCGACCTCGTTCAAGACTGCCGCCGACGTGATGCGCGGCAATCTGATCCCCTGGTTCAACTTTGCACCCAGCTGGCTCGGCTGGCGCTCTCTGGGGCTCTCCCCGGATACGATCTTCGAGGTCTCGACGGTGCGCGAGGAGTTCATGCGCAGGCTCTGGAACAGCGTCGTCATCTCGGTCACGGCATCGGTCTTGGCGGTCGTCCTCGGATCGCTCGCCGCCTATGGCCTCAGCCGCTTTTCCTACAAGTTCGGCCATATGCGCAACTCCGACATTTCCTTTTTCTTCCTGTCGCAGCTGATCATGCCGCCCGTCGTTCTCGCTTTGCCGTTCTTGGTTCTCTACAAGGAACTGGCGCTGCTCGACACCTATGTGGGTATGATCGCCGTCTATACGCTGATGGTCCTGCCGATCGTCGTCTGGATCATGCGCGACCAGTTCGCCACCATACCGGTGGAGCTGGAGGAAGCCGCGCTGGTCGACGGGCTGTCGATCTGGGGCGCCTTCGCCCGCATCATCGTGCCGCTCGTTCTGCCGGGCATGGTCGCCGCCTTCCTGCTGGCGCTGATCCTGTGCTGGAACGAATATTTCTTCGCGGCATTGCTGACCTCGACCAACACCAACACCCTGCCGGTGATGATTGCCAGCCAGACGGGCAGCCAGGGCATCAACTGGTGGTCGATGGCCGCACTTTCCACCGCCGGCATCCTTCCGCTGGTCGCTGTCGGCGTCGTTCTGGAAAAGCACATCATTGCCGGGATGACCGCTGGAGCGGTAAAATAGCTGCGGGACGGTCTAAAATGTCAAAGATGCCCACAATCAAGGATGTCGCAGAATATGCTGATGTATCCGTGGGCACTGTTTCGCGCGTGCTGTCGGGCGAAGCGGCGGTCAAACCCTTGCTGCGCGAAAAGGTCAACGACGCCATCTCAGCGCTCGGTTACCGGCCTAACGTCACCGCGAGGGCGCTGCGCACCAGCAGGACCGATGTTATCGGCCTCATCGTTCCCGACATCACCAACCCGTTCTTCGCGCAGCTCGCAGCCAGCGTCGAGCGCGCGGCGCTCGAACGCGGGCATAGCCTGATGCTGGCAAGTTCGCATGACGATCGCGAAGCGGAGCAGAGCCACGTCCTGGCGTTTCTCGATCGGTCGGTGCGCGGCATCATCGTGGTGGCTTCGAGCGACAGTCCGGGGCTCCACCTGGAGGCTGCGGTTCCCGTCATCTCGCTGGACCGGCGCTTCGGCGCCTTTCCCCTGGTCTCGACCAACCATGCGCAGGCGGCGGCGCTGATGGCCGACCATCTCTATGAGCTCGGGCACCGCCATATCGCCTATATCGCCGGGCCGCCCGACACCGAGGCCGGGCGCATGCGCAAGGAGGGCTTCGTCGGTCGCATCGATAGGTTCGGCGAAACGGGCGAGCCGGTCGAACTGGAAATCGCCTACGGCAAATTCGATTACGAATCCGGCGAAAGAATTGCCCGCGACCTGCTTTCACGCCCGCCGCAGGACCGGCCCACGGCCATTGCGGCCGCCAGCGACCAGCAGGCGATCGGCGCGCTGCGTGCGGCGCGCGACCTCAAGATCGACGTGCCGCGCAAACTCTCGGTGACGGGTTTCGACGATATTTCGCTCGCCAATCTCGTCGTTCCCAGGCTGACGACCATATGCCAGCCGGCCGACATGCTGGCGCGGCGCGCGGTCGGCCTTCTCCTCGAGGAACCTTCGGGCAGAGGAGATGAGATGGTCGATGGGTCGCTGGTGGTGCGGGGCTCGAGCGGTCCGCCTGCGCAGCCCAAGGCAGTCGCCGGGCATAAAAATTGAAGCAAGGCCAGCATTGAGGCCAATAAAAGGGATGGAAGGATCAGATGCTCAAGGGAATCAGGGCCGAACTCAACGGCGATATTCTTCAAGCACTTTGCAATATGGGACATGGCGATTATCTCGTCATCTCCGACACGAACTTTCCGTCGGATTCGATCGCTCGCCAGACGCGTCTGGGGAGATTGCTGACGATGGAAAACATTTCCGCGCCGCAGGCGATCGATGCGATCCTTTCCGTCTTTCCGCTGGACACCCCCATCCAGCCTTCGGCGGGTCGTATGGAGGTGATCGGCAAACCTCACGAAATTCCGCCGATTCAACAGGAAGTCCAGGCCGTTGTCGACCGCGCCGAAGGCAAGCCGTCGCCCATGTATCCGGTCGAACGCATGGCCTTTTATGACATCGCCAAAAAGGCCTATTGCGTGATCGCAACCGGGGAACTGCGTTTCTACGGATGCTTCCTTCTGACCAAGGGCGTCATCCCGGCGGAGGAGGCTCTGCGATGAGCGGGAAAAGCGGAATCGTCATTCTCGGGATTTTCGCCGCCGACACCGCCTACAAGGCCAAGCGCCTGCCGCACATCGCCGAGACGCTGATGGGGTCCGGCTTCACGCTTGGGCCGGGAGGCAAGGGCTCCAACCAGGCGATCGCCGCGGCAAGGGCCGGCGGGAAAGTGACCTTCATCTCCCGGGTCGGCAATGATCCGTTCGGCGAAATGGCCCTTGCGGCCTATGCCGCGGCGGGCGTCAAAGCCAATGTGATGAAGATGGACGGCGTCTCCAGCGGTGCTGCCTTCATCTTCGTCGACGAAGCGACCGGCGACAATGCCATCATCGTCGCGCCGGGTGCTGCCGGTCTCATCGGCATCGAAGACGTCGATGCGAACCGGGCGGAGATCGAAAGGGCGGCTATCTTCATGACCCAGCTCGAACAGCCGCTCGACGCCGCCATACATGCCCTGTCGATGGCGAAAAGGGCAGGGGTCACCACGATTTTCAATCCCGCGCCTGCCCGCGCCATACCGGACAGTGTCTATGATTTGTGTGATTTCATCGTCCCGAACGAGGTGGAGGCAGCCGAATTGGTGGGACATGCGATCGAAACGGACGAGCAGGCACGTGCGGCGGCACGTACCTTGCTGGATCGCGGAGCGAAAGCGGTGATCCTGACCCTCGGTGCGCGCGGCGCCTATTACCAAGCAGCCGATCGGAGTGAATTCGTACCGGCGTTTTCTGCGGGCAACGTCGTCGACACCACGGGCGCCGGCGATGCCTTCTTGGGCGGCTTCGCGACGGCGATCTCCGAAGGATATGCTCCGGTCGAAGCGGTACGCTTCGGTTGCGCCACGGCGGCAATTGCGGTGACGCGGCCGGGCACGGCCCCCGCCATGCCTTCGCGCGGCGAGATCGACGCCCTGCTGCGCTGAAGGTCATCGAAGGTCGGACAGGCAGGCGCGGCGTGCAACGGCTAGCCCGATTGCGCAATCCTGTCCGGATGGCGCATTTTTGTCTCAGTAAAAGACGTGTCCCGACGCTTGCGGCGCGGTTGTTAAGCCTGCCTTATTCATCCGGTGCTAGCAGTCGAACCGCAGCGCGTCGCGAACATGATGTCTCCTGCCGATCTGCTCCGAGGCGCGTCGGCGGACACATAAGTCGACAGGTCTGTGGGTTTTAACCAAGCTCAAACCAGTGCTGCCCTATGATGGGTTCTTACACGTAGTGGAAGGTGGACCTAACGCGGTGAACGGCATCTGGACGCAATTCGGTGGCAACCTTTCATTCGTCTGCCTGGCAATTTCGCTCTGGGCGCATTTTTCAATCCAGTTTCAGCGCCGCTCGGCCCGACAGGAAAAAATCGCGTTCGGAATCGTAGCGGGTGCCGCCTCCATCGGATCGATATTGTTGGCGGTCGAATTCAATCCCGGCCTCTATATCGACTTGCGCTTCTCGCCGCTTGCTTTGGCGGGCATGTTCGGTGGACCGATTGCGGCAGCTTTCGCAGCGTTGATGGCGATGGCCTTCCGCTTCTGGGTCGGCGGCACGGCGATGATCGATGGTCTCATCGTCATTGCTGTCGCGACCGGCATCGGCCTGGCTGCCAATTTCTGGATTCGTAAAAGATCTCCTGCGCTTATGGACGTTGCGCTGCTCAGTCTTGCGCTCGGAGCCGCGCTTGTTCTATCGATGGCGACGCTCCCCACCCTGGTGCACGCCCGCGTGCTGGCCATCATCGGTCTGCCCATGACCGTGTTGAATTGCCTGGCGACCGTCCTGTGTGGTTTCGTTCTCTTGAAGACCCAGCAATGGGCGCTGGAACGAAGCATATTGGTGACCGCATTTTCGCAGTCGCCCGACTATCTCTATGTCAAGGACCGAAACAGCCGGTTCATTGCCGTCAACGAGAATATGACTCGTCTCTTTCGTTTCCGGACGACGGCCGAGATGATCGGATTGTCGGATTTCAATCTGATGTCGCGGCCGCTGGCCGAAGAATTATATTATCTCGAGCAGCAGGTCATAGACACCGGAGTGCCGCTGATCGACTCGGCCGAGAAAATCGAGGGCAGGTCGCTGCTCGCCTCCAAGGTTCCATTGCGCGACAGGCAGGGGCGGGTGATTGGCCTGGCCGGCGTAACGCGTGATATCACCGAGCGTGTCGCCCTGGACCGGGAATTGCGCGAAAGCAAGAACCTGCTGTCGCATGCGATGGCGGGCATGTCCGATGGCATCGCCATGTATGACAGCAAGGGTTTTCTTGTCTTTTGCAACGACCAGTATCGCGATGCGTTCCCGCTCTCCGGAGATGCTCGCGTGGTCGGCGCCCATATCAGCGACATCCTGCGCCGCGTCGCGGAAACCGGCGAGCGCACCGGTATCCCGGAAGGTGACGTGGACGGGTGGATCAAGGCCGCCGCCGCCTCGCTGCACAGCAACAAGGACGAAGAGGTTCAGCTTCACAACGGCGACTGGCGCAGCATTCGGACAAGGCTTGCGGAAGACGGTATGGCGATGGCCGTCGTCTCGGATATCACGGCGACGAAGCAGGCGGAAATCGCCCTCAGGCTGTCGGCCGAGCAGCTGAAGAGCCTGGCCGAGACCGACGGGCTCACCGGCATCGTCAACCGTCGTGCCTTCGATGAGGCTTTCGCGCGCGAAACCGCAGGCAGCGCCAGGAAAAACACGCCGTTCAGCCTGCTGATGGTCGATATCGATCGCTTCAAGGCCTATAACGACACCTATGGCCATCCCGCCGGAGACCAGTGCCTGCGGGTCGTCAGCAAGTGTCTGCGCCAATCGGTCAGCCGGCCGGCCGACATCGTCGCGCGTTACGGCGGAGAGGAATTCGTGGTGTTTCTCCCTGACACCAGCGCCAAAGGGGCAATGATCGTCGCCGAGCAATTCGCGCGTCGCCTCGCCAAGGAAAATATCGCCCATTCCGGCAGCGAATTTTTGCGGGTGACGGCGAGCATCGGCCTGGCCTGCGCGACCGGGGCCGTTCTGCGAACCAATCCGAACCGCCTTCTGGCCGAAGCCGACGCGGCGCTCTACGACGCCAAGACCCAGGGCCGCAATCGGATTCTGGCCTATTCGCCCACTGGGGAACGGCATGCCATGAAGGACGTCGGTTAGCTCGCCGTCCGATCAAGCTGGATGCGATCCTTCCTCGATAGATTTTTTCTATTGAACCATCGCTGCTGTGGCCTTGATGTTTTGCCCGTTTCAACAATACAGGGCGCATGGACACAAAATTCATTGGTAAGAAATCGGCGGCAGCCGGCGGCTGGGGCGCTTTGAAGAGTTGCGGTAAGCAATTACTGCAAAGCGGTATGCCCATTTCGGGCGCGCGCACCATGCTGAAGGCAAACCAGCCGGATGGTTTCGATTGCCCGGGCTGCGCCTGGGGCGATCCGGAACACGGATCGTCGTTCGAGTTCTGCGAGAACGGCGTCAAGGCGGTCGCCTGGGAGGCGACCGAGAAGCGGGCAACGCCCGCCTTCTTCGCGGACAATACGGTCTCGCAGCTTCGCCGGCTGAGCGATTATGAACTCGAACTCAACGGCCGCCTCACGCATCCGATGCGTTACGACAGGGTCAGCGACCGCTACCTGCCGGTTTCGTGGGGGGATGCCTTTGCCGAGATCGGCGGCATCCTCAAGGGCCTCGACAGCCCCAACCGGGCGGAATTCTACACCTCGGGCCGGGCCAGCAACGAAGCCGCCTTCCTTTATCAGCTGTTCGTGCGCGTCTACGGCACCAATAATTTTCCCGATTGCTCCAACATGTGCCACGAAGCAAGCGGCATTGCCATGCGCCAGGCGGTCGGCGTCGGCAAGGGCACCGTGCTTCTGGAGGATTTCGAAGAGGCCGATGCGATTTTCGTGATCGGCCAGAACCCCGGCACCAATCATCCGAGAATGCTCGGCGACCTGCGCCGTGCGGCCATCCGCGGCGCGCGTATCGTCGTCTTCAACCCCATCCGCGAGCGCGGCCTGGAGCGCTTCTCCAATCCGCAGGACAAGATCGAGATGCTGCGCGGCGGTTCGACCGAGATCGCCAGCCAATATCTGCAGCCGCAGCTCGGCGGCGATATGGCCGCGGTGCGGGGCATGGCCAAGGCCGTGCTGGCCGCCGAAGGCCGAGCGGTCGCCGCCGGTCTGCCCCCGGTCCTCGATCATGCATTTCTTACCGAACACTGCGCGGATTTTCAGGCCTATCGGGCCGCGGTCGAGGCGACGAGCTGGGTTGAGATCGAGGACCAGTCGGGACTGAGCCGGGCGGAGATCGAACGGGCGGCCGATGTCTATATCAATGCCGAACGGGTCATCTGCACCTGGGCGATGGGTGTCACCCAGCACCTGCATTCGGTCGCGACGATCCGCGAGATCGCTAACTTCATGTTCCTGCGCGGCAATATCGGCAGGCCGGGCGCCGGCCTTTGCCCGGTGCGCGGCCATTCCAACGTGCAGGGCGACCGCACCGTCGGCATCAACGAAAAGCCGGCGGACGATTTTCTCGATGCGCTGGAGAAACACTTCCGCTTCGCCGTTCCCCGCGAACATGGACACAATGTTCTTGCCGCGATCGGCGCGATGCTCGACGGCTCGGCCGAAGCCTTCATCGGGCTTGGCGGCAATTTCGCGCGAGCCACGCCCGACAGCGCCCTCGTCGAAAAGGCGCTGCGGCGGCTGAAGCTGACGGTGCACATCGCCACCAAACCCAATCATTCGCATCTCATGCCCGGCGAGGCGGCCTTCATCCTGCCCTGCCTCGGACGCACCGAGATGGACCTCAACGAAGCCGGCAATTCCCAGCTCGTCAGCGTCGAGGATTCGATGAGCATGGTGCATGGTTCTGCCGGCATCAATCGCCCGGCCTCGCCGCACCTGCTCTCGGAAGTCGCCATCATTGCCGGCATGGCGGAAGCGACGGTGGGGGTCGCCGTGGTCGACTGGGCGGGGCTCGCCGACGACTACGACCTTATCCGCGATCATATCGAGGCGACCATTCCAGGCTTCGAAAACTACAATGCGCGCCTGCGCAAGCCGCGCGGTTTCCACCTGCGCAATGCGGCCGCGCACCGGGAGTGGGATACGCCGGCAGGCAAGGCGTCATTCTCGTCCGAGCTGCTTCCCGAGGAGACGGTGCATCAGCGCGCGCGAAAGGGCGAGGGACATCGTTTCGCTCTGCAGACGTTCCGGTCGCATGATCAATACAATACGACGGTCTACGGTCTCGATGACCGATATCGCGGCGTCTACGGAGAGCGGCGGGTGATTTTCATTCATCCCGCCGATTTGCAGGCGATGAGCGCCGAGGCCGGCGACCGGGTCGACGTGATCGGCGAGTATGATGACGGCATCGAGCGCATCGCACAGGATTTCCGGCTGGTGCCTTATGACATTCCGAGGGGCAGCATAGCCGGTTATTATCCCGAGCTGAACGTGCTGGTGCCGCTGGGCAGTGCGGGCAGGGAAAGCGATACGCCGACCTCGAAGTCGATCATGGTATCCTTCCGCCGGCGCAACGCCGCGTGAATGAAGAAACCTCCGACGTTGATCGGTTTCTTGCCCTCGTCGCGGCAGCGCAAGCCCGGGATGCCGGGCTGACGACGATCCAGGCGGGTCTTCTCGTCGCCGCCGAGCTCGGGATTGTCCATGACAGCCGCGCCTTTGCGCAGAGGCTGGGGATCGCCCATTCTCTCGTATTGCGGGAGCTCAATGCCCTGGCCGAGCGCCAGGGCGTCCTCGAGATCGTCAAGCGGGATCCGCGGACGATGAGAGTGCATTACCGGTTACCGCCCGCTTCGCCGCCGTAAGCCGGGAGCCGCGGCACGCGTCCCGATGATATGCGTTATCGACGGTAGACGCGCTTCCTGGTGTCGGAAGGATATTCTCCGTAGGTCGATTTATAGACTGCGGAAAACCGGCCGAAATGAAAGAAGCCCCATTTGAGACAGATCGCCTTCTTCGTCTCCGTGCTTTCGGGGTCGAGCAAGTCCTGCCTGGCCGCGCGCAGGCGAAGCGTCAGCAGATAGGCGGCAGGAGAGGTTCCCCTGAAGGCGCGAAAACCGGTTTCGAGCGCCCGGCTGGAGACGCCGGCCGCTTCGGCGACCTTCGGCATGGTGATCGGCTGATCGATATTGGCCTGCATGAATTCGATCGCCTTGCGGACATGCCGGGGAGCAATCAGGGCAGGCCCGTTGTCGAGGAAATGCGACAGCCGGTGCGGTACCAGGCGCACGACCAGATCGGCCAGCGCCTGCGTCATATGCGCCATGGCGATCGGCGACTGCAGCAAGGGGCCGTCGTCGCGCATGCCGATGGCGATCGTTTCGGTCAGATTGCCGATCGTCCGGCCGACCGGCGTCGACAGATCCAGTTCGGGCAACAGATCGAGAGAGCCGCTGAACGGAATTTCGAACGTCTGGCCGATCGTCTGGAGGATCACGGACCAGTTGATCAGCAATTCGTCGATGACGTTCGACTGTCCGTGCATGATGACGCTGTCTGGTTCGAAATTGTTGTAGAGAAGCAATTTTCCCTGCCCCGCCTCGGCGATGCGGGATCCATAAGCCACCCCCATGCCGCCGCTGCGCGGCACGACGATCGACAAATACTCTGTCGTATCGACGGTTGGCTCGATATTGAACTGAAACTCCGCCTCGTGATAGCCGGTGAGCAAGACAGCGCTGTCAGCCGCAGAAAAATCCAATCCCCAATGGAACTGCTGCGCCCGGCCGACAGGCTCGGCATCGAACGCGCCAAAAGCGCCCCCGAGCGTTTCGACCATATTGTCGAAGGACGAGCCGCGAAATCGAAATGAGAATTGCGGAGTGCTATTTTCTGTCATGCTGCTCCCGTTGTTCAATTCGGTTGCTTCGCCTTGCCCTTTGCGATTGCCCGCAGATGCCGGGACGAAGGGCGAGCTTCGTGGATGCGGGATTGATGCACGTACCTCGGCCAATCATCCTGGTCATCCTCCATTGCGTGCTCATCAAAGCCCGGTTGAGGGAACGGTGAGCAAGGCTGGCCTATATATTAGACGATCCGAGGGCTGCGCACAGTAGTGCGCAGGAGTGGATTTCCGCCTGATGGCGGCATCGAAATCCTGGCCTTGCGCAAGCTGATGCAGGCCGAGTTCGGGCGCGGCAAATGTCAAAAAAACCAATCCGCTAAATAGAGTGTCGACAGTTCCCATCGCGTCCGGCTTCGCAGCCTGACGGAAGGAACTGGCAGAACATCGCAGGATTGGCAAGATGATGAAACGATTACGCTAAAGGGCAAATTTATCGCGTGTGTCCGTGGGGCCACCACGCGCCCAAATGGGGCGGTCTCGCCGAGATGCACATTGCCTGAAGCTGATGGAGGTGCGTCCGCATTCGCGAGCCGCGCAGTCGCCTGCCGAAGGTTCTATAGTGGACCGCTTAAGATTGCCTTCGGCAGGCAGACATGCATTGCAGGCATACGCACGGGATGGTGTGCGTATGTATGATCCCTTCCATCCTTTTTGGGGGTGATGGATGAACGGGCTTGGCTTTGGAACCGCAAACCATCATGGTCCCGGTCGCGATTCATTTTATTGTTCCGCAGCCATGGAGCAATTGTCGGGTTACGATATTATCCGCTAATCGGCTTTTCGCGACGCAGTCTGGACTGGCTTTGCGCAAAATGTATAGGCAAGCGCGGGCTGGAGGCATGTTCGCGCCGCGGCGCGCGCAAAGTGGATAGAGATCTCGAATCTCTCATGTGGCATCCAGCAGGAGTTGGCATAAGGCGCAGCGAGGCCGCTTCGCCGTCCCAGCTCCAGGGTGGCTCGTCCACCCTCATAGAAGGCGTAGGGCGCTTGGCGTGGTGCGGTGCAGTCCCCGATTTCCATCACATGGCGACCTTGGGAATGCAGTTCCTCGCCCAGCCAATTGGCGCCGTATTGGTGACGGCAAGCATCAGCCTGTCGCCTGCTACGAAAAGGCGCTCGTGGTGTTATGATCGAGCAGCGTGACGCCATTGCCGTGACATTCCTGCACGCTGAGCTCTAGAAGCCATTTGACATCAAGCCTCACGCCATCGAAGCCGGCCTCGCGGCAGCGGCGGGCCGCCTGCACGAAGCCTGGCGCCCTGCCTGATATCGGTGTCGCCATCGGCCTGGAAAGACGGCCGTCAGCGAAGCGTCAAAGTGCGACGGAAAGCGTGCTGTCGCGTCGGGGAGCCACCTCCTGCGAGTTCACCATCGCACTGGCGAGCTGGCGGAAGGTGACGAGCCCCAGGGTTTCCCCGGAAGGCGAAACCACTCTGGCGTCGCCCTCTGGTGCCGATGACAGCATGCGGACAGCTTCTTCGACGGTCGTTCCCGCCACGATCGCCAATCCAACCGGCGCCGCACCGGAATGGAGGGGCGTCATGACAGCTTCGACATGGATGACCCGGCCGCGATTGACCTCCTTGACGAAGTTGGCGATGTAGTCGTCGGCCGGCCGCAGAACGATATCCTGGCTGGTGCCCTGCTGGATGACTTCACCGTCGCGCAGGATGGCGATCTGGTCGCCGAGACGCAGTGCCTCGTCGAGATCGTGGGTGATGAAGACGATGGTTTTCTTGATCTCCTTCTGGATGTCGAGAAGCACCGTCTGCATGTCCGTGCGGATCAAGGGGTCGAGAGCCGAATAGGCTTCGTCCATCAGAAGGACCGGCGCGTCGTTGGAGAGAGCCCTGGCCAGGCCGACGCGCTGCTGCATGCCGCCGGAAAGCTGGTTGGGATATCTTTGCTCGAAGCCCTTCAGCCCCACCCGCTCCAGCCAGCGCATGGCGATGTCGACGGCTTTGGTGCGTTCCATGCCCTGCACTTCGAGGCCGAAGATGGTGTTGTCGAGCACGTTGCGGTGCGGCAGAAGCGCGAATTTCTGGAACACCATGGCCGTCTGTTGCCGGCGAAACGTCCGCAACTCGGCCTCGTTCATCTTCACGACATCGACGCCGTCGACCAGCACTTCGCCTGATGTCGGGTCGATCAGCCGGTTGATGTGGCGGATGAGCGTCGATTTGCCCGATCCCGAAAGACCCATGACGACCTGGATGCAGCCGGATGGAATCTCGAGATTGATATCCCTGAGGCCAAGCACATGGCCATATTTTTGGTTGAGCTCGGTTTTCGTCAGGCCCTTCTGAACCGCATCGACGTGAGCGGAGGGGTTGGGGCCGAAGATCTTGTAGAGGTGACGGATCTTGATGCCGCCGAAATGATGCTCAGCCATGGACGGTCTCCCGATGCTTCTGGAGCCTTTTGCCATATGCCTGGCTGACCCGGTCGAAGATGATGGCGATGCCGACGATGGCAAGACCGTTGAAAATGCCAAGCGTGAAATACTGGTTGGCGATCGCCTTGAGCACCGGTTGGCCGAGGCCCTGGACGCCGATCATCGAGGCGATGACCACCATGGCGAGCGCCATCATGATCGTCTGATTGATGCCGGCCATGATGGTGGGCAGCGCCAGCGGCAACTGGACCTTGAAGAGTTTCTGCGATCGCGAGGTGCCGAAGGCATCGGCGGCTTCCAGCACGTCCTTGTCGACCAGCCGGATGCCGAGATCGGTCAGGCGGATCATCGGCGGAATGGCGTAGATGACGACGGCGATCAGGCCGGGCACCTTGCCGATGCCGAGCAGCATGACGACCGGGATGAGATAGACGAAGCTCGGCATCGTCTGCATCACGTCGAGAATCGGGTTGACGATGCGCTGCAGCCGGTCGGAGCGAGCCATCAATATGCCGATCGGAATGCCGATGGCGATGGAGAGCACGGTACATACGAAGATCATCGAGACCGTCCGCATGGTATCGTCCCACATGTCGAAATAGCCGATCAGCATCAGCGTCACCAGGCAGCCGACGACGATCTTCAGGCTGCGGCTGGCAAACCAGGCGATGACGAGGATGATCGTCGTGATGATCGGCCACGGCGTCTGCGTCATGAAACGTTCGGCGGCGATGAGAAAATGCTGCAGCGGGACGAACAGGCTTTCGATGCCGTCGCCATAGCTGCGGGTGAACCCGCGAAAGCCGTCATCGATCGCTTTCTTCAGATTGCGAAGCGCGTCGTCGTTCATATGCGGGAATTTGTAAAACCATTCCATTCGGTTCCCCTTTTCTTCAAAGAGCCGTGGCAGTCTTTTTGATTTTGTCGGCGAGCGAGAAGCGGTGCGCTTTTGGCGCACCGCAGTTTTGGCATTAGAGGGCAGCTTCGATCTTCTTGGCTGCCTCCGGCGAAACCCATTTGGTCCAGAGGTCCTTGTTTTCCTCCAGGAAGTGCTTGGCGCCATCTTCGCCGGTTGCCTGGTTGTCGGTCATCCAGGCCATTACCTTGTTGACCGTGTCGTTGCTCCAGGAGCGCTTCGTCAGGTAGTCCATGACCTCGGGCCCGACCTTTTCCGAGAAAGGCTTGGCGACCAGGGTGACGACGTGGTCGACCGGCCACGCAGCGGGCTTGGGATCGGGGCAATCGGCGACGGTGATGCAGCGCTTCCACTCGGCGGTATCTTCCGGCACGCCGGCTTCGAGCTTGACCATCTGATACTTGCCGAGCAGCGCCGTCGGCGCCCAGTAGTAGCCGACCCAGCCTTCCTTGCGTTCGTACGCCTTGGCGATCGAACCGTCGAGACCGGCAGCCGAGCCGGTATCGACGAGGGTAAAGCCCGCCTTTTCGGCGCCGAAAGCCTTATAGAGCTGTGAGGTGACGACGGTGCCGCCCCAGCCCTGCGGGCCGTTGAAGACAGCGCCCTTCTTCGGATCCTCGGGATCGGGGAAGAGTTCCGGATGCTTCAGCACGTCGCCGATCGTCTTGATGTCGGAATGGGCATCGGCGAGATATTTGGGAATCCACCAGCCCTGGACGCCGCCATCCGGCAGCGGCGAGCCGACCTGGACGATGCGGCCTTCGTCCGTGCCCTTCTTGACGACGTCGGGCAGCAGGTCGATCCAGGCTTCGGGCGCGATATCCGGCTGGCCCTTTTCGGCCATGGAGGTGATCGTCGGGACGGTGTCGCCGACGGTAATGTCGGCGCTGCAGCCATAACCCTCGTTCAGGATGAACTTATCGAGGTTAGAGAGAACCTCCGCGCTCTGCCAGTTCATGCTGGCGATGGTCACGCTGCCGCATTCGGCGGCGCTGGCGAAGGACGCCCCGCCGATCAGGCCGAATGTCAGGCATGTCGATGCTAGTAGTTTCTTCATTCTCGTTCCCTCTATTTAGCGGCCGGTCTTGCCGAGCGGGGTGCCGCAGTGCCCGCCCCAACGGTCGTCAGGAAACCTTTCCCATACTCACCGATTTCTCAAATGCCGCCGACAATCCTTTGGCGACCGACGCGTCAAACCCCGCAGCGCGCATGCCTTCGATGGCGACCGCGGTGGTGCCGCGATAGTCGACAAAGGTTTGAACGACGTCGTCAGGACAGTCGTCGCGACGCTCCAAAAGGCGGCCGGCGCCTGCTAGCACCGTGTTGACGGCGCGGCGCGCAATCTCGGCCGGCAGGCCGCGGGCGACGGCATCGCGCATCATGGCGGCGGCAAGCAGCGCCGGGAAGGCGGGTCCGGAGCCGGAAAGGCCCGTGAGGTAATCAATATCGCTTTCCCTTGCGACCTCATCCTCCGATCCGCAGGCCTCGAAAATGGCGCGGACCACGGCGCGGTCGTGCTTGGTGACATCGCTCGCGCCGATCCAGGGCGTATAGGACTTTGCCACCTCGGCGGCGGCATTCGGCAGGGCGCGGACGATGCGGCCGGTTTTGTGGCGTCGTGAAAGGGCGGCAAGGCCGATGCCCGCCATGACCGAAATGACGAGCTTGCCGGAGGCATCGACATCAAGGGAGCGCCAGTCATCGGGCCGGACGGAAAGGAGGATCACGTCGGAGCGGTCGGCAAGCGCCTGATTGTCGGGAGTCCAGAAAGAATTCGGGAAACGATCCGGCTGCTGACTGCGATAGGA
Source organism: Rhizobium chutanense (assembly GCF_002531935.1). Classification (GTDB taxonomy): domain Bacteria; phylum Pseudomonadota; class Alphaproteobacteria; order Rhizobiales; family Rhizobiaceae; genus Rhizobium; species Rhizobium chutanense. The sequence continues at coordinate 4,071 of NZ_NWSV01000013.1, read as the reverse complement.
AAGAGAGAGATTGCGAGAATCGACCAAGCCGGCACCGAGGATCGAGTCGGCGATTGCTCCACCCAGCCAGCCGCTGCCGCCAATGATGCCGATCCGCAAGGAAATGCTCATCCCGGCCTCCTCTAATCGGGCCTGTAGCCATGCCTGGAGAAGAAGCGATCAAGCTCCCTCTGCTGCGGCACGACGCCCGTGTAGATCGCGATATATTCCGGAATCCGTTTCATGCGGACGGCGAGATCCTCCTTCGATTGCATGGAAATGTAGCCGATCTGGACAAGGTAAGTCGTACGCGCTCTGACATCGGATGTCGTTTCTGGTAGCCCGAACCGCATGAACATGCGTTTCAGCGCCTCCAGTCGGATCTGATCGGCCTGCTGGACCTCGGCGAGAAGCTCGTCGGACTGCAGCGCCCAACTGCGCACGGCAAACTCGAATTTCGCGTCGAACAGATCGATGTTGAGCCAGCAATCGAAGACGTTGAGCATCGCCTCGGCCAGCGATTCCGCATAGGCTTCGGACTGCTTGACGATGTTGCCGGTGTTTTTTTCGCGCCAGCGCGCCACGAGCGCAGCCAGGAGTTCCTCCCGATCCTTGAAGAACCAGTAGAAGCTCGTTCGCGAGAGATTGAGCTTCTTCGCCAGTGGCAGAATCTTCACCGAATCCACACCGGAATCCAGAAGGGAATGGTAAGCTGCTTCCAGCCATCCCTCCTGCGATCCGCGCCAGCCAGTGTCGTTCAAAGCCTGATCCATGCGTTATCTCCTATCAAATTACGAAGCCGCGCACAAGAAAAATGTACATCAGTGTCGAAAACAACGACTTAACTGTTTTCGTCGTTGACACATATGTACATTGCGCTTAGCGTCTTCCTTGATGTTTTAATCCGGAACCACGGCCCATGTCGAATGATCCCCTTCTGCAGCCCTATCAGCTCAAGCATCTGACGCTTCGCAACCGTATCATCGTGACCTCCCACGAGCCGGCCTATCCGGAAGACGGCATGCCGAAGGAGAAGTATCGCGCCTATACGGTGGAACGGGCAAAGGGCGGGGTGGCCCTGACGATGACGGCGGGCTCGGCGGCGGTCTCCAAGGACAGCCCGCCCGTCTTCAACAACCTGCTTGCCTATAAGGACGAGATCGTTCCCTGGATCAGGGAGATGACCGACGCCGTGCATGAGGAGGGGGCGGCGATCATGATCCAGCTGACCCATCTCGGCCGGCGCACGCGCTGGGATAAGGGCGACTGGCTGCCGGTCGTGGCGCCGTCCCATCATCGCGAGGCGTCCCATCGCGCCTTCCCGAAGAAGATGGAAGACTGGGATATCGAGCGCATCATCAAGGACTTCGCCGACGCGGCCGAGCGCATGAAGGCGGGCGGCATGGACGGTGTCGAACTCGAGGCTTACGGCCATCTGATCGATCAATTCGTGTCTCCGCTCACCAACGAACTCGACGGCCCCTATGGCGGCTCGCTGGATAATCGCCTGCGCTTCTGTTTCGATGTGTTCAAGGCAATCCGGAAAAGGGTGGGCGACGATTTCATCCTCGGCCTGCGCTACACCGCCGACGAGTGTCTTCCCGGCGGCACCAGCAGGGCCGAAGGCATCGAAATCTCCAAGCGCCTGAAGGAAAGCGGCCTCATCGATTACCTGAACGTGATCCGCGGCCACATCGATACCGACGCCGGTCTGACCGACGTGATCCCGATCCAGGGCATGGCGAATTCGCCGCATCTCGATTTCGCCGGTGAAATCCGCGCCGCGACCAACTTCCCGACCTTCCACGCGGCGAAAATTCCCGACGTCGCCACCGCGCGCCACGCGATCGCGGCCGGCAAGGTCGATATGGTCGGCATGACCCGCGCCCACATGACCGACCCGCATATCGTCCGCAAGATCATCGAGAAGCGTGAAGAGGATATCCGTCCCTGCGTCGGCGCCAACTACTGTCTCGATCGCATCTACCAGGGCGGGGCCGCCTATTGCATCCATAATGCCGCGACCGGCCGCGAACTGACCATGCCGCATATTCTGCCGAAGGCCGAGGTGAAAAAGAAGGTCGTCATCGTCGGCGCCGGCCCGGCCGGTCTGGAAGCGGCGCGTGTCGCCGGAGAGCGCGGCCACAAAGTCGTTGTCTTCGAAGCGGCGAACAATCCCGGCGGCCAGATCCGGCTCACCGCCCAGAGCGAGCGCCGCAGGGAAATGATCAGCATCATCGACTGGCGCATGAGCCAGTGCGAAAAATACGACGTCACCTTCCACTTCAACAGCTGGGCGGAAGCCGAGACTATCGAGGCCGAGAATCCCGATGTTGTCATCGTCGCGACCGGCGGCCTGCCGCATACCGAGGTTCTCTCGCGCGGCAACGAGCTGGTGGTCTCGTCCTGGGACATCATCTCCGGTGACGTGAAGCCTGGCACCAACGTGCTTATTTTCGACGATGCCGGCGATCATGCCGGCCTGCAGGCGGCGGAGTTTCTTGCCAAGGCGGGCGCCAAGGTCGAGATCATGACGCCCGACCGGTCCTTCGCGCCCGAGGTCATGGCCATGAACCTGGTGCCCTATATGCGTTCTCTGCAGAAGCATGACGTGACCTTCACGGTCACCTACCGCCTGGAAGCCGTCGAGAAGAGCGGCAACCAGCTCGTCGCCCATGTCGGCAGCGATTACGGCGGGATTGCCAAGCAGAGCAGCTTCGATCAGATCGTCGTCAATCACGGGACCATCCCGCTCGACGAACTTTATTTCGAACTGAAGCCCAATTCGACCAATCTCGGCGAGATGTCGCACGAGCAGCTCCTTTCCGGGGAACCGCAGTCTGTCATTCGCAATCCCGAAGGCAAATTCCAGCTGTTTAGAATCGGCGATGCTGTCGCTGCGCGTAACACGCATGCCGCCATCTATGACGGCCTGCGCATCGCCAAGGATATATGATTGAGGAAGGGCCGCTTGTCGGCCGATCGCCTGGGGAGGGGATGAGATGAGTTTACGCAGGGAAAGCCTCCAGCTTTTCGTGGATGCGGCGTCTCTGGCTTTCGATCAGTTCGCGAAGGCCCCGGAGGCCCGTCGCTCGGTCCGTCAGTTTTTTGCGGCGCTGGAGCGCCCGGGAGCCCCGCGCGCGGGAAACGGCAGTCGGTTGCCCGTCTGTGATCACCTCGATCTGGCGCTTGCGGTGGATACCTCCTATGCTTCGCTGACGCGATTGATCGAGACGTTCAAAGGCATCGAACCAATGCTTGAATGGCGTCGTCGCACCAAGTATGACCACACGGCCAGCGACAACTTCGTCGAGGGGCATGCCAATGCCATGATCATCGGCCCGGGTGGATTGGAGGAGCGGAACGACCTGTGGTTCGGGGTGACGTTGATGGCGCCTCATGTGCGCTATCCGGATCATAGCCATGCGCCGGAGGAGGTCTATCTCGTGCTGTCCAAGGGAGAGTTCCAGCAAGGTGACGGGGAGTGGTTTTCGCCCGGCGTCGGCGGATCCTTCTACAATGTCCCCGGCATCAAACATGCCATGAGGTCGGTCGATACGCCGCTCTTCGCTTTCTGGGTGTTGCTTGCAGAACGGCCGCACTGACGGCCGGCAATCGAAAAAACAATAGGGATTCGCAAATGAAGATTCTCGTGCCCGTCAAACGGGTTGTCGACTACAACGTAAAGATCCGGGTTCGTCCGGATGGCACGGGTGTCGAGCTTGCCAATGTGAAGATGTCGATGAACCCGTTCGACGAGATCTCGGTGGAAGAGGCGCTGCGGCTGAAGGCAGCCGGCAAGGCCGAGGAAGTGGTGGTGGTGTCGATCGGCCCCGCCAAGGCCGAGGAGACGCTGAGGACGGCGCTGGCCATGGGCGCCGACCGGGCGATCCTGGTCGAGACCGAGGATCAAGTCGAGCCGCTCGCCGTCGCCAAGATCCTCAAGGCTGTCGCCGACGCCGAACAGCCCGGCCTGATCATCGTCGGCAAGCAGGCGATCGACGACGATTCGAACCAGACCGGCCAGATGCTGGCGGCATTGCTGGGTTCGGCCCAGGCGACCTTCGCCTCGAAGATCGAGATCGGGGACGG
>NZ_NWSV01000012.1 GCF_002531935.1 Rhizobium chutanense | reverse complement strand
GTGGAGCAGCCCGGTAGCTCGTCAGGCTCATAACCTGAAGGCCGCAGGTTCAAATCCTGCCCCCGCAACCAAATTCCTTCCCTTTATGGATCATCAAATAGCCCGCCAACCAGCGGGCTATTTGCGTTGCTGGTAACCGTAGCCCGAGGACTGGAGACCTCATCAGCGGGGCGAAACCGTGCCCGCACACCGCCAACCTTGATGTCGCAGCAAGGGCGTCGACTTCCAGAGATGGGCAATGTTCGCGTGGCGACAATTCCGTCGGTATAGGGCTTGAAGATACGGCACGGCAGTAGATTAGCGCGGCCGGCCGAGAAGTCGTAGGATGACGGACGCAGGACGCGCCTGAAGCCGCGGTCCGGCGCCAGCCAATAATCTCCTTAATGAGGGCGATAGCCGGTTTGTCTATACAGTAATATACGTCCCCCTCGCACCGGTTTAGTGCATAATCTGACTTGCCTCGATATGTCGGTTGGGATGCAGGCGGACGAATGACGCGCGTTCATCGATCCCGGGTTACCCTGCTTAGCTGATCCGAGGGGCCTGCTCAGTCTCCATGCAACGATACCGACGCGGGTTCGCAGGTATTTAGAGGAGTCAAGAGAATGGTCAAACCGAAGCCTCTGTTTAGTGCTTTGCTGGCCGCGATGTTTCTCGCAAGTCTGCCGGATTTATCGTGGGCTACAGAGCAGGCACAACAACGCCGTGCCGCGCGTGACGTCAAACAGGATACGCGCCAGGGCGCCCGCGATACAAAACAAGCATGTCGCGCAGCCAATGAAAAGAGCAATGCGGCTTGTCGGCAAGACAAGCGGCAGACCAAGCAGAGTGGCCGTCAGACTGGGCGAGACATAAAATACTGACCAGTGCCCGGGCGCAAAACTGCATCGTCGGCCGGGCTGCCAGGAATCCGACCGACGATGCATCAACGAGGGGGCCGACTATCCAATCGGTCCTACGGGCTTGCGATTGGGACAAACGACGATTCTCGAAGAGTGAGTGTAAGCGGGATATGATCCGCTTGGTCGTCCGGGGAACGAAAATGGGATGGAATCGGCTCTTCAGCCTGAGAAGCTACATCAAGTCGTCGTTGTGGCTCGTGCCGTTTGTCGCCTTGCTTCTTTATGTAGCGGCAATCCGACTGGTATATTTCTTCGAGCAATGGTTGATCTGGCTTGAACCATGGCCCTGGGGGGTGGCTGGCTCCCAGAGGTTGCTTGAAACCATCATTACAATGACGTTGACCTTTGTGGTCTTCACGTTCGGTTCGCTACTCGTGGCAATTCAGGTCGCAGGCGGTCAGCTTACACCCCGGATTATCGCGACGACGTTGCTGCGCGACAACGCCATCCGGTTCACGGTCGGATTGTTCATCTTCACTTTGCTTTTTGCGACAGGTGCCCTGGCGAGGCTCGAGACCGATGTGCATCATAAAGTCGTCGCCATTGCTGGGCTTCTGGGATTTTTGTCCATCGCAGGTTTCCTCTATCTGATCGACTATGCAGCCCGCCTTCTAAGGCCCGTCAGCATCGTCGCGCGGGTCAGTGACGAGGGGCGCAAGGTCATTGAGCGCCTCTATCCGATATTGGCGACTGAGGAATCTGGCAGCGGAGCGGACAGCGTGGGTCCGAAAGACAGTCCCGACAAGATCGTCCTCTACAAAGGGCGGCCAGCGATTATCGTGGCTGTCAATCGAAACGCGTTGCTGGCAGAAGCTGAGAGGTCGCACTGTGTGATCGAATTGGTTCCGAGGATTGGCGACTTCATCGCGTCTGACGAACCATTGTTCCTGCTCTACGGGGATCGATTTCCGAAGGAAGCCACCCTCAAGACGATGATCGCCTTTGGGCAGGAGCGGTCTCTTGAGCAGGACGTGACCTTCGCGTTCCGGATCATCGTGGACATCGCCATCAAGGCGCTTTCGAAGGCCATCAATGATCCGACAACGGCCGTGCTCGCGATCGACCAGTTGCAGCGGCTTCTCTGCCTGGTGGGCAAGCGCAGCTTACGTGGCGAAAGGATCCGGAACCGGTCGGGGGAGTTGAAGGTTGTATGCCGAATGCCAAGCTGGGACGATTTCGTAAAGTTGACCTTCAGCGAAATTCGACTTTACGGCGCGGAGAATTTCCAGATTGCGCGTCGGCTGCACGCTGTGCTGGAATATTGCTTGCAGGTACTCCCCGCCGCTCGTCGACCTGCGCTAGAGCAAGAACTCGAGTTGTTGGACCGGCAGTTACAAGAACTGTTTCGTTTCCCTGAAGACTTGGAGCTTGCGAAGACGGCAGATACCCAAGGGCTAGGCAGCGCGAAATTTCCTGCCCGTCGAGCTCTTGCACCTGTGGACCCGCCGATCGAAACGTCTCTGTCCCATAGAGTTCCGTAATATCAAAGGCCGCTGCTGTCTTGGCCTTCCCTTCGACTTCGGTCGCGTTGTTCGCCGGGAGGTGAACGCTTTCTCGCAGGGTTAGGCGCGGGAGGCATGTTTGTCGAAGAGGAGCGCGCCTCAAGCAAGTAGAGCAAAACGCGCATCATTTCCTCGCTCAAGAGTCCGTCGACTTCAGATCTTGTTGCTGTCCGCGACAGCTCGACGGTCCGTTCATCGTGGGCTCCATCCGGCGGAACTGGGCGTAGATTCCGGTATTCTCGGTGTCATGGCTATGTATATTACGTCACTGCTGCAGATTCATGGAGTATAATAGTACTAAGCTCAGTTGTTCACCTTTTTCGACGGAACTCAGCCATAATTGCGGGGCCCGAAAAATGAAAGAACGGCAATTCCTTTCCAATGCCAGATATCGCTGCATGGCTGGGTGCTGGGGATTGTTTGCAGTCATTGATAGCGCAACGGGTCGCCCAGCCGAAGTGGATGTGACCGCAGTTATGCCGACACGGGGGTGAAGCTCGGCGTCTCGCGTCCGATCTATTCAAACGCAAAGCTGAAAACCTGCGTCCGGAAGGCATGGTGGAAGTGAACAGTGATTTTGGCGGCTCGCCGTTTGACCGAGGGTTGGCGCGTGTTGATGGCCAAAGATTTGGGAAGATCGAAGGTAACCTTGGAACCGCGCAATGTGGGTTGCATCGATTGATGCTCAAGTTACCCGCTGCGCGAAAGCAACTTGAGGCACTGGCTGCGTCCTCGTCCCGGCGGCTATTCTGCGACCTGTTTGAGGCCTACGACGAGGCCTGCATCGCCCTTGAAGCCTTCCGGCACCAGAACGATGACGACCGCCCTGTTCGTGAATATGAGGTGATATGCGCGGAACTGGAAGCGGAGGTTATCCGCCAACTCGAAACGGCAATTTTATGGCTTCGATCGTGAAGCGACCTCGATCGCCCTGGCGCTCTAGGTTTCTGAGAATTCGGTTACTGAACGCACAGCGGGAGTATCGCATGACTACGGGCGTAGAGGGATCCCTAGGCGTCTGGGCCGAGCGGCTGGTTGGTCTTCTTGTCATAGGCGCGATCATCTTGGCTTGTTTTTGGATCGCCTGGCCGCTGATGGGCGTGCTCGCGTGGGGAGCACTGATTGCGGTGGCACTATTGCCGTTGGAACGCCGCATCGCTGACGCAATCGGGAGTCGCACGAAAACTGCGACGTTTCTTGTTTTGGCTGTATTGATGGTACTTGTGATCGTGCCACTCTCCTATTTGCCGGGCTCCTTCGATCGAGCAACGGAAGCCATTTCAGCCCGAACCAACAATTGGACGGAGCTAAAGCTACCGCTGCCGCCGCCCTGGATTGCCGATATTCCGCTGGTTGGGTCGACGATCGGAGAGAAGTGGAGTGCGGCCGCGGAAGCCTCACGCAATGTCCTAGCAAGCTTGAAGCCATACCTCGCTCCAGCGTTTCAATGGCTTGCTGCGTTTGGTGCATCGCTTGGGCTTGCCATTCTTCAGATACTGCTTTCCATCATACTCGCCGGGGTCTTTCTCGCTACCCACGGAAGTACGGCGTCAGCCTTCCGCACCATCGGGCGCCGGCTTGGCGGTCCAACTGGAGAAAGCTTGGTCGACGTTGCCGTTCGAACAGTTCGCAGCGTCGTGCAGGGCGTGATGGGAACCGCACTAATTCAAAGCATCTTGACCGGAATCAGCTTTGCTATTGCAGGGGTTCCATTCGCCGTACCGCTCGGCGTGCTTAGCTTCGGCACGGCCATGCTGCAAATCGGCACATGGCTTGTGTGGATTCCAGCCGCAGTCTGGCTATCCTACCAAGGTCAAACTGGTTGGGCGATCTTCATTACGGTTTCGGGCATTATCATCAACATCCTGGACAACGTCATCAAACCGCTCCTGATCGGTCGCGGAGCCGGTTCTCCAATCTGGATCATCTTTATCGGCGTGATCGGCGGCGTTCTCACGATGGGGATCATCGGCATCTTTGTCGGTCCGCTTGTCATGGCTATTGGCTATTCGATCGTCACGAACTGGCTTAGCGTAGAAACGCCCTTGGAGACCTAAAACTAAAAGGGATGCAGTCTGTTTTGTTTGGGAGAAGGCAGGCGTTTTGATGGTGAAAGCAACGCATAGATCGGAACGGAGAAAAACCAGGCGACTCTTCTTTGCAGCGCTCGTGAAAGAGCTTTACCTGATGTGGCCGATTTTCTCCGGGATCCTAATCATCATGCTCGGATCGGGCATCATCATCAGCCTCATTGAGGAGTGGAGTATCGGCGAAGCCCTCTATTTCACTTTCGTCACTGGGCTTACCATCGGATATGGCGATCTCACGCCCAAGCATGCTTCAGCGCGCGTTCTTGCCATGGTCATCGGATTTTCCGGGATCGTGCTGACCGGCATAGTTGCGGCGGTCAGCGTGCAGGCGCTGGGTGCGGCGGGACGCGACGACCCTGAACGGAGAGAATAGCCCGAGCAGCGTCAATGGCTGGTCCGTGTGGTTCGCAAGGCTCCTGAGGAGCTACCGATTGGGGACCCCACCGGATACTCTAGGCAACGAGTAAAGCGGTCACTCTAGGACACGACACCGCCAGATCACACAGCACCACAAATTCATTCGCGTCGACGGGGGCAGACGCGAGCCCAAACCAGTTTCGGTCTGTCTCGCGTGGCGACCACACAAGTCGTTGCTCCAGAAGGTAGATGCCATAGACGACGTCTATCGCCTCGTTTCCGGTTAGCCCGAGGCTTGTCCGAATATTGTAGGCGGTGAAAGCGGCGTTTAATGCGATCGCAACCTCGATCAGTGCGGTTCGATAGCCTGGTTGGCGTATGACCTCAATTCCATGAGCCCTTTCCAGCCATGTCGCTGCGAGCTGGACAATGACGAGTGTGCGGTCCACGATGCACCGAAGATCCTTCAGCGGCACGATGTTCATGTATTTGGCAGGCTGCAAATAGACGTCGACTGTCGCAGAAACGGCGCCGCAACCGCTGTGGCCAAGAACCACGATAGACTTTAGACTATCCCCGAGATGGCTGGTCGCATAGCTTAAACTTCCCATGACATCATCCCCGATACCATTGCCGGCGGTCCTGACGACGAACAAGTCGTTCGGGCCTTCGGAAAAGATCAGTTCGACCGGAACACGCGCGTCGGCGCAGCCGACAACTGCCGCGAACGGCTGCTGAACTGGTGCCGCGCTTCCTCTTGGAGAGAGGCCGATATCACGCGGGTCGATATCGATACTTAGTGCTTTTGCCTTTGACGAGCCGAGCTGGACGAGGAGTTCGGCGAAAGCCCGGTTTCCAGCCTCGAGGCGTAGACGGGCAGCCTGCGCATCCCGCGGCAGGGGCCTGTGTGCCGCATCAAACGCGAACCGATAGATCACTTCGGCCAGCAATGCGGAGTTTTCACACGAATGGTCTTTGGTGGAGTCCGTTGCCATGTCGACAGATCCTCCGGACGAAGATCCGGCCACTGGGGTCGGACCCATGAGTGGATCAATGGTATGTTATTGCCTCAACGCCGAGATGGCTGCGCGATACGAGCGAACCTCCATCGTTCAGAGGACCGAACCCGTGGTTGGCGGTCGATCCCCGGCTAACAGTTGTAGACACCGGCTTCACATCGCCGTGCGCTCCTGCGGGCAACGCCGGCAACGCTAACGGGTGTCAACGGTCTCCCGACCCTCGCCTCTACACTAGGCACCAGGTTAAACTCGATTGCGGGGCCTTCGCGAAATTCGACGGTTGAGGTACCGGCGACCGCAGCCAGCAAAGTGATAGCGATCCATCTGCGCATGCCCAATCTCCTTCCACGTTCGATCACTTCATTGAGAATATTTCTGGAAGTTCGTCAGCGTCCGGCAGGTTTTTCAAGTCCCGCTTCTGAGCGCCATTGGGTGCATCGAAGGTGAAATCGCCCGCCGCTGCATCCGGTCCGGCCTTCCATGACCTTACGTCAATGGTATACTGCGGGAAGCCTGCGACCTTGGTGCTGGTGACAACGTAGCGACAAGGGTAGGGGGCTGGCCCTGGGCGATCCAGATTTGCCAATCAACTCCTTCCTTGGTGCGAAATGCCAGGTGGTCGCATTCTTCCCCTCGAATTACGCCACTCCCGAGATCCTTCACGTCGATCACCTCGGACATGAGCGCGTCGTAAGGGTGTGAGATCAGGATGTCCCCGGCTGGTAGTGGTCGATGGAACTTGTCCCGCAAGGTGTCGATGAGATTGTCCGTCGTTCCGGGCAATTCGGCCTGCGCATAGAGGTTGGCGTCCTTCCCGAGCACCGACAGCGTCTTGCCGTCAAAGACTATTTCGACGTTGGCGAACCCGCCCTGGCGTGTGACGTGTAGCTTGTCAGGCCGATTGATCTTCACCGCACCGGAGCTTGCTAGGGCAAGCTTCTGATGCTGCTTGGTAACGACCTCCAGGTTCGTGTCATACTCGAATGATATTGTTTCCTGCGCTGCCATGTAGTCCGACATTGCCTTTAACAGGGTCTTGGCCTGTTTGTCGTCTGCGCGGACGGATGCCGTGCACGCCAGCGTCGCCATAACCACCACGGCGGCAAGCCGTCCGGCATTATCGAAGGGGCCTTCGGATAGAGATCGCATCGGTGATTCCTCCGTTACAATAGTGAGACGATGACCCGCGTGGCTCAAACAAGCGTCCGGGATCAACGGTCATTAGTGCGTCGTCGTCTTCCTGTTGACGACCCACCTGCGGCTTTCGGATGAAGCAACTTGCTTCCTTACACAAACTACATTGCACGGCGTGACAATGCTCAACCAGAGCAACCACGGGGCCGTGGTATCTAGCTGCCGCCAGCACGTTCCAAATAGCGTTGCAGAGCGGCATGCACGCTAAAAAAGAGGCGCTCACGGCCGAGTTTGTCGGCGAAACCGGAGGCTCGAAGATAGTCAAGCACATCCGGATTCAATCCCGCGAGCCAAACGGTTATGCCCTGAGCGGCAACGCGGCGTTCGCTCTCGATCATCGTCTGGAGGGCGGAATACTCGATGTCAAAGACACCACTCATATCGAGCGTGAGAACTTCCGGTTTATGCTCGGCTACCAATGCCTGAATTTGATCCGCGACTTGCTGAACATTTGCGAAAAAGAGTCTGCCCTCTGGACGAAGTATCAGCAGGCGTTCAAATGTTTCGTCGTCGGGGTGGTCCGCAGACAGCGGCCGGAGGACGTCAGTGCCCCGCTTGCGGCCAATGACATAAACTCTCGGTTTTGCCGACTGGCTGGCCAAACCGATCAGCGAAAGAACAATCGCGACGACGATGCCTTGAAGCGTACCGAAAACGAGAACGCCGAGGAACGCCGCCAGCGCCCATCGAAACTCCATCCGCCGGACCTTGCGGATGGACGCAAACTCTGCCGGGGAAATGAGCCCGACTGAATAGATAATCACAATTGCTGCGAGGACAGCCTGTGGCAACAGGCCAAGCAGTGGGGCAAGGAACAGCATGGTGGCTGCTGAAGTCGCAGCAGTGACAAGCGATGCAGTCTGGGACTGTCCGCCCACGGCGCGAACCACAGCCGTCTGTGAAGCGCCACCGCCTGCAGGCATGGAGCCAAAGAACGCTCCAGCCAGGTTCGCGGCGCCCGTTGCAAGAAGTTCGCGATTGGGCTTGATTGGCGACTCGGCTGGCTTGGCGAACGCCCGACCCGCGGCTATCGTTTCGGTAAAACTCATGAGAGCGATGCCGAGCGCTCCGGGCAGAAGCTGCTCGACCAAACCCGCATTGGGTAGAGTGAGTGATGGCAGCGACCGCGGAATGAAACCGACCGTCGCTATGCCCAACGCATTCAGGCCGGCGACCCAGGAAATCAAAATGCCCGCGCCGACCACCACGAGTGGGGCCGGCGAGTGGGGCCAAAGCTTTTCCATTATCCCCAATGCGATCAGCGCCGCGGCTGCAATTGTCAGCGTAAGCAGCGACGTCTCCGGCACATGGTGCACGAGACTCACGATGTCGCGGAAAAACCCAGCCTTTTCAATGTGCACACCCAGCAGTTTCGGGATCTGATCCAGCACGATCACTAGTCCGATGCCCGCTTTGAAGCCGGTTAACACCGGCGACGAGATAAAATTGGCCACAAATCCTAGCCGAAGTACGGAGGCTGCGATGAGGAGGGCACCGGTCAGCGCCGCAAGTGTCGCGAGGGCAGTGACTAGCTTAGCGGGATCGCCATCTGGAACGGCGATTCCAAGTTCAGTTCCCGCCAAGATGGCAAGAGTGGTCGTTGAGCTGACACTCAACACACGTGACGTGCCGAGTAATGCGTAGACAATCATCGGCACGAACGCCGTATACAGGCCGACACTCACCGGCAAGCCGGCGACCGTGGCATAAGCCATTGCCTTTGGCAGAACGATCGCAGCGGCCGTGAGGCCAGCCAGCACGTCGAGCCGAAGGAACGCAACGAAGGTGGCGGCGCCTTCATCTCCGCCGATTGTCATGTTCGTTTCAGGAGTCACGGCCGCAGCTCCCTCCAATCGAAAATTTGTCTCTCCCCTGGCATTTTGGCGACTTTCGCACTTCGTCCCAGTGTCGGCAGCTACAGGTTTCAGAGGTGCAACGGGCTGGACGGCCATCCAGAGATCGACGCGTCGGCCAAAGCATCCAGTCGTAAGTCTCAGGCCGATTTGTGACGGCCCACTATGAGCCGTTGCTCAGTATTTATGTCTCGCGCGTTCTGCCGATCAGTTGGGAGGAGCTCGAGGCCAGCAAAGCAACAAACAGAGGTTTTGATCCGACCATTGCCTAGCTCCGATCCAAACAACTGATGGAGATCGAACCAGAAGATTATGCACCAAACAGCGAGCTCAGGGGCGTATATTACGGTATTGAACACTGAGCGCCGCCGTAGCCCGCGTTTAGAAGAGCTCGTCAGATGTGGGGCCAAAGCGGTAAATTCGCGTCGAGAGGCAGTCTGACCTTCCTGGGCGTGTAAGGCCGCCGCATCAAGGGCACGCGTGAAGTGGTGTTGGCTGATGTTCCCTATATCATTCCACACCGGGTCGGGCGGGATATCGTGATTATTGCCGTCATGCATGCTCACCAGCGGTGGCCGCTGGAATTTAGGTATACACTCTGCCTGGAAATGCCTCTAAAACTCGGAGGGGAGGCCGCAGGAACAACCTCCAATGCCGGCGAAAACTGCATTGCCGTCGTGATCTGTGCGTGGCATCTTCCCGGCGGAGAATGCCACGTCTCGCCTCGAGGTCGTTGGATGACGGGTTTTCCATTTTTCGTTATGTAAGTCTGTCTTCCCAACGGAGGCTTGAATGAGTGTTGGCTTGATCGCCCTTCTTGATGATATCGCTGCATTGGCCAAGGTGGCGGCGGCCTCGCTTGACGATATTGCCGGGCAAGCAGCCAAAGCCGGTGCGAAAGCGGCTGGCGTGGTCATCGATGATGCGGCAGTCACGCCCCGCTACGTCACCGGATTTTCGGCATCACGCGAATTGCCGATCATCGGCAAGATCGCGCTCGGATCGGTGAAGAACAAGCTTCTGATCCTGCTTCCCGCAGCGCTTATCCTGAGCCTTGTCGCGCCGCAGGCGATCACACCGCTGCTTATGATCGGCGGGCTTTTTCTCTGCTACGAAGGCGTGGAAAAAGTCTATGGGCTGGTGCTGCCGCATGCTGCCCACGCCCATGAATCGGCACTCGAGACGACAAGCCTCGATGCGCAATCGCTCGAAGACCAGAAGGTTGCCGGTGCGATCAAGACGGATTTCATCCTCTCTGCCGAAATCATGGCGATTACGCTCGGCGCGCTGCCGTCGGGCAACATATTCACGCAGGCCTTCATCCTTGCCGTCGTGGGACTCGGTATCACGGTCATGGTCTATGGCGGCGTGGGGCTGATCGTGAAGGCCGACGATCTGGGGTTGATGATGGCGCGTGCGCAGACGGCGCCTCCGATGGGCCCTTTCTTGCGCGCGCTCGGACGAGGGCTTGTCACCGGCATGCCTTATTTTCTGAAAGTGCTTGGTGTTGTCGGAACGGCTGCCATGATCTGGGTCGGCGGCGGCATCATCGTTCACGGCCTCGAAGCCTATGGCGCGGGCGGGCTTGCGCATCTGATCCATGATGCCGGGGAGGTGGTCGCGCATGCCATTCCCGTTCTGGCCTCCGTGCTGCGCTGGAGCGTCGAGGCCGCAGGCGCCGGCATCGTCGGTATTGTCGTCGGCCTGATCACAATTCCGGTGGTCGGCTACGTTATCTCGCCGCTGTGGCGCTACCTCAAATCGCGGCTGCCGGGCCGCCGGCGGAAAGAGGCGCTGGCGGACGGCAAGAAATGAAGGCTCCGGCCAGGGAGGTTTTCGGCCCTACAAGCGATCGTTGGCTTGAATGCCGATCGGTCGTTCAAACGCATGTGCCGGCGCACTTCTAAAGCGCGTCGCGATCTTTCAGATTCGCTCCTCGCGCTTTAGGTCCTTGTTTTCGCATGTCGTTGCCGCAAAACCGCTGCACACTTTTGCGCGGCATGCTTTAGAGGGCGGATTCGCTTATTCGCCCTGTCGCAAGTTGCGAAGTCGGTCAAACAGCACGGCGAGCACAATTGCCCCACCAATAAAGCATCCTTGCCAGAAGGCGTTGATACCGAGCAGGCCGAGACTGTTGCGGATGACCTCGATGAGTGCGGCGCCGACCAAGGCTCCGAAGGCGGTGCCGACACCGCCGGCGAGATTGGCGCCGCCGATAACCGCGGCGGCAATGACCTGAAGTTCCATTCCGGCGCCGATATTTGTGGTGACGGCGCCGAGCCAGCCGGTCTGAATGATCCCGGCAATCCCTGCCGACAAGGCAGAAATCATATAGACGATAACCTTGATCCGCTGCACGGGAACGCCGGTCAGTGTCGCGGCGTGCTCATTGCCGCCGATCGCAAAAACATAACGGCCGAACTTGGTCCAGCGCAGCACGAAACCGGTCATGAGCGCCAGCACCAGCATGTAAAGCACGGGATTGGCGATGCCGAAAAGCCAAGCGCCGCCGCCGAGCGCCAGCAGCTTGTCGTGATCGGGACCGAACTGGAAAACGACGGTGTTGTTGGATGCAACCATCGCAAGACTGCGCGCGATGGACAACATGCCGAGCGTGACGACGAAAGGCGGGAAACCGAGATATGCAATCAATACGCCATTGAAAGCTCCAATCAGAAGAGCGGTGCCGATCGAGGCGGCGATACCGACTTCAATACCGTAGCCAGCGTGCATGGTGACCGCCAGCACCATGCTGCACAGACAAAGCACCGAGCCGACGGACAAATCGATGCCCCCGGTGATGATAACAAGAGTCATGCCGAGTGCGATAATGGCGACGAACGTGACGTTGCGGGTGATGTTGTAGATATTCTTCGCGGTCGCAAAGGAATCGGTCGTCATCGACAGAAAGATGCAGGCGAGAATGACCGCAATCAGCACCCAGAATGTCTGGCCGCTGAAGACCGATGCCAGCCAGCCCCGTTGCCTCTGTCCGATCGTCTGGTCAAGTGTCATTGCCATCGTCGACCTTCTTCTTTCCTGTTGCAACGGAGAGCATCGATCACACCTGTTCGATGGCGCCGGTGATCAGTCCCGTCACTTCCTCCGGCGAACTTGCCGCAATCTGCTTGTCGGCCACCTTTCGGCCGCGCCGCATCACGATCACTCGATCGGCGACCGAAAAGACGTCGGGCATGCGGTGGCTGATCAGGACAACGACGATGCCTCGGTCGCGCAATTGGCGGATGAGATTGAGAACCTCAGCCACCTGGCGCACGGAAATGGCTGCCGTCGGCTCGTCCATCAAGACGATTTTCGCTTCCGACAGCATCGTGCGGCCGATCGCGACCGCTTGCCGCTGGCCACCTGACATCTGCTTGACGAGATCGCGGGGCCGCGTTTCGGATTTGAGCTCGCGGAATATCTCGCCGGCGCGTTTGTACATGGCCTTGTAGTCGAGGATGCGAAGAGGCCCTATGCCGCGGCGCAATTCTCGCCCGAGGAAGACGTTGGCCGCCGCCGTCAGATTGTCGCAGAGCGCCAAATCCTGATGAACGATCTCGATGCCATGCTGGCGTGCTTCCTTCGGCCGATGAAGCACGAGATCGGCGCCGTCGAGCCGTATGGATCCGTGGCTCGGGCGAAAGTTGCCGGCGATCATCTTCACCAATGTCGACTTACCGGCGCCGTTGTCGCCCATCAGGCCGACAACCTGCCCCGCCTCGAGCGAAAACGAAACATCGTTGACGGCCTGGATGGCGCCGAAATGTTTGGAAATATTGGTGAGCTCAAGAACCGCCACCCGTCTCCCTGCCTCCCAATTTGCAGGCTATCCGTCGCAGCCGACTTGCCTTCGGCGCGAGGTTCCAGCGAGTTCGCCTTTCCAATCTCCTCCCAGGAAAAGCGATCATGAGCATTTACGCAAAACCCGGCGACAGCGTCAACTCATTGTCCGAGGTAACGGCCCTATTGTCGCAAAAATCGGTTTTGTCAGACAAATATCATTTGACGAGACCGGCGCTCGGATATTAGCTATCAGCGGGGGAGATAGAGCATGCTGATCCTTGTGACCGGTGCGACGGGCAAGGTCGGGCGGCGCTTCATAGCTGGGCTGCTTGACGATCCGAGCTTTTCCAAGGCCCGCATCCGCGCGCTTTGTCATAACCGTGTTTGCGATGAGGCTGACCGTGTCGAGGTCATCCGCGGGTCGATTGCCGATCGCAATGCCGTGGCAGCGGCGCTCAAAGACGTTACGCATGTCGTGCATCTCGCCACATGCAAAGAAACGCCGGAAGACATCATCGATGTCACGGTCAAAGGTCTCTTTTGGCTGCTTGAGGAGTTCCGCACGAGCGTCACGGCCTGCCAGTTCATCCTGATCGGCGGCGATGCGGGCATCGGGCATTTCCACTATCGTCACGACGGCCCGATCACCGAGAAAACGCCCCATTGTGCTTATCCCGGAAGCTATGCGCTCTCCAAGGTTCTGGAAGAGGTCGTGCTGGAACAGTTCGGCATTCAATATGGCCTCAATGGCTGCTGCCTGCGTGCGCCCTGGATCATGGAAAAGGACGATTTCAAATATTCGCTGTCTTTTGGAGACGACGTTTTTGGCGGCCCGGACTGGAAGACGCTCGTCCCGGACGATGCGGCGCGGCGCTATGCGGCCATGGGGACAGTGCCGCTGCTGCTTGATGCCGATGGACGCCCGCTGAAACGCAATTTCGTGCATGTCGACGACCTCGTATCGGCAATATTGGCAGCGATCGACAACCCTCGGGCGGAGCGGCAGCTCTTCAATATCTGTATGGACCGGCCCGTCGACTATGCTGAAGTCGCCGCCTATCTCCAGCGCACGCGCAATCTCGATTCCGTCGAGATACCAAGCCGCTTCCATTCCAATTGGATGGACAACAGCAAGGCGAAGTACCTGCTGGATTGGCGGCCCGCCTACGATCTCGAAATGCTTATCGACTCGGCATGGCAATACGAGCGTTCGAAGGAGGAGCCTCGCATCGTCTGGTATCCGGGTTGATTTCGTGTGGCGGGCATGCCGTGCCCGTCTGTTTCAAGGGAGGAAACCATGAGGAAGGCATTACTACTGACAGCCGCAGTTCTCGCAATGACCGCCGGGCAGGCCCTGGCCAAGAAGCAACTCGTCATCGTCGTCAAAGGCCTCGACAATCCGTTCTTCGAAGCAATCAATCAGGGTTGCCAGAAATGGAACAAGGAGAATCCGACGGCGGAATACGAGTGCTTCTATACCGGTCCGGCATCGACATCCGATGAAGCCGGCGAAGCGCAGATCGTTCAGGATATGCTGGGCAAGGCGGACACGGCTGCCATCGCAATTTCGCCGTCAAATGCAAAACTCATCGCCCAGACCCTGAAGACCGCCAATCCGACGGTTCCGGTGATGACGCTCGATGCCGACCTTGCAGCCGAGGATGCCGCGTTGCGCAAGACCTATCTCGGCACCGACAATTATCTGATGGGCGCCCGCATCGGCGAATATATCAAGAAGGCCAAGCCGAAGGGCGGCAAGATCTGCACGATCGAAGGCAATCCGGGAGCGGACAATATTCTCCGCCGCGCACAAGGTATGCGCGACACGCTCACCGGCCAGAAAGGCCTTGCCGCGCTCAAAGGCGAGGGTGGTTGGACCGAGGTCGCCGGCTGCCCGGTGTTCACCAATGACGATGGCGCCAAGGGTGTTCAGGCAATGACCGATATCCTGGCCGCCAATCCCGACCTGGACGCATTCGGCATTATGGGTGGCTGGCCGTTGTTCGGCGCGCCGCAACCCTATCGCGACCTGTTCAAGCCGATGGCCGCCAAGATCGCCAGCAACGATTTCGTCATCGGCGCTGCCGACACGATCGGCGACGAGGTTGCTATTGCGAGCGAAGGCCTGGTGACGGCGCTCGTCGGTCAACGGCCGTTCGAAATGGGCTACAAGGCCCCTTCGGTGATGATGGATCTGATTGCCGGCAAGCCGGTTGAAGATCCGGTCTTCACCGGGCTCGACGAGTGCACCAAGGATACGGTCGATACCTGCATTCAAAAGTAGGTTTGCGGTTTGGCGGCGCCCGGTTCACGGGTGCCGCCGACTGTCCCCATCAGGCGGATCGGAAGATCCGCAGGGCTTGACGCGCCCTGGATTCCGCGCTTTTTGGCGGGGTCAATCGCAGGCGACTTCCTCGTTATCACGATTGTTTTGATAGTACGCGCAGACAGTCGAAAGAATGCTGAGGCAGTAGACGTAAATGCCTGACAAGAAATCGGGAAAGCCGGGGGCTCCGGTCGAGGTGGTGACGGTCGACCGCTCGGCCACCACAAGGCGCCCCAATTCTCCCCGCATGGCCGGGGCGAGCGTCCATGTGTCTCTGGCGGGCGAGATAGGGCTGCGAATAGTGCGCGGCGATTACCCGCCGGGCACGATCCTGCCGAATGAGGCAAAGTGGTCGCAAGTCTTCGAAGTCAGCCGATCGGCGGTGCGCGAAGCCATCAAGATGTTGATGGCCAAAGGCCTGCTTTCTTCCCGCCCGAAAATCGGCAGTTGGGTCGAACCCAAGGAACGTTGGAACCTGCTGGATCGAGATGTGCTCGGTTGGTATGCCGCATCCCCCGATCGGGAATCTTTTCTGAGGGCGGTGCAGGAACTCCGTCATATGATCGAGCCGGAAGCGACGGCACTGGCTGCGGAGCGCCGGACCGAGGAGCAAATGAACGCGATCAGCCAGGCTTTGCATGACATGGAGCAGGCGACATCGCTCCAGCAGCGAACCGAATCCGATGCGCGATTTCACATCGCGATCTTACGCGCTTCCGGCAACGATTTGCTGGTGCCTCTCGGCGTCTTGATCGAATCGGCGCTGAACCACCTCTTCGCTCATGTCACGCGAGAGGAAGACAATTTGCGCTACGCGCTGAAACTTCATGAAAATATTGAAAAAAGCATCCGCTTGCAGCGACCGGCCACGGCGCGCAACGCCGTCCGCAAGGCATTGGCAAACACCGACCAGCTCATCGCGCGGTGGTCGCGATAGAGGTTTGCGCCCAAGCAGTCGCGTGCGCGTCGGCCGCGAAGGCCTCTGCAAAACCGGAGTCGGGTGCCCCGGCTTTGTCAAAGAGCGCAGGTGGCATCCGACACCACCAGCCCCGCTTTTCGGAGCCCTTCAACGCGGCGGTCAAAATCTTCCGGGTTGCGGAACGGCAGGACGCGGCGGCGGCGCTCGACGGAGAAATCGGGATTGATCTGCAGCGCCTTTTCCCACGCCCGCCGAGCCTCCTCCGGCCGGCCGAGATGGCCGTAGCATGAGGCGAGCAGGGCGTAGGCCGTTTCCGATTGGGCGTTTTGCTGAAGCCGCTGCTCGATCGCGACGATCGCCTGATCATATTCACCGAGAGAAAAGCGTGCATCGGCGAGAAACTGGAAAAGAATTTCCGGATGGTGAGGATCAAGGCGCATCGATGCGTCGAGTGTTTCCAGGGCGCCTTGGGGATCGCCGGAAAATATCTGGATATGGGCCATCAGCATCAGCAGTGCGGCGGAGTTGGGAGAAAGCGCGAGGCCCTGCTGCACTTGCGCCCGCGCCCGGTCCAGTTCGCGGTTCCACATGGATGCCATGCCCAGAGCGAAGTGGCTGTTGGGCTGTTCCCCGGCCAATTCCACCGTCTGCTGCGCAATATTCAATCCGATCTGCAGCGACGCCTCCGGATCATTGCTCCAGGCGTTGACGTAGTCGAGCACATGCGTGAAGGAAATGAGCGCTTGGGCTGCCGCATAGTCCGGATCGATGGCGAGGGCATCTGCCGCCAGGCTGCGGGCGGCCATATTTCCGGTTCGGGTATGGGCAGACGCCTGCTCACGGCCGCGCAATAACAACTCGTAAGCGCCGACGTCGACTGCGCGTCCCCGGGCCAGGCGGTCCTGGTCGCCATGCGTGAGGTTCAGCTTGAGGGCCGCCACAATCTCCTGGGTCAATTCGTCCTGAACTGCAAAAATATCGGTAAGGTCGCGGTCGAAGCGGCTGGCCCAGATATGTCCGCCATTGCTCGCGTCGATCAATTGCGCGGTGACACGCACCCGATTGCCGACCTTGCGCACGCTGCCTTCAAGGACATAGCGGACGCCGAGCGCCTTGGCCATCTCAGGCACGGAGACTGTGACATTCTTGTAGACGAAGGATGAGTTGCGGGCGATCACGTGCAACTCGGACAGTTTCGAGAGATCGGTGATGATATCCTCGCTGATCCCGTCGGAGAAATATTCCTGTTCGGCGTCGCCGCTCATGTTGTTGAACGCCAGGACGGCGATGGAGGGCTTATCAGCAACCGCCGCCGCCGAAGGCGGTTTCTTTGTGGACGGCTCTCCCGGCTGTCGTGCCGGGACCGGCTGCGAGATGGGTCCGACCTGAAGTAAATAGGTCTGCATCGGTTCGGCGATATTCTTGAGCTGGATTTGGCCGAGATCGGTCACGGCGAGATCAAGTCTCGCTCTCACCTGGCGGTAGGCATCTTCGGAGAGACAGATGGCGCCGGGCTTGGCAATTCCCTCCAGCCGCGCGGCGATATTGACGCCGTCGCCCATCAGGTCGCCGTCATTTTCCTCGACCACATCACCCAGATGGATCCCGACCCGGAACTCGATGCGATGCTCGGCGGGCACGCCGATATTGCGCTCGACCATGGCGGTCTGTACCTCGATGGCGCAGCGCACAGCGTCGACGACGCTGCGAAACTCGATGAGACTTCCGTCTCCGGTGCGCTTGACGACGCGGCCGTTGTGCACGGCAATGGTCGGATCGATCAGATCGCTGCGCAGCGTTCTCAGCCGCGCCAGGATGCGATCCTCATCCGCACCGGCGAGGCGGCTATAGCCGACCACATCCGCGACCAGGATCGCCGCCAGTTTTCGCGTCACGCCCGTAACCTCAGTTCCTCGTCGGATCCAAAATAGCACAGAGTGACGGTTGACGTCGCCAAATCCCTATTGCCTTCGACCGGTTTCTTGAAGCTGAGAGGATGACCGGCAGCTAATCCCCGTTCTTCAGCGAAAACGCCAGGACGTAGTCGCCGACGTCAGCCGAATAGGGTGCTCCACCAACCGATATTACGACATATTGCTTGCCGGTTTTCGGCGAGACGTAGGTCATGGGCGTGGCGCTCGCGCCGACCGGCAGGGGATATTTCCAGAGCTCGGTCCCGTTCTCGGCGTCATAGGCTCTTATATAATAGTCTTGAAAGCCGGCGAAGAAGACTATGCCGCCGGCGGTTGCCGAGGTGCCGGCGTAACTCGGCAGGCCCATCGGCATTGGCAGATTGGTTTTGACCTTGAACGGCCCCAGTTCTTCGGCGGTCCCGGCCGGGACCTGCCATGCGATCTTGCGGGTGGTCAGATCCACGGCGGTAACGGTACCGAAGGGCGGTTGCGTGCAGGGAACGCGCAGCCTCGAGGTCCACATCTCGGTCGACATGCCGTAAGGCGTACCGCGCTGCGGGGCGGAGGGGCCGTGTGCCGTGGTCGTGAGGGCAAAATCGACATAGTCTTGCCGTGGAATGAGCGCGAAGAGGCTGGGCACGCGAATATCGTTCATGAAGACGCGGTTGTTGGGCAAATCGACCGATATGCTGCCCCAGTTGAGGCCGCCGAGGTTCCCCGGCTGCTGGATCGCCTGCTGTGTGCCGATCGGGGTGAAATCGCCGTCATAACGCAACTTGCGAAAGGCGATGCGGCAAACCAGCTGATCGAACATCGTCAGGCCCCAGGCCGTCTCTTCCGTCACGCGGTCCGCGCCGATTGTCGGCATGCCGACGGAATAGGGCTGCGTCGGAGACAATTTCTCCTCCGGTGCGCCGCCTTGCTGCGGCACTGGCTTCTCCTGAACCTCGGCAAGCGGTGCTCCGGTCTGACGGTTAAGCAGGAAAAGCTGCCCGCGTTTGGTGGTCTGCAGCAGAGCAGGCACGGTGGCGCCATTGCCATCGGGCAGGTCGATCAGAGCCGGCTGAGCCGGGAGGTCATAGTCCCAGATGTCGTGATGCACGGTCTGGAATTTCCATTTCTCCCGTCCTGTCGTGACATCGAGGGCCACCAGCGTGGCATTGTATTGATCGGCGAAAGCGGGGCGATTGACGCCGTAATAATCCGGGGTGGTATTGCCGAGCGGTGCGTAGATCAGGCCAAGCTTGTCGTCGAATGCGGCCGTCGTCCACATGTTGGGCGTGGCCCGCGTATAGGTCTGGCCCTCCGGCGGAAGTTTGGTAATCTCGGGATTGCCGAGATCCCATGCCCATTCGAGTTCGCCGGTAACGACATTGAAGGCGCGGATGACGCCCGAGGGTTCGCCAACCTCCTGATTGTCCATGACCCAGCCGCCGACGACGATCAGATTTCGGGCGATCAGCGGCGCCGACGTCTGGAAATAATAGCCGGATTTGACTTCCCCCATACCCTGGGAAAGCAGCACGGTGCCATCGTCTCCGAAGCCTTTGCAGGGCGCCCCGGTCTTGCTGTCGATCTCGAGGAGGCGGGCATCGATGGTTGTCTGCACCAGGCGCTCGTTGCAAAGACCGTCGGCGGATTGCGCCTCCTGCGGCAGCTTGTAATAACCAAGGCCGCGGCAACGCTGCCAATAGGGCGCTGACGCCTTGGGGTCGAAGGTCCAGCGGGGTTTACCGGTATCCGCATCCAGGGCTGCGATCACATCTGTCGGCGTACAGGTGTAGACCGTATCGCCGATCTGCAGCGGCGTGTTCTGATCGGCGCCTTCGCTCTTCCCGGTGCGGTATGTCCAGGCAAGATCGAGTTTGGCGATATTGCTCCGGTTGATCTGATCGAAGGGAGAATAACGATCTCCTGCCGTGTTGCGGCCATAGGATGTCCAGTCGGAGGGTGCGTTGTCGCCCTTGGCGGTCTTGTAGGCGGGGATATCGGGAGAGGGGCGGATGACGCCGTGCGGCGTGAAAGCCAGGCTAAAACCCACAACGAACAGGATGGCGGCAAGCAGGGCGCCACCATGGAAGAGCTTCCGGTTGGCGGTCGGCGAACGCAATGGTGCAAAGAAAAGTGCAAAGCCCGCCAGCGCAATCGGAGACATCAGGCGGGCAAAGAGCGCCCAGAAATTGCTGCCCGACTCCCAGAGCGCCCAGGGAAGGGTCAAGACGGCGACAAACAGGACCAGGAGGCTGCCAGACGTCTTGCGGCGCCACAGCAGAAGTGCGGCTGCCAGATAGGCAAGCCCGACGATCGCATAATAGGGCGAGCCGCCGAGACTGAGCAGCCACGCGCCGCCTCCCCCCAGCGCCAATCCGATAAGGGCGAGAACGATGCAGAACAGGGTGGCCAGAAATTTCATCGTTTTCTTATCCAATCCGCTGCCCGATTGCCTGGATTCCCACTCCGACCGTCGCATGGCACCTCGGGAAGCACAGGGCCATTGGCTTGATGGTCAGCTATCTCGCTTCGAGAGAGGGGACTCTCTCGTTCAATTTTTTCCTGATGTACCTGTGGTCACTGACATGCGGTGCCAATCCGGCAAGGGTATCGCAGCCGCTCCGCGACAACAGAGCGCCATTCCGAACTGCGTCAATACTTCTGAAAGGGGCACAGATGTTTCTCGGCGAAAAGCTTGATCTAGCGAACGGGCGACCGACAGGATTCGATTACATGCGATTACTGTTAGCCTTTTCAGTGCTTTGGATCCATACGGCCCGCGTCACGTATGGCGATGATCTTTTTCTCTGGGAGTCGCCCTTCCGCCCTCTCATCAAGTCAGTGCTGCCCATGTTCTTTGTCTTGAGCGGCTTCCTGGTGGCCGGCAGTCTTGAACGGTCGAAGACATTGATCTCTTTTCTCGGTAACCGATTCATCCGGATCTACCCCGCTCTCGCGGTGGAGGTATTGCTGGCTGCCTTTATACTAGGAGCGATCTATACGGAGTATGACCTGCGTGACTACTTCAGCGATCCTCAGTTCTTTACCTACCTGCTGAATGTCACCGGGCATATTCACTTCAATCTCCCCGGAGTGTTCCTGGATAATCCCGACGCGGCGATGGTGAATGGACAGCTTTGGACCGTGCCCTTCGAGCTCGAGTGCTATATGGTGATTGCCGCCCTCTTCGTGCTTGGCGTGGTCCGGCGGCGGGTGATTGCCCTTATCGTCACGCCGGCCTTGATCATCAGCTTCGGTATCGCAAGGTATTGGAAACATGAAAGCGACTGGGCAACGATGCCCACGACCGCGTCGGGCAATCTGCTCATTTGTGCTTTTCTCGCAGGGGTGACCTTTTATCTCTACAAGGATAAGGTGCTGTGGGATGCAAGAATTTTCCTCGCCTCGGTGGCCGTGATCCTGTGGGCTTATTGGTTCACCTCCTTCGGAGACTTCATTGCCATTCCGGCCATGGGATATGTCACGGTCTTCCTCGGTCTGACCTCGCCGCGCAAGCTTGGCATTCTGCGGGGAGCGGACTACTCCTATGGCGTCTTCCTCTATGGCTATCCCATCCAACAGGCGTTCGTGGCGCTCGGGCCGTGGGCGCATAACTGGTTGCTGAACGGCATCGTCTGCAGCATCGTTGCCACTTGCTTTGCTGCCTTCTCGTGGAGATTCGTCGAAAAGCCGGCACTGAAATTGAGGAAACAAGTCACCTGGCTTGAAAACCTCAGCCTTCAGCGCGGCGCGAAATTGGCCGGGGCGGCTTCGAAATAGGGATCCGTTCGAGGCCGGCAATTCCCGGTACAGCCTGATCGGCCAGGGATCAGCAGGGTTCGCCATTGCCGCGAACCCCGTTCTTTATGGTGGCGATCGTTACGGGTGAGCAGCAGCCGGCCTTTCATAGTGCCGAATTTCGAGCAGGCAGCCACCAATTGCTGATATGGTCGATATCGCGTGCTTGCCTGGCAGGCGCGATCCGGGCGGTGGCGAGCGTAATGCACTCGTCCTAAACCTATGTGCAGCCCCATCTTTTCTCCAATCGAACGAATGCTTTCGTTCGATTGGAGAATGCCGCGCCTGCACATCAATAGTTCCTGTATTAAGCTCCCAAATGCCTAAATCTTCCGGGCTGCAATATCTGCAGATTTCTTGTTTTTTGGCGTATAGCGCCTTTGCTGGATGAATAGCCGAATATTCCAGGCACTGGCTGGTTCGACTTGTTGAGCCATCTTAGCAATATTTTAACGATAACCGATAAAATACTTTAATCGGACCTCGTTTCGACTTCACGTTTCGTCATGCATTCAGGGCTGACGGCGGCTTGAAGGAGGTGTGAAGAGAGGAGCAGGAATAATGCTGAAAAGCACCCTCATCGTGGTTGCAGTCTCCGTCGCTGCCGGAGCGACAATTCGCGCCTGGGCCTTTGCAATTTTCGCATTTCTGCTGGTCGCGGCCTGGGGCGCCATGATCCTGCTGAGAGGTTCTTCCTTTGCGGAAGCGAGCGTTTCTTGCCTCCAGCTGCTTGCTTTGATGGAAATATGTTATCTGGCGGGACTATTTGCGTTCGCATTATGGGCGCATATCCAAAAACGCCGGAAGAGGGACTCCATCGCCGATCGACCGCATATGACCGGCAAGCGCCCTCACGGATAAAGCGACGGCTGGCGCCAGGGATAGGATATCGGCGAGGGCTATCTCGGCCTCGTGTCAGACCGTCACAGCTCTTGCTTTGGCAGCAAGGCATGCCGGGAAAGCAGGGCGAATACCGTTCTTGCCATGATCACGAAATCCTGCGCGAGCGTCCATTTGGACAGATAGTCGACATCGAGGGAAACTCGATAGCTGATGTCGCTGCGCCCACCGCTCTGCCAATGACCAGTCAGGCCCGGACGGACGGACATATAGGCATCGGCATGTTCACCATAACGCGGCAGTTCTTCTTTTGTAATCGCGTGGGGGCCGACGAGGCTCATATGGCCGAGCAACACATTGATCAATTGCGGAAGCGTCTCAAGGTTTGAGCGCTGCAATACATCGCCGATCACCGTTACATGCACGGTCCGAAATGCCAGGCAACCAAACTCCTTTCCTTTATAACCGATCCGACGACGGGAATTGAAAATAGCCCCGCCGTCACTGAACGTGACGATGACGGCCACCGATAAAAAGAGCGGCGATAGAAGCAATAAGAGCGTTGCCGCAAGGAGCATATCCAGCGCGCGCTTCAGAATTCTGCTGATCGTGCGGGATTGTGACGAGTTGGAGGGATGCCTGTTCTGTCGGGCTCCGGCGAAATCCCGCCAAGTTTGGGTTGCGTCGATGCTATGATTTTTTCCCGCCATCCGCGTCCTCGTTAGAACGAATCCCAGAAATCACAGCCAAAGCTTGTTTTAATCCAGGCTCGATGTCTGTGACCAAGGTCATAATCGTGAATAAAATCTTTGCACCTCAAAGAAATTCTTGTGAATACTTAAAATAAGTATTCGTTTCGAACTGCGTGATTTGAGTATTAATTACATTTATTTTTATTTGCAATTTTTATCCGGAATTTCTTGATTTATTCTTTCGGTGTGCAGTTGCTGTTAATTGTATAAAAAGTGTCACATAGATTTGGAAATTTCCTTTCAATAGAATTCAATAGCAGTTTTAAGATATTCAAATATGAGGATCAATCAGATTTATGTATAGTTTTAACACGAAATTTTTATATTATTACTATTTGACTTTCTAATTTGACCCATTACGAATGTTTACGGCGACGGCAAGGCAATTAGTCTGCGTGGAGTTACTCGCAATGGACGGGATGATTAACATCCGAGGCGGCAGGACTGAGGAAAGTGCTCCGCGAACGGGTGAAGCGGTTACTTGCGGGCCTGCAGGTCATGAATACGGCCGCCGGGCGGATTTGGATCACGAGTTTCCGTTTTGCCGCACGAATGTTCGAAAATTTCGCCGTGGTGAGGTTATTGCCGGCGCTGGTGTCGTCATCGATATGTTCGCCCGCGTCCATCGCGGAATGGTGAGGGCAAGCACTCCGCTTGCTGATGGGCGGGAGTTTATCGTGGAGATCATTCCGAAAGGCGGCTTGATCGGCGAACTGGAGGTGCTGCGCAAGCAATCTCTCAATCTCGAATATCGGGCCACGTCGGATTGTGAGCTGCATTACTTCGACGGCCGGTTGCTGCGGGACCTATGTGCGACCGATCCGCAATTCCAGGTCAAGATCCTGTCGAAGGCGCTGGCGCGTGTTTCCGAACTCGAGCTGAGGATCATTTCCAACGCCGGATCGAATTTGAGGCAGAGATTGGCCTGGACGTTGCTGCGTCTTTCCACCGTGTACCGGACGGATGCGCAGAACAGCGGCGATGAACTGACCATCTCCCAACACGATCTGGCCGCGACGCTGCCGGCGTCGCGTGAAAAGGTCAACCAGTGCCTGCGGCGCTTGCGCGAGAGCAAAGTGGTCGACGGGACGCAAGGCAAAATCCGTATTCTCAATCGGAAAGCGCTTGAAGCCTATGCCGAGGGTGAGACGTCCCTCGCCTGAGCTTCGCTCCGCGGAGGGAGCAGAGGAAAACTCCCTGATGCGCCGCTACCACGTCGCGTGTCTTTCGGCCGCGCAAGGGGCGCTGCAGGCTTTGGATTGTTGGGCGATCCCCTTAACCCATCCGTTGCGGCTGCGCGCCTCAGACCTCGCTCTCTGATGCATTCCTCCAGTATTTCCAGCCTTCACCCTGGATGAGACCGTGATCGGAGAGGTCTTTCCAGCTTCTGTAAGTGGCCGTATCGTCATAGACGAAGTCGTCCATGTCTTTGCCCGCGGAATATACCTTATATTCCTCCGTATGCTGAGATCGATGCTGGGCATCGGCAACCTTATGCACGAAAGTGGACAGGAACTTGAAATGCAGCAGCGCGCCGGATACGCCGAGCGCTCCGTGCATGTCGCCCAGATTCAAAGAGAGCGGCCAGACCTGGTGTGACGACTTGAGAAAAAGACGTTCACCCTTGACATAGACGAGCGGTATCTTGTTGAGCGCGGGGCCATCCCAGAGCCGGTCGTGGAAATAGACGCGCCCGCGAACGCCGCCCTTGATCCATATCGTCCAGTTGCGTTTGTCGAAATGCGCGACATAGCCGGATCGGTCGAAGAGATTGCAGACCTCAAGCGGATTGCGGCCGGGCTCGCATATGTTTTCGAGAACGGGATGCGGGCTGTACATGTCGATCATGACGGAGCGCAGCGAATGGCCGCCGGTGGAATCGATATAGGCGGTCAACTGTTCGATCGGCCGTGTGTCGCAATGCGGATAGACTAGGAACTCGTCCGCATCGACATAGAGAACCCATTTCTCGCGGCAGTGCCGGTTGATGACTTCGTTGATCCAGTCGTTTCCGAATCTCGCCGCCTTGTAGGATCCGTGAGCCGAAAGAAGAGAGACATCGTCGAAGCTGGACAGCAACTCCACCGTGCCATCGGTCGAGCCGTTGTCGATGCAGATGAAGTGCTCGAAGCCGAGATCGCGATAATACTGGAGGAAGTATGCCAGCCGGTGCCCCTCGTCGCGGATGACGCAGATGACGACGTGACGCGCCTGCTTGAGCCCGCGGCGCAGCAGGTCGTAGCGGACCTGCCGAGCTTTGAGCCCTCGGCGCAGGCGGGCTTTTAGGTAATGCGAGATACTGGCGGCGGAAGCCCTATAACTCATATTCTGTCCTGAACATTATTCATTCTGAGATGAATGGAAGAATAGTTGCGCGTCCGCCTGCCATCACGGCTCGACCGGCAATCCCGATGCGGACAATCCTGAGGTCTGACCAACAACACACCATCATACGGCGTAGTCGCCACCGACCAGCAGGCTCTGGACCCGCGGATGGGGCCCGCCTTTCTCAATTGCGTGTTCGATGCGGGCTCGTATCGACCGGTATTTATAGAGCACCTTACGGTCGAAGCTTATTCCGCGGTACAGCGCGTTGTAGATCGGATGTGCTTTGCGCAGGTCGACGTAGACCTGGCTTTCCCGATCGGTCCACGGAAAGAAAGTGCCGTGCCACGGCTTCGGATGCGCCATATAATGGACGATCGACAAGGAGGACATGTTCACCAGATGAAGGAACTGTTTGGGAAAGTTCCAGCGGTTCGAAACGAGGATGAGCGCTGAACCGCAGACATAATTCAACGCGCCCTGATCATGTTTGCCCTCGCAAGCCTCGGGGTTTTTAGCAAAAAGCTCAAGCGCCTCCTGCCCGATCCAGCCGTTGCGATGGAATTTCAGGACCCCTGCGTTGAAATAGTAGCTGCTCTTTCCCGTGTCGAGGAAGTCGTGGATCGCGGTATAATCGCGCGCTGCGAAAAACCTGCCCTCGGGTACCGTGGCATTTTCCAGCCGCCCGAGATCGCTAACGATCTGCGTATCCCCATCGAGGTAGATGATCTGGGTATAGTTGACAGGCAGGATCTCGCAAAGGACCAGCTTGGCCATGGTGCTGACGCTGATGCGTCCTTGGAAATGCGATCCGTCGAGCTTGCCGAGCGAGTCCTGCAGCGCTTCGGTCGCATCGATCAAGTCGACCCCGCTTGTTGCGAGCAGGGCTTTCAACTCTTCGAAATTATCGAGATGTTCCGACATGAGGACGCAGACATCGGTCGCGGGGCTTGCGAATTTGCGAGCCTGAAGCGCCGACAGAATGGTCGGAAATGAATACTCGACATCCGTGACGTAGACGACACATTGATTGTTCATGTCATCACCCTTCCGATTGTGCACAATACGAATGAACCGGCATCGTCTTTCCAGTCGCGCGAACGGTTGTGAATTGAGCCGACAGGTCTGTCATATGAGGGCGCCGTTCGGTATATATAGCCGCATCCGGTCCGGACGTGGCTGAATCGGATCTGGCTGCCGGCGGCTTATGTGTGTTCATTGTTGAGATATTCACCATGAAGAGTGCCTTGCCTGTCACCAGGCTGTGTTTCGACATCTTGTTTCGCGGTACGACCATCGGTGCCGGGATGTTTGTCGGAATGCAGAGGGAAGGGAGATTGCCATGCTGATCACCACAGGTGTGGCAGTCGTGATTTCGATCGCTGCCGGGGCTTCCATCCGTGCCTGGGCTTTCGCGATTTTTGCATTCCTCGTGGCAATCGGCTTCGGCGGCGTGGCTTTTGCCAATGGCTCTTCCGTGATCGTGGCGATCCTCTCCAGTGTCGCCATCCTCGTGTTCATGGAAACCGGCTATCTGGCAGGTGTGTTCGTGTCGGGGTTTTTGCGGCGCAATGGCAGGGCGCGGGAAAATAATTCCGTCGCAGACAACGTCGCGACCACCCACGAGCGCCCGCAAGGCTGATGTTGACGTAGAGCTCTCAGCATGCCCGTCTGCGGAGCGCTTTGCAGGGCCACGCTCGGCCGACGGGCTGCTTCCAGCGACGATCCTTGAAAAACACGCGGAAAAACACGACGCGGTCGGACGACTCCGGTCCAGCGCGGACGCGCCGATGGTGTGACCAGACCAATCCGCACCGGGGCGGTGTTCGAGCGACGGCATCATCGTGTTGAAACCATCGGCGCTCTCATCAGAGATGTCGATGTCTCCAGCGGGGGCCGGTTGGCGAGCGATCGGGTCGCGCGTCGCGGCGAGATATTGGTGACCACAAGGCATCCGGCGGCCAGACCCGCCGTGGTGCTGAACAGCAGGCCGAGATCGGTGCCGCTTCCCGATATCGCCGCCGAGGCGACCTGGGCGATGGATGCCATAATTGCGGCGGTGCCGATGGCGTGCGTCTCGCGATCGCCTGATCTATGCCGGCCGGACGCTCTTACAAGACTGTACAGGAAGGTGGCGAAGAGAAGAGTGCCGGTCAATCCGACATTGGAAAGCAACGCCGCGACGAAACTCGAGGCTCGAACCGTGCCGAGGCCGGCGCCGAAACTGGCGGTATCGACAAATGCGATCAAGGCCAGCGTATTCCAGGCGGTGCGTTCTTCGCCGGATTGCGATTGGAGCTTGTCCGACAGGGTGGTCGCCGCGAGGTCGGCAAGGGAATTCCAGGCGTCGGGAACAAGGCTGAGGGCAACGATGGCACAAGGGACCAGAAACAGCGTGATCACCAGGAGCGTCACGTGGGGCGTCTTGGCCGGGCCGCCCACCAGCCGCTTCAGGCAGAACAGCACGAACATGGAGACAACGAAGATGCCGGCAATATAGGCCGTTGTCGAGGTGCAAAGGACGATCGTCGGGCCGATGAAAAGCGTTGCAAGTCCCGCCATGCGGCTTTGAACTCCCTCCAGCCAGAGCATGAGCGTGAAGGAAAAATAGGCCAGCGCGACGGCACCATAAATGCTCGCTTCGGGAAAGCCGCCGACGATGCGCTTGAAGCCGCTGATCGTCTCAGCCGTATGCATGGTATAATTCGCGTTCCTGATAACATCGAGCAGGTAGGACTGGCCGGTCAGGAAGGTTCCGATATCAATCAGCGCCAGAACAAAACAGACGATCGACGCGACGATCAACTGCTGTGCGATGAAACGTGCATATCCGAGCCGAGCAAACCCGGCGACGACGGCAAAGCAGGCGAGGTCGCCGAGCAGATAGACAGACTGGCTGAGATTGGACGAGCCCGGCGACAGCGGAGCGGCCACCGTCGACATCATGCCCGAGGCGTCTCGTGCGGAGGAGTAGACAAGGGTCGCGCCTGCAAAGATGCGGGGCAGGAAGAAAGACGATGCCACGGAAAACAGGATGTAGGCGGCAAACCAGAAGCCGGGACCTGGATAGGCAATGCTGGCCAGGAGGGCCTGCGTTTGAGCCGGGCGCAGCAACGCTGCCACAACGAGAAAGAGCACCAAAAGATGGCTTGGCTGGATACTGCTGCCGCCGAGCGCGGGCAATTGCAGAGCCGCTGCCGCTCCCAGCGTCGTCGACAGGCAGAGGATCGCAATAGCAAAACGCGCGCCGCTGACCACGCAGAGCAGGCCGAGCAGCAGAACGATGAAACCGATCGGTTCTATCGACATGCTTCAGATCCCGATCCGGAGGGTGAGCGGCCGAGACTGCTTTTGCTGAAAACCGGCATCCGTCTTTCGGCGTGATGCACGAGGCGATAGCCGCCCGCTGTCGTCGATCATCACAGCCGCCTCCTAATTCGATCCTGTCGGCGATAGCCAGCCGGGAGCCGGCCGATTATCCCCGGCCACATCGGAGGACGGGGCAGCCGAGCTCTGTTTCTGCGGCGCGGTCTGCGACGACGGAGGTGGCGCCGGAAGACTCGTGTCTAAGCCGACCTCGACGAGATCGTGCGGCAGCAATGCCGTTTGCTCGTCCGCCGCGATGTTGCGAGAGGTTCCGTCGTCATTGCGACGCACGATCCTGTAGTTCTTCTGCGCTTTGCCGAGACCCGGCGTGTCGGTATTGATCTGGGCCAGTTGAGCGTCATAGCCGGCCTGTTCGCCCAGAAGCTGGGCCACCTGGATATCGATCGCCGCCCTGCCGATCGCGAGATTGACCTGGTTGAGCAGTTCCTGGTTTTCGCTGTTCTGCCTGTTGACGATGTTGATCTTCGAACGGTCGGCTTCGCTGAGGCCCTGACGGGCCGTGGTCAGTGCGACTTCGAGATCGATCAAGGTGCCTTGCGCATCCGCCACCCAGCGGTCGACCGAAACCTGACGGGAGTTGCTCACAAGGCCCTTGCTCATCAGGTTATTGACGTTGTCCAGTTCCTTCTGGGCAAGGTCGATCTGCCGTTTTTGCGAACTGATCTTGGCCGTAAGCGACTCGACCTGCTGGCCATAGAGACGGGTGAGGTCGTTTGCCGCTTCGATCTGGCTATCGATATCGACACGCCGCAGCCGCATCAGGTTCAATTCCTGTGCCTTCAGCTTGTCGACATCGGCCGTTCCGGCGAGCTCGGCGGGGATCTCGAAACTCTGCTCGCCGGCGATCTCCGCGCGCAGCCGCGCCTGCCGCATCAAGAGATCGCGCCGGTTGAGAACGGCGGTTCGGTAGGCGCCGGCAGCCTGGATCCGGTCGCGCTCGAAATAGGTATTGTCCTCGCGTTCCCGCAGGAAGCCGCCAGCGATGCTGACCGCCTTCATGACCGTCATGTTGGGTTCAAAAGGATAGCGCCCGGGCGTTTGCACCGTTCCGGTCACGAAGATCGGGGCATGCTCGGCAATTTCCAGGGCAATATATGGCTTGCCGGGAAGGTTGGCCTTTTCGGCCAGTGCGCCGGCGATGGCATCGGCGAGCTCTTCGGTCGTCTTTCCGGTTGTCTGTACGTGGCCGGCGATCGGGATCGACAGGTCGCCGGTATCATCGATGGTGTAGACGCCGTCGAGAGCTTCCCAGCTCGCATAGCGGGAATCCGATGAGCGCCATTCGACGACGCGCAGTCTTACCTTGTCTTCCGGCACGAGGGTGAATGTTTGTGCATGGGCGACGCTCCAGCCGGTCAGGCAGCAGAATGCCAGCAAAGCGAGTGCCGCGGAGACGAGGCGATCGGACCGGGATGGAGGCTGCATTGATCTATCTCCGTTTCGTTGCGATGGACGGGGAGGGCATCTCGCGCGGCAACGGATTGCCGAGTTCGAGAATGCGGGACGGAGAGGCGTGGCCGACAAGAAGATCGGCCAGCGCCAGCACATTGCCGTTGAACCGTCCCCACCGGTCGACCAAGCGGTCTTTGAACAAGAGGCCCGAGGCGTTTGCCAGGATGTTGCGGCCGATCTGGGCGATTGCACGGCCTTTCGACATCGTGCCCTTGCGGATCAGATAGACGGGATTGGCAACCTGCGAATAACCGAGTCTTCGGCCGGGCTGGCGCCCGGATCTGACGCCGAGATGCACGCCGCGGGCGCCGTCGATACGCACCGACCTGCCGTAGCGGGC
The DNA here is from genome assembly GCF_002531935.1 of Rhizobium chutanense. Classification (GTDB taxonomy): domain Bacteria; phylum Pseudomonadota; class Alphaproteobacteria; order Rhizobiales; family Rhizobiaceae; genus Rhizobium; species Rhizobium chutanense. The sequence goes on along the minus strand of NZ_NWSV01000012.1, from coordinate 139,915 downwards.
GATGGACCGGCTGAAATCGACATCCTCGAGCCAGCCATAGAGCGGCAGCTGCTCGTCAAAAGTCAGACCGTGCTCGAGAACGGATGAAAGGCGAACCGCCATGTTGCATCCGTACGCGTTATAGACCTCCGTCACCCTTTCGGCGCCTTCGCCGGCGGTTTCGAGAACCTGCAGGGCCTTCGACATGCTGAGGCCGCCGTCGAGGACGCCGTCGGCCAGGACTTCGCCGGTGGCGATTGCTACGTCGGGCTTTGCCGCAAAGACGGCGGCAATCCGCGACAGGAAGGTTGCGGCGGGGATGAAGTCGTCGTCGAGGAAGATCAGAATATCGGTATCGGCCGCAGCGGCCTCGATGATCCTGTTGCGCTGGGAGGTCAGGCCACGGCTGCCGACGATGACGTCTAGGTCGGGGCGGTCGGCGAGCCCGGCGGCATCGTCGATCATGGGCACGCAGACGATCAGCCGGTCCGCCTGATCCGGCAGGCTGGTGAGATAATCGACCGTTTCCCGCAATATCGAGGGGCGGCCTGCCGAAGCGATCCCCACGGCAATGCGCAATGGGCGGCGCCCGCGCGCGCCCATGGTTTCAGGGCTGTCGGGAATAGACGCCGGCCTGAGCAAATCGCCCTGCCTGGTTGCTCCTGCCGAAGTCGAGGTCATGACTGCATTCTCTTCGGTGCATGGTTGATGATCACACCGAGGATCTCGGCGCCGACATTGCGCAGGGTGTCGATGACGCGCATGGTTTCGTCGATCGAGGTGCGCCCGTGCGAAGTGACGACGAGGACACCGTCCAGCTCCGGTGCGATCGCATTGGCATCAGGCGAAGCGGAGAATGCGGAAATGTCGACGAATATGGCGTCGAACTCCTTTTTCAGCTCGGCGAAGCTCAACTGCGTGCGGCGCGAACTCAGGCGAACGGCCGGCGTCACCGCTTCGACCTCGCCGAGGGGAAGGAATTTCAGCGTCGGGGTGAGGGGCACTGCCGCCGTCTGCATCAGTTCGCCATTGTCGAGGACATCAACGAGGCCCGTTGAACTATGGGGCGCAATCGATTTGCTGAGCGAGGACTTCTGCGCGGCCGCATCGATCAGCAGCGTCCGAGCCCCTGATACCGACGACAGCACGGCAAGTTCGTATGCTACGGTCGATGCCCCGCCGCCGGGATTGACGGCGACGATCCCAATGACGACCCGGCGCTTGCGCCGAAGACCGACGACAGTCGCGCTCAGTTCCGCCATGCCGGGAATAACTGGATAGGCGGCTGCCGCGCTGCTGCCCGTGCCGGCGGCGAGGAAACGTGGGGGATGTCCACCCTCAGTCTTCTTCGATGTCTCGATCATCATGACCAAGAGCAACTCGCCGGCTTCCGCGATCTGATGGGGGCGGACGATCCGGCGATCGCCGGCATGCCTTATCATGGCAAGTGCCAAGCCGGCGCCAAGACCAACCGCCGCGGCAAAGGCGATGATGAGCGCGCTGCGTGGTCTGGCCTTGGAAAGAGGCAGCGTGGCCCGCGAGACGATCGTGGCGTCGGATACCGGGTAGGTGATGCGCTGCCTGGCTTCCGTCAGCTGGTTCAAGGTATTTTCATAGAGCGTGCGGCGAGCATCGGTCGCGCTCTGCAACTCGGCAAGCTTGAACTGATCGCGTGGATTGCTGGTGAAGCTCGCCAGGGCGCTGGCAGCTTCGGCCAGTCCACGCTGTTGCTCGCTGACGAATTTTTCCAGCCATTCGCTGTATTGCCGCGAGGCATTGGCCTTCATCGAGATATTCTTCTGGATATATTGCCTGGCGAGCGCGTCGGCGATGTCGACGGCTTTCTGAGGGGTCGACGCCGCAGCCGATATCTCGATGATCGTCGAGCTGCCGATCCGGCGTATTCCCACCATGTTCGCCAGCGTCGCGATCGCCCGGTCGTAGATCCGCTCCTGCTCCGTCTGCGGCCGTCTTTCATGCGTTCCTGCGATTGCCGTTTCCTGAGACACATCCGGTTCCGAAGAGATCCCCAGCAACCAGTTTTTCGCCCTGTCCTGCAGCGAAGGCGTTTGATCGACAAAGTCAGGGTCGGTATCGAGATCCAGGGCCCTTACCGTTCCGCCGACGACATCGCTGGATCTGGCAATTTCCAGCTGCCCCTCTATGAATGCATCTTCTGCGAAAGCCCTCTGTGCTTCGGAGCCGCTCACCTGGGGGAAAATCACGAGCTGCGTGCTGGCAACAAAACTCGGTTCGGCGGTCAGCAGGTAGCTCCCAGCCACTGCGAGGAAGGCGATCGTCGTTGCCACGATCCACAGCCAGCGCATCCTGAGAAAGAAGAGCATGTCCCTCAATGTCAGCGGCGAATTCCCGCCAGCGGCTGCGGCGGGCAGAGATATCGGAGAAACACCACTGAAGATCGTGCTTGAGGTCATGTTGTGCTCATCCAAAATGGCGATATCACGAGGGCATCAGGTGCCGGGTGACCAGGTAGTTTCAGCTTGAAAGGGGCGGGGGAGGAACGTGCCTTCCGATTTCGGGCACGATCGGCAGTTCTCCCCTTTAATGCTCAATACGAGCCACGCTGCGTAAACAGAGCGGGAATGGTCTTGGCGATGATGACGAAGTCCCGTCCGAGCGACCAATTGTCGATGTAGTGAACGTCGAGGGAAACCCGGTGCTCGTAGCTGACATCGTTGCGCCCGCTGGTCTGCCAGTGACCGGTGAGCCCGGGACGGAAGGCCATATAGGCCCAGATATGCTCGCCGTAGCGCGGCAATTCCTCGGCGGTGATCGGCCGGGGGCCGACCAGGCTCATTTCGCCCCGTACGACATTGATCAGCTGGGGAAGCTCGTCGATGCTCGATCGCCTCAGGATCTCGCCGACGGCCGTGATTCTCGGGTCATCCTTCAGTTTGCGCGTGGCTTCCCATTCGCTTCGCGCAGCCGGGTTGTTTTGCAGCAATTCGGCAAGCTGAGCGCTCGCATCGGTCTTCATCGTGCGAAACTTGAGGCATCCGAATGGCGCCCCGCCGAAGCCGATGCGCGTATGGGAATAGAAGATCGGGCCGCGGTCGGAGATCTTCACGATCATTGCGACGAGCAGCAGAAGCGGCGAAAGCAGGATCAGGGCGGTAATCGCCATCAGGAGATCGAGTGCGCGTTTGGACGATCGGCCTGCGGCACGAGGCTGGGACGCATGGAGGTCGTCGCCTTCGGCGGACCGTCCGACACGCGACCATGACTCGAAACTATGTGCTTCCCATGCCATCGGGATCTCCAAAACTTTCCGATTAAGAACGGTTCAAACTTTGCTGCGCCGCACTCTGGTTGTCTGTTACCAAGGTCATAATCCTTAATAAATTCTTTATGCTACTAAAACGACAGAAGAGAATTTTGACTGCGCTTGGATCAACTTATTATCATTCTAAATCGCGATCAAACCTACTTATGGATGATTATTCAACTAAAATTCATCTATATTATTGATGTCATCATTTTTGGCGATTGCTGCTTTTTGATGCACGAGGCTTTTTAGTAATCACAATCTTCAATCGTGTGATTGTTAAATCGGCTGTATCAATGTTTAGATACTAAAAATATGATGTATTTTTGGTCTTTTGGCTAAATCTAGACTTTATCTTTACGCTGTATATCGGTGATATTATTTGACTTGATTGTTAATTCAATATAAATGCTGCGGTGCAGCATTGCCTATCGTCATTCGAGTACTCGGAGTTATGCGCATGGATGGGATGACACACGCATCAGATCGCAGGGCCGGCATCGGCAAGGCGGCGATTTCGGCGAAGGGCGGTATGCATCTCGGCAGCCGCATCGTGCTCGACGATGAATTCCTTTCCTGCCGGTCGAGCGTCCGGCGCTTCCGGCGCGGCGAGGTCATCGCCGGAGCCGGCGTCCTGATCGATATGTTCGCCCGCGTGCATACGGGGGTGGTCAGCGCAAGCACGATGCTGCCCGACGGCAGGGAATTCATCGTTGAGATCATCCCGAAATCAGGCCTGATCGGCGAGCTCGAGGTTCTGCGCCGGCAGACGCTGAGCCTCGAATACCGAGCTGCTTCCAACTGCGAGCTGCATTTCTTCGAGGGCCGCCTTCTGCGCGACATGTATGCCAGCGATCCCTGCTTTCGCGAAAAGGTCTTCTCCAGGGCGCTGGCGCGTATTTCGGAGCTCGAGCTGCGGATCATCGCGAATGCGGCGTCGAGCCTGCAGTCGAGGCTGGCGAGCACGCTGCTGCGGCTCTCCGCCGTTTATGGAAAAGATGCGGCAAACAGCGGGGACGAGCTGATCATCTCGCAAAACGATCTGGCCGCGACACTGCCGGCCTCCCGCGAGAAGGTCAATCAATGCCTGCGGCGCCTGCGGGAAGGCAAGATCATCGACGGGGGACAGGGCAAGATCCGCATTCTCAACCGAAAGGCGCTGGAGGCCTGTGCCAACGGCGCGGTTTCGGTGAAGTGATGCGCCTGTCTCCGTCCGAGGCCATCCGATCCACCGCAAGCGTCGGCCGCTTTCCCGGCCCCGGCACGACAAGGATCGATCGCGTGGTCATCATCGACGACTACTCGGTGGCCAGAGGTGGTGCGACAGGCCTGGCGGTGCTGTCTGCCAAGCTTTTCCGCGGGCTCGACATCCCGGTGACCTATATTTGCGGGGATGACGCCGCCAATGCGGAGCTCGTTGCACTGGGGGTCTCGATGGTCGGGCTGAACAGCCGCGACCTGCTGAGCGCCGAGCGTGCGAAGGCGTTCGTCACCGGCATTCACAACGGCGCTGCCGTCCGCATGGTCGCGAACTGGATTGCTGCAGAGGATACCGCCAATACCGTCTACCACGTGCATGGCTGGCACCAGATCTTGTCTCCTGCAATTTTCAGGGCGCTGGCGCCGGTCGCCGGACGATGCGTGGTTCATGCGCATGATTTTTTCACGGCTTGCCCCAACGGCGCCTTCTTCGACTACCAGGCGCAGGAGATCTGCCAGCGCCGCCCGCTCGGCGGAAGCTGCATTGCGACGGCCTGCGACAAGAGAAGTTATTCGCACAAATTGTGGCGGGTCGCCCGCGGCTCCAATATCCTCCGGCTGTTGAAGCATCAGGCCGATTTCGGCCGGATAATCCTGCTGCACGAGAAGATGGCCGGCTTTCTCGTCGGCGCCGGTTATCGGCCCGAACGGCTGACGACGATCCGCAATCCCGTCGCGCCGCTCTCGATCAAACGCATCGAGGCGGAGGCCAATGACGAGTTCGTGTTCATCGGACGGCTGGACGAGGAGAAAGGCGTAGAGGACGCCATAGCTGCCACGCGCAGAGCCGGCGCCAGGCTCTGCGTGATCGGGGACGGGCCGCTGATGCCGCTGGTCAGAGCGTCGGGAGATCACGTCAGGGCCGTCGGCTGGCTGTCGCATGCGGAAATCGGCCCGACCATCCGCCAGGCACGTGCGCTGTTGATGCCCTCGCGCTATCCCGAGCCGTTCGGTCTCGTCGCCATCGAAGCGGCCAGGAGCGGTCTGCCGGTTATCATGTCGCGCAGCGCCTTTCTCGCCGAGGAAATGGAAAGAGCCGGCATGGCGCTTGCCTGCGATACGGCTGATGAAAACGCCTTTGCCGAGACTTTGGCGCGATTTAGCCGGATGTCGGGGCAAGAGGTCCGTGCCATGAGCGAGCGGGCTTTCCTGAAGTCGCCGGATCTCGCCTCGTCGCACGAGGAATGGCGCGACGCGCTTCTTGCCGAATATCACAGCCTGATTTCGACCAATGTGGTTGCCGAACTGGCGGACGGTGTGGCGATACAAGGAGTATTCAGTTGACCCTCAATGCAACAACCTCTCTTCCCGACGCGCGCGCCTTTCTCGGCGATGCGCCTGTGATGGCGAAAAGACGCGTCACCGATGCGGCAAGCGCAGGTGAAACCAGGCAGCTTCGCGTCGCCATCGTGCATTATTGGCTCGTTTCGATGCGCGGCGGCGAGAAGGTCGTCGAAGAACTATGCCGCATGTTTCCGCAGGCCGATATCTTCACCCTGGTCTGCAATCGGGACCGCATCAGCGATTTTCTGAAGACGCGGAACATCCGCACCTCTTTCCTGCAGAAGATCCCCGGCGCGCAGCGGCACTATACCAAGATGCTGCCGCTGATGCCCTTCGCGCTCGAGCAGTTCGATCTGCAGGATTACGATCTGGTGCTGTCGAGCGAATCCGGGCCTGCCAAGGGCATCATCACGCGCGCCGACGCTCTCCATGTCTGCTACTGCCATTCGCCGATGCGCTATATCTGGGATCAGTTCCATGTCTATCGCCATGGGCTTCCCTGGGTGGGTCGCGCCCTGATGTCGATCACCGCGCCGATGTTGCGCGCCTGGGACGTGACGACCGCTTCGCGGGTCGATATGTTCGTCGCCAACTCCGATTATGTCGCAAGCCGCATCCGCCGCTTCTACGACCGGGAATCCGTCGTCATCCATCCGCCCGTTGCCACCGACGATTTTGCGCTAGGGAAGGGCAAAGGCGAATTCTATCTCTATGCGGGACAGCTGACCACCTACAAGCGGCCGGATATTGCGGTGCGCGCCTGCACCGAGGCCGGGCGGAAGCTGGTCGTGATCGGCGAGGGCGAACAATTGTCCTATCTGAAGTCGATCGCCGGACCGACCGTCGAGTTTCTCGGTCATCAGCCCTTCAACGTGCTACGCGACCACCTGTCGCGATGCCGCGCACTGTTGTTTCCGGGCACGGAGGATTTCGGCATCCTGCCGGTGGAAGCCATGGCATCCGGGCGGCCGGTCTTGGCTTTCGACGCCGGCGGCGCCAGGGAAACCGTGTCCTCGCCGCAGGTCGGTTTTCGTTTCGCCGAACAGACGACGGAAGCCCTTTTGGAAACGATGGCAGCATTCGAGGAGGTCGAGGACGATATCGATCCACATGCAATCCGCGCGCACTCGCTGAAATTCTCCTCCGCCGTATTCCGCGATCGTCTGTCCGGTCTCATCGAGCAACAGCTGTCCAGCCACGGCGACCGATCCGCCGACGTCTTCAGAAGACGGCCGGGTTGACGGGAGGGGCGGAGCTCTCTGCCCCGCCGCTGCCACCGAAGCCATCCCAAACCCTCGACGAGGATTAGATAAATAAATCATGTCAAGCGTATCTGAGAGGACGGCGACGGCGAGCATCTGGACCATCAGCGGAAAGTTCCTGGCGCGGATGCTCGATTTCGTCAGCCTGCTTGTCCTGGCACGGCTGTTGAGCCCGGCGGATTTCGGCCTGGTCGCCATCGCGACCTCGGTGCTGGTCATCGTCGAGGCGATCCTGGACCTGCCGTTGACGCAGGCCCTGATGCGCCAGCCGTCGCCCTCGGACGAGATGTTCGCCACGGCCTTCACGCTCAGCATGCTGAGAGGGCTCGCCATCAGCCTGCTGATGATGATCATCTCCTGGCCGATGGCGCTGATCTACGACGATTCCCGGCTTTTCGCCCTTGTCGCCGTTCTCTCGATCGCGCCCGCCATGCGCAGTACGATCAGTCCGCGCATGGTTCTTTTCATGCAGCGGTTCGATTTCAAACGCGAATTCGCGCTCGATCTCATTGCCAAGGGATCGACATTGCTGTTCGGGGTAGGGGTAGCTGTGGCAACGGGCAGCTATTGGGGGCTGGCGATCGGAGCGGTCGCCGGCCCGACCGCGGCGATGATTACGTCCTATGTCTTTGCGCCGATGCGGCCGACATTCAGCCTTTCCGAATGGAAGCATTTTCAGGACATGATCAGCTGGAATACCGTGTCGCAGGTGCTGAATTCGATCAATTGGCAGCTGGACCGGCTGCTGCTACCGCGTTTTACCGGTCTGTCGACCTTCGGCGCCTTCAGCGTCGCCGACAATATCGCCGGCATTCCATACCAGACCTTCGTCGGGCCGTTGCTGCGTCCGCTGATGGCGGCATTCTCCACTGTCGAAGACCGCCGCAACCTGGTCGTCGCCTATCTCAAGGCGACCAATGCGATCACCTTCGTCGCGGCGCCCATTCTCATCGCGCTCGCCCTTCTTGCCGAGCCGACCGTGCGGATCCTTGTCGGAGAGAAATGGGCATCGTCCGCGCCGATCCTGCAATGGCTGTGCCTTGTCAGCCTGCTCGGCCTTCCCACCAACATGATGCCGCCATTGGCCATGGTGATGAACAATACCCGTTATGTCGCTCTCAGGATGTTTGTCGAGTTTGCCGTCAGGGCTCCGGTCACCGTCCTGGGCATCGCCTATTTTCAGGTGGCGGGGGCCCTCGGCGCACGTGTCGTGGCAGTCCTCGTCGCCTATGGCGCATCGCTTGTTATCACGCGGCGGCTGATCGGCGCGAGTTTTGCCGCGCAGCTGAATTCGTTTTGCCGGCCGCTGGCCGCGAGCGTGCCGATGATCGCTTTCCTGCTCTGGGCCGAGCCGATGCTCGCCGCCATGCCTGTCGGCCTCAACCTTGTCGTCAGCCTGGCGCTTTGCGGCGGGGCGGCAGCGGCGATCTTCTGGGCTTTTGGATTGCTCGTGTGGCAGATCGCCGGCAGGCCTGACGGCATCGAGACCATCATCGTTCAAAGGCTCATGCCGCGACGAAACGGGGTTCTGACTTCATGATCGAGACAAGTGCAGTCCAGCGATTGGTTTGGCGTTTTCGGAGGAGCGGAATGCGGTACGGAATATCTTCCAAGGCTTTGGGTTTGCTCGTCGTTCTCGGCCTGGGAGCGTTGCCGGGCCGGCCGAGTGTCGCCCAGGAACCGCTCAATATCAATGCATACCAGCTGACGTTCGAGGAGAGTTTCGACAGCCTCGACGTTTCGGCCTGGGGAGAGAAAAGCTCCCGCTGGATTGCCCATACGCCCTGGAACGGCGACTTCGGCGATGCCCGTTTCACCGATCCGGCCCCCGGCTTTCCGTTTACGACAGATCAGGGAATTCTGAAGATCGAAGCGCGCAAGGAGGCCGACGGCACATGGCGCTCGGGTCTGCTGTCGTCGGTGAACCCGAAGGGGGAAGGTTTTTCGCAGCAGTTCGGCTATTTCGAAGCGCGGATGAAGCTGCCGCCGGGCAAGGGCGTGTGGCCGGCATTCTGGCTCATCGGGCTCGACCGGACGAAATACACCGCCGAAATCGACGTCCTGGAATATTATGGACGCGCGCCCTACGAATTCAGCATGGGCTTCCATATCTGGCGTCAGAGCCAAGGCGGCCAGAACACCACCGGCGGCTATTGGAACAAGGTCCAGGACGGGATTTTGAACAGCGACTATCACACCTACGGCGTCGATATCCAAGCCGACAAGACGAGCTTCTACTTCGACCGTCAGTTCATCTGGAGCTTCGACACGCCGAAGGAATTCCACATGCCGTTTTATCCGCTGGTGAATCTGGCGCTGGGCTCGGGCTGGCCGATCGATGAAACGCCGAACCCTTCGATTTTGCTCGTCGACTATATCCACGTTTACAAGCGGAAACCCGTCGACGCGGCGAATTGAATATCGCTAACGAAGGCAACTCAGGCCGGTTTGCGGATCGAAGAGATGCATTGCCTCCTCTTCGAAGAAGAGCGTGAGCTGTTCGTTGTCGCGGATCGGCGTGCGGGGCGGCAGGCAGGCCGTCAGGCGCTGATTTCCGGCAAGGGCGGTGACGACCAATTCCGGGCCGGTCAACTCCGCGACTTCAAGGGTCGCATCGATCGACGCGCCCGCGCCGTCGGTGCGGAGCGCTTCGGGACGGATGCCGAGGACGAAATCGCGGCCATTGACGGCGGCATCGTGAAAACGGGCGGGTAGGGGTAGGCTGGCATCGGAACCCGAAAGCGCCAGGCGGCCGTCGCGCACCGTCGCCTTCAGCAGGTTCATCGGTGGGGCGCCGACGAAGGTGGCGACATAGAGCGTTGCCGGGTGGTTATAGATTTCCTCCGGCGTGCCCAGCTGCTCGATGCGGCCGTCGCGCATGACGGCGATGCGGCTTGCCAGCGTCATCGCCTCGATCTGGTCATGGGTGACGTAGACGACGGTCGTCTTCAGCATCTGATGCAGCCGCTTGATCTCGGTGCGCATCTCCATTCGCAGCTTGGCGTCGAGATTGGAGAGCGGCTCGTCAAACAGGAAGACCTCCGGCTTGCGCACCAGCGCCCGGCCGATCGCCACGCGCTGGCGCTGGCCGCCGGAAAGCTGGCTTGGCTTGCGGTCGAGCAGGTTTTCGATCTGCAGGAGTTTTGCCGCATCGCGCACGGCCTTGTCGCGCACGGCCGCCGGAACTTTACGCATTTCCAGGCCGAAGCCGATATTCCGGTGCACCGTCAGATTGGGATAGAGCGCGTAGGATTGAAAGACCATGGCGATGTCGCGGTCCTTCGGATGCACGCCGAGTACCGAGCGCCCGCCGATCCTGACATCGCCGCTCGATGCCTCGGCAAGGCCGGCAATGATGTTCAGCAGCGTGGACTTGCCGCAGCCCGACGAGCCGAGCAGCACGAGGAATTCGCCGCTTTCCAGCGCGATGTCGATGCCTTTCAACGTTTCGACCTCGCCATAGGTCTTGCGGATGTTCTGGATGTCGAGCGCGCTCATGACAGAGGCTCCTGAGGAGAGGCCGGGCCGCTATAGCTGCGGGGCAGGGTGGAGATGGCGCGCGAGGCAACCTCCGTTCCCGCCCCCAGGCAAGAAATCAAAGGCTCATCCTTTGCCAGTGCCGCGAGGAAGGCGGCGTTGAAGACGTCGCCGGCACCGATCGTATCGATAACTGCGACAACGGGTGCAGCCACCGACACCGGCAGCCCGTCCGGCCCGATCGCAATGGCGCCGTCGGGACCGCGCTTGACGACCACGATCGCGCCTGAAGGCATGTGGGACCGGATCTCACGGGCGGCCTCAATCGGATCAGTGAGGCCGGCAAGCGTCGTGGTCTCGACCTCGTTGAACAGGGCGATGCCGCTGCGCGAAAGCCAGGCGCGGGTCGCTGTGCAATTCTCCTTCGTCCAGCCGTCAAGCGGCCAACCGGTGTCGAGCGCAATGGTGATATCGTGGCTCTCGGCCCAGTCGAAGAAGGCGTCGTACTGGCGCGTCAGATCGTCGGTGAGGAAACCGCCGCAGAGCAGCGCATAACCGCCGCGGAGACTTTCTCCGTCGATGACGGCGAAGACGTCGGCGAGGCTGAAGCGCGGCAGGTGGCCCCGCGTCGTGAAGAAGGTGCGCTCGCCGTCCGGATGAGTGATGCCGACGGAGAGTGTCGTCTGCTCGGGACGGACCGGCCACTTCTCGGAACGGTGGCCGAAGGCTTCGGCCAGCCAGCGGCCGAACTGGTCGCTGCCGATATTGGCGGCGATTTCGAATTCGATGCCGAGTGCCTGCCAGGCGAGTGCGCTGTTGCCGGCGGAGCCGCCGACCCTGAGCTCGTCGTGATCGACGATGATCTCCGTCCCGGCTTTCGGCCAGGGGGCGGCCGGTCCGAGAATCAGGTCGACGTTGACGTTGCCGATGACTGCAAGCGGCCGCATTCATTCACTCCGGGTAATCTTGGTTGAACGGACCGGTGTGCCGGCATCTTCGACGCGGGCGTCGGCAAAGGCGATCATCAATCGCTGGGCGACCGGCAGCATGGCGAAGATTGCTGCAAGTCCGGTTGCCGGTGCAAAGCGGATCGTCACCGCGCCCGCGACCGGTGCTTGCCCGGATGCGTCGAACAGGATGACCGGGGCGCCGGTCTCGACGGCGGAGGTCGCCATAACAGTCACCAGGCCGGCCGTCTCGTCCAGGCCGCGGAACAGTACGAGGCCGATCTCCGGCCCCAGCATCTCCATCGGCCCATGACGCAACTGACCGCCTTCGAGCGAGAAGCAGGGACGACGCGACAATTCGGTCAATCCGAGCGCGAGCGCCTCGGCGACGCCCTGCAGCCGGCGGCCCGACGTCACGACGGTCGCGACGTTTTCGAGGGCGGCGAGGGCGGCCGTGATGTCATGGTCTTCGGGCGCTGCGAGGGCGGCCAGGGCCGCCGCGGCGTCTTCGCCGAGGGCCGCGAGGATTGCCAGATGCAAGGCGAAGGTCACCGTCAGGCTGCGGGTGGCGGCAAAAGCAAGTTCGGTGCCGCCGCTGCCGATCAGCGACGGGGCGGTTCTGGCGAGGAACGAGCTGCCTTCGAGGGTCAGGCCGAAGGTGTCCTCGGTGCCGCCGGTTTCGTCGAACCAGCGCAGGACTTCGGCGCTTTCGCCGGATTGCGAGGTGACGAAGATCGTCCTGCCGGCGATCGGCAGTGGCTGACCGAGTTGCTCGGACAGCGGCAGGGCGACGGCGTCGATGCCGAGGGCGCGATAAAGCGGCTCGACGGCGCGGTTGACGGCATGCGAGCCGCCCATGCCGAGAAGCAGCAGCCGGCCGGTTTTCTTCAGCGAGGCGGCGGCTCGTGCGGCCATCGGCCGGGCGGCTTCATAGGAGGCGAGCGCATCGGCGTGCTGGCGGGCCATTTCGCGGTCGATCGCGGCCAGTCCGGCCGGCCGGATTGTTTCTTCTGTCATGTTCATCCCTTGACGCCGCCGCTGGTGAGCCCGGAAATCAGGGCGCGTTGCATGACGAGACCGATCAGCACCGGGGGCAGGGCGGCGAGCACGCCTGCCGTGGCGATCAGTCCGTAATCGGAAACGCGGCCGCCGGCGAGATCGGCAATGGCGACGGTCAGCGTCTTGGCGCGCTGGTCCGAGGTGAAGAGCAGCGCATAGAAGAATTCATCCCAGGCCAGTAGGAATGCGAAGAGGCTCGACGTTGCGACCACCGGGGCGGCGAGCGGCAGCGTGATGATCCTGAGCGTCTGGAACAGGCCGGCGCCGTCGATCATCGCGGCGGATTCGATCTCGCGCGGTATGGAATCGAAGCCTGATTTCATCAGCCAGGTGGTGAAGGGGGCGAGGATCGTCAAATAGACGAGCGCAAGGCCGAAGACATTGTTCAGCATGCCGAGATGGGAAAGGCCCATATAGAGCGGCACGGCGAGCGCCACCGGCGGCAGCATGTAGGTGGCGATCACCATCGACAGCGACCATCCGACAGAGGGCGTGCGCGACACCGCCCAGCCGGCCGGAATGGCGAGTGCGATGGCGGCGATCGTTGCCATGCCCGCCACCTCGATGCTGTTGCGCAGCGACGAGGTGAAGGCGGCGCCGGCGCTGTTTTCGAGCGTCGCGAGCAGCACGGCGTAGCGCGAGAAATCCACCGCCTGCGGCCACCAGCGCAGCGGTTTTGCGGCAAGATCGGCGGCCGGCGAGATGCTCATGATGAAGAGCCACAGGATCGGCGCCAGGATGACCGCGGCAAGCAGCAGCGCGCAGACATATATGAAGACCGAAAAGAGCGGGCTTTGGCGTTCCATCAGGCCGCACTCCCGGCGGTCTTGCGCACCAGCGCCGCGTAGCCGGCGGCCAGCAGCGTCACCAGCAGCGTGACGATCAAGGCGAGCGACGCGCCGGAACCCGCCCGCTGGAAGGAGAAGGCTTCCTGATAGACCAGGATCGACAGGGTGCGCGTGCTGTTGGCCGGGCCGCCGCGGGTCATGACCCAGATGATGTCGAACACCTTGAAGGCCTCGATCGTGCGCAGCACCAGCGCCACCATCAGCGGGCCGGCGAGATAGGGCAGAATGACGAAGCGGAAGCGGGCGAAAGCGCCGGCGCCGTCGACCAGCGAGGCGGCGGTGATGTCGCGTGGCACGGCCTGGAGGGCGGCGAGCGCGATCAGCGCCACCAGCGGAAAATTCTTCCAGCAGTCGGCGACGATGAGGGCGGCGAGCGCCGTGCCCGGCTCGCCGAGCCAGGAGCGATAGGCGTCGAGCAGGCCGAGTTGGGTCAGCGCGGCGTTCAGCGCGCCGTATTCCGGATTATAGATCAGCCGCCACAGCGTGGCGTTGACGACCGTCGGCAGCGCCCAGGGCAGGATCATCAGGGCACGCAGCGCGGTGCGGCCGCGGAATTGCTGGTTCAAGAGCAGGGCGGCAAGGACGCCGATCACCATTTCGGCGGCGACCGAGACGATCGCGAACCATGCGGTGGTGATGAGGGTGCGCTGGAAATTCGAGCCGGAGAGCATCTTTGCGTAATTGTCGATGCCGACGAAGTTTCCTTGCGTGCCGACCAGCTTGGCATCGGTGAAGGAGAGGCCGACCGTATCGACCAGAGGCCAGCCGATCACCGAGATCATCACCACGAGAAGCGGCAGCATCAAAAGCCACGCGCGGGTTGTCAGCCAAGTGCCCGACATCGAGGCGACCCTTTTTATTCATAGGATTGCGGGCCGGGCGGCGGCGGACGCCGCCCGGGGTTTCATGCCGGGCTCAGAGGCCGCTATTGTCGGCTGCCGACTTCAGCGCATCCTCGGGAGAGGACTGGCCGAGCAGCGATTCCTGGATCGCCTGCTGCAGCGCGGTCGAAAGCTCCTGATATTTCGGCGTCGTCGGGCGCGGATACATGGCAGCAAGGCCGACCTTGGCGGCGGAGATCAGCTCTTCCTGCCCTTTGATAACGGCCGGATCCTGGTAAGAGGATGCCCAGATCGGCAGGCTGAGCTTGGCATAGGCGTTCTGCGTGGCCTGCGAGGTCATGAAGGCGATGTATTTCCAGGCCTCATCGGGATGCTGGCTGGCGGAGGTGATGCCGAGGCCCATCGAGCCGTTGACGGCCGAAGCCTCGCTCTTGCCGGTGACACCAGGGGCCGGCACGACGCCGACCTTGCCCGCGACCTTGCTGTCCTTCGGGTCGTTGGCCATGTTGTACATGTAGGTCCAGTTCAAAGCGAAAGCGGCATCACCGTTTTCGAAGACCTTACGGACGTCCTCTTCCAGGAATTCCTTGGAGTTCGGGTTGGTCAGGCCGGAGGCATAGCTGGAAACCATGTATTTCAGCGCATCGAGACCGCCGCCGGTCTGGAAGGCCGGCTTGCCCTCCTTGAGGAAGTCGCCGCCATAGGCGCTGACCAGCGTGGTGTAGTCGCAGATCGCGGCTTCGGCCTGCGACCAGCTCCAGGCGATCGGCGTGGCGAGCAGACCCTTGTCCTTGATCGTCTTGGCCTGCTCGGTCAGCTCGTCCCAGGTTTTCGGTGGCGCCTTGATGCCGGCCTTTTCGAGGATTTCCTTGTTGTAGAACAGGTATTTGGTGTCGAGGATCCACGGCATGCCGTAATATTTGCCGTCATATTGCACGGTGGTCCAGGCGCCCGGCAGCACGCCCTTCTTCATCTCGTCGGTGATGCGCGAGGAGACGTCGACCAGCACCTTGTTGGAAGCGTATTCGGCCGGCCAGATGACGTCGAAGAGCACGACGTCGTAACCGCCGCCGGAACCCTGCGCCAGAACCGTCTTGTCGTGCAGGCCTTCATAGGGGACGAATTCGAGATTGACCTTGATATCGGGGTTCGCCTTGGCGAATGCGTCGGTCATGGCGCGCACATCGGCCTCGCTATAGGCGGCCTGCGCCATGAAGAGCGCGTTCAGCGTCGTTTCGGCGAAAGCGTGCGGGGCAAAGGATGCGCCGATCAAGGCCGCACCCAGAAGCGTCTTGGTAAGGGATTTCAGCATTGCAGCCTCCAGTTTGTGACATTTACGCATGGCCGAAGGCGGTCTTTCCGCCATCGGTATTCGAGAAGGCACGTTTGGGAATGTGCCGGTTTTCGTCTCGGAGCGTCGTCGGGGCCTTGTCCGGCCGCCTGCGTTCCCTGGAACTCTCCGGTTCCTTATTAAGTCAATTGTCTTGACTTATTACTTCTTCAACATTCTATTGAAGTCAAGAGGCAATTGCAGATGAATGACAGCAGGCCGATCCGGGCCAAGAGCGGCACCAATCACGAAGGCACCAGCGCCCATAACCGGCGGGTGATGATCGATGCCTTGCGGATGAACGGTGCGCTTTCCCGCGCCGATCTGGCGCGAGCGACATGGCTGACCAAGCAGACGGTGTCGAATATCATCGAGGAGCTCGAGCGCGACGGCCTCGTCCGTTCGCAGGCGGCGGTGCGCAAGGGCAGGGGTCAGCCCTCGACGCCCTATGGGCTCGTTCCCGAGGGCGCCTTTGCCATCGGCCTGCAGATCGACCGGCATGTGACGCGCGCGGTCGCGGTCGATCTCGTCGGCAGCGTTCTTGTGCGTGATGAGGCCGGCCTCCCTACAGGCGGTCCGTCGGAAGGGGCGAAGGTCATCCTCGATCTCGTTGCCGGCGTGCGCGCAAAGCTTGCCGGGATCGTCCAGCAATCGGAAAAGCGGCTGGTCGGCCTCGGCATCGCCATGCCCGGACCCTTCGGCGTTGCCGGCAGCGGCGACGATCCGTGGATGATGGAGGCCTGGCAGAAGTTTCCGCTGTTGGAAACGCTGACCGCCGGCACCGGGCTCGACGTCGGCCTGCAGAACGATGCGGCGGCGGCCGCGACCGCCGAGCGCATGGTGGGAGCCGCCCACGGCCTCGACCATGCCGTCTGCCTCTTCGTCGGCTACGGCATCGGCGCCGGCCTCATTCTGAATGGCGAACTCTATCGCGGCACCAACGGCAATGCCGGCGAGATCGGCATGGCGCTGCTGTTTGCCGACGGCAAATCGACGCCGCTCGAACATCGCGCTTCGCTCGCCTCGCTCTACCAGCACCTGTCGATCGATCCTGCCGATCCCGATCTGCACGCAGAGATCAACGACCGCGTCTTAAGGGGTGATCCGAGCGTCGAGACCTGGATCGACGCGGCGGCGGCGGACCTGCGCTGGAGCATCCATCTCATCGAAACGATCTTCGATCCGCAGACGGTGATCCTCTGCGGCAGCGCCTCGGAGGCCCTGGTGAACCGGTTGATCGCGGCCATCGGCCCGTTGCTGCCCTCGATCGCCGAACGGCGCGGCCGGACCCTGCCGCGCCTGCAGCCCGGCATGGCCGATCCCTGGTCGGTGGCGCTCGGGGCTGCCGCTGGACCGATCAGTCGCGCATTCGATCCGCATTTTGCTGCAATTTTGAAGGATTCCCTCTGATTCAGGGGCTGAAACCGGGCGTTGCACAGCAGTGCAGCAGCTGAAAAATGGGGCCGCTTCGTAAGTGTCAAGCAACGATATCGGCGAACAACGACAGGCTGTCGCACTATAGGCAAATATTGAAAACCCTTGAAAATCATATTTATTCGAATATAAATATGAATGTTCGGCAGTGCGCTGGGGGTGGCTGGCGAGACTTCTCTAAATATAGTCTCGGCTGTGGCAAATAATATCCAAATGAAGGTTTTGTGACGGCACGGTTTCGATCGTTTCATGTCATGTAATATTCATTGGCCGCGGCAATTTGAACCAGTTAATAGGGCGTGCGCTGAAAGTGCGCGTCCTTTTTACGTTCGAGGTTCTCATGCAAGCCAAGCTTCTCGGCGCCGTCGGCGCCCTTCTCGCTACAGCGTTTCTTGCTGGTCCCGCTGCCGCCGCCGATAAGACCAAGATTGACTTCTGGTTCGGCAATTCCGGTGACATCGCAAAGCGTGTCCAGGAACAGTGCGATCGCTTCAACCAGTCGCAGGCCGATTACGAAGTCGTCTGCACCAGCCAGGGCAGCTATGACGCTTCCCTGCAGAACACCATTGCAGCCTTTCGCGCCGGCAAGCAGCCGACCATCGCCCAGGTCTCCGACGCCGGCACGCTCGACATCATGCTTTCCGGCGCCTTTTATCCGGCAAACAAGCTGATGGCCGACATGGGCTACACCGTCGACTGGAAAGATTACTTCTCCGGCATCGCAAACTATTATGCGACGTCCAAGGGCGAGATGTATTCCTTCCCCTTCAACTCGTCGACCGCTCTGCTCTATTGGAACAAGGACGCCTTCGCCAAGATCGGCAAGGACCATGCTCCGGCTACCTGGCAGGAAGCCGGTGAAGACTTCAAGGCTCTCAAGGACGCAGGCTATGCCTGCCCGCTCGCCTTCGACATCTCCAACAACGAAGTCTGGCAGTATGTCGAGCAGTTCGAAGCCGTCAGCGGCGAAGCCATTGCCACGAAGAAGAACGGCTTCGAAGGCCTCGACGCCGAACTGACGTTCAACAAGAACCCGCTTCTCGTCAGCTACATCAAGGACCTCAAGTCCTGGTACGACAACAAGCTCGCCGTCATCAAGAACAAGGCTGTCGGCCAGACCTTCGTCGAAGCCTTCGCCGCCGGCGATTGCCAGGTCATCCTGACCTCGGTCGGCGACCACGGCAATATCGGCCGTACCGCCAAGCAGGGCATGAACTGGGGCGTTTCGATGCTCCCGACCTATGGCACCGCAACCCGTCACAGCTCCTATGTCGGCGGTGCTTCGCTCTGGGTTCTGCAGGGCCACAGCGACGCCGAATACAAGGCTGCCGCCGCCTTCTTCAACTTCATCGCCAAGCCGGAAGAAGCACTGACCTGGTCGACCGTGACCGGCTATATCCCGGTTCGTAACTCCGGCTTCGAATATCTGAAGAAGCAGGGCTTCTACGACAAGGCTCCTTATGCCGGCCGCGAACTTGCCATTCAGAGCCTGACCGCATCGCCTGCTGACGATACGGCTCCGCACGGCATCCGCCTCGGCGGCCTGTTGCAGGTCCGCACCGAAATCGCCAACGGCCTGCAGGCGATCTTCGTCAACAACGCCGATGTCCAGGCTTCGCTCGACGGCGCCGCCGATCGCGGCAACCAGCTGCTGCG
The DNA here is from genome assembly GCF_002531935.1 of Rhizobium chutanense. GTDB lineage: Bacteria > Pseudomonadota > Alphaproteobacteria > Rhizobiales > Rhizobiaceae > Rhizobium > Rhizobium chutanense. Next base: position 121,251 of record NZ_NWSV01000012.1, on the reverse strand, counting down.
CCGCTTCCAGCAGACCTACAAGAACGTTCAGCTTCCCTGATCGACCGATATGAGCCGCACCCGGCCCGCGCTTTGCGTGCCGGGTGTGTCCTTGTACATTCATACCGGCCGCGGAGGCGAACTCGCCGCCCGTGCCCAACCAGGCCGAAAACGACCACCATGGAAAAGCGCGTCACCTTCTCCTCGACGACGATCGGACTGCTCTTCGCGTTTCCGATGCTGCTGCTGATCTTTGTCTTCTTCTATTGGCCGAGTGCGCAGGCGCTCTATTGGGCGTTCACGCTCGAACAGCCATGGGGCGGCGGCAATGCCTGGGTCGGTTTCGACAATTTCAAGCAATTGCTCAGCGATCCGATCTATTGGGAATCGATCACCCGCAGCATGATCTTCGGCTTCAGCTCGACGGCGATCGCCATGGCGATGGCGCTGATCCTGGCGCTTTTGACCGATCGTGAATTGCGCGGCCATAAAATCTACCGGTCGGTCTTCATCTGGCCCTACGCGATTGCCGCTCCGGCTCTCGGTCTTGCCTTCCGCTTCATTCTGGCGCCGGAGGCTGGCCTTCTCTCGGTCATCAATCATGTCTGGCCCGGTCTCTGGAACCCGGCGCTCGACGGCAAGGACGCGATGATCGCCGTGATCATCGCCTTTTCCTGGAAATATATCGGCTATAATTTCATCTTCTTTCTTTCGGCGCTTCAGGGCATTCCGCGTTCGCTGATCGAGGCCGCGGCCATGGACGGCTCCGGGCCGCTGCGACGCATGTGGGATCTCCAGCTGCCGCTGCTGACGCCGACGCTGTTTTTCCTGCTCGTCATCAACATCACCGAAAGCTTCCAGGATTCCTTCGGCATCGTCGACGTCATGACCCAGGGCGGGCCGGCACGGGCGACGGAACTCATGGTCTACAAGATCTATTTCGACGGCTTCAGGGGGCTCGATTATTCCGGGGCTGCGGCCCAGTCGATCATCCTGATGGCGCTCGTCGTCCTTCTCACCATCTTCCAGTTCCGCTTCATCGAGCGGCGCGTGCACTACAAGTGAGGTCGCCGATATGATCGAACGCACGCCGATATTCAACTTCATCTGCTATACGCTTCTGGCGCTCGGCATGGTGATCGCGCTTCTGCCTTTCTTCATCGTCATCGTTGCGTCGACGCTCGATCTGGAGACGGTCAACCGCGTACCGCTGCCGCTGACCCCGAGTTCGCATTTCTGGGAAAATGCACAGACTGCCTGGGTCCGTGCCGATCTCGGCAACAAGCTGATCCATAGCATCATCTTCGCCACGGCTGTCGGCGCCGGCAAGGTCATCCTTTCGGCCATGGCGGCTTTCTCGATCGTCTACTTCCGCTTCCGCGGCCGGCATCTGATCTTCTGGATCATCTTCATCACGCTGATGCTGCCGCTGGAAGTCCGCATCGTGCCGACCTATTCGATTGCGGCCAACGCGCTGCAGCCTTTCCAGACGATCCTCGATATCACGGGAATCACCGCGCTGGTCGCCTGGGTGTCCGGCATCCAGATCAAACTCGAATGGGGTCTGCTGAATTCCTATACCGGTCTCGTGGCCCCGCTCGTCGCCACCGCGACCGGCACCTTCCTTTACCGCCAGTTCTACCTGACCGTTCCGGACGAGCTTGCCGAGGCGACGAAGATGGATGGGGCCGGGCCCGTCCGCTTTTTCGTCGATATCCTGCTGCCGCTGTCGCGGTCGAACATGATCGCGCTCTTCACCATCATGTTCGTCTGGGCCTGGAACCAGTATCTCTGGCCGCTGCTCGTCACCACCGATCCGAATTTCGGCATTGCGGTGACGCAGCTCAAGACCCTCATTCCGTCCGAATTCGGCCTGCCCGACTGGAACGTCGCCATGGCCGGTACACTTATCATCATGTCGCCGCCGCTGCTGCTCGTCATCCTGATGCAGCGCTGGTTCGTGCGCGGCCTTATCTCCACCGAGAAGTGAAGGAGCAGTCCTGTGGCACCGATCTCAATCCGTGATGTGAAGAAGAGCTACGGCAAGCATCCCGTCGTTCACGGCGTCGACTTGGAGATCCAGTCCGGCGAATTCATCGTCATCCTCGGCCCCTCCGGCTGCGGCAAGTCTACGCTGCTGCGCATGATCGCCGGGCTCGAGGAAATCACCGGCGGCGAAATCGCCATCGACGGCCGCGTCGTCAACCGGCTGGAGCCACGCGAGCGGGGTTGCGCGATGGTGTTCCAGAATTATGCGCTCTATCCGCACATGACGGTCGCCGAGAATATCGGCTATGCCTTGAAAGTGGCGGGTGTGGCGAAGGCGGAGCGCAGCCGTCGCATTGCCGAGGTCGCCAAGGCGCTCAGCCTCGAACCCTTCCTCGACCGCCGGCCGGCCGCCCTTTCCGGCGGCCAGCGCCAGCGCGTCGCCATGGGCCGTGCGATGATCCGCGAACCGAAGGTGTTCCTCTTCGACGAGCCGCTGTCGAACCTCGACGCCAAGCTGCGCATCGCCATGCGCGCCGAAATCCGCCGCCTGCACCGGCGCCTCGGCGCCACCTCGATCTTCGTCACGCACGACCAGACCGAGGCGATGACGCTGGCCGACCGGCTGGTGGTGATGAACGGCGGCAGGGTGGAGCAGGTCGGCACGCCGGAAGAGGTCTATCATCATCCGGTCTCCCGTTTCGTCGCCGGCTTCGTCGGCACGCCGGCGATGAACTTGCTCGAAGGCACGATCAACGACGAGGGCGTCTTCGTCTACGATCAGAGCCGCAAGATCGTGCTGCTGCGCGAGCGCGCAGCACAGCTGAAAGGCAAGCGCGTCGTGCTCGGCATGCGCGCCGAAGCCGCTCGGCTGGTGGCCCCGGATGCGCCCGGCGCATTGGTCGCGACAGCCGATTTCATCGAAGAACTCGGCGCCAGCCGCGTCGTTCATGCCGATTTCGACGGGCTGCCCTTTGCCGTGGCGCTGACCGAGGCCGTGACGGTGAAATCGGGTGATACGATCGGTATCGCGATCGATCACAATGCAATCCACCTCTATGCCGCCGATACCGGCCGGATCATCGAGAACACGGCGGTGAACAGCGCCGCCGCCGTTCATGCCTGAGCGGCGTCAGCGGTGGATGGGGTCGACCCAGGGGACGTCTTCCGGTTTCTCGACCGGCTCGATATCCAGGTTGACCACAACCGGTTCCTGGCCCGAGCGGACGAGCACGCATTCCAGCGTCTCGTCGCGGCTGGCATTGATCTCCTGATGCGGCACATAGGGCGGGACGTAGATGAAATCGCCGGGGCCAGCCTCGGCGGTATATTCCAGATGCTCGCCCCAGCGCATGCGGGCCTTGCCCTTGACGACGTAGATGATGCTTTCGAGATCGCCGTGATGATGGGCGCGGGTCTTGGCATTGGCATGGATCGTCACCGTGCCGGCCCAGATCTTTTCGGCGCCGGCGCGGGCATTGTTGATCGCGGTGGCGCGGTTCATGCCCGGCGTCTGTGCGGTGTTCGGATCGAGCGAGTTGCCGGGGATGACCTTGACGCCGTGCTCCCGCCAGTCGATGTGAGAATGATCGTGGTCGCCGCTCATGCCTAGCCTCCGCATTGATCGGGTCAGTCTAGGCGGGAGTATTGTGGTGGCCAAGCGGATTTACCTCGATGCAGCAGAAAGAGCGGACCCAATGAGCCATCTCCCGCAGATCGATTACGACACCGCTTCGCCAGAGGTTCGGGCGGCGCATGACGAGGAAGTCAGGCTGCGCGGGCGCATGACCAACATGAAGCGCACACTGCTGCATTCGCCGGTCGCACACCGCATCTATGCCGAATGGTTCACGCTGCGGGCCGAGCTCAATCCTGTCGTCAGCGACCGGGAGATCTGGATCTTCTCGCATGCGATCTCGAAGGCGGCGAAATCGAAGATCGCCATCACCTTCTTTCGACGGGCGCTGATCAACAAGGGCTTTGATCCCGATGCGCTTGCTTTTTCCAACAATGAAGCACTGCTCGATGCTTTCGGCAGGGCGATCGTTGCCGATTCCAACGCCGTGCCGGCGGAACTCTGGGCGGGGCTGAAGGAGCGCTACGAGACCAAGGTGCTTGTCGATCTCATCGCCTTTGCCGGCATCATGCTGGCGACCGCGGTGTTCAACAATGTCGTGGAGGTCGAGTTCGACCCCGAGCTTGAAGCCTTTGCCGAAAGCGCCGGCTCAGCCTAACCGCCGAGCGAAGCGATCGCAGCCCTGACGGCGTCGGCGCCGGGTCTCATCGGCCGATATTCCAGGCCGACGGCGCCGTCATAACCGTTGGCGAAGATCCAGTTGAGGCGGTGAGCGAGGTCGATGCCGCCGGAGCCCGGTTCGTTGCGGCCGGGATGATCGGCGACATGGACGTGGAAAACACGGTCGAGACGGCCGTCCAGCACCGCTTCGGTGCGTTCGTCCATGATGGCGGAATGGTAGATGTCGTAGACGATGCCGATCTCGGGGCGAGCGACGTCGTCAATGATGTCGAGGCCTTCGCGGGTCGAATCGAGGAAATAGCCGATATGGTCGATGCGGATGTTGAGCGGTTCGACGCCAAGGCGCACACCGCTGCCTTCAAGGATATCGGCGCCAGCTTTCAGCGTTTCGGTGAGCGCCCGGCGCTGCTCTTTGCGGCTCAGGCCCGGAAGATCGTCTCCGGCCTGGGCGATCAGCACCGGCGCACCGAGACGTTTGGCGACAGCGACGGATTCGGCAAGGCCTTTCAGCCAGGACTGCCGGTTGGCGGCGTCGGTCAGCGCGATCATCGGTTCGGCGACGAGGCTGGTGACGACATGGCCGGTTTCCTTCAGCGCCGCCTCGATGGCATTCAGATCCTTGTCGCTCCAGCGCCAGAATTCGATTGCCGTCAGGCCGGCGGTATGGGCGCGGCGGATGCGATCTGGAAAGCTGTCGCCTTCTTCGGCAAACAGCCACTCTATGCAGGCTGAATAACGTCGCATGAAAGCTCCTTCCAAGGGCGGATGCAGGCTGCGACAGATCGCAGCCTGTCGCAAGAGGCGTTCGGACGCTTGACGCCCGAATTCATTGGCGGAACACTCGGCACGTCAGGCCGGGACCGCCGGCCGCTGCGGAGGAAGACATGGATCTCGGATTGAAGGGAAAGACGGCCGTCATAACAGGCGCGTCGGTCGGCATCGGACTGGCGATCGCCGAGGGACTGGCGGCCGAGGGCGCCAATCTCGTGCTGGCGGCGCGCGGCGGCGAACGGCTCGAGGCGGAAGCCGCCCGTATCGCCGAGAAGTACGGCGTCGATGCCGCCGCTGTTGCCGCCGACGTTGCGACGGCTGGGGGAACGGAGGCGATCATTGCTGCCGCGGCCGAAAAGGGCGGCGCCGATATCCTCATCAATAATGCCGGCACCGGCTCGAACGAGACTGTCATGGAGGCGCCCGATGAGAAGTGGCAGGCCTATTGGGACCTGCATGTGATGGCCGCCGTGCGGCTGGCGCGCGGCATCGCGCCGCAGATGAAGGCACGCGGCGGCGGCGTGATCCTGCACAATGCCTCGATCTGCGCCGTCCAGCCGCTGTGGTACGAGCCGATCTATAATGTCAGCAAATCGGCGCTGATGATGTTTTCGAAGACACTCTCGACCGAGCTCATCAAGGACAATATCCGCGTCAACTGCGTCAATGCCGGCCTGATCCTGACGCCCGACTGGATCAAGACCGCCAAGCAGCTGACGGCTGAGACCGGCGGCAACTGGGAAGGCTACCTGCAGAGCGTCGCCAACGAGCACGCCGCCTCCAAACGCTTCGGTACGCCGGAGGAGCTGGCAAACGTCTTCGTCTTCCTGAGTTCGGAGCGCGCGAGTTATTGCATCGGCTCGACCTATTTCGTCGATGGCGGCATGCTGAAGACGATCTGAACGAGGTTGCCGGCAGAGGACGCGGCAGGCCGATCCTTCTCGAGGCTGCCGCAGTCCTGTGGATGTTGCCGAGATAAGCTATAAATAATAGCTATTTTGTTGTATGTTCACGCTTTTGACGCTATTTGCCTGCTATTGGCAGGATAAATACTGCGATTTCCACAAGGCGACGACGATGCTGACGAAAAAGGGAAAATACGGGCTGAAGGCGCTGGTCGATCTGGCGCGGCTGGCGCCGGGAGAAACCGCCTTCATCAACGACATCGCGTCGCGCAACAATATCCCGAAGAAGTTTCTCGATACGATCCTGCTCGAACTGCGCAATGTCGGCATCCTGCGTTCGAAGAAGGGGCCGGGCGGCGGCTATTCCCTGTCGCGGCCGGCCTCGGAAATCCGCATCGGCCATGTCATCCGCACATTGGACGGTCCACTGGCGCCGATCCGCTGCGCCAGCCGCACGGCATACGAAGCCTGCGACGACTGCGCCGATCCTGAGACCTGTCAGGTGCGGCGCTCGATGACCGATGTCCGGGACGCGATCGCCGCCATTCTCGACAATATGAGCCTCGAACAATTCGTTTCCGACGGCGGCCGCATCGACGGCGACAAGGAAGAATTTCCGATCTCGGCCGCCAGCTGAACAAGACTAGGCGCCGCCGACTTTCGAGCGATATTCGCCTGCGGCGCGCAACAGTCTATCGCGCGGCAGCGATAGCGCGTGAATGCGGGCGTTACGCCAATGCCGGTCGAGATTGAGCCCGATCCCGGCCGATGTTTCCCCCGCCAGTTCGAACAGCGCGTTTGCAGTGCCGAGCGCCGTTTCCCCAGCAAGAATGGCGGCCGCCGAGGCGGAGAAATGCGCGTCCGCCATCGCGGCCTCCACAGGATTGACTTGGGCGATATCGAGTTTGCGGCCGGCCCGTTCCAAGGCCGCTGCTGCCGTTTCGATATGGAGGGCGTGTTCGCCCAGCCGGGGAAGGACGTGGGTGCCGTCGCCGACCGTGATCGTAAGGTCGGTCCAAGCGGCCCGCGCAATGCCCAGGCTAACGCCGCCCTTCAGCAGCAGGCCCAGCGAGATGCCGGTCGAAGATCCGGAGGAAAGGGCGGGCACAATGGTATCGGCATTGACATGAAGCGTGCCGACGATCGCCGTCGCCGATCCGTTGGTGCGTTGACCGAAGCCATCCCAATCGTCGACCACCTGCACACCTTCGTCGCCGCTTGCGAGGTAGAGCATTACCGGACGGCTGGGCGGCGTGGTGGCGGCAGCGGCGATCCAGTCGGCGAAGAGAATGCCCGGCGCCTGCCGCGTGCGCCCGCTCAGGCGATAACCCGGGCCTTCGGCCGTCAGCTCGGTGCCGTCGGCGAAAATGGCGCCCGCGAAACGGTCGCCTTGCAGCACGCGGGCAAATAGCGATGCCTGCAGATCCTCGGTCGCCTGGGTGCGGAGCGTCTCCAGCGCGCAGAAATGGCTTTCCAGGGCTTCGCCGATCGAAGCGTCGCCCTCGGCAATGATCGCAACGATTTCGGCAAGCAGGGCGTTCGACATGTCGAGCCCTTCATAGTCGGGCGGAACGGTGATCGCCGTCAGCCCCGATATCGACAGCGCGTCCAGCTCGGCATGAGGCAGGATGCGGTTGATATCGCGTTCGCTCGCCTGATGCCGGAATGCGTCGGCGAGGTTGCGGGCCGTGGATATCGCCTCTTCTTCGCTTTCGATGCGGTGCGCGGGAGGCCTGAGGCTGCGATGAAACTGCGATATCGTTCCCACCGATCACCCTTTCCTACAGCGCAACGCATCTTTCCAGACGTGTAAAATCCGCTGCGACACGTTGACTCCTCGCATCATGCTTTCTGAAAGTCGATCCGCTTTCACGGCCGATGCGATGGACACAGGAGTGAGGGATTACCCCGCGCATGATAAGGCCGGTTTTTCTACAAAAGCCGAGTGGTTTGAATTTTCCTACCAGCTTGATCGCCTTGTCCTTCGCGCTATTTACGGTCAGCTGGGGCCTTCTAGATCGAGAAACATGATGAGCGACTCCCTTGCGCGCAACAGCGAGGTTTGGAAAATGGCACGCCAGCAGAGACCACGTCTGACGCTGGATATTGCCGCAATTCCGACCTATGCGATCGGCGACATTCACGGCCGTTACGACCTGCTTGTTAAAGCCGAGGAGGCGATCTTGCGTGATGGCGCACGGCTGCCGGGGCGCAAGCTGATCGTGACGCTCGGCGACTATATCGACCGCGGCCCGCAATCGGCGCAGGTGATCGACCACCTGATGGAGCCGCCGCCTGATGGTTTCGACCGCATCTGTCTGGCCGGCAATCATGAGATCGCCATGCTCGACTATATCGATGGCTGGGCGTCCTATGACGACTGGATGCGGATGGGGTCGGCGCAATCGCTTAAATCCTATGGCCTCGATCCGGAGCATCTACCGCTGATCTTCCCTTCCGGCGTCCAGCTCGATGCTTTCATCCGTCATTCATTGCCGCACACGCATGTCGATTTCATGCGGGCGATGCCCATCATGCTGGACACGCCGAACGTATTGTTCGTGCATGCCGGCATCGATCCGACGCTGCCGCTTGCCGCGCAAACGGACGAGGACCTGGTCCTCATCCGCCACCGCTTCCTTGAGAGCAGGGTGCCGCTGCCGAAACTCGTCGTGCACGGTCATACGCCGAACGACGCGCCGGACATTCGGCCCCGGCGGCTCAATCTCGACACACGCGCCTATCGCAGCGGCAAGCTCACCGTCGCTCGCTTTTGGCAGGGCCAGGTGCATCTGTTCTCCACCTGACCTTGCCGCTTTAGACCGTTTCTCTCTCGACCGGGGCAGCCTCGACCGTCTTTTCAACCGGCTGCTTGCGGCGCCAGCCGCGCAGCACGACGTAGAAGACCGGTGTCAGGAAAAGGCCGAAGATCGTCACGCCGAGCATGCCCGAAAAGACGGCGGTGCCGAGCGACTGGCGCATTTCGGCGCCGGGACCGGTGGCGATGGCGAGCGGCAGAACACCGAAGATGAAGGCGAAAGCCGTCATCAGGATCGGGCGCAGGCGAAGATGGCTGGCCTCGATGGCGGCCTCCACCGGCGACTTGCCTTCCTCTTCCGCTTGTCTTGCGAATTCGACGATCAGAATGGCGTTTTTGGCTGCCAAGCCGATCAGGACGATCAGGCCGATCTGCGTCAGGACGTTGTTATCCATGCCTCTCAGTGAGACCCCGATCAGTGCGGCGAGCACGGCCAGCGGGACGATGAGAATGATCGCGAGCGGCAGAACCCAGCTTTCATATTGAGCCGCCAGCGCCAGGAAGACGAAAATGACGGAGAGGGCGAAGATGTAGACGGCAGTGTTGCCGGTATGGGTTTCCTGATAGGCGAGTTCCGTCCATTCGAAGGTCGTTCCGGGCGGCAGGATCTTGGCCGCCAGTGCCTCCATCTTCTTCAGGGCATCACCTGTCGAGGTGCCTGGCGTCGGATTGCCCTGGAGCGGTACCGAGACATACATGTTGTAGCGTTGAACGAGGGCCGGGCCGCTGGAATCCTGGATGTCCATCAGGGTTCCAAGCGGAACCAGTGCGCCGGTCGCCGATCGGACCTTCAGCGCGAGGATGTCGTCCCGGTCCATGCGGTATTGCCGGTCGGCCTGGGCGCGAACCTGGTAGACGCGGCCAAATGCGTTGAAGTCGTTCACGTAGGCGACGCCGAGGTTGATCGAAAGCGCATTGAAGATATTGGGGATCGGCACGTTCAGGAAGCGTGCCTTGTCGCGGTCGATCGACAGGAAATATTGCGGGCTGGCATCGGAGAATGTCGTAAAGACACCGGTCAGCCCCTCGGTCGTCGCAGCAGCTCCCATCATCTGGCGGGCGAGGCCGAGCACGCGCGTCATGTCGGGGTTTTCAAGATCGGAGATCTGCATCTTGAAGCCGCCGGAATTGCCCACACCGCGCACGGAGGGCGGCGGGATGGCGATGATGAAGGCTTCCTGGATGCTCTGCAGCTTGCCGAAGAGCTCGCCGATGATCTTGTTGGCGCTGTCTCCGCCTTCCTCGCGTTCGGCGAAGGATTTGAACGGAACGAAGACGACGCCCGCATTCGAGGCATTGGTGAAGGTCGCGCCGCTGAAGCCGGCAAACTGCACGGCGTTGCCGACGCCGGGCACGGTTCGGGCGATATCGCCCACCTGTTTGACGACGGCATCGGTCCGGGCAAGCGAGGCGCCGTCGGGAAGCTGCACCACGACGATCGCGTAACCTTGGTCCATGGTCGGGATGAAACCCGAGGGAACCCTGGTGCTCATGTACCAGGTCGCGCCGAGAAGGGCGGCGAAGGCGAGCATGGAGCAGGTCAGGCCCACCCAGCTTCTGACGAGGTGCCGGACAACCCAGGAATAGCCCGAACTCATCCGGTCGAAGCCGCGGTTGAAGCCGTTTGCGAGGCCTGACCCCAGGCGTGAGGCGATGCTCTTGCGCTTGGTCTCGTGATCGTGGGCTTTCAGCAAAATGCCTGCAAGCGCCGGCGAAAGCGTCAGGGAGTTCAATGCCGAGATTGCTGTCGTGACGGAGATCGTCACCGCGAACTGCCTGTAGAACTGGCCCGAGATGCCGGGGATGAAGGCCGTCGGTACGAAGACCGCGATCAGCACCAGCGAGATCGCCACAACAGCGGTGCCGACTTCGTCCATCGTCACGTGGGAGGCCTGCTTCGGCGACATGCCGCGCGCCAGATTGCGCTCGACGTTTTCCACCACCACGATCGCGTCGTCGACGACGATGCCGATCGCCAGCACCAGGCCGAAAAGCGTCAGCATGTTGAGCGAGAAACCGAAGGCGAGCAGGATGGCGAAGGTGCCGATCAGCGAGACGGGAATAGCGACGATCGGTATGATCGCGGTCCGCCAGGATTGCAGGAAGACGAGAACGACGATGGCCACCAGGATGGCTGCTTCGGCGATGGTCCTGTAGACCTCGTCGATCGAATCCGAGATGAATTCGGTCGTGTCGTAGACGATGCGATATTCCAGTCCCTCCGGAAAATTCTGGGAGATATCCTTCATCAGCGTCTGGACCTGATGGGCCGTATCGAGAGCGTTGGTTCCCGGCCGGGCGAAAATGCCGAGAGCGACCGCCGGGTCGTTGTTGAGGTAACTGTTAGTGACGTAGTCCTGCGCGCCGAGTTCGATGCGGGCGACGTCCTGCAACTGCACGAGCCGGCCTGCTCCCGTCGACTTGACGATGACATAGCGGAACTCGCGCACATCGGAGAAACGCCCGTCCGTTCGCACCGTATATTCGAAGGCGTTCTTGCCGGTCACCGGCGGCGCGCCGATCTTGCCGCCCGAGACCTGGACGTTCTGGTCCCTCAAGGCGGAAACGACGTCGTCGGACGTCATGCCGTAGGCGGAGAGTTTTTCCGGATCCAGCCAGATGCGCATCGAATATTGCCGCTCGCCGAAGATCTGCACGTCGCCGACGCCGTCAAGGCGCACGAGCACGTCGCGGATGCGGTTGCGGGCATAGTTCGAGACGTAGAGCTGGTCGTAACGGTGCGACGGCGACAGGAGGTGCACCACCATCATCAGGTCGGGCGAACTCTTGTCGGTGGTCACGCCGAGCCGCTGAACCTCCTCGGGAAGACGGGGGAGCGCGATGGAGACGCGGTTCTGGACAAGCACTTGGACTTTGTCGAGATCGGTGCCGAGCTTGAAGGTGATCGTCAGCGACATGGCGCCGTCGGCGCTGGAGTAGGACGACATGTACAGCATGTCTTCGACGCCGTTGATCTGCTGCTCGAGCGGGGTCGAAACGGTGTCGGCGATGGTCTGCGGGTCGGCGCCCGGATAGGAGGTGCGCACGACGATGGTGGGCGGCGCGATCTCCGGATATTGGGAGACCGGCAGCTGCGTATAGGCGATGCCACCGACGACGAGAAAGAGGATCGAGATGACGGCCGCAAAGATCGGCCGGTCGACGAAGAAATGGGCGAATCTCATTGTCCGCTCTCCGCATTTGCGGATTCGGGCGGCGTATCCTGCCGCTCCTGCGGCAGTTCGCTCATCTGCGGCGTGATGGTCGAACCCGGTCGCGCCCGCATCAGACCGTTGACAATGATCGTCTCGGTGCCGTCGAGGCCTTCACGGATGACGCGATAGCCGTAGAGCCGCGGTCCGGGCCGCACCGGCTTGGTCGAAACCTTGCCCTGCGCATCGACGACATAGACGACGCGTTCGTTCTGGTCCGAGCCGATTGCCTCGTCCGGGACGAGAATGGCCTTATAGGTATTGGAGGCTGCGACCTGCACACGGCCGAACAGGCCCGGCTGCAGGACAAGATCGGGATTTGCAAGCCGGGCGCGGATGCGGATGGTGCCGCTCTCATTGTCGACCCGGTTCTCGGCGAAATCGAGTTTCCCCATGAAAGGTTTGGCCGTGGGGTCGGAAATCGTGACGGATACGTCGACGCCACCGCCGCCGAGTTGCAGATCCTTGCCCTGCTTGCGCGCGGTGTCGGCGAAATTCAGCAGGCGCCGCTCGTCGACGTCGAAATAGAAATCGATCGGATCGAGGGAGACGATCGTGGTGAGCACCGTCTGGTCGGCCTGCACGAGATTGCCGGTCGAAAGCAGGCGGCGGTCGATCCGGCCGCTGAGCGGCGCCTTGATCTCGGTATATTCGAGGTCGAGAGCTGCGCGATCGGCGGCGGCCTGAGCGCCGCGGACATTGGCCTGGGCGGAATCGAATTCGCGGCGGCGATCGTCCAGCGTCTGTGCGGATTGGCTGCCGCTCGAAGCGAGCGACTGGGCGCGTTTGTACTGCGCATCGGCAAAGACAAGGGTGGATTGCGACGCTTCGAGCGTGGCCTTTGCCTGGTTGAGCGCGGTGATGAACGGCCGTTGGTCGATGACGAAGAGCAAGTCGCCCTGTTTGACCAGGGCGCCGTCCTCGAAATGAACTTCCTGCAGGTATCCGCCGACACGCGAGCGGACGGAGACTTCGTCGACCGGTTGGAAACGGCCGATGAATTCGTCGTTATCGACGACATCGCGAACCACCGGTTTTGCGACGGTGACGGGAGGAGGAGCAGCCGGTGCGCCCTGCGCCATTGCGGCCAGAGGCATGAACGTGGCGATGCAGCCAAGCGCCAACATCTGTCGAAGCACGTAAGTCATACCGGTCCTCCAATCTCGACGGCCGATCGACTGCCGACGAAGCTAAGATGAAGTGATGCTATTCAGGTCTTTGCTTTGAACGAAGGCCTCGGCCCCCGCGATTTCCCCCGGTGTCCAATCCTTGGAAAGGAAGGCCGGCACGCAATGCACATCGGAAAAATCGTAACGCTAGGAACTGGATATAAACGGCAGCGGCGAAAAATAGCAAATGCCAATTGGCTGCGGTTGCAGAATCCGTTCAAACTTCATGGGTCACGTCAGCTCTCGACGATCTCGTCGCGGCCGGGCGGCAGGACGGCAAGCTCGGCCCAATCGAGCTCCTGTTCCAGCATGTGGAAAACATCGTCGTCGATCTCGTCGGCACGGCGCATCGCCGCCAGTCTGCGGCGTTTGGCGGCAATGACGCTGCGGCGCTGCTTGTCGAGTCTGCTGACTTCGCGCGGGTGTTTTCCGTCGGCGGCGATCTCCCGCTCGGAGTTGTAAACGTCGCGCAGGATGCGGGTGGATTTGTCCTCGCTGCCGGCGAGTGCGGCAAGTGCTGCGTCGATCAACGCGACGCGGGTCCGAGTGAGATCGCGGTCCAGGGAGGTGTCCGGGTCGAATTTCAGCAAACGGATCAGCGGCCCGAGCGTCAGGCCCTGGACAATGAGCGTGCCGAGAACGACGGCAAGGGCGCTGAGCAGAATGATGTCTCGATCAGGGAAGTCGATCGGCAGGGCGAGCGCGGTCGCCAGCGTGACGAGGCCACGCATGCCGCACCAGCCGGCAAGCAGGCTGGTCGCGAAGGTGGGAGCGGCTTGCTTGGTATAGCCGCGCGCGGCAAGGAAGGTGATGACGCGGTTGTAGAAGAGTACCCAGGCCAGGCGGGTGACGATGACGGTGATGAAGACCGCGGCCGCCAAAGTGATCGCGAAATTCAGCCGGCCGGGATCAAGGCCGAGGACGATCTGGCGGACCTGCAGGCCCATCAGCAGGAAGGCGAGCACGTTGAGCAGGAAGACCGCGGCTTCCCAGACCGAATAGGAATGGATGCGGTGGCGGGCGGTCTGCCGCTCGGGCATGTAGCGGGCGATCACCATCGCATAGACGACGATGGCCAGAATGGCCGAAAGGTGGAGCCGCTCGGCGATGATCCAGGTGCCGAAGGTGGCGACGAATTCGAGCAGGGTGCCGCCGAGCGTGCCGGCGAGCTTTACGCCGACGATCATGTAGAGGCGGCCGAGGAGATAACCGAGAATGAGGCCACCCGGTACCGCAAGGGCAAGCTCTGCCAGGGCGCCGCTGAAGAAGGCCGGGCTCGATGCGGCCGCCACCGCGGCGCTGAAGATCAGCAGTGCGACGGCATCGTTGAGAAGGCTTTCGCCCTTCAGGATCACATAGGTCTGGCGCGGCAGATCGAAACGGTCGAGCATGACGGTCGCCGCCGCTGCATCCGGCGGCGCGACGATGGCGCCGAGCGCGACGGCGACTGCAAGCGGCAGGCCGGCCATGGTCATGCCGACGGCGGCGACGGCTGCGGCGGTCAGGACCACGGCGATGGCGGCGAGCGAGAAGAGCGGTAGCCAGTTGCGTCGTAAGGTCCGCGGCGGCAGATCATAGGCGGCGTCGAAGAGAACGGGCGCGATCAGCAGCGCCAGCGCCAGCTGCGGATCGATGGCAACCTCGGGCGCCCACGGCACGGCAGCGACAATGATGCCGGCGATCGCCAGCATCGTGGGATAGGGGACGTGGAATTTCCTGGAGAATTGCAGGAAGACGATCGCCACCAAGAGCAGCGTCAGCATGCTTTCGAAGAACGCCATCGAGCCCTCCTGCGCACCTCCGGCGGAGGCGATCTCTGCTCGAAACTAGGGCCGAAGCCCGGCTGCGACCACTGGACGGAAGTCTTGCATCCCGGAGAGAGACGACGATTGCGAGCCTCCTGGCCACAGCTGCGGCATTTTGGCCGCGCCTGCGAAATCCTGTGGTCGCGCCCTTGCGCACTCGGCATGCTCAATATATCTACCGATATTATAAGTATGCTTATAAATAATGATCTCAGGTTTTCATGAGCGCCACGCCCACACTCGGTTTCCTTCTCCACGACGTCGCACGGCTGCTGCGCAAGCGGTTCGAGCAACGCGCGAAGTGTCTGGGGCTGACACGCTCGCAATGGCAGACGCTGGCCTATCTCTCCAACAATGAAGGCATCCACCAGAGCGGCCTTGCGGAAATTCTCGAAGTCGAGCCGATCACGCTGGTGCGCATCCTCGACAAGCTCGCCGAACGCGGGTTGATCGAGCGCCGCCAGCACCCGACCGACCGGCGCATCTGGCTGCTTTACATGCGCGAGGAGGCGCATCCGCTGCTCGCCGAAATGCGCGAACTTGGGGATGTCACCCGGGCGGAGGCGCTGGAAGGCATCTCTGTCGAGCAGCGCGAACAGCTTTACCAAATCCTCTCCGCAATGAAGACGAACCTGGTGCAGGCTTGCCGAACACCGGTCGAAGAAAATGAGATGAACGATGGCTGATAAACCCTCCCTCCGCGTCGTTGCCGACGCCGATGCCAAGACATCTGTCGAAGAAAATGAAGTCAAACAGCAGGAAACGGTAGCCGAAGCGCCTTCATCCAATTCAGCGCCGGCTACTGCCGTGGCTGCGCCTGGCGGCAACAAGGTCCGCCGCCGGCGCAGTCTCACGCGGCCGATCCTGTTTGCCCTGCTGCCGGTGGCGCTGGTCGTCGGCGGCTATTATTACGTCAATGGCGGCCAGGTGATGTCGACCGACAATGCCTATATCCAGGCCGACATGGTCGGGCTCACGACCGATGTCTCGGGCATCGTCGAGAAGATCGATGTGCATGAGAACGAGGCGGTCAAGGCAGGGCAGGTGCTCTTCAGCCTCAGGGCCGATTCCTTCAAGATTGCGCTCGACGGCGCCAAGGCGCAGCTCGGCGTTCAGCGCAATCAGATCATGAACCTCAAGGCCAGCTACCAGCAGTCGCTCGCCGAGATCACGCAGGCTGAAGCCGATCTGCCCTATTACCAGGATCAGTTCGACCGGCAGCAAAACCTCGTCAACAATGGCAGCGCGACGCAGTCCGCCTATGACGAAGCCAAGCACAATCTCGAAGCGGCGCAGCAGAAGGTGACCGTCGCCAAGGCGGAAGCCGCAACAACGCTCGCCCAGCTCGGCGGCAGCGCCGATCAGCCGGTCGAGGAAAACCCGCTCTACCAGCAGGCTAAATCGCAGGTCGACAACGCCCAGCGCGAACTCGACCACAGCGTCGTCAAGGCGCCGTTCGACGGCATCGTCACCAATGTCAATGCGCTGCAGGTCGGCTCCTACCTGCAGGCGTCGCAGCAGGCCTTCTCGCTTGTCGCCACCGATCATCTGTGGATCGCCGCCAGCCCGAAGGAAACCGAACTCACCTATGTCAAGCCCGGCCAGACGGCTGAAATCTACGTCGACACCTATCCCGGCGTGACCTGGAAGGGCAAGGTTGAGAGCATTAGCCCGGCCTCCGGCTCCAGCTTCTCGCTGCTGCCGGCGCAGAACACCACCGGCAACTGGGTGAAGGTCGTCCAGCGCATTCCGATGCGCGTCAGCATCGAGGATGCTGCAGGCAAGCCGCCGCTTCGTGTCGGCATGAGCACGGTGGTCGATGTCGAGACCGGCCATGCCCGCGGGCTGCCCGATTTCGTCAACAAGCTTCTGGGCCGGCCTCAGGGCAAGGACCATGAGTAACGCTTCCGCCTTACCGGCCACGCCCGTCGCCAATCGCGGCGCGATCACGGCTTGCGTCATTCTCGCCGTCATCATGCAGGCGCTGGACACGACGATCGCCAACGTGGCGCTGCCCTATATCCAGGGCAGCGTGTCGGCCTCGGCCGACCAGATCAACTGGGTCCTGACCTCCTATATCGTCGCGGCGGCGATCATGACGCCGCCGTCCGGCTTCCTCGCCGCCAAGTTCGGCCGCAAGCGCGTGCTGCTCGTCGCCATCGCCGGTTTCGTGGTTGCTTCGGTGCTCTGCGGCCTGGCGCAGTCGCTGAACCAGATCGTCGCCTTCCGCCTGCTGCAGGGCCTGTTTGGCGCATCGCTGGTGCCGCTTTCCCAGGGTATTCTTCTCGACATTTATAGCGTGGAGGAGCGCGGTTCGGCCATGGCGCTTTTCGGCGTCTCGGTCATGGTCGGGCCGGTCCTCGGCCCGGTCATCGGCGGTTGGCTGACCGACAATATCAGCTGGCGCTGGGTGTTCTACATCAACGTGCCGATCGGCGCGCTTGCTTTCGCGGGTATCGTCATCTTCGTTTCGGAAACGAAGAGGGATGCGCTCGCCAAACTCGACTGGTTCGGCTTCGGCATGATGAGCCTGTTCATCGCCGCGCTGCAACTCTTCCTCGACCGTGGCGAGCAGCTCGACTGGTTCTCCTCGGGCGAGATCATGCTCGAAGCGATCGTCTGCGCCGCGGCCTTCTATCTGCTTCTGGTGCACACGCTGACGGCAGAGAAATCCTTCGTCAATCCGAAGCTGTTTCTCGACCAGAACTTCACGGTCAGCATGATCTTTATCTTCGTGGTTGGCGTTACCTATCTCGCCTCGCTGGCGCTGATGACCCCCTATCTGCAGACGCTGATGGGCTATCCCGTCATCACCGCCGGCATCGTCATGGGGCCGCGCGGGCTCGGCACCATGCTCTGCATGTTCATTGTCGGGCGGCTGATAGGCAAGGTCGATACGCGCTTGCTGCTGGTGCTCGGTCTCGGCCTGACCGCCTGGGCGATGTATGACATGACCGGCTGGACGCCCGATGTTTCGCAATGGACGATCGTCTCGGTCGGCTTCATCCAGGGCGCCGGCTTGGGCTTTCTGTTCGTGCCGCTGACGACGATCGCTTTCGCGACGCTGCCCGCCCATATGCGCGGCGACGGCACCGGCCTCTACAATCTGTCGCGCAACATCGGCTCGGCGGTCGGCATCTCGATCGTCTCGGCGCTGATCGTCGAGAACACGCAGAGCAATCATGAATCGATCGCGGCCTATGTGACGCCGTTCAACCATGCCTTCAACGCCGTGGCGGCGCAGGGGCTCAGTCCGGTGACAGCCGCCGGCCGCGCTTCACTCAACGAGCTGATCACGCTGCAATCGACGATCATCGCCTATATGGACGATTTCAAGCTCTTGATGCTGATGTCGCTTGCGGTCATTCCGCTGGTGCTCCTGCTGCGCAAGCCGAAGGCGGCGCCCGCCGTCGACCACAGCGCGGTCATGGAATAGGCTCCAAGCGTTTACGCAATTCTCGGCAAAAGCGCTTCGCGCTTTGCCTGGCAAAACCGCTTCGCACTTTTGCTGGAATTGCTTAGCGAAACGGCTTGCTGAGATAACGTGATCCCTGAATGCCGAAGCGCCATGGTGCTTCGGCATTTTTCGTGATGCCGATGCGTTTTCCCGAGACAACAGGCACCGGCGCCGAGGGCGTGAGCGCGTAAGGCGGGCGGTCGAGCAGCCTGTCGTTGATCGCGATATCGATGCCGAGCGCCTGGCAGAGCTTACCGGGGCCGCTGCAGAGCGCCGTCAGCATCTCGGTGCCGCGCCGCTCCATCATGGCAGGGATTCCCATCTCCGGCTCCAGCGCGCGGATCAGCACGGCCGAGCCGGGATGGCAGACGAAATTCAGGCACCAGTACATGCCATAGATGCGGTAGATGTAGACATTGCCGGGCCGGCCGAACATGGCGCCGTTGCGCTTGGTCGGGCCACGGAAACTGTGCGAGGCCTCGTCATCGGGGAAATAGGCTTCCGTCTCGGTGATCCGGCCGCCGGCGCCATCGACCGTGAGATGGCAACCGAGCAGATCACAAGCGACAGTGATCGCGTCGCGCTCGAAATACGCCTTGAGGCTTTCACCGGCAAGCGCGCCGGCGCCGATCGCGCCCTTTGTCGTTCCACCATCGGTCATGGCCGTGGCAGATACCATTCGCCGCCGCCGCCGTCATCTCAAAACCGTTTCATGCATCAGACTACATTACCGTCCGGCGTTCGGATCGCGCATCGGGATCGTGGATGATGTGACCGACACCGGGTCGCTCGCCGGGAAGGAATCTTCGAGGCCCTCCTCCAGTTCCTCTTCGAGAAGAGCAGGGTCCTTGCTCCGCGCGCCGTCGCCGTGGACCGGTTCGATTGCCGCCGTAAGCAGGGCCTTGGCGCGGGCGACGGCATTTTCCGAGGTCAGCTCGGGCGTGCTTCGCAGCGTCACGGCAATATTGTCTTCGCCTTCGCTGCCGAATTCGACGACGAAGCCGTCTTCCGTCTGGTAGACGGTGATATCGTTGAGTGCCATGGCTGTTCCCTCAATCGCTTATATTAGGAAAGCGCGGTTTCGGAATTTTGTCGAGCGAAGACCTTCACCAGCCAGTCGATGAAGACGCGCACGCGCGGTGAAAGCTGGCGGTTGCGGGGGTAGAGCAGGGAAACCGGCGTCGGGGTCAACGGAAAGTCCTCGAGAACATGGATCAGCGTTCCCTCGGCAAGATCTCTTTCGGCGTGATAACGTGGGATCTGGATCAGGCCGAGGCCCAGTCTCGCCGCTGAAACATAGCTTTCGGCGGCATTGACGGCGACGGTGGCGGGAATGGCGACCTCGCGCACCACGCCGTGGATGATGAATTCGAGCGGCAGCAGCCTGCCGGTGCCGCTGGAGTGAAAGCCGATCATGCGATGGCCGGCAAGGTGGTCCGGATGCTGCGGCAGGCCATGGGCGGCGATATAAGCGGGGGAGGCCAGCGTGATTTCGTCGAGCATGGCGACGCGCCTGATGACCATGTCGCTATCCTCGGGCGTGCCGACGCGCAGCACGCAATCGATGCCTTCGCGCACCAGATCGACCAGCCGATCGCCTTCGCTCATGTGGAATTCGATCTCGGGGTAGGTCGCCAGGAAGGATGGCAGGCTCGGCAGTACGAAATGGCGGGCAAGTGTGCCGTGCACGTCGACACGCAGCAGGCCCTTCGGCCTGGCGTCGGCGAAGGCGCCCTCCGCATCCTCGATATCTCCAAGGATCGACAGGCAGCGCTGGTAATAAGCTTCGCCGTCCAGCGTCGGGCTGACATGGCGTGTTGTGCGCTGGAGCAGACGCACGCCGAGGCGGGCTTCGAGTTGCTTGACCGCATCGGTGACGGTCGAGCGCGGCAGGCCGGTATCCTCGGCGGCGAGGGTGAAGCTGCGGCGGTCCACAACACGGCAAAACACCCGCATGGCATCGAATCTGTCCATCTGTTTGTTCGCCAATTCCGGATAGTGATGCCGAAGAATGCCTGATTATCCGCAGAAGGAAAGAGCGCATCTTTTTCTCATGGAAAACGCGCTGCAGCGCAGGATGAAGGAGAAGGACAATGGCTTCCAAAGAAAACGGCAGGGTGGCGCTGGTGACGGGGGCTTCCCGCGGCATCGGCGCGGCGGTCGCCAAACGTCTCGCCGACGACGGGTTCGCCGTGGTCGTTAACTATTCCGGCGATGCTGCTGCGGCGCAGGACGTGGCTCACGAGGTCGAGAAGGCGGGCGGCAAAGCGCTGACGGCGAAGGCCGATGTCAGCGAGGCGCAGGCAGTTCGCCGCATGTTCGATGCAGCGGAAACTGCTTTCGGTGGCATCGATGTTCTCGTCAACAATGCCGGCATCATGATGCTCTCTCCGCTTGCCGAGGCCGATGACGCCCATTTTGACCGCCAGATCGGCGTCAATCTCAAGGGCACCTTCAATACGCTGAGGGAAGCGGCCAAGCGACTGCGCAACGGTGGCCGGGTCATCAACTTCTCGACCTCGGTCGTCGGGTTGAAGCTCGAAACCTACAGCGTCTACGCCGCCACCAAGGCTGCGGTGGAAACGCTGACGGCGATCATGGCCAAGGAGATGCGCGGCCGCAACATCACCGTCAACGCCATCGCGCCCGGTCCTGTCGCCACCGATCTTTTCCTCAACGGCAAATCCGAGGAACTTATCGCCCGCATGGCGAAGATGAACCCACTGGAGCGTCTTGGCACAGTCGAAGACATTGCCGCAGCGGTGGCCTTCCTCGCCGGCCCGGACGGCGGCTGGATCAACGGCCAGACGCTGCGCGCCAATGGCGGGATGGTCTGACAACGAACCGACGGCGGTTCCTGGCGCCGTCATCGCGATTATGTGAACGAGGTTGCGGAATTTCCCCTTACAATCCTGCGGGGAGTGCGTATATTTGTTCTATCGCAAGAGAGTGGAATTCCCTGCCGCTCTCTTGCGAACCTCCGGAGCCTGCCGCGCCCTTCCTGCGGTGCGACAGGCTTGATGTTCAAAGTTGCACATTCCGGCCCGTTGAAGGTTTCCCCGGCCTTCCGGGCCGTATTTGTTTTGGCGCTCAGCCGTCGTTCAGTTTCGCCTCTACCAAAAGTTTTACCAGCCAGTCGACAAAGACGCGGACCTTGTTGCTGAGGTGACGGTTCGGGGGGTAGACGACATAGAGCGGCAGCGGGTCGCGGCGCCAGTCGGAAAGCACGCGGACGAGTTCACCCTTTGCCATTGGTTCGCGCGCCATGAAAATCGGCACCTGCGCGATGCCGAGACCCGTCAGCGCAGCCGTCAGATAGGTGCGGCTATCGTTGACCGAAGCGATGTAGCGCGGGCTGCTTTCGATCACCTCGTCATGTCGGCGAAATTCGAAGGGCAGCGTCCGATTGTTCTGGGCGCGGAAATAGTTGACCGAGTAATGATCGGCCTCCAGATCCTCCGGCCGTTCGGGCATGCCGAATTTCTGGATATAGCTCGGCGAAGCGCAGGTGATCATCTCGACTTCGGAGACCCGGCGGGCAATCAGCGACTGGTCGGCCGGCGTGCCGGCCCGCAGCGCACAGTCGACGTTTTCCGCAAGATAATCGACCGTGCGATCGCCGACACCGAGGTCGATGCGGATATCGGGATAACGCTGATAAAAGTCGCAGAGTGCGGGAACGACGATCCAATCGGCAAAAGCGCCGGCCATCTCGACGCGCAGCCGCCCGCTCGGCAGGCTCTGCGAATTGGAGAGGCTGCCGTCGAGCTCCTCCAGCTCGGAAATGATCTGGGCGGCGCGTTCGTAATAAAGCGCGCCGTCGGTGGTTACCATGACCCGGCGGGTGGTGCGGTTGAGGAGCTTGGTGCGCAGATGTGCCTCCAAGCCCTGGATGAGATTGGTCACCGTCGCCTTGGGCATGGCGAGCATGTCGGCGGCACGGGTGAAGTTGCCCGTTTCCACCACACGGATGAAGACGCGCATTGCCGAAAGCTGATCCATCGGTTTCAAGTCCGCAGTTTGCGTTGCACCATTATTCGAGAATTGGAATAGTGTAATCGCGATATCGCTTCTTATTCCCTGTTCTGAATAACAATATCTTTTTTGTACAAATTGCAAGCGACAGACGTTGTCTGCTGAAGCGATGTGAAAAGAGACCGGAACCGATGACGGTGGAATGGAAAGATATGATGCTGGATAAGGTGGCCATCGGCCCCGTTTCCGCGCGTGTCTATCAGGGCGCCGATTACGGCAAGGGTCCGCCGATCGTGCTTTATCTGCACGGCGGCGCGTTTCTCGACAGCGAAACGAACGTCGATCGGCCGGTGGCGATGAGTCTCGCCAAATCAGGCGCCATCGTCGCCGCCGTCGATTACAGCAGCCTGTCCGGCAATTTTTTTCCGCAGGCGCTCGAAGTTTCTTTTTCCGTTCTCACCTATCTTGCCAACAAGCGCGCCGGTCTCGGCGACCGCAAATCGCTGCTCTTCGTCGCTGGTGAAGAAGCGGGCGGCAATGTCGCCGCCGGCGTGGCGCTCAAGGCGCGCGACCAGATGCCGGATGCGCTCGACGGCCAGGTGCTGATTTCGCCGCTGCTCGATCCGTTCATGGGCACCTCGTCGATCCGCAAGGCGGAAGCCATCGGAATGCGGCAGCGCTGGACGGACGGCTGGAGCCATTATCTGAGCGGCGGCGGTTGCCATCCCTATGCGGCGCCCTGCCTCTGTTCGCGTCTTTCGGGCGTCGCGCCGGCGCTGATATTCACCGCCGAGGACGATCCTCTGCATGACGAAACGCTTGGTTACGGTGCCCGCCTGAAAAAGGCCGGTGTCGGTGTGCGCCAGCATGTCCTTCCCGCCGGGACGGGCTGGCCCTCGATTTATGGTGGGAAATCCGAGGGAGTGCCCGATTGGCAGGAGCACGTCAGCCGCCATTTCGGAAGCTTCCTTCGGGATGTAAGCGTCCAACCGCAATTGCATTGAAGAAGACCTGATATTTCGGCGGCCTGGGGGCCGCAAGGAGAGCACAGATGACGTCCAGAAGTAAACGCTGGGCCCTGGTGGGCGCCGGCTTAGGCCTTGTCGCGTCCGTTTCCGGCGCCGCATTGTTTTTCGAATTGCCGATGAGCACGACAGCCACGGCCGCTTCCGCCCCTGCGCAGCCTCCCGCCGTGCCGGTGACGGTTGCCGTCGTCGCGGCGCGCGACGTGACGGCCTGGGAAAACTTCTCCGGCCGTCTCGAAGCGGTCGACCGGGTGCAGGTGCGTTCGCGCGTTGCCGGCGCCATCCTGGCGGTGGCTTTCCGCGAAGGGGCGTTGGTGAAGCAGGGCGACCTGCTCTTTACCATCGACCCGGCTCCCTATCAGGCGAGCGTGGCGCAGGCGCAAGGCCAGGTCGCTTCGGCCGATGCCAAGGTCAGCCTGGCGCAGACCGAGCTCGATCGCGGCCGCCGGCTTTCCGACAATCGCACCATCTCCCAGAGCGATCTCGACCAGCGGCAGAGCACGCTGGCCGAGGCCCAGGCAGGGCTGCGTTCGGCGCAGGCCGCACTGCAGTCGGCACAGCTCGATCTTGATTATACGCAGGTGCGGGCTCCGGTGTCGGGCCGCATCGGCAAGATCGAGGTGACCGCCGGCAACCTCGTCGCCGCCGGCTCGGCCTCGCCTGAACTGACGACGCTCGTTTCAGTCGATCCGATTTATGCGAGCTTCAATGCCAGCGAAGAGATGGTGACGCGCGCACTTGCCCAGCTTCCGCAGACGGACGGCGCCTTGCCCGCTGTCGAAGAGATCCCGGTCGAGGTCGGCACGCTCGCCGATGAAGGCACGCCGATCAAGGGCAAGCTGCAGCTGATCGACAACGAGGTCGATGCATCAAGCGGCACGATCGCGGTCCGCGCCGTGTTCGACAATCCGGGCGGGCGTCTCATCCCCGGCCAGTTCGTGCGGGTGCGCATGGGCCAGCCGAAGGCAGAGAACAAGATCGTCATCAGCGACCGCGCCGTCGGCACCGACCAGGACAAGAAATTCGTCTTCGTCGTCGACGGCGAGAACAAGGTTGCCTACCGGCAGGTCCAGCTCGGGACGCTGGCCGAGGGTCAGCGGGTGGTCGAAAGCGGCCTGACTGCCGGCGAGAAGATCGTCGTCAACGGCCTGCAGCGCATCCGCCCGGGGGCGGTCGTCGTCCCGCAGATGGAAGAGAAGGTCGCGACCGCGCAGTAAAGACTTCGCCTTCCCCCAGGGGAGGGCGGATGCCTTCTCCCTCGAGAGGGCCGATATCCGAAATGATATGACCCGCCAGCGGCTCCAAGGCCGCCGGAAAGGGACTTTGCATCCATGTTCACCCCGGAGAGGGCTTTGATATGAACATCTCCAGATTTTTTGTCGACCGCCCGGTCTTTGCCGGCGTTCTATCGGTCCTGATCGTGGTTGCCGGCTTGATCGGCCTGCGGGCGCTGCCGATCTCCGAATATCCGGAAGTCGTGCCGCCATCGATCGTCGTGCGCGCCACCTATCCCGGCGCCAACCCGTCGGTCATCGCCGAAACGGTGGCCACGCCGCTGGAAGAGCAGATCAACGGCGCCGAGGGCATGCTCTACATGTCCAGCCAGGCGACATCCGACGGCGTGCTCAATGTGACCGTTACCTTCAAGCTCGGCACCGACCCCGACAAGGCGCAGCAGCTCGTGCAGAACCGCGTCAGCCAGGCCGAACCGCGCCTGCCGGCGGAGGTCCGCTCGCTCGGCATCACGACGGTCAAGAGTTCGCCGAACTTCATCATGGTCGTCAACCTCGTCTCCGACGGGGACAGTCACGACATTACCTATCTCCGCAACTATGCGACGTTGAACATCAAGGATCGGCTCGCCCGTATTGCGGGCGTCGGCCAGGTGCAGGTCTTCGGCGCCGGCGATTATTCGATGCGCGTCTGGATCGATCCGCAGAAGGCCGCCGAGCATGATCTCGCTGCAAGCGACATCAGCAACGCGATCAGCTCGCAGAACGTCCAGGCCGCCGCCGGCATCATCGGCGCTTCGCCGAGCCAGCCGGGCGTCGACCTGCAGCTCAACGTGAATGCCCAGGGCCGCCTGCGCACGCCCGAGGAATTCGGCAACATCATCGTCAAGACGGGCGCCAGCGGCGAAATCACCCGCCTTCGCGATGTCGCCCGTATCGAACTCGGCGCTGCCGATTACACACTGCGTTCGTTGCTCGACGGCAAGCCGGCTGTCGCCGTGGCGGTGCTTCAGGCGCCTGGATCGAATGCCATCGAGATCGCCGACAACGTGCGGGCGACTATGGATCAGCTGCAGCTCGCCATGCCGCAGGGGGTCAAATACGAGATCGTCTACGATACGACGAAGTTCGTGCGCGCCTCGATCGAGAAGGTCATCGACACGCTGCTCGAAGCCATTGCGCTCGTCGTTCTCGTCGTCATCCTCTTCCTGCAGACATGGCGCGCTTCGATCATTCCGCTGATCGCGGTTCCGGTGTCGATCATCGGCACCTTCGCGGTCATGTATGTCTTCGGCTTCTCGATCAATGCGCTCAGCCTGTTCGGGTTGGTGCTTGCGATCGGTATCGTCGTCGACGACGCGATCGTCGTGGTCGAAAACGTCGAGCGCAATATCGAGCATGGCCTGTCGCCGCGCGCGGCTACCTACAAGGCGATGAAGGAAGTGTCGGGTCCGATCATCGCGATCGCGCTGGTGCTCGTCGCGGTATTCGTGCCGCTCGCCTTCATCTCCGGCCTGTCGGGTCAGTTCTATCGTCAGTTCGCGCTGACGATCGCAATCTCGACCGTCATCTCGGCCTTTAATTCGCTCACCCTGTCTCCGGCGCTCGCAGCTCTTCTGCTGAAGGGCCACCATGCACCGAAGGACTGGCTCACGCGCTTCATGGACTCGATCTTCGGCTGGTTCTTCCGCGGCTTCAACCGCGTCTTCGGCGCCGGCTCGAATGCCTATGGCAAGGGCGTCGGCAGACTGGTGTCGCGCAAGAGCATCGTCATGATCGTCTATCTGGCGCTGGTCGGCGCGACCTACAGCCTGTTCAGCTCCGTTCCCGGCGGTTTCGTGCCGTCGCAGGACAAGCAGTATCTGATCGGCTTTGCCCAGTTGCCGGATGCCGCGAGCCTCGACCGTACGGAAGACGTCATCAAGCGCATGACCGACATTGCCTTGAAGGAGCCGGGCGTCGCCAATGCGATTGCCTTCCCGGGCCTGTCGATCAACGGCTTCACCAACTCGTCCAATGCCGGCATCGTCTTCGTCACGCTGAAGGACTTCGAGGAGCGCAAGACGCCTAATCTTTCGGGCGGCGCCATCGCCATGTCGCTGAACCAGAAGTTCGGCGCCATCCAGGATGCCTTCATCGCCATGTTCCCGCCGCCGCCGGTCAACGGTCTCGGCACGACGGGCGGTTTCAAGCTGCAGATCGAGGATCGCGCAGGCTTGGGCAACCAGGCGCTCGACGAGGCGACCAAGGCCGTTCTCGGCAAGGCCTACCAGACGCCTGAGCTTGCCGGGCTGTTCTCCAGCTTCCAAATCAACGTGCCGCAGCTCTATGCCGATCTCGACCGCGCCAAGGCCGAGCAGCTCGGGGTTTCCGTCACCGACGTCTTCCAGACGCTGCAGATCTATCTCGGTTCGCTTTATGTCAACGACTTCAACGCCTTCGGCCGCACCTACAGCGTCCGGGTGCAGGCCGATGCGAAGTTCCGCGCCCAGCCGGAAGATATCGGCCAGTTGAAGGTCCGCTCGGCATCGGGTGAGATGATCCCGTTGTCGGCCCTCTTGAAGGTGGAGCCGAGCACGGGTCCGGAGCGGGCGAACCGCTATAACGGCTTCCTCGCTGCCGATATCAATGGCGGTCCGGCGCCGGGCTTCTCATCCGGCCAGGCGCAGGCGGCAATCGAGAAGATCCTTCACGAGACCCTGCCGGCAGGCATCGACTTCGAGTGGACGGATCTGACCTATCAGCAGATCCTTGCCGGCAATTCGAGTATCGTCGTCTTCCCTCTGGCCTTGCTGCTCGTCTTCCTGGTGCTCGCCGCCCAGTATGAAAGCCTGACCTTGCCGCTTGCTATCATCATGATCGTGCCGATGGGTGTGCTGGCCGCGCTGACGGGCGTCTGGCTCACCGGTGGAGACAACAATATCTTCACCCAGATCGGTCTGGTGGTGCTTGTCGGCCTATCGGCGAAGAACGCGATCCTGATCGTGGAATTCGCCCGCGAACTGGAGTTCGAGGGCAGGACGCCGCGGGAGGCCGCGATCGAGGCCAGCCGCCTTCGTCTGCGCCCGATCCTGATGACCTCGCTCGCCTTCATCATGGGCGTCGTGCCGCTCGTCGTCTCCACCGGCGCCGGCGCCGAGATGCGCGCGGCCATGGGTGTGGCGGTCTTCTCGGGCATGATCGGGGTGACGTTCTTCGGCATCTTCATGACGCCTGTCTTCTATGTGCTGCTGCGGCGGCTGACGGGCAATCGTCCGCTCGTCCAGCACAAGCCGGACGAACACAAGGAAGAAGAGGCCGAAGTTATCCGGCTCGCGGCGGAATAACGGAATTCAACCTTCCTTTGTCGAGTAAATCGGGCGGGAACTTCGGTTCTCGCCCGTATCGTTTTGTGCAGGCTGGGGCATCCGACAAAATGCGTTCCGTCAATTAAAACGATTTGCATCGGTGGACGAGGGGACTATCAAGGACGGACAACAGTTGGGAGGACTGAATGACAGGTTCGAGCAGAGGTCATGACGGCAGGCGGATCGCCTTTCTCGGCACCGGCCTGATGGGCGCGCCGATGGCCCGCCGGCTGCTGGGTGCGGGCTTTGCCGTCACCGTCTGGAATCGCGATCCCGGCAAGGTTAAGGCGCTGGCAGCAGACGGTGCGGTCCTTGCGGAAACGCCCGCGGATGCCGTTTCGGGCGCTGATGTCGTCATCACCATGCTGACCAATGCCGAGGCGGTGAAGGACGTGCTGTTCGACCGCGGGGCGGCCGGTGCAATGGCGGCGGGCGCCATCGTCATCGACATGAGTTCGATCGCCCCGCATTTCGCCCGCGATCATTCTGCGCGGCTTGCCGAACGCGGCATCGCTCATGTCGATGCGCCGGTATCCGGCGGCGTCGTCGGAGCGGAAGCCGGGACGCTGGCGATCATGGCGGGCGGCGACGAGGCAGTGATCGAAGGTCTTCGGGACGTCTTTGTGCCGATGGGGCGTGTCACCCGGGTCGGCCCCAGCGGATCGGGCCAGCTTGCCAAGCTTGCCAACCAGCAGATCGTCGCGGTGACGATCGGCGCCGTCGCCGAAGCGATGATGCTGATTACCGCAGGCGGCGGTTCGCCGGCCGCCTTCCGCGACGCCATTCGCGGCGGCTTTGCCGAGAGCCGCATCCTCGAGCTCCACGGCAAACGCATGGTCGAGCGGCAGTTTACTCCGGGCGGTTCGTCCAGCAACCAGTTGAAGGATCTGAACGCTGCCATGGAGACGGCCGCCAGCCTGTCGCTGACGCTGCCGCTGACTGCGGCGGTGCATGCCGAATTCAGCGAATTCGTCGCCAGCGGCAATGGCGAAAAGGATCACAGCGGCCTGCTTCTCCATCTCGAAGAGAAGAATGGCCGGCCGGGAGGAAAGCCGTGACGGACAGCCCTTCGCCGCAGCGGCGCCTGCGTTCGCAGGACTGGTTCGACAATCCCGACCACATCGACATGGCGGCGCTCTATCTCGAGCGTTTCATGAACTACGGCATCACGCCGGAAGAGCTGCGCTCGGGCAAGCCGATCATCGGGATTGCCCAGAGCGGCAGCGATCTGACACCCTGCAACAGGGTGCATGTCGAGCTCGCCAAGCGCGTGCGCGACGGCATTCGCGATGCCGGCGGCATTCCGATCGAATTTCCCACCCATCCGATCTTCGAGAACTGCAAACGCCCGACAGCCGCCCTCGATCGCAATCTCGCCTATCTCGGTCTCGTCGAAATCCTCTACGGCTATCCGCTCGACGGGGTGGTGCTGACCACCGGCTGCGACAAAACCACGCCTTCGGCGATCATGGCGGCTTCGACCGTCGATATTCCGGCGATCGTGCTTTCCGGCGGCCCGATGCTCGACGGGTGGCACGAGGGGGAACTGGCAGGCTCCGGCACGGTGATCTGGCGGATGCGGCGGAAATATGCGGCTGGCGAGATCGATCGGGAAGAATTCCTGCAGGCAGCGCTCGATTCGGCGCCTTCCGTCGGCCATTGCAATACGATGGGCACCGCCTCGACGATGAATGCGCTGGCCGAGGCGCTTGGCCTGTCGCTGACCGGCTGCGGCGCCATTCCGGCCGCCTACCGCGAGCGCGGCCAGATGGCCTACCGCAGCGGCCGTCGCGCCGTCGAGATCGTTTTCGAGGATTTGAAGCCATCGGATATCCTGACCCGCGAAGCTTTCCTCAATGCGATCCGCACCAATTCGGCGATCGGCGGCTCGACCAATGCCCAGCCGCATCTTGCGGCGATGGCCAAGCACGCAGGCGTCGAACTCCATCCGGAAGACTGGCAGGTGCACGGTTTCGATATTCCGCTGCTGGCCAATGTCCAACCGGCGGGTGCCTATCTCGGCGAGCGCTTTCATCGCGCCGGCGGCACGCCGGCGGTCATGTGGGAATTGATGCAGGCCGGCAAGCTCGACGGCGACTGTCGCACGGTGACGGGCCGGACGATGGCCGAGAACCTCGAAGGGCACGAGGCCACTGATCGCGAGGTCATCCGGCCATTCCAGACGCCGCTGAAGGAGCGGGCCGGCTTCCTCGTCCTCAAGGGCAATCTGTTCGATTTCGCGATCATGAAGATGAGCGTCGTGTCGGAGGATTTCCGCCGGCGCTACCTCCAGGAGCCGGGGCGGGAAGGCGTCTTCGAGGGCTGGGCGGTGGTCTTTGACGGGTCGGAGGATTATCACCGGCGCATCAACGATCCTGAACTCGGCATCGACGAAAATACCATCCTCGTCATCCGCGGCGCCGGGCCGCTCGGCTGGCCGGGCTCGGCTGAGGTCGTCAACATGCAGCCGCCGGATCACCTGCTGAAACGCGGCATAAGCAGCCTGCCGACGATCGGCGATGGCCGCCAATCGGGCACGGCCGACAGCCCCTCGATCCTCAACGCTTCGCCGGAAAGTGCTGCCGGCGGCGGCCTCGCCTGGCTTCGCACCGGCGATGTCATCCGCATCGACTTCAATCAGGGGCGCTGCAACATGCTGGTCGACGAGACCGAGATCGAACGGCGCAAGGGCGAAGGTATTCCGCCGGTGCCGGCTGATGCGACGCCGTGGCAGCAGATCTACCGCCGCTCGGTCACGCAATTGTCGGACGGTGCGGTGCTGGAGGGGGCGACGGATTTTCGCCGGATCGCGAAAAACCCGCCGCGACACAATCACTGATCGTGAGACGCTGGAGACTACAAGTTCTTTGATCCAAAAAAGGAAGCCGTAACGAACAGTTCACCTCGTCACAAGTTCGGTCATTGGAACAAGGCTTCTTTAATGCCGGCTTGAGACCATATTACAATTATGCAAAGCAGCTAAGGCTGAAACCGCGTGCCAGAGAACAAAGCCACACGATCCGAACGAGAGTTTCAGGATCTTCTGCGTCGGCTCGAACTTGCTCTCGATGCCTCCCAGATCGGTGTCTGGGAGCACAGCATCGAGCAGGACGGGATCTTGTGGGATGCGCAGATGCATCGCCTTTATGAGACCGGGGAGACCTTCCGTCTGGTGCCAGCATCGCTTTGGTCGAACGCGATCCATCCCGACGATCGCGAGCAGGCCGAACGCGACTTCGATGAGGCGATTGCAACACGGGGCGCCTATAATTCAGAATTTCGGATCGTGCTGCCGAGCGGCGAAATCCGCCATCTGCGCTCACGCGCGCATTTCTACGTGGATGCGGAGGGACTGCCCTCCTTCATCGGCGCTGAATGGGATGTGACTGCCGACGTACTGCTCAATGCGGAACTGGCGCGGCAGAAAGTGGTGGCAGAGGCAAGGGCGTTGGCGCTGGAGGAAAGCAATGCCCGTATCGAGCACGTCGCCGATCACGATTATCTCACCGGCTTGCCGAACCGCCGCCTTCTCGACAAGCGGCTGACGGAGCTGCCGGCCGACAGAAGCATTGCGACGCTCGGCGTCCTGCATCTCGACCTCGACCAGTTCAAGCAGATCAACGACAGCCACGGTCATGCGGCCGGCGACGCCGTGCTCAAGGCCGCAGCCCTTCGCATCACCGCCGCCATTCCTGCAAACGGCATGGTCGCCCGCGTCGGCGGCGACGAATTCGTCATCGTGCTGATCAATTTCCGCGATCTCGCCGAGCTGAAGCTGATTACCGAGGACGTTCAGCGTCGGCTGCGGAAAAAGATCCGCTTCGGTCAGGAGATGCTGCAATCCGGCGCCTCGATCGGCGTTTCCTGGAGCGGCGACCGGCGGGCGCGCAACCTGCTTGCCGAATCCGATCTGGCGCTCTACCAGGCCAAGAAGCTCGGCCGCAACCGCGTCGAATTCTTCACGCGGCAGCTGCAGGAGGATCTGCGCGCCAAGCGTCGCCTCGTCGAAGAGCTGAAGCTCGGGCTGGAGCGTGGCGAAATCGTTCCCTATTATCAGGCGCAGCTCGACGCCCGGACGCGGGAAGTCATCGGCTTCGAGGCGCTGGCGCGCTGGAAACATCCAGAGAAGGGCGTGCTCGCCCCGGGAGTATTCCTCAAGATCGCCGACGAGCACGGGCTGGCGGCGGAGATCGACGCGGCGATCCTCAAAAGCGTTCTGGAAGACCGGCTGTTCTGGATGTTGCGCGGCCTTGCGGTTCCGCGCATCGCCGTCAATATCTCGGCGTCCCGCCTTGCCGACCCGACATTGCTCGGCAAGTTGAGGAAACTCGATATCCCGCCCGGCGTGATCGTCTTCGAACTGGTCGAGACAATTTTCCTCGACGATAGCGACGAAAAGCTGCTCGATCATATCGGCGATATCAAACAGATGGGCATCGACATTGAGATCGACGATTTCGGATCCGGCCACGCCTCGCTCATCGGTCTCGTCAAGCTGCGGCCGAAGCGGCTGAAGATCGACCGGCAGCTCATCGCCGAGGTCGTCAGTTCCGCCGAACAGCGGCGCGTCGTGGGTTCGATCGTGGAGATCGCCAAGGCACTCGATGTCGAGGTGATCGCCGAGGGCATCGAGACCGAAGCCCATGCCGTCGTGATGGCTGAACTCGGCTGCGATGGCTTGCAGGGTTATGCGTTCGGTTATCCCGCCCCGGCGGCCGAGATAGACCGGCTTTTTTCGTCGACGAAGGGCGGGAGCCGAAAGCAAAAGGCGGCGATTGGCGGTTGAGATGTTCCCCTGCTTTTAAAGACGGGCGGGCGATATCGCTTCGGTGCGGCGTTTTGCTCGCACCGGCAAGAAGATAATCGGCGCGCAAGTAATTTTCTTGAGCTTGCAACCGTCCTGTTTCATGGTAATTCGGAAACGAAGCTTTCTGCATTGCATCGAAAATGACGATCCACGTCGCCAAGACCATGAGCGCGGGTTCTTGATCATTTGCGGGTGCAATCGGGGAGCCGGGGACCTGACAATTGCTTTGCCGTTGCCGGGATGGACTTGCGGGACATTCAATCTGGGAAGGTCGCATGAATTCGGAATTTGCCGTTCGTTCGATGCGGCCCGGCGAACTGGAACTCGCGCTCGAATGGGCGCGTCAAGAGGGCTGGAATCCGGGCCTCGACGATTCGCTTGCATTCCTCGAGGCCGATCCCTCCGGATTTTTCGTCGGCGCCATCGGTGAAGTCCCGGTCGGTTCGATCTCGGTCGTCAAATATGGCGAAAGTTTCGCTTTCCTCGGCCTCTACATCGTCCATCCCGATTTCCGCGGCAAGGGTTACGGCAAGGCGATCTGGGAGGCGGGCATCGCCAGCGCGCAAGACCGCACGATCGGCCTCGACGGTGTCGCCGCACAGCAGGACAACTACCGCAAGGCCGGCTTCGAACCCGCCTATTCCACCATTCGCTACGGCGGCGTTGCCTTGTCCCTGCCTGCCTCGACGCTTGCTGCGCAGCCGGTGCTGGATTCGCGCCTCGAAGGGCTGCAGCGTTATGATTCGGCGATCTTTCCGCAGCCGCGCGATGCTTTCCTCGCCGCCTGGTGCACCGGCCGCAAAGGCCGCCGCTCGGCGGTGGTGCGCAAGAGCCACAAGATCCGCGGTTACGGCACGATCCGCCGCTGCTATGAGGGCTACAAGATCGGCCCGCTTTTTGCCAACGATGCCGACAGCGCCGCAGCGCTGCTTGCCGAATTGATCCCTGAGGCGAGGGGGGCTGCAATCTTCATCGATATCCCCGCGGAGAACCAGGAGGCGGTCGCGCTTGCCGAAGGCCTCGGCCTGCAACCGGTGTTCGAAACGATGCGCATGTATCGTGGGCCGGCGCCGGTCACCCCGATGAAGCATGTCTTCGGGGTGACGACGCTGGAGCTCGGTTAATCCCGAGCAATTCCGGAGGCGAAACCGCTGCACACTTTTGCGAGATTGCTCTAATCCAACGGTGAGGCCGGTACGGTCGGGGCGGAAGCTTTCGGCCGGCCCTTTTCGGCGATCGCGATGCCGCCGAGCGTCAGCGCCAACGCGATTGCGTGAAAGGACTGAAGCGTCTCGCCGATCAGGGCGACCGATAGCAGCGTGCCAAACACCGGCACCAGATTGATGAAGAGGCCGGCCCGGTTGGCGCCGATCGCCTCGACACCCTTGATATAGAAGATCTGCGCCAGCAGCGACGGGAATATCGCCGTGTAGAGGGTGATGCCCCAGCCGGCCTGGTCCGGCCATTGCGCCGCACCTCGGCCAAGCTCCCAGAGGAGCAGCGGCACCGACGTCAGCATGGCGGCGAAGGCCGGGAAGGCCATCAGCGTGCGCCAGTCGACCGGCGGTTTCCAGCGCAGGAAGATCGTGTAGAGCGAATAGGCAGCGATGGCGATCAGCATCAATCCGTCGCCGCGATTGAGCTGCAACTGCCACAGCGTGGCGAGGTCGCCATGGGCTGCCGTCAGCGCCACGCCGATCAGCGTCATGCCGAAGCCGAGGCATTGCGCCGCCGAGACGCCGGTGCGGAAAAATACGAAATTCAGCAGGAAGATCAGCATCGGTATGCCGGCCTGCTCGATGGCGACATTGATGGCGGTGGTATATTGCACGGCCGAGTAAAGCATGGCGTTGAAGAGGGTATAACCGATGGCGCCGTAGCAAAGGAGCAGCGGCAGGTTCTTCCTGGCCACCGGCCAGTCCTTCTTCAACTGAGGCACGGAAATCAAGGCGATCAGCGCGACGGCGAGGAACCAGCGCAGGAAGGTCAGCATCATCGGGCTGACATGCCCGATTGCAAGCTTTCCGGCGACGGAGTTGCCGCCCCAGCAGAGGGTGGCGACGACGAGACATATATAGGCGGTGGCTTGCAAGAGCGTTCTTCCCGTCTTTTCGCGCTCGCCGAGCGACGTTTTATCACGGGCAATAGCCTGTCGGCTGCTGATTTGTCACGTAAAAAGCCCAATCTACTGTGACAACAGGGTCGCTTTCCCAAAAACAAAGCTTTATAGATGCGCGGGTTTGGGCAGGTGCGCGGTTCTGCGCCGGTAACAGGAAGAGTTGGATGACGAACGTAGTCGTGGTCGGTTCGCAATGGGGTGACGAAGGCAAGGGCAAGATTGTCGACTGGCTTTCGGAGCGAGCGGATATCGTTGTGCGTTACCAGGGCGGACACAATGCCGGCCATACGCTCGTCATCGACGGCACGAGCTACAAGCTGTCGCTCCTGCCGTCCGGTGTCGTGCGTCCGGGCAAGATGGCCGTGATCGGCAATGGCGTCGTCGTCGATCCGCATGCGTTGATCGCCGAGATCGGCCGGCTGGAGGCGCAGGGCGTGACGGTTACGCCTGACAATCTGCGCATCGCCGACAATGCGACGCTCATTCTTTCCCTGCACCGCGAACTCGACGCGATGCGCGAGGATGCTGCGTCCAACAGCGGCACCAAGATCGGCACGACCCGCCGCGGCATCGGTCCGGCCTATGAAGACAAGGTCGGCCGCCGCGCCATCCGGGTCATGGATCTTGCCGATCTCGACAGCCTTTCCGGCAAGGTCGACCGGATTCTCACGCACCACAATGCGCTTCGCCGTGGCCTCGGCGTCGCCGAAGTCAGCCATGAGGCGATCATGGAAGAGCTGACTTCGATCGCGGATCGGGTGCTGCCGTTCCGCGACACCGTCTGGCTCTTCCTCGATAAGGAGCGCCGCAAGGGCTCCCGCATTCTCTTCGAAGGTGCGCAGGGCAGCCTGCTCGATATCGATCACGGCACCTATCCTTTCGTGACCTCGTCGAACACAGTGGCCGGCCAGGCCGCGGCCGGTTCCGGCATGGGTCCGGGGTCGCTCGGCTATATTCTCGGCATCACCAAGGCCTATACGACGCGCGTCGGCGAAGGCCCGTTCCCGACCGAGCTGAAGGACGCGATCGGTGAGTTCCTGGGCGAAAAAGGTCACGAGTTCGGCGTGGTGACCGGACGCAAGCGGCGCTGCGGCTGGTTCGATGCCGCGCTCGTGCGCCAATCGATCGCCACCAACGGCATCACCGGCATCGCGCTCACCAAGCTGGACGTGCTCGATGGTCTCGAGGAGTTGAAGATCTGCGTCGGCTACATGCTCGACGGCGAACAGATTGATCATCTTCCCGCAAGCCAGGGAGCGCAAGCTAGGGTCGAACCGATCTACATCACGCTGGAGGGTTGGAAAGAATCGACCGTCGGCGCCCGCAGTTGGGCAGACCTGCCGGCGCAGGCGATCAAATATGTTCGCCAGGTCGAAGAGCTGATCGGGGCGCCTGTCGCGCTCCTTTCCACCAGCCCGGAGCGGGATGACACGATACTTGTGACCGATCCGTTTGAGGACTAAGCTCACGGGTCACTGTGGAGGATAGTTCGGTAGCGTACCGGACTTCTTGAGAAAGTACTGATGGCGGATTTTATTGCAGTTATTCGGCGGGCTGTTGACGGCCTGGCTGAAAATACCCCCGAAATGCGGGTGAAAGTCTACGAACGTGCCCGCGGCGCAGTGCAGCGGCAGCTCGAGAACATGAAGCCGCGTCCGCCGGAAGCCATGCTGCAACGCCAGCTCGAAAAGCTCGAGGCCGCCATCCGCGAAGTGGAAGGCGAACACTCCGAAGCGCTGCCGCTCGATGCGTCGGCTGCCGCCGACGCCGCGCCGGAACCCTCGGAAGAACAAACGGTTCAGGACGAAGGCGAAGGCGCGCCTGCGCCGGCGACGGCCGCCGAGGAGCCGGCCTACGAAGCCGATGCGGAACCACAGGCGGCCGAGGCCGCCGACGCGAGCGATCACGTCGAAGCCGCCGCGGCTGAGGAGGCTGAGGAGGAGGTCGTCGCCGAAGAGCCTCTTTCCCGGGAAACACCTGTTCCGGCCGAGACAGAGGTTTCGGCGGAAACATCCACTCCCGTCGAAACATACTGGCATCCCTCGCATGAGGAGGAAGCGCCGGCCGAGGAATGGCATGCCGGCGAGGCGCGCGACGTTGCTGTCGAAGACGTCGCCTCCGGACATGACGGCTGGGCGCCGCCGGCCGGGCATTCTTACGAGGAAGCCGACGACTATCGCGCTGACGATCAACATCCCGCTGAAACCGAAGAGACCGCGGCCGAACCGGCGGTGGTGGACGGCGACAAGCCGGAGGCCGAAGAGGCTTACGAGCCCGTCGAGCCGCTCCAGCCGATCACACGTGGCATAGACCATGCAGCCAACCGGCTGGTGGAACCGGTCGCCAATTTCGATCGTCCGCAGGAATTCGTCGAGCACAGCCGCGAGGAGCCGCTGCAGGCTGACGCGGCGGCGCATTTCGATCCCGTCTGGACCGAGCCCGCCGCCGAAGCGCCGGCCCCGGCGCCGAAGGATGCGGAGACCGAATGGGCGGAAGAGGAACTCCGGCAATATTCACAGACGGCGCCGACCACCCCGGATACCTCGGCGCGTGCTTTCGAGGAGGTAATATCGAGCCTCGAAAATGCGGCGCCTGCAGCCGTCATGCCGACGGCCAAGGAAAGTTTCTCCTGGGAGACCGCAGCCTTCGACGATCTGCCGCCGATCGAGGCCGGCAGCAATAAGAAGACGCCGGTCGCCTCGCATTTCGACGATGTCGATATCTTTGCGGAAGTGCACAACGGCAAGCCGGCGGCTGCAAGCAGCGCGCCGAGCGATGACTGGCGCGAGGCCAAGGCACTGCGCGGTTACGACCGCCGCGGCTCGGTCGCCGCGGACGACGACGACGCCAATCCGGGAATGGATATCGATCAGATCGTCGCGTCCAAGCTGCAGGGCAAGAGTTTCCGGATGGAGCCGAAGCGCCGCCGCTTCGGCATCGGCACGGTGATCACGCTCATCTTCGCGCTCATCCTGATCGGCGGCGGCGCCTATGCCGGCTGGATGAACAGAGAAGCGCTGGTGGCGATGGTCGACGGGCTCGTCAGTTCGGCGCCGTCGCAGGCCACCAGGAACGAGACGCCGCCGCCGGCAGGCTCTGCGACGCCTGCTCAGCCGGATGCGGCGACGCCGGCCCAGCCGACCACGCCGGGAGCGCAGAATACGCCCGCGGCGCCGGTGCAGCCGAACCCGAACCCGCAGGTAGCGTCAGTGAACAATGACGGCGCCGCGGCCAATTCGAAATTTACCCAACGGCTGCTGACGGATGGGACCGAGGTCGACAGCGGACCGGCGACGGTGCCGGGAACGCTGACCGCGGAAGGAAAATCGGTCGCCGAACAGAATGTCGCGGCCGCCGATGCGCCGCCGCCTGCGAGCGCGCAGGGTGATACGGCACCGGCCGAAACGCTGACGCCGAATGGCCCGGCGGCTTCCCCGCAACAGACTGCTCCGGTCGGCTCGTCGCAAAAGATGTTCCTCTATGAGGAGCGCATCGGCCAAAGCTCGCCGACGGCGATCGAGGGATCGGTCGTCTGGAGCGTGCAGCACGAGGCTGGCCAGGGCGGTCGGCAGGAGGCGACGGTGCAGGGCAACGTTACCGTGCCGGAGCGCAATCTCTCGGCGCTCGTCACCTTCAAACGCAATTCCGATCCGTCGCTGCCGGCAAGCCATCTCGTCGAGATCGTCTTCTCGGTGCCGCCGAATTTCGAAGGCGGCAGCATCGACAGCGTCCAGCGCATTTCGATGAAGCGCACCGAGCAGGACCGCGGTGACGCGCTGATCGCAGTTCCGGCCAAGATCACCGACGATTTCCACATGATCGCGCTCAACGACTATCCCGATGCGCGCAAGGCCAATCTCGACCTGATGTCGACCCGCAGCTGGATCGATATCCCGGTCACCTACCGCAACGGCCGTCGCGCGCTGCTGACGATGGAAAAGGGCGACACGGGAACCGAAGCCTTCAACACCGCGATCAAGGAATGGGCAGCACTCGGGGATGTTTCTACGAGCCAGTGAGCGGGCTTTTGGTGCGTCGTACCACCGGGCACGGCACGCCCTTCCCCGCCCTTCTTGCTTCCATCGCCGGCGAAAATAAAAACGCCACCTCCCGTAGGGAGGTGGCGTTTCCAATTCTCAAGTTGAGCAATCAGGCCGTAGCTTCGACGACGCGGACGGCCTTGGCGCGTTCCTGGGCTTCCTTGCGGACAGCGTCCTGAACCTTTTCGAAGGCGCGGACCTCGATCTGGCGGACGCGTTCGCGGCTGATGTCGAATTCCGTCGACAGGTCTTCCAGGGTTACCGGATCCTCGGCGAGGCGGCGAGCCTCGAAGATGCGGCGTTCGCGCTCGTTCAGCACGCTCATCGCTTTCGCCAGCATACGCCGGCGGGTGTCGAGCTCGTCCTGTTCGATCAGCACGTCTTCCTGGCTGTCATGGTCGTCCACCAGCCAATCCTGCCACTGACCACTGTCACCTTCGGCCGCCTTGATCGGCGCGTTCAGCGAGGCGTCGCCGGACAGGCGGCGGTTCATCGAAATGACCTCCTCCTCCGAGACTTTCAGCTTGGTGGCGATTTCGGAGACGTGTTCCGGCTTCAGGTCGCCGTCATCGATCGCCTGGATGCGGCCTTTCAGCCGGCGCAGGTTGAAAAACAGGCGCTTCTGGTTGGCCGTCGTGCCCATCTTCACCAGCGACCACGAACGCAGGATATATTCCTGGATCGAGGCCTTGATCCACCACATGGCGTAGGTGGCAAGGCGGAAGCCGCGCTCGGCGTCGAACTTCTTGACGGCCTGCATCAGGCCGACATTGCCCTCGGAAACGACTTCGCCGATCGGCAGGCCGTAGCCGCGATAACCCATGGCGATCTTAGCGACGAGGCGAAGATGGCTGGTGACCAGCTTGTGGGCGGCGTCGCGGTCGCCATGCTCGGCATAACGCTTGGCGAGCATGTATTCCTGCTGGGGCTCAAGCATGGGAAACTTGCGGATTTCGTCGAGATAACGATTGAGACCGGCTTCGCCGGCGGTAATGGACGGCAAGGTATTTCGGGCCATAGTGCACCCTCCTAAAGTGAATTCCGGTTCCCGATGGAAACGCGCCCTCGCGTCAAGAAAGGCAAACCGGGACGTGCGGCTCTATCCAAGCCCGCACTAAGTCAATGTACAGATAAGTATGGCAAAACCGCGGTTCAAGGTGCCGCTCACGCGAGTGTGAGAGGGGGCGGAGACGCCTCTATCCCCGCAATGCCTCGACGAGGTCCACCATATCATCCGGCAGAGGCACCTCGAAATGCATGATTTCGCCGGTGCGGGGATGCTCGAATTGCAGCATGAAGGCATGCAGCGCCTGGCGGCCGAAACCGTTGACGACCTTGCGGATGTCTTCGGGCAGGCGATTGGCCTTGGTCTTGAAACCGGCGCCGTAAACCGTATCGCCGAGCAGCGGATGGCCGATATGGGCCATATGGACACGGATCTGATGGGTGCGGCCGGTTTCGAGGTGGCACTCGACCAGCGAAGCAAGCGCGGTTGCATCCGGCTTCTCCTGGAAGCGCTCTATCACCTCGTAATGGGTGATCGCCTCGTCGGCGTCATGGCTGTCGGGGCGCTTGACGGCGCGGCGCGTGCGATCGCCGGTGGCGCGGCCGAGCGGCGCGTCGACCGTGCCCGTCAGCGCGCGGGGCCGGCCCCAGACGACTGCCTGATAGGCCCGCTCCAGCGGCATGGTGCGGCCATGGTCGGCAAATTGCAGCGAGAGGTGGCGATGGGCAATATCGTTCTTGGCGACGACCATGACCCCTGTCGTGTCCTTGTCGAGACGGTGGACGATGCCGGGACGGCGCACGCCGCCGATACCGGAGAGCGTATCGCCGCAATGATGGATCAGCGCGTTGACCAGTGTCCCGGTCCAGTTGCCGGCGCCGGGATGGACGACGAGACCGGAAGGTTTGGAGATGACGATGACGTCTTCGTCCTCATGGAGGATATCGAGCGGGATGTCCTCGCCCCGCGGCGTCGGGTCTTCCGGTTCGGGCAGCGTGATCTCGAAACGATCGCCGTTGCGCACCTTGCGCTGCGGGTCGGTGACGGGTTCGCCGCGCAGAAAAACCTGGCCGTCCTTGATCAGCGCCTTGATGCGGCTGCGCGAAAATTCCTCGCCGACCTGCGCCGTCAGCCAGGCATCGAGCCGGCCCTCGGCAGTTTCATCGGCGGTCAGGACTTTTCTATTGCCGGCTGCTTGTTTAAAGGGGTCGCTCAAGACGCTTCTTCTCCGACGTATTTTTTAAGAACGGGACGCACAGATGACAGCAATCGAGCCAGACGAGCAGGAAGAAAAGCCCCTTGATCCGGCGATGGAAAGTGTCCGGCGCAAGATGGTCCGCCTGCAGATCGTTTCCGGCGCCATCATGTTCGTGAGCCTTATGGCGGTCTTCGGCGCGGTTGTCTACAAGGCGATGCACAGCGAAGCGAAGGAGACGGCGGCCACCGCTGCAGCCTCCGGCGTGCCCTCGGATGCACCGCTTGCGGCGACCGTTTCTTTGCCCTCCGGCTTCAAGGTGCAGTCCACCTCGTTTTCGGCAGGACAGATCCTGTTCTACGGCGAAACGGCCGAGGGCAAGAGCAAGGCGCTGGTCTTCGACCTCAGGACCGGCCGCACCGTCGCCGACGTCACTGTCGCGGGCAATTGAGGCCGGCATGGCCGCCGTTCCGATCGCCATCGACAGCGCCGACGATCCGCGCATCGCTGAATTCCGCGATATCAGAGAGCGCGATCTGACGGGGCGGGAGAACCGTTTCATCGCCGAAGGCACCGTTGTGCTGCGCATGCTCGCCGAGGCGCATGCGCAAGACCGCGGCTTTTCCGCCGAGAAGATCCTGTTGCTGCGCAACCGCGTCGACGGCGTTCTGCCGATCCTGGAGCGGTTGCCGGCCGATGTGCCGGTCTATGTCGCCGAGGCGGAGGTTCTCAACGGCGTCGTCGGTTTCCATCTGCATCGCGGCGTTCTCGCGCTCGGCCGGCGGGAGGATCGGGGCGAGACGGCGCTGCTCGACACGCTGCCGGAGCGGGCGCTGGTGCTCGTCGGCTGCGGCATTTCCAATCACGACAATGCCGGCTCGATGTTCCGCAATGCGGCCGCCTTCCGGGCGGATGCCGTACTGCTCGACGAAACCTGCTGT
The DNA here is from genome assembly GCF_002531935.1 of Rhizobium chutanense. Lineage (GTDB taxonomy): Bacteria > Pseudomonadota > Alphaproteobacteria > Rhizobiales > Rhizobiaceae > Rhizobium > Rhizobium chutanense. Next base: position 79,205 of record NZ_NWSV01000012.1, on the reverse strand, counting down.
GACCCGCTTTACCGCAAGGCGCTGCGTGTCTCGGTCGGTTCGGTGCTGAGCGTTCCCTATCGGCGCAGCGGCAAGGCGCTGGACGTGCTGCTGGCGCTTGCCGAGCGGGGTTTTGCCATCTGGACGCTTTCGCCGCACGGCAAGACCGATATTCGTGCCATTCCGGCTTCAGCGCGCATGGCGCTCGTCGTCGGCACGGAGGGGGAGGGATTGCCGGCGGCGCTGATGGCGCGCTTCCAGAGTGCGCGCATTCCACAGTCGGAAGAACTCGACAGCCTCAACGCAGCGACCGCGACGGGGATCGCGTTGTTTTCCATGGCTTCCGCGATGAAGCTTTTTTAAGATCTCAGTGCTGGGGATCGGCGATGATCGCCGCTGCCCGGTCGGCGAGGCTGACACGATCGCCAGAGGTCTTTTCCGCCGCATCCGGCAACAGCGAGCGGATCGGCGACGATGGACCTTCGTTGAGCGCGGTCAGCGCCACCATGTTGGCGGCGATCGAGGCGATTTCTTCGCGGATCGCGCCGTCGCGTCCGGTGACGGTCTTTGCCTTCTGAAGGCGATCGGCAAGAGCGGCGCTGCGGCTGCGGACATCCTCGCCAATCTCTGCCGTCCGGGCGGCGGCATCGAGCGAGGATGCGGTCGTGTCTTCCGCCACATCCTCGGCCGGCACTTCCGCGGCCATTTTGGCAAGGCCCGCGTCGCGCAGCACCCGGTTGACTTTGCGGATCTCGGCGTTGGCGGCCTTCACCTGCTCCTTCAATTTGGCGATCTCCTGCTGGCGGCGGGCGAGCAGGGTTTCCTTCTCGGCAGCCGAAGCGCTCTCTCGCGCGGCCTTGTCCTCGAGACGGATCACCATGTGCTGCTGCTGCGTCAATTTCTGTTCGGCATCCCTTGCGCGCTTCTGCAGCAGGTTGACGTCCTGGCGCAGCGTGTCTCGTTCGTCGCGCAGCGCGTTGGCGCGGAACTTCAGGCTCTCCGCCTCGGTTTCGCGTGCGGCGAGGTCGATCCTCAGGCCATCGGTCTGTTCGCCGAGTTTGCTCAGCCGCGTCCTCATCTGCGCCAGTTCGTTCTCCTTGTTGGCAACGGACTGTTCGGCAATATGCAGATTGGTCTTCAACTGGCTGATATAATTCTCGTCCTTGCGCAGGTGCGAGCGCTGCTCGGCGGCCTCGACATGCATCTCGCCGATCTGCGACTGCAAATCGCCGATCTCGGCGGCGAGCCTGCCGGCGTCGACGGCAAGCGCGTCGTGTCGAAGCTGGAGCGACAGGGATTTTTCGCGCTCACGCAGAAGGTCCTGGGCGGTCCGGGCGTTTTCCGCGGCATAGAGCGCGCGCACCATATCCTTCTGGGCGCGAACCTCCTGCGGGCTCAGCGGCATGGTCGCCTTCAAGCGATTCTCGGTATACCAGACGATGCGCCGGTGCACGGCGGGCGAGACCAGAAAGACGAGGAAGGCCGCGGTCAGGAAGCCCAATCCGAACAAGAGAGCATATTCGATCACGGCGCGGCCATCGATTCGAAGGTTAATACGGAGTCAACCGCGATGATTAAGCACGCATGGCGCGCATGGCAAGGCCGCCGATGCGGTCGGCGGCCAATTCCCGTTGCTTTGCGGCCTCAGAAGGGGTTCCAGGTCGGCGCCTGAGTGATCTTGAGATAGCCGACATTGACGCCGAGACGGGCGCCGACACCGGTCCGGATCGGAACGACAAGCACGTCGTTATTCTTGAGCAAGGTCATGCCGAAGCCGGCGATCACATAGGCCGAGCCGCTGACGCCGCCGAAGCGGGCATAGATGCCGTTGACGGTCGGCAGGTCGTAGACCAGCATCATCACGCGCGAGCCCTGGCCGCCGTAATCGAGGCCGAGCGAGGGGCCCTGCCAGTAGAGATTATGTTCGCCGGCGTTCTTGGTGTTCAACTGGCCTTCGCCGTAGGTCAGGCCGGCGATGAAGGCGCCGCCGCCCTCTTGTCCGAGGATGTAGCCGTTCGGCAGGCCGTATTTCTGGAAGGCACTCTCGACGACTTTGGCAAGCCCGCCGCTGGCGGAGCCGAAGAAGGAATGGCCGGCATCGACGATTTCCTGCATCGTGTACTGGCCGTTGTCCTGGGCGGAGGCGGGTCCGGCAATGATCAGCGAGGAAAAAACGAGGGCCGAAAGCAACCTGCAGAAGCCGATGAATCGGTGCGGAAATCGAGGGCGCATGGTGTCATCCGTTCGTCGTTTGGCTGGGAGCGGGCAACCGCTCGCGGCGATTGGTGCATTTTGCGCCGATGATCTTAACAATCGGTTTACCAAATATGGTGTCATTATGGCACTGAATACGATCGCAAACTTCGCGCAATTTTGATGAAGCATATTCCCGGGCGCGATGAAGTTGCCGCCCCTCAGGAGACGATGATGTCCAAGAACCCCAATCTCACCTTGTCCGGCCCGGATCTGGCCGCGCTTCTTTGCAGCCGCGTTTGCCACGACGTCATCTCGCCGGTCGGTGCGATCAATAACGGACTGGAGCTCCTCGATGAGGGTGGTGCCGATGCCGATGCGATGGACCTGATCCGCACCAGCGCGCTCAATGCTTCCGTTCGCTTGAAATTTGCGCGCCTCGCCTTCGGCGCTTCGGGCTCCGTCGGCGCCTCGATCGATACCGGCGAGGCGGAGCGGGCCGCCAAGGATTTCGCTATCGCCGAGAAGAAGACCGAGGTGATCTGGAACGGGCCGCGCGCCATCGTCGCCAAGAACCGCGTCAAGCTGCTGCTCAACCTCTTCCTCGTCGCCTATTCCGCCATCCCGCGCGGCGGCGTGCTCGAGGTGACGCTTGAGAATCCCGAGTTCGATGCCAGGTTCAAGCTCACGGCCAAAGGCAAACTGATGCGCTTGCCGCCGAAATTCGTCGAGATATCGACCGGCGCGATCGAAGAGGCGATCGACGCTCATTCGATCCAGCCCTATTATACCGTTCTGCTGGCGCAGGAGTGCGGAATGACGCTCGATCACAGCGCCAATGCCGAAGAGCTGGTGTTCACGGCGGTGGCGGCTGCCTGATTTCTGCTCGTAAAACGAGTATCTGTGTTCGCGCGGTAACGATTCCTTAGCCTGATCGACCTATGCTTGGCTGTTGTTTAGAGGCCCTTGCAAGGACAGATGCAGGGGTAAAGGAGTCGCCATGCAGAGATTCATGATCACCGATAATTCGGACATCGTCCGCAAGGTCGGCAAGCGCATTCTCTCCGAACTCGACTTTCTCGTCAGCGAGGCCTCCAATGCCGGCGAGGCGCTGCAGCGCTGCCAGGCGGAGCTGCCGGAATATCTGATCGTCGATTCCGGCATGGAAGGCGCGCTCGACCTGATCGCCGCCATCCGCGCCATGGACGGTGGCAAAGAGGTCAAGATCTACTACTGCGTCGTCGAGGCGGATCTGAAGAAGCTGATGGCGGGCAAGAGGGCCGGTGCCACCGACTTTCTGCTGAAGCCGTTCGATCGCAAGATCCTGACCGCCGTCTTCGGAAATCGCGCGATCGCTGCCTGACGGGATATCTCTTCCATGCGCCATGATGCCGAAGGTCACGCGCCTTCGGTCGCCGGCAGCCTGTTTCCTTGATCGAGAACTCTGGGATTTTGAACCGGTCCAGCTTGAGATCCGCCGTATCGGGCGACTTCTCATTGCCGTGCAGAAACGAAAAATCCCGCCGGAAGGGCGGGATCTTCGTTATCCGATAAGGGGGATCGGAAAATCAGGCGGTTTCGGCGTATTCGGTGCCATCCGGCTCGCGCAGAACGTAGCCGCGGCCCCAGACGGTCTCGATGTAGTTGGCGCCGCCGGCGGCGTTGGCGAGCTTCTTGCGGAGCTTGCAGATGAAGACGTCGATGATCTTCAGTTCCGGCTCGTCCATGCCGCCGTAAAGGTGGTTGAGGAACATTTCCTTGGTGAGGGTGGTGCCCTTGCGGAGCGAAAGCAGCTCCAGCATCTGGTACTCTTTGCCCGTCAGGTGGACACGCTGGCCGCCGACTTCGACGGTCTTGGCATCGAGGTTGACGATCAACTCGCCGGTCATGATGACCGACTGGGCGTGGCCCTTGGAGCGGCGGACGATGGCGTGGATCCGGGCGACGAGCTCATCCTTGTGGAAGGGCTTGGTCATGTAGTCGTCGGCGCCGAAACCGAGGCCGCGAACCTTGTCTTCGATGCCGGCCATGCCCGAGAGAATGAGGATCGGCGTCTTGACCTTCGACAGCCGGAGCGTGCGAAGCACTTCATATCCGGACATGTCGGGCAGGTTCAGATCGAGGAGGATGATATCATAATCATACAGCTTGCCCAGATCGACGCCTTCTTCACCGAGATCGGTGGTATAAACATTAAAACTTTCTGATTTCAGCATCAACTCGATGCTCTGCGCCGTAGCGCTATCATCCTCGATGAGAAGTACCCGCATAATTATCCCCTTTACCGCCGCCGAAAGGTGGTCTGGCCCCCACTCACGATACCGAACACGCTACGTGATTTGGAAGCTGCCACGAAATGGTTAACAAATTCTAATTCACTCTGGCAAGGAGTATCGAATTTATTAAATAATTTTTCCATTTCTCTGTTTTCCAATAGGAATCTCAAAAAGGCTTTCCTAAACTTTAACATTAGGAAAAGGCGCTAAGTGATTCATCCGACTCGCCAATGAAAAGGTTCGAACTTCATGCCGCGGCATTTACCGACCCTTAAATCATCGGGTCTATCATTAACGATGCCCGTAAACGAAAGGTTACCAGCGGTAGGTATTTGTTAATATCGCCGGAAATTTTTTAGCAAACCGTGTCAAAGCGGCGCGCAGGGCGGTTTCAAGTTGAGCCGGGGTCTCGCATCACGGGAGTAATGCGTATGAAGTCGCGAGAGAGTCTCGTTCGCCTGAAGGAGTTCCAGGTGAACGAAAAACGACGTCAATTGCAGCAGTTGCAGATGATGATGTCCGAATTTGAACGGATGACGAAGGATCTGGAGAGCCAGATCGTCGTCGAGGAAAAGAAGTCCGGAATATCAGACCCGAATCACTTTGCTTATCCGACCTTCGCCAAGGCTGCGCGTCAGCGGGCCGACAACCTGCAGGTTTCGATCAAGGAACTGAAGATGCAGGAAGAGACGCTGGAAATGGCGCTCGAAGAAATGCAGGCGGAATATGCAAGGGCGACGGCGCTGGAAGAGCGTGACACCAGCGCCCGCGCACGGGCATAAGAAAAACGCCGGGCGCCGGCTTCGGCGCCGCGGGGGATCGCCTCAGAGAAGCCATGTATGACGGGCGTGCTGTCCTTCATACATGGCTTTTGGTGTTTCATTTTTGCGTTTGCATGTCACCGTCCCGAAGTCGCGACGCTTCAGGCGAGGCGGATCAGTTCACGACATCATGCCATTCCGGATGGCGCTGCGCCTGCGCTTTGAAAAACGGGCAGAGCGGAATGATCTTCCAACCGCCTGCGCGGGCCGATTCCACCGCGTGAAGCGCCAATGCTTGGCCGACGCCCTTGCCGCGCAGGGCATCGGGAACCGCCGTATGATCGATGATGACGAGCTTCGGCGAGGTGCGCGAATAGGTCATCTCCGCCTCGTGTCCCTCGACTTCTGCGGCATAACGGCCGCCGGAGGCGCCTTCCTCACTTCGAATGTCCATTGTCTTTCCCAGTGCACAGATATTTGTCACAGCCGACGGTGACACGGCGGCGCCGTCGTGCCAAGCCGATGGAACAATTCCCCGGGGGAGACGCAGTGTTCATAAAAAATGTCGGATCGGCGCGAGGTTCGCAGCAATGAGCGCGCTTTCGATCATCCGCCCCGCTCTTCTCGTGGCAGCGCCCTTCTTCCTGGCGCTCGGCCTCATCTTGCCGCTGGTCCGTTTCGAGACGCTGTATTTTTTCGATCAGACCCCGTCGCTCATCGAAATCGTCGCCTCCCTCTGGAAGGGCGGCGATGGACTGCTGGCGGCGATCGTCGCGCTGGTCTCGATCGTGCTGCCGTTTCTGAAGATGATCGGGATCGCCGCGGAGGCGATGACTGCCGGCGGCGCCGGCAGTCTGTTTTATCGTCGCGTCGTGCCGCATCTGTCCAAGTGGTCAATGATGGACGTGCTGCTGGTCGCGATCGTCATTGCGGCGGCAAAGACGACGGGGCTGGCGGATGCCTTCACGCAGCCCGGCCTCTGGTGCTACGCGGCTTCGTCAATGATTTCGGGCCTTCTGCATTCCCTGACGGGAGATGCGTCCGGCCCGAAATAAATTGCATCGATGCTGGGTGCGATCAGTGGCGATATTGCTGGATGCGCGTGGTGCGCAGGCCGGCAAGGCCATGGCTGTTGATTGACGACTGCCAGGAGAGGAATTCTTCGACCGTGAGCGTGTAACGCTCGCAGGCCTCTTCCAAGCTCAACAGGCCACCGCGAACCGCCGCGACAACCTCTGCCTTCCGGCGAATCACCCAGCGCCGCGTATTGGGCGGCGGAAGATCCGCGATCGTCAGGGGGCTGCCATCGGGGCCGATGACATATTTCACTCGGGGACGTATCATTTCGGTCATTGGACTCTCTACACAACGCAAGACCACGGACGTCACTCTAGCCTGCCACATTTAAAATTTGCCTAAACCCATCGTAAGACTTTGATAACAAATTTAGCCGCCCTCCCGGCTCGCGATTTGGGGTAGTCGGCTGTCGCCACGTGAATTTGGGAGCGGCTGCATGGGAACGATGCGGGGGCAACAATACCCGGTTTGCCGGGATGATTTTCAAAGCGCTGTAACATAAGCACGAGCGCAAAACTTCGTCTCTGTTCTTCCCGTTGTATCAATCCAGTTCGTGCCCTGATGCTCGTGTCCGTGGATGCGGGGGTAGCCGTTTTCCATGCTTCGGTGCGAGTTTCTCGTCCCCGGCAGCGGGGCCGGGCCGAACCCGAGAAAATGAGGCTACGACGATGAAACGTGAGCGGCCAGTCGATGACGGCGCTCAGAATCCTGCATTTCTGCCTTAGCAGACCGAGGATTTCGGGATTTCGATCGACGACGCTAAGGAGCGTCGCGGCGAGATGGCGGTGCTTGTGGGCTTCCATATCTATCTGCTCACGGTTTTCCCGCGGAACGCGACGGCACGGCTCTTATCGAGTTCCGTGGATCAACAACCGGCCGCAGGGTCTCCTTGAGTACGCCGCCGCCGATCTCTTCTGTTGCGGCAGGCGGATAATGCGATGACGCAGAGAATTGTGCCGATCTTCGGTGAGGAGCGGTCAATTGCAGGGGGGCGCCGCCAATCCGCAAAGCCGTCACTTGAAGACGCTTTTCGGAGGCACGGGCTGAAGAATAGCTTCGCCTGCCGCTGCACGAGGCTGATCTAAAACAATACATTTTCGCCATCGGCAACTGATCCGTGCAAGAACAGACTGTGGCGCGCTCCGGGGCTGTAGAAAATTTCCGGGCGAAGTCTGCCGCCGCAGCGCCGCCCCAGAGGAGGGGTGTTGGAGAGCTGAGGCGCCCGTGAAATCGAATGCTTGCGATTTTGCGGTCGGCAGGAGCAGCGACGTAATCGCGATCATTCTCGATTTCTCGCCGCATTTGGCGGTGGCGCTATCTGAAGCGCGGACTTTGTAAGCGTGATTCGGTCAACCGTCGCAGGCGCTCGCAAAGGCATTCCAGTGCGGCTGCTTTGGCTCTTTGTCTTCGTGTCTGTCGTTATTCCGAAACCGCTGTACACGTCCGGGCGTGCATTCAAGCGCGTCACTGCGCGCTTCTGGTGCAGCTTCAACGCATGCAGGCCAAAACTGATGCACAGTTTTGGCCTGCATGCGTAAGGCAGTTGGTTTTCTCGGAAGGCTTAGAAGCCTTTTCCGCGGGTCAGTTCCGACACCACGGTGCCGGCAATGATGCGGATATCCATCATGATCGAAAAATTGCCGACGTAATAGAGATCACTGGCGATGCGGGCGCGCGCCTTGGCCGGACGATCGGTCGGACCGCGCAGGCCGCGCATCTGCGCAAGACCCGTCATGCCCGGGCGCATGGAGTGGCGCTGATGATATTCCGGCACGAGCTCTTCGTAGAGCATGCCGCCGGCGCGCATGCCGATCGCGTGGCAGCGCGGACCGACAACGGACATGTGGCCCATCAGCACGTTCAGCAACTGCGGCAGCTCATCGACGTTCGTGCGGCGAAGAATGGCACCGATACGGGTGATGCGCGGGTCGTTCTTCACCGTCTGGGCAACACCCGAGACGTCGCAGAGATCGGTCCGCATGGAGCGGAACTTGTAGACCTTGATGGCCTTGCAGTTCTTGCCCCAGCGGGTCTGCTTGAAGAGCACCGGTCCGGGGCTGTCCAGCTTGATCAGCAGCGCGACGAAAAGAAGGAAGGGGGCAAGGACGAGGAGGGCGCTCAACGACGAAACGATGTCGAACGCCCGCTTCAGGGCAATGTCCATCAGCGGCGCCTGCGGCGCATCGCTATGGATGATGGGGGTCTGAACCTTCACGCTCGGCTGCTGGCGGCGGCTCGGCCGGAAGGAGTCAGTCGAAATGCTGTTGTTTAGTTCCGTGATGCTCAAGGATCGTACTCTGTTGTCTTCGAGGGGCGCGGCGGCAATAGGCGATCAATGGTTAACCCTGTCACCAGGGGTGCACTCAGGTCTTGGTAACCCTACTAAAACGGAAAAATGCGACAATTGTGTAATGGTGTCCAGAGAAATATCGCATCGCAATAAATCTTTCGCATCTGCGTTAAGTTGAGGCAAGCTCATGATATTTTGTTAATAATTGGAATTTCGTCAAAGTTTCTAGGCCTTTGGCGACACCTTCCAGGGGTGGGCCGACGTGCGGTTTCGGCACGCGACGGATACCCGTTAACCGATATTTTTAACCGGATCCTAAGCGAAACTTTTGGGGCGAGGATGCCCGGTTGGCTTCAATCTGTGTCACAATATGACAAAATCAAGGCGGATGGGCAGCATTCGGCCTGCAAGATTCGGCGAATCGGATTCGCGCCGGGAATCGCTTGGTCCATCCTGACGTTGCAAATCACACTTTGTAGCTGTCCGCGTTCCATACTGTGCAGGCCGCGCGGCCGGAGAGGGCGAAGGGGAATCATGGGGGCAGCGACGGCCACGAGCGTCGCATGCGGCAAGCGATCTACCTGATGTCTGTCGTCAGCGCCTGCTCTAGGAAATTACGCCGGTTCGAGGACGTGTTTCCTCCCGCCCCAGGAGATGAAGTGCGGGTTGGCGAAGTCGAAATCGGCCGCAGCTCCCGTCTTGCCGTAAGTCAACGGCGCTCCGTCGAGGGTCACAGTCGAACCGCCGGCGGCGCGCAGCACCGCATCGCCGGCCGCCGTGTCCCATTCCATCGTGCGGGTGAAACGCGGATAGACGTCGGCCTTGCCCTCTGCCAGCAGGCAGAATTTCAGAGAAGATCCGATATTGGTGCATTTGGAGATCGCGTGGTGGGCGAGGAAACTGCCGGTCTCAGGGCTATTGTGGCGAAGGCTGGCGAGCGCCAACCTGTCGTCCGGCTGTTCGCGCACGGTGATCGCGCTGCGCGCGCCCACCGTGAAATCCTCCGTGACGACGAGCCTTTCGGCGTGGCCGCACTCTCCCGAGAAGGCGAGCCCGAGCGCCGGTGCGTAGACGATGCCGGCCACCGGGGCGCCGTTCTCTATATAGGCAATGTTGACGGTGAACTCCTGCCGCCCGTCGACGAATTCGCGCGTGCCGTCGAGAGGATCCACTAGGAAGAAGCCTCTACCGGCAATGTCGGGGATTTTTCCGGCGGCCACCGATTCCTCCGCCACGACGGGTATTTCGGGGTAATCCTTGGCGAGATGAGCGAGGATGATGCGTTCGGCCTCCTCGTCGGCGACCGTGACCGGACTCGCGTCCGCTTTCATGGCGACCGGAAAACCTTCGCGCAGGACCGTGATAATCGCCCTGCCGGCTTCGAGCGCCGCCCTTTCAAATGTCCTCAGCATTGTCCTTTTGCCGTTTCGCCACGCGGGCCGAGCACCCCACTGTCGCTCGTCCGCAAACCATCCCTGTCACCACTTGATATGGTGTTTCCCGTCGCGCTCCGTATCCCCGATAACGCAGTTGACGATGCTACCATAAGCTTTCAGCCTTGTCAGACGAAGATCGGGCATTTGCCGGTGAAATGGTATTCGTAAAAGCCGCCGACTTGGGGTCTGAATTTGCGCCATCTTCCAATTCTATGGAATAGCTTGCGCGGCAGGCGGTGCAAGAAAGCGGCGGCAACATTGCCGAATGTTTAACCCGGCGGCGATTTCTGGCTAAAAATCCGCCTTTCAGTGCCGATTTTCTGTGGATTTTGGTTCAAAACGAACCATTTAGGCCCGTTTCGTCAAGAATCTGTCGGAGTAAATCCTTTTTGTCTTCACATTTCCGACGAAACCGCTATGCATTCGGCTTATGAGGTTCCCTGAAACGCGGGGGCCGAAGAACCAAAAAGAGATGCAGCATCTTCGGCTCGCATCCAGGGGAAAACGACATATGGAGTATTTCGTCCAGCAGCTCTTCAATGGGCTGACGCTCGGATCCATCTATGGCCTTGTGGCTATTGGCTATACGATGGTTTACGGCATTATCGGCATGATCAACTTCGCCCACGGCGACATTTTCATGCTCGGTGGTTTCGCCGCTCTTATCGTCTTCCTCGTCCTCACATCCATCTTCGCAGGTCTCCCGGTGGCAATTCTGCTGCTGGCGATGCTTGTCGTTGCGATGCTGATGACGAGTTTGTGGAATTGGACGATCGAGCGTATCGCATACCGTCCGCTGCGCGGTTCCTTCCGCCTGGCGCCGCTGATCACCGCGATCGGCATGTCGATCGTGCTGTCCAACTTCATCCAGGTGACGCAGGGTCCGCGCAACAAGCCGATCCCGCCGCTGGTCAGCTCGGTTTATCAGTTCGGCAATATTTCCGTATCGCTGAAGCAGATTGTCATCATCATCATCACTGCCGTGCTGCTCACCGTATTTTGGTACATCGTCAACCACACCGCGCTCGGCCGTGCCCAACGCGCCACGGAGCAGGATCGCAAGATGGCGGCTCTGCTCGGCGTCAATGTCGATCAGACGATCTCGATCACCTTCGTGATGGGTGCGGCGCTCGCTGCCGTCGCCGGCACCATGTATCTGATGTATTATGGCGTCGCCTCGTTCGCCGATGGCTTCACGCCAGGTGTGAAGGCATTTACCGCAGCCGTTCTCGGCGGCATCGGCTCATTGCCGGGCGCCGTTCTCGGCGGGCTGATGATCGGCCTGATCGAATCTTTGTGGTCGGCCTATTTCACCATCGCGTACAAGGATGTCGCGACCTTCGCCATCCTCGCTTTCGTGCTGATCTTCAAGCCGACGGGCATTCTTGGGCGGCCGGAAGTCGAGAAGGTATAACGTCATGGCAAACATTGAGAATTCCGCAGGCAAGCCCGATGCCGGACTTGTCCGCAAGGGTCTTATTCAAGCCCTTTTCGCCGCCTTGTTGGCGTTCGGCATGTTCGTTCTCTATGTCGGTCTCAAGACCGAACAGAATATCAGCAACGAGCTGGTCATCGTTCAGCGCTGGGGACTGCTTGCGATTTTCGTCATAATCGCCGCAGTTGGCCGCTTTGCCGTCGTCATGTTTGCAGCAACACCCGGCCTGTTCGCCAAGACGATGCGAGTGGTGGTTCCGATCGCGGTTTTGCTGATCGTGGGCTACCTTGCTTACGTGTTCATTCGTGAACAGTTGTGGCTCGATCTGCTCATCCTGGGCGGCGTAGTTGTGCTGGCCGCATTGTTGGGTGTGCTGATCAAATACGTTCTTCTCCCGGCAGAGGAGAGGCGTCGGGAACGCAATGTAGAGGCCGAAAGACTCGGATTGCCGCTGGAAGCAAGCCCGTATGAGACCCATTTTCTGAAGGTCGTACTGGTTGCATTGCTGCTCTATCCTATGATGGCTGTAGCGCTCAAAGGTCCTCAGGGTTCGTTGACTTATGTCGACAATTTCGGCATTCAGATCCTGATTTACGTGATGCTCGCTTGGGGCCTTAACATCGTTGTCGGCCTTGCCGGTCTTCTCGACCTTGGTTATGTCGCCTTCTACGCCGTCGGCGCCTATTCCTATGCATTGCTGTCGAGCTATTTCGGCCTGTCTTTCTGGGTGCTGTTGCCGCTTTCCGGTATCTTCGCCGCACTCTGGGGTGTCATCCTCGGTTTCCCGGTATTGCGCTTACGCGGCGACTACCTCGCCATCGTAACGCTCGCCTTCGGCGAAATCATACGCCTCGTGATCATCAATTGGACTGATCTGACGAAGGGCACCTTCGGCATCTCGGGCATTGCCAAAGCTTCGGTCTTCGGTATCTGGACCTTCGATGTCGGCAAGGTGAATAATTTCGCCAAGGCTTTCGGGCTGCCTTCGTCATCGGCCTATTACAAAATCTTCCTGTTCTACGTCATCCTGGCGCTCTGCATGCTGACCGCCTATGTGACGATCCGGCTACGCCGCATGCCGATCGGTCGAGCTTGGGAAGCGTTGCGTGAAGACGAGATCGCCTGCCGCTCACTTGGCATCAACACGGTGACGACTAAACTTACGGCGTTCGCTACCGGTGCGATGTTTGCGGGCTTTGCCGGGTCGTTCTTTGCAGCACGCCAGGGCTTCGTTTCGCCAGAATCCTTTGTCTTCCTGGAGTCGGCTGTCATCCTCGCCATCGTCGTGCTCGGCGGCATGGGCTCGCTGACCGGAATCGCGATTGCTGCGATCGTCATGGTCGGAGGTACCGAGGCGCTGCGCAGCATGGACTTCTTGAAAGAGATCTTCGGTCCGACCTTCACGCCGGAACTTTACCGCATGCTGATTTTCGGCCTTGCCATGGTTGTGGTGATGCTGTTCAAGCCGCGTGGTTTCGTCGGCTCGCGATCGCCGACAGCCTTCCTCAAGGCACGTAAGGCAATCTCCGGAAGCTTCATCAAGGAGGGACACGGTTGATGAGCCCGGTCACCAATACAATGTCGAGCGACATTCTTCTCAAAGTCGAGCACCTGTCGATGAAGTTCGGCGGCCTGATGGCCATCAACGACTTCTCCTTCGAAGCCAAGCGCGGCGACATCACCGCGCTGATCGGCCCGAACGGCGCCGGCAAGACCACCGTCTTCAACTGCATCACCGGCTTCTACAAGCCGACGATGGGCATGATCACGCTCAACCAGAGGAGTGGAAAGCAGTTTCTGCTGGAGCGTTTGCCGGATTTCCGCATTACCAAGGAAGCCAAGGTCGCGCGTACCTTCCAGAACATCCGGTTGTTCTCCGGCCTGACCGTTCTGGAAAACCTGCTCGTCGCCCAGCATAACAAGCTGATGCAGGCATCGGGTTATACGATCCTCGGCCTCCTCGGCATCGGCCCCTACAAGCGGGAAGCTGCTGCGGCGATCGAGCTCGCGCGTCATTGGCTTGAGAGGGCCGACCTGATCGACCGCGCCGACGATCCGGCGGGCGATCTGCCTTACGGCGCCCAGCGGCGCCTCGAGATTGCGCGTGCGATGTGCACCGGTCCGGAACTGCTTTGCCTGGACGAACCGGCTGCAGGTCTGAACCCACGCGAATCGGCGACGCTCAATGAGCTGTTGCAGAGCATTCGTGCCGAAACCGGAACGTCTATCCTTCTCATCGAGCATGACATGTCGGTGGTCATGGAAATCTCCGATCATGTCGTCGTCCTCGAATACGGCCAGAAGATTTCCGATGGCACGCCGGATCACGTGAAGACCGATCCGAAGGTCATCGCTGCCTATCTCGGCGTCGAGGATGAGGAAGTGGAAGAGGTGATCGCAACCGTCGAGCAACTCGAAGGAGGCGCAAACTGATGAGCGACGAAGTAATGACGGGTCAATCGCTTCTTCAGGTGAAGGGTGTCGAAACCTATTATGGCAATATCCGTGCGCTCGCCGGCATCGATGTCCATGTCAACAAGGGCGAAATCGTCAGCCTGATCGGTGCCAATGGCGCCGGTAAGTCGACGCTGATGATGACGATCTGCGGCAGCCCGCAGGCGCGAGTCGGCTCGGTCGTCTTCGAGGGCCGCGACATCACCAAGCTTCCGACCCATGAGATCGCCCGCCTGCGCATTGCGCAGTCGCCGGAAGGCCGCCGCATCTTCCCGCGCATGACGGTTCTGGAAAACCTTCAGATGGGTGCGGGCCTCGACAATCTCAAATACTTCGCCGAAGACGTCGAGAAGATCTTCACGCTCTTCCCGCGTCTCAAGGAACGCCATGCCCAGCGTGGCGGAACACTTTCGGGCGGCGAGCAGCAGATGCTGTCGATCGGCCGCGCGCTGATGGCGCGCCCGAAGCTGCTTCTTCTCGACGAGCCCTCGCTCGGTCTTGCGCCGCTGATCGTCAAGGGCATCTTCGAGGCGATCAAGAAGCTCAACGAGGCGGAGGGGCTGACCGTTTTCCTCGTCGAGCAGAACGCGTTTGCTGCCCTCAGGCTTTCGCACCGCGCCTACGTGATGGTGAACGGCAAGGTGACGATGAGCGGCTCCGGCAAGGAGCTTCTCGCCAATCCCGAGGTCCGCGCCGCCTATCTCGAAGGCGGAAGACATTAGGTCGAAAGGAGAGTTTGATATGCAGGGACTTTTCTTCGAAGGCGATGACGGTGCCCGTGTCGTCATCCGTGCGCTCGTCGCGCTGATCGGCTTCTGGACGGCCTGGCGGGCCGGCAAGGCGGTTGCGGACAGCTGGAACAACTATCCGCGGGCCGTCGTCTATACCTTCCTGCTGGCCTGGGCGATGCAGTTTCTGCACCATGCCCTGTTCAATGGGCCGATGCTCGACGCCGTCTACTACGGGATCGATTTCGTCACGCTGCTGGTCTTCTCGACGGCCGGCTTTCGCTTCCGCCGCACCAATCAGATGGTCAACAACTATTACTGGCTGTACGAAAAAACTTCCGCGTTTTCGTGGAAGGACAAACATTGACAGTCCGTTGAAACTAGGCATGAATTGCCTTCAGAGTGGAACAGCTTTCCTGGCGCAGTCAATGGTGGGTAATGCGTCGGGCCTTGGACCGGAACCCGCCCAAAAATTGGGAGTAACAATATGAAGAAGTCTCTTCTGTCGGCAGTGGCTCTGACGGCGATGGTCGCCTTCAGCGGCAACGCTTGGGCCGACGTCCTCATCGCTGTCGCTGGTCCGCTGACCGGCCCGAACGCTGCGTTCGGCGCTCAGCTCCAGAAGGGCGCCGAGCAGGCGGCCGCCGACATCAACGCTGCTGGCGGCATCAACGGCGAGCAGATCAAGATCGAGCTCGGCGACGACGTCTCCGACCCGAAGCAGGGCATCTCGGTCGCCAACAAATTCGTTGCTGACGGCGTCAAGTTCGTCATCGGCCACTTCAACTCGGGCGTTTCGATCCCGGCTTCGGAAGTCTATGCCGAAAACGGCATTCTCGAAATCACTCCGGCTGCCACGAACCCCAAGTTTACCGAACGGGGCCTTTGGAACACGTTCCGCACCTGCGGCCGTGACGACCAGCAGGGCGCCATCGCCGGCAAGTATCTCGCCGATCACTTCAAGGACGCCAAGATCGCCGTCGTTCACGACAAGACCCCCTACGGTCAGGGTCTTGCCGACGAAACCAAGAAGGCGATGAATGCTGCCGGTCTGACGGAAGTCATGTACGAAGGCATCAACGTCGGCGACAAGGACTTCTCGGCCCTCATCGCCAAGATGAAGGAAGCCGGCGTCTCGATCATCTACTGGGGCGGTCTGCACACCGAAGCCGGTCTCATCATCCGTCAGGCCGCCGACCAGGGCCTGAAGGCAACGCTGGTTTCGGGTGACGGTATCGTTTCGAACGAACTGGCCTCGATCGCTGGTGACGCTGTCGCCGGTACGCTCAACACTTTCGGCCCCGATCCGACCCTGAACCCGGCGAACAAGGAACTCGTCGAAAAGTTCAAGGCCGCCGGTTTCAACCCGGAAGCCTATACGCTCTACTCCTACGCTGCGATGCAGGCGATTGCGGGAGCTGCCAAGGCTGCCGGCTCGGTAGATCCTGAAGCCGTTGCCACGGCCATGAAGGAAAAGGGTCCGTTCCCGACGGTTCTCGGCGACATTTCGTTCGACGAAAAGGGCGACCCGAAGATTCCTGGCTACATCATGTACGAATGGAAGAAGGGCGCGGACGGCAAGTACACCTACGTCCCGCAGGAAGCTAAGTAAGCTTAGCTTGCTTATTGGTGCCACGATCTGATGGAAGCCCGGTTTCGGCCGGGCTTCTGTCGTTCTGTGGAGAACTGAATTTCGTCCGTCGCCGTGCCGCCTATCTGCCGCCGGCGATTTCCGTTAATTGCCGGCCATCAAAGATCATCGGCAATCGCGGCGGCGATGCCGCCCAATATCCGTCACATCTCGTGCAGCACATGTGTCGCCTTCACGGCGGCCGATGCCCGGTTTTCGACGCCGAGCTTCACATAGATCTGTTCGAGGTGTTTGTTCACGGTGCGCGCCGACAATCCCAATATTTCGCCGATGTCGCGGTTGGCCTTGCCCTTGGCGATCCAGAGCAGCACTTCGGATTCACGCTGAGTCAGCGAAAAGCGCTGGCGCAGCATCTCGTCGTCGCTGCGCTGATTGGCGGCGGTGAGGCGGAAGAGATATTCGTCGGGGCCAATCGCGCCGAGGAAGGCGAGTTGCAGCGCCGCCTGGCCGGCATGGGCGATCGAGATGATGCCGTCGCGCACCGCAGCGACGCGGTTGCGCATCCAATGGGCGATATGGCGAACGACGATTTCCATCCCGTCGTCGCTGCCCATGGCGGCATTGACCAGCCGCGTCGCCTGCGGCGTCGACCAATGGATAGCGCCATCGCCCTTGACGGCCAGCAGATGGCGGCCGGCGGCGTCGAGCGCGACGCGGGCGCTTTGGGCCGAGCGAGCGTTGCGCAGGTGGACCCGGATGCGGGCGCGCAATTCGTCGATGTTGATCGGTTTGCTGAGGTAATCGACACCGCCGGATTCCAGCGCGTGCACGACGTGCTCGGTCTCGGTCAGGCCGGTCATGAAGATGACGGGCACCTGGGCGACAGCGGCATTCGCTTTCAGCCTACGGCAGGTCTCGAAGCCATCCATGGCGGGCATGACGGCGTCAAGCAGGATGAGATCGGGTGTGATGCGCTCGACGATGCCAAGTGCTGCCGTGCCCGATGTGGCGATCAGCACGGAGAAGCCGGATTGTTCGAGCGCGTCGGTCAGGAAACCGAGCGCTTCGGGCGAGTCGTCGACGAGCAGAACGATGTCGCGGGGCAGGGCCGGCTCAGCCAATGGATTCCACCTTTTCGTCGAAGTCGTGCAGGAAGGTCATGAAGCCGGCGAGATCGAAAGCGGCGACATAGGCGCGGAGTTTCTCGGTGAATGGCTGATTTGCCTCCACCTTGGCAAGGTCTGAAAGCTTGGCTTCGATGCCTCTGATATAGCCGATTTCGCCGAGCCGCAGCAATTCCTGCACATGGGCGGCACCGGGGCTCCGCATCGGCGCTTCGGTCCTGACGGCAACGGCGGGCGCGGCGTCGGCATAGATCCACTTGAGGCCAAGGTGCAAAGCGAGTTTGTCGCGCAGCTGGCGGATGTCTACCGGTTTGCCGATCGCATCATTGTGGCTGTCGTCACTGTCGCCGAGAACCGCTGCATCACCGATATTGGCCGAAAGCATCAGCACCGGCGCCGCCTGACCGGCCTCGCGCAGACGCGAGACGAGTTGCCAGCCGTTCATGCCGGGCATCAGGATATCGACAAGGAAGAGGTCCGGTATAATTCCCTCGATCAGCGTCAAGCATTCGGCGCCGCCTGCCGCCGTCAGCACGATGAAATCGAGCGGGGTCAGGATTTCACGCATCATCTCGCGATGGTCTTCGTTGTCGTCGACGACAACGATCGTGCGGCGCGGGCCGTCGTAACCGGCGACGCGTTTCTCCTGCGGTGCGGCGGCCATGGCGCGCATGACGGCGGACAGCATAAGACGGACACGGAATGTCGAACCTTCGTCCTTGATGCTCGAAACCGAAATCTCGCCGCCGAGCGTATTGGTCAGAAGCCGGGTGATGGTAAGGCCGAGGCCAAGGCCGGGCATCGGCCGCACGTTTTCGGCCTCGCCACGCTGGAAGGGTTCATAGATGCGGCTCAGGTCCCTCTCGGCGATGCCGCGGCCGGTATCGGTGACAGTGAAGGTCGCCACCTGGCTGCGATAGCCGACATCGAAGGTGACGCCGCCTTCGTCGGTGAATTTGATGGCATTGGAGAGCAGGTTGACGAGGATCTGACGCAGCCGCTTTTCGTCGGTGCGGACGAATTGCGGCAGGGCGGCTGCGCGCTGATGGATGAAGGCGAGCCCCTTGGCCTGCGCCTGCGGGCGGAACATGTCGACGATCTGGTCGAGGAAGTCCTGGATATTGATCTCGTTGGAATAGACCTGCAGGCGGCCGGCCTCGATCTTGGAAATATCCAAGAGGCCGTCGATCAGCCCGGAGAGATGTTCGGCGCTGCGGCGGATGACCTTGATCGAGGATTGGCGCTGCGCCGGAATGGTCTCGTCGCGCTCGAGGATCTGGGCATAACCGAGCACGGCGTTGAGCGGCGTGCGCAATTCGTGGCTGAGGCCGACGACGTAGCGGCTCTTGGCGCGGTTGGCGGCCTCGGCCGTCTCCTTGGCGTTCTGCAGGGCGGTGTCGGTCTTCTTGTGAGCGGCGATCTCCTTCAGCAGCAGGGTGTTCTGGCGCGAGGATTCCTCTTCGGCGACGACGCGGCTGTCATGGGCGAGCACGTAGAACCAGCAGACGACGCCTGAGATCACCGAGAAGACGAAGAAGACGATGAGGATGGTGCGGTTGACAACCTCGGCCGTCTCGGGTGAGGCGGCGGCGACCTGATGGGCGATCATCGCCAGGATTGCGCCGATGGCGGTCAGTGCCAGCACGACGGCAATGCCGTAGCGGCCGAGGCGCGTCGTCAGCTTGCCGAGAACGGTCTCCGGCAGCAATGCCTTGGCGACGGTGCCGACCTGGGCGTTGAAACGGGCGGCCGGCTTGCACATGTCGTGGCAGCGGCTATCGAGCGAGCAGCAGAGCGAGCAGATCGGTGCGGCATAGGCTGGGCACCAAGCCATGTCTTCCGGCTCGAATGGGTGCTCGCAGACCGAGCATGTGATGTTCGTCAGGGTCTTCCAGCTCTGGCGCGGCTTGCGGGCGAGATAGAACCTGCCTTTCGTCGCCCAGGCGAGCACGGGTGAGGCGATCAGTGCGATGACGAGGGTGATATAGGGAGCAAGCGAGGCGGCGATTTCGCCGAAGGCGCCGAAATGAGCGATCAGCGACACCGTCGCCGACAGCGTCATGGCGCCGAGGCCGACCGGATTGACGTCGTAGAGATGGGCGCGCTTGAACTCGATGCCAGGGGGCGCCAGCCCCAGCGGCTTGTTGATGAAGAGATCGGCGGAAATCGTGCAGAGCCAGGCCATGGCGACGATTGAGAAGATGCCGAGCGTTTCCTCCAGCAGTCGGTAGATGCCGAGTTCCATCAGGAGCAGGGCGATTGCAACGTTGAAGACCAGCCAGATGACGCGGCCGGGGTGGCTGTGGGTCAGCCGCGAGAAGAAGTTCGACCAGGCGAGCGAGCCGGCATAGGCATTCATCACGTTGATCTTCAGCTGCGAGACGACGACGAAGGCGGCCATCAACAGCAGCGCCGCATTGTGCCAGGGGACCATGTAGCCGAAAGCGGTCAGATACATTTGCGCCGGGTCGGCGGCGCGGTCGAGCGGCACGCCCGAGGCGAAGGTCAGCACGACGAGGAAGGAGCCGGCAAGCAGTTTCGGCGCGCCGATAATGACCCAGCCGGGTCCGGCGAGAAAGACGGCCAGGCGATGGCGCCATTTGCGCCGCGGCTCTGGCGGCAGGAAGCGCAGGAAGTCGGCCTGTTCGCCGATTTGCGACATCAGCGCCAGGATGACGGCGGAAGCAGCGCCGAACTCGACCAGATCGAAATCGGCGACGGTGCCGGGCGGACCCGAAGCATGGTGGATGCCGGCAAAGGCGCGCCAGAGATCGAACTTTTCCCAGTCCAGAAAGGCGATGAAGATGAAGGGCAGGATATTCAGCACGATCCAGAAAGGCTGGGTCATCAGCTGGAATTTGCTGATCAGTCGCACGCCGTGCGTCACCAGCGGGATGACCATGACGGCGCTGAGGATATAGCCGATCCAGAGCGGGATGCCGAGGGTGAGCTCCAGCGCGCCGGACATGATCGAGGCCTCGATCGCAAACAGCATGAAGGTGAAGCTCGCATAGATCAGCGAGGTGATGGTCGAACCGATATAGCCGAAGCCGGCGCCGCGAGTGAGAAGGTCGATGTCGACGCCGTGGCGGATGGCGTAGCGGCTGATCGGCAGGCCGATCGCCAGCATGGCGATCGAGGCGACGATAATGGCATAAAAGGCGTTGGTGGTGCCGTAGGAGAGAGTGATCGCGCCGCCGATCGCTTCGAGCGCCAGGAACGATATTGCGCCGATCGCCGTCTGCGAGATGCGCTGCGAAGAGAAATGGCGGGCGCTCTTTGCGGTGAAGCGCAGCGCGTAATCTTCGAGCGTCTGGTTGGCGACCCAGCGATTATATTCGCGTCTTACCGGAATGATGCGTTGGCGCGCTGCCATGTCTTCCTTTCGGCATTCCGGTTGGGCTCATCGTCTTCCAGCCAGTTTTGGCGGGATGGCTGGGAAAGGCAAGAGGCGGACACCGGCCGGTTTACAGAATGGCAATATTTTTGCAATTGATCTGTCACACAAGCGCTCTAACTGTCCCGCGTTCGTTCAACGATTTCGGGTAATCATCATGTCTGCTTTAAGCCTTTGCCGCCTGAGCACCGCCCTCGTCTGCCTTCTGTCCATCGTGCCATCGTTTGCCAGCGCCGAGCAGGCCACGGCGGCAAAAGCGCCTTATGCGGAAGCCGGAAACACCAACAAGCGCGGTGACGCCTGCTTCTCGACGGTGGATACCAACGCTGCCGTTCACCTTCTCTCCGGTTTCCTCGAAATCTGGACCCCGCGCACGCCTTTCGTCGATGCGGGTGTCGAAGCCCCGGCCAAGGACAATTGCCCGGCGGTCGCCAAGACGGATTGGGATGGCATTCCGGCCAGCAAAACCGACGGCCAGATCGTCAATCAGGCGGTGCATGACGCCAACATCGCTTATGTCGTCAAGGCGACACGGGCGCGGACGGCCGATCAGGCAGTGGCTGCCTATCTCGACGACCGGCGCGGCAAGAATGCCAGCATCGTCGACGGCCTCGGCCCGCTGACGGCTGCCTGGAAGGCCGGCTCCAAGCAGACCACCACGATCACCGAGGTGGCGGCCGACGCGACGACCGTCAAATATGACGACAAGGGCAACAATCGCGGCGCCGGCAGCAAACCGGATACGGAAAACAAGACCGATGCCAACCCCGACATGGGCCTTGCAATCGACTTCATCAACGCCGCAAGCGGTGACGGCTCGACCGAGCCCGCCAAGCGCTATTTCAAATATGGCCGTCCCTATCGCTGGAGCCAGGACGTGTCGGTCGTTCCGACGCTGGAGCCTGCCAAGAGCGGCAAGCCGGTCGAGGACGGCGGGTTCCCGAGCGGTCATACGGCGGAGGCCTGGCGCGATGCGCTCGCCATGGCTTACCTCGTGCCGCAGCGCTTTCAGGAAATGATCGCGCGCGCCAGCGAATTGGGTGAGGATCGCATCCTCGCCGGCATGCATTCCCCTCTCGACGTGATGGGCGGCCGCATGCTCGGCACCGCGACGGTGGTTTATAATCTGAACAAGGCCGACAACGCGGCGCTGAAGAGCGATGCCCGCGCCCAGGCGCAGTCTTGGCTTATCGCCAAGTCGGGCGTTGCGGATGCGGGTGCACTCGAAGTCGCCGCCCATGCGGCGCCGCTTTCGGCAGACCGTTTCGCCGATCATGACGCCAATCGTGCATATGTGCTGCAGCGCCTGAGCTACGGCCTGCCGACGATCCATGCGACCGACCAGCCGGCGCGCGTGCCGCAGGGGGCCGAAGCGCTTCTCGAAACCCGTCTGCCCTATCTCGACGGCGAGCAGCGCCGCGAGGTGTTGAAGACGACGGAGATCGCGTCGGGCTATCCGCTCATCGACGACGCGGAAGGTTACGGCCGCCTCAACCTGTTTGCCGCCGCCGATGGCTATGGCGCCTTCGAGCAGGATGTCACCGTGACGATGGATGCCGCAAAGGGCGGCTTCGATGCGATCGACAACTGGCGCAACGACATCGGCGGCAAGGGCAGGCTGGTGAAGCGTGGCAGCGGCATTCTCGGCCTTTCCGGCGCCAACAGCTATGCCGGCGGCACCGTGTTGGAAGAGGGTGCGCTGGTTGCCGGGTCGTCGTCGGCCTTCGGCACCGGCGGGCTGACGATCAATGGTGGTTCGCTCTTTGTGGCGGCCGACAAGCCTCTGACCGTGGGCGGCGATTATCAGCAGTCCGCCAATACCGTGGCGAAGCTGGCACTCGGTGCGAACGGCGCAGGCACGCTTGTTATCGAAGGCAAGGCGGCGCTGGCCGGTGATCTCGACGTCACGCTTGCCGATGACTCTGCCCCGGCGCCCGGGACGAAGATCGAGATCCTGAGGGCAAGCGCCATTTCCGGCGCCTTCGGCAAGGTGACCGTTTCCGGCCACAAGGCCAGCCTCTCCTATGGGCCGACTGCCGTGACCCTGACGATCGACGGCTAATCCCGTCTCCGAACCAAGAGGGCATCCCCGGCTGCGGGGATACCCTTGCTTTTCAGCCGGTCCGTTTGCCCCCTGCGCCTACGTCATTTTGCGTATGTGTTTTTGCGCTGCAGCGCCCGATAGTCCCCCTCGGCAACAGTTGAATTCCGTTTCCGGCCTGTTGCGGAACAAGAAGAGGGGCTCAAACAGATGAATTTCAGATCCACGATCACCGGTGCTGCGCTCGGTGCCGTTATGGCGGCATCGGCCGCGTTCCACGGCGCGCTGGCCGCCGACGACACGATCAAGGTCGGCGTATTGCATTCGCTTTCAGGCACGATGGCGATTTCCGAAACAACGCTGAAAGACGCCATGCTGATGCTCATCGACGAGCAGAACAAGAAGGGCGGTCTCCTCGGCAAGAAGCTTGAGGCCGTCGTCGTCGATCCGGCTTCCGACTGGCCGCTGTTTGCCGAAAAGGCACGCGAGCTGATCGAAAAGGACAAAGTCGCCGCCGTCTTCGGCTGCTGGACCTCGTCTTCGCGCAAATCCGTCCTGCCTGTTTTCGAAGAGCTGAATTCGCTGCTCTTCTATCCCGTGCAGTATGAAGGCGAAGAATCCTCGCGCAACATCTTCTACACCGGCGCGGCTCCGAACCAGCAGGCAATTCCGGCCGTCGATTACCTGATGGAGAAAGAAGGCGTCAAGCGCTTCGTGCTCGAAGGCACCGACTACGTCTACCCCCGCACGACCAACAAGATTCTCGAGGCATACCTGATTTCGAAGGGTATTCCGAAAGAAGACATCATGACCAACTACACGCCGTTCGGCTTCTCCGACTGGCAGACCGAAGTTTCCAAGATCAAGGAATTCGGTTCGGCCGGCAAGAAGACCGCCGTCGTCTCGACGATCAACGGCGACGCCAACGTTCCGTTCTACAAGGAACTGGGCAATAAGGGCATCAAGGCAACCGATATCCCCGTCGTCGCCTTCTCGGTCGGCGAAGAAGAGCTTGCCGGTCTCGACACCAAGCCGCTCGTCGGCCATCTCGCTGCCTGGAACTACTTCGAATCCGTGGAAAGCCCCGCCAACAAGAAGTTCATCAAGGACTGGCACGCATTCACCAAGAACGACAAGCGCGTGACCAACGACCCGATGGAAGCGGCCTATATCGGCTTCAACGCATGGGTTAAGGCCGTCCAGGCTGCCGGCACGACCGATACCGACAAGGTTCTCGACTCCATCATCGGCGTCACCGTTCCGAACCTCTCCGGCGGCTATGCCACCGTCATGCCGAACCACCATATCACCAAGCCGGTGCTGATCGGTGAAATCCAGGCTGATGGCCAGTTCGAAATCGTCCAGCAGACGCCTGCCGTCGTCGGCGACGAATGGTCCGATTACCTTCCGGACTCCAAGGATCTGATCTCCGATTGGCGCAAGCCGATGTCCTGCGGCAACTTCAACGTTGCAACCGGCAAGTGCGGCGGCAAGGGTTCCTGATAGACCTGTCGAACGATCGATGCCACGTGGCTTCCGTCCGGGTCTGCCCCCGGGCGGAAGCTCCGTCCCAGCGATTGCGCCGCAACGCCAACGATATCAAGGGCGAGAAAGCCGATGTATCGCGCCATAAAGATTTTCCTCATCACGCTTTGCCTAATGTTTTCGGGCCTAATGTTTTCGGGCCTGACATTTTCCGGTGAAGTTCGGGCCGAGGGTGATATCCATGTCCTCATCGACGCACTCGGCGTCGGCGACTTCTCGGACCGCGAAGCGGCGATCAAGGCGCTGGTCGCCTCCAAGGACCCGCATGTCAGCCAGATCCTGCAGCAGTTGAGCGACGGCCTTCTCTACGTCAACTCCGATGGCGGCCCGGTTCTCCTGCAGGGCGGGACCGACGACGAGCCGACCTATTCCGATCCGATCACCGGCGAAGCCGCTGACGATGTCGATCCGGATATGATGACCAAGGTCAAGATCAACAACGCCCTTCGCGGCGTCATCGGTGCCGCAAACAGCCAGCTGACGCTGATGAGCCCTGATCGTTCCGCGCGGCTTGCCGCGGCACAGGGACTGCTGAAGGATGCCGATCCCGCCAATCTCGAGCTGCTGAATTCGGCGCTTGCGGCCGAGAAGGATGCGGAGATCAAGAATACGATGGAAGCGGCGCGCGCTGTGCTGCTCTTGAAGACCGATGCGAGCGTCGAGGACAAGAAGGCTGCAATCGATACGATCGCGGCGCGCGGCAATCGCGATGCGCTGACCATTCTCACGACGACGCTCGAAACCGCGCCCGATGATTTGAAGCCGGCGATCCAGTCGAACATCAACTCCATCAATCGCGACCTGGCGCTGTGGGACGTCGCCCAAAACGTTTGGTATGGCCTGTCCCTCGGTTCGGTGCTGCTGCTGGCGGCGATCGGCCTTGCGATCACCTTCGGCGTCATGGGCGTCATCAATATGGCCCATGGCGAAATGGTGATGATCGGCGCCTACACGACCTATGTCGTGCAGGAATATGTGGTTGCCGCCTTTCCGGAACTCGGCGATTATTCCCTGGCCTTCGCGGTGCCCGCCGCTTTCGTCTTTACCGGCTTCGTCGGTCTGGTCATCGAGCGCGCCGTCATCCGCTATCTCTATGGCCGGCCGCTCGAAACGCTGCTCGCCACGTGGGGCGTGTCGCTGATCCTGCAGCAGGCGGTGCGCAGCATTTTCGGCCCGACCAATCGCGAGGTCCGCAATCCGAGCTGGATGTCCGGCGCCTTCGACCTCGGCGGGCTCGCCATCACCTGGAACCGGCTCTGGATCATCCTCTTCTCGATGGTCGTTTTCCTGGCGCTGCTCGTGCTTTTGAAACGCTCCGCCTTCGGCCTGCAGATGCGCGCCGTCACCCAGAACCGGCGCATGGCCTCCTCGATGGGCATCCGCACCGGCTGGGTCGATGCCTTCACTTTCGCGCTCGGGTCGGGCATTGCCGGCATTGCCGGCGTGGCGCTCAGCCAGATCGACAACGTCTCGCCGAACCTCGGCCAGTCCTACATCATCGACAGTTTCATGGTCGTCGTCTTCGGCGGCGTCGGCAATCTCTGGGGCACGCTGGTCGGGGCGCTGTCGCTCGGTGTCGTCAACAAATTCCTCGAGCCCTTCGCCGGTGCCGTGCTCGGTAAGATCCTGGTGCTCGTCCTGATCATTCTCTTCATCCAGAAGCGTCCGCGCGGGCTCTTCGCACTCAAAGGAAGGGCGGTGGAAGCATGATAACGGCCTTCCTTCTCCGGTCTCTCGATCGCAAGACCGTCATTGCCATCGCCCTCTTGCTTCTGGTCGCAGTTCTCGTTCCCGTCCTGAACCTGATGACGGGGCCGGCCAACCCGCTGCATATCCCGACCTATGTCATGGCGCTGTTCGGCAAGTATCTGACCTATGCGCTGCTGGCGCTGGCGCTTGATCTCGTCTGGGGTTTCTGCGGCATCCTCTCGCTCGGCCACGGTGCCTTCTTCGCGCTCGGGGGCTATGCGATGGGCATGTATCTGATGCGCCAGATCGGCACCCGCGGCAGCTACGGCGACCCAATCCTGCCCGACTTCATGGTGTTCCTGAACTGGAAGGATCTGCCCTGGTTCTGGCACGGCTTCAACCATTTCTGGTTTGCGGCGCTGATGGTTCTCGTCGTGCCCGGCCTGCTTGCCTTCGTCTTCGGCTGGTTCGCTTTCCGCTCACGCGTCAACGGTGTCTATCTCTCGATCATCACCCAGGCGATGACCTATGCGCTGCTGCTCGCCTTCTTCCGCAACGATATGGGTTTTGGCGGCAACAACGGCCTGACCGATTTCAAGGACATTATCGGCTTCAACGTCCAGGCCGACGGCACGCGTGCAGCCCTCTTTGCGGCAACCGCGATCTTCCTGGCGCTGTCGCTGCTGCTTGCCTCGGCGATCGTTCGTTCGAAGTTCGGCAAGGTGCTGGTCGGGGTGCGTGATGCCGAAAGCCGCACGCGCTTCCTCGGCTACCGCGTCGAGCATTTCAAACTCTTCACCTTCGTCGTCTCGGCGATGATGGCAGGCATTGCCGGCGCGCTCTATGTGCCGCAGGTCGGCATCATCAACCCCGGCGAATTCGCGCCGGCCAACTCGATCGAAGTCGTCATCTGGACGGCGGTCGGGGGGCGGGCGACGCTGATCGGGCCGATCATCGGCGCAATCCTCGTCAACGGCGGCAAGACGATCTTCACCGGTCTCTTCCCGGAGTTCTGGCTGTTTGCGCTCGGCGGCCTCTTCGTCGCCGTCACGCTGTTCCTGCCGAAGGGCGTCGTCGGCACCGTGGCGCAATATCTCGGCAAACGGAAAGCCGTCTCCGCTGCGGTCCCGCCGGCGGTGCAGGAAGACGGTATCGAACCGAAAATCCAGGCAGCGGAGTGACACAGTGATTCCCGACGTCAAACCCACCAGCGTGCTTTATCTCAGCGGCGTCTCGGTTTCCTTCGACGGCTTCAAAGCGTTGAATTCGCTGTCGATCGTCATCGAACCCGGCGAGCTTCGCGCCATCATCGGCCCGAACGGCGCCGGCAAGACGACGATGATGGATATCATCACCGGCAAAACCAGGCCCGATGAAGGCGAGGTGTTCTTCAACGGCACGATCGATCTCACCAGGAAGGACGAGGCCGATATCGCCCAGCTCGGCATCGGCCGCAAATTCCAGAAGCCGACGGTGTTTGAAAGTCACACGGTCTGGGACAATCTGGAGCTGGCGCTGAACCGGCGCCGTGGCGTGTTCTCGACGCTGTTCTATCGGCTTTCGGGCGAGGACAAGGCACGTATCGAGGAAATCCTCGATACGGTGCGGCTGACGCACCGCCGCGAGGAATTCGCCGCCAACCTTTCGCATGGACAGAAGCAGTGGCTGGAGATCGGCATGCTGCTTGCGCAGGAGCCGAAGCTGCTGCTCGTCGACGAGCCGGTGGCCGGTATGACGGATGCGGAGACGGCGGAAACGGCGATCTTGCTGAAGGATATCGCCAAGACCCGGTCGGTCGTCGTCGTCGAGCACGATATGGGCTTTATCCGCGACCTCGGCGTCAAGGTCACGTGCCTTGCGGAAGGCTCGGTGCTGGCGGAAGGATCGATCGATTTCGTCAGCTCCGATCCAAAGGTGATTGAGAACTATCTGGGGCGGTGAAGAATGCAACTTCCAGGCTTGAACCTGACAGAAGAAGACGCTCTAAAACGAGCGGGTTTCATTCTGGGGTTTCATCATGGCTTTTCTCGGTATTTTTGTCGCGGCGCTCAGCGGCGCGGTCATCTGGTATTGGCGTTTTAAAATGATGCGTGAGGCGGGAAACGAGATCATCGATTCCGTCGAGCGCATGCGGGGCGCTTATAGGCGTGGAAAGCGCCGCAAGCAGGCGGAGGCGGCGCCGCTCGCCTCGATCGCCGATCCGGCGATTGCGGCGGTGGCTTTCTTCTTCTGTCTTGCCAAGGAGAAGCCGATGTATCTCGACGCGGCGAAGGATGTCATCCGCAACCGCATGAAGGGCATCATCCGGCCGGGCGATATGGACGAGGTGCTGGTTTTCGGCGAATGGGCGTCCAAGAACGTCAACAGTCCCGAAGACCCGATCCGCCGGTTCCGGGATCTCTGGTTAAAGGCGCTCGATATGCAGGAGCGCCGGCAACTGATCGATATTGCCGAGGACGTGGCCGCGGCCGGCGGCGAAAGAACGAAAGAACAGGAGCACGCCCTGCAGACGCTGAGGCGCACGCTGATGAATTGATGGGGAACGGGTGAACGGATGCTGACAGTCGAAAACGCAAATCTGCATTATGGCGCCGCCCAGGCGCTGCGCGGCATCTCCATCAAGGCGGAGATGGGCAAGATCACCTGCGTGCTGGGGCGCAACGGCGTCGGAAAGAGTTCGCTGCTGCGCGCCGTGACCGGCCAGCATCCGCTGTCGGCCGGTACCGTCACCTTCAACGACACCAGGCTCAACGGCCTGCCGCCCTTTGCCCGCGCCAAGCAGGGCATCGGCTATGTGCCGCAAGGGCGTGAAATCTTTCCGCTGCTGACCGTCAAGGAAAATCTCGAAACCGGCTTTGCCCCGCTTGGCCGCCGCGACCGGAATATTCCCGACGACATCTTCAGTCTCTTCCCGGTGCTGAAGTCGATGCTGTCGCGACGCGGCGGCGATCTTTCCGGCGGGCAGCAGCAGCAACTGGCGATCGGGCGGGCGATGGTGACACGCCCCAGGATTCTCGTGCTCGATGAACCGACCGAAGGCATTCAGCCGTCGATCATCAAGGATATCGGCCGGGCGATCCGCTATCTCCGCGATTCCACCGGCATGGCGATCCTGCTCGTCGAGCAATATCTCGATTTCTGCCGGGAGCTTGCCGACTACGTCTACATCATGGATCGTGGCGAGATCGTGCATGAAGGCCTTGCCGAAACACTGGATACGCCGGAAGCCCGCCGGCATCTGACTGTCTGAATGGCAGATGCCGCTTTTTGCGGCAGGGGATGCGGCAATTCGCAAATCTCCTGCGTCCTCTGGGGCCTCCCTGGACGGCATAGGAATTGCTTGCTTTCCGTGATCCGCGCGCTTGAGTGAAAGCCGGGGGCGCGAACAAAAGGGACGTTATGACGACAGCGGCGGCAGGCACGAGACCGCAAAGAGCGGAAGGACGCGGGCATCTGGCAGCGAAGCTGTTCGATGGCCGCACGCGCATCCGCGAGCTTTATCAGGAGGGCGCGGCGAAGATCCGCCTGCCCGATACCTTCGATGCCTCGATGGAAGCCGTCATCATCAATACCGCTGGCGGGCTGACCGGCGGCGACCGGATGGATTGGAGCGTCGTTGCCGGCGCCGGCACGAAGATCGACGTCACCACCCAGGCCTGCGAGAAGATCTACAAGGCATCGGCTGGCACAGCCGAGGTGGCGACCCGCATCGAAGTTGGAGCGGGAGCGCGCGTCGACTGGCTGCCGCAGGAGACCATCCTCTTCGACCGGGCTTCACTTTTCCGCCGGCTCGATGTCGATCTCGACGAGAGCGCCGAATTCCTGGCCGTCGAGGCGGTGCTGCTCGGCCGCAAGGCGATGGGCGAGGCGGTGGAGACAGGGCTCTTTCGCGACCGCTGGCGTATCCGCCGTTCGGGCCGGCTGATCCATGCCGAGGAGCTCAGACTTTCCGAGGGTATCGCGGCACTGGCCGCGCGTCAGGCCGTGCTCGGCGGGCAGGTGGCCTTTGCGACGCTGCTCTATGCCGGGCCGCTGGCGGAAGCCTATCTCGGCAAAGCGCGGCCGCTCGTCGAAGGGGCGATGGGCGGCGCCAGCGCCTGGAACGACAAGCTCGTCGTGCGTCTTGCAGCAGCCGACGGCTTCTCGCTCAGAAAAATCCTGATCCCGGTCATTTCCACCTTGCGCAACGGTGCGCCTGTGCCGAAAGTCTGGAATCTATGAATTTAAGCACCAAGCAGATGGACGAGCAATGAACCTCACTCCGAGAGAAAAAGACAAGCTGCTGATATCGATGGCGGCGATGGTGGCGCGACGGCGGCTGGAGCGCGGCGTCAAGCTGAACTATCCCGAAGCGATCGCGCTGATCAGCGATTTCGTCGTCGAAGGCGCCCGTGACGGTCGTCCGGTCGCCGAGTTGATGGAGGCCGGCGCCCATGTGATCGGCCGCGACCAGGTGATGGAGGGCATTGCCGAGATGATCCACGACGTGCAGGTGGAGGCGACCTTCCCCGATGGCACCAAACTCGTCACCGTGCATGAACCGATCCGGTGAGGACGTAGAATGTTGGAACTCAGGCCTAATTGCGAATGCTGCGATAGGGATTTGCCGCCGGAGAGCATCGAGGCGCGGATCTGCACCTATGAATGCACCTTCTGCGCCGATTGTGCGGACGGCGTATTGAAAGGCGCCTGCCCGAATTGCGGCGGCAATCTCGTTGCCAGACCCATCCGGCCGGCTGATAGGCTCGCCAAAAATCCGGCGTCGACAAAACGTGTGCTGAAGGCCGAGGGCTGCGCGCCCAAGGCGGCTTAAGGAGAACGAGATGATTCCGGGCGAAATCATTGCCGCAAACGGCGACATCGAACTGAATGCCGGCGCACCGACGGTGACGCTGGAGGTTTCCAACACCGGCGACCGGCCGGTGCAGGTCGGCAGCCACTATCACTTCGCCGAAACCAATGCCGGGCTTTCCTTCGATCGCGCGGCGGCGCATGGCAAGCGGCTCGATATTCCGGCAGGAACGGCGGTGCGTTTCGAGCCGGGGCAGACGCGCTCGGTGACGTTGATCCCGCTTTCCGGCAAGCGCGAGGTCTACGGCTTCCGTCAGCTGGTCATGGGCAAGCTCTAAAAGGCAATCGACGGGAGGAAGGCATGCGCTTGAATATCTGCCTTGCCGGGGCGGCGATGCTGTTTGCGGCCCACGGCGCCTCTGCCCAGGATGTCGATTGCAAGAATCCCCAGACGCAATCGGACATGACCTCCTGTGAGCAGGAACGCCATGCGGCAGCCGACAAAGCCTTGAACGAGCAATACAAGAAGACGCGCGCCGCCATGGTGGCGATCGACAAGGATATCGACGGCGACATGAAGGGCGCGGAGAAGGCGCTGGTCAAGGCGCAGCGCGCCTGGATCGATTATCGCGACGCCGAATGCGACGCCTTCGGCTTCCAGGCGCGCGGCGGTACGATGGAGCCGATGCTGGTGGCCGGATGCCTGGCCGAAGAGACGGACAAGCGCACCAAAGAGCTGAAAGAGCTCGAAGACACGATGAGCAACTGAGGTGGCGAGCAGGATCATGATCGTCGGCAATGGTGAGGTCGGAGAAGGAATGGGAGGCGTCATTGACGCCGCCGATTTCGTCATCCGCTTCAACGATTGCCGTTCCTATGGCGCCGGCGGCAGCCGCACGGATGCCGTTGCGGTCTGCAATACCGGCCGGCCGGCGAAGGCGATGCTCGGCTCGTCTGAATGGCGTTCACATCCCGGTGTTGTTGCGGCGCGCGAAATCTGGAGCGTGCGCGACCCGGAAAAATTCGCCGCGATGCGCGCGCCGCTTGCCGTCTCGCATCCCGATCTCGACGATTTCTGCGACGACTATACGGAGGCATTCGACGCCTTCTGCGCCGAGACCGGCAAGACACATGTCGTCATCGACAAATCGGTTCACGAGGCCGTCGACGCCTCGCTTTCGGCCTTTGCGCCGTCGCCTTATGTCGTGCCGAGCAGTGGCATGATCGTCATCGCCGAGGTGTTGAACAAATTTGCCGAGGCCGAGGTGATGCTGGCGGGCTTCGGCCATACCGGCTGGGAATGGCACCCGTTTGCCGCCGAACGTCAGCTTGTCGATAGCTATATTGCCGCCGGCCGCCTCGCGCGGTTCGGCGGAAAAACACATTTCTCTTCCTCCCAAGGAGCCTGATGGATGCCCTATAAGATCTCGCGCGCCGCCTATGCCGGCATGTTCGGACCGACCACCGGCGACAAGGTGCGCCTTGCCGATACGGAACTCTTCATCGAGATCGAGAAGGATTTCACCACCTATGGCGAGGAGGTGAAGTTCGGCGGTGGCAAAGTGATCCGCGACGGCATGGGCCAGAGCCAGGTGACACGGGCGGACGGTGCCGTCGATACGGTTATCACCAATGCGGTGATCGTCGATCACTCAGGGATCTACAAGGCCGATATCGGGCTCAAGAACGGGCGCATCGTTGCGATCGGCAAGGCGGGCAATCCCGACATGCAGCCCGGCGTCAATATTATCGTTGGCCCGGGCACGGAGGCGATCGCCGCCGAGGGCAAGATCGTCACATCAGGCGGCATGGACAGCCATATCCATTTCATCGCGCCCCAGCAGATCGAGGAAGCGCTGATGTCGGGCATGACCTGCATGCTCGGCGGCGGCACGGGGCCGGCGCACGGCACGCTTGCCACCACCTGCACGCCGGGCCCCTGGCATCTCGCCCGCATGATCGAAGCGGCCGACGCCTTCCCGATGAACCTTGCCTTCGCCGGCAAGGGCAATGCCTCGCTGCCGGGGGCGCTGACCGAGATGGTGCTGGCCGGCGCCACCTCGCTGAAGCTGCACGAGGACTGGGGCACGACGCCTGGCGCCATCGACTGCTGCCTGTCGGTCGCCGACGAATATGACGTGCAGGTGATGATCCATACCGATACGCTGAACGAAAGCGGCTTCGTCGAGGATACGATCGGCGCCATCAAGGGCCGCACGATCCATGCCTTCCACACGGAAGGGGCGGGCGGCGGGCATGCGCCCGATATCATCAAGATCTGCGGCCAGCCGAACGTCATCCCGTCGTCCACCAATCCGACGCGGCCCTATACGGTCAACACCATCGCCGAGCATCTCGACATGCTGATGGTCTGCCATCACCTGTCGCCGTCGATCCCCGAAGATATCGCCTTTGCCGAAAGCCGCATCCGCAAGGAGACGATCGCGGCGGAAGACATTCTCCACGATATCGGCGCCTTCTCGATCATCTCCTCCGATAGCCAGGCCATGGGCCGCGTCGGCGAAGTGGCAATCCGCACATGGCAGACGGCCGACAAAATGAAGCGCCAGCGCGGCCGATTGAAGGAAGAGAAGGGCGACAACGACAATTTCCGCGTCCGCCGCTATATCGCCAAATACACGATCAATCCGGCGATCGCCCACGGTCTCAGCCATGAGATCGGCTCGGTCGAGATCGGCAAGCGCGCCGACCTCGTGCTCTGGAATCCGGCTTTCTTCGGGGTGAAGCCCGACATGGTGTTGCTCGGCGGCTCGATCGCAGCCGCGCCGATGGGCGATCCGAACGCGTCGATCCCGACCCCGCAGCCGGTGCACTACCGGCCGATGTTTGCCTCCTACGGCCGGAGCCTGACCAATTCCTCCGTCACCTTCGTCAGCCAGGCCTCGCTCGATGCCGGCCTGAAGGGCCGGCTCGGCGTCGCCAAGGAGCTGGTGGCGGTGAAGAATACGCGCGGCGGCATCTCCAAGGCATCGATGATCCACAACGATCTGACACCCGAGATCGAGGTCGATCCGGAGACCTATGAGGTCAGGGCGAACGGCGAATTGCTGACCTGCGAACCGGCGACGGTGCTGCCGATGGCGCAGCGCTATTTCCTGTTTTAGGCGCACTCCGATGGGCGACTGGTGGTTCCGATGAGGACAGGCATCCGCTGGTTGCTGCGGGTCATGGGCCTGCTCTTTGCTCTGGCAGCGGGCGGAACCTTCATTCCCCGGCCGCTGATTGCCCCGGTCGAGGCGTCGTCCGCGGCGGCTATGCACCGGGTGCTCCTGCTGTCGGGGCCGATCCATACCGATATTGCCATTCCGCTCGACGAGGAGACGCGGGCGGCCTTTTCCTTCCTCGCCGGTACCGATTTTCCGCTCGGCCATCCGAATGCGGAATGGCTCATCGTCGGCTGGGGCGGCCGCTCCTTCTATCTGGAAACCCCGAGCTGGGCGGAGCTGAAGCCGCTGCCGGTGCTGCGGGCGCTGACGGTCGACCGTTCGGTGCTGCATGTGGACCTTGCCGGCCATATCACCGAGCCGCAGCCCGCCGTTGCCGCATTCGATCTCAGCGGCGATCAGTTGGCCCGGCTGCGCAAATTCATCTCCGACAGCTTTGTTCGCGAAGCGGGCGTGGTGGTTCCGATCCCGGACGCCGGTTACGGCGAGATCGATCGGTTCTTCGAGGCCAAGGGATATTTCAACGCTCTCCTCGGCTGCAACACCTGGACGGCGGCTGCGCTCCGCTCGGCCGGGCTTCGAACCGGCTTATGGAATCCGCTTCCACAATCATTGCGATTGTCTCTCGGTGTCTACAATTGATGCAGCTGTCGTCGGGTCCGCTGTTGAAGTGAATTGTAAACGGCGCTCTCCATTTGGTTGTAAAAATCAATGAAAGAATCGGTATTTCCCCAAGTAGACCATTCTGGAACAGCCCTACGGCACTGTCCAATAAAGCTGTTTTAAATCAAATTCTTAAGTGTCTCTCTGTGCTGTCCGATTCAGGGATTGGGAGGCTGCATCTCCTGCTAGAGAAAATCTGTCCACCGAATCGTCAGAAACCATTCGAATTTTAACGGTTCGATTAAGACACCCGCAGCAATTGGCCTCTTATCAATGCCTTGCAACGCCGGACAGGAAGGTTGATTCTCATGAAAAACTGGATGTCGCTGCAGGCCGATTTCGGTAATTTTCAATATCGCAGGAACGTCTATCTCTTCGCTTTGAAGATGAGCTTTCTTGCCGTCGTTCTCTCCGGCGTCATCATGTCGCTGACGATACCGCCGCTCGGCTTTTTCGGGCTGCTGCCGGTGACGCTCTCGCATGCGCTCGGCTTCGGCGCCATTTTTTCCTGGCTCGTCGGCGGGACGGTTTCCGGCATGCTGTCGCTGGCGGCTGGTTTTGCCCTGCATGAGCTGACGCTGTCGCGTGCGGAGTTCGAAAAGCTCAGCCGCACGGACACGCTCTCCGGCCTCCTGAACCGGCGTGCCTTTACCGAGGCGCTCGAGAATACCGAGAGCGACGCCTCGCTCGTCATATTCGACGTCGACCGCTTCAAGGCGATCAACGATCGTTTCGGCCATGCCTGCGGCGATGCCGTCATCACGGCTGTCTCGGCCGTTCTGACCTCGGCTTTCGACGAATTGTCCGTTGTCGCGCGCCTCGGCGGCGAGGAATTCGGCGTCATCGTCTCCGGCGAACCGCTGGAGGCGCGGCTGGAGCGGATCCAGGCGGTGCGGGCAAGGATCGCCGGTGGACCGATCGTGGCGGAGGGGCACAATATCGGCATCACCATATCAGGCGGCGTGGCCGATCTCGTCGCCGGGCGCAGCAAGCAGCAGCTCTATGCCTCCGCCGACCGGGCGCTCTACCTCGCCAAGGCGCTCGGACGCAATCGCGTCGTGCATGAGCGGGAGGGGCTGCACCATGCCTGGCACGGGCTTTCCGAAAACAGCCCTGATGCCGAGAGCAGAGGGCAGGGGGGCGACAACGTGATGCAGGCCTACGGAATATAAAAGCCGGCTCCCGAGCAAAAGGCCATTGGTGCTTGCGTCGGGAGAGGCTATTTTGCATGGTCGCCTCAGCAAAACGGACATATCATGCAGCGCGTTACCTCCTATCTTCCAGCCGGAACCCCGTCCTCCCATCCGACCGCCCAGGTCAAGTTGCCGCATGATCTGCGCCATCTGCGCCGTAAGCTGCTGCATCTGGAAAATGGCGAGATGGTCATGCTCGACCTCAAGGACCCTGTGCTTTTCGCCAATGGCGACCTGCTGGTGCGCGACGATGGCGAACTGATCGAGATCCTCGCCGCCGACGAGAAACTCTTCGAAGTCCGCGGCCGCGACCGCACACATCTGGTCGAACTTGCCTGGCATCTCGGCAACCGCCATCTCGCAGCCCAGATCGAGGAAGACCGCATCGTCATCCTGCGTGATCATGTCATTCGCACCATGCTGCAGGGGCTAGGGGCCACCGTCCTCGACATCGACGAGCCCTTCCAGCCGGCACGCGGAGCCTATCATGCCCATGGCGGTCATTCGCACGATCACGGTCATGCGGCTCATGACCACAAACAGGATCACCGCCACGACCATGTGCATGGACCGGGATGCAATCATGACCATGACCACGGGCGGGATCATGATCACGACCACGGGCATCACGGCCACAAGCACGACTGAGGCTCGATGACGGGAAACTCTGAACTGCAGGCATTGTTGCGTCTGACGGCATGGCTCTCGCCGGCCTTCCCGATCGGCAGTTTTGCCTATTCGGGCGGGCTGGAGCGGGCGGTGGCCGATGGGCTCGTCACCGATGCGGCCTCGCTTGCGGCTTGGATCGGCACGCTGTTCGGCCATGGCTCCGCCTGGAACGATGCCGTGCTTCTGGCCGAGAGCCACAGGCGCCAGGCGGAACCCGCGCGCCTTGCCGAAGTCGCCGCACTTGCCGAAGCCCTTGCCGGATCGCGCGAGCGCCATCAGGAAACGATGCTGCTCGGCGAGGCCTTTCTGGCGGCAGCGCGGGCTTGGCCGGACGAGGTTTTCGATAGGCTGCCTGGCAAGGCCGCCTATCCCATCGCGGTCGGAGCGGTTGCGGGCGCGCATGGCATAAGGCCTGAGGAGGTGCTCGCGGTCTTCCTGCACGCCTATGCTTCGCAGGCGGTTTCATCGGGCATCCGCCTCGGCGTCGCCGGTCAGAAGGACGGCGTTGCCGTGCTTGCCGGCCTTGAAGAGCAAATTGCGGAGGTCGCCCGGCGGGCGGCAAGCTCGACGCTCGACGATCTCGGCTCGGCGACGGTACAGGCCGATATCGCTAGCCTGCGCCACGAGACCCAGGCGACGCGGCTTTTCCGGTCTTAAAGAACCAAATTATCCGCGCGACTGCGTCATTTGACGGTGGCGCGCGCCGGCGGCGTGGCTATCATCGGGATATCATTGGAGTACGACACATGAAATCAAGAAACGGACCTCTGCGCGTCGGTATCGGCGGGCCGGTTGGCTCGGGCAAGACGGCGCTGACCGAAAAGCTCTGCAAGGCGATGCGTGACGATTATTCCGTCGCCGTCGTCACCAACGATATCTACACGACCGAGGATGCCGAAGCGCTGGTGCGCATGCAGGCACTGCCTTCCGACCGCATCGTCGGTGTGGAGACGGGCGGTTGCCCGCACACCGCCATTCGCGAAGACGCGACGATCAATCTTCAGGCGATCGCCGGCCTCAATGAGCGCATCCCCGATCTCGACGTCGTCTTCATCGAATCCGGCGGCGACAATCTGGCGGCGACCTTTTCGCCGGATCTTGCCGATATCACCATCTATGTCATCTCCGTCTGCCAGGGCGAGGAAATCCCGCGCAAGGGCGGACCAGGGATCACCCGCTCGGACCTGCTCGTCATCAACAAGAAGGATCTGGCACCGCATGTCGGCGCCGATCTCGAGGTGATGGATCGGGACGCGACGCGTATGCGTGCAAGTCGTCCCTTCGTCTTTTCCGACATGAAGCGCGGCGACGGCGTCAGTTCGATCGTCAGTTTCCTGAGAGAGCAGGGCGGGCTCTAGATTCGTTTGATTTTAGCCTGAATTGAAAACGTCTCCAGGAGGATCAACGCCGGCGGCGGGCGTTCTTCCTTGATCAGCGCGTCAAGATGTGAGGCGCTTCCCGCCCCCAGCGTGGCGGATAGCGTGAGGCAGCCGCGGCAATCGCCGCGGCGCGGACACGCGGCCGGAATGCCGGTCTTGCCGTTCGGTTTGCACATGGTTCTTCTCCGGAAATGCATCGGCGATGCCACGGGCGGAGCCTCGATCCTCCGCCCGCAGCAATCTTTTCAGGCGGCCAGCTTCAGCGCGTCGGCAAGCTTGGCGAAGTCGCCGGCCGAAAGCCCCGGACGGACGGCGAAGTCGATGACTGCCTGGAAGATTTCCGGCGGCGCATTCTTCTTCATGGCGCCCAAGAGTGCCGCACGCTCCGCCGGATTGATCGCCGGGATCATGATGCGCATGAAGGCCATGCTCTTTTCCGGCGGCAGGGAGCCGATGATGTTCATCTCGATGCCGAGTATTTCCTCGTCGTTGAAATAGCGCCACAGAAGAGGGCCGGTCACCGCCTCCTCCTCATGCATATGCGCGAAGTCGTCGGCGATATAGGCGGCGAAGGCGAGATAAAGTTTGCGGCCGCAGGCGGCCTTGTGCGGCGGCCAGGCGTTCTCCCAGGCGACAACAATTTCTTCCAGTTCGCGGAAGGCGGTGCGGTGATCGTCGTGCTGCTCGTCCAGCGTGACGGTCGAGGCGCCTTTGGCGGCGAGCGCCACGTGGATGTTGTCGTCCTCGTGACTGACGTGGGAAGCGGCAAGCATCAGGTAATGGCGCAGGTCGCCGATCAGGAAGACCGTTTCCTCGACATTCTGGAAATCGGCCGTGCCGAGGCGTCCGAGCAGGTCGCAGCCGGCCTTGCGCAGGCCCTTGTGTATCGCGCCGTAAATGTCGTAACGGCCGTTGAGATCGGGGATGCTGGTAAGCGAGAATTCGTGGCTCACGATGGTTTTCCTCTCGTTGGCCGGCGCCTCCTTTGTGCGCCGGGGTGATGGCCATGAGATAACCGAGGCCTTCGCGAGGCGCTTCCTAAAACCATCCTAAGCAATTGGAACGATTGCTAAGAATATCCTAACTAACTATCATCGCCTGACATCGGAGGGAAAGCATTGCTGGGGCCGGAACTAGTGGAATTCATTGAGAGTCCCGTCATGATCCTGTTCGCGACGCGCGACGGGACCGGCCGACCGATGATCGGCCGCGGCTCCGGCGTGCGCGTCGACCGGCAGAGCGGGCATCTGCACTTTCTCGCCTCCGGCAGCCAATGGCCTGATGCCGTGGGCGAGGCGCTGGCCGGCCGGCCGATTGCCATGACCTATGTGCGGGCCGCCGACTACAAGGCCTGCCAGATCAAGGGCCGGATCCTCGCGGCAGGGCCGGCGGATGAGGCCCACCGGGCACGGGGCGAGGCCTATGTCGCAGAACAGCTCGCGCGGATGCTGGCGCTCGGGGTCACCCGGATGCAGCTCTCCAGCACGCTCTCGGACCAGGAACTCGTGTGCCTGACGATCGAGCCGCAGGCGATCTTCGAGCAGACGCCCGGGCCGGGCGCCGGACGCAGGCTGATACCGGAAGCCGCCGCATGATCCCGCTCGAAAGGCTGCGCGACAGTTTCGAAGGCGTCATTCCCTCCGTCATCGCAACCACCGATGCGGACGGCATGCCCAATATTTCCTATCTCTCGCACGTGCATTACGTCGACGAGATGCATGTCGCGCTCTCTGACCAGTTCTTCTCCAAGACCGCCGCCAATGTGGCGCGCAGCGGGCTTGCGACCGTGATGGTGGTCGATGGCTATAGCGGCCAGCAGCACGTGCTCGACCTGGTATTCGAGCGTTCCGAGACGGAGGGTGAGACATTCGAGCGGATGGCGATCCATCTGGCGATCCTGGAAAGCCGGATGAGCGGGATCATGAAGCTGCGCGCCGTCGACATCTATCATGTGGAGGATTGCCGTGCCGTGCCGGCCGCCCATCCGCTGGTCGAGCCGGAGCCGCTCGTGCTGCCTGATCGGATGGGCAGGGTGGCGCGGCTGACGGCACGGATGTCGGATTGCAGCGATCCGGAAACGCTGCTCGACGCCACGCTCGTAGGCCTGGACGAGTTCTTCGGCTACCGCCATTCCATGGTGCTGGTGCCGGACGGCGAACGCGGCGGGTTGACGACGATCGCCAGCCGCGGCTACGACCAGTTCGGCTTCGGCGCCGAGGTTCCTCCCGGGCGCGGCATTATCGGGGTTGCGGCCGAGCGGCAACGCAATGTGCGGATCACCGATTTGAGCCGCGGCCAGCGCTATATCCAGGCCGTGCGGACCATGGCGGGCGTCGAGGATACGACGCCCATCCCGCTTCCGGCGCTCGACAAGCCACTCAGCCAGATCGCGCTGCCGCTTGTCGCGCGGGGAAGGCTCGTCGGCGTACTGTTCTCGGAATCGACGGAACGGTTCACCTTCCGCCATCGCGACGAGGAGGCGCTGATGGTGATCGCCGCGCATCTGGCCACTGCGCTCTCCTTTCTCTCCGAGGAGCGGGAGCGGGCGGAGACGAGCCGGCGCGAGAAGACGGAGGCGCCAGCCGCCGAGACCGGGAGCGTGCCTGCCGGCCGGCGCATCGCCGTGCGCTTCTATCCAAGAGACGGCTCGCTGTTCGTCGACGACGACTATCTCATCCGCGGCGTGCCGGGGCGGCTGCTCCTACACTTCCTTGAAGACTATGCGCGCATCGGCAAGCAGGACTTTCTGAACCGCGAGATACGCCGCGACCGGCGCCTGCAATTGCCTGACTTCAAGGACAATCTGGAGACCCGGCTGATCTTGCTGCGCCGGCGACTGGAGGAAAAGGCGGGTCCGATCATGCTCGAGCGGCCCGACCGCGGCCGCCTGCGGCTCATCCTTGCCGGCCGTCCCGAGATTGAGGTAGTGGAAGACTGACCGCGGCGGGTTCCCCTTCCTGACGACAAGGCCGGGAGATTGCTCCCGGCCCGTTTTGATTTCCTGAGCCTTTGCTCACTCGGCCGCAAACGGCGGCAGGCGGAGCACGTTGGTGTCGTTGGCCTTCTTGCGCTTGTCTTCCGGCTTTTCGATCGCGGTCAGGCGCTCATCCAGCGCGTCGATATCGCTACGGTTCTCGCGGGTGACGCGGGTGAGATCCTCGCGCGACAGCGGCAGGTCTTCCTGGTCTTTCCTGCCGACGAGGCGGCCGAACATCCAGCCGAGCAGGCGGGACAGATCGTCCATGATCAGGAAGAAGGACGGCACGACGACGAGCGAGAGCACCGTCGAGACGATGATGCCGCCGATCACCGCGATCGCCATCGGCGCGCGGAACGAGCCGCCTTCGCCCACACCGAGCGCGGAAGGCAGCATGCCCGCCGACATGGCGATGGAGGTCATGATGATCGGCCGGGCGCGCTTGCGGCCGGCTTCGACCATGGCCTCGACGCGGGCCATGCCCTGGTGGCGCATCTCGATTGCGAAATCCACGAGCAGGATGGCGTTCTTGGTGACGACACCCATCAGCATCAGGATACCGATCATGACAGGCATGGACAGCGGATTGCTGGTGATGATCAGAGCCGCCGCGACACCGCCGATGGCGAGCGGCAGCGAGAACAGGATGGTGAAGGGCTGGATCACGTCCTTGAAGAGCAGGATCAGCACCGTCAGCACCAGCAGGAGGCCCATCAACATGGCGTTGACGAAACTCTGCTGCATCTCGGACTGGACCTTGGTGTCGCCGCTTTCGGCAAGATGCACCGTGGCCGGGATATTGGCCGCCTTGACGATCTCGCGGAACCGGGCCGAGGCCGTATCGAGCGCCACGCCCTGCGGCAGGTCGGAGCCGATCGAGACGACGCGGTAACGGTTGTTGCGCTTGATCGAGCTTACGCCCTCCGAATAGTCGATATTGGCGACGCTTGCGAGCGGAACGGTGCCGCCGCTGGCGGTCTGGATCTTCAGCGCCCGGATGGCCGCGAGGTCGCGGCGCATGTCGAGTGCCGCCTGGACGCGGATCGGGATCTGACGATCGTCGAGCGAGATCTTGGCAAGGGCCGCATCGACATCGCCGATGGTGGCGACGCGGATCGTTTCGGAGATTTGCTGCGGCGTGATGCCGAGGCGGGCGGCCTCGTCCTTGCGCGGGTAGACCTGCAGTTCCGGACGCGGCAGGGCGCCGTCGGCGCTGACATTGGCGAGCAGCGGATCGGCGCGGAGCTTCGATTCCAGGACGCCGACGGCGTCGTTCAGGTCCTTCTCGTTCTTGGAGAGGAAGTTGAAGGAAAGGTCGCGTTCGCCGCGATCGTTGAGCTTGAGGATATGGACGTCGGGAATGTCACGCAGCTTGGCGAAGACTTCCTTTTCGATATCCCATTGCGGACGCTCGCGGCCGTGGACTTCCACCTTCGGCAGCATCGGCCCGATGACCGGGATATGGCCGAGCCCGTCGTTGACCATCTTCTTGATCAGCGACTGGTCGAGCTTGTGAAGTGCCAGGGTGATGGTCGCGCGGCGCAGTTCGAGATCGCCCTTCGGCGATGCGCCGCCGAGGACGAAGACGCTTTCGACGCCGTTGATATCCTTGACCCGGTCGTAGATCGCATCCGTCGTCTTCTCGGTATCGTCAAGCCGTGCATTGGGCGGCAGCTCGACGGAGAGAACGATGCGTGACGCGTCTTCGGGCGGCAGGAAACTGCCTGGAACTTTCATCAGCAACAAGACGGAGCCGACCAGGAAAGCGAAGGCGACGATCAGCGTCGCATAACGCGTGTACCAGCGCCCGGTCGTGCCGCGTATGAGACGCGTGTATCCACGCATCAGCAGGCTGTCATTGTCGTGATGGTCTTCCATGCCATCTTCGGCGCGCATGAGATAGGCGGCCATCATCGGGGTAATCAGGCGCGCGACCATCAGCGAGAAGAAGACCGAGAAGGCAACCGTCAGGCCGAACTGGATGAAGTACTGACCGGGAATGCCCGGCATGAAGGAAACCGGCACGAAGACGGCGATGATCGTGAAGGTGGTGGCGATGACGGCGAGGCCGATTTCATCCGCCGCCTCGATCGCCGCCCGGTATGGCGTCTTGCCCATCTTGATGTGGCGGGCGATGTTCTCGATTTCGACGATGGCGTCGTCGACGAGGATGCCTGTCGCGAGCGTCAAAGCGAGGAAGCTGACGAGGTTCAGCGAGAAGCCCATCATGTCCATGACCCAAAAGGTCGGGATCGCAGACAGCGGAAGGGCGATTGCCGAAATCAGCGTCGCCCGCCAGTTCCGGAGGAACAGAAGAACGACGATGACGGCGAGCAGCGCCCCTTCGAGCAGCGTATGGATGGCGGCTTCGTAGTTGCCGTAGGTGAAATAGACCGAATCGTCGATCATCTCGATCTTCACGTTCGGATTTTCGCTCCGCACCTTATCAAGGCTCTGCGCCACGGTTTCGGCGACGCTGACTTCGCTGGCGCCCTTCGAGCGGAAGACGCCGAAGGTGACGACCGGTGTGGCGTTGAAGCGCGAGAAGGATTTCGGCTCCTCGTAGGTGTCCTTGATGACGCCGAGATCGGACAGTTTGACAAAGCGGCCGTTCGGCAGCGCGATCGTCGTATCGGCGAGTTCGGCGACGTTGCGGGCGTCGCCGAGAACGCGGATCGCCTGCTCGCTGCCCGCCACCTGGCCGCGGCCCGAGCCGAGGTCGACGTTGGTGCCGCGCAGCTGCTGGTTCACGCTTGCGGCGGTGATACCATAGGCATCGAGCTTGCCGGGGGTCAGTTCGATGCGCACTTCGCGCTCGGCGCCGCCGTAACGGTCGACGCGGCCGATGCCGGCCTGGCCCTGCAGGGCGCGCTTGATCGTGTCGTCGACGAACCAGGAGAGTTCTTCCAGCGACATGTCGGGCGAGGAAACGGCGAAGGTCTGGATCGCCTGGCCCTCGACGTCGACCTTGGTGACGATTGGCGCTTCGGCGGTGGCCGGCAGATCGCTGCGAATGCGGTCGATCGCATCCTTGACGTCCTGTACAGCCTGTTCCGTCGGCACTTCCATCCGGAACATCACGTTGGTCTGCGAGCTGCCGTCGGTCACCGTCGACTGGATCTCGTCGATGCCGGTGATGGAGGCGATCGCATCTTCGATCTCCTTGGTCACCTGCATTTCGAGCTCGGCCGGTGAAGCGCCGCTCTGCGTCACGCTGATCGAAACGAGCGGTACGTCGATATTCGGGAAGCGCGTGATCGGCAGCTTATTGAAGGACTGCATGCCGATGAAGATCAGCAGGCAGAAGGCCAGGAGCGGCGCGATCGGATTTCGAATGGACCAGGCTGAAAAATTCATCGGATGGTCTCTTTAGTTGGAAGCCGGGGGCTGTTCACGCACCGGCGTGATGTGGTCGCCATCGCGGACATAGGCGCCCGCCTTGGCCACGACCTCGTCGCCGCTCTTCAATCCATTGACGATCTCGACATAGGCGCCGTCCTGGATGCCGGTCTCGATCTTGGCGAATTTCACCACGCCGTCCTCGACCTTGCGGGCGGAAGAACCTTCGTTGCCGGTCAGCACCGCGGTCAGCGGAAGGGATACGCCCTCGGTCTCCCGGACGATGATCTCGGCGCTGCCATACATGCCGGAACGCGCCTTGCTGTCATCGTCGATAGAGATATGGACGAGACCGAGGCGGGTGGCCGGATCGACGGTCGGAGACACCAGGCGCACGGCGCCGGACAGCTTCTCGCGGCTGCCGGAGAGCGAAATCGTCGCCTTCTGGCCGGCCATCACTCTGACGATATCGCTTTCGGCGACTTCGGCGACAAGCTCGATATCGCCGTCGCGGATGAGAGTGAACAGCGGATCGCCGTTGCCGGCGGCAATGGCGCCGACCTTGGCGTTCTTGGCTGAGATCGTGCCGGCAACCGGCGTCTTCACGTCGGTACGCGCAAGCTTCAGATCCGCATCGGCGATCTGGCTGTCGAAAACCTTGAGATCGGCTTCCGCGACCTCGATCGCCTGTTCGGCGGAGACGACACGGGCATTGGCGGCGGCGGCGGTCGCATCGGCC
This sequence comes from Rhizobium chutanense, assembly GCF_002531935.1. Taxonomy (GTDB): domain Bacteria; phylum Pseudomonadota; class Alphaproteobacteria; order Rhizobiales; family Rhizobiaceae; genus Rhizobium; species Rhizobium chutanense. The sequence goes on along the minus strand of NZ_NWSV01000012.1, from coordinate 34,254 downwards.
TGCTCGACCTGGGCGGTGGAAACCGTGCCTTTCTTGACCATTTCCTGGGAGCGGGCCTGTTGCTGCCTGGCCTGTTCGGCGTTGGCCTGGGCTTCGATGAGCTGGGCGCGCAGCTGGGCAAGGCTTGCCTCACCCTTGGCTTTCGTCGCCATCATCTGGCTCTTTTCCAGCACCAGCGCGTCGTCATTGAGCGTCGCCAGCGTGCTTTCCGCCTGGACCTTGTCGCCGACATCGGCTTTCAGCGTGCGGATGGAGAGGCCTTCGACCTGCGGCTGAATATAGACTTCCTCAACGGGCTTGACCGTTCCCGTGCCGATCACTCGATCGACGAGGGTGCGATTCACAGCCTTGGTAACGACGATCGCCGGCAGGTTCTGATGCGGTTTTTCGACCGGCTTTTCCTGCGAATATGCAGTTGATGCAGCAAGGGCCGCTGCAAAAAGGGTAGCGGCGCCTAGAATTCCAATCGGCTTGCGTGCCATGCGTCTTCGTCCAATCTTATGATAAGGTTGGCCGAACTCGCGCGTCTGCCACTCAGCGCGCGATCAGGCCACTGCCCTTCCTGCATTCTCAGAGGTATCCGCCGATCCTTTGCCGTCTTCATCCCTCGTCGGCAAATTCGGTTTGTAGGTGGTATCGATTTGCTCGATCTACAAGTCCGGCAGAAAACAATTCCCCATGAGGCGATATTAATGACCATTCCGACGTCAATCAATCACCGCAAGGTTATGTCAACATTACGAAGATTGATCGCGCTTCTACCCCATGACGTTTGACGCCGGATAAATGCGACAGTTGCAAGGCGTTTTTTCGCACCTTGCGTGGAAAAAAGCAAAACGCGCGGAAAATCTTCCGCGCGTTTGCCTTCGCAATAGTGCCGGAGCTACTTGGAAGCGGCGTCGGTAATGTCGTGCGTCCAGGCGCCCGAGGGCTCCTTGCTGATGATCTTCTGGTCGAGCAGCGCCTTTGCCGTGCGGGCATAGAGCGCCTCGTCCAGCTTGCCGGAGCCGTCGCCGACCAATTTTGCGACTTCGCCCATCATGCGCTTCTGATGGTTTTCGTCCTGACCGCCATTGTCGACGACGATCTCGGCGGCTTCGTCGGGATTCTCGGTGGCATATTTCCAGCCCTTCATCGAGGCGCGGACGAACTTGACCATCTTCTCCTTGAAGGCCGGGTCCTTCAGCTTGTCTTCCATTGCGTAGAGGCCGTCTTCGAGAAGGTCGTTGCCCATCTCGGTATAGTTGAAGACCGTCAGTTCCTCCGGCTTGAAGCCGGCATCGATCGCCTGCCAGTATTCGTTATAGGTCATGACGGAGATGCAGTCCGCCTGCTTCTGGACGAGCGGCTGCACGTCGAAGCTCTGCTTCAGCACGGTGACGCCGTTCGCGCCGCCTTCCGTGGACAGGCCGAGCTTATTCATCCAGGCGAAGAAAGGATATTCGTTGCCGAAGAACCAGACGCCGAGCGTGTGCCCCTTGAAATCGGCCTCGGTCTTGACCGGGCCGTCCTTGCGGCAGATCATTTCCAGGCCGGACTTCTGGTAGGGCTGGGCGATGTTGATGAGCGGAACGCCCTTTTCGCGGGCAACCAGCGCGCCGCCCATCCAGTCGACGATGACATCGGCGCCGCCGCCGGCGATCACCTGCTCGGGGGCGATATCGGGACCGCCCGGCTTGATGTCGACGTCGAGGCCGGCTTCCTTGTAGAAACCCTTCTCCTTGGCGACGTAATAACCGGCGAACTGGCTCTGGGTGACCCATTTCAGCTGCAGCACCACCTTGTCGGCCGCCATTGCATGGGCCGCGGCCAGCGACATGGCGCTTGCCATCATTGCAACCATCAACTTTTTCATTTTCTTATCCTTACCCTCTGAAGTTATGCCCGGGCTCATTTTCGAACCCGTGCGCGCCTAGCCACCACGGATAGACGGATGCCAGAACGTCACCGCCCGTTCGGTCAGGGCGATGATGCCATAAAAGATCGAGCCGGCCAGCGCCGCGACGGCGATTTCCGCCCAGACCATGTCGACATTCATGCGACCGATCTCGGTGGAGATACGGAAGCCCATGCCGACGATCGGCGTTCCGAAGAATTCGGCAACGATGGCACCAATCAGCGCCAGCGTCGAGTTGATCTTCAGTGCGTTGAAAATGAAGGGCATGGCTGCCGGCAGCTTGAGCTTGAACAGCGTCTGCCAGTCGCTCGAGGCATAGGTGCGCATCAGGTCGCGCTCCATGCTGCCGGAGGCGGCAAGGCCTGCGACGGTGTTCACCAGCATCGGGAAGAAGGTCATGATGATGACGACGGCGGCCTTCGACGGCCAGTCGAAGCCGAACCACATGACCATGACCGGGGCGACGCCGATGATCGGCAGGGCCGACACCAGGTTGCCGATCGGCAGGAGACCGCGGCGCAGGAAGGCGATGCGGTCGGCCAGCACCGCCACAGCGAAGCCGGCGAGGCAGCCGACGATATAACCGATCAGCACCGCCTTGAAGATCGTCTGCCTGACATCGGCGCCGAGGATCGGCAGGGAGGCCATGATGCGCATGCCGATGGCGCTCGGCGGCGGCAGGATGATGAACGGGATGCCGGCGCCACGCGTGACCGCTTCCCAGAGGATGAGGATCCAGGCGCCGAAGATTGCCGGGATCAGCAGTTGAAGTGTCGATTTGCCGAAGGTGGTGACAGGCTGCAGTTTCGACAGCTCGGTGACGCATCGCCAGGCCAGCAGCCAGGAGGAAAAGAGCAGCAGGAAGAAGGCGCGCGTCGCCGTGCCCTCATTGCCGGAAAGAGTGGAAAGCAGCATCCAGGCAGCACCATGTGCGCCGATGAACAGTACGGTAGCGCGGTAGGCCGGCGGCTGCGGCGCAAAAGACAGGAGAGCGGCCGCGGCGATGATGATCACGACGAGGCTCGTCGTACCGTCGCTCAAGGGGCGTGCGGCACCCTCGGCGAAAAGCGGAAGGCTCGTCAGCGCCGCGATGCAGAGGAGGAAGGCGACGACAGCCTGCCACGAGAAGGTCAGATGTCTCATGCCGGCCTCCCGCCCATGGCGCGGTCGACGATCTTTGCGGCAATGCCGACGATCGCAACCAGGATGCCCGCCAGCAGCGATCCGGCGACAAGGGCTGCCCAGATATCGATGGTCTGGCTGTAATAGGAGCCGGCAAGCAGCTTCGAGCCGATTCCGGCGACAGCGCCGGTCGGCAGCTCGCCGACGATGGCGCCGACGAGGCTGGCGGCGATCGCAACCTTCATCGAGGTGAAGAGGAATGGGATCGAGGCGGGAACACGCAGCTTCCAGAACGTCTGCGTCGGGCTGGCGTTATAAGTGCGCATCAGGTCGAGATGCATGATCTCCGGCGAACGCAGCCCCTTCACCATGCCGACGGCGACCGGAAAGAAGGAGAGGTAGGTCGATATCAGCGCCTTGGAGACGAGGCGGGAGGCGTCGGAATCGAGGTTCAGCAGATGGGCAATCGCATTGTCGCCGGTCAGCACATTGTAGGAGATGATGACGATCATCGGCGCAATCGCAAGGATCGGTATGGTCTGGCTCGCCACCAGCCAGGGCATCAGCGAGCGGTCCATGGCACGGTTGTGCACGATCAGCACCGCAAGAAGGATGCCGAGCAGCATGCCGAAGCCGAAGCCGAGCAGGGTGGAGGAGAGCGTCACCCAGCTGTGATAGACGAGGCTGCGGCTGCTCGTAAGGCTGCGCAGGAAAGTGTTCTCATAGACATTCTGCGCCACCTGATGCGGCGCCGGCAAGATCGGCTTCGGCTGCGACAGCGTTTTGCCGATGAATTCCATCGTGGTGGGGGTGGCGCCGGCGCGGCTGTCCATGTCACGCTGGAACGGCGCGTTCATGAGGACGGCGGCGACGTACCAGATGGCGATAAGGGCGAGCAGGATGGTGGTGACGGGGATGATCTTGTTCTTGAGGGTGTCGGGTTTCACAGCGACTGCCCCCATATGGTGGCGTTGAATGCGCAGCCACCCCCCTCTGCCCTGCCGGGCATCTCCCCCACAAGGGGGGAGATCGGCTGGCGGAGAGCACCTCGTTCCCATTTGATTCTATAGAGAACTGCTCTCGCGTTCTGGTTTGCAGGAGTCTTCGCCTCCTGCTGATCTCCCCCCTTGTGGGGGAGATGCCCGGCAGGGCAGAGGGGGGCGGTCCCGGAACGCAATGGCCTAAACCTCATGGCTATGCCCCGTCCTCAGCCCCTCGCGCACGCGATGAGCGATTTCCAGGAATTCCGGGGTGTCGCGGATGTCGAGGGGGCGTTCGGCCGGCAGGGGCGAGTCGATCACATCCGTGACGCGGCCCGGGCGCGGCGACATCACCACGATCTTGGTCGAGAGGTAGACCGCCTCGGGGATGGAATGAGTGACGAAGCAGATCGTCTTGTTGGTGCGGGCCCAGAGTTTCAGCAGTTCTTCGTTCAGGTGGTCGCGGACGATTTCGTCCAGCGCGCCGAAGGGTTCGTCCATCAACAGCAGGTCGGCATCGAAGGCGAGTGCGCGGGCGATGGAGGCACGCTGCTGCATGCCGCCGGAGAGCTGCCAGGGGAATTTTTTTTCGAAGCCGGAAAGGCTGACGAGATCGAGGGCTTCGGCGATGCGCCTCGTCCGGTCGGCGCCGCCATAACCCATGATCTCCAGCGGCAGGGCGATATTGTTTTCGATGGTGCGCCAGGGATAGAGCGCCGGGGCCTGGAAGACATAGCCGTAGGCGCGGGCCTTGCGGGCCTCCTCCGGTGTCATGCCATTGATCAGAATCTCGCCTGAGGTGCTCTTTTCGAGATCGGCGATGACGCGCAGGAAGGTCGTCTTGCCGCAGCCGGACGGGCCGATGAAAGAGACGAAATCGCCCTTGCGGACATCGAGATTGACATCGCTCAGTGCTCGCACCGGGGCGTCATTCGCCTGGTAGGTGAGACAGAGATCCTTGGCGGATACGACGGAGGGTGCTTGCATCAATGCGACCGTTCTTGTTTTCGCCGCGGGGAGGCGGTTTGCATGTTACCATCGCCGCAGGCCCTGCCGGCGGCACATTTCATGGAGGAAGAGAATGGACGCGACATCAAAGCCCACCTGCCACATCGTTCGCCCCAACCATGCCTATGACGGCAAGCAGGGGCTTAGCTATTTCGAAGGGATCGCGGCCGAGTCGGTCGGCGCCAAGGGCATCTGCATGCATCTTTTGACGATCCCGCCCGGCGTGCGCGCCAAGGCGCATCTGCACGAGGCGCATGAGACGGCAATCTACATGCTCTCCGGCGAGGCGCATACCTGGTATGGAGACCGGCTGGAGCAGCACGTCGTCGTCCATGCCGGCGAGCTTTTCTATATTCCGGCCGGTGTGCCGCACCTGCCGGCAAACCTCAGCAGCACGCCGTGCACGGCGATCATCGCGCGCACCGATCCGAACGAGCAGGAAAGCGTCGTGCTTTTGCCGGAGTTGGACGCTTTGGTGCCGGCGTGAGGTCGTTGGCATCAAGGCAGTGGTCCCCGGTTGATGGCCGTGTTGTCATGGAGCATCGTCAGACGCCGGTCGCCGGAATGCCGCTGCGCGTCACCTTGCGCGGGGCAGTGATTTCTTTCCAGGTGGAGAGTGCCTTGCTGACGGCCGTCACCGGTTCGCGCCTGACGAATTCACCATGGCCCTCGCGGGTCTTGACCGTGCTTTCCTCGATCGCGACGACGCCACGCGTCAGCGTGTAGCGCGGCAGGCCGGTCACTTCCTTGCCTTCGAAGACGTTGTAGTCGATCGCCGACTGCTGCGCCTTGGACGAGATGGTCTTGGAACGCTTCGGATCCCAGACGACGATATCGGCATCGGCGCCGACCAGGATCGCGCCCTTCTTCGGATAGATGTTGAGGATCTTGGCGATATTGGTCGAGGTGACGGCGACGAATTCGTTCATCGTCAGCCGGCCGGTGTTGACGCCATGGGTCCAGAGCATCGGCATGCGGTCTTCGAGGCCGCCGGTACCGTTCGGGATCTTGGTGAAGTCGCCGACGCCGAAGCGCTTCTGTGCCGTGGTGAAGGCGCAATGGTCGGTCGCGACCACCTGCAGCGAACCGGAGGCGAGGCCCGCCCAGAGGCTATCCTGATGCTGCTTGCTGCGGAAGGGAGGCGACATCACGCGGCGAGCGGCGTGGTCCCAATCGGGATTGGAATATTCGCTTTCGTCGAGCGTCAGGTGCTGGATCAGCGGTTCGCCGTAGACGCGCATGCCCTTGGCGCGGGCGCGGCGGATCGCCTCGTGCGCCTGTTCGCAGGAGGTGTGGACGATATAAACCGGGCAGCCCGCCATATCGGCAATCATGATGGCGCGGTTGGTGGCTTCGCCCTCAACTTCGGCGGGCCGGGAATAGGCGTGTGCCTCAGGACCGTTATTGCCCTCGGCCAGCAGCTTTGCCGACATCGAGGCGACGACGTCGCCGTTTTCGGCATGCACCAGCGGCAGCGCGCCGAGCTCGGCGCAGCGCTGGAAGGAGGCGAACATCTCGTCGTCATCGACCATCAGCGCGCCCTTATAGGCCATGAAATGCTTGAAGGTGTTGATGCCCTTCTCGCGGACGATGGTCTCCATCTCCTTGAAGACCTGTTCACTCCACCAGGTGACCGCCATGTGGAAGGAATAGTCGCAATTGGCGCGGGTCGATTTGTTATCCCACATGGTCAGCGCCTCGAGCAGCGACTGGCCAGGGGCGGGAAGGGCGAAATCGACAACCATGGTCGTGCCGCCGGAAAGGGCCGCGCGCGTGCCGCTCTCGAAATCGTCGGAGGAATAGGTGCCCATGAAGGGCATTTCGAGATGGGTGTGAGGATCGATACCACCCGGCATGACGTAACAGCCGGTCGCATCGAGCGTCTCGTCGCCCGTGAGGTTCGGGCCGATCTCGACGATCTTGCCGCCGTCGATCTTGACATCAGCCTTGTAGGTGAGGTCGGCCGTGACGATGGTGCCGTTCTTGATGACTGTGGTCATGATCGTTCCCTCTTCATTTCTTTGGATTCGCCTGGTGAATAGAAGCTGAGCGTTTCCTTGCTGGCCTCAAGCCGGCCTTCCAATGCTGCCAGGATTGTTTCGAGTACCGAGCGTCTTTCGCGTGAGACTTCCTGATTCCAGAAGCGCAGGACCGAATAGCCATTTGCATTGAGCCATTCAGTTCGTCGTTGATCGGTGAGGTTTTCGGCATGCTGGAAGCCGTCGACTTCTACGATCAGTCGTTTTTCGCGACACAGGAAATCGACAATGAACGGTCCAAGAGGAATTTGCCTTGCAAACTTATAGCCGTTCAAGCGGCGGGCGCGCAGGTCGCTCCAGAGGTGGTATTCCTCTTCGGTTTCATTGCGGCGAAGAGCCCTGGCCTGGTCGGTTTTGTCGGTGCGATGTTTCCGGATATCCTGTTTGATAATTTTCGTCGCACCCGGAGCCCCCTCATCCGCCCTTCGGGCACCTTCTCCCCGAGGGGAGAAGGGGGAAGCCGCGACGTCCGCCGTTCCCTTCTCCCCAGCGGGGAGAAGGTGGCCCGAAGGGTCGGATGAGGGGGCTCCGGGTGCGACGTAAGCCATCACACCACAATCTCCGCTGTCTCCACCACCGCGTGAAACAGCACATCGGCGCCAGCCGTCGCCCATTCTTTGGAGATCTCTTCCGCCTCATTGTGGCTAAGCCCGCCGACACAGGGGCACATGACCATCGTTGCAGGCGCCACCTTGGCGGCCCAGCAGGCGTCGTGGCCGGCACCGGAGATGAGGTTCATGTGGCTGTAGCCGAGCCGTTCGGCGGCTGAGCGAACCGAGGTGACGAGCTTTTCGTCGAAGGTGACGGGCGCGAAATGACCGATCGCCTCGATGGAACAGCCGACGCCCAGCGCGTCGCAGATGCCAGGAGCCTCGGCCTCGATCTTCGCCCGCATGCGGTCGAGCTTGGCCTTATCGGGCGAGCGGATGTCGACGGTGAAGACCACCTTGCCCGGCAGGACGTTGCGGGAGTTCGGCGAGAAGAAGACCTGGCCGACGCCGCCGACGGCGCCCGGCTGCTCGCCCATCGCCACACCCTGAACCATTTCCAGGATGCGCGACATGGCAAGCCCGGCATTGACGCGCATGTTCATCGGCGTCGAGCCGGTATGGGCTTCCTTGCCGGTCAGCGTGAATTCCAGCCACCACAGACCCTGACAGTGGGTGACGACGCCGATCTGCTTGTCTTCGGCCTCGAGGATCGGGCCTTGCTCGATATGATATTCGAAATAGGCATGCATCTTGCGGGCGCCGACCTCTTCGTCGCCGACCCAGCCGATGCGCTTCAGCTCGTCGCCGAAGAGATTGCCCTCTGGATCCCGACGGTTATAGGCAAAGTCCAGGCTGTGCACGCCGGCGAAGACGCCCGAAGCCAGCATGGCCGGAGCAAAACGCGCGCCTTCCTCATTCGTCCAGTTGGTGACGACGATCGGATGCTTCGTCCTGATGCCGAGGTCGTTCATCGTGCGCACGACTTCGAGCGCTGAGAGCACGCCGAGCACGCCGTCATATTTGCCGCCGGTCGGCTGGGTGTCGAGGTGCGAGCCGACATAGACGGGCAAGGCATCGGGATCGGTGCCTGGGCGGGTGGCGAACATCGTGCCCATTTGGTCGACGCCCATCGTCAGGCCCGCTTCGTCGCACCATGTCTTGAAAAGGCTGCGGCCTTCGGCATCCGAATCCGTCAGCGTCTGGCGATTGTTACCGCCTGCAATGCCGGGTCCGATCTTCGCCATGTCCATGAGACTGTCCCAGAGACGGTCGCCATTGACGCGCATGTTCTCGCCTGGTGCTGCCACCATTCTTCAAGCCCTCACCTGTTTGCGGCAGTCATGCAAGGGGCATGCCTGCCTGTTCCCGTGGTCCATTCCCGCGCCTCTTCTTGGTTTTGTCGAGCGCCGGAAAATCGCCAGTTGCCTTTGTTTTTCATCTGGCGGATATTTGACCGATTGGTAAACATTACAACTTCCACCGCCGGGCTCAAGACGAAAATCACGAAAATTGCCGATAAAAATGCGGGCAGTTGCTCAAGAAAACGGCGGGGATCGTTCCCTGCTAAAACTTGAGCGAAGAAGTTGAATTTCAAGGGGAAACGACAGCCTGTGACCATACCGAGAGCAGCGAAAACCTTAAGGCGGACGCGGATCCAGGAGGAGAAGGAAGAGCAGATCCTGGAGGCGGCGCTCGACGTGTTTTCGGCAAGCGGCTTCCGCGGCTCGACCATCGACCAGATCGCCGAGGTCGCCGGCATGTCGAAACCCAATCTGCTCTATTATTTCCGCACGAAGGAAGCCATGCACCGGGCGCTGATCGACCGGGTGCTCTACACTTGGCTGGAGCCGCTGCGCGCCTTCGATGCCGAGGGCAATCCGGAAGAGGAAATCCGCAGCTACATCAGACGCAAGCTGGAGATGGCGCGCGATTTTCCGCGTGAGAGCCGGCTCTTCGCGAATGAGGTCCTGCAGGGGGCGCCGCATATCGAGGACGAGCTGAAGGGGCCGCTGAAGGAACTGGTCGACGAGAAGGCGGAGGTGATCCGCGCCTGGGCGAAATCCGGCAAGATCGTCAAATGCGACCCCTACCACTTGATCTTTTCCATCTGGTCGACGACGCAGCATTACGCGGATTTCGACGTCCAGGTGCGCGCCGTGCTCGGACAGGAGCATGCCGGCGAAGGCCGCTTCGAGGATGCGGCTCGATTTCTGGAACAGCTCTTCATCGGCGGGCTGCGGCCGGATCGATCCGAGACCTGAGGTCTATTGCCTTTGAGGGAACGACATGCGGCCCAGTATGTCCGTCACGCCCTCCATCGTATAGGGTTTCTGTAACACCGGTGCGCCAGAATGGCTGTTCGCCTGGGCGATGCCTTCCCCATAACCTGTGGCAAAAACGAAGGGCACGCCTTCGGCTGCCAGCCGATCGGCAATGCCGAAGCTGGTCTCGTCGCCGAGATTGACATCGAGCAGCGCCAGATCGAACGACCGATCGGCGAGGATTTCCATCGCCTCGGCGACACTTGGCGCCGTTGCCACCTCGGCGCCCAGTCGGCGGAGGATCTCTTCGCCGTCCATGGCGATGATCAGGTTGTTTTCGACCAGCAACGCATTCAGACCGAGGAGCGGCTGATGATTGTCGGGAGCCGTGTTGCGCTCAGCCGCTCCGACCGGAATTGGATCTGACCGTTCGCTCGTCGAGCCGACGACATAGCGCGCCGGAATGTTGAAATCGGCCTCCAGCCCGTCCCTGACGTAGCGGACCTCCGCCTTGCCGCCGAGATCATAGGGGATGGAGCGGCGGATGATTGTCGAACCGAAGCCCTGGCGTGTCGGCTCGACGACGGGCGGACCATTCTTTTCGCGCCAGCCGATCGACAGATTGCCCTCATCGTCGCGATGCCAGCCGAGTTCGACGGTGCCGCTGCCGGTACCGGAAAGGCTGCCATATTTGGCGCTGTTGGTCATCAGCTCATGGAACACAAGGGCGGCGGTAGAAAAGGCTTGCGGTTCCAACAGCACGTCGTCACCATACATCTGGATGCGCTGCGCATTTTTGCCGAGATAGGCGGCGGTCTTGGCCAGCAGCAATTGCCGCAGCGAAGCAGGCGCCCAATGATCCCTTGTGATCTGGTCATGTGCGCGGGCGAGCGACTGGACACGGCCTTCGATTTGGCGAATGTAGTCGCCAATGCTGACCGCGGTCGCCTGCGATTGCCGGATGATCCCGGTGATGAGGCTCAATATATTGCGCACACGGTGGTTCAGCTCGGCGATCAGCAATTCCTGACGCTCGTTTGCAGTCTGGCGCGCCATGCTGGCCTCGTCGGTGAGCCGCAACACCACCTCGATCAACGTGACCCGGATCGTTTCGGCGACGCGGCGTTCGGCCTCGGTGAAAGGCAGCGAGCGACCGCGTACCAGTTCCGACCAGGCCTCGAAACTCTTGCGCGGCGTCAGCCGCGGGCCGTTGGGTCCATAGTCCACCGGCTTGTGCGGGTCGCCGGCCCAGCGGACGGTGCGCACCTGCTCCTGGCGGAAAAGCACGACATAATCGCGCGGCGAACGTGAGATCGGGATGGCGAGCATGCCTGCGACGGCATCGTCGACGGCAAGATCCGGATATGTTTCCGTGAGCCTGTCGACGGCATAGATGCGGCCGGCGGCGTTGCGGTTGAGATGGCGGATGAGAGCTGTGAAAGCTCTCTCATCCGGCACGATGCCGGCAAGAGCCAGCCGGCCGTTGATCCAGACGCCGATGCCGTCGGCAGGGATAGCGTCGGCGAGCGCCTCGATCAGCCAGGCCGGATCGTCGAGCAGGCTGGCATTGTCTACCACGGAGGTGAGAAGCCGGTCGGCGATGCGGCGGGCCTTGGTTTCGTAGTCGAGCGCCAGCCGCCGTTCGCGGCTTTCGAGGCGCGAGGCAAACATCTGGCCGAAAAGTTCGGCGGTGGAGCGGTTTTGGGCCGAAGGCAGGCGCGGGCCGTAGTGATGGCAGGCAAACAGGCCCCAGAGCTTGCCGTCGACGACGATCGATATGGAAAGCGACGCGCCGACGCCCATGTTTTTCAGATATTCGATGTGGATCGGCGAGACCGAACGCAAAACCGACATGGAGAGATCGAGCGGCTGACCGTTCTCGTCGAGTGCGGGCAGGATCGGCACGGGAATGGCGTCGATATCGGCAATGATGCGAAACAGGTTGCGCAGATAAAGTGCGCGCGCCTGCACCGGAATGTCGGACGCCGGATAATGCAGCCCGAGGAACGAGCCGATACCGCTGCGGGCGGCTTCCGCCACGACCTCGCCGGAACCGCCTTCATCGAAACGATAGACCATCACCCGGTCGAAGCCGGTGAGCGCGCGTGCCTGCCTTGCGCCTTCGCGGAAGAATGCTTCCTGCGTTTCCGTCTGGTCGAGGCGGGACATCATGCTGCGCATGGAAAGCGAGGGGGCGTTGCGCTTTTCTTCCTGGCAGCGTTCGCCTTCGAGGATGACCTGATTTTCGATGACGTGCACGGCAAGGTCGAAGCGCGACTGATCGGGCAGCAGGGCAATGTCGAAAATGCGCTCGACAACATCGGGACCGCGCAGCGTGGTCAGCTTGTTGCGGATCGTGTGGAGCGCCTCCGGCGTGATCAGCGAGGAAATCGGACGGCCGAGCGCATCGGCCTGGGGCACGCCGAGAAATTCGGTCAGATTGGCGGAGGCCCGCGTGATCATCCAGTCGAGCGATATCGCCAGCAGGAAGCCGAAAGGCTGGACGGCGCCGAGCTGATGAATCGGTTCACGGTCGCAATTGGTGAGATCGACAGGTTCGCGCGCGCCGCTCATAAGACGGCTTCCAGTTCGAGCTGCCCGGCCTTGCGGAAAAGATCGAAGAGCGTGCGGGCCGCCGCGACGGCGGCAGCAGGATCGCCGACGCCGCTTGTATCGAGTCGATCCATGAAAATCCTGATGGCGCCCTTTGGGCCTCGTGGCGTGAGATAGCTGCTGGGTAGGGCATCGGGTACGGATTTGGCGAGCAAGGCGCCGCCGAGTTTGGAGCCTTCGAGGACGTAGAGGGCACCCCAGAGCGCCGCTTCATCGTGCAATGGCGGCGGCGGCAGGCGCTCGGGCATTCTGTCGCCGAGTTCGCCGATATCAGCAAGCAGCAACTGCGCGCGCCTTCGTTCCGGCCAGTCGGGCAGCAGGCGAACGACCCCGGCCTCGTCGAGTGCATTTTCGGCCGCCGGCACGACCCGGGAATGGGCGCGCAGGAATGTCCTATACTGCTCTCTATTGGAAAGGTCGAAAGCGCCGAAAAGCTTGTCGACCTCGGCGTGGCAATCTGCTGTTTGTGCGCGAAGCACGCTGCGAAGTGACATGCGAACCGTGTTCAAGGAATAGGGCATAGGCTGCCGTTCATCTGACGATGAACTAGCGATATATTGCAGCATCCGGGTATTTCCAGGGAAACCCATAGAAAAACATGGGCTTCCCGCGATTGATGTCTCACCGCCCGATGAATGGACGTTGTCGCCTATTCGGCGGCAATGGCCTCGCTTTCGAAGGCGAAACCCTCGTCGGCCCAGCCGGTTATGCCGCCGATCATCAGCTTGGCCGTGAGACCGAGCTTGGCCAGGCGGAAGGCGGCCTTGTCGGCGCCGTTGCAATGGGGGCCGGCGCAATAGACGACGAAGAGGGTGTCCTTTGCCCATTCCGACATGCGGTGCGCGGTTATCTTGCCGTGCGGCAGGTTGATCGCGCCCGGCACGTGGGACTGCGCAAACAGCGCCGGTGTGCGCACGTCGAGGAGGACGAAATCGACCTTGGCGCCGGCAAAGGCGGCATGGACATCCGAGCAGTCGGTTTCGAAGGCGAGCTTGGCGGCATAATGGGCGGCGGCGAGATCGGGCTCGGCGGCAGGGATTTCGGCGACGGGGCTCGGCATCGGTCTTCCTTTCATGTTGCAATTGCCGTTTGGTATCGCCGATGTTACAGCTTTGCGAAATTGGCCATTGTGACCGATAGCGTAAAGATCATGCCAAATTCATCCCCACTGCAGACGAAAGGGCCGCTGGTCGCAGCGCTTGCCTATGACGGGCTCTGCACCTTCGAATTCGGCATCGCCTACGAGGTCTTCGGCCTGCCGCGCCCGGAGATGGGTGAGGATTGGTATCGTTTCTCGGTCTGCGGCATCGAGCCGGGGCCGCTTCGCGCCGCCGGAGGGCTGACGGTCGCGGTCAACAAGGGTCTGGAGATCCTTGATGAGGCGGATCTGATCATCGTGCCCGGCTGGCGGGCGATCGATGCGCCGGTGCCCGAGCCGCTCGCCCAAGCGCTGAGGGAAGCCCATCAGCGCGGCGCGCGCATCATGTCGCTCTGCTCCGGCATTGCGGTTCTGGCCGGATCGGGGTTGCTTGCCAATCGCAGGGCGACGACGCATTGGCGCTATGTCGCCTCGATCGCCGCCCGTTACCCCGACATCACGCTCGATGCAGGCGTTCTCTACATCGACGAGGGCAGCCTGCTGACGGCGGCAGGCAGTGCTGCCGGCATCGATCTCTGCCTGCATGTGGTGCGCGGCGATTTCGGTTCGGAAGCCGCCAACAGCGTCGCCCGCCGCCTCGTCGTGCCGCCGCACCGGGAAGGCGGGCAGGCGCAGTTCATTCACGCGCCGGTTCCTGAGGAACGCGAGGGTATCCGCCTGGGGCCGTTGATCGAATGGATGCGCGAAAGCCTTGCCGAGGAGCAGCCGATCAGTCTGCTTGCCAAAAGAGCGGGCATGAGCATGCGCACTTTCCAGCGCCGTTTCGAAGCGACGACCGGTCTCAGCGTCGGCGAATGGCTACTGAAGGAGCGGCTGCGGCATGCCCGCGATCTGCTGGAGAGGGAACTTGCGGTATCGCTCGACGATATCGCGATCTCAAGCGGCTTCGGTACGCTGGCGACAATGCGGCATCATTTCCGCAAGCGGCTGGGTACGAGCCCCAATGCCTATCGGAAGTCATTCGGCGGCCAACGCGCTTCATGCTTGCATTGAGACTTCGTTTCGCCTAAAGGGGCGCTCTCGATTGTTTCTGGAAAGGGAGCGCCACGATGACGACTATCTCCGCACGCCCCGAGAGGGTTTCGGCTTAACTCGGCCAACGGGCCGATGAATGCCGGTTGAACATCGCCGTTTTTGGCGATGAAAGACCACTCATATCCAGAGTTCTTTATCATGGGCAATTCCATTGGGAGCGATAGCTCCCCGATGACGCCGTCGGCACATCCGGCGGTCATCAACCGTTTCTTTTCCGGCAGCGCCTGGATCGAAGGCGCCGCCTTGAACCAACTCGACGAAATGTCCCGCCTGCCGGGCGTTTTGGAAATCGCCGCCTTTCCGGATCTGCACCCCGGCAAATACGGTGCGACCGGCGTGGCATTGTTGTCGTCCCGGCTGCACCCGCTGCTGATCGGCAACGATATCGGTTGCGGCATGTCGCTCTTCGCTCTCGACCTGCCGCTCCGCAAGCTGAAGATCGACAAGGCGGCGGAGCGGCTTCGCCGGCTTGAAGCGCAGGTGATCGGGGATGTCTCCGACCTGCTTGCGGAGACTGGTCTGCCAGCCGATCTGGCACCGGGTGCCCTGGGCACGATCGGCGGCGGCAACCATTTCTGCGAGCTTCAGGCCGTGGAAGATCTTGCCGAGGGCGGACGCATTGCGGGTCTCGACGATCAGCAACTCTATCTGCTGGTTCATTCCGGCTCGCGCGCCCTTGGCGCCGCCGTCTTTTCGGAGGCGGTGGCTGCTCATCCGGGGCTCGTCGCCGGTCTCGATCCCCGATCGGAGGCGGGCGGCGCCTGGCTTGCGAGCCATGACCGCTGTGTTGCCTGGGCATCGCTGAACCGGCGGCTGATCGCCGCGCGGGCGGCTGCAGCACTTCGTGCCGATCTCAGCCTCGTCGCCGACATACCGCACAATCTCGTTCGTCGCAGCGATCGCGGGTTCGTGCATTACAAGGGCGCTGCGGCGGTCAGGCCAGGTGAACTCGCACCGATTGCGGGATCGCGGGCGAGCCTCAGCCATGTGGTTCTTGCGACCGATGGTGTCGGCCGTTCGCTCGGCGGCATCTCCCATGGAGCCGGTCGCAAATATGACCGCGCCACCATGCATGGGCGTGTCGGCCGCAACCGCTCAGAACGCGAACAGCTGCTGCGCAATGCCTGGGGCGGGGTCGCCATCTGCGACGATCGCGCCTTGGTCGTCGAGGAGGCAGCATCCGCCTACAAGGATGCCGGGCAGGTGGCGAGCGATCTCGAAAATGGGGGGCTGATCGTCGGGCTCGCCAGCTTGCGGCCGCTTGTTACCTTCAAGAAGGCGGTCGACGAAGCGGAGGTCGAACAGCGTCGGCGCAAACCCGATCATCGCAGGGAAGGAGGACGTGGCCATGAGCGCTATTGATCTCCTCGTGACTTCGGGCAACGGCCCGGTGGAGTGCCGTATCGCGCTCTCTGCCCTTCTCGGTATCCTCGAGCGCGAGGCGATCGGGCTAGGCTGCGCTTTCGAAGCCAGCCTTGGCCCGATGCCGGATCAACACGGCGCGAAGTCCGCGATTGTCAGTCTCGACGGCGCCGGGGCGGAGCAGATCGCGAGCGACTATTGCGGCACGATCCGGTTCACCTTCAAGAGCCCGGCGCGTCCGGGTCACAAACGGCAAAACTGGTATGTCGCCGTTCAGCGTATCGATTCACAACCGAACGGCGGCGAGGTGACGATCGATCCCGCCGATCTGCGTTTCGAGACGCTGAGGGCTGGCGGACCGGGCGGGCAGCACCAGAATACGACCGATAGCGCGGTTCGTGTTCTGCATCGGCCGACCGGTCTGGTGGTGACGGCGCGCGACGAGCGCTCCCAGCACCGCAACAAGGCGCTGGCGCTTCGGCGTCTTGATGCGATGTTGCGCCATCTCGAAGTGGAGAAGCAGGAGGCGGCTAAAGCCGGACGCTTCCTCGCCAACCGGACCATCGCGCGAGGCAACGAGGTCAAGACCTTCAAACTGTGATCCGGCTTTGTCGGTCTGACACGATAAGAGGGGGCGCCCTTCCATGAAGGGCGCCGCCATCTTAGTCACGGTCTCTAAAAATAATAATCCCGTTCGATGCCGTCATAGGAGCCGGATTGCAGGCAGCAGTTCTTGAAACCGCCTCCTGGAGCCGCAAGGGCAGGGATCGTTGCGTCCGAGTTTTTCGATCAGTTCGACATTCCCATGAACGGTTTGCGAACCTGTTTTGACCCGGGTCTCGGACGGGAAGGATTTACGCCGTTTCGACGTGACCTCAAAAGCTGAGGTCGGTGAGGTGTTTGCGAGCCATGGCTGCCTCCTCTTCGTTGACATGCTGCGATCGTGCAGCAGGGTTGCCATAAATCCATCACGGGTTCAGCGCAACGCCGCGGAGCGATCTTCTCCGCGGCGTTGCAAACCGGTCACTCCGCCGCCTGGCGGGCCATCGGGTTGTTCGGGTGCGTCGTCCAGTTGGCATAGTTCGGGTCGACGGTGCGGCCCGTGCGTTTGTCCAGGGTGCCGGCGGCAAGCGGTTCCATGGTGATGCAGTTCTCGACCGGGCAGACGTTGACGCAGAGATTGCAGCCGACGCATTCTTCTTCGATCACCTCGAAATGACGCAGGCCGTTGACGACATTGGTGATCGCCTGGTGCGAAGTGTCTTCGCAGGCGATGTGGCAGCGACCGCATTTGATGCAGGCGTCCTGGTCGATCTTCGCCTTGGCGATGTAGTTGAGGTTCAGATACTGCCAGTCGGTGACGTTGGGTACGGCGCGGCCGGTGATGTCGTCGAGGCTGCGATGGCCCTTTTCGTCCATCCAGTCGGAGAGGCCGGTGATCATCTCCTGCACGATCTTGAAGCCATAGGTCATCGCCGCGGTGCAGACCTGGACGTTGCCGGCGCCGAGAACGAGGAATTCGGCCGCGTCCCGCCAGGTGGTGATGCCGCCGATGCCGGAGATCGGCAGGCCGTAGGTTTCGGGATCACGGGCGATCTCGGCCACCATGTTGAGCGCGATCGGCTTGACCGCCGGGCCGCAATAGCCGCCATGGCTGCCCTTGCCGCCGACCGTCGGGTTGGGGGCGAAGTTGTCGAGATCGACGGATACAATCGAATTGATCGTATTGATCAGCGAGACGGCATCGGTGCCGCCGGCCTTGGCAGCGCGGGCGGGACGCCGAACGTCGGTGATGTTGGGCGTCAGCTTGGTGATGATGGGCATGCGGGTATATTGCTTGCACCAGCGCACGACCATTTCGATATATTCCGGCACCTGGCCGACAGCCGAGCCCATGCCGCGCTCCGACATGCCGTGCGGACAGCCGAAATTCAGCTCGATGCCATCGGCGCCGGTCTCTTCGACCAGCGGTAGGATCGCCTTCCAGGCCTGTTCTTCGCAGGGCACCATGATCGAGGCGATCAGCGCCCGATCCGGCCAGTTCATCTTGACCTGCTTCATTTCCCGGAGGTTGGTGTAGAGGTCGCGGTCGGTGATGAGCTCGATATTATTCAAGCCAAGCAGGCGGCGGTCGGCGCCGAAGATCGCGCCGTAGCGCGGGCCGTTGACGTTGACGACGGGCGGGCCTTCCTCGCCGAGCGTCTTCCAGACCACGCCGCCCCAGCCGGCCTTGAAGGCGCGCTCGACGTTGTAGGCCTTGTCGGTCGGCGGCGCCGACGCCAGCCAAAACGGGTTCGGGGATTTGATGCCGACGAAATTATTGCGGAGATCAGCCATTGTTCTCTCTCCCCTTCAGGCAACCGCGACAGCCGGAGCGGCTGCTGCGGTGAGGGTGCGATGGATGGATTCAGCCGCGTCGCGGCCGTGAGCGACGGCGGAAACCGTAAGATCCTCGCCGCCGAAGACGCAGTCGCCGCCGGCCCAGACGCCATCGAGCGAGGTGCGGCCTTCAGTGTCGACGGCGATGCGGCCGGATTCCATGCGCAGCGAGCCGAGGCCCGCGGCGTCAAAGGTCTGGCCGATCGCCTTGAAGATCTGGTCGGCGGCGATCACACCGGTTTCGCCGGTGCCGATGAGACGGCCTTCGAGGAGCTTGGTATATTCCACTTCGATGGCGGCGACCTTGCCGTCCTGCGACAGAATCGATTTCGGCGCCAGCCAGTGACGGATAATAACGCCCTTGGAGCTTGCCAGATCCTGCTCGTATTCGGAGGCGTTCATCTGCTCCTTGCCGCGTCGATAACAGATCGTTACCTCCTCGGCGCCGAGGAGCTTTGCCTGCACGGCGGCGTCAATTGCCGTCATGCCGCCGCCGAGGACGACGACACGGCGACCGATGGCGATATCGCTCTTGTCATCGGCCTGGCGCAGTGCTGCGATAAAATCGACGGCATCGTCTACGCCTGAAAGGTTCTCGCCGTCGATGCGCAGCGCATTGACGCCGGCAAGGCCGATGCCGAGAAAGACGGCGTCATATTGCGCCTGCAGATCGGAGAGCGACAAATCGCGGCCGAGAAGAGCGCCCTGGCGAACCTCGATTCCGCCGATCGACATGATGTATTCGACTTCCTTCTGGGCGAAATCGTCGACCGCCTTATAGGTGGCGATGCCGTATTCGTTAAGGCCGCCGGATTTTTCCCTGGCATCATAGATGACTACGGAATGACCCTTCACGGCCAGGCGATGGGCGGCGGCGAGGCCGGCCGGACCGGCGCCGACGACGGCGATCCTCTTTCCCGTCGCTTCGGCTCTGGCATAGAACTGCTTGCCGGCCTGCATGGCGGCATCGGTGGCATAACGCTGCAGGCGGCCGATCTCGACTGGCCGCTCCTCGGCAGTGTTGCGCACGCAGGCCTGCTCGCAGAGTTCTTCGGTGGGACAGACGCGGGCGCACATGCCGCCCAAGATGTTCTGATCGAAGATCGTCTTTGCCGAGCCGAGCGGGTTGCCGGTCGAAATCTGGCGGATGAAGAGCGGAATGTCGATCGAGGTGGGACAGGCCGTCATGCACGGCGCGTCATAACAGAAATAACAGCGATCGGCAGCGACCAGCGCCTCATGATTATCGAGGCGCGGATGAAGATCGGAAAAATTAGCCTCATACTCGGCGGACGAAAGCCGGCCGGCATGAATCCCAGTTTCCAGTCGTTCCATTGAAGTTCCCTCATTATTGGTAAACGGCCTGTGAGGGAAAGCGTAACTCAGGTTTAAAAATTTATCAAACGGTAAAATTTTGACGATCTCCTCCTTCATTTCAGTCTATAAATAACTGTTTTTATTTGTTAATTTATATTCTGTCGCGGCGGCGGAATGGCGGGGCGCGGGGCCGGGAAGAGGGATCCGAAAAAAGATTCAAAAAAAGTCGAATTTTTTTCGTTCGGCGGGGAACCAATGTTCGATGTCGTCGTTATTGCGGTATCCGGATGGTGATCGCATCGACCCAACATGCGCGCCCCCAACCCACTATCCGGACGTACTCACGGTCCCCTCCCGGTGAGTGAAGACAGCCGGTGCGCCGCCCTCGCACCGGCTGTTTTTCTGTTTGGGTTGTCGGGGCTTTCACACACGTTTGAAGATTTCGAATTCGGTCTCCGGAATGGTCAGACGATATTCGATGCGGCCGGGAACGAGGCTCAACTCCGCCTTGCCGTTGACGGAGGAGGGCACGACACGCTCCAGCACGGTTCGACCGAAGCTGTTGTCGCTGAATTCGTGGATTTCCGATTGATCTTGCAGCACCTCTGCCCAGGCGACCTCGATCGCCTTCCTCTCGCCGATCATGGCTTCCCGGCAATTCAGCGTGATCGAGGCGCCGCCGCCTGAGATCGCGCCGTAGGAAGCGGAGTTGACGATGAGCTCGTGGAGGGCGAGCCCGACATGCACCGCGGCATTGGGGGTCAGATGGGCATTGATGCCATAGATCGGCATGGAACCTGACGTTTCCGGCCAGTAGGGGGCGAATTGTTTTTCAGCGAGTTCGAAGAGATAGGCGCCGCGCCAACTCGAATCCGTGATCAGATCCTGCGAGTTGGAAAGCGATTGCAACCGCCCGCGAAACTTGACGAGGAAGCTGTCGAGAGAAAGTGTGTTGCGCGCCGTCTGCGTGGCGATGCCCTGGATGATGGCAAGAAGGTTTTTCGAGCGGTGCGAAAGTTCGCGCAACAGCGATTTCAGCACCTTTTCGCGATGCCGGCTTTCGGTGACCTCAGCCATGACGGACAGAAGTCCGTATTTGCCGCGCTCACCGGTTCGCTGGATTTTCAATTCATAGCTGCGCGTTTCACCGTCGACGGCGATCTCGATCTCGGCATTGTTAGGGATGCCGGTTTCCAATACCTTATGTTTCAGTGCTGTCAGATATTGCCCATGGGCGTCGCCGAAAAGAGCGGCATCGCTGCTGCCTGAAGTAAAGAGTGCAGCGAAATGCGGCGGCAGATTTTCGGCGTAGAAGATCGAAAGCCGGGCGTCCTGGCAGAGGATCGAAATCCCGGCGCTGCCGAGCGCGCGTTCCATCATTGCGGCTTTGCCTTCGAAGGTAAAAGGCATGCCGGACAATGGTTCAGTCCTATTCACTCGGCCGCCTTTCCTTGTGACATCTTGGACTTCGCTGAAAACGAGCGCCCTCAAGGCCTCGCCTGTCAACTCTAGAACAAAGCGCTGCAAAAACCGTTAAAGCCACCGGAGCGTCCCGGTAGCACCGGAACGCCTGTTTTCGCGATTTGGTTCCGAAGGCCGAAGAATTGCGTCTCAGGCGGCCACTCTGGTCGATTCGTTGAAGAAAAGCGCTTGGCTGATCAGTGCCTTGACCATGTCTGGATTGAAGGGCTTGGTGACAAGGAAAGTCGGTTCAGGGCGCTCGCCGGTCAGAAGCCTTTCCGGGAAAGCGGTGATGAAGATCACCGGCACGCTCGATGTCTTGAGGATGTCGTTGACCGCGTCGATACCGGAGCTGCCGTCGGCAAGCTGGATGTCGGCCAACACCATGCTCGGCTTGGTCTTGTTGTAGAGCGCGACGGCCTCGGCATGCGTGCGGGCAATACCGGTGACGCGATGGCCAAGGCTTTCGACCATTTGCTCGATATCCATGGCGATCAGCGGTTCGTCCTCGATGATCATGATATCGGTTGCGACCTGACGGGAAATCTCCTGCGAGGCCATGTCGAGCAAGCGCATGACGTCCTGTTCGTCGAGTTCCAGGATTTCGCCGATTTCGGCAACGCGGAAATTCTCGACGGAGGCGAGCAGGAAGGCCTGACGGGCGCCCGGTGAAACCTTCGAAAGGTTGAGCGTGGCGCGTTGTTCCCAGGCATAGGGCGATGTCGGCTCTGGAATCTGGACTGCGGTGGAACCAAACAATTGTGTAAACAGTTTGTAGAGTGCCACCCGGTCATTCGCCGTATCCGGGAAAATCGTGAGATCGGCGATGATGGCTTCAAGAACGGCGGCGACATAAGCGTCGCCCGAAGTCTGAGTGCCGGTAAGGGCGCGGGAATAGCGGCGCAGATAAGGAAGGTGCGGCGCAATTCGAGTGGAAAGTGTCATTCAGGGCTCCCGTATGCAGGCCGGTCTTGGCTTCAATGAGCGGTTAACGCCGCCTTGCTAAAAAAGTTCCGGAACCGCAGGAACTTTTTTTGTCGCGCCGCATTATTCCAGCCGACGAAGAAAGGGCGTAGCGTTTTGACCCATGAAACAAGAAATGCCAGCGACATCGACAATCGAAGGCTCGGCTTCGATGGTTGAAATCATGATTGATCCTATGCACGCCCCAACAGACAACCGGCGAGAAGACGAATTGATGACGACACGTAAGAAAGAAGCAGCCGATCAGCGGAAGCTGGAGCTGCGGGCAAGCGATATCCTGGACCCGAACAATCAGATCGGCGTCAGGCTGCGGTCGCTGTATGCCTCTGCGCAGGAGGAGGCAATTCCAGATCGTTTTCTCGATCTTCTCGAAAAGCTAGACCATGCCGAAATGATGGCTTCTGCCAAGCTGGCCGAATAGGATCATCGGCATGGAAGAAAAAACGCAACCCAGCTTCAAGCGGGAACTGCTGGCGGCCCTCCCAAGTCTCCGTGCTTTCGCCATTTCGCTGATCGGGCGGCACGACCGGGCCGATGATCTTGTCCAGGATACCATCATGAAGGCCTGGGCCAAGCAGGATCATTTCGAGATGGGCACCAATATGAAGGCCTGGCTGTTCACGATCCTGCGCAACGAACTTTACAGCCAGATGCGCAAGAGCGGCCGCGAGGTCCAGGACAGCGACGGGCTGTTCACGGAATCGATGGCGATGCACCCCTCGCAATACGGGGCGCTCGATCTGCAGGACTTCAAGAAGGCGCTCGACCAGTTGCCGCCGGACCAGCGAGAGGCGATCATCCTCGTCGGTGCCTCGGGTTTTTCCTATGAGGAAGCCGCCGAGATCTGCGGCTGCGCCGTCGGCACGATCAAAAGCCGCGTCAACCGCGCCCGCCAGCGGCTGCAGGAATTGCTGCAGATTTCAGGCGAGGCGGACTTTGGGCCTGACGCCACCTCGGCGCCGCTGACGTCGAAGGCGTTTGCGTTCTGAGAAGGTTTTTTGGGAGGAAGGCCGGTTGCCCTCGCGGGGCGCCGGCTTTTTTTGGTTTGTAGTTTTGCAGGAGGGGAAACGGCGTGTGTCCAAGAGCGGTGATTAGCTGTTCAAGGCACTCCCTCTCCACCCTCATTCCTGTGCTCGTCACAGGAATCCAGTGCGCCCAAGTCCTTGGGCGCGAAAGACTCTTTCGCTTGACGTATTGATTCATTCACGGCGCGGACGCGCCGTGGCTGGATTCCTGTGACAGGCACAGGAATGAGGGAGCGTGGGTGGGCGGACCTGCCTAATCTTCCCGCTGGGTATGGTATGCAACCCGCTTCTCCTCGTCCCTTCTCAGAACGATCAGGAGAATCAACGCTCCTCAATCCTCACGCTTCGAGCCCACCAGATTGGCTGCGACAATGGCCGCCAGAACGCCGGCGGTGAGCAGCGGCTGGGCGCGGATAAGGCCGAGGCCGACGGTGGCGAAGGATTCCAGTGCCGCGCGGCGCTCGCGGGCGCGACGCTTCTCCCGGGCATTCATGACCGCCATCACCACCAGCGCGATGATGGCGATCAACAACGCGCAGGCGGCCAGGAAGAGGGCTGCGCCGGCCGGGCCGTAAATGCCGGCGAGCCAGATGGCGCCGGCGGCGACAACAAGCGCGTAGGCGGTGAGGAGGAAGAGCAGGGCAAGCGCGATGAAGATGCTGTTGCGCTTGGCGCGCGCAACGGTCCGATGCACGCTTGCGCCCGTCAGCGCACTGAGGATCGAGAGCATCGCGCGTCCTCAGCGCCGAGCGAGGAAAGCGATAGCCAAGCCGAAAGCGGCAGCAGCGCCGATCGTTGCCAGCGGATGTTTGCGTACCGTCTCGCGCATTTCCGTCGTACCGCGCTCATAGCCGTGCTGCAATTCGCGCAGAAGATCCTCGCTGCGGCCGAGCAGTTCCTCATAACCGGCGCCGGCCTGGCTGCGGATTTTTTCACTCTGGTGGCGCGAACTCTTGCCGACGAGGCGTGTCAGTTCGGCGAGTTCGTCGCGCAGCGCCTCGATCTGCTCCTCGATGCCGGATTCCAAATTGTGGAAGGTGCCGTTGCGGCGGCTGCGGCCGGACTGGAAAATAGAATAGCTCATGGCTGTCTCCATTGGCTGGGGCGCGCGCAAGCCCGCCTGTTTCGCACGTGGGTCACCAACGTTCGTTGCATGAATGATATCGCCCGGCATTGACCCAGATCACTGCCGAAAACGTGCCGGGCGATCAAAAGTTCCGACGGGCGGTGGTCAGGAGCGGGAAACGGCGCTGTGGGCGAGCACGAAGGGGGTGCCGTCGGCCGGCACCTGGTTGATGCGCAATGCGCAGCCGAACACCGAGAGCATGATCTCGTCGGTCAGCACGTCACCGACACGGCCGGCGGCGGCGAGGCGGCCTGATTTCATCAGCATGATGCGGTCGGCAAAGAGCGCGGTCAGGTTGAGATCGTGCATGACGGCGATGACGCCGCCGCCGCGTCGGCAGAAATTGCGGGCAAGCGTCATGATCGTCAGCTGGTGGCTGATGTCGAGGCTGGAGACGGGCTCGTCGAGCAGCAGCCAGCAGGGCTTGCCGTCGACGACAGGCTCGGCGATCTGGCAGAGCACGCGGGCCAGCTGCACGCGCTGTTGCTCGCCGCCGGAGAGCTCCTGGTAGAAACGGCCTTCGAAGCCGGTCAGGTCGACCGAGGCAAGGGCTGCGGCCGCCGTCTGCTCTGATGTGTCGGGATTGAGGTTCAGGCCCGATGTCAGGCCCATGCGGACGATCTCGCGCACGGTGAAGGGAAAGGAGATGGTGCTTGCCTGCGGCAGCACGCCGCGAATAGCGGCAAGCTGCCAGGGTTTCAACGCCTTGACCTCGTCGTCGCCGATGCGCACCGAGCCGCCATAGGCAAGCTCGCCTGAGATGGCTTTCATCGTCGTCGTCTTGCCGGAGCCGTTCGGCCCGGCAATCGCCGTCAATTCGCCGGCTCTTGCCGTGAAGGCGACGTCGCTGATGATGGCCTTGCCGGAAAGACGCACGGAGAGGCCGGAAACTTCGATCATTTCAATTGCTCACAGCGCAAGACGCGAACGCTGCCGCAGCAGAATCCACAGGAAGAACGGCCCGCCGACCGCCGCGGTAATGATGCCGATCGGCAGCTCGGCCGGGGCGACCAGGGTGCGGGCCAGCACATCGGCAAAGATCAGCAGCGAACCGCCGAGCAGTGCTGCAGCCGGCAACAGGAAACGATGGTCCGGGCCGATCGCCATGCGCAGCATATGCGGCACGACGATGCCGACGAAGCCGATGCCGCCGCTGACGGCGACGGAGGCGCCGGTCGCCGCGGCGACGCCGACGATCGCCACATTCTTTAGCCGCTGCACCGGCACGCCCATATGAAAGGCGGCGGCCTCGCCAAGCGTGATGGCATTGAGGCCGCGGGCCATGAAGGGCAGGGCGGTGAAGGACAGGAGGATGATCGGGCCGGCGGCGGCGATCTTCGTCCATGTGGCGCCGGCAAGCGAGCCCATGCTCCAGAAGGTCAGGTCGCGCAGCTGCTGGTCATTTGCCATGGTGATCAGCAGCCCGGTGAGCGCCAGCGCAAGCGCGCCGAGCGCGATGCCGGCAAGCAGCATCGTCGCCACCGAGGTCTGGCCGTGGCGGGTGGCGATCCGGTAGAGCAGCAGCGTCGTGACGAGGCCGCCGGCGAATGCGGCCGCCGGCAGGGTGTAGATGCCGAGAAGTGCTGCGAGCGGAGCCGCAAGGCCGCTGCCGAGCACGATGATGGTGACGGCGCCGAGGCTTGCGCCTGAGGAGACGCCGACGAGGCCGGGATCGGCCAGCGGATTGCGGAACAGGCCCTGCATCACCGTGCCGGAGACGGCCAGCGAGGCGCCGATCAGGAAGCCGAGGATCGCCCTGGGCAGGCGGATATCGAAGATGATGATCCGGTCACGCGTGCTGAGCGCGGTTTCGGAGCCGGCCATGTTGCTGATGACATCGAGGATCGAGGCATCCGAAGCGCCTGTCGTCACCGAAAACAGCATCGAGAGGACCGAGCCGGCGACAAGCAGCGCGATCGCCAGCAGGGCAAGCCGCGTTCTGTCGCCCGCCTGCCGGTTTGCGCGAATGTCCGCCATCGGCAAGTGTCGCCCTCGTTCCATGGCTTGCGGCAGGGCCATGATCAGCCCCCGTAGATCGCCGTGTTGAGATCCCGCGCGGCGGCGGCGGTGCGCGGACCGAAGCCGAGCAGGTAGACGCCATCCATCCGGATGATCGCTTTCTTCTCGCCAGCCGGCGTCAGCGCGATTGCCGGCTGCGCCAGCAGGTCCTCGTTCTTGGTGCCGGCGCCATCGCCGCGGTTCATCATCAGGATGATGTCGGGTTTGGCCTCGATGATCGCCTCGTCGGTCAGCGGCTTGTAGCCGGGGAATGCGCCGACAGCGTTGACAGCGCCGGCGAGCTTGACGATGCCATCGGCGGCCGTGCCGGTGCCCGATGCCATGATCCGGCCGTTCTGGGCGCTGAGGATGAAGAGAACGCGCTTGCGCTCGGCCTCCGGGCGCTTTTCGGCATCGGCAATCGCCGCGTCGAGATCGGCCGCGACCTTGTCTTCGAGCGTCTTTGCCTTGTCGGGCACGCCGAGCAGCGTGCCGACCCGGTCGATCTTGGCGATGATGCCGTCTCGGGTAAAGGCGTTCGGCACCATCTCGAAGGGCACGCTGGCATTTTTCAGCACGGTGAGCGCCTCCGGCGGACCGGAGCCTTCGACGGCAATGATCGCCGTCGGGTTCATCGCCAGGATACCTTCCGGCGAGAGCGCCCGCATGTAGCCGACATTGGGCAGCTTCAGCGCCGCCTCCGGATAGAGGCTCGTCGTGTCGCGGGCGATCAGCCGGTTTTCCTCGCCGAGCGCATAGACGATCTCGGTGACGTCGCCGCCGACCGAAACCAGGCGCGACGTGTCGAGCTTCTTTTCCGCGGCATGGGCGGCGCCAGCGAAGGCGAAGCCTTTGACCGTCGACGCCGACGGGATCAGCGGCAGGGCCATGACGGCTGCCGTCAGGGCCAGTTGCCAGGGGCGGATCCGGCGCAGATTGTTACGCATCGTCATCGCTATGATCCTTATGCGGCCACGCTGGCTGCCCGCGGCAGATTTTCGATGATCTCGCGCCACTCGGCGCGTTCGTCCGAGCCTTCCTGCCGCTTGCCGAAGAACTGGATGATCATCTCGCCCTCGGCATCGTAAGCCTCCAGCGAGGTGACGTGGCCATCCTTGGTCGGCTTGCGCACGGCCCAGGTCTCGGCGATGTGATCCTGGCGCAAATGCAGGTGGAAGGTCGGATCCATGATGTTGATCCACGGGCCCATCGCCTGCACGTTGAAGATCGGGCCGGAATGGATCTGGACGATGCCGTTATTGGCGACGAAACACATGATCGGCAGGCCCGACTTCACCGAGGCATGGATCATCTCTGCCGTCGCTATATTGTCGAGCTTCCAGGCATAGTCGTCGCCGACGCTGCGAACGGCCGCCTGGCGGCCGATCTTCAGGCGCTTCAGCATGCCGAAGAATTCGTGCGTATCGGTGAGCTTGCTCCAATTGTCGCGCAGTTCGTCGCGGCTGACATCGGCGGTCTCATCGGCGGCATTCGAGACCTCGGCCTCGACGAAGTCCTGCGACTGATCTTCCAGCTTCAACTCGGCGACGATCGCGTGATAGGCCTCGACATTCGAATTCGCCCGCAGATGCACCTTGTGCACGGCACTGCCCGCCTTGTCGAAATATTGCAGGCTGAGGCGCACCTGGTCGCCATCCTTTTTGGTGACGGCGAAACCATGTTCCCAGCGGCTCGGGAAGATGCGCAGGTCGATATTTTCGCCGAGAACGATGGCGGCCTGGGCGCCGCTCTTGATGTTTTCGAAGATGCCGATCTTTTCGTGCACGGCGCTTTCGTTGCGCGACAGCGCCATCACTTCGCCGAGGCCGGCCACACGTTCGAGAAGTTTCAGCGCGCTGCCGTCGATGCGGGTGACGCTGATGCCGGTTTCGGCGGCGACGAGGGCTGCCTCCGATATCTTCAGCTGGGCGGCGATCTCACGCTCGCGCATCTTTGGATTTTCGGCGCGAAACGCCCGGATTTCGGCTGGCGCCGGTCTTGTCTGTTCGGTCATGTCTTACCCTACTTATTGAGAATGAGCTTGCCCTGACGGGTGATCTTCAGGCGATAGACCAAGCCGTCATGTCTGATCATGATCTCGTTCGTGCCGCGGAAAAGATCCGCGCTTTCGACGATCCGGTGCTGGCCCGCAGGCTCGCTCTGCAGCGGCGCGTGCTTAAAGTTATCTGGCTTTTCAACCATCATTTCGGTTTGGCAATTCCGTGGGGCCGGGGATCAGGGGTCCCCGGTTGTGATGACAATTATCTTGACTTTCTTACTCATAGTTTTTTAAAGACGCAATAGGAGACTAATAAAGTCAAGTTTTTGAGATTGCTGATTTCCGGGACAATGGCGGAGAAGATGATGACGGTTAGGTTTGCGGCTGTTGCGGCCGGCATGGTGATGGCGGTTTCAAGCGTAGCCCAAGCGCAGGATGCGGCAAGTGCCAAGCTGGATGTCGAACTCAACGCTCTGGCGCCATCGCAAAAGGGCTGCATGATGACCTTCGTCGCCGAGAACAATCTGCAGGCGCCGATCAACAAAATCTCCTTCGAGCTTGCCTTCTTCAACGACAAGAATGCCGTCGACCGCATCACCGTTCTCGACTTCCGCGATCTGCCGCAGGGCAAGAAGCGCGTGCGCCAGTTCGATATGCCGAATGTCAAATGCGAGACGGTCACGCGCGTCCTCATCAACGACACGCCGGTCTGCGACGGGCCGGCTGCCGGCGAATGCATGAAGGGCCTCGTCACCCGCTCGCAGATTTCGGTTCCCTTCGAGGGCTAAAGAAAAACGCCGGGGAATGAACCCCGGCGGACATGTTGGCTCCCCGAGGCATAGACAATGGCAATTTCAGCGAAGTCCAGATCGAGACAGGTGCTCATCGCGGAGCCGGACGCTGACGGCAGCCTGAACGACAATATGCCCGGCATGCACCCTGGCCACGAGCTTCCCGAACTGCGCAACGCGCAACTGCAGCCGGCCGGCGAGGCGGTGATTCACTACACGCGTTTTGCACAGATATCCTCCTTTCCCGACCATCCGGAAGCTGAGCCGGCAGCTCCCGCTGCCGCGCCACCGATGGATGCGGCGGTGGAAAAGCAGGAGGATGAAAAGAAGCCGGTGCGGCGTCGGGTGGCGCTGACGTGTGTCGGCTCGTTCCTCTTTCATGCAGGTCTGGTGGTTGCTCTTAGCATGTTCATGCCGACGCCGCCGAACGAAGCGATTGAAGATGCCGGTGAGGCTGTCAGCGTCGTCGTCTATGGCGACTCTGACGTTGACCAGACATCGGCCGGCGATCCGGAGTTAGAGCGGCAGCCCGAGCAAGTTGCTTCGGAGGAGGTTGAGCCGGATACAGTTCAATCCGAAAAGGCCACCGAACTAGATGCCACGACCGTGCCGTCGGAGCAGATCCAGCCGATGGAGACCGTTCAGTCGGTGCAGGAAGTTACGCGGGCCTCCCCTGAGACCGTTGTCGCTGCCGAGCCAGAGGTGCTTGTCTCCGAGAGTCCTGCAGAATCTTTCGTCGCTCAGCCGATGGCAACGGCTGTGCCAGAACAGCCCACGCCTGATATCGTGCAGGCAATGGTACCGGAAGAAGTGATGCCAACGGCTGTCCGGCCCACCGAAGTTCCGCCAGAAAAAGTAAAGCCTGTCGAAGTCTCGCCGGAACCTGACAAGCCGGCGCCAAAACCGAAGCCGAAAGCGGAAAAGCCGAAACCGGTTGAAAAGAAGCAGACTCAGAAGAAGGCCAAGCCTGCTGGTGGGAAAGAGGGCTCAGATCGTGAGGACTCGAGGAAAGGTGTGGTCAACGGCCAGGACGGGCCGCAAACTGACGGCATGTCAACCACGACAGGCGGAACTGACGGTATGGGAAGTGCTGCCGTAGCCAACTACCCTGGTAAGATACAAAAACGGATCCGTCGCGCTGTTCGCGTGCCTGATGAATACAAAAACACGAGCGGCGGTATGACCGTAAGGGTTCAACTGACGATTAACGGAACAGGCAGGGTAGCGTCGGTCGCCGTTGCTCGCAGTTCGGGTATTGCAGAGTTGGATAAAGCTGTTCTGGATGGTGTGCGGCGGGCAGCGCCGTTTCCGCCGCTGCCCTCGGAGTGGGGTAAACCTAGCTGGACTTTCACCCAGGAAGTTCAGGTCACCAGATAATATGATAAAAATGATCAACTTTATACTTTACTAGAAAAATCAAGTTTAATAAGGTCCACCCGCACACGCAGGAATCGTGTGACGATCAACGAGCGAACGGGTGGTATATGGCTCGCAAGGGCAAGAAGGGTTCGAACCGGGAGGTGCACGGCAGCGCGGGCGAGGAGGCCGGACAGGCATCCGACGGCCGATCCAAACTGGATGGCCGCAGTTTTCTCTATGTCGGCGGGCGTGACTGCCAAGTGGCGCATCTTCGCCAGATCGCCAGCAATTTCGGCGCCGAACTCATTCATCACGACGGCGGCCTTCGCGAGGCGGTTTCCCGCATCGACACATTGCTTCCCTCGGTCGACTGCGTGTTCTGCCCCATCGACTGTATCAGCCACGATGCATGCCTGCGGGTGAAGACCGGCTGCAAGAAGTTCAGCAAGGCCTTCATCCCGCTTCGCAACGGCAGCAAGTCCAGCCTGGAACGTGCGCTGCAGACGATGAACGAACGAGGCAATGCCCGATGAACGACCAGCGCCCCGACGGCTTCACCATGATCGGCCTGCACAAGCTCGCCGCGCAGACAGGCGACGGCCTCGTGCCCGAGCTCTACGAACTGTTCCAGCAGCATGCCGAACGCCAGCAGATCTACCGGAATGTGACGCTATTCCCGGCCTGGGAGGCGCGGATGCCGGGAGAAGCCGCAACAAGGCCGCTTGGCCAAGCGGCGGTAAACGGCAATAATATTCTCGCCTTTCCTTCGCATGCGGCAAGGGCGGGCAAGAGGAAAGCGTAAGGAGTGTCCATGTATATCGCAATGAACCGCTTCAAGGTTGCAATCGGGAGTGAGGGTGATTTCGAGACGGTGTGGCGCAATCGCGATTCCACTCTTGCCGAGGTGCCCGGTTTCGTCGAATTCCGCCTGCTGCGCGGCAAGCTCAACGAAGAGGAGGGCTATAGGCTCTATTCCTCGCACACGGTCTGGAGCAGCGAAGCGGATTTCCAGAACTGGACGAAGTCCGAGAATTTTCGCGCAGCGCACCGCAATGCGGGCGACCGCAAGGCGATGTACAAGGGGCCGCCGGTTTTCGAAGGGTTTAATGTGGTCGAGGGTATTTGATTGCGGTTGATGCGGCGTGACTTAGCTCTTGACTGAAATCTTAATTTTCGTATTCGCCCTGGCCCACGCACACCCTCATTCCTGTGCCTGTCACAGGAATCCAGCCACGGCGCGTCTGCGCCGTGAATGAACCAATACTGCAAGAGAAGAGTCTTTCGCACCCAAGGACTTGGGTGCGCTGGATCCCTGTGACGAGCACAGGGATGAGGGAGGAGAGGTGGAGTTCCCCATCAGCCGTCCCGATATGCTGCGAACAACTTTTTGGCGATGTTTCCTTAGAAAACAGAAGTCACCGCTAAGCTCTCAAGCCTTGCCACGCAACACCGCCCCCGCCGCCACAACCAGCCAACCCAGCATCATCGCCCAGCCGCCGGTCGGGGCGGCATAGGGGAAGAGGCCGGAGCCGGTAAAACGCAGCGTGACGAGATCGCCGGCAAAGAGCAGCGTTCCCACGATCATCAGGAAACCGGCTAGCCAGGCGGTTTTGAGCTTGGCGGTGCCGAGCGCTAGGGCCAGCAAAGCAGGGGCGTGGGCAAGGCACATGGCGGAGGCGGATGCCGCAAGGTTGGCCTCGCCGCCGCCATGGGCGGCAAGGGCGGCGAGCGCCACGCCGGCTGCGCCAAACAGGCCGGAAAAGAGATAAAGCACCGGCTCCAGGCGCGCGTTCAGGCTCATGACTATTCCTTGTTCTGCATGTGATAGGCGAGGCGTTCGACCGGCACCCAGATGAGATCGCGCAGCGCCTGGCTCGATATCGTCTCGTCGAGCGCGCGGCGGAAGCAGAGCAGCCACTCGTCACGTTCGACCGGGCCGATCTCGGCGACGAAATGGCGGCTGCGCAGGCGCGGATGGCCGCGTTTGTCGGTATAGAGCGGCGGGCCACCGAGATAACCGCTCATATATTCGTAGAATTTCTCTTCGCTGCCTTCGAGGCTCCGCGGATGCACGGCGCGCACGTTGCTTGCCTCGGGCAGCGTATCCATCAGCGCATAAAAGCGATGCGTCAGCGCCCGCACGGTGGGATCGCCGCCGATCGCTTCATATAAAGTGGTGACTTTTTCCGTCACAAACCCATCCCCGATACCATTCCCGTTCCCCGACCCTTCATGCACCTGATGGAAAATGATCGCAACTGTCATCAAGGTGCCGCGGCATTTCGCGCATAATGCCTGCGGGGCAGGGATTCTCCGATTCTTCTTGACAAAACCGTCCGGACGGTATCTTTTATCTGCATGTCGAACGCTCATCATCGCAAGAAACAACCGGCTCTCGTGCGCCAGCAGTTGCTGGAGGTCGCCGCGCGTCTTGCCGCCAGCGAAGGCATGGCGGCCGTGACGCTCGATGCCGTCTCTGCCGCCTCCAGCGTCAGCAAGGGCGGCTTGCTGCATCACTTCCCGACGAAGAATGCGCTGCTCGATGCCTTGTTCGAGAGCCTGCTCGAAAAATTCGACGCCGACATCGAGGAACTGATGCGCGGCGATCCCGTGCCGCAGGGCCGCTTCACCCGCGCCTATGTCAGGGCGGTGGCCGGTCTCAAGGATCGTCCCGACGATTCCAGGAGCTGGACGCAGGTGACGATCGCGCTTCTCGCCGAACCCCGGCTACGCCTTCGCTGGCGCGAATGGGTGCAGGCGCGGGCCGAGGAATATGTCGGCACCGATTCCTCGCTCGATGCGCAGATCGTACGTTTCGCCGCCGACGGGCTGTGGTTCGCAGATACGCTGGAGAGCCATGATATCGCCGATGTTCTGAGACGGAACCTCATCGACCGCCTCGTCGAATTGACCGGAAAGTAATCTAGGGAATACCGTCATGAGCCAGGCCGCCATCTACGGGCTGTTGTTTACAGCCATCGTGCTCGAGGTCATCGGCACGACCGCGCTGCAATTGTCGCAGCAGTTCACCCGCATCGGGCCGACAGCGCTTGTCGTCGCCTGTTATGCGGCGGCCTTCTATTGCCTGTCGCTGACGCTGAAGAGCATTCCTGTCGGCATCGCCTATGCGATTTGGAGCGCTTTGGGAATCGTGCTGATTTCTTCGGTCGGGCTGATCTTCTTCAAGCAGCGCCTCGATCTGCCGGCGTTCATCGGCCTCGGGCTGATCATATCGGGCGTCGTCGTGGTCAATCTGTTCTCGAAGTCCGTTTCGCATTGAATCCATTGTGATATTTTAAATCGCTCTTCGGAAGCTCGCGGGAGAAATTTTCCCCTTTGTCAAAATCCTGACAAAGGGCTATGTGTTGCTTGGACGTGGAGGAGACCGAGGCGCAGCCAGCGCCCTTTTCCAAAGCGCTTTGAATCTTTCTGCTTTTCCCGCCTATCGATACTTCCAGGTTCCACAGGAGCACATCATGGCCATACGCACCGTCGTCTGGGGAGAGAATATCCACGAGACTACCAATGAGATCGTCCGGGGCATCTATCCCGAAGGCATGCACACGACGATCGCCAATGCGCTGAATACCGATCCCGCCATATCCGCCACTACGGCGACGCTGCAGGAACCGGAGCACGGCTTGAGCGAAGCCCGCCTTGCCGAAACCGACGTCTTGACCTGGTGGGGCCACAAGGATCACGGCGCGGTCTCCGACGTCGTCGTCGAGCGCGTTGCCAAGCGCGTCTGGGAAGGCATGGGCCTTCTCGTTCTGCATTCCGGCCATTTCTCGAAGATCTTCAAGCGGCTGATGGGAACACCCTGCGCGCTGAAATGGCGCGAGGCGGGC
>NZ_NWSV01000011.1 GCF_002531935.1 Rhizobium chutanense | reverse complement strand
ACGCTGACGGGCGGCGCGGGCGACGATACCTATGTCATCTCCACCGGTGACATCGTCATCGAGAATGCCGACGAGGGTATCGACACGGTGCAGACGGCCCTGGCCGCCTATACGCTGGGGGCCAATGTCGAGAACCTGACCTATGCCGGTACGGCCGCGTTTACCGGCATCGGCAATGGGCTCGACAATGTCCTCAAGGGCGGTGTTGCCGCCGACAAGCTCGCGGGGGCTGGCGGCGACGACACATTGATCGGCGGGGCTGGTGCCGACACGATGTGGGGCGGGACGGGTGACGACATCTATGTCGTCGATATTGCGACCGACTTGGTGATCGAGAATGCGAACGAGGGGACGGACACAGTCCAGACGGCGCTTGTGAGCTATACGCTCGGCAACAATGTCGAGAACCTGACCTACACTGGGTCCGCCAGCTTCACCGGCACCGGCAATGCGCTTGCCAACACGATCATCGGCGGCGCCGGCAATGACACGCTGAATGGCGGGGCAGGCGCCGACACACTGATCGGCGGAACGGGCAACGACACCTACATCGTCGATGATGCCGGCGACAGCGTCACCGAAGCCGCCGATGCGGGAACCGACACGGTTCGCACGAACCTGGCGAGCTACACGCTTGGTGCCAATGTTGAGAACCTGACCTTTGCCGGAACCGGGGCGTTTGCGGGCACGGGCAACAATCTCGACAACGTGATCACCGGGGGGGCAGGTGCCGATACCTTGGACGGAAAGGCAGGAGCAGACATACTGATCGGCGGAGCGGGCAACGACACCTATATTGTCGATGATCTTTCCGACGTGATCACCGAAGGGCTGAATGCAGGCAGCGATCTGATCAATACGACGCTTTCAAGCTATACGCTCGGCAACAATGTCGAGAACCTGACCTACACGGGATCGGCCGGCTTCACCGGCACCGGCAATGCACTGGCCAACGTGATCACCGGCGGCGCCGGCAACGACACGCTTGACGGCGGCGCCGGCAATGACACGCTGATCGGCGGTGCCGGCAACGACACCTATGTGGTCGACAGTGCGAGCGACGTCGTCACCGAGGCGGTCGGCGCCGGCACCGACGAAGTCCGCACGGCGCTTGCTAGCTATACGCTCGGCGACAATGTCGAGAACCTGACCTACACGGGCTCCGCCAACTTCACGGCTACCGGCAATGCGCTTGCCAACGTGATCACCGGCGGCGCCGGCAACGACATACTGGACGGTGGCGCCGGCGCCGATAGCTTGATCGGCGGGGCGGGCAGCGATACCTACCTCGTGGACGATGCCGGCGACAGCGTCGTCGAGAATGCCGCTGCGGGCAGCGACACGGTTCGAACGACACTGGCGAGCTATACGCTTGGCGCCAATGTCGAGAACCTCACCTATGCCGGAACGTCTGACTTCAGCGGAACAGGAAATTCGCTTGATAACCTCATCATCGGCGGGCAGGGGACCAATACGCTGACCGGTGGCGCAGGTAACGATATCCTCATTGGCGGGGATGCAGCTGACTTCTTCGTTTATTCGCCGAACTGGGGCCATGATACGATCATAGACTTCATGGCAACCGGCTCGGCGCACGACACGATCAGGATCGATCACAGCATTTTCGCGGATTGGGCGTCGCTCCTTGCTGCATCCAGTCAGTCTGGCAGCGATACGATCGTTACAGCCGATAGCGACAACACCATAACGTTGAAGAACGTGGCCGTATCAAGCCTGGACTCGTTCGACTTTCTGTTCGCGTGAAGCTGATCGAGCCTCCCCGGTGGAAATCATGCCGGGGAGGCCGTTCCCTCTCTTCGCGAGACCAGCGTCAGCGGGCGGAGCCGGGATCCGTGTGCGGCCGATGGCGATTTGCTTCGGCCGGGCGGCCGCATTTAAAAATCGGCCACTTTGCCCCAGGCGGACGTCCTGAAGCGGTCGGGATGATAGGGTTTGGGATCGACGATCGGCTCATCGCCTGTGACGATATCGGCAATCAGATGGCCGGCGCCCGGCCCGATGCCGAAGCCGTGGCCGCTGAAGCCGGCAGCCAGGATGAAACCCGGAAGGGTGGCGATCTCACCGATCCCCGGCACACCGTCCGGCGTGCTGTCGATATAGCCCGCCCAGGCCGCACTGATGCCGGTTTTTTTCAGGGCCGGCAGAAGCTCGAGCGCCCGCGCATGCGTCAGCGCAATGGTAGCCTCGTCGACCGCGGGGTCGAGGATGCGCATGCGCTCCATCGGCGTCGGGCTGTCGAGCCGCCAGCGCGCCAGCGACTCGTGACCGGAACGAAACCCCTCCAACCCGCCGGGTGCGAGACTGCGCCAGCGCCGGGCGAACATCGGCAGGAACTGCGGGGCGAAGCGGAACTGCTGCGGGGTGGGATCGACCCGGCCGCGGCCGCTGATCGCCAGCGTGTAGCCACCATCGCTGCGGCGGGTAGCGGAGACTGCAGATGTGTGCAGCGCGTCCGGCAGGCCGTTGGCGCCCGGTGAAACGGCAAGGATCGACGAGCGGATCGAGGCCTGCGGAAATCGAATGCCGAGCTGGCGGCAGAAGGAGGAGGCCCAGGCGCCGCCGGCCAGGATCGCGATTTTTGTCCGGATCGTGCCGTGCTCGCTGACGACGCCCGAGAGCCTGCCGCCTTCGATGTCGACGCCGCGGGCCGCACAGGACTGATGCACCGTGCCGCCGAGCTTCAGGATCGCGCGCGCGACGGCGGGTGCGGCCCGTGCCGGATCGGCGGTACCGTCGGTCGGCGAAAACACCCCGCCTTTCCACGAGGCGCCGGTGGCGCGCCCGCGTTCGGTTGCCTCTGCACCGCTCAGCATATGCGTTGTGACGCCGACCGATCGGGCGAAATCGCGCCAGCGAGCCCAGCCGGACAGTTCCTCGTCGCTATTGCTGAGATAGAAAAGGCCGCAGCGACGGAAGCCCGTATCCTCCCCGGTCTCTGCGGCGAAACGCTCCCACAGATCGAGGCTCTTCGTCGACATCGGCAGTTCACGGGCGTCGCGGTTCTGCTGGCGGCACCAGCCCCAGTTGCGGCTCGATTGTTCGGCGCCGATCAAACCTTTCTCGAGGAGTGCGACCTTCAATCCGCGCCGGGTGAGATAATAGGCCGCGAAAACACCGACGATGCCGCCGCCGATCACCACCGCATCGGCGGCAGTCGGCAGCTCCGGCGTGGTGTCGACGCGATCGAGCGGTGCGGGCATGGCAGGGTCTCCGTTTCCAGGATGTAGTCTAGCGGATCTGGCGCCACGCCTTTACCGCAGATCAGCCGGCGGCAGCAGAAGATTCCGTGTTGCTTGGAGGGCGACAGCCATTTGTGCTTCCGCCTGTGTCGCAGCGTCATAAGCGATCGCAAACGGAGATTGTGTGCAATGAGACTCGTTCGGATCGACGGAAAGATCCTTCACGTATCGCAGAGGAATGGCCGGGTCACGAACGAGTGATCACCGCGCCACCCCTCATTGCCGGCAATAGGCCCGGACTAGCTCAGGATCCTGCTGGAGCCCGTCGAGCCAGGCCGGATCGAGCGTCGGCACCGAGGAGAAGAGCAGTTGCGAATAGGGATGCGTCGGCGCCTTCACCGTCGAGGGCGTGATTTCCTCGACCTTCCGGCCGCCATACATCACGACGATCTCATCGCAGATCGCCTCCACCACCGAGAGGTCGTGGCTGATGAAGATGTAGGAGAGACCGAGTTCGCGTTGCAATTCCTTGAGCAGGTCGATCACCGCGGCGGCAACCACCGTGTCGAGCGCCGAGGTGATCTCGTCGCAGAGGATCAGCTTCGGATCGGCGGCAAGCGCCCGGGCGAAATTGACGCGCTGCTTCTGTCCGCCGGAGAGCTCTCCTGGCCGGCGATGGCGCAGGTTGCGGGGCAGGCGCACCATGTCGAGCAGTTGATCGATCCGGGTGTTTTGGGCCTGCCGATCCATGCGGTGGTAAAAAACCAGCGGCCTGGCGAGGATGTCCTCGACCGATTTTGCCGGGTTGAGAGCAGTATCGGCATATTGAAAGACGATCTGCATCTCGCGCAACTGGTCGCGCGAGCGCTCGCGGGCGCTGCGGTTGAGTTCCGTGCCATCGAAGACGATCTTACCGACCGCGGCCGGCAGGATGCCGGCGATGGTGCGGGCGAGCGTCGACTTGCCGCACCCGGACTCTCCGATGATGCCGAGATTGCGCCCTTTCTCCACCTTCAGGCTCACATGCTCGACCGCGCGCACGAGGGGGAGGCCGTCGGCCTGGGGCTGTCCATAGCCCGCAACGAGATCTTCGATCTTCAGAAGCGGCGCCGTCTCGCGCGCGACTGCGCCTTCTATGCCGCGCGATTTCGGCTCGAAGGCTGCGAGCAGCTCCCTGGTATAGGGGTGCTTGGCGTTGTTGAGGATCTCTTTGGTCGTGCCGGTTTCCTGGGTCTCCCCGCCTTTCAAGACCACGATGCGGTCGGCGATCTGCGCGACGACGGCAATGTCGTGCGAGACATAGACGCCCGATATGCCGCCCTTCTTCATGACCGACTTGAAAGCGCGCAGCACTTCGATCTGGGTCGTCACGTCGAGTGCGGTCGTCGGCTCGTCGAAGATGACGAGGCTGGGGTCGCCGATCAGCGCCATGGCGGCGGCCAGACGCTGCAGCTGGCCGCCGGAAACCTGGTGCGGATAACGGCTGCCGATCGTCTCCGGCTCCGGCAGGGACAGCGCCCGGAAGAGCTCGACGGCCCGGGCGCGCGCCTCCTCCGGCGACATCAGCTGATGAATACGGGTGACTTCGATCACCTGATCCATGATCGATGTGGCCGGGTTGAAGGCGGCGGCGGCCGATTGTGGGACATAGGCGACTTCGCTGCCACGCACCTTCGCCCGCTGTTTCGCGCTGAGCGTGACCATATCCTTGCCGCCGACCGAAACGCTGCCGCCGGAGATGCGGCAGCCCGCCCGGGTATGGCCCATGAGGGTGAGCGCAATGGTTGTTTTGCCCGAGCCGCTCTCGCCGATCAGCGCGACGATCTCGCCCTCGGCAACGTCGAGGCTGACGCCCTTGATGATCTCGACGCGCCGGCCGGAATCGGTGGTGGCCTCGACTTTCAGGTCACGGATTTCGATGAAATTGCTCATGAGACGCTCCTGTCGCGGACTTTCTGCGGCAGGTTGTCTATCAGCAGATTGACGCTAATCGTGAGGCTGGCGATGGCAAGCGACGGAAACATCACCGCCGGCGCGCCGAACGGCAGGCCGCCGATGTTCTCGCGCACGAGCGCCCCCCAATCCGCATAGGGCGGCTGAACGCCGAGGCCGAGGAAGGAAAGCCCGGAGAGCAGCAGAACGATGAAGACAAAGCGGATGCCGAGATCGGCAAGCACCGGCCCGACAATATTGGGCAGGATTTCCGAGCGAATGAGATAGAGGGTGCTTTCGCCACGGATGCGCGCGACCGTGATGAAATCCATCGCATTGATATTGACGGCGAGCGCCCGGGCGAAGCGGTAGGCGCCGGGGATGTAGATCACCGACAGCGTCAGGATCAGAACCGGCACCGAAGAGCCGACGGCGGCGACGACCACTAGGCCGAACAGCTTGCTCGGGATGGAATTCATGGCGTCGAGAAAGCGGCTGAGGATCGTGTCCAGCCAGCCGCCGGCGACGGCTGCGATCATGCCGAGCACCACGCCGCTGAAGCAGGCGATCGCCACCGCCGCCAGCGAGATGCCGACGGTATAGCGCGCGCCCATCAGGATCCGCGAGAGCATGTCGCGGCCGAGATAATCCGAGCCGAGCCAGAGCTGCTTGCTCATCGGGCCGAAATAGTCGAGATCGACGATGTCGCCGACGGGGTAGGGGATGAGCAAGGGCGCGAAAATCGCGATGAGCGCCCAGGCGAGAATGACGGCAAGGCCGATCGCTCCGACGATGTTGAAACGATAGCCAAACCGGGTTCCGGACGGCCGGCCGGAAGCGGTGACGGAACGGATCATGGTCATCGGAGCCTCGGATTGGAAAGGATGGCGATGATGTCGGCGATGGTGATCAAGAGCAGATAGCCCAGGCAGAAGATCATCGCGCAGCTCTGGATCAGCGGCAGGTCGCGGGTGGCGACGCCATCCAGCATCAGCTTGGCGATGCCGGGATAGTTGAAAATGGTCTCGACGATGATGACGCCTCCCAGCAGATAGGACAGGGAAAGGGCGACGGCATTGACGATCGGGCCCAGCGCATTGGGCAGTGCATGGCGAAAGACGATGCGCGGCCGCGACGCGCCCTTGAGCAGCGCCATCTCGACATAGGGCGTGTTGAGCGTCTCGATCACGGCCGCGCGCGTCATGCGGATCATCTGGGCAGAGACGACGAAGGTCAGCGTGATCACCGGCATGGCGTAGACGCGCAGGATGTCGCTCAGACTATGGACCTCATTGGCCAAAGAGAGTGCCGGCAGCCATTTCAGATAGACAGCGAAGAGGAGTGCGGCGGAGGTGGCGACCATGAACTCCGGCACAGAGATCACGCCGATGGTGATCACCGTGACGATCCGGTCGTAAAGCGTACCGCGCAGCATCGCTGACGTAATCCCGAGCGTCAGCGCGACCGGCACGGAGAAGAGCGCGGTGACGCCGGCAAGTTTCAGCGTATTGACGAAGCGGCCGGCAATGAGATCGGCGATCGGCATGTCGTTGGCATAGGAGGTGCCGAGGTCGCCCTGCAGCAGCCCGACGACCCAGCGCAGGAAACGGAAGAGGGCCGGCTCGTCGAGATGCATGGCCTTGCGCAGGCCTTCGACGGCCTCCGGCGTAGCGGCCTGACCGAGCAGGATGGTCGCCGTATCTCCGGGCAATAGCGTTGTCGCGAAGAAGACGGCGAAGGAGACGATCACCAGGGTGATCAGGGCGATGAGCAATCTGCTCAACACCAGGGACAAGACCTGGTGGTTCACGGGCGTCTCCCTTTTGGTTCGAGTTCAGTTCCGCAAGAACCGGGGTCTGCTGCTGCAGTCCCCGGTCCCCTTCAATCTATCAGGCTTCGAGCCAGACGTATTCCGCGAAGGCGTAGCCCATCTGGCCGCCGAGCGGGCTGGGCTCCAGGCCCTTGAGCTTGGCGGTGGTGGCATCGACGTTCGAGAGATAGGCCGGGATAATGGTGCCGGCTTCGTTGGCGATCATCACCTGCATCTCGTCGTAGATCGCCCGGCGCTTTTCCTGGTCGAGCGAGCCTCGCGCTTCGATCAGCATCTTGTCGAATTTCTCCGACTTGTACTGGCTCTCGTTCCAGGGAGCCTGGGAGGAGTAGAGCAGCGAGAACAGGATATCCGGCGTCGGACGGGGGTTGATATTGCCGAAGTGGATCGGCGCCTTGAGCCAGTAATTGTCCCAGTAGCCGTCGGAGGGAACGCGCTGGACATCGAGCTTCAGTCCGATTTCGGCGCCGGAAGCCTGGATGATCATCGCCATGTCGATCGAGGAGTTCGCCGCCTCGGAGGCGATCACCGGAATGGATTGGCCGAGGACGCCGGCCTTGTCGAAATGGAACTTCGCCTTGTCGGGATCGAAGGCCCGCGGCTTCAAATCCGCATTGCGGTAGAAATTGACAGGGGAAACCGGCTGGTCGTTGCCGACTTCACCGAGGCCGCGCAGGACCGACTTGACGATCTGCTCGCGGTTGACGAGGTACTTCATGCCCTCGACGAAGTCGTGCTTGCTGCCGGGATCCATGTCCAGCCGCATGTTGAGGTTGGTGTAGTTGCCCGATGTGGTCTTCGACAGGAAGAAGCCGTCACCCTGGGCCTCGACGAGGCGCATGGAGCGCGGATTGATCGAGGCTGCCAGATGGATGTCGCCCGACAGCAGCGCATTGACGCGGGCATTGTCGTCGCTGATTGCGAAATATTCGAAGGAATCGACGTTCGGGCCGGATTTCCAGTAGTTCTTGTTCTTGATCCCGACCGAGCGAACGCCCGGCTCGAACACTTCCTTGACGAAAGCGCCGGTGCCGTTGGCCTTGGTGAAATCGGTCGTGCCGTCGGAGACGATCATGAAGTGATGCATCGACAGGATGGTCGGCAGGTCGGCATTCGGATCGGCAAGGGTGATCTCGACGGTCTGCTTGTCGACGGCCTTGAAACCGGTCATCTGAGCGGCGATCTTGGCGACCTTCGAGCCGACGGACGGGTCGAGATGGCGCTTCAGCGAGAAGACCACGTCGTCGGCGGTCAGCGGCTTGCCGTCGTGGAAGGTGACGCCCTTCTTCAGCTTGACCGTCCAGGTCTTCGCATCCTTGGATTCGATCGCTTCGGCAAGCTCCATCTGCGGTGTGCCTGATTTGTCGAGGAAGGTGAGGCGGTTATAGAAGGAGCAGCACCGGACATAGTCGGTGGAGAGCGACGCCTTGGCGGGGTCGAGCGTATCGGCTGTGGAGGACGACCAGCCGGCCGCCTTGAGGGCGCCACCGGAAACGGGTGTCGCGGCAAGCGCCTTGCCGGCGCGGCCGAGCACGAGCC
Source organism: Rhizobium chutanense (assembly GCF_002531935.1). GTDB lineage: Bacteria > Pseudomonadota > Alphaproteobacteria > Rhizobiales > Rhizobiaceae > Rhizobium > Rhizobium chutanense. The sequence continues at coordinate 165,474 of NZ_NWSV01000011.1, read as the reverse complement.
CGCCGGCCGACATGGCGACACCGCCCGCAAGCATCATATGCAGCAGCTCGCGACGGGTCGCGCCGCGGCGGATGGCGGTTTCGATCATGGCGTCGTCGGATGCGGTCCAATTGGTGATCTTGTCGTTCATCTCATTCCCCTTTTCTTCTGTGGCGGGCTGCCCGTTCCGGGGCGGGCCCGATCCGGTTTTAAAGTCAGGCGCGCGCGGCAGCCACGGCATCGGCCAAGCCTGCCATGGAGGTGAAGTGGTAATCGGGTTTGGTGAATTCGGCCGGCTCGATCGTGCCGCCGTAGCCCTTCTGGGCATGGCGCCGCTCGACCCAGCAATTGGTCAGCCCGAGTTTCCTGGAAATCCCGATATCGTGGTACTGGCTTTGGGCGACATGCAGGATATCGTCCTTTGAATGCCCTTCCGAGCCGATGTAATCGAACACCTTTTCGAAGAACGCCGGATCGGGTTTTTCGGTGCCGGTATCGTCGGCGGTGAAGGCGGCATGAAAGGGATTACCGAGTTCCTTGTCGAAGAAATCGAATGCCCAGCGGCGGGCGTTGGTCATCGCAACGAGGCGGTAATTCTTCGCAAGACTGGCGAGTGCGGCGGCGCTGTCTGCAAAGCCCCTCCAGCTCTTTGCCGAGTCCCGCAGCCGTTCGCCGTATTTTTGCTCGGCGGGCAGGCCGAGCTTCGGCGCGATCGCGAGATAGACGCGCACGAGGTCGTCGGGAAAGAGGTCGGCATCCCTGGAGTAGCGGGCGGCGCGGTAGAGGCTGAGCGCCTGCTCGCCGTCGACCGTGCGCCCTGCCTCGGCGGCGATCTCGGCGAGGCAGGCCTTGAGGCCGCCCTCGAAGTCGATGAGCGTGCCGACGACGTCGAAGGTCATATATTTGAATTCCGGAAGGCTCTTGCTCACGTGAATTCCCCAGTGTTCGGCTCTGGCGGGAGCACGGTTCTCGAAGAAGAATATTCTGTTCCCGTAGGCGAGATCTTTGTCCCGCTCTTGCATGGAAGGCCCCGCATCCGCCGGGATCCGCGCCCTTCACTGATGGTAGTGTGTCACCTGCACTGCGCCGTATTCTCCTGAAAGGCGGCATATGGCGGCACAAAATACCGAATCTGACGGTTTCGCGATATTCTCAGGCCTGCGTCGCGCACACGCATCCGGGTCTGCCGGCACCTCGTCCGGCGTCGAGCGCTTGCGCCGGACGAGGCTAGCGTTTCGATACGGCGGGCGGCTGCGCGCCCATGAGCGCCGGGGATAACGAGGTTGTTTTGAGGCCGCCCAATCGAAAACGCCGCGCACGCCCTGACGCCGTTTTCGCAGAGCTTCGGGGTTTCGGGGCCGATTGGGGCGCAGAGGCTTTTACTGCCGGGGGCGCCGAAGCAGCATGGACGGTAGGGCGCGGGTTCAAGCCCCGCGCCAGTCACCGATGAGCGCAATGGTTGATCGAGATGAATTGATCGTGCTCAGCTTATCCCTGGTTATTCCGGAATGGTCGAGTCCTTCGCGTCAGTGCATCATCGCCAGCGCTGCCGCAAAGAAATCTTCGCCTCCGAAGTTTCCTGACTTCAACGCCAGCAGCATGTCGCCCTGGGCATTGCCGACCGTGCGCAGCACCGGCACGCCGGGCGCAATCTCCGGCCCGATCAGAAATGCCGGAATGGCGAGCCTGTCGACGGCGGCGCCCGAGGTTTCGCCGCCTGCGACCACAAGGCGCTTTACACCTCTCTCCACCAGTTCGGCTGCGATGATCGACGTCGCGGTCTCGATCGCGTGGCCGGAGGCCTCGCGTCCATAGAGCGATTGCAGCCGGGACACGGTTTCCGGTGCGGCGCTCGCGGCAACCACGACGGGGCCGGTGGCAATGCGGTCTCCGGCCCAGGAAATCGCCGCGGCGATCTCGTCCGGGCCGGCAAGCAGCCGCTCCGGATCGAGGCGCAGCACGGGCATCGACCGTTCGGCGACGTCGAGCTGGCGCAGCGTCGCCTTGGAACAACTGCCGGCAACGATCGCGGAAAGCCCGCCGACGGGGCGCATGGCGTCCGCCGTTGTTGCGCCGCCGGCCGATATCCGGCCGGAGCGGACGATCGCGCGGGCAAGGCCGAGGCCGAGGCCGGAGGCACCTGTCGACATCGGTGTTTCCAATGCGATCTCGCCGAGTGTTTCAAGATCGCGTTCGAAAATCGCATCGGCGATGGCAAGCGTGACGCCTGCCGTGCGCAAGGCATCGAGCCTTGCCCTGACGGCATCAGGTCCGGCCGCGATGGCTGTGAGATCGATCAGTCCGACAGCGCCATGCGATTGCCGGGTGAGCACTCGCACGAGATTGGCGTCATGCATCGGATTGAGGGGGTGGTCCTTGAGCGGGCTTTCGTTCAACGGCTGGCCGCCGACGAAGAGATGGCCGAGATAGACAGTGCGTCCGGTTTCCGGAAAGGCGGGTGTCACCAGTACGATGCCGCCGCCGGCCGCCTCGCTCAATGCCTCGGTGACCGGACCGATATTGCCGGCATCGGTGGAATCGAAGGTCGAGCAGATTTTATAAAGCACATGGCCAGCACCCCGCTGGCGCAGCCATCGCTCGGCGCTGCTCGCCGCAGTCACGGCCTCCGGGGCCGGGACGGAGCGGATCTTCAGGGAAACCACCACCGCGTCGACATCCGGCAGTGCCAGCGACGGATCGGGGATGCCGACCGTCTGCACCGTACGAAGGCCGTTTTTCGTCAGCGTGTTGGCGAGATCGGAGGCGCCGGTATAGTCGTCGGCGATTGATCCGAGCAAAATAGCCATCGTCTAGCTCCGTGCAAAAGGTTTGAACCAGCCAAGCCCGTCCAGCGTATGGGCGCGGGGGATATATTCGCAGCCGATGAAGCCGGCATATCCCAGGCGGTCGATTTCGCCGAACAGATAGGGATAGTTCAGTTCCTCCCCGTCCGGCTCGTTGCGCGACGGCACGCTGGCGATCTGGATATGGCCGGTGATCGGCAGCAGGCGCCGCAGCGTCATGACGACGTCGCCGTGGATGATCTGACGGTGATAGATGTCGAACTGGAGTTTCAGGTTCGCCAGGCCGCTTTTGGCAATCAGCCGCTCGGCGGCGCCGAAGTCGTTGAGGAAGTAGCCCGGCATGTTTCGGCCGTTGATCGGTTCGAGCAGGAGATCGATGCCCTTTTCCGCAAGCCGCTCGGCCGCGTAGGTGACGGAGCGCTGATAACAGGCGGAGGCGTCCTGGTCATGAGGGTCGGCGATGCCTGCCATCAAATGCAGCCGCCCGACACCCGTCGCCGCCGCATAATCCAGCGCCCGCTCGACATCGGCTTTAACAGCATCGAAGCGTCCGGGAAGGGCGGCGATGCCACGCTCGCCGGCTGCCCAGTCGCCCGGCGGCAGGTTGAACAGGGCCTGCTGCAGATTGTTGCGGGCAAGCCGCTCGGCGATTGCCTCCGGCGTGGCTTCATAGGGAAAGAGGTATTCGACGGCGGCAAAGCCGGCATCGGCTGCGGCGTCGAAACGGTCGAGGAATGCCCATTCGTTGAACATCATCGTCAGGTTGGCGGCGAAAACCGGCATGTCTAGCGCTCCCTCTACAGGCTCTGCGGCTCTTTGGCGGAGCCCGGCAATTCTGCGCCGGAAAGCTGGGCATAGAGCCGGGCGAGCGAGGAATCGTCGTCACGGCCCATGCCGGCGCCCGCGGCGGCCAGGTACATCTGCAAGGCGGCTGCCGCGAGCGGCACCGGGTAGCGCTCGGAGCGGGCCATATCCTGGACGATGCCGAGATCCTTGACGAAAATCTCGATGCTGCTGAGCGGCGTATAATCGCCGGCCAGCACATGCGGCACGCGGTTTTCGAACATCCACGAATTGCCGGCCGAAGCCGTGATCACCTCATAGACTTTGTCGAGATCGAGGCCCTGTTTGGCGGCAAAGCTGATCGCCTCGCAGGCGGCGGCGATGTGCACGCCGGCGAGAAGCTGGTTGATCATCTTGAAGGCCGCACCTTTGCCGGCTGCGTCGCCAAGCTCGTAGACCTTGGCGGCCATGGCATCGAGTCCCGGGCGCGCCGTGTCGAAGGCCTGCCTGGAGCCGGACGCCATGATCGTCAGCGCGCCCTGTGCCGCCTTGGCCGCACCGCCCGAAATCGGCGCGTCGAGATAATGCAGGCCGAGAGCCTCCACCCGTTGCGCCAGATCGCGCGCGACGGCGGGATCCATGGTGGCCGACGAGATGAAGACCGCGCCGGGCTTCATCGCATGCGCGACGCCTTCGGGCCCGAACAGCACGGCCTCGGTCTGCGCGCCGTTGACGACCACGGAGACGACTATGTCGGCGCCCTTTGCCGCATCGGCGGGGGTTGGTGCGCCACGCCCGCCCTCGGCGATAAAGCGGTCCACCGCCGCCGGCGTGATGTCATATCCGACGACGTCGAGACCGGCGCGCTTCATCGACCGGGCCATTCCGAGCCCCATGGAACCAAGACCAATGACGGCCGCGACGACGGAGCCCGGGTTTTCAGCAAGCGGTGACATCAGGAGATTCTCCAGTCTCATGAGGAAAGATCTGTGTCCCTCCGGGAATCCTCCCGGAGGGGCTATAATTCAGCGATTGACGCTTTTCGCCGGAACCGTCAACACGGCCACAGAACCAATAACCAGCGCAGCCGCCAGCAGATACATGCCGGCGCTGTTGGTGCCGGTGAAGTCCTTGAGATAACCGACCAGAAACGGCCCGAGAAACCCGGCGAGGTTGCCGACCGAATTGATCCAGGCGATGCCGGCCGCAGCGCCTGTGCCGGCCAGAAAGGCCGTCGGAAGCGACCAGAAGAGCGGCGCGCAGCTGATCGCACCCGCCGCCGCCAGTGACAGGCAGATGATCGAGACCGTCGTGCTCGTCGCCATGGTCGCCGCGACAAAACCGCCTGCGGCGATGAGAGCCGGCACGATGAGGTGCCAGCGGCGTTCGCGCAGCCTGTCGGCGGAACGTCCGAGCGCCAGCATGGCGACGAATGTGCAGATATAGGGGATCGCTGAAATCAGGCCGATATTCAGGTTTCCGCTGACGCCCGAGGCCTTGACGATGGTCGGCATCCAGAAATTCAGGCCATATTGCCCGAGCACGAAGCAGAAATAGATCAGGCACATCAGCCAGACGCGGCGGTCGGCCAGTGTTGCGCCGATGCTGTGCGGACTTGCGGTCTTCGCCCGGTTTTCCGCCTCGATATTGGCCGTCAGCACACGCTTTTCCTCATCGTTCAGCCATTTGGCGCCCTGGATCGTATCATCAAGATAGAAGAAGGTCGCGACGCCGAAAAGAAGGGCGGGAATGGCTTCGATCAGGAACATCCACTGCCAGCCGGAGAGCCCGTGCGTGCCATGGAAACTGTCCATCAGGAAGCCTGAAAGCGGATTGCCGAAAATGGCCGATATCGGGATTGCCGACATGAAGGTGGTGATGATCCTGGCGCGGCGATGGGCCGGATACCACGCTGTGAGATAGAGAATGATGCCGGGGAAAAATCCGGCTTCGGCAACGCCCAGCAGGAAACGCAGGATATAGAAGACGGTTTCCGACGAGGTGAACATGAAGGCGGCGGATATGATGCCCCAGGTGACCATGATGCGGGCGATCCACACCCGCGCGCCCACCTTGTTCATGATGACGTTGCTCGGCACTTCAAACAGAAAATAGCCGATGAAGAAAATGCCGGCGCCGATGCCGTAGGCGGCCTCGGAGAGGCCGAGTTCGCTCGACATCTGCAGCTTGGCGAAGCCGACATTGACGCGGTCGAGATAGGCGACCACGTAGCACAGCATCAAAAAGGGTACGATGCGCCAGAATACCTTGCCATAGGCACGGTCCTCCGCCTCCTCGGCGGTATATGCGCCAGCGATTGGCGCCTGCGTCTGCAGTGTCATGATTTTCTCCTCCTGTTGTTGCCGCGGTCCCTTGTCGATCCTCTCGCGGCACGCAGCGCCATATTTTGGCAGCGCTGCCAATCCCCAATAATTCATTTTGGCAGCGCTGCCAACAGCAAATTGGTAGCGCTGCCAAAAAAATCTTGCTTCTTGGCGCGAGCAATGAAAAATGGTGAGGGATAAGCTGGGTTCGATGTAACGATGGAATTCAAACATCAGGCGACGGTCACGCTGGCCGAGGTCGCGGAAGCGGCCGGCGTCGGCGAAAGCACGGTGTCGCGCGTGCTGCGCAATCACGGTTCGTTTTCCGGCAGGACGCGGGAACGGGTGATGGCTGCCGTCGAGCGGCTGGGCTATGTGCCGAACCGGATTGCCGGGACGCTGGCCTCCACCGGTTCGCGCCTGGTCGCCTTCGTCATTCCCTCGCTCTCCAATATCGTCTTCCCCGATGTGCTGCGCGGCGCTAGCGCCGTTCTGGAGGAAAACCGGTACCAGGCGGTGTTCTCCGTCACCGATTATGATCCGGGCCAGGAGGAAGCGCTCGCCGCTGCGATGCTCGCCTGGCGGCCGGCGGCGGTCATGCTGGCGGGATACGAACATACCGAGGGAACCGTGAAGATGTTGCGCGCCAGCGGCTGCCGGGTCGTGGAACTGCTTGACCTGGACGGAGATGCGCTCGATATCGCCGTCGGCTTCTCGAACCGCGCGGCCGGGCGGGAGAGCGCTACCTTCCTGCTCGAACGGGGCTATCGCCGGATCGGCTATGTCGGTCACGATCTCAACCGCGATACCCGCGCCGGCAAGCGGTTTTCAAGCTTTTGCGCGACGCTTGCGGCCCGTGACGCCCCCCTCGTCGGCCGTGAAATTGTCGCCGGCGCTTCGTCCGTCGAAAACGGCAGGTTGGGGCTGCAGCGGCTGCTTGCCCGGATAAGCGATCTCGATGCGGTTTATTTCTCCAACGACGATATGGCGCTCGGCGGCTATTTTCACTGTCTGGCAGAAGGGATCGCCGTTCCCTCGAAGCTCGCTATTTTCGGCTATAACGGCCTCGATATCGGCCGGGCGATGCCGCAGCCGTTGTCGACCATCCGGACGCCGCGCGTGGCGACGGGAAAGATAGCCGCACAACTGGTCGTCGCCAACGCGCCGCCTCAGACCGTCGATCTCGGTTTTGAACTGATCGAAGGGGCAACTGCTTGATATTGGAGGAAGTGTGATGTCCGACGCGCGCCAGCGTGAAGAAATCTGCCGATACGGCCGCTCGTTGTTCGAGCGCGGGCTGACGCCCGGTTCGTCGGGCAACATATCGTTGCGGCTGGAGGATGGCGGCTGGCTGGTGACGCCGACCAACGCCTCGCTCGGTTTTCTCGATCCGGCACGGATCTCCAGGCTCGATAGTGAAGGCCGGCTCCTGTCCGGCGACAAGCCGACCAAGGAAATTCCGCTGCACACGGCCCTTTACGATACGCGCGGCAGCGCCCGCGCCATCGTCCATCTTCACTCCACCCACGCGGTGGCGCTGACCATGCTGCCGGAGATCGATCCGCGTGCCGTCCTGCCGCCGATGACGCCATATTATCTCATGCGCGCCGGCGAAACCGCGCTGGTGCCCTATTATCGTCCCGGCGACCCTGCGGTGGCCGACGCCATTCGCGGGCTGGCGGGCAAATATTCGTCCGTGCTTCTGGCCAATCACGGACCGGTCGTTGCCGGCGACAGCCTGGAAGCGGCCGTCTTTGCCACCGAGGAACTGGAGGAAACCGCGAAGCTCTATCTGCTGTTGCGCAACCTTAATCCGCGTTTTCTCACTCCGGCGCAGGTGGCCGATCTCGTCGATACGTTCGGCCTCGAGCTTCCATCGCATCACCATCACGACGATGATTGAAGCTGTCGCTTGGCTTCCAGGCGTTTGATCGCAGAATCCGCTGCTCACTGATGCGGCAATATTCTAGTCGAGCGCCGAAAGCACCGACGACGTGATTGCGTCCGTCTTGTCCTTGCCCGGAATTGAGCCGATGCCGCGTGCCGTCGTCGCCTCGATTGCCGCCATCACCTTTCCGGCTGCAGCCGTTTCTCCCAGGTGCTCCAGCATCATGGCGCCCGACCAGATGGCGGCGATCGGGTTGGCGATGCCGAGATGGGCGATGTCAGGCGCCGAGCCGTGGACGGGCTCGAACATCGACGGCGCCGAGCGATTGGGATTGATGTTGGCGGAAGCCGCAAAGCCGAGCCCGCCCTGGATGGCGGCGCCGAGATCGGTCAGGATGTCGCCGAACAGATTGGACGCGACGACGACGTCGAGACTGTCAGGCGCCATGACCATACGGGCGGCCATGGCGTCGATATGGTAGCTTGTCACCTCGACATCGGAATATTCCGCCGATAGCCTCTGGGTGATCTCGTCCCAGAAAACCATCGAGTATTTCTGCGCGTTGGACTTTGTCACCGAGGCCAGCTTGCCGCGTCGCGCACGCGCTTGCTCGAAGCCGAACCGCAGGATGCGCTCGACCCCCTTGCGGGTGAAGACCGAGGTCTCCACAGCCACCTCGCTGTCGGTCCCCTGGTGGACGCGGCCGCCGGCGCCGGAATATTCGCCTTCGGTATTTTCGCGAATACAGAGGATGTCGAAATTCTCCGACCGCAACGGTCCCTGCACACCCGGCAGCAGCCGGTGCGGACGGATATTGGCATATTGCACGAAAGCCTTGCGGATCGGCAGCAGAAGTCCGTGCAGCGACACGGAATCGGGCACTTTACGCGGCCATCCGACGGCACCGAGCAGAATGGCGTCGAAGGAACGCAGCGTTTCGATGCCGTTGGCGGGCATCATGCTGCCGTGCTCCAGATAGTAGTCGCAGGACCAGGGATAGCTTGATACAGCGAACGAAAATCCGTTTCGTGCCGCCACCTTTTCGAGCACTGCCTTGGCTGCCGCAGTCACGTCGCGGCCGATGCCGTCTCCTGGCAGAAGGGCGATCTTGTAGGTCTTCATGGCAGGTCCTCACAGGCTGATGGGCAGGCTCTTGCTGATGCGTTCGGGAGATGAGCTCTGCGGCCGGTGCCCGTCGATGCAGGCGGTCAGCGTTGCGCCGCGGCACTCACTGTAGAGCGAGGCTCAGGCTTTATTTGCCGAAAGCGGCCGGGATTTGGTGGATCGTTGTTTTTGCGCAGGCATCGCCGGTGAATTGTATCGAACGATCTGGACTAGCCTGGATCGAGACGTTTCCGGATGCCCATCGCTCTTCGTCATCCGTGGCGCCGTCGCCCGGAAAGCGCGTGGCTCAGTTGATCGAACGCAAGCCCAGATAGGTCGCCAGGCTGAGCGCGGAAAGCGCGATCGTCAGTTTGGGCCGCCCGTCGTCGAACATGGCGGCCAGCGCCAGGCCGATCATCAGGATGACGGATTTGGCCCAAAGGTCCTGATCGGAGACGGTGAAGGCCAGTGTCGCCAGAAAGACGGCGCTTGCGACGATCGTCACGGGTGCAGACTTTTCGGCGAGATCGCCGCCCGGGAAATAGGGCAGAAGAAAGCGCCGCATGCTCAAGCCGGAGGCGATGCTGAGAAGAAGACAGGTCAGGACAAGATGCAACATGAGGTCGGCGCCGATCGATCTGCAGATGGAATTGCGGATGCAAACCCCGTGCCAGCCTCAAACGCTCGAATCGTCATGCGGCAGAGACAATGTCGCGGCCTGCCTGGCTATTTCCTCGGCGTCGCGATCCTTTTTTCGGCAACCGCTTCGCGATGAAACCGGCTTGAGCTATGCAGATGATTTTTATATAGAGAATTATCTTTCTGTTTAATTCCGGAAACGAGATCCTTTCATTGGACCTTTCGTCGATCGAAATCTTCCTCGCCGTTGCCAGCGATCGCAGCGTCACCAAGGCGGCCAAGGCCGTCGGGCGGGTGCCGTCGAATGTGACGACGCGCATCCAGCAGTTGGAGGAGGACCTCGGCGTTTCCCTCTTCAGCCGTGACGGCAAGAAGATGACGCTGACGCGGGAGGGCGAGACGTTTCTTGCCTATGCCAACCGTCTGATGGCGCTTGCGCTCGAAGCGCGCCAGGCCGTACGGCCTGTCGCCCCGTCGGGAACATTGCGCGTCGGCACCATGGAAAGCACGGCGGCGAGCCGGCTGCCGGCGGCGCTGACGCAATTCAATCGGATGTGGCCGGATGTGTCGCTTCATTTGACGATGGGCGCATCCCGCGATCTCGCCCGTGCCGTCGTGGCCGATGCGCTGGATTGCGCGCTGATTGCCCGACTGCCGAAGGCGATGCGCGGGGAAGACGAGGGTTTCGATGCCGAACTCAGAGGGCTGGAGATTGAGCCCGTCTTTGTCGAAGAGCTGTTGATCGTGCTGCCGCCCGGGCATCCGGCGATCAAATCCGCTGCCGACCTCCGCGTCGGCGCGATTGCCGCTTTGGAACCCGGCTGCACCTATCGCAGGATCGCCGAAAACTGGGCACGCAAATCGAGCGCCCTGCCGACCAGCGAACTCGGCTCCTACCATGCGATTCTGGCAAGCGTTGCGACCGGCAACGCCGCCGGCGTCATGCCGAGATCAGTGCTCGACCTCATGCCATTGCCGACCCCTGTCCAGACTCATCAGCTGGGGCCCATCGAGACGCTGCTCGTCTACCGCAAAAATGACCGTCCCAGCGCGTTCCATGCATTTCACGAAGTTCTCGGCGCTGGGAAAGGCAGAGATATCAGGCTGGCGACAAACTAGCCTGACCGCTTTCCCCCATCCGCCGGATAATCCTCGCTCCAAATTGGTCTTGTCATGCAGTATCCCGTTTCCCCGAAGGTGAGACCGAGCCGCTTCCGCCTGTTTTCACCGATCTTGGCCGGCGCGACCTTGCGGGAGCGGTTGATCGCATGTCTCGGCGCTTTGGTGGCCATTGGCCTCACCGGCGTCATCAGCGGCTATCTGTTCGGGCAGGGGCCGCATCTTCCCTTGATCGTTGCGCCGATGGGCGCCTCTGCGGTGCTTCTTTTCGCGGTGCCGGCCAGCCCGCTTGCGCAGCCTTGGTCGATCATCGGCGGCAACACTATCTCCGCGCTGATGGGAATCATCGCCGCCTATTTCATCCGCGACCCGATCATTGCGACCGGCGTCGGGGTATCGCTTGCCATCGGCGCGATGTCCTTCACGCGGTGCCTGCATCCGCCGGGAGGAGCCGCAGCCCTTACCGCCGTCCTCGGCGGCCCTGTCGTTGCCGGCTGGGGATTTCTCTTTCCCTTCGTGCCCGTCGCCCTGAACTCCTGCATCCTCGTCGGTCTTGGTCTGCTGTTCCACAAGCTTTCCCGGCGAAACTATCCGCATGTGGTGCCGAAACCTGCGGAAAACACCCATCGCACGATCGACCTGCCGTCCGCCGTGCGGGTGGGTTTTCGCGAAGAGGATGTCGATGCCGCCCTTGCGGCGCTCGACGAAACCTTCGATATCGATCGCGCCGATCTCGGCCGCCTGCTGCAGCAGGTCGAGTTGCAAGCGGCGATCCGGTCGAACGGCAAGATCAACTGTGCCGATATCATGTCGCGGGACGTGATCGCCATCGGCGAAGCTGCAGAACCGGATGCCGCACGGCACCTTCTCCTGAAGCACAATATCCGTACGCTGCCGGTGAAGGACCCGGAGGGCCGCCTGATCGGCAGCGTCGGCTTGCTGGAATTGTCGACCAGCAGCGATACGATCGCAGGTGCAATTTCAAAACCGGCGGTGGCAAGGCCTTCGGATCCGGCGCTGTCGCTGCTGCCCGTTCTGACGGACGGGTGCACGCATGCCGTCATCATCGTCGATGATGATTATCGGATCCTCGGCCTGATCTCGCAGACCGATCTCCTGAGCGCGGTGGCGCGGCTGCTGCCGAACGACAGCGCCTCGATCTCGGCCGTGGCCTGAGCGATTGATGTAGATTTCCAAGCAGAAGGGAGAGTGAGCCGGTGTTGATCGAGCGCGACCCGAATGGTGATTTTATCCTCGACTCATCCGAACTCGCGGAACGGTTCGGGCTGTCGCTGGCCGATCTGCGCCGTCACATGCGGCATGGCTCCGTCGTCAGCACCGTGGAAATCGGCACTGGTGAACACGAGGGTACCAAGCGGGTGTCGCTTCGGCTCGGCAACAGGCTTTGGCGCGCCGTTCTGAACGAAGACAATGAAGTACAACAGGAACAGATGACCGTTTTTCGAGGGAAAACCTCCGGGCCGCACCTTCGCTGATGCCATCCCTACTTATGACGGCTTGCTGGGGTCACTTTGCAGCTCTGACCGCAGGCACGGGATTGCGCGGCCGCTCGCCGTTCCGGAGAGTCCGCGCGCCGCCTCAACACCAGTCAGCCCCTCCAGGGAACAGAAGATCGACTCCTGCGTTCGCAATAGTAGCGCGTTGGTGATCGAAGCTCGATGAACTCGGTCGCCGTCCCACATCTCTTGGAGTGAGTGACGGAAATGGAAGAAATCACCAGTCTCATCAGAGACCTCAGCGTCGAGGAGCGCGAGGAAATCTTCATCGATATCGCGCGTATGCTGGAGGGTACGGCGCGTGAGGCGCTGGTCGAGGGCAATACGCATTTCGCGGCAATTTCCAACGACATGGCCGAAGCGATCCGTATCAACGCCGATGAACTCGCCCGCGATGATCCCGAGAATGCCGAACTCGTCTTGCAGCAGGCAACGGCGATGATCTCGCAATTCGAAGCCGTCCACCCCTATCGCATGGTGAGCATGGCCGTTCATTGATCGTCCGCCGGACGGCCCCGGCTCGCTCGCACTCAAATCCCAGGTGGCCCACGCGGAACTCTCGCCGTCCGCAGGGGTTATCGGATCACAACAGCGAAGGTGATCCATGGCGATGTCCCAATCCAACATACCGCCCGAGAGCGGAAGCGACACCGAAACCCCAAGCCTGAAGCTTGCGAAGGAATATCTGAGCCTCGGCGGCCGCCGCCGGTCCAAAATTGACGACAACATCACCAGTGTCCGGCAATGGGAGGAAGATCCGCCGGAGGCCGAGAGGTTCTGGCAGGAACGGGTGGAGACGCTTTCTAAGGATAAGCGCAAACAGGTGAAGGATTTTCTTCCAACCATCAATACGCCCTGACCGGCTCATTCCAATGTGCCTGGAGGAGATCATGGCTATAGACAAGCACGAGCAGATACGTCGCCGTGCCTACGAAATCTGGGAGGCCGAGGGCCGCCCGGAGGGCGCGGACCAGCGTCATTGGCTGCAAGCCTGCGACGAACTGGCCGGCGAGGACGAGCATGAGACGCTGCAGGACATGCTCGATGAGGACGACAGGGATGATGCAGCGCTGCTTCAACGCGCCGGTGAGAGCGGCGATCTCGATCGGCGACCGGCAAGGTTCCGCCGGCTCGCCGGGACCCGCGTGCCTGATATGGAGATGACGACGGGCGAAAAACCGTCCCAGCGGAGGATCAGGAAGACCGAGGGGCCGTAATCCCATGCAGCATCTCGACCACGCCATCCAAATCGCTCTCGAAGCGCATGAAGGGCAGGCTGATAAAACCGGCCGGCCGTTCTTCGAGCATTGCCAGCGGGTGGCGCTTCTCGTTTCCGGCGACGAGAGCCGAACGGTCGCCTACCTTCATGACGTCGTCGAGAAGGGAAGCGGGTGGACACTCGACAGGCTGAGGGAGGAAGGCTTTCCGTCGGCGATTATCTCAGCGGTGGATGCTTTGACACGGCGACAGGACGAGTCGGACGACGACTTCGTCAGACGTGCTGCATCAAATCCGCTGGCCCTGCCGGTCAAACAGGCCGATCTCGAAGACAATCTCCGGCAAGCCGAACAAACCGGTCAGAAAACGGAAAAATACCAGCACGGCCTGAACCTCCTGCGCGATATCAGGAGCGGGCAATAGGAGCGTGGAGCGATCGCGATCCACTCGCCGCAGCGCAGCGGCGGAGGTCGTTTTGGCCGATTTTATGTTTTGTTGGTAAACCATACCGTCGGGGCGCCGAGCACGCCGCCGGTGCGTATTGCCGACTTCAACTCGTCCAGCTTGCTGAAGGCCTGAGCCGCTTCAAGCGTGGCAAACTCGTGGGTGACGGTAATGTCGTTCGGATTGTCGACGGCGCGATAAACGGCTTGCGCCGTCACCCCATTGGCCTTCTGCACCTGGTGAAATGCATCATACACTTTGCGCCAGGCGACATAGTCGGAGACTTCGTGCCTCACGAATAACGTTGTCATATCATCCTCCCGCGTTGCATTTCCAACTCTCGTGGCGATGTGCGTTACGATTGAACCAGGAACATCATGGTCTCGGGCAAGACGCCGTCACTTGCCATGGCATCGGCCGCAGCCTGGGTCTGCATGAAGGCCATCAACTTTTCCATGTCTGTAACATCCATGACCAGACCAACGTGGTTGGACGCTTGAGGATCTGTAAACGTGCGAATGTTGGTGACGCCGACGGGTTCCAATACTTGTTTGCGGATGGGTGAAGTGAGCCAGTGTTTCGTGTCTTTGACATCGTGACAGACCATTATGGTAGGCATTGCGTCCTCCTCTCAAGATCTCCAACTGAAAGCCGAGTAGCTGCTGCGTTTTGACGGATTTCATTACAGCAATGTTGCGAAGAACGGGTTTTTCTTATTCATTAGCTGAAGATGTAAATGTAACTATCGAGTAATTCAAAAATATTATGCGCAGCTAAATTGAATGCGGTTGATGGCGTTGACCAGACGTCGACCGCACCGCGCTCCACAGGCAATTCAATGCTGACGTGCTGGCATTCTTCCGCAAGCATTTGATGGATGCGCAAAACCTCAGGCAGGGACGGCTGGCTGTGTTTCAGTGGGTCTCGAGCTCATGCTCAAAACCCGATCGCAAGTCATTGCCGGAGAGCGAAGGCCGGCACCCGGCTGCCGTTCTCTCGAAAGAGCCGCTCCACCTCATCGAGGCGAGGGCAGGCCGGCGGGTAGTCGAGCGCCTCTGCCCAGTTCTCTCGGCTGGGCAGCGCCATTGCCGCGGTCACGATTATTGTGGTTCCGGGGGCGATGTTACCGCGCAGTTGCGGCAGCAGGGTCTTGGCGTGGATGAGGTTGGTGTTCGGGATCGGGCTCATCGCATGGCCGGCCCTCGGATCGGGCGACAGATCCACGATCGCGCTGACATCGGTTTGTCCGTACCAGACGGCGCGGCCTTCTCTCACATCGGATCGATCGGCATTGAAGTCGGCGCGTTCGATCGCAAAGCCGCCCTCGATGGTGCTCAGCGCACGCGGCGTGGCGATGCGGTGGATGCGGATGTGCCAGGGGTTAGCCGGAAGCAGCCAGGTCTCGATGACGACATCGCTCCAGGGGCGCCAGCGCGAATAGAGCCGGTCGCCTGCGATCAGCGCCTCTTCCATGGTTTCGCGCATGCGAAAATGGACGCCGTCATCGGAAAGGCCGAGCATGCCGTCGAAGCTGGCGGCCGCAAAATTCCGGTCGTCGGCCTCGATGTTGAAGGCATAGCGGGTGGAGTAGACGAATTTCGAATATTTCTCGTTTGCGCCGAGCATCTTGTCGTGCTGCTGGCCGGAGGAGAGCACGACGACGTTTCCCGGCGTGTGCATGGCGACCATGCCCGCCGGCTTCAACGCCACCGGCTTCGGAAATTCCGGCTGCGGCGCCTCCGCGGCGGTCCAGAAGGGATGGTCGTGGGGAAGGGCGAGCGGCAGGAAGAATTTCAGCGCCCAATAGGGAGAACCGGGCGAGTTGTAGCTCTCGCTCATGAAAAGGTTCGGATAGCCATAGCCGACGGAGAGAACACCGTCGCGGTCCGCAATCGGCATCGCCGACCACCAACGGATATGGCGCATGTAGTAACCTTTGACCTCAGCCCAGGGCAGCGCTTCGAGCCCTGCGAAGGCCAGCGCGCCCCAGAAGCCGCCGGCCGCGAAGCGGTAGGTCTGGCTCCGGCCGAAGGCGAGGGCTGCGCCATCCGGGCCGAACCAATGGCGGATATCCCCGGCGAAGATCCGGGCACGATCGCGGAACCGCTCCTTGCGCTCTTCGTCGCCGCGCGCCAGCACGGTGTAGATCAGGCCGTAGAAATGCATGGCGAAGGGGATGTAATGATCGACCCGCCGCACCGGCCCGTCGCGATACCAGCCTTCGCCGAGGTCGAAGGCTTCCAGTTCGCCGAGATAGGCGACGGTTTTGCCGTGGTCGAATGCCACACCGACGCGCTCCAGCCCGAGATCGATCAGGACGCGGAAGAATTTCCAATTGTTGTCGATGAATTCCAGTTCACGCGCCGCAAGCAGATAGGCGGCGACCGTCTTCTTCTCACTGTCGTCGAGCGGATCCCAAATGTACTCGGGGACGAGCGCCAGGGCAAAGCCGACGGCGGCGAGCTCGACCAGCCGCTGGTTGCGGTCGGCAAGATCGCCCCAATATTCGGGATGGGCGCGATTGGTCCCGTTTGCCAAGCCGCGCCGATAAAGATCCCAGTGCGGAAAATGGCCGCCGCCGGCAGCAAGGGGAACGATGCCCCAGAGCGGCCGGGCAAACCCCTCCAGATCCGCGGCCGCCCGATCGAAGATCGCTCCGGCTGCACCCAGGCGCACGCGGGCGCCGCCTTCGGAAAAATACGGCAGGAGCGGCGTGAACAGGTCGATGACGGCCTTGGCGAGGTCGTCGCGGGTCGTCAATGGATTGCCGAAAAGCGGATTGGCCCGGGTGGGATCATATATCATTATCAGGCTCGAAATTCATAGGAACAGAACCGGCCGCGGACAGGTAACAGGCCGCGGCCGTCAGTATCTCGCAGGGCCTACTTGATGGCCTTCACGCCCTCGGTCATTTCCTTCAGCCCGTCGTCGATGGAGGTGTTGTCGGTCATGATCGCGTCATGCGCACGGTTGAGCACCACCTCGATCTTGGCGGCGTTCGGGTTGACCGCCATTTCCAGATAGGCCTTCGACGGTATCAGTGCGTCCTTGCTGGCCGCGTCTTCCGGGAAGCCGGGCGTTGCCGCGATCTTGGCGCTGACGTCAGCGGTCTTGAGCGCGGGGAAGGTGCCCGTCGACGCGATGACGGCCGCGCCCTCGGGACCGGTGACGAACTTGATGAAATCGAGTGCGGCTTCCTTGTGTTCGGAGTTGGCGTTGACCGCCAGTCCCGAAATCTGCGCCGCCGTCGTGCCGGCCGCAACGCCCTCAGGATGCGGGAACTTCACGATGCCCCAGTTCTTGCTCTTCGATTCACCCGACTTCACCTTGGCGATCTGGGTGCCGACGAACCAGGTTCCCATCGGCAGCATGCCGATCGTGCCGTTGAAGAACAGCGCCGAATAATGCGTGTTCGATGTTTTCAGGAAGGCGTAGGAGGGGATGGCGCCGTCCTTCTGCAGGGTGAGCGCTCTCTCGTACCAGGGCTTGAGGAAGGCATAGTCGCCGTCGACGAGCGTGTGTTTTCCGTCGAGGATGCCGGGCAGCTGGACGGTCGATCGCCAGGTGTGCAGCAGCGCGCCATAGGTCTTATTGGTGCCCATGCCGCCGGCAAGCTTCTCGGCGGTGGCATCGAACTGCGCCCAGGTCATGTCATTCGCCGGATAGGGCACGCCCGCCTTGTCGAAAATATCCTTGTTGTAATAGACGACCCAGAAATCGGAGCGGAAGGGTATCGAATAGATCTTGCCGTCGATGGTCAGTTCTTCGATCAGGCCGCCATAGGGAGCCGGATCGATCTTCTGATCCTTCACGAAGCCGCTGAGGTCGGCGATGTTGCCGGCGCGTACCAGGTTGGTATAGCCCGGCACGTCCTTGACGGTGACGATGTCGATGTCCTTCGAGCCGCCGGTCAGCTGCGTCGAGATCATCTGCTGATAGTCCTGCGAGCCGAGATCCATCGGTTCGAACTTCACGTTGGGATGCTTGGCCTGATAAGCCTCGATCAGCGGCTTGTAATAGGCTGTTTTGTCCCAGTCCCACAAAGCCCATTTGAGCGTCACGGCATCCTCAGCAAGTCCTGCGCCGGCGGTGGCCGCGGCCAAGGTGAAACCCGCCACGGCAAGTTTCATCGTCCTCCCGAATTTCTCCAAAACCATTCCTGTTCTCCTTCCCTGGATCGTCTCTGGATCAGTTGTTTCGTGATGCGTTTGGTGCATGCCGTTTACGGTGCGGCTGCGCGACCTCCGGCAAGGCCAGAACCATCACTGCCGCCCGATGGACGCCGAATGCGACGGCGAACATTCCGAGTGAAAAATTGAAGGTCGCCGGCATGAACACGGAAACCGGATAGAAGAGGATATGCGCCAGCCAAAGGGCGGCGTTGAAGGCAAGCGCTGCAAGCGCCGGGAGGGGGCGGACGACGGAGGCGAGCGCGGCGAGGCGCAAGAGCCGTAGCGCCGGCAGGTCGCGCATCACCATCAGCACGATGAGATGGCCGGCGAGCACAGTGAGGAAAGTGGTCGCGACAAGCGCGATCGCCAGCGGTGCGGCAAGCATCAGATTGTCGCGCGCGCCGGCGGCATAGGTGATGATCGCATGGACGCCGATGGCAAGCGCGCCTGCCAAGGCGAGGCCCCAGGCGGTGGCGCGCCAGAAGTAGCGCCGGAATGCTTCCGTGAAGTCCCTGAGGAGATAGGTGTTGCGATCTTCGACGAAGGCGACCGAGACGCGCGCCATGGCGGCGAGTGCTGCCGGCAGCGTCACAACGAGGAGCGATGCCAGCAGGAACAGGACGTTCAGCTTGACCGTCTCCCACCATTCGCGGACGAGGATGTCGGCGAAGAGGGCAAGGCCGGTCTTTGCAGGTGCATCCTTCTGAATGCCCGGCCCCTCTTTCGTCCACATATCCCGCAACCACTGCATGGCCGTCTCCCAGAGGCGCCTCAGTAAAGAATCGAGCGTTCCGTTTCCTTGTCGAACAACTGCGCATTGCTCATGTCGGCGACCAGCGTCGCCTCTTCGCCGATATCGGGCCGGAAGCGCGGCGACACGCGGGCGATGAGATTGCGGCCGCCCGCCACCATGTTCAGGTGCACTTCCGAGCCCATGGGCTCGGCAAGCTCCACCACCGCCTTGAGCGGCGCCAGATTTTCGGCCGGGATGTCGGCCGGCGGCAGTTCGTGGAAATTCTCCGGCCGGATGCCGAGCACCAGTTCGCGGCCCTCATAGGGCGCGATCCGGCTCTTGTCGAAATGGGCTGGCAGCGGCAATTCCCTTCCGTCGAAGACCGCGACATAGCCGTCGCCCCGGCGCAGGATGGTCGAGGGCAGCATGTTCATCTGCGGTGCCCCGATGAAGCCGGCGACGAACATGTTGACGGGATGGTCGTAGAGCTTCTGCGGCGTATCGACCTGCTGGATGTGACCGTCCTTCATGACGACGATGCGGTCGGCCATGGTCATGGCCTCCACCTGGTCGTGGGTGACATAGATGAAGGTGGCGTTGAGCCGCTTATGCAGCTTGGTGATCTCAGAGCGCATCGTGCCGCGCAGCTTGGCGTCGAGGTTGGAAAGCGGCTCGTCGAGCAGGAACACGGCCGGATTGCGCACCATGGCGCGGCCGAGTGCCACGCGCTGGCGCTGCCCGCCCGAAAGCGCCTTCGGCTTGCGGTTGAGGAGATGGGTGATGTCGAGGATCTTCGCCGCGTCCTGCACCTGAGCATCGATGAAATCGCGCGACACCTTTCGGAGCTGCAGCCCGAAGGCCATGTTCTTGTAGACGGTCATATGCGGATAGAGCGCATAGTTCTGGAACACCATGGCAATATCCCGGTCCTTGGAGGGGACGTCGTTCATCACGTCGCCGCCGATCCGGAGTTCGCCGCCGGAGATTTCCTCGAGGCCGGCGATCATCCGGAGCGTCGTCGATTTACCGCAGCCGGAGGGGCCGACCAGGATGATGAATTCCTTATCCGCAATTTCGAGATCGATGTCGTGAACGACGGTGAGCGCACCGTAGGATTTGTTCAGCTCTTTAAGAGAAATGCTGGCCATCGGGTCCTCCTGACGTCACCAATAGGAAGACCAGCGGCGCGACAGCCGCGTCAAAGCTTCCATGTAATAATAATCTCCCCAGGAGACGCATTCATCGACGCCCTCGCCACGGCAGGTGTTGAAGGGCGATTTCTTCGAATAGGTGGCGTGCAGCACCAGCCCGTTCGAGATCGTGGGGTCCTTGACCGCATAGTGGTCGGCAAGGCTCTTCATCATCCGTCGCGCCAACGTCCGGTAGCGCTCGGCGGCTTCGGCGTCGACGAGATCGGCCATTTCGAGCAGGCCGCAGGCGGTGATCGAGGCCGAAGAGCTGTCGCGGGGCTCGCCGTCGCCGTCTGAAAAGACGAGATCCCAATAGGGCACCATGTCGGCCGGCAGCCGGTTGAGATAGAAGGCGAGCAGCCGGTCGAAGGTTTGGCGATATTCGTCGATCCGCTCGTAGCGATAGGAAAGCGCCATGCCTGCGATACTCCAGGCCTGGCCGCGCGCCCAGGCGCTGTCGTCCCGGTAGCCCTGCTTGGTGGCGCCGCGCACCGGCGCTCCGGTGACCGGGTCCATGTAGAAGGTGTGGTAGGTGGAATCGTCAGGCCGCACCGAATTAGCGAGCGTGGTGCGGGCGTGCGTGAGCGCGATCTCACGATATTTCGGATCGCCGGTCTCGCGGCTTGCCCAGTAGAGCAGCGGCAGGTTCAACAGGCAGTCGATGATATAGCGATATTCCTCCGCCTTGCCCTTCTGGCCCCAGGCCTGGATGAACTGGCCGATCGGCTGGAAGCGTTCGATCAGCTGGTCGGCGGCGAGGATCGCCGCCCTGCGGCCGTCCTCGTCGCCGACGAGCTTCCAGGCGGCAATGCAGGAGGGCGAATAGAGAAAGCCCATATCATGATGGTCGGTCTCGATGCGATTGACGATCCGGTGCAGGAAGGACTGGACCTGGATCTGCGCGGCATGGCGGAAAACCGGGTCGCCGCTATGCTCGAAGGCGAGCCACAGCTCGCCCGGCCAAAAGCCGGCAGTCCATTGGGTGTTCGCCACGGCCGGATAGAAATTGCCGACGCTGGAATGGTTCTGCGCGGCGTAGGTGAACTCGGGAAGATTGCGCCGGATCTGCACGACGGCAAGATCGAGCGCAGCTTTGACCTCTTCGTCGGTGATCGGCTGCGGGGCGACGGAGGAAACGGCGTTCATGGATTTAACCCTTCAGTCCCGTCGAGGCGATGCCTTCGACGAAGAAGCGCTGGAGAGAGAGGAAGACGACGAGAACCGGAACGAGGGCGACGACGGAGGCCGCCATGATCAGCCCGTATTCGGCCGAATATTGCGAGATGAACATGCGCAGGCCGATCTGCACGGTCTTCAGCTCGGTCTTGGTGAGATAGATCATCGGCCCGAGGAAATCGTTCCAGGTGGTGACGAAAGTGAAGATCGTCAGCGTCGACAGCGCGGGCTTCGATAGCGGCAGCATGATGCGCGCCCAGATCTGGTATTCGTTCATGCCGTCGATGCGGGCCGCTTCGCAAAGCTCTGTCGGGATCGACATATAGAACTGCCGCATCAGAAAGACGCCGAAGGCGGTGAAGGCCTGCAGGCAAATTAGCGCCAGATGCGTGTTGTTGAGGCCGAACTCGCGCATCAGCAGGAACTGCGGCACCATATAGACCTGCCAGGGCATGGCGATCGTGGCGATATAGCCGAGGAACAGTGTGTTCTTGTAGGGGAAATTCAGCTTGGCGAAGGCATAGGCCGCAAAACTGGAGGTCAAGAGCTGCAGCAGCGTGACGATGATCGTCAGCTTCGAGGTGTTGTAGATGAAAAGCGCAAGCGGGATCTTCGTCCAGATCTCCACGTAATTCTGCCATTGCGGCTCAGACGGTATCCACTCGATCGGGAAGGCGAAGACGTCGCGGCTGAGCTTCAGCGATGCCGAGAGCATCCAGGCAAAGGGCATCAGCATCACCAGCGTCACCGTGATCACGATGGCATAGAGCAGGACCGTCTTGAGGGTGACTTTGCGTCCGGCGATCCTCATGCCTCGTCCTCCCTCTGGCGCCGGAACTGGAAGACGGTGACGGCGAGCACGAGGAAGAACAGCACCAGCGAAACCATGCTGGAATAGCCGAGATCCCAGGAGATGAAGGCCTCGTTGTAGATGTGGTAGACGAGGACCAGCGTCGAGGTACCGGGTCCGCCCTGGGTGATCATGAAGATCTGGTCGAACACTTTGAAGGACTGGATGGTCAGCATGACGGTGACGAAGAAGGTCGTCGGCCCGAGCTGCGGCACGGTGACGTGGATGAATTTCTGCCAGGAATTGGCGCCGTCGAGATCGGCTGCCTCATAGAGCTCGGCATTGATGCCCTGCAGGCCGGCCAGATAGATGACCATGTAGTAGCCCATGTTCTTCCAGATGCCGAAGAGGATCACGGTAACCATTGCCCAATGGCGGTCGGCCGCCCATCCCGGCATGTTCTTCGGATCGAGGCCGAGCGTATAGAGGATCATGTTCACTGGTCCCATCTCAGGATTGAAGATCATGTTCCAGACGACCGCGACGGCGACCAGCGAGGCGACATAGGGGAAGAACATGGCCGTGCGGAAGAAATTCCGCCCCACGATCTTCTGGTTGAGGAGAACGGCGAGGCCGAGCGCGCAAAGCAGCGTCGCCGGCACCGAAGCGACCGTATAGATGACCGTATTCCAGAAGGCGGCGATGAAGGCCTTGTCTTCGAAGAGCCGCCAGAAATTGTCGAGCCCTGCGAATGTGATCGCATTCGAGCCGTCCCAATGCATGAAGGCGAGCGCGAAGGCGAAAAGGATCGGACCAAGCGTGAAGACGGCGAAACCGATAAAGTTCGGCGCGATGAAGGAATAGGCGACGAGCGCGTTGCGCAGCTTGCGCTGGCGCTTGGACAGAACGGCGACCTTCCGGCGGGGTGTTGCCGGAACACCATCGGTTGCGATGGCCGAATTCGATATGGACACCGATGCTTCCTCCTGGGCGGACATTCTGCGGCTGGCGGCCTGCGGGATCGATCCCGCGATGTTCGGGCGGGCAAATGCCATCCCTGTTCCTCCTTCCGAGGACATAGCACATATCCGGCACTGGTCAAACAAGTTATGAATAGATCATACAAATTTTATGGAAAGCGCGGAAAACATATGATAGGTGAGCATGAGCACCAAGCGCTTATCGATGCTTTTCCGATGCGGGGAGGAACATGTTCAGCGAGATTTCAGCGGAGTTGCCCGATATGCTGGGCGACTTCACACCCGGAGCAGTTTCTGTCGATCGCGAGAGATGGAGCGCGGTGCCGCAGGCAGCGCGGGATGTGGTCGTTCGCGATGCCGAAATCACGCTTGCGCGCAGTTGGCCGCTCATTACGGCCTCCGATTACCGGGCGTATACGGAGACGGGCAACCGCGCACGTTTCGAGGAGCTTTATTTCACACGGCGGCGGATGCTCAACGATCTGGTGCTCGGCGAACTCGTCGAAGGCAGCGGCCGGTTCCTGCCCGGCATCGTCGACGGCATCTTCCTGATCACTGAGGAGAGCGGCTGGCAGCTTCCGGCCCATAATGCCCATGAACGCGGCGGCCCGCGCCTGCCGTTGCCTGACAACTCGCAGCCGGTCGTCGATCTCTTCGCCGCTGAGACGGCGGCCCTGCTGGCAACGATCGTCGCCCTGTTGGGCGACAAGATCGATGACCTCAGCCCGGAGATTGCGGCGCGTGTGAAGCGCGAGATCGAGGCCCGCATTCTTTCGCCTTATCTCGGCCGGCATTTCTGGTGGATGGGCCGCGGCGGCGAGCGGATGAACAACTGGACGGCCTGGATCAGTCAGAACGTCCTGTTGACCGCCTTCTCTGTGAAAACCGATCAGCCAACGCGCCGCGCCGTCGTCGAAAAGGCGCTCGGCAGCCTCGATGCCTTCCTGAAGGATTATGCCGAGGACGGGGCCTGCGAGGAGGGTGTCGTCTACTACCGCCATGCCGCGCTCTGCCTTCACGGCGCGCTGACCGTTCTCGATAGCGCCGCACCCGGCCTGTTCGGTAAGATCTGGCGGCACCCAAAGATCCGCAACATGGCCGAATATATCGCCAACATGCATGTGGCTGGCCGTTACTACTTCAACTTCGCGGATTCCTCCGCCGTGGTCGAGCCCTGCAGCGCGCGGGAATATCTGTTCGGCAAGGCGGTCGGCTCCGAAATGCTGGCGGAGTTCGCCGCAGCTGATAGGGCCACAGCGGATCATCCGCACCTGCCCGGGGAGTGGAACCTCTGGTATCGCGTGCAGGAATTGCTGGTGGGAGCGCTTCCCGCAGTCGAGCCGCGTCCAGCCCATCCGCGCGATATCTTCTATCCCGGCATCGGCCTCTTCGTCGCCCGCGACGGCCAGTTTTCCCTGGCGGTCAAGGGTGGCAACAATGGCGAAGGCCATAATCACAACGATGTCGGCAGCGTCACGCTCTACAAGAACGGATGCCCGTTCCTGATCGATGTCGGCGTCGAGACCTATACGGCCAAGACCTTCTCGCCGAGCCGCTACGAAATATGGACGATGCAGTCGGCCTATCACAACCTGCCGACTTTCGAAGGCGTCATGCAGTCCGCCGGCGAAGACTTCGGCGCTGGGGATGTCGAGGTCGAATTCGGCGATGATCGTGCGCGCATATCGCTTGATATAGCAGGGGCTTATCCCCCGGAAGCGGAACTGCGCAGCTATCGGCGGACCGTTTCCCTGATGCGGGGCCGCCACGTCGAAATCACAGACGCTCATGATGGGGATAAACCGGCCGTCCTGTCGCTGATGACGTGCCTCGCGCCGACCGTCACATCGGAGAAAATCGATCTTGCCGATCTCGGCAGCATTGTCGTCGAGGGCGCCGGCATGATCGAAATCGACGAGATCGAGGTGGATGATCCCAGGCTGAGATCGGCCTGGCCCGAGAAACTCTTCCGTCTGCGCCTGCCGCTTGCCGGCAAGCGCCTGACATTGCGGATCGTCTAGAACAGGATTCAGATTTAGGCCGGGTCGGCCTAAATCTGAATCCTGTTCTAAATTAAATAGTTAGAGCATGATGTCGTCCGAAAACCGCTCACACTTTTCGGCATCATGCTCGTAGGAGGGCGAGCATGGAATTGACGCTGAAGATCGTGGATGCCGATGGGTTCGTGCTGGCAAGCTCGACAGGGCAGGACGAGACGTTTCTGGTCTATCGTCTGAATTATAGCGAGGGCGACTGCGTCATCGTCGAGACCTCGGAGCCGGGGCATGTCTTCCTGGCGCTGGACAGCGCGGTCCATCCCGCCCTGGTCTACATGAGGGAAGGCGCTTATTCGCTTGCCGTACCCTTCGGCGACAAACGCAAGTCCTACTCGCCGAACGCCTTCAAGGGCGATATCCACCGGCTTTCAGCGAGACGTGCGCGGCCCGACGAGATCGCTCAAAGGCGCAATCTTGCCCTGAACCCTTGGGACGATCACGCCAACCGCACGCTCTTTCCGCATGCGCATGCCAATGTGGAAACCCGCGGCGAGGCGGCCTTCGCCGCGCGCAACGCCATCGACGGCGAGAAGGCCAACGACAATCACGGCTTCTGGCCCTATACGAGTTGGGGCATCAACCGCGATCCTCAAGCCGCGCTGACGGTGGAATTCGGCCGGCCGGTGCGGATCGACGAGATCGTTTTTTATCTGCGGGCGGATTTCCCGCATGATTCCTGGTGGGAAAAGGCAAGTCTCACGCTCTCGAATGGCAGAAGTTTTTCATTCCCGCTGGTGAAATCGGGCGCCGCGCAGAGCTTTCCGATAGAGCCCTGCATTATCGAATGGGTGGAACTGCACGGCCTGATCAAGGCCGAGGACAGCTCGCCCTTTCCGGCGCTGACGCAGATCGAAATCTGGGGAACGGAGGTGGCTGGCGCTGCGGCCGTTGCCGCCGAAGAGGCGGCGGTGTGCGCGGCCGTTCCCCTCACTCTATGAGCTGATGGTCAGGTTAGGCCGCGCAGCGCTTGGCGGGCTGTCATGCAGCCGGTTCCAGGCGCGGCGCAGCTGCCGGGCCGAACCGAAGCCGGCGCGCATGGCCACTGCCTCCATATCCAGTCGCGAGCCGGAAAGCATCTCGCGGGCGAGCGCCACGCGCATGCGGTTGACAAAATCGGTGACGCTCATGCCGGTATGTTCGTTGAAAAGCCGTGAGAGGTTTCGCGGGCTGGCGCCGCTGAGGCGCGCGAGCGAGGCGACCGACCAGTCGCGGGAGGGGTCGGCGGCGACGGCATCCTGTGCGCGATGAATGACCGGGTGAATATGGTTGCGGCCTTCGAGCCATGGCGAAAGCTGCGGATCCGAGCCGCCGCGCCTGAGATAGACGACGAGATAGCGCGCCACCGCAAGCGCGCAGGCATGTCCCGCCGCCTCGGCGACGATGTGCAGCATGAGGTCGATGCCGGCGGTGATGCCGGCGCTCGTCAGGCGCTCTCCATCCTCGACATAAAGCCGGTTGTCCCGGATGCGCGCGGTGGGAGCAAGCCTCGCCAGGTCGTCCATGCAGCCGTGATGGGTGGTGCATTCGCGGCCGTCGAGCATTCCGGCCTCGGCGGCGAGCAGCGCGCCTGAGCAGATCGAGGCCAGCCGAACTCCTGGGCGGATAGCCCGCTTTAGCCATGCTACGATGGCGGCCTGGGCGGCACGCTCCTCTTCCTCCCACGGACGATTGTTGTCCATCGGCGCGTCGGCGCTGCCGGCAATGACGACAAGCGCACCATCGGGCAGGCGCTCCGGCAAAGCGGCAACGCCTGTCACGGCAAGACCGATCGAGCTGCCGACTGTAGCCGACGGACCGATATAGGTGACGGTAAAGCGCACCGCCTCCTGTTCGAGGTTCGCCTTGCGCAGCACTTCGATCGGGCCGGCGACGTCGAGCAGCAGCACGCGCGGCGGCACGACTGCGAAGACCGGAATATCGAAGGGCTGCATTGCGTCGGTCATGCTGCGAGTTGCTCTCCGCTCCCCGCCAGCGCCTGTTCGACAGTGGCGATCCGGGCGAAGCGGCCGGACAGGACCAGTTCCGTCCGGCTCCGGATTTCTCCGGCGCTCCATGTCCGTCCCGCCGCGTCGGTCATCGGGAAGGTCAGGGTCGCTTCGCCGGCATAGTCGACCTGATAGCCGAGATCCGAGGCGTGGCGCGTCGTGGTCTCGCAGCATTGCTCGGTGCGGATGCCGGAGACGATGATGCGGCGAACGCCATTTTCAGTCAGCCATACGTCGAGCCCGGAACCGACGAGTGCGCTGTGGCGGCCCTTCCTGAAGGTCGCTTCGGGAGCGATCCTGAGCGGGGCGAGCGTCCTGACGAAGCCGGAGGCTTCCGAGAACGGTCCGCTTCCATCGACATGGAAGATCTGGATGACGGGTATCCCGCTGGCCTCGGCGCCGTCGATCAGTGCCTGCTGGCGTTCGATATAGGCGGAAGCGAGACCTTCATCCCAATAATCGCGCTGCCGGAAGGACTCCTGGGCGTCTATGACGAGAAGAATGGTTTCATGGCCGGACATTTTCTGCTCCATGGCGGTTGATCATGAAGCCATATTCGGCAACTTCACGACAGAGGAAAATGCACGCGCCGGACAAATAGCGGACAATTCGCGCCAATGACCTCCGGACGCAGTCCAACACTTGGAGCGACACGTGAGATACAACGCCATAGGCACGCTTCCGCCAAGCCCTCTGCACGTGCTAAGGGGGACGGATGAGACTGCTTGTGGTGGAGGACAACAAGGATCTGGCGGCCTGGCTGGGCAAAGCCCTGCGGCAGGCGCAATACGCTATCGACATTGCTTATGACGGCGAGGACGCCGAGCATATGCTCAAGGTGGCGGAGTATTCGGCGATGATCCTCGACCTTTCGCTGCCCAAGCTTGATGGGCTGACGCTTTTGAAGCGGCTGAGGCAATCGGGAAACAAGCTGCCGGTCATCATCCTGACCGCGAATGCGAGCCTGGACGGTCGCGTGGCCGGGCTTGACAGCGGCGCCGACGATTATCTCGCCAAGCCCTTCGAAATCGCCGAACTCGAGGCGAGGATCCGCGCCGTGGTGCGCCGCGGCCAGGACCGAGCATCCTCCGAAATCACCGTCGGCAATCTGCGCTTTTCCGGCGGCACGCGGCAGTTCTTCGTCGAAGGCGAGCCGTTGCAACTGACGCCGCGGGAATATGCCGTTCTCGAACAGCTCGTCATGAAGCTCGGCAATACGGTTTCTAAAGCCGCTCTCTCCGAAAGCGTCTTCGGTTTTGACGACGAGGCCGATCCGAGCGCCATCGAAATCTACGTCCACAGGCTGCGCAAGAAGCTCGAAACCAGTTCGGTTCAGATCGCGACGCTGCGCGGGCTCGGCTATCTCCTCAGACATGTCCAATAGCATCGTGACAAAGGCTGGCGGAACGATCGCGCGGCTCAGCCAGAGCCTGAGGGTGCAACTGCTCTGCTGGGTGCTGCTGACGCTCCTCGGTGCGATCGCCTTCAATCTTTACGACAGTTTCTGGTCGGCCGACGCGACGGCAAAGTTGGTGACGGATCGAACGCTTCTCGCCTCCGCCCGCGTCATCGCCGAGGCGGTGCGAGTCGATGAGGGCGGCAATGTTCAGGTGGATGTGCCGCCGGCTGCTCTCGAGATGTTCGATACCGGTTTCGGCGACCGCGTATCCTACCAGGTCATCACCGCCTGGGGCAGCCTGGTGAGCGGCTTTCCCAACCTGCCGCGACCGGCCGTCCAGCGGTCCGGCGAGGATCGTGCGTTCCATGGCGCCGACGTGCGCGTCATGATGCTCGACCATCCCGTCGTCGGCCTTCCCGATGACGGCACGATCTCGGTGACCGTCGCCGTGACCCACAACAGCCAGTATGCAATGCGACGGCAGCTATGGTTTTCGGACTTTTCCAAGCAGTTCGTGCTCGTCTTCGTCGCAAGCCTGGTGACCATCCTTGGACTTCAGCGCGGCCTTACGCCTGCTCTGCGGCTGCGGGACGCCGTGCGCCGGCGTGGGCGCAGCCGTCTCGATCCGCTGCCGCCGGAGATGGTCCAGAGTGAACTGCGCCCGCTCGTGCACGCGCTGAACGATTACATGGAGCGCGTCCAGAACCAGATGGCGGCGCAGCGGCGGTTCGTATCGAATGCGGCGCATCAGTTGAGGACCCCGCTCGCGCTGATTTCGACGCAGGCGAGCGTGGCCTCCCGCGAAGACGATGCGGCCCGCCGCGACGAGGCGCTTGCTGCACTGCGCACCAGCACCCGGCAGATTTCGCGTCTCGCCAGCCAGCTGTTGACCTTGTCGCGGGCCGAGCCCGGAAGCAGGCGCCCGCGCAGCGATGCGACCGATCTCAGCAAGGCTGCCCGTGAGATTCTGGAGGCCTATGCCGAAGAGGCGCTCAAGCGCAACATCGATCTCGGGCTGGAAGCGGACGGGGTTGTCATCGTCGAGGGGGACGGCACGATGCTGCGCGAGATGCTGGTCAATCTCATCGACAACGCGATCCGCTATACGCGCGTGGACGGACGGGTGACGGTTTCGGTCGGCCAGCTGGACGGCAGCGCCGTCGTCACCGTCTGGGATAACGGGCCGGGTATTCCCGAAGGTGAGCGCGAACAGGTTTTCGAGCGTTTCTACCGGATCATGGGGACCGAAAGCGAAGGCAGCGGCCTCGGGCTTGCGATCGTGCGCGAGGTCGTCGAAGGGGCGGGAGGTTCAGTCTCGCTCGATGATGCGGAAGGTGGTGGGCTCGTCGTGACGGTGCGGCTTCCGCTCGCTTAAACCTCGGTGCATTGAATGAAAGAAGGCCGGGCAATAAGCCCGGCCTTCGCTTCGATCTGCCTTGGGAGGAGGCCGATTTGATCACTGCGTATCGAGGTGCTGCTGCGGACGCCACTTGGCCAGACGGTTCTCGATCAATGTCATGATGTATTCGGCAACAAGCGTGACGACCATGACGAGGAGGATGGCCGCGAACATGCCGGCCGCGTCGAACGTGCCCTTGGCGATCGAGATCAACTGGCCGATGCCGAAGCGGGCGCCGACGAATTCGCCGACGATGGCGCCGATGATCGCAAAGCCGAAGGAGACGTGCAGGCTGGCGAAGATCCAGCTCATCGCCGAAGGAATGACCACGGTGCGGGTCACCTGCCAGTCGGAAGCGCCAAGGATGCGGGCATTGGCGATCATGTTGCGGTCGGCTTCGCGCACGCCCTGGAAGGCGTTGGCGAAGACGACGAAAAACACCATGATGAAGGCGAGCGCGACCTTGGACGGCAGGCCGAGACCCATGATCATGATGAAGATCGGGGCAAGAACCACACGCGGGATCGAGTTGATCGCCTTGATGTAGACGGAGAAAATATCCGACAGGAAGCGGTTGCGGCCGAGGCCGATGCCGACGAAGACGCCGGTGATCGAGCCTGCGAAGAAGCCGATCAGAGCCTCTTCCATCGTCACCCAGAGATTATACCAGAGCGACCCTTCGGTGGTGCCTTCGGTCGCCCATTCGTAGAGCCGCGCAAGGACGCCGCTCGGGCTCGAATAGAAGAACGGGTCGATCCAGTTCATGTTGGAGGAAAGCTCCCACATGCCGATCACGAAGACCAGGATGGCGATCTGCCAGAAGCGCACCAATGTGTTGCGCCGGCGTATCGCCTTCATTGCGGAGGCTTCGATCTCAGCATCCGACGTGCCCGGACGAAACAGCGTGGCCGAACCGGCCTCGAACGTGGTGTTTGCCATGATATCCTCCCGTCAGGCCGCTTCGCTTGCGCGGCGGTAGCTGGTTTCGACCTCTTCGCGCAGGTCCTCCCAGATCGTCTTGCAGTAATCGATGAAGCTCTGCTCGTAGCGGATCTCCGACACCACGCGCGGACGGGGAAGATCGATCGGGTAGACCGACTTGACCGTGGCTGGGCCGGCAGTGAGCACATAGACCTTGTCGGCAAGTGCCACGGCCTCTTCGAGATCGTGGGTGACGAACACCACCGAGGCCTTGCGTTCGGCCCAGAGCTTCAGCAGCTCCTCGTGCATGACCGTGCGGGTCTGCACGTCGAGCGCCGAGAAGGGCTCGTCCATCAGCAGGATTTCGGGTTCGTTGATGAAGGTCTGCGCCAGCGAGACGCGCTTGCGCATGCCGCCGGAGAGTTGATGGGGATAATGATGCACAAACTTCGACAGGCCGACGCGCGCCAGCCAGTCGCGGGCGCTCTTTTCCGCTTCAGTGCGCGACTTGCCGCGGAACAGCGGCCCGGCCATGACGTTTTCGATGACGTTCTTCCAGGGAAAGAGCGCATCGGTCTGGAAGGCGAAGCCGACACGCGGGTCGATGCCGGTGATCTGCCCGCCCATCAGGCGGACTTCGCCGGCGCTCGGACGTGCGAGGCCCGTCACGAGATTGAGCGTCGTCGACTTGCCGCACCCTGTCGGGCCGACGACGGCGACGAATTCGCCGCGGGCGACCGTCATGTTGAAATCGCGCAGCGCCGTCAGGGACTTGCCGGTCGGCGAGACGAAGCGCCGGCTGACATTGATCAGCTCGATCGCCGGGATCTGTTTGTTGTCCTGTTGCATGGTGATACCCGAGGCGTGCTTGAGGGCGCGCACGCAAAGCCCATGATCGAACGGACGCCGCTCCCGGCTGAGGCAGGAAGCGGCGCGACTGATTTACTTGACGTTCTTGACGAACTCAGTCGTGTAAGTCTTGGAAAGGTCGATCTGCTTGCCCTTGACGTTCTTGGAGAACTCCGAGAGCACGGCAAGCACGGTCTTCGGGCCATCTTCCGGCATCACGCCGTCGGGCGTGAACATGCCCTTGCCCTCATCGAGAGCCTTGATGTAGCCGTCCTTGTCGCCGACGTAGAAGTCCTTCGGCATCTTGTCGGCGATCTCGGCGGCGGAATGCGTATTGATGTACTTCAGCGTCTTGACGAAGGCGTTGGCAAGCTTCTGCGCCTCTTCCTTATGCGCGTCGACCCAGGAGGTTTCCATGTAGAGCGAGGCGGCGGGATAGGTTCCGCCGAGCGCCTTGCGGGTCGAATCGACCGTGCGCATGTCGACGAGAACGCTGGCTTCGCCCGTCTTGATCAGGCGCGAGATCGTCGGCTCCGTCGTCATGCCGGCCTGGATCTGATCCTGCTGCATGGCGGCGATGAAGGTGCCACCGGCGCCGACCGGGATGGTGACGACGTCGCCCGGCTGCAGGCCGGCCTTCGAGGCCATGAACAGCGTCAGGAAGTTTGTGGACGAGCCGAGGCCGGTGACGCCGAGGTTCTTGCCCTTGAAGTCGGCCGGCGACTTGATTTCGGGATGCTTGCTCGAGACCATCTCGACTTCGCCCGGCGCCTGGCTGAACTGAACGACGGATTCGACGAACTTGCCCTTGGCCTGGAGGTCCACACAGTGGTCATAGAAGCCGACGACGCCCTGGACGGCGCCTGCCAGAAGCTGGTTTTCGGCATCGACGCCGGCCGCTTCGTTCAGGAGTTCGACATCGAGGCCCTCGTCCTTGAAGTAACCGAGGGATTCGGCGAGCTTGGCGGGCAGATAAATCTGCTTCTCATAGCCGCCGACCATGATGGTGATCTTGTCGGCCGCATGGGCGGCGCCTGACGTGAATGTGGCTGCGGCGAGAAGCGCGGAAAAAGCGACGGTGTGAAAAAGGCTGCGTGAAGAACGCATTGATATCTCCTCCTGATGGTTTGCCTGCATCGTCGTCTCGTCACCTCAACCCGTGTCTCCTCCACGATGCTGCCCTTTCCTAAGACGCCGAAGCTTTCAACTAGCTTTCAGCCGCAAACGGGCTGCGCACCGGTCCCTTACAATAAACACGGCTGCGCGATGGGCCAGCAGATTTGCCTGCAGCGGCCGGGATCGGGGTGGGGTCGGTGATGTCCGAGAAGCTGCAGCGCTTTGCGTCGGCCTCAGCTTGTAAAGCTTCGCAGATCCTTCAGGAGGTTGCGATACCGGGCCTGGCTGCCCACCAGATGCTCGCGCATGGCGTTGCGGGCCGCCTGGTCGTCCCTGTCGGAGATCGCGACGATGATCGCTTCATGCTCCCGGTGAATGAGCTTGCGATAGGCGGTCTGTTCGGCCGTTCGCGTTTCCGGGACGACCCTCGACTGCGGGATGATCGCCGAGCCTTGAGATTCCAGGAAGTGCTTGAACAGCGGATTGTTCGTCGCCTCGGCGATTGCGACATGGAGATCGAGATCGGCTTCGCGGATGGATTGATCGGCTTCGATGCACTGGAGGATTTTCCGGTGGCATTCGAAAATCGCTTCCTCCTGCGCCGGCGAACGGCGGAGCGCGGCGAGCCCCGCCGCCTCGATTTCGACGGGTGTGCGGATTTCCAGCACTTCCAGATCGGAAGCGACGCGGGCCTTGTCGACTTTCCGGCCCGACAGCGCCGGATCGGGGCTGATCACGAAAATACCCGCGCCCTGGCGCACTTCGACCAGCCCGTCGGAACGAAGCGCGGCCACGGCTTCGCGCACCACGGTTCGGCTGACGCTGTGCGTTTCGGTCAGCTCATGCTCGCTCGGAAGCTTGTCGCCGGCGGCATACTGGCCGCTCAAGATCGCTTGCCGGAGGCTTTCGCCGACCTGTGAGACCAGCGACCCCGAACCTCTGCTGCGATCCTTCCCTTGCATAGCCACGCCTCGACCCCCGCATCGGCTTTGATCCGGACGCCGTTCGATTCTGCGGCGTGCCGAAATTTACGACTCATCACACATGTATGACAAATCTCGCAGCCTTTCAATGGATGAGCGGCTGCAGGTGCTCGCCAGCTTTGCTGATAAGGCGGCGTTGTTGCATAGGAGCTGAGTTATTCGCTATCATTGGGATGGTCGATAAGAGAGCTTCGATGGAAACCAGAATCCCGACTGCCCATGTTCCGCGGCTGCTTGCGCAGGAGAAGCAGCGGATTTTAACTCTCGAAGCACTGGCCGACGTGGATGAGGCCAAGACTATCGATCATGGGTTGATCTAAGCTTGGGCTGATAGCCTCGATGACGATGCGCCTCATTTCCTGCCCAGTGATGAAGTTTAGGCACGCCCTCACAGCCGCCTGGTTGACTCCCCGCGCACGAATCTCGGCGTCAGGATGAAATCCTGCGGCGGCTCCGCGGCCACCTCGGGGTTTGCGATTCTTGCCAGCAGGCGCTGTGCGGCCAGTTCGCCGAGCTTCTGGGCATCCTGCACGACCATGGTGATGCGTGGCGTGATGACGTTGCTCCAGGGTACGTCGTCGACCATTGCCAGCGACACGTCGTCGGGACAGCGGAAGCCCATTTCCTGCATCACCTGCAGGGTTGCCAGCCCCGTCATGTTGTTGGCGCCGATGATGGCGGTCGGGCGGTCGCGGCGGGTGAGCAGGCGCATCGCCTGCGCATGGCCGCCGGTCCTGGTATAGCCGCCCTCGACAACCAGCGAGGGGTCGACGCCGACGCCGGCGCCGGCCATCGTGTCCATGAAGCCTCTCAGGCGCTCGTCGGCGGTGTGCAGGCCGCTTGGACCGGAGATGAAGGCGATGCGCCGGTGGCCGAGCTGCAGCAGGTGCTCGGTCAGGATGGTCGTCGTCAGCGGATTGTCGGAGCCGACGAAATCGCGCTCGGCGCCCTCCACCTTCTGGTCGAACATGACGATCGGCGTCTTGAACTCGCGCAGGAAGGCTGCGTATTCCTCGCCGCGCCCGTTTGCCGCCAGCGCAATGCCTGCGATCTTCTGCGCCTGCAGCCGCTCCAGCAGCGCCCGCTCGAGATCGGCCCGGCCGGAGGAGTCGGCGATCAGCACGAAGTAGCCGTGGTCGAGTGCCTGATGCTCGATCTCGCGGCGGATGTCGCCGAAGAACATGTTGCCGAGATTGGCCGAGACGAAACCGATCAGCGAACTGCGACCGCGCGCCAACGTCTGGGCCACCGGATCGATACGATAGCCGGTCGATTGTATCGCCTGCTGGATGCGGTCGAGCGTCTCGGCGCCGACTCGCTTCGGGCTGTTGAGCGCGAGCGAGACGGTCGAGATCGAAACCCCTGCCAGGCGCGCGACGTCGCGTATGGTCGTCATATTTATCGAACCGGTTCTAAAGCCTTCTTTTGTCAGATTTTATTCGTCTGCGCAATATATCCTGCTTGATTGGTCAGTTGTCTGGCATATCTCTCGCAGTTCTGCCATTCGCGAATTTCGGCTTGACAGATACAGGATCAAAGAAGATGTTCAGTCACCGAACCGGTTCGATATGATGTGGAACCGGAAAACAGGGAGGAGAAACCTGTGACGGGTTCGGAACGCCTGCTGGAAAATCCGGCATCGGGAGCGGGCAAGCACGCCTGGTTCAGCCATGATCGCCTCGGCATGTTCATCCACTGGGGCCTTTATGCGCTTGGAGCGCGGCACGAGTGGTTGAAGAACCGCGAAGAGCTGGGCGACGATCACTATCAGCGTTATTTCGACAATTTCGATCCCGATCTCTACGATCCCAGGGAATGGGCGCGCCGCGCACGTCTTGCCGGCATGAAATATGTCGTGGTGACGACCAAGCATCACGAGGGCTTCTGCCTCTGGGACAGCAAGGTGACCGACTACAAGGCGCCGAACACGCCCTGCGGCAGGGATCTGCTGACGCCGTTCGTCGAAGCCTTCCGCGCCGAAGGGCTGAAAGTCGGCTTTTACTATTCGCTGCTCGACTGGCATCACCCGGATTTTCCGATCGACGTCCATCACCCGCTGCGCAACCATCCGCAAGCCGAGGCGCTGAATGCCGGCCGCAACGTCGCCAATTACGCCGCCTATATGCGCGAACAGGTGCGTGAGCTCCTGACCGGCTTCGGCCGCATCGACATCATCTGGTTCGATTTCAGCTATCCCGGCCGCGAATATCGCGGTCTGCCCGGCAAGGGGCGTGCCGACTGGGAGAGTGAGAAGCTGCTGGAGCTGGTGCGTGATCTGCAGCCCGAAATCATCGTCAACAACCGTCTTGATCTGCCGCCGGGCAAGCTGCCCGACATAACGACGCCGGAGCAATATACGCCGCGCGTGGCGCCTGCGATTGCGAGCCAAGGGGTGCTCTGGGAAGCCTGCCACACCTTCAGCGGCTCCTGGGGCTATCACCGCGACGAGGATAGCTGGAAGAGCCCGGAACAGATCATCCAGCTCTTGATCGATTCCGTCGCACTCGGCGGCAATCTGTTGATGAATGTCGGCCCGACCGGTCGCGGCACCTTCGATGCCCGCGCCATCGAGGCGCTCGAGGTCTATCAGAAATGGATTGAGGTCAACGGGCGCTCCATCTATGGCGCCGGCCCGTCCGAGCTTCCGGTGCCGGCCGGCTGCCGCTACACCCAGCGCGGCAACCGCCTCTATCTGCATGTCTATAACTGGCCTTACCGCCACATCCATATCGAGGGCCTCGCCGACAGGATCGCCTATGCGCAGTTCCTGCATGACGCGAGCGAAGTGCGTTGGCTCAGCCACACGAGGGATGTGGATTCCAATATCGGCGTGATGGTGCCGGAAGGCATGATCACGCTCGAACTGCCGGTCCGGCGACCTGACGTCACCGTCCCGGTGATCGAGATCGTCCTCAAGGCGTAGTCGATCGCACGCGCGTGTTCATTGCGTCATGGAGGGAGGAGAAACCCATGAAGGTTCTGAAGAAAACGCTTTTGCTCGCCGCGATCGGCGGCAGCCTCTTTGCCACAGCCGCATCGGCCGAGCAGGTCAACCTGACCTGGCAGATGTGGACCGGTTCCGATGCCGACACCAAGGGCTGGCAACACCTGGCCGACATGGTGACCGCCAAGTACCCCGATATCAAGGTGACGCTGACGACGACCGGCTGGGTGGACTATTGGACGCGGCTGCCGGTGCTGGCGGCATCAGGACAGCTCGCCGACATCGTGTCCATGCAGTCGCTGCGCATGCCGAATTTCTATTCGCTGCTCGAGCCTCTGAATGATCGGATCGCGGCCGATAAATTCGACGTCGGCGCCTTCACCCCCTCGATCATCGGCGGCATGTCCATCGACAAGCAACTGTACGGCCTGCCCTATGACGTCGGTCCGTGGGTCGTCTATTATAACCAGGATGTCTTCGAAGCCGCCGGCATTGCCTTGCCGAAGCCGGGCTGGACGCTGGCCGAGTTCACCGATGCCGCCAAGAAGCTGACGAAGGACGGCAAATACGGCTTCGGCATCACCCCGCAAAACTATTCGGTCCTGGCATCGGCCTGGGGCGATAAATATGTCAACGATGCACGAGAACTCGACCTGACCAATCCAGGCGCCATTGCCGCTGCCGAGACGGTGATCGGCTTTGCCGCCAAGGATAAGATCGCACCGCTGGTGCCGTCGAGTGCCGATGCCGGCACGGTCATCCAAGGCCGGTTCTACTCGGGCAACGTCGCCATGTATGTCGACGGTCCATGGTCGATCATCGGCATGAAGGACAAGGTCAAGTTCAAGGTCGGTTCCACCACCCTGCCGCGCGGAGAAGGAGAGCTTACGGCCGTCACGGCCGGCTCCGGTTTCGGCATTGCCACGACGAGCAAGAACAAGGACGCGGCCTGGAAGGCGATCCAGGTGCTGACCAGCCCGGAGGCCTTGCAGTATCTCGCCGAACAGGGGCGTGCGCTTCCGGCGCGCACGGCCTCGCAATCCTCCTGGTACAAGGTGGCGGCCAAGGACATTACCAACGGCGGCGAGGCCATCGACTATTCCCTGGCGCATTCGGTGCCCTACGTGATCACCAATAACTGGGCGGCGGTGGAAAACCTCTTCAACCAGTATTTTCCGCCGGCCTTCGCCGGCAGCGCCGACGCCAAGCAGACGATGGACGCCATCCAGAGCCTCGCGCAGCAATAGGGCGCCATCGCTTCGAATCTGCGCATGATCCCTCGGAAAATCCACTGCGATTTCGGGGATCATGCGCCAGCTCTCGCCGCGGCGGAACCTGCCGGGAATGGAGGAAGACATGTCGGAAAGCGCCGTCGCCGAACTTTCCTTGCAGCCCGTTCAGCGACGGCGCTTCCTGAAGCCTGAGACGCAGACGGCGATGGTGTTCTTGCTGCCGAGTTTCCTCGGCTTCATGATCTTCATGGCTCTGCCGATCGTGGCGTCGCTCGCGCTCTCCTTCACCAACTGGCAGCTGATCTCGACGCCGTCCTTCGTCGGTTTTCAGAATTATATCAAACTCTTCACCGTTGATCCCTCATTCTCCACCATATTGGGAAACACGCTGTTCTTCGCCGTCGAATATCTGGCCGTGAACATCATCGTCTCGCTGACGCTCGCGGTGTGGATATCGAGCCTCAAGCACGGCAAGGCGATCTTCAGGGTGATCTTCTTCCTGCCGACCTTCACGCCGACCATTGCGGCTTCCGTGGTATGGCTGCTGATCTTCACGCCGGACGGCCTCGCCGACAGCGTCATCCGTTCGCTCGGCCTCGGCCTGCCGAATTTCTTGCTGAGTTCGAGCTGGGCGATGCAGGCGGTCGTGATCGTCACGCTCTGGGCCAATGTCGGCTACAACGTGGTGATGTTCAACGCCGCGCTCGATCTGGTGCCGAAGCATTATCTCGAAGCGGCGATGATCGACGGCGCTGGTCCCTGGCGGCGCTTCTGGCGCATCCGCCTGCCACTGATTTCGCCGACGGTCTTCTTCGCCACCGTGATGACGGCCATCACCTCGCTGCAGGTCTTCGACGAGATCTTTGCGATGACGCGCGGCGGTCCCGGCTCGGCGACGGCGACCCTCGGCTTCGCCATCTATCAGAAGGGCTTCACCAATTTTCAGATGGGTTATGCCTCGGCGCTCGCCTGGGTGATGTTCGTCATGATCATGGCGCTCACTATCCTGCAGTTCCGCATGCAGCGCAAATGGGTGCATTATGACGAATAGCCCGGCCTCACGGCATCCGCATTCCATCTCGGCGAACCGGAATCGCCTGTTGCGGCGCATCGGCACCGTCGCCAGCTATGCCGGGCTTTCGCTGGTCGCACTGCTCTTCCTCTTTCCCTTCTTCTGGATGGTATCGAATGCGGTGCGCTCCAATGCAGAGGTGATGGCCGTGCCGGTCCGCATCTTCCCCGAGGAGTACCAGTGGGGCAATTTCGTCGAAGCCCTGGTCTCGCTGCCCTTCGGCATCTTCCTGTTGAATTCCCTCGTCGTCGCCTGCGGCGTGACCGCAATCGTCATCGTGGTATCCTGCCTTTCCGCCTATGCTTTCGCCCGGCTGCGGTTTCCGGGGCAGGAAGGGCTGCTGCTCACCTATCTCAGCACGCTGATGATCCCGCAGGTGATGCTGGTCATCCCCCTCTTCCTCGTCGTCAGCAAACTCGGTTGGATCAACACCTATCACGGCATGATCCTGCCGGTCGCCTTTTCGTCCTTCGGCACTTTCCTGCTGCGCCAGTTCATCCTCGGCATCCCTAAGGATCTCGACGAGGCGGCGATGATGGACGGGGCTTCGCGCCTGCGCATCCTGGTGACGGTGATCGTTCCGCTCGCCATGCCGGCGATCGGCCTGCTCGCGCTCTTCACCTTCATCGCGCAATGGAAGAGCTTCCTCTGGCCGCTGATCGCCACCAGCGGCGTCGAAAAAGCCACGTTGCCGCTCGGGCTCACCTTGTTCCAGACACAACAGGGCACTGCGTGGAACTACATCATGGCGGGTGCGACGATTTCCATGGTGCCCGGCGTCATCCTGGCCATCGTGCTGCAGAGGGTGATCTACAGGGGCATCACCGTCAGTTCCGGCTTCGGTGGTCGTTAATTCCTCGCGCTTAACTTTTGCTTCCGGCCGAAAAGCAAAATTTAACCAAGATTTGAAATAACGCGTTCATATCCGAATTGCGCAGGGGAATTCATGAAAACGGCCACGCTTGCATCCATCGCTCTGGCGATATCGGTCTCTGTTGCCAATGCGCAGACGATCGGGGTTTCGATGACCAATCTCGACAAGTTTAGAGAGATGCTTGTGAACGGCGTCGTCTCGCACGGGAAGACGATATCAGGCCTCAAGCTCGTCACCCAGAATGCCAATGGCGACAATGAGCTGCAGAAGAAGCAGGTTCAGCAGTTCGTCGCCGACAAGGTCGATGCCATTATCATGATGCTGTCTGATGGCGATCTCGGGCCGCAAATGACCAAGATCGCAGCGGATGCCGGCATTCCGCTTGTTTACATCAACACGACGCCCTCCAATCTTCTGGACTTGCCGGACAATCAGGTCGTTGTCGCCTCCGATGAGAAAGACTCCGGTACGCTTGAGACGAAGCAAGTGTGCTCTCTCCTCAAGGGCAAGGGCCGTGTCGTCGTGCTGATGGGGGAGGTCTTCCATGTGGCTGCCCGCACCCGCACCCAGGACATATCAGATGTCATCGCGACGCCGGAATGCAAAGGCCTTGAGATCGTCGAGCAGCAAGCGGCCTATTGGTCGCGCGATTATGCAGATCAGCAGATGCAGGAATGGCTGGCGGCCGGTGTCAAGTTCGATGCTGTTATCGCCAACAATGACGAGATGGCGCTCGGTGCGATCCGCGCCATGAAGAAAGCCAATATCCCGATGAAGGACGTCGTCGTCGGCGGCGTCGACGCGACCGACGATGCGCTTGCGGCAATGGTAGCGGGCGATCTCGATGTCACCGTTCTCCAGAGCGCCGTCGGGCAGGGCGCAGCTGCGGTCGATGCCGCCATGAAGCTCATCAAAAAGGAGAAGGTGCCGCGCGAAAACAACGTTCCCTTCGAACTCGTCACACCTGAGAACATTGCCCAATACCTGCCGAAGAGCCAGTGAGCATAAGAGGCCTATGATGTTGCATTTCTGGAATAAATTCGGCATTCGCGCGCAGATCACCTCGGGCTTCGTGCCGCTGATCCTGCTGATGAGCCTTCTCACCGTCAGCGCGATCTCCGGCATGAACGGGCTCGCCGCCATCTTCGCCTCCTATCGCGCCACTGCCGGCCAGAGCCTTGCCATCTCGGATTACAGCGACCAGCTGCATGAGATCCAGATGTCGGCCGAGGCCTTCCGCTCCACGCCGTCGCAGGCCGTCGTCGACAGTTTCCGTGCCGGCGTCAAAGCCTTCGAAGCCGACGATCCGCGTTTTGCCGACAACAAGGACCTGCAGGCTGGTCTTGCCGCGATCCGTCAGGATATTGCCGCCTATGGCAAGGCCTTCGAACAGATCGTCATCCTTCAAGCCCGGCGAGACCTGCTGATCTCCAAGGTCACCGA
The DNA here is from genome assembly GCF_002531935.1 of Rhizobium chutanense. Classification (GTDB taxonomy): domain Bacteria; phylum Pseudomonadota; class Alphaproteobacteria; order Rhizobiales; family Rhizobiaceae; genus Rhizobium; species Rhizobium chutanense. The sequence continues at coordinate 124,340 of NZ_NWSV01000011.1, read as the reverse complement.
ATTCGGCCCCTGGACCAGCATCGCGCTCAATGACGTCATGCGCAGCGCCTGGCGCCAGAACGACGTGGCCCTGCTGCACATGACGGCGGAAACGCTGGAAGCCCTGAACCGCAGCCTCTATTTCTCCGAGCGCTTCGTCCATTCCGACGATTTTGCCGCCTATGACACGGCGCAGGCAGCGCTCGGCGAAGCGGTGGCGCTCAACGATGCCGCCGCCAAGGCCGCCAAGAACGAGCTGCAGAAGAAACGCCTCATGGGTGCCGGTCAACTCATGCAGAACTACACGGCCCGTCTCGGCGACATGAAGGAAGTGCTGCAGGCATCCGGCAATATCCGCCAGACGCAGCTCAACGTGCTGGCGCCGAAAATATCGGGCGAGTTCAAGGATCTGCAGGCGACCGTCACCGGCGCGCAGAAGAACCTCGACGGTTCTGTGGAAGCAACCGTTGCCTCCGCGACCAGCGCCACGCTCGTCATCAGCGGCCTGCTGATCGTCATCGGGCTCGTGCTCTCCTATTTCGTCGGCCGGCTGATTTCCTCCGCCGTTCGCGGCATGGCTCAGTCCATGGAGCGGCTTGCCCGCGGCGACGACGCGATCGTGATCACGGGCGTCGAGCACCGGCACGAGCTCGGCGCCATGGCCCGTTCGCTGAAGGTCTTCCAGGAGACCGGACGCGCCAAGCTGATCGCCGAAGCCAATGCCGAACGCGCCCGTCTGGCGGCCGAAGAAGAACGGCTGCGCCAAGAGGCCGAGCGGCTCTCCGACGCACAGGTAATGGAACATGCCTTCCGCCAGATCTCCGTCGGGCTGGACGCACTCTCGAAGGGCGATCTCACCGTCCGCGTCGGCGAAGTCGATCATCGCTATGTCAGGATTCGCGATCATTTCAACAATTCGGTCGCAAGCCTTGAAGAGGCCGTCGCCTCCGTCATCCGGGCGGTCGCCACGATCCGGTCGGGCCTTTCGGAAATCTCGACGGCCTCCAACGATCTTGCCCGCCGCACCGAGCAGCAGGCGGCTTCCCTGGAGGAGACGGTTGCAGCGCTCGGCGACGTCACCCGCGGTGTCAACGGGACGGCCGAGGGCGCAAGCCGCGCCCAGGCTGTCGTGGCGACGGCCCGCACCAATGCCGAAAAGGGCGGCGAGATCGTTTCCCGCGCCATCGCGGCGATGACGGAAATCCAGAATTCGTCGTCGAAGATCGGCAACATCATCAGCGTCATCGACGAAATCGCCTTCCAGACCAACCTGCTTGCGCTGAATGCCGGTGTCGAAGCCGCGCGTGCCGGTGAAGCGGGCAAGGGCTTCGCCGTCGTCGCCCAGGAAGTCCGTGAACTCGCCCAGCGTTCGGCCAATGCGGCGCGGGAGATTAAGGAACTGATCTCCACCTCCTCGACTCAGGTTAAGACAGGCGTCGAGCTGGTCGGTGAATCCGGCGTCTCGCTCGAGCAGATCGTCGAGCACGTCACCGCCATGAACGCGACCGTCGCCGAGATCGCGGTCGCCGCCCGCGAGCAGGCGACAAGCCTGCGCGAGGTCTCGGCCGCCGGCGACCAGATGGACAAGGTGACGCAGCAGAACGCCGCAATGGTCGAAGAAACCACGGCGGCCGCCCAGAGCCTGACGCAGGAAACCGAAAGCCTTGCCGAACTGCTGAGGCGCTTCAAAACGGGCAGCGCCCGGGCATCGGACCATCGCCGTTACGCGATGGCGTCCTAATCGCCGCTGGTACGAAAGCTTGACCTTTCCCGCCGGAGCAAGCCGGCGGGAAAGGTGCGTTCATCGAAACATTAAAACTCCGGCACCGCGGGCTGACCTGAGGTCATGTCCGTGAAGCGGCCTCAACGCCAAGCTAGGCGACGCAGATGTCTGCGACCGCGACCTTCTGGAAGAGGTGCGGTGACGCGATTGCCGACGATGGATAGGCCGAGGTCTTCGCCCTGAACTCCGGATGGATAAAGGCGGCCCGGAAATGCGCATTGGATTCCCAGGCGGCGTAATTGAGGTAGGTCGGGTTTTCGCCCAATGCGCGATGCAGCTGCGTGGAGATGAAGCGGGGCTGGCGTTTCATGAAGGCGGCGTCGTCCTGCCAGACCTCAAGGAATCTCGGCTCATCCGCCTTGTCGAGAGTGAAAAGGTTTATGAGCACGACCGGGGAGGCTTCCAGCTCGATTTGCCGGTCGATCGGGAAGGCGGGGTCCAGCGGACGAAGGTGTGACATGACTTGCTCCTTTCTATATGGTTCCATGGTGTCAATTCGACATGAAGGAAACATATTAAATTGACATCATAATGTCAATTTAATTGCATGGTGACAAATGACTGAAGCCGAACGAACCGCTGCCGGATCCGCATTGACCGCTCTCGTCCTCGATCTGTTCAGGCTGAACAACCGGATGCTGACCTCAGGAGACAAGCTCGTCGCCGGTCTCGGGCTGACGAGTGCGCGCTGGCATGTACTCGGCACCGTCGCAGCTTCGGAGCGTCCGCAACCGGTCGCCTGGCTGGCGCGCGACATGGGAGCCAACCGCCAGAACGTGCAGCGCATCGTCAACGATCTGGAGAAGGAGGGGCTCGTCGCCTTTGCCGCCAATCCCCATCACCGGCGGGCGCAGCTCGTTGTGCTGACAGAAAAGGGACGAGACACCCAGAAGGCGGCGATGCGCCTCCAGGCTCCCTGGGCGAGTGGTCTTGCGGACGGCCTCGATGTTCTCGAGATCGAGACGACGCACCGCGTCATGAAGGCGCTTCTTCACAAGCTGGAAGGAAGCGAAGACGTTGGCGAAGAGGCCTGAGCTCGGCTCGCGGCAGGCTGAGTGCCCGACGCTGCGTTAGTGATTTCCGGATATCGGGCTGTGCGGGGCGCCGGCAATGCTTCTGCGAACATGGCGCACAGCGGTCCAGACGGCGAAGAGCACGAGCGGGATGGCGGCGAGCACGGCGAGTTTGGCCATATGCGGATCGACGCCGAGTTCGGCAATGCTTTCGAGACAGATCTTGGCGAGGCCGACGGTGTAATAGGTGATGGCGATGACCGAGAAGCCTTCGACCGCCTGCTGGATATGCACCTGGATGCGCGCCCTCTCTTCCATCGAGGTCAGCAGCGAAGCGTTCTGATCCTCGAGCTGAACCTGCACGGTGGTTCTCAAGAGATCGCCCGCGAGACTGACCCGTTCGGCGAGTTCATCGAGACGGCGCTCTGCTGCATGCACGGAACGGACGGCCGGCTGGAAGCGCCGTCCGATAAAGGTGCCGATCCGCTGGCGCTGCTCGACGCGCTCCTCGCGCAGCTCCGATACCCGGCTGGCGACGATCTCGGCATAGGCTTTCGTCGCCCCGAAGCGGTGGCGCGCGAGCGCAGAGAAGTTGAGGACGTCGGAGGAGAGCCTGGTCACTTCGGAAAGCAGCGCCTTGTCGACTTTGACGGCGCTTTGCATGTGCGTGATCAGGAGATCGAGGCGCCGGTCGAAAGCCGAGAGCTGAGAAATCGTCTCGCGCGCCATCGGCATCGCCAGCATCGACATCATCCTGTATGTCTCGATTTCGAGGACGCGCCGGACCATGCGGCCGGTGCGATAGGCGTTGAGGTTGCGATTGAAGAACAGAAATTCGACGAAACCGCCGTCGCTCAGGCGGAAATTCGAATGCACCTCGGCATCGCCGCCGCCGACCTTGGAGGCGACATAGTCGAGCCTGGGTTTTTCGAGCCCGTCCTTCTCGTCGCGCACCAGCACCCGGACGGCTGCGATCACCTTTCCGTCGATCCTGTCGCAGCAGGCCTGGAAAGCCTCGGGCGGATGGCTGCCGGGCGCAGACGCTGCCGGTGTGACGAAGGTGAGGGTCAGGAACTCGGTATGCGCCTCCCATTTCAGCCGGCCGTCGCCGAAGCGGCCGATGCCGTGGTTGCCTCCGAGAGTGGTCGAGACGTCCTCCAATCCCGGCAGGGAAACCGGCAGCCGAGGCGAGCCGTTGTCGCCGACGATGGCGACATGCCAGACATCGGTGTCGCCATCGAAGTAAAGCGACGGCCGCGCATGCAGCTCGTCATGCAACTCCCTGCGCAGCGGATGCTCGGAACCGATCGGCATGGAAATGCACCTCTGTATCGTAGACGGATCGACGGCTGACGTGACCGGCGTTGCCGGCGTTTTGAATTGACCACGACGCCTATAGCCTCTCCCGAGGCTCGTGTCACGACGGCTTCGCCATCGGATGTGGAGACTGTATCGGCTGCCGCTTGACTCGCAAAAATTAAAAATATATATATTATATTAGAATGTATAATGTTTTTGCCACGGAGCCAATCATGCCTGTCACCGCAATTTCGGAGAAACTCTCGGTCTCGCCGCAGCCGAGTATCGAGGACATCCGGTTGCTGAGGGATAGCGGGTTCCGGACCCTCATCAACAACAGGCCGGACCACGAAGACTCCGTCCAGCCGGGGACGCGCGCACAAGCGCAGGAGGCGAAACGCTGTGGCCTGTCCTACAGGTTCATTCCGGTCACGGCCGATACGGTCACCGAAGCGGACGTGCGTGCTTTCCAGCGGGCCGTCAATGAGGGGGAGGGGGCCGTCGTTGCGCATTGCCAGACAGGCAAACGCTCTTTGAGCCTTTACCTCATCGGTGAGGTTCTGGATGGTCGCATGTCTATCGGTGAGGTCGTCGAGTTCGGCCGCAGCCGCGGTTTCGACACAGCTTCCGTCGCAGCCTGGCTTGATAAGCATGCAGCGCGCAGGCCGCAGGTGAAGGGCTTATTCGACAAACGCACTTGGAGCGTCCAGTATGTGGTATCCGATCCGGCCACGCGCAAATGTGCCATCATCGATCCGGTTCTCGATTTCGACGAGAAGGCCGGAGCAACGGCGACCGTCAATGCCGATGCCATTCTCGACTATATCAGTGATCACGACCTCATCGTTGAATGGATTCTCGATACCCATCCGCATGCCGACCACTTCTCGGCGGCCCAGTATCTGAAGGAGAAGACCGGTGCTCGCACAGCCATCGGCGAGCGCGTCGTCGACGTCCAGAAGCTATGGAAGGGCATCTATAATTGGCCGGATTTCGCGACCGATGGTTCGCAATGGGACCGGCTGTTCGCTGATGGCGAAACCTTCAGGATCGGTTCGATCGACGCGAAGGTGCTGTTCTCGCCGGGGCATACGCTTGCCTCTGTCACTTATGTGATTGGCGATGCCGCCTTTGTGCACGACACGCTCTTCATGCCCGATAGCGGCACGGCGCGCGCCGATTTCCCCGGCGGCGATGCCCGCATTCTCTGGAGGTCGATCCAGGACATTCTGGCGCAGTCGGACGATACTCGGATCTTTACGGGCCACGATTATCAGCCCGACGGTCGCGCGCCTCGCTGGGAAAGGACGGTCGCGGATCAGAAAAAGTCCAATCCGCATCTTGCCGGCGCGACGGAAGAAGAGTTCGTGGCGCTGCGAACCAAGCGCGATAAGACGTTGCCGATGCCGAAGCTGATCCTGCATGCCTTGCAGGTGAACATACGCGGCGGGCGGCTGCCGGAACCCGAAGCCAACGGAACGCGCTATCTCAAGTTTCCGTTGAACGCGCTGCAGGGAGCCGCATGGGCATGAGTTCCGATCCGAAAGAGATGATGAAAGCGGGGCCATCTCCCGCCGAACTGTTGTCGCGTGCCGGCGAGGTCGCCGACCTGCTGAAGACATTGTCTCATGCGGCGCGCCTGATGATCGTCTGCACGCTTGCGCAGGGGGAGTATTCGGTCGGCGAGCTGGAAGAGAAGGTTGAAGTCCATCAACCGCATCTGTCGCAGCATCTGACGGTTCTGCGCGGTTCGGGCATCGTCGAAACCCGGCGGGAAGGCAAGCAGATCTTCTACCGGCTGACAGAGGAGAAGGCCGCACAACTGGTTGGCGCGCTGTACGACATTTTCTGCGCAAAGGAAGAAAAATGAGTGCGTATCTTCCGTCATTGGGCGGAGGCATGCTGATCGGCACCTCTGCGGTCATCCTTCTCCTGCTTAACGGCCGGATTGCCGGGGTCAGCGGGATCATCGGTCGCCTGATACAAGGCGCTGGTATGACGACCAACCTTGCCTTCGTCCTTGGGCTGCTTCTCGGGCCGCTACTCTACCTCATGATGTTCGGCGACTTGCCGACCGTGCAGATCACCGCCGGCTGGCCGCTGATCGTCCTTGCCGGATTGCTCGTCGGTTTCGGCTCAAGAATGGGTTCGGGCTGCACCAGCGGACACGGTGTGCTCGGGCTTGCCCGCATGTCGCTGAGATCGATGGTGGCGGTCGCCACCTTTCTGACGGCAGGCGTGGTCGCCGTCGCAGTTCTGCGAGCTCTCGGATCATGAACAGAAATCTCCGCCAATCCTCCGCAGCACTCGCGTCCGGCATCGTCTTCGGCTTCGGGTTATCCTTATCCGGCATGGTGAATCCTGTTCGCGTTCAAAGCTTCCTCGATATCTTCGGCGCCTGGGATCCAAGCCTGGCATTCGTTCTCGGCGGTGCGGCGATCGTCACTTTCATCGGCATGCAGGCCATGAAACGGATGAGGCATCCAGCCTTCGACGACAGCTTCCATGTGCCGGAGAAACGTGAGATCGATGCGCCTTTGGTCGTAGGTTCCGCCTTGTTCGGCCTGGGCTGGGGGATCGGCGGCTTCTGTCCCGGTCCGGCAGTCACTTCCCTCTCGGTCGGTCTTCCCCAGACGGTCCCCTTTGTCGTGGCGATGCTGGTCGGGATGATCTTGCATGACAGAGTATGGAACCGGCGTCCGTGAGCTATTCGAGTTTGTCGACAATCGGTTCCGGCGGGCTCGTCGGGTTCATGCTCGGTCTCCTGGGGGGAGGCGGATCCATTCTGGCCACCCCATTGCTGCTTTACGTCGTCGGCGTGGCGCAGCCGCATGTCGCCATAGGCACCGGAGCGCTCGCGGTTTCGGTGAACGCCTTTGCGAACTTTGCCAGCCATGCAATCAAGGGGCACGTGTGGTGGCGCTGTGCGGTCGTCTTCTCCTCACTCGGCATCGTCGGTGCTCTCGCTGGTTCCAGCCTCGGCAAGGCGATGGATGGAGACCATCTGATCTTCCTGTTCGGTATTCTGATGCTGGTCGTCGGCATCCTGATGTTGAAGCCTAAAAAGGCGGTGGCGGTGGAATGTCGCCCGGTCGACTTGAGGATGTGTCTTGCCACCGGCGCCGTGGCACTCGCCGCTGGCGCTACATCCGGGTTCTTTGGCATCGGCGGGGGGTTCCTGATCGTTCCCGGCCTGATGCTGGCCACGGGCATGCCGATGATCAATGCGATCGGCACTTCGCTTCTGTCTGTCGGTGTGTTCGGTCTGGCGACGGCCTTGAACTATGCCAGTTCAGGGCTGGTGGACTGGCGGCTCGCCGCGGAGTTCATCGGCGGCGGCATCATAGGAGGAACGTTCGGCATGCTCCTTGCCACCCGTCTGAGCGCGTACAAGAACGTCCTCAACCGGCTCTTCGCAGTGCTCATCTCAATGGTCGCGGGTTACATCCTGTATCGGAACGCAGGACCGTTTTTGCCGAAGTGATGGCGCCTGGAAGACCGATGGACTGCACAAGGTCTCTGCATTCGGCCACGCGCCCCTGGTGTTTCCGATGACATTCATGATGCTACCTTGGCGGAGACGTAGCGTGTTCAGGCCATCGACAATTCGAAACCGGTCGAAGTGTTGGAAACGGCGGCATGGCAAGGGCCAAAAAACGATCAGCCACGGCCCGTTGCGAGGTCGTGGCTGATGCAGCGCGCAATCTGTGGGAGACAGGCGCGGCCGGTTACTTGTTGGCGGCGAGGGCCACGTTGACCTTGTCGACGTCAGCGCTCATCGCCTTGAACGTATCGTCGAGGGAAAGCTCGCCGACGATCAGCTGGCTCATTCTCTGGACGATGAGCTGATAGATGGCGGAGGATCCCTTGAGACGTTCCAGGTCGCGTGCTGCCTTCGGTGCGCTGTTGCGGCTTGCGAGGAAGACGGCCATGGCCTCCTTGGCGTTCTTGCTCTCGAGCTTGTACTGCGGGTCCTTGATGTCGGCGCCGGTCAGGATGACGTAGTTTTCGGCGATTTCACGCTGGACCTTTTCAGAGCCGAGGAACTCGATGAACGAAGCGACGGCCTGCGGGTACTTGGTGCGCTTGAAGCCGACGATGGCGGTGCCGCCCGGCATCGCATAGCAACCGGCATCGCCGCAGGGTGCGCTGATCGCCGTCCAGTCGAAGGCGTCGCCGATCTTCTTCTGGAACGGATTGACCATCCAGTTGCCGGCGAGATAGGTCACGACATTGCCGTTGACGAACTCGTCACCCATGTTCTTGTACTGGGTTCCGCCGGCCGCGCCCCACATTTCCTTCGGGAAAGAGCCGTCTTTCGTCCAGTTGTAGAGATCGGTGATGTAGTGCTTGGCCGCATCGTCGGGGAACGAGAACTTGCCGTCCTTGACGTAGTTCGAGCCGTAGGAGAAGGCAGCGCCCGAGAAGCGATGGCCCGAGCGGTCCATGGTGAAGGGGATCTGGGCGCCGGTCGCCTTGGCGACGCGCGCCGAGGCTTCGACAATGTCCTTCAGCGTGGCGGTCGGCTTCGGAAGCGGTTCCTTCGCCTGTTCGAACAGCGTCTTGTTGACGAAGGGCAGGTTGAAGGTCTGCGACGCGACATAGCCGTTGATCGAGTTCGGATCGTTGACGCCGGGGAAGCGAAGCGTGTTCAGGCTGTCGCCATGCAGCTTGGCGAAGCCGTCCGGATCCTTCATCAGCGGGCGCATGTCGAGGTAATAGGGCGCCAGCTGCCAGTCGGTGATCTTGGCAACGTCGGGGCCTTCGCCGATGGCAAGCTGCACCGGCAGCTGCTTGGCGACGGCATCATAGCCCGACGAGACGAAATTCACCTTGATGTCGGGATGCGCCGTCTCGAATTCCTTGCTCAGCGCTTCCATCCGCTCGACGTAAGCCTGGTCGTCGTCGGTGAAGAGAAAGGTGATCGTCTGGGTTTCCGCCATGGCGACGCTCGACCATGCGAAAGAAACGGTGGCCAGCGCCAATGCGAAAGCCCCTGATAGATACGTTTTCATTTTCATCCTCCCATGAAAACATTTTCATCAATCGCGGCCTCAGCCATCGATAAGTGAATTTCATATACTTGACATTCGTTCCGTCAAGCTATTTTCTACGCAAATAGCGATGTTTTTGAGCAATTTTCAAAAATCACGCACCAGAAGACCTAATGAAAATATTTTCATAGGATTGCGGAGGAGGCGATCTGTGAAAGCGGAAAGCATCAAGCAGCCGGGCGAGACGGCGCCGGCATACAGCGTGGCCGAGGGGCAGACGGTGACGGCATGGGCCGTTTCCGGCCTCATTGCCAGCTATTTTCCCGGCGAGCCGGCCCCGGCCGAAGATCGCGTGAACTATCGCTTCATCAATGGTTTCGTCGATGTCGGCGACCTGCCTTGCCGCAAGGCTTTCTGGTCGACCATGGTGGGGCGGGCGCTGGCGCCCGACACGTCCTGGCCAACCGAAAGCCTCTATCTTCCCGGCTCCAACCGCCGCGTCGAGTTTACCAGCTTCTGGCATGTGCCGACCCATGTCAGGCGATGGCTGAAGGGCACGTTCAGGGCGGACGCTCCCCGCCTGCTCACGCTCGCGCTCAAGACTTGCGGCGGCGTTCGCATCTGGGTCAACGGGCAGCAGGCGGTGCGCTTCGAGCCATTCAAGCGCAATGTCGAAAGCGCAACTGAGATAACGCTGCCGCTCGACGCGGGCGACAACGAGATTCTCGTCCATACCGAAGATCTTGCCGAGCGCGACACGACCTGGTTCTTCGAGCTGGAGATGCTGGACAAAGAGCCGCTCTCGGTGCTGCTGCCGGTGGCGCTCGACCAGGACGAGGTGCGCGAGCTGGAGGGCCTTTCGCGCGGCGTACGCCCGGCCCGCGACGTCTTCGTCAGAGAGCCGCTGGAAATCATCTTCGACACGGCGCCCGAGCGCGACCTGCCGGTGGAACTGAAGGTCGTCGGCCATGGCCATGAGCGGCCCGTTTTCGCCCATTCGAAACTGACCCTGCGTGCGCATCAGAGCCGTCTGATCGCCGAGGATGTCTCAGGCATTGCGGATGGCTACCACGGCATCCACATGACGATCGGTTCCGGGACGGGCTCGGTCACCCGCGTCATCGATGCCGCCTTTATGAGCAGCCTTTCGCCAATGCCGGCCGAGGCATCGCTTGCCGCCCGCAAGCGGCAGGCGCTGGAATACAGCGCCCGCTTCGGCGCCAATCGCGCCGGGCGTCTCATCGCGATGATGGAAACCGGCTACGATGATCGGGAAAGCTTCGACCGCATCATCGATGCGACGCTCGCCTCCATCGATCAGCGCGAGGATTGCTCGGATTTCATCATGGTGCCGCTCCTGTGGCTGCTCGGCGCCTATGGCGACCGCATGCCCAAGGCCACGGTCGACCGCATCCGTCATTCCGTTCTCTCCTACCGCTACTGGGTCGACGAGCCGGGCAATGATGCGATGTGGTTCTGGAGCGAGAACCATGTGCTCTGCTTCCATACCAGCCAGCTTCTGGCCGGGCTCCTCCTGCCCGACGACGTGTTCTCGGCCTCGGGGCGCACGGGTCGGCAGCAGGCGGAACTCGCCATCGGGCGCCTCGGGCGCTGGTTCGACAGCGTCGAGGCCCATGGCCTGGCGGAATGGAACTCGGCCGCCTATTACCCGATCGATTTCATCGGCCTGCTGGCGCTGGAGCGCTGGGCCGAAAGCGGGATCGCCGATCGCGCCCGCGGCCAGATCGATCTCATCTTCCGCATGATCGCCCTTCATACGCTCGCCGGCGTTCCGGCCGGCTCGCAGGGCCGCGCCTATGACAAGGAATTGCGCGCCGGTCCGCTGACCGAGCTTGCGCCCTTTGCCCAGGTCGCTTTTGGCACCGGCTGGCTGAACAATGGTGTGGCGGCATTGACCATGTTCTGCGCCGGCGATTATGAGCCGCCGGCCGATCTTGTCGATCTTGCCGCACTTCCGCGAGGACGCAGCGTCGAGGCGCGCTACAGCCAAGGGCTGGAGAGCGGAAAGCTCGTGCTCTACAAGAACGAGGCCGCGCAGCTTTCGACCGTCGTCGACCACAAGACCGGCCGGAAGGGGCATCAGCAGCACGTTCTCGATGTCAGGCTCGCCGGCCATCCGATGGCGAGGCTCTGGATCAACCATCCCGGCGAAGACGACCCGTGGGGCAATCAAAGACCTTCCTATTGGGCCGGCAACGGCATCCTGCCGCGTGTCGCCCAGCATCGCGACGTCGCCCTTCTGATTGAGGATACAGGCGATGCGCGGCATGCCTGGACGCACGCCTATATCGGCCGCGACGGCCTCGACGATCTGATCGTCGAAGACAAGTGGCTGATCGCGCGCTCGGGCAGGGGATTTTCCGCCCTCTGGGCGTCGAACGGCCTGGAACTGATCACCGATGGGCCGACCGCCGGCCGCGAGGCGCGCTCCTACGGGCCGCTCTGCGGCTGGGCGGCTATCGTCGGATGCGGCAATGGCGACGCCTTCAAGGCTTTCCTCGAACGCCTGTGCCAGACGACGGTTTCCTTCGATTCCGCGCTTCGGCGTCTTGCGCTGACGCCGCCGGGCGGGCCTGCGATCTCCCTCTCTTATGCCGACGGTCTTTCGATCGCCGGCAAACCCCGGCCGTTCACGCATGATCAGCCGCACCCGATCCTCACCCACGACAGCGCCGCGTCCCAAGCCGGCACTGACGGGCCGTTCTACTCCTGAAACATAGGTCTCCAGCATGAACACAGCATCTGTCGACAACGCCGCCCTCCTGACGACGATCGATCGCGTGGCGACGGCTTTCAGCCGGCTCAAGGGCATCAAGGAAGGTCTCGTCACGGACAATGCCGCCTCCGGCATCCAGTTCGACGAATGGGACTGGGAAGTCGGCGTCGGCCTTTACGGATTCCTCAGGCGCGCGATTTCCGCCAACGACCAGAAAGCGCTGCAGGAACTCGTTGCCTGGTACGGCGCTCAGATCGAACGCGGCATCCCACCGCGTCAGATCAACAGCACGGCGCCGATGCTGCCGCTGGCGATCCTCGTCCAGCATGTCGACCGCCCCGATTTCCGCGCCCTCGTCGAGGACTGGGCCGACTGGCTCGTCAAGGAATTGCCGAAGACCGAAGATGGCGGCTTCCAGCATGTCGTCAAGGAACGCCTCAACGACGGCGAATTGTGGGACGATACGCTGTTCATGGCCGGTCTCTTCCTCGCCCAGGCGGGCGTGCTCTGCGGGCGCAACGACTGGATCGACGAGGCCGTCTATCAGTTCGTGATCCACACCCGCTATCTCTCGGACCCGGTGAGCGGACTCTGGTATCACGGCTGGACCTTCAACGGCCGGCACAATTTCGCCAAGGCCTTCTGGGCGCGCGGCAATGCCTGGATCACGGTGGCGATCCCCGAACTCTTCGATCTCGTCCCGACGCTCGGCGAGAAGGACCGGCGTTTCCTGTCGAACGTCCTCGTCAGCCAGGTGCGCTCGCTGAAGGCATATCAACGGCCGGACGGTATGTTCACGACACTTCTCGACGATCCGTCCTCGCCGCTCGAAACCTCGGCCACGGCAGGCATCGCCTACGGCATCTTGCGCGCCATCGATGCCGGCATTCTCGACAAGAGCGACAAGATCTATGCCGAGCGCGCGCTTGCGGCGGTGCTGGCTGAGATCGACGAGGAAGGCGTCGTCCACGGCGTTTCTGACGGCACGCCGATGGGTCACGATCTCGATTTTTATCGGCGCATCCCGAACCTGCCGACGCCTTACGGCCAGGCGCTGACCATGCTGCTTCTGACGGAAGTCCTTATCGAAAGCGGCTGCCGCCAATGAGTGCCACCTCCCTCGTCGCGATCGAAGCGCTCGACGGCGACAATACCGACCGTCTGCAAGCTGAGATCGACAGCCTTTCCGCTTCTGGCGGCGGGCGCCTGGAGCTCCTGGCAGGCATCCACACTTGCCAGGGGCTCCGGCTGCGCTCCGGCGTCGATCTGCACCTTGCCGCGGGCGCGATCCTGCGTCCGGTCCCCGACTATGCGGCTTATGCGCATACGACGGTTTCGGTGATCGCCGAGAAGTCGGATCGCGGCATGATTGTCGCCAAAGGCGCGCGGCGGATCGGCCTGACGGGGGAAGGGCGCATCGAAGCCGGTTGCGAGAGTTTCATCACAGGCGACGACGAGACTGTCGGAACCTTCATCCCGGCCGAATTCCGTCCCCGCGTCGTGGTCTTCGAAGGCTGCGACGAGGTCGAGATCAGTTCCGTTACCATCAGCCGCTCGCCGATGTGGACGCTGCACTTCGTCGACTGCACCGACGTCGCGGTCCGCAACGTGACGATCGAAAACGACCGCCGCCTTCCCAATACGGATGGCATCGTGCTCGATGCCTGCCGCGGCGCCGTCATCGAGGATTGCGAGATATCGACGGCCGATGACGGCATCTGCCTGAAGACGAGCATCGGCCCTGAAGGCGTCGCCATCGGCCGGTGCGAGAACATTCTCGTGCGCCGCTGCTCCGTTCAGAGCTTGAGCTGCGCGCTGAAGATCGGCACGGAAACACATGGCGACGTCACCAATGTCCTGTTCGAGGATTGCAGCGTCTCGTCTTCCAACCGGGCGCTCGGCATATTTTCCCGCGACGGCGGCCGTATCTCGAATGTGAGGTTTTCCAGAATTTCGGTAGAGTGCAAGGAAACACCGGATGGTTTCTGGGGCTCGGGGGAGGCGCTGACCGTCAATGTCGTCGACCGTATCGCCGAACGCCCTGCGGGCGCCGTTGAAAATCTCATCGTCGAAGACGTGACCGGCTGTATGGAAGGCGCGATCACCATCATTGCGGCAGCACCTTCTGGCATCCGGAACGTGTCGCTGACCCGTATCGCCATAGATCAGCGGCCCGGGGCGATCGGCACCGGGCGGACCTATGACCTGCGCCCGACGAATGCCGACCTCGCGCCGAAGGCCGATGGCGGCGGGCGAGCCAATGCCTGGACCCGCGGTTCGGACGGCCGGGTGATCGGCCTGCAGGATTATCCCGGCGGAATGCCGGCCGTCTACGTAGCCGGCGTTACCGGGATCTTGATGAACGAGGTGCGGATCACACGGCCGGCACCGCTGCCGCAAGGCTGGAACGAAAACGACGTCGTCCTCGAAACGGCGGCACATGATGGGAGCGGGACATGGCAGAACTGAAACTTTCCACCGTCAACAAGTCATATGGCTCCGTCAAAGTCCTGCATGACGTCGAACTCGACATCAAGGACGGCGAATTCGTCGTCTTCGTCGGCCCGTCGGGATGCGGCAAGTCGACCCTTTTGCGCGTCATCGCCGGCCTCGAAGAGGTGACGTCGGGCGGAATTGCGATCGGAGCCCGGGACGTCAGCGCCCTGTCGCCGGCCGAGCGCAAGATCGCCATGGTGTTCCAGTCCTACGCGCTTTATCCGCATATGAGCGTTCGCAAGAACCTCGCTTTCGGCCTGGAGAATCTGAAGTTCAAGCGCGCCGAGATCGAGGCGCGGATTGCCGAGGCCGCCAGGATGCTGGCGATCGAACCTTATCTCGACCGGCGCCCGAAGCAGCTTTCCGGCGGCCAGCGCCAGCGTGTGGCGATCGGCCGGGCCATCGTGCGCGAACCGGATATTTTCCTCTTCGACGAGCCGCTGTCCAATCTCGACGCCGCCTTGCGCGTCCAGACCCGGGCCGAGATCACCAAGCTCCACCGCGAAATCAAGACGACGATGATCTATGTCACCCACGACCAGGTCGAGGCGATGACCATGGCCGACAAGATCGTCGTGCTGCGTGCCGGGCGGGTCGAGCAGGTCGGCGCGCCGCTCGAACTCTTCGACCACCCGCGCAATCTCTTCGTCGCCGGCTTCCTTGGCTCGCCGCGCATGAACATCATCAAGGGCAAGGTTGCGGCCATCACGGAAAGCGGCATCGCCATCGATGTCGCCAACGGCGGCAGGATCGTCAGCGATGTCGATCCCGCCGGCATTGCCATCGGGCAGGAGGTTCTCGCCGGCATAAGGCCTGCTCATTTCTCGCGGTCCAGCGGACAGGGACTGCCCTTCGTCGTGCAGTATCACGAAGGCCTGGGAACCGAGACCTATGTCTACGGCAATCTCGAAGGACAGGACGAGCAGATCATCATCCACGAGGCCGGCCATTTCGCGCCTCACCAGGGCGACCGGCTCGTGATCGATGCCGATCCGGCACGTATTCATCTGTTCGATCCCAAGACCGAACTTGCTTTTGCCCGTCGGCCCGGACAGGGGAGGCGCTGACCATGGCGGCTGGTGCATTGCTCTCCCAGGCGGGTGAAATGGCGATGAGGGTGGTCGAGGCTCCGATGAATGCGGTCGAGCGCGTCTTCGGCCGCAAGCGCATGCCCTGGCTGTTTCTGGCGCCGAACCTTGTTCTGTTTGCCATCTTCACCTTCCTTCCGATCGCGATCGCGGTTGGTTACGCCTTCACCGGCGGCACCAATCTTTTCGTCTCGGAGCGGCCCTTCGTCGGCTTCGACAATTTTCGCGCCCTGCTTTCCTGCGGCAATTATCTGCAGCCGGGAACCTGCCAGGAATCGCTGTTCTGGACGGCGGTGTGGAACACGCTCTGGTTCGTGGCATTGAATGTCACCGCCACATTGCTGGTGGCTTTGATCACGGCGCTGATCCTCAATCGGGCGATCTTTGCGCGCGGCTTCTTCCGGGCGATGTTCTTCTATCCCGTCCTGCTGTCGCCCGTCGTCATCGGCCTGATCTGGAAATGGTTCCTCGATCGCAACGGGTTGCTGAACGCCTTCTTCCAGATGATCGGCGTGCCGCCTGAAATCTTCCTGCTCGATGTCGGCTGGTCGCGCTTCTTCGTCGTGGTGGTGTCGGTCTGGTTCCATATGGGCTTTTACACCCTCATCCTGCTCGCCGGCCTGCAGGCGATCCCGAAGGAACTCTATGAGGCCGCCTCCATCGATGCCGCTTCGCCGCGCCGCACCCTGTTCAGGATTACGCTGCCGCTGCTGGCACCGAACCTGCTCGTCGTCTTCATCCTGCTGATGATCAAGTCCGTGCAGATCTTCGACGAGGCGTGGGTTCTGACCAACGGCGGCGGTCCGGGCACAGCCAACAGTTTCATCGTCCAATATATCTACCAGATGGCCTTCAGCAGCGATCTGCGCCTCTTCGGTCTTGCCTCTGCCGCATCGGTTCTCATGGGATTGGTGCTTCTGGTTCTCACCCTCATCCAACTGCGCTTGGGCAAGCGAATGGAGTCCTGAGATGAACAGCTCTATGAACCCGATCCGCTTCATGATGCGCACGCGCCGGGCCGGACGCGTCGACATCACCGATATTTTGTCATGGGTCTGGCTGATCGGCGGAACGCTGGCGGTGCTTGTTCCGGTCGTCTGGGCCGGCCTCTCCTCGCTGAAGCCGGCGGCCGAAATCACCCGTTTTCCGCCGAGCCTGCTGCCGCGCGCCGCCGTGGAGCAGACCGTGCCCGGCTTCGACAAACCGCTCAGCCTCTGGCAGGTCACCATCGACGGTCAGCAGCGCGAAATGGCCATGATCAGACGCATCGGCCTCAAGGCCCAGATGGTCGATCCGGCAAATCCGGGGCAGCCGGTCAGCGTCGACGTGAAGGGGATCACGCCGGTGCAGCACCTGACTGTCGCCACCGAGAATTACACCGATCCGCTGACGCGCTTCAACTTCCTGACCTTCCTGAAAAATTCGGTGTTCGTCACCGTGGTTGCGACGCTTCTGACGCTTATCGTCAACGCCATGGCGGCCTTTGCGCTGTCGAAATACAAGTTTCGCGGCGACACGACGGTTTTCGTTATCATCATCTCGACCCTGATGATCCCGCTCGCCGTCGTCATGGTGCCGGCCTATCTCGTCATTGTCGGGGTCGGGCTTGCCGACAATCTCTGGGGCGTCATCCTGCCGACGATCGCCTCTCCGACCGCCGTCTTCCTGTTGCGGCAATATATGCTGACGATCCCCGATGAGCTGATCGAGGCGGCGCGCGTCGATGCGGCGAGCGAATTCTGCATCTTCTGGCGCATCATCCTGCCGCTGACGGCGCCGGCGCTCGCGGTTCTGGCGATCTTTTCGGTGCTTTGGCGCTGGAACGACTTTCTCTGGCCGTTGATCGTTCTCAACAGCCGCGAGAATTTCACGCTGCAGGTCGGCCTCAACGCCTTCCAGGGCGAGTTCTCGGTGCAGTGGCACTATATCCTGGCGATGACCTTCCTCAGCCTGCTGCCCGTCACCGTCGTCTTCCTGTTCCTGCAGAAGTACATCACGACAGGCATTGCCGGGACCGGCATGAAATAGAGTGGCCGGCGTATAATCCCCGAAAACGGGGTCGAGCCGTGGAGCCGGATCTTCTCCCCGCCGTGACACCGCATTCGTATCTCCGAGCGCGGCTGAAGCGCGCCGCATCGAAGCTGATCGGTGCGGCGCGCTTCCGGCTCTGCCTTACCGCTTCGGACAGGAGCGGTTCAGGTCCGATCGCCTGCTCGGCATTCATTCATGGAGCGGCACATAGGTTTTCGTGACGGCGAATTCATTGGGGTCACAAAACGGTTTCGAAGAGCGGGATCAAGGCCGCGCCGATGGCGCCGGGGGCATCGACGACCTCAGCCACCGCAAGGCTGGGGACATCCCGCAGGACGCCGTGCCGAGGCAGATTGTTGAATTCGGTCCGGTCTATCAGCATTCGTGCCAGCGAATGCGGAAACCCGCCGCCGAGCACGATCAAGGCCGGGTCGAAGACGGCGCAGATCGCATTGATGGCTCGATTGTGTGCCGGCGCGACGCGGTCGACCCATTCCGCGACGCCGTCCCATTGCACCAAAGCCTCGTCTTTCAAGTCCGCCAGCGTCAGGTCGGCGCGACCCTTGGCATGAAGATGTTGAAGCAGGAGGCTGAGCGCGGGGCGATCGTCGTATTCCTGACGATTGAAAAGAACGGAATATTCGCCGGCATTGCCGAAGCTGCCCCGAAACGGCATTCCGCCGGAAACGAGGCCGCCGCCATAACCGTGAAGATGGGCGATATAGGCGAAATCCGCGACATCGCGGCCGACGCCGAAAATCGCTTCGGCCAAGGCGGCGGTCCTGGCCACATTGTCTACCCAGACCGGCAGGCCGAGCTGCTCTCCTAGCACGGGCGCCAGGTCGATCAACGACCAATGAGCAAGCGGCAGCGGGCAGTTGAAGGCCGTGTCCAGCATGCGATGGCCGGCGACGGCCAGACCCACGCCGAGAATATCGCGCCGCTTGGCATCCCGGCGTGCAAGAAGCTCTTCGGCCGCCGCTTCGATACGCGCCATCTCCGTGGCGAGCGACGATCCGGTCTGCGGAATTTCCATGTTTTCCAACGGTTCTCCGAAGCCCATGAGGCAAAGGCCGATCGAGCCGACATTCACGGAGATGCCGAGCGTCAAACACCAATCCCTGCAGAGGCTAAGCTCGGGACTGGGCGGTCCGGGGCGCCGGGTTTCCGATGGGGAAAAGACGATCATTCCCCGATCGTGAAGCCGCCCGACGATCCTGTGCAGCGATTGCTGGGTGAGATCGAGAGGCTCGGTCAGGTCGGAGCGCTCGATCCCCGGCGACTTCCAAATCAGCCGCAAAAGGTCCCGCTCATTGCGGGAGGCAACGCGCGCAGGTTGCGTATCCCGCAAGAATTGCGCCGCAACATGATTGAGAGGGACGTACTTCATTTTCGGATCGATTTGATTTACACTGCAGGTGTGAAACCTGCCGAGGGAAATGCTTTGCTTCTGTCAAACCGAGGGTCTGTCCCCAATTTGTAAGTCCTGCTTACCGCATCGAAGTCGGCCAAGCCAGCCAAGGTGACGGTATTTCCTGGAGACGAAGGGACTATATCCGAGAAGATGGAGAGCGCGGTGGATCGGCGGGCGTGAAAAAGGAGAAGAACCGAGCTGCATGGTATGGTTGAGATCTCAGAAACCGGCTTATCCGCGCGAACGGGACTACGGCTTCACGCCGACTCATGAGGGCGATGACTTCGAGTCGATGGTGCAAGCCTTTACGACTGGCTATGGGGTCTTTGGCGCGAAGCCGCTGCACGATGAGCGAAACTTCGCCTGGGCCACCGATTTGAGAGCAAGCGGCTCGTTGACGGCGGTTCATTCGGTTTTTCACAGCTCCTTCGAAGTTCGAACGCTCGATGAAACCCCGCAACACCTCGCCTTCTATATTCCGCACTCGGGATCTATTCGCCTGACGATCGGCAACCGGATGGTCGAAGGCGGGGCGGGCCGCATTCTCATGGCCAACAACCACCAAGCCGGCGATCGCACGGTTCAAGGCGATCAGCCCTGTCTGGATGCGCTGTTGCTGGATTGGAAAGTCGTCAGGCGAACGCTCTTTTCTCTCCTGGAAACACCGACCCTCGATTCGATCGATTTGGAACCCGTCGTGGATCTCGCGACACCGTCCGGCCGGCTTATCGGCAACCTCGCGCAAACCATCGTGCAGGGCATGCGCAATGGTGGGCCGCTTCTATCCTCGCCGCTGGCCGTATCGACGATGAGCGAAACGCTCGCCGACCTGGTGATTCGATTTGGCCATCATCGTCTTTCCGCCCATTTCGAAAAAAAGAAAGTATCGGCTGTCGCACCGTGGCATGTCCGGCGCGCCATCGACTATATGCACGCCAACATTGCCGAGCCTTTCACCATGTCGATGGTGGCGGATCAAGTCGGGATTTCACTGCGCGCGCTGCAAACGGGCTTCAAGGCCTTTCGGGGAACGTCGCCGGGCGCCTATCTGCGCACGATTAGGCTGAAAGCCGTTCACGACCAATTGCGGGATCCCTTCAACCAGCAAACCCTTCGCGACATCTGCACAACGTGGGGCTTCTTTCATCCCGGCAGGTTTTCTGCGATCTATCGCAGTGCTTTCGGAGAAAGCCCGCGCGACACGCGCCTGCGGGCGGAGAGTTCGCCGCGCTGAGCGCGGCGGATCTTTCAGAGGCGGGGTGGCGCGATGCTGCCGCGCAAGACGAGGTGGCACCCGAGTTCCAGGCGATGGGCGGGCCGCTGCGGGTCGTTGGCGATCAGCCTCTGTTCGAT
This sequence comes from Rhizobium chutanense, assembly GCF_002531935.1. GTDB lineage: Bacteria > Pseudomonadota > Alphaproteobacteria > Rhizobiales > Rhizobiaceae > Rhizobium > Rhizobium chutanense. Next base: position 104,153 of record NZ_NWSV01000011.1, on the reverse strand, counting down.
GAGCGCCAAGGCAGCGGCACCGAGCTTGTCGGTGGGAACGCTGACCGTTGAAAGCGGCGGACGGCTGAATTCGCCGGGGACGATATCGTCGAAACCGAGGACGGAGATCGCTTCGGGCACGCGGATGTCGCGATCGGCCAAGGCCTTCAGGCAGCCGAGCGCCAGATTGTCGGCGGCGCAGAAGACAGCGGTCGCGCCTTTCATCGTGGGATCGCGGTCGAGCAGCGCGTTTATGGCCGCCTCGCCGTGTCTCGGCTCGTATCCCTCGGCCTCCAGAATCATATCGGTTGGCATTGGAAGCTGGGCGGCGAAATAAGCATCGGAAAAGCCGTCATACCGGCGCTGGATCGTCGTACGGCCCTTCCAGGTCAGATGCAGGATGCGGCGATGCCCGAGCGCCAGCAGGTGCTCGATGCCGAGCCGTGCGCCGAAGCGGTTTTCGGGTGTCACCGTATCGACCAGCATGGCCGGATCCTCGCCATTGACGATGACAACAGGCATGTCGGGGGAGGCGAGGCTGCGGATGAGTTCTGGTTGGTCGTCGTTCAGGACGACGATACCGTCGGCACGCTCGGCGAGCGCGATCTGCCTGACCTGGGTGCCGTCGATGCGCCGGCCGGTGCTGACGAAGGGCACGATTCGGATGCCGCGGCGCTCGCACTCCCTCCTGAGACCGTTGAGGATCGTCCAACTCACCAGGTTGAGGTCGCTTTCCGGCGCGGCATCGTCGGGAATGGCAAGAAGCAGGACACGCAAGGCGGCGATCGTCGCCTTTTTCCGCCGGCGGTCGAGGTAACCGAGGCGTTTGGCCGAATCCAGAACCCTCTCGCGCACCTCGATCGTCAGCGGCGCGGTTCCGTTGAGAGCGTGCGAGGCCGTGCTCAGCGACACGTCGGCATCGCGCGCGACATCCTTGAGATTGACTTTGCGTTCCACTTTTTCCGTCACGAATTGAGGCCATGCCTTCGAAGGCATCGCTAACTCGATGTTTTCACATAAAAACTTGAGAAAAGCTATGCGTTTCGCGTGGTATTTGTCGTCATTCCGTGATCAATGAGGCTTGGCAAGCAGGCCGTGCAGCAGCAGGTCGAAATAGGTCCGCAGGAATGCGTCCTTGTTGGGAATGGGCACGCGGCGATCGTCGAATATCAGCCTGAGAACCGTCGTGGTCAGGATAGGCGCCACCACGATGTCGGAGAATTCCACCGGAACCTCGCGAAACTCCTTGGACGCAACCCCTTCCAGAATGAGAGCGTCAACCTTGGCGATGATCGGCTCGATGAACTGATCGTGGTGACGGTCGATCAGGTCCGGGAAGCGATGTCCTTCCGCAATGACGAGCCGCGTCAGCTCGCGGGTCGTGCGATCCTCGGCGACCTGTTCGTAGAGCAGCCCGAGAATGGAGGTTAGCCTGTCAGTGACGCTGCCGCTGAGGCTCTCGGTGATCCCCAGCAGTTCCTGAAACGGCACGGAGAAGTGGTTGATCATCGCTTCGAAAAGCTTTTCCTTCGTTTCGAAATAGACGTAGACCGTGCCCTTGGTGACACCCACCCTATCGGCGATGTCTTCGACGCGCGTGCCCGCGAAACCGGATCTGACGAATTCCTCGAAGGCGGCATCGAGAATCTGGATGGGCCGCAGCGCTTTCTGTTCCGCGCGGGTGAGCTTCTTCTGAGCTGCCATTTTTCTCGCCTCCGGTGTCGTGCACGCCCTCGTTCCCTGCGGCACAAAGTTTCATTGACTAATGCGTCAGTCAATTATATAGCAGCTGCCGTTGAGAGCAAGAGGTCAACTATGAGAACCATTCTGGTCGCCACAGCGATCGTATGCGCCATCGGTCTCGCATCATGCAGCGATGCGGGCGGGCCGACCGAGCCCACGCCGCGGCAGGTCGCCACCGTCGTCGCCAAGCCCGAGCCGCTGGCCCAGGGTGGCGCGATCACGGGGGAGATTCGCGCCCGTGTCCAGACCGATCTGTCCTTCCGCGTCAGCGGCAAGATCATCGAGCGGCTGGCCGAGGTCGGGCAGTCCGTGAAGGCGGGGCAACTTCTGGCGCGCATCGACCCGGAAGAGCAGAAGGCCGACCTGGATGTGGCCGCGGCCAATCTTCAGTCGGCGGAGGCGCAGCAGACCCAGGCGCAGCTCGCATTCGACCGCCAGCAGAGCCTGTTTAAAACGCAGGTGACGACGCGCGCCGCGCTCGATCAGGCGCAGGAGGCTCTCCTGACTGCACAGGCCTCGACGAAATCGGCGCAGGCGCTTCTGGAAACTGCGCAGGATACCTTGTCCTATACCGAGCTGAAGGCGGATGCCGACGGGGTAATCACCGCCCGCAATGCCGAGGTCGGGCAGGTGGCGCAGGCGGCCCAGGTCGTCTTCACCCTTGCTCATGACGGTGACCGGGATGCGGTCTTCGAAGTGGTCGAGAGCGCGTTCTTGCGCCCGATCGACGGCGATGGGACCGTTAATCTTCTGTCGGACCCGACGCAGAAGATCGTGGCGAAGGTTCGCGAAATTTCGCCGACGATCGATTCTGCGACGGGAACCATCCGGGTTAAGGTTGCGGTATCGAGCGACGCTCCCATTCCGCTCGGTGCTCCCGTCGTCGGCAGGTTCCGTTACGTTTCGCAGGACGTCATCCAGCTTCCTTGGTCGGCGATGACCTCCAGGGACGGCAAACCCGCCGTCTGGATCGTCGATCCCGCATCGTCCGCCGTATCGGTCAGGGCGATCGACGTCGCCGATTATGAGACCGGCAGCTTCATCGTGAAGTCGGGCGTGTCGGAGGGAGAGGTCGTGGTGACCGACGGAACCAAGTTCCTCAGGCCCGGTGAAATCGTGTCTTATGTCAAGGAAGCTTCCAAGTGAGTATTCGTCCCAAGATAATCGCACTGATGATGGGTACGGCCCTGATCTCGTCCTGCACCAAGCAGGAGGAAAGCAAGGAGGAAGCGCCTCGTCCGGTGCTGTCGACGACAGTCAAGCAGACGCCGGCTACGAGTCTCGGCCTCACCGGCACGATCGAACCGACGATCGAGACCGAGCTCGGTTTCCGGATTCTCGGGCGGATGATCGCCCGTAACGTTAACGTCGGAGATATCGTCAAGCGGGGTGATGTCGTTGCCGCCATCGATCCGCTGGCGCTGGAGCTTGCCGTGCGCAGCGCCCAGTCCGACGTGGAAAACAGCGATGCGCAGCTCAGGAACGCGGTGACCACGGAAGAGCGCCAGCGCGCGCTTCTGGAGTCGCGCTCCGGCACCGAAGCCTCGCTTGAGGAGGCCGAGCAGGCGAGGCGCACGGCTGCGGCCGCCGTCGCCAAGGCGCAGGCCAATCTCGACAAGGCCAAGGAGCAGCTCGGCTATGCGCAGCTTCAGGCGGAATTCGACGGCGTGGTGACGGCGACTTCGGCCGAGGTCGGGCAGGTCGTATCGGCCGGCCAGACGGTCGTAACCATTGCACGGCCGGACAAGCGCGACGCCGTGGTCGACGTGCCCCAGGCCGCCGCCCAGAAGCTGAAGATCGGCGCACCCTTCGAAGTGACACTGCAGCTCGAGCCTTCGATCCGCACCACGGGAGTCGTGCGTGAAATCGCCCCGGAGGCGGAGACCGCCACCCGCACGAGCCGGACCAAGATCGCGCTCACCGACCCGCCGACCGCTTTCAGGATCGGCGCCGTCATATCGGCTTCCGCGACCATCGCCGCCGATCCCGAGATCGTGCTGCCTTCCTCCGCCATTCTCGCCGGCGCCGATGGCCCGACTGTGTGGATCGTCGACGTGCCGGCCAAGAAGGTGACGCTGCGCCGCGTGAAAATCGACGGCGACGTCGTCGACGGCGGCACCGTCCGCATCACCGAAGGGCTCTCACCCGGAGAAAGGGTGGTTGTAGCCGGCGTGCATAAACTTGAAGATGGCCAGGCCATCAGGATCGACCAGGAGATCAGCCAGTGAAGTCCTTCAATCTTTCCGACTGGGCGCTCGAGCACCGTTCGCTCGTCTGGTACTTCATGATCGTCTTCATTCTCGCCGGCACCTTCTCCTATCTGAACCTCGGCCGCGAGGAAGACCCGAACTTCACCATCAAGACGATGGTGATCACCGCCCAGTGGCCCGGCGCTTCCGCCGAGGAGGTGACGCGGCAGGTGACCGACAGGATCGAGAAAAAGCTCCAGGAGCTGGAATCGCTCGACTACACCAAGAGCCAGACCGTCGCTGGCCAGACGACCGTTTTCGTAGAACTACTGCCGACGACCAAGGCTAAGGATGTCGCGCCGACCTGGCTGCGCATCCGCAACATGATCGCCGACATCAAGGGCGATTTCCCGAGCGGGGTGGTCGGTCCCTTCTTCAATGACCGCTTCGGCGACGTGTTCGGCAACATCTACGCCTTCACCAGCGACGGCCTGAGCCAGCGCCAGCTTCGCGACCTCGTGGAAAACGCCCGCTCCGAGGTTCTGACGGTGCCCAATGTCGGCAAGGTCGACGTGATCGGCGCCCAGGACGAGGCGATCTATCTCGAATTCTCCACGCGCCAGATCGCGGCACTCGGCATCGACCAGCAGTCGGTCATCCAGACGCTGCAGGCCCAGAATGCCGTCACGCAATCCGGCTTTGTCGATGCCGGGCCGGAGCGCATCGCCTTGCGGGTGAGTGGGCAGTTCACTTCCGAGGAAAGCCTGCGGTCGATCAACCTTCGCATCAATGACCGCTTCTTCCCGCTGACCGATGTCGCCACGATCACGCGCGGCTATGTGGATCCGCCGTCGTCGCTGTTCCGCTTCAAAGGCGAACCGGCGATCGGGCTTGCCATCGGCATGAAGCAGGGCGCCAATCTGCTGGAGTTCGGCGAGGCGCTCGACGCTCAGATGAAACACGTCGTCGCCGATCTGCCGATCGGCGTGGATGTCCACCGCGTTTCCGATCAGCCAGCGGTCGTCGATGAGGCTGTTTCGGGCTTTACCCGCGCGCTCTTCGAAGCGATCGTGATCGTGCTCGTCATCAGCTTCATCAGCCTCGGCCTTCGCGCCGGCATGGTGGTGGCGATCTCCATTCCGCTCGTGCTCGCCATCACCTTCGTGGTGATGGAATATTCCGGCATTTCGCTTCAGCGCATCTCGCTCGGCGCGCTCATCATCGCGCTCGGCCTGCTCGTCGACGACGCCATGATCGCCGTGGAGATGATGGTGGCTCGCCTGGAGGCGGGCGACGATCTGAGGAAGGCCGCCACTTACGTCTACACCTCGACCGCCTTCCCGATGTTGACGGGAACGCTGGTGACCGTCGCGGGCTTCATCCCGGTCGGCCTCAACAGCAGTGCGGCCGGCGAATTCACCTTCACGCTTTTCGTCGTCATCGCGGTTTCGCTTGTGGTCTCCTGGATCGTCGCCGTGCTGTTCACGCCGCTTCTCGGGGTCACGATCCTGCCGAAGACGATGAAGTCGCATCATGAGAAGAAGGGCCGCTTCGCCGCCGTTTTCTCCTGGCTGTTGAAGCTCGCGATGCGCTGGCGCTGGATCACCATCGTGCTGACGGTCGGCGTCTTCGCTCTCTCGGTCGGCGGCATGGGGCTGGTGCAGCAGCAGTTCTTCCCGAACTCGGACAGAACCGAGCTCGTCATCGACTGGAACCTGCCTCATAACAGTTCGATTGCCGAGACCAACAGGCAGATGGCCAAGTTCGAAAAGGAGATGCTGGCCGATAACAAGGATATCGACCATTGGACGACCTATGTCGGTCAAGGCGCGCCGCGCTTCATCCTGTCCTTCGACGTGCAGACGCCTGACGTCACCTTCGGGCAGACCATCATTGTCACCAAAGGCCTCGACGTGCGCGACAAAGTGCGGGCGGAGCTGCAGGATTATCTGACGAAAACCTTCCCGGGCACCGACGCCTTCGTGAAGCTTCTCGACATCGGCCCGCCGGTGGGCAAGCCGGTCCAGTACCGGATCAGCGGCCCCGATATTCAGACGGTCCGAGATATCTCCCAGCAATTCGCCGGCGTCGTCGGCACCCATCCGCTGCTGTCGAACATGGTGCTGGACTGGAACGAGCCCTCGCGCGTGGTGAAGGTCGATGTTCTGCAGGACAAGGCGCGCCAGCTCGGGGTCTCTTCCGAGGATATCGCGACGGCTCTCAACGGCATCGTCGAGGGTTCGACAGCGACGCAGATCCGCGACGATATCTACCTGGTCAACGTCATCGGGCGAGCCAGCAAATCCGAGCGCGATTCCGTCCAGACGCTAGAGAATCTGCAGCTCTCCACTTCAAACGGCAAGGTCGTGCCTCTCTCGGCGGTCGCGAATTTCCGCTACGAACTCGAGCAGCCGACGATCTGGCGTCGTGACCGGCAGCCCACCATCACGCTCAAGGCGGCCGTCATCGGCTCGACGCAGCCCGCGACGATCGTCGAACAGCTGAAGCCAAAGGTGGAAGAGTTCCAGAAGACGCTTCCCGTGGGATACAAGGTGGAAATCGGCGGTGCAGTTGAGTCCAGCGCCGAAGCGCAGGGGCCGATCGCCGCCGTGGCTCCGCTGATGCTGTTCACCATGGCGACGATCCTGATGATCCAGCTGCAGAGCTTCAGCCGCCTGTTCCTGGTCTTCGCGGTCGCGCCGACGGCTCTGATCGGCGTGGTCGCGGCACTCCTGCTGAGCAATGCGCCGATGGGCTTCGTCGCGATCCTCGGCATTCTGGCGCTGATCGGCATCCTGATCCGCAACTCCGTCATCCTGGTCGTGCAGATCGAGCATCTGCGTGCCGAAGGGATGGCGCCATGGCAGGCGGTCATCGAGGCGACCGAACACCGCATGCGGCCGATCATGCTGACGGCGGCCGCCGCCACCCTCGCGCTGATCCCGATCTCGCGCGAGATCTTCTGGGGACCGATGGCCTACGCCATGATGGGCGGCATCGTTGTGGGAACCGCGCTCACCCTGCTGTTCCTGCCGGCGCTCTACGTCGCATGGTTCAGAATCCCGCGGGATGAGAAAGCCAGGGCCGAAGTCGCGGCAGAAGCATGAGGGCAGGCTTTGACGGCCATCGCCTACGGCCGCCGCGGCGGCCGCTGCAACACGGGCCGCCAGGAAATAGGTGGGATGGCGAAGGCGATGCCATCCCACACCGGAGCGGGGTCATATGCCGGATAACGAGATCGGCGGATGCGCCCGAAAGCCTTTGGTTTCCAATGGAATGGATCGATGACGAAAGAGTATCCCCGGGCGTCGCTGACGGCAACTTCCCAACGGCTGTCGAAGACAGGTCCGACCATCGCCGTCGCGGTCGGCCTGGCGATGCTGGCAGGCTGCGCGACGAGGCCATCGCCTGAAGTCCTGAAGCCTGTTCATCTGAGCGGGCCGGTTCGTTCCGAAACGGCTCCGGATCGGGTGAGCGTGCTGGCTGCGACAAACCGAACCCCCGACAGTGTAAGTGGCGGCTTCGGCAGTGCATGGGCCGAGAAGCTTACCTATGAGGAATACGCCTTTTCGGTCCCGCCTGGCCGGAAGGACACCGCCATCACTTATCCGACGGCAAAGCCGGATCCGGAGCGGCAATTTGCCGTCGTCGAGCGCAAGCGGCTGCCGCAGGATGCTTTCGTGCAGCAGGCGCTCGCTTCCGTGCAGGCTGACGGCACCATCGGCATATTCGTGCATGGCTACAACTACAGTTACCAGGAGGCGCTCTATCGCACCGCCCAGATCGCCGCGGATGCCAAAATACCGGGAGCGCCGATCCTGTTTTCCTGGCCTTCAGCAGCGTCCGTGGCGGGATATGTCGCCGACCGCGATGCCGCACTTTCCTCTCGCAGCGAACTCAATTCCCTCGTCACATCGCTCTCGGCATCGGGCAAGGTGAAGCGCATCATCCTGTTCGGGCACAGCATGGGCGGGTTCCTGGTGATGGAGACGGTGCGCCAGCTCAAGCTGCAGCACCGCGACGACGTCGTCGGCAAGCTGGCCGTGGTGCTTGCCGCGCCCGATATCGACATCGATGTCTTCCGTTCCCAGCTTGCGGATATCGGCCAGATGCCGATCCCGATCTCCCTTCTCGTTTCCAAGGACGACCGTGCGCTCGGGGCTTCGAGCTTCATCGCCGGGGAGCGGGCGCGCGTCGGCCGCCTCGATATCGACGATCCCGTCATCCGGGAGGCAGCGTTGAAGGAACGGCTTCGGGTCATCGACATCACGTCGATCCAGACTTCCGATGGATTAGGGCACGACCGTTATGCGTCGCTCGCGAAATTCAGCGCGCAGTTTGCCAGCTTCGAAAATGGCAAGCGTTCCAGCGCAGGAGAAGTCGGCGCCTTCGTCTTCGATGCCGCCGGCGCCGCCATCGCAAGCCCGTTCCGTCTGGCCGGGCGCGTCGTCGCTGGGCAATGAAGCGCGAGGAGCGCGGTCGGCCGGCAAAAGTTCGTTCCAAGGTTGCCGCCGGTGCTCATGAATAAGGCATCCACGAAGATTGCGTACAATATGACTATTAAATTGTCAGATGCATAAATGAAGAGCAGACTTCCCTCCGTGGCCGAGTCGGCCTCAGGGGATATGGGAGGGCATTCATGAGCATTCGAAATCCGTCTCCCTCGTTGTATAACGAGGATCTTGCACCCGCCGAGGAGCGCAAATGGGGTGCATTCAGCATCTTCAACGTCTGGACATCGGACGTTCATAGCCTGTGGGGATATTATCTGGCGGCGAGCCTGTTCCTGCTCTGCGGCAGCTTCGTGAATTTCGTCATCGCCATCGGCATCGGCTCCCTCGTCATCTTCTTCCTGATGAGCCTGGTCGGCAATGCCGGCGTGCGCACCGGCGTACCCTTTCCGGTTCTGGCGCGCGCCTCCTTCGGCACGTTCGGCGCCAACGTTCCGGCTCTGGTCCGGGCGGTGGTCGCCTGCTTCTGGTACGGTGCGCAGACCGCCGCCGCATCCGGCGCCATCGTCGCCTTGCTGATCAGGAACGAGAGCCTGCTTGCCTTTCATCAGAACAGCCACATGCTCGGCCATTCGACCCTCGAACTCATCTGCTACGTCATCGTCTGGGCGCTGCAGTTGCTGATCATTCAGCGGGGGATGGAAACGGTTCGCCGCTTCCAGGATTGGGCGGGTCCCGCCGTCTGGATCATGATGCTGATCCTGGCCACCTATCTGGTCGTGAAATCAGGCACCTTCTCTTTCGGCTCCGAGATCCCGCGCGACGTGCTGATCGAGAAGACCAAGGATGCCGGCGTGCCGGGCGAGCCCGGCTCGATTGCAGCACTTGCCGCAGTGGCCGCTACCTGGATCACCTATTTCGCAGCGCTCTATCTGAATTTCTGCGATTTCTCGCGTTACGCGACGAGCGAAAGGGCGCTACGGAAGGGCAATCTTTGGGGTCTGCCGATCAACCTGCTCGCCTTCTGCCTTGTCGCCGGCGTCACGACCACGGCTGCCTTCACCGTATACGGTGAGGTGCTGCTGCATCCGGAAATGATATCGGCGAAATTCGAAAGCTGGTTCCTGGCGCTGCTTGCGGCACTGACATTCGCGATTGCAACGCTCGGCATCAACGTCGTGGCGAATTTCGTTTCGCCGGCCTTCGACTTCGCCAATGTCTTCCCGCGCCAGATCAATTTCAAACGTGGCGGATACATCGCCGCCTTGATCGCTCTGGTGCTTTATCCGTTTGCCCCCTGGGAGACGGGTGCGGCGCATTTCGTCAACTTCATCGGCTCGACGATGGGGCCGATCTTCGGCATCATGATGGTGGACTACTACCTCATCCGGAAGAGCCAGCTGAACGTCGAGGCGCTCTATCACGAGAATGGCGAGTTCCGCTTCCAGAACGGATGGCACGGCAATGCCTTCATCGCATTTGTGGTCGGTGCGCTCTTCTCTTCGATCCTGCCGACCTTCACCAGCATCCTGCCGGATTGGTGGGGGACCTATGGTTGGTTCTTCGGCGTCGGGATTGGTGGAGCGATCTATTTCGTGCTGAGAGTGGGCGCGCGGCGCAATCCGGCCTTCGCGTCGTGACCGAATGAATGAAAGGCGCCCGGCAATAGCCGGGCGCCTTTTCATGAGAGGTTCCGACAGCCGTCTGTTTCAGCGGCGTGCGGCAACAGCGTGCATGGCTGGACGCGGCGCGGGCTGGGCCATCGTTCTCGCCGTCGAGCGAAGGGCCGACGACTGGCTGGCCGCGTCGTCAAGCCTGAATTGGGCGATAAGTTCGCGAAGCGTCTGGGCTTGCTGAGCGAGTGAATCGGATGCGGCGGTCGACTGTTGCACCATGGTGGCGTTCTGTTGCGTGGTCTGGTCCATCCGGTTGACGGCGACATTGACTTCGCTCAGTCCTATGGACTGCTCTTTCGCAGAAGTGGCGATGGAATCCATATGGTGATTGATCTGGGTGATGAAGCCGCCGATGGTCTTCAGGGCCTGGCCGGTATCGCGCACCAGCTTGACGCCGCTTTCCACTTCCTTGGAGGAGTTCTGGATCAAGCCCTTGATTTCCTTGGCGGCACTTGCCGAGCGTTGGGCGAGTTCGCGCACTTCCTGGGCGACGACCGCGAAGCCCTTGCCGGCTTCGCCCGCTCTTGCCGCTTCGACGCCGGCATTCAGCGCGAGAAGGTTGGTCTGGAAGGCGATTTCGTCGATGACGCTGATGATATTGGAAATCTGCTGCGATGAGGTCTCGATACGCTCCATCGCCTCTTCGGCGTGGGAAACGACCTCTGCGGAGACCCCGGCGCTGCGATTTGCCTCGGTCGCCACCGTCCGGGTCTCCTCGGTTCGCTTGCTGGAGTTCGACACGTTCGCCGTGATCTCTTCGAGTGCGGCCGCAGTCTCTTCCAGCGAGGCTGCCTGCTGCTCCGTGCGCTTTGAAAGATCGCTCGCTCCCGAGGAGATTTCCCGTGTGCCTTCGTCGATCGTGCCGATGCTTTCGGAAATCGCCCTCAGCGTTGCACGGAGCTGGGTGACGGACTGATTGAAGTCATGGCGCAGTGCCTCGAAATCGGGGGCGAAGGCCTCATTGAGCTGGAAGGCCAGGTCGCCTGCGGCGAGCCGCTTCAAACCGGCGGCAAGACCCGAGGTGGCAATGCGCAACCGCTCCGATGCAGCGGCTTCCGCCTGCCTTTGCGCGTCGAGGCGATCGGCCTCAGCCCGGCCGCGATTTTCCTCGGCTTCCAGTGCCATCTGCTTGTTCGTGATGGCAGCCTGGCGGAAAATCTCCACCGCGCCCGCCATCGATCCGATCTCGTCGGCGCGGTCGGCAAACGGGATCTCCGAACCGGTGTCTCCCTCGGCCAACCGCCGCATCGAGGCGGTGATGCCGGTAATCGGATTGGCAATGGCCGTCAGCACGAAGGCGACAGCGCCGAGAACGAGCAATCCCGCGACACCGATCGTTGCAAGCAGATAGAATTCTATGGAGTCGAAAGTCTCGGCGCTGAGGTCGGCAGCCTTCTTGCTGCCGCTGACGTTCAATTCGACCAGGGCCGCCGTAGCTTCCTTAAGCTTGTCGGAATAAGAGCGCATCTCTCCGCCCAGATATTGGCCGGCTTCCTCGGTTTTGTTGGCGCGTGAAAGGATGAGAAGCTGCGAGCTGCTGGAGATGTAGCCTTCAACGCTCTCCTTGATCGTCTTGATCAAGTCGCGCTCCCGATCGGACGAAGCCAGTGGAAGATAGGCGTCTGCCGATTTGCGAATCGCATCCTCGGCGACCTTGATGGCGTCCTCGCGTGTTTTCTTTTCCGCCTCCGACTGCGCGATGATGTGATCGCGGTAAGCGAGGCGCAAATTCGTCATGTTGAGATTGATTGCCTGCGAAGCCTGCACGCTCGGTAGCCAGTCGGTGGCGATTTCTTCGGTCGAACCGTTCGTCTTGCGAAGACCGTCGACCGCGAGGTAGGCGACAACGCCGAAAAGAATGGCTATGACACTGAAAATCAACAGCAAACTGGATTTGATGTTTGGGCGGCGCATTGAAAGTCCTCAATAGAACCTCCGGCTTCAGGCCGGACTGATGCGGCATTTTCTAACAGAAAAAATTTAACGATTTGCTCAATGGGTAAAATGCCGTTTACCACCTTCGCGCAGAAGCGAGGTCGCATTTGCGCAAGCCATATCCCGATAACGCAGGAAATGTTTATCGATCCGCCGCCAGAGATGGGAATGAGTCAGGCATGATCAAACGCATATTTTCCGCCCTTCTCGTCCTGATCATTCCGGTGAAGGCCGCCGTTTCGCCACCCGCCGATGAAACGCAGGCACGCAAAGCCCGCTCCATCGCCCAGCTTCAATCGGAAGGCGTTCCGACCATCGATCATCTGCCGCTCATCGAGCCCGAAAGCGACAGTACCCGTCGGAAGACAAAAGCCGTCGTTCAGCGCACGATAATTTCCACGGATACGTGATGTCCCCGGGCAGAGGCAGGTTCGTTCAGCACCTGCGCTGAAGCGGATGCATGTTTTACGAAATAGCATTATGATCAAAGCGGCGTTTAGCCAGCGTTGGCTGCGGAGCTATGATCCGCGCGGGAGTGGGAGGACGGCAGGATTTGGAACAGCTGAAGGATCTGGACAGTATTTCCGTGCGGACCGGCAGCGGTTCGGCATCGCCGCCCTATGAACGGCCCGGCGTCGTCGCTGCCGCCGTTTACCAGCAGGGGCAACGCATTCGCGACATCAGGATCGAGGAGGCCGGCGAATGGCGAAACCGGGAGAATGCGGTCGTCTGGATCGGCCTGCACGAGCCTGACGAAGTTCTGCTCCACCAGATCCAGGCCGAGTTCAATCTCCATCCGCTGGCGATCGAGGATGCGGCGCAGCCCCACCAGCGCCCGAAGCTGGAGATTTACGGGGAGGCGATGTTCATCGTCGCCCGCACCGCCCACATGAAGGACGACGAAATCGTCTTCGGCGAAACGCATCTCTTCGTCGGCCGCGGTTATGTCGTCTCCGTTCGCCACGGAGAATCCTCCTCCTATCTGGCTGTGAGGCAGCGATGCGAGGCGACGCCGGCCGCCCTTGCCCATGGCGAGAACTACATTCTCTATTCGATCCTCGATTTCATCGTCGATAACTACATGCCCGTCATCGAGGTGGTGCAGGAGGAAGTCGAGAAGCTCGAGGATCTGGTGCTGCGCGAGCAGCTAGGAAAGTCCGATATCGAACGGCTTTACCTTTTGCGGCGCAAGCTCCTGCGGCTGCGCAACGCCGTCGTGCCGCTCGTCGACGTCTGCCGGCGATACGAGCATATCGATCTTCCCGGCATGGATCCGACGCTCCAGTCGCTGTTTCGCGATGTGACCGATCACGTGCGCCGGGTTCAGGAAGATATCGACGCGCTGCGCGAGGTCCTTGCCTTCGCCTTCGAGGCGAGCGTAATGATCGGCCAGACGGAGCAGACGGCGATCGCCCGCAAGCTTGCCGCCTGGGCGGCGATCCTCGCCGTTCCCACCGCGATCGCCGGCATTTACGGCATGAACTTCAGCGACATGCCCGAACTGAAATTCCAGTATGGCTATTTCGTCGTGCTCGGCGTCATCGCCGTCCTGTGCCTCGGACTTTTCGGCTTCTTTCGCCGGAGGAAGTGGCTGTAGCGAAGCGTGTCAGCAGAGCGCTTTCAGAACCGGGTCTCGATGCTGCCTGATATAGTCGATGTCGCTGAGATACAGGCGGACATCTCCTTCAGCCACGTCGTCCGCGAAGGTCTGGTCCCCGGCCGCGGCCCTTGCCAACATGAAATCGACGAGGGCTTGAAGTCGCCTGCAGATCATCTCGGGAAGCCGGCGCCTTTCCTCGACGGTCGCGCCATAGGTGGCGCAGAAGATTTCCGCCCGCCGCAGTTGGTCGTCGAGGCCGAATGCCACGGAAGGATTGGCGGGATCTGAGAGCGGCGCCCAGCGATAGACCGCATAGGCGAGATCCCATAGGCGCGATGCGGGATGGGCGGTGTCGAAATCGATGATTCCGACCGCCTCAGGGCCTGCCGTGGCGACATTATAAGGTGCATAATCTCCGTGGCAGACAATTTCGCGCGGCTCCTGCGGCGGCAGCATCCACGTCTGAGCCTCGCTGTCCGATTCCAGAAAACCTTGAGATGCGGTATGAAAAGCGCGCAGAAGTCCTGCTGCGGAAACCAGCATGCGCTCCGATCCGGCAAGGGGATCGCCGAGGTCTTCGCAGACGCGCCCGGCGACGTAGCTGACGATCTCCTCGCCTTCGCTGGTAATTTGAAAGGGCTCCGGCGCTGCCAGGAAGCCTTTGCTTCTGAGGTGGCGCAAGAACCGGTGCGCGGTTGGCGTCCATTCGCCGGACGGCCTGACGACGGTATCGCCGTCGCGCCAGATTCGCCCCGTTCGTCCGCCCTCCAATAGTTCCACGTCATGGCCTCCTACGCGGATTTCGGTTTTTCGATACGGGCCTGAACCGTGGCGCCAAGGTTCGTCTCATGGCAGTTCCGATAGAACGCCACTGTATCCGAAGGCATTCCCTCGGGAATGGCGACGAAATCTTCGAGCCGGAACCCGCTTGCTCTGCCGAGTTGCGGATCCGCCAGCTGGCTCTCGCTCAAGCCGCCGACACGATCGGCCAGGGCCTGGAAATAGGCCAGGTTCCCATCCACCGCGGAAGGAGAGTATGTCCGGCCGTGCGCAGGGATGACCAGTCTGGCGTCGAGGTCACGTATCCGCTCGAGCGAGGAACGGATCAGGCGAAGGTCGCCTGCAGTTTTGCTCCAGACTTCGGGAATGGGGTATTCCACCGCGTCGACGGCCAGGCAGACGCGAAGTTCGGGAATCCATATGGCGATATGGTCGGGCGTGTGTCCTGGCGTATGAATGAGTTCCAGCGTCAGATCGCCGCCATTCAAAACCATGGCGCCGGAGAAGGTGATATCGGGGCCGATGAACTCCACGTTGCGAAACCGTGATTCCTGGCCCGTCTTGTCCCGGAGAATCTCGCGGGTGGAAGGATCGCGCAAACGGTCGAGCGCGGCGGCATGCGCGATAATGGGAGCGCGTCCGGCAATGGCGGCATTTCCCCAGAAATGATCCCAATCCATATGCGAATTGACGACGATCAGCGGACGCTCCTCCGCCCTTTCCTCAAGTAGATCCAACGCCATCCGGCATAGCTCCGGCGTCCCGAGCGTATCGATCAGAACGTCGAACCTTTCGGCCCTGACAAACACGGCATCCACTTCGTCCCCCGCCCGGACGATGACGATCCGCTCGTCAAGTCCGGGATAGGAGCACAATTCTACCGATGCATTCACGTCTGGTCGCCTTTGTTGCAGCCGAAATATTTTCGTCCTGAAACGCTTACTTCGATTTTGGTTTCTGTCGAACTGGTACAGGCACATCCCACCGGTTCATCACAACATTCGGCACAGCTGTTGCGCATATCACCATCACGCTGGGTTTTGAGCGGCCGAGACTCTTCGGCGTCCATTGTGCCTCGAGCGGGACCGCGCATCGCGGAACCAGTACCTTCGCGTTCGGTTCCAGCACATCCCATTGCTGTTGCCCTTTGGTGTTTTCCTGCGCGATGAAACGCTTGGCCTCCTCGCGAATTTCGAACAGGCCGTGCTTGTCCGCTGTGGAGCGATCGGTTTCGATGCTCCAGGAGGCGAGACAAAGGATGCAGGCCGACAGGGTTGCGGCGACAAGGATGGATCGAAGCATGGATGCGCCGTCAACAGTCAAATGACTCACCTCCCAGGACGGTGGAAGATTACCCAAATGCGGCACGAATGCTCAAGGTCTCTTCGTGTCGTGGATAGCTTTGCCGCTCAACAGGGACCTTCGGAAAAGCGCGCCCGCCCCGGTGATCGCACTTCGCGAAGCGGCTTCCGGTTTTCTTCCCGTTGCGGCAGACGGCGCGGCGCTGCGGTTGCGGCTGCGGGCAGGGGAGACCCGGGTGGTCGAATGCAAGGCGCCGGTGCCGATCACGTCCCGGCCGATCCTCGAGATCGAGCAGCGGCAACGTCGGCGCGGCTTGCCATTGAAAACATCATGCCGCGGGTCGATGGCGGGCGCTTCCCCGTCAAGCGGGTGGCCGGCGACATCGTCACCGTCGAGGCTGATATATTCGCCGACGGCCACGATCCGATCGCCGCGATCCTGCTGTGGCGGCCGCTCGATGCCATGGCGGAGTGGAACGAGACGGAGATGCAACTGGTCGAGAACGACCGCTGGCGCGCCGAATTCCTGCTGGAACGCACCGGACGCTATGAGTTTGCCGTCGAGGCATGGAAGAACCCGCTTGCGATCTTTCGTTACGAGCTGACGAAGAAACACGATGCCAGGCTGGATTTGAAGCTCGAGCTGCAGGAGGGGCTGAACCTCGTCCGCTCGGCCGAGACGCATGCGGATGCCGCGCTCCGCACCGAATTGAAGGCCCTCGCCGACAGTCTCGAACGGGCATCCGATGCCGAGCGCACGGCGATCCTGCTCGATGGCGAAACAATGAAGGGCCGGTCCCGGCAGGCGAGACTGGAGGGTGCAATGTCCGTTTACGAGGTCCATGCCGGTTCCTGGCTGCGCGACCAGAAGGACGGCAACAGGCATCTCGACTGGGTCGAGCTCAGCCAGCGGCTCGCTCCCTATGCCAGCGACATGGGATTTACCCACATCGAGCTGCTGCCGATCATGGAGCATCCGTTCGGCGGATCCTGGGGCTATCAGCCGCTCGGTCTGTTCGCCCCGACTGGCCGATACGGAACGCCGGAGGATTTCGCCTATTTCGTCGATCGCTGTCACGGCGCCGGGCTCGGCGTCATCCTCGACGGGGTGCCGGCCCATTTCCCCACTGATGTCTGGGGGCTCGCCCGCTTCGACGGCAGCGCGCTTTACGAACACGAGAATCCCCGCGAGGGCTTTCACCGTGACTGGAACACGCTGATCTACAATCTCGGGCGCAACGAGGTGAAGGGCTTTCTGATCGCCAGCGCGCTCGAGTGGCTCGACCGCTATCATGTCGACGGCTTGCGCGTCGACGCTGTGGCTTCGATGCTCTATCGCGACTACAGCCGCAACGAGGGCGAGTGGATCGCCAACCGGTATGGCGGCCGTGAGAATCCGGAGGCGGTGGAATTCTTCAAGCACCTGAACAGCATCATCCACGAGCGCTGCCCGCATGCGATAACGATCGCCGAGGAATCGACGGCTTGGCCCGGCGTCACCAAGCCGCCGGAAGAGGGCGGACTGGGCTTCGACATCAAATGGAACATGGGCTGGATGCATGACAGCCTGAGCTACATCGAGAAGGACCCGGTCTATCGGAGCTACCATCACGGCACGATGACCTTCGGCATGATCTATGCCTATTCCGAACACTTCATCCTGCCGATTTCCCACGACGAGGTGGTCTATGGAAAAGGCTCGCTGCTGACGAAGATGCCGGGCGACGATTGGCAGAAATTCGCCAATCTGCGCAGCTATCTCGCCTTCATGTGGGGCCATCCCGGCAAAAAGCTCTTGTTCATGGGAAGCGAAGTCGCCCAGCCGGGCGAATGGAATCATGACGCTTCGGTCACCTGGGACGTGCTGGACCGGCCGGCGCATGTCGGCATTCAGCGCCTCGCCAAGGATCTGAATAGCCTCTACGGAGACGAGCCGGCATTGCAGTTCGGAGATTTTCATCCCGAGGGCTTCGAATGGGCGGCTGCCGACGATGCCGTCAATTCCGTGCTCGGCCTGCTCCGTTATGGGCCGGACCAATCCTCGTCTGTCCTGGTCGTATCGAATTTCACGCCGGTGCCGCGTTACGGTTATAGGATCGGCGTGCCGCAGGACGGGGTGTGGATCGAGCGGATCACGACGGATGCGCGGGAATATGGCGGTTCCGGCCTCGTCAACGGCGCAGTTTCGAGCGAACCCGTACGGGCCCACGGCAGGCCGGTCTCCCTGTCGCTGACGCTGCCGCCGCTGGCGACGGTCTTTTTCAAGGGACCGTCGCCTTGACCGGGATTCATTCGGCGTGCGGCGCCGGATGAATGAAAGGCCAGGGGCTTGCCTCGGATCCTTTCTCGATCGGAACCTCGATGAGCACGGGTTCGTCGAGAGAGAGGGCTTTGTCGATCGTGCTTTTCAGTTCGCCGGGGCTCGTTACCCTGAATGACCGGATGCCGAAGCTTTCCCCAAGAGCGACAAAATCGGGATTGGTGAGATCCGAACCGAGATAACGGCCTTCATAGGCCTGCTTCTGGTCGCGCAGGACGTTGCCATAGGCCGAATTGTTGAAGACGATGGCGACGACATTGATCTTGTGCTGGACTGATGTGGCAAGTTCCTGAACGCCGAACATGAAGCCGCCATCGCCGGAAACAGAAATAACGGCTTTGTCGGGATGGGCGACTTTCACGCCAAGGGCCGTGTTGAAACCAAAACCCAGATTGTCCTGATAACCGCATGTCACGTATTGGCGCGGGCCGTAGACCGGGAAGGCAAACCGGGCGGTAAAGCCCATCTGGCTGACCTCCTCGACGAAGAAGCCGTCTCTCGGAAGAGCCTGGCGAATGGCGTCGAGATAGGCGAGTTGCGGCTGCACTGCTGAGAAACGAGATCTGGCGTCTTTGTTGAGGTCGGCGAATTCGCGCGTGCGGTCCTCGCGGACGAACCCCGTCAGCGCATCGGTCAGCGCCTGCGTTCCGTCTCTTGCATCCGCGACAACGCCAACATCGGGCTTGAGGCGGACCATCTCTGTGGGATCGATGTCGATGCGGATGATCTTCATATCTTTGGGCAGCCACTTCCAGCGCATGAACTGCAATTCGAGCCGGCTGCCGATCCCGATCAGGACGTCCACCTTCTTCCAGTATTCGTAGGCGGCGACGAAATTCAGATAATTAGGGTGGTCGTCTGCGACGATGCCCTTGCCGGAGCGATGGGACGTCACAGGCGCCTGCAGCAATTCCGCAAGCGCGGCGATCTCGGCGCCGGCATCCGCCGCGCCGCCGCCGACCATGATCATCGGATTCTTCGCGCCTGAAATCAGCGCCGCCGCTGCGGCGATTTGATCGGGATTGACGGCCGGGTGAGGCGCTTTCGCGGCAACGGGAACCTCGATCTCTGGGCCGGATTGGCCGAACACGTCCCAAGGGGCTTCGACCGCTCCCGGGCCTTGGCGGCCGGAGAGCATCTTAGCGACGACGCCAGCCATGACGGAACCGGCCTCGGACTGGTGGTTGATGCGCTCCGCCGTCTTGGTGATCCCGCGCATGGTGGCGAGCTGATCCGGCAGTTCGTGCAGTTGGCCTCTGCCCTGGCCGATCAGATGGGACATGATGTTGCCGGTGATGCAGAGCACCGGCGCGTTGGCGCCGTAAGCGGTGCAAAGCGCAGCACCCGAATTGAGCACGCCCGGGCCGGGCACGACGGTATAGGCGCCGATCCGGCCGGTGGATTTGGCATAGCCGTAGGCCATGTAGGCCGCACCCTGTTCGTGCCTCGTGTGAATGAACCGGATCTTATCGCCGGCGTCATAGAGCGCATCGTTGAAATCATACATATGGGCGCCGGGGATGCCGAAGACCGTGTCGATGCCATGGGCGACAAGCGAACGGGTGATCGCCTGGCCGGTCGTTTCTTTCCTGCTCATTCTGAGACTCCAATGCTGCGTTCGACTACGACTTCAGGCAGCCTTCGGCCCGGAGCGCCGCGACGATGGCGCCGGCATCGGCGGGCTGCATACCGGCAAGGTTCATGCGACCGGAATCCGCCATGTAGATGCCGTGGTTGGCCCTGAGCGCGACCGCCGTCTCCTTGCGCATCGCGAGATTGGAAAACAGGCCGCGCTGCCGGCTGATGAAGGCGAGATCGGCAGAGGCGGCGGCCAGCGCCGCGCGATTGCCGTTGACGCGCTGGCACATCTCTTCGAGTTCGGCGCGCCACATCGCCGTCATCTCCGCGCTTTCGAGAATGGTCCTGACGACGGCAGCCCCATGGTCCGGCGGCATCGACCAGTTCACACGGGCGAGAGCCGCCATGTTGCTTTCGGCTTTCGTCAGGTCATCGCTATTGCGGGCCATGACATAGAGCGCGCCGACGCGCTCGCGGTAGAGGCCGAAATTCTTGTCGCAGGAATAGGCGATCAGCGCCTCGTCCACCGCATTAAGGATCATGCGCGTCGGCGCGGCATCCTGTTCGAGCCCGTCGCCGAGGCCCTGATAGGCAAGATCGATGAAGGGCACCAGCGTGTGCGCAACGAGGAGATCGGTAATCTCTTGCCACTGCTCCATGGTGAAATCGATGCCGGTCGGGTTATGGTAGCAACCATGCAGCAGCACGACGTCGCCTTCTCCAGCGGAAGACAAGGCGGCGATGACACTTTCGAATTTTACCTGCTGGGACGCCAGATCGACGAAGGAATATTCCTTTGCGGCCAGTCGCGCTGAAGCGAAGATCGGCGCGTGGTTCGGCCAGCTCGGCGTCCCGAGCAGAACCTTCGCTGATGGATTTGCCGCTTGGATGAGTTCGGCGCCGAGACGCAAGGCACCGCTGCCGCCCGGCGTCTGGATGCCGACGAGACGGTTGGCGAAATCAGGCGATGTGCCGAAAATGATCGGCTCGAGCAGGCGCACGAATTGCAGGTCGCCTTCCGGGCCGAGATATTTCTTGCTGTCTTGGTTCTCCAGCAGAAACTGCTCCGCTGCCTTCACGGCGCGCATGACCGGCGTGCGTCCCATCGCGTCGCGATAGACCCCGACGCCGAGGTCGATCTTTTCGGCGCGATCGTCGGCCTGGAAGGCCTTGATGAGGGCAAGCAGGCTATCGGCCGGCCGGCTGTTCAGTTGCTCAAACACAGTTCCACCTCGCTGTTTACTACTGGCCGGAGATTAACTGAAGTCCAACGGCGAATTTCTGCGATTTTCTCCTTGTTTCGACCTAATCATGCAGACAATTGGCGAAAATAGCCTATGATGTGCAGAAAATCACCGTCTGGAGAGGGCATGCTTGACCCGTTCGATATCAAACTGCTCGCCGCTCTCCAGCAGAACAGCGAGTTGACGCAGAGCGAACTGTCCCAGAAGGTCAATCTCTCCGCGACCCAGTGCGCCCGCCGTTTGGAGAGGCTGCGCAACGAGCAATATATCCAGAGCGTCGTTGCCATCCTCAACCCGGTCAAGCTGGGCTTCACCGTCGTTGCGCATACGCTTGTCAGCTTGAGAGCGCATACAGAAGGGGGAAACGAGCGGCTCCACCGTTTCATCGAGACCGCACCGGAGATTCTCGAATGTTATTCGCAGACCGGTGACGCCGATTTTCTGATGAAGGTCATGACGCGCGACCTCGACCATCTCAGCCAGTTTCTGGAAAGAATGATCCGCGTCACCGACAATCTGGCCTCGGTCAAGTCAAGCATCGTCTTGAAGACACTGAAAAAGACGACGGCTTTGCCGCTGCAGATCCTGACGTGAGAGCGGCTACGGCCACTCACCTGAGATAATGGATGTGCGGGCGTGAATGATAGGGCGAGGCTTCAACACGGGCCTCGATGGAAAAGACCTCGCGCAAAAGCGTCTCGCTCAGCACCTTCTCAGGCGGCCCGGAGGCGACGATCTTCCCCTGCTGCATGATCACAAGCTCGTCGCAGAACATGGCGGCGTGGTTGAGATCGTGCAGAGCGACGATGCTGGTGATTGGCAGGCCGGAGACAAGCCGCATCAGGCCGATCTGGTGCTGGATGTCGAGATGGTTTGTCGGTTCGTCGAGGATCAGCTCTTGCGGCGACTGGGCGAGCGCCCTGGCGATATGGGTGCGCTGCTTTTCGCCGCCCGAGAGATTCTGCCAGCGATCGTCGCGCTTTTCAGCCATGCCGGCGCGCTCGAGCGCGGCCTCGACGGCCTCTTCGTCGGCCCTCGTCCAGCCCGAGAACATCGAGCGGTGCGGGAAGCGGCCAAGCTTGACGACGTCGACGACCTTCAAATTGGCATTGGTCGTCGCGTGCTGCTCGACGAAGGCGATCCGCCGGGCGATCGAGCGGCGGCTGATCGTGCCGATGTCGCTGCGATCGAGCGTGACGCGGCCGGAATGCGGCCGCTTCAGACCGGCCAGAAGCCTGAGCAGCGAGGTCTTGCCCGAACCGTTCGGCCCGAGCAGGCCGAGCATGCGGCCGGGCTGCGCCTCCAGGGAGACGCCGTCCAGAATGGTCTTCCTGCCAATTTTCCAGGTGAGATTGTCGGCCTTGATGCTCATGACGCGCGCTGGAACCGGTAGAGGATGATCGAGAAGAAGGGTACGCCCACCAGCGCCGTGACGACGCCGATCGGCAGGATTTGACCGGGAATGAGGGCACGCGCGGCAATGTCGGCAAGCACCATGAAGATCGCTCCGCCGATGGCGCAGGCCGGCAGGAGGCGGATATGCAGCGGCCCGACGGCGAAGCGGGCGACATGCGGCACGACGAGGCCGACGAAGCCGATCGAGCCGACCATGCTGACGATCGTGGCGGTCATCATTGCCGTCAGTCCGAAAAGCACCATGCGGGCGCGCCCGACATTGACGCCGAGCGAGGATGCCGCCTCATCGCCGAAGGCGAAAGCGTCGAGCACGCGGGCGTAGAGCAGGCAGGCGGCAAGGCCGAGACCGACGACGACCGAGACCAGCGCGAATTCCGGCCAGCGCACGCCGCCGAAACTGCCGAGCAGCCAGAACATGACGTCGCGGGCCTGCTGGGCATTCGCCGAGGTGGTGACGATATAGGAGGTCGAGGCGTTGAAGAGCTGCGATGCGGCGACACCGGCAAGAATGGTGCGGTCGGCGCCGCCCCGCGTGCCGTTCGACAGCAATGCGACGAAGAAGAAGGCTGCGAAGGCACCGGCAAACGCGCCTGCAGAGAGCGACACCGCGCCCGCGCCGACGCCTAAGATGACGATCGCGACGGCGCCGGTCGAGGCACCGGCGGAGATGCCGAGCACATAGGGTTCGGCAAGCGGGTTGCGCAGCAGCGACTGTATGATGGCGCCCGACAGCGCCAGGCCTGCGCCGCAGAAGGCGGCGACGAGCGCGCGGCTCAGGCGGTAGTCCCAGATGACGGTCTCATGGATGCGGTTCAACTCGACCGCGGTCCATCCGAGCCGGTTGGTGACGGCCGAAAAGGTGGTCGCAAGCGGAATCGGCAGATCGCCGATCCCGACGCTGACGCCGATGGCGACAGCGATGAGGCAGAGGGAAGCGAGCAGCAGCGCGGTGATCGCTCCCAGCTGCCGGAAGAGACGGCCTGCGTCGCTCACTTCCGCAGACCGAGTACCTTCAGTTGCTCGGCCACCTGCTCGGCGCCGTAGATCGTCCGGATGGTCGGGTTCATGGCCTGGCCGTCCATGACGACCAGAGCCTTGTTCTTGACGGCCGGGATTTGGCTGACAGCCGGATCGGTGTTCAGGAACTTGATCTTGGCTTCGGGCTTGTCGAGTTCCCAGCGGTTGCGGTCGAGGCTGGCGACGACGATGACGTCGGGATTGGCGGCGATGATGCCTTCCCAGCCGATCGTCGGCCATTCGGCTGCCGCGTCGATGGCATTGTGCCCGCCGAGCAGGTCGGCGATGAAGCCGGAAGCGCTGTTCTTGCCGCCGACATAGGCGTCGGCCGACGGGCTGGGGCTTGAGAACCAGAAGACGTAGGAGAGGTTCTTGCCGTCCTTGGCAACGCTCGCGCGAAGCTTTGCCTCACGAGTCTTGAAGTCGGCGATAACAGCCTGGCCGCGGTCGGCGACGTCGAAGATCTGAGAAAGTTCGTCGATCTCCTTGTAGAGGAGATCCAAGTTCCACAGCTCGCCGCGGCTGCCGTACTGGTCCTTGACGTCCTTGGTGCTGAGGCAGGTGCTGGGCGAGAGATAGGTTGAAACACCGACCTTGTCGAAATCCTCGCGCTTGGCGATCTTGCTGTTCGGCCCGACCAGGCTCGGCAGGGCGACGGCCACGAAATCGGGATTTTCGGCGAGCATGGATTCGAAGGTCGGCATCTCGACGGTGAGAAGCTTGACCTTGGCATTGGCTTCGGCGAGCTCAGGCAGGACCTTGCTCGGCCAGAAAGCGGTGCCGACCATCTTGTCCTGAAGCCCGAGCAGCAGCAGGATTTCCGCGCTGTTCTGGCCAAGCCCGATCGCCCGCTCGGGCGCCTTCTTGAACGTCGCCTCGGCGCCGCAGTTTTCCAGCGTCAGCGGATAGGTGGTCGAACCGGCCAATGAGGGGGTTGCGGCAAGGCCGAGCAGGGCGGAGAGGCCACAGGCGGCCAAAATTGATTTGAGGCTGGTCACGAAGAAAATCCCGGTGCGTGAATATATGCGGCCGGGGTATAGCCACAGGCGCGGCAATAAAACAAGACAAAAATATTCAACTTATAGCAAAAATCGACAGCGCCGGATGTTGCCGCCGGAGTCATGCTCTCCGACGCTGCAAGCAAACCCTTCGAATAGGGTCAGGTGAGTTTTCCCACGAGCTTGGCATAGTCCGAAAACGTGGCTCCTTCGCCTTTCCGGCCTGCCTCGCCAGCAAGCTGCAGCACGCGGATGGGAAACAGGATCGCCGCCCGGTTGGCGCCGGAAAGCTCGTGGTCGTCATCCTCCTCGATCGCCTTTTGAGCCTTCGAGAGCGCGGCGCCGATTTCCCCGCGCGTAAGCAATTCCTTCTCGGCGATCGCGTCGCATATCGAGGCCATCGCCATGATCAGGCCTTTGAGCTGCAGATTGGCGGTATTCATGAGAACTCCCGGGTAAAGAAGGATTTCTAGTCCGCCTCGACCGGCCGGATGGTGTCGACCGAGACCGTGCCGTCGAGGATACCCCGCTTTATATCACGTCTGTCCCGATCGATCTCGATCACGGTTTAGAGTTTATCGTCGCGAAAGGCGCTGGCATTGGGTGTCGTCACATCCTCGGCGGGAGCCGCATCCACTTCCATGAAATCGAGTTCGCGGGCTGCAGCAACGATCCTGGCATCGCCCGGGGTCCGGGCGGCCACGACGACGATGCCATGGTTGGGGGCATTGCCCCATCTGGGATCGTCTGAATTGGCGATCGGCTCCAGTCGGTAGATGTTGAGCATCTCGCCACCGGATTCGGGCGATGCCTCCGCTGCCGCATCCTGCATCTGCGCCTGGCTTTCGACCGACCGTCCGAAAGTGGTCGGGCTGGTCGCGTTGTTGATGTCGTCCTTGCCGGTTCTCGAGACGTTCGACATGTCGTTCTCCTTGTCAGGACGGAAACGACGGCCGACGGGAAACTGTTCCCGCGCGGGTAAAGTTTGGCCGTTGACTTTGGGTTAGGCCTATCTCTGCAACCCTGTGGCACACCCATACCCTTTTTCCAGCGGAGCACTAATTACCCTCTGTCGAATAAGGGGGAATCCGTGAGCAAGCAAACCAGTGAATTTTCGCGCGACGATGCCGTGGCAGAGAGCCTCAATGGGCGCGACCACAAAACCATGGCATTCGACGACGCCAGCGCGCTTCTGGAAGTCCTGGTCGCGGTCAGGCGCGGCGACTTTTCCGTGCGCATGCGCTCCGATCTCACCGGCGTCACCGGCAAGGTCGCCGATGCCTTGAACGACATCATCGCCGCCAATCAGCGCATGGCTCAGCAGCTCGAACATGTCGGCCAGGTCGTCGGCCGCGACGGGCGAACGAGCACGCGGGTGCGCTTCGGCCTGTCGGATGGTTCCTGGTCGGAGATGGAAGGCTCGATCAACGGCCTGATCGACGATCTCCTCTGGCCGACGACGGCGGTGACGCGCACGATCACCGCCGTCGCCAAGGGTGACCTGCTGCAGACCGTGCCGCTCGATGTCGACGGGCGGGCTCTGAAGGGCGAATTCCTGCGCTCGGCCGATATCGTCAACACGATGATCAAGCAGCTCAGCGTCTTCACCTCGGAAGTCACGCGTGTTGCCCGCGAAGTCGGCACCGACGGCAAGCTCGGCGGCCAGGCGCAGGTGCCCGAGGTGACGGGCGTCTGGAAGGACCTGACCGAAAGCGTCAACTCGATGGCGTCGAACCTGACGGCGCAGGTGCGCAACATCGCGGAAGTGACGATCGCCGTCGCCAATGGCGACCTTTCGAAGAAGATCACCGTCGACGTGCGCGGCGAAATCCTGCAGCTCAAGGAAGCGATCAACACCATGGTCGACCAGCTGCGCTCCTTCGCTTCCGAAGTGACGCGCGTCGCCCGCGAGGTCGGGACAGAGGGCAAGCTCGGCGGTCAGGCGCTGGTGCCGGGTGTGGCCGGCACCTGGAAGGATCTGACCGACTCGGTCAACGCCATGTGCGGCAACCTCACGGCGCAGGTGCGCAATATCGCGCAGGTGACGACGGCGGTCGCGCGCGGCGACCTCTCGCGCAAGATCACCGTCGACGTTTCGGGCGAAATCCTCGAACTCAAGGAAACCATCAACACGATGGTGGACCAGCTCAATGGTTTTGCCGGCGAAGTGACGCGTGTGGCACGCGAAGTCGGCACCGAAGGTCGGCTCGGCGGTCAGGCGCAGGTGCCAGGCGTCGCCGGCACCTGGAAAGATCTGACCGACAACGTCAATTCGATGGCCTCGAACCTGACGGCGCAGGTGCGCAACATCGCCGAAGTCTCCACAGCCATCGCCAATGGCGACCTGTCGAAGAAGATTACGGTGACGGTGTCGGGCGAAATCCTCGAACTCAAGGAAACCATCAATACGATGGTGGACCAGCTGAACGCCTTCGCCTCTGAGGTGACGCGCGTCGCCCGCGAAGTCGGTACGGAAGGCCGGCTCGGCGGCCAGGCGAACGTGCGCGGTGTGGCCGGCACCTGGAAGGACCTGACCGAAAACGTCAACTCGATGGGCGGCAACCTGACGGCGCAGGTGCGCAATATCGCCGAAGTCTCCACAGCGATCGCCAATGGCGATCTTTCCAAGAAGATCACTGTCGACGTGAAGGGCGAAATCCTCGAACTGAAGGAAACCATCAATACGATGGTCGACCAGTTGAATGCCTTCGCCTCGGAAGTGACGCGTGTGGCCCGCGAAGTCGGCACGGAAGGCCGGCTCGGTGGTCAGGCGAACGTGCGCGGTGTCGCTGGCACCTGGAAGGACCTGACCGACAGCGTCAATTCCATGGCCTCGAACCTGACCGGCCAGGTGCGCAACATCGCAGAAGTCGCGACCGCGGTCGCCCAAGGCGACCTTTCCAAGAAGATCACGGTGACGGTGTCGGGGGAAATCCTCGAACTGAAGGAAACCATCAATACGATGGTCGATCAGCTGAACGGTTTTGCCGGTGAAGTCACGCGCGTGGCGCGCGAGGTCGGCACCGAAGGGCGGCTCGGCGGCCAGGCGAACGTGCTCGGCGTCGCCGGCACCTGGAAGGATCTGACCGACAGCGTCAACTCGATGGCGGGCAACCTGACCGCGCAGGTGCGCAACATCGCCGAAGTCTCCACCGCTATCGCCAATGGCGACCTGTCGAAGAAGATCACGGTGTCCGTCTCGGGCGAAATCCTGGAGCTTAAGGAAACGCTGAACACCATGGTCGACCAGCTGAACCGCTTCGCCTCTGAGGTGACGCGCGTTGCCCGCGAGGTCGGCACGGAAGGCAAGCTCGGCGGCCAGGCGCAGGTGCCTGGCGTCGCCGGCACCTGGAAGGATCTGACCGAAAACGTCAACTCCATGGCCTCCAACCTCACGGGCCAGGTGCGCAACATCGCCGAAGTCACGACCGCCGTGGCGCGCGGCGACCTCTCGCGCAAGATCACCGTCGACGTGAAAGGGGAAATCCTCGAACTGAAAAACACCATCAATACGATGGTGGACCAGCTGAACGCTTTTGCCGGCGAAGTCACACGCGTCGCCCGCGAAGTCGGCACCGAAGGCAAGCTCGGCGGCCAGGCGCAGGTCTCGGGCGTCGCCGGCACCTGGAAGGATTTGACCGACAGCGTCAACTCGATGGCCGGCAACCTGACGGCGCAGGTGCGCAACATCGCCGAAGTGGCGACCGCGATCGCCAATGGCGACCTGTCGCGCAAGATCACCGTCGATGTGCGCGGCGAAATCCTGCTGCTGAAGGATACTTTGAATACGATGGTCGATCAGCTTCGGTCCTTCGCCGGCGAAGTGACCCGCGTCGCCCGCGAGGTCGGCACCGATGGCCGGCTCGGCGGCCAGGCCGTCGTTCCCGGTGTCGCCGGCACCTGGAAGGACCTGACCGACAACGTCAACCTGCTTGCCGCCAACCTCACGACCCAGGTGCGCAACATCGCCGAAGTCACGACCGCCGTGGCGCGCGGCGACCTGTCGCGCAAGATCACCGTCGACGTGAAGGGGGAAATCCTCGAACTGAAGAACACCATCAACACCATGGTGGATCAGCTGAACGCCTTCGCCGGCGAAGTGACGCGCGTGGCGCGCGAAGTCGGCACCGAAGGTAAGCTCGGCGGTCAGGCGCAGGTGCCTGGTGTCGCCGGCACCTGGAAGGACCTGACCGACACAGTCAACGTCATGGCCGCCAACCTGACTGAGCAGGTCCGCGGCATCGTCAAGGTGGTGACGGCGGTCGCGAACGGCGACCTTAAGCAGAACCTCACCGTCGCCTCCAAAGGCGAGGTGGCGGCCCTTGCCGAAACCATCAACAACATGACCAACACGCTGGCGACCTTCGCCGATCAGGTAACGACGGTGGCGCGCGAAGTCGGCGTTGAGGGCCGCCTCGGCGGCCAGGCGAATGTTCCTGGTACCGCGGGAACGTGGAAGGACCTGACCGGCAACGTCAACCTGCTGGCTGCTAATCTGACGACCCAGGTTCGCGCTATCGCAGAGGTGGCCACCGCCGTCACCAAAGGCGACCTGACGCGGTCGATCAAGGTCGATGCGCGCGGCGAAGTGGCCGAGCTCAAGGACAACATCAATACGATGATTGACAACCTGCGCCTGACGACGGAGCGCAATACCGAGCAGGACTGGCTGAAGACAAATCTGGCGCGCTTCACCAACATGCTGCAGGGCCAGCGCGACCTGACGCTGGTCGGCAAGATGATGCTCTCGGAGCTGGCGCCGCTGGTCGGTGCGCATCAAGGGGTGATCTACCAGGTGGATGCCGACGAGAGCCAGCCGTTCCTGTCGCTGCTCTCGGTCTATGCGCAAGGCGTCGAGGCGGCGCATCCGCTGCGGCTCGATTTCGGCCAGGGCCTCGTCGGGCAATGCGCCAGCGATGCCCGCCGCATCCTCGTCACCGATCTTCCGGACAACGTCATTCCGATCAGCTCCGGCGTGTTCACGACGCTGCCGCGGAGCGCGATCGTGCTGCCCGTGCATTTCGAGGGGCAGGTGAAGGCGGTGATCGAACTTGCCTCGGCCGGCGAGTTCACCGAGCTGCAGCTCTCCTTCCTCGACCAACTGACGACGTCGATCGGCATCGTGCTCAACTCGATCGAAGCGACCATGCAGACCGAAGGCCTGCTCAAGCAGTCGCAGCAGCTTGCCGCCGAGCTGCAGACGCAGCAGCGCGAGCTGCAGCAGACCAATGAGCAGCTCGGGCAGAAGGCGCAGCAGCTGGAGGAACGCAACGTCGAAGTCGAGGCCAAGAACCAGGAAATCGAGCAGGCCCGACGCGCGCTGGAAGAAAAGGCGACCGAACTGGCGCTGACATCGAAATACAAATCCGAATTCCTCGCCAACATGTCGCATGAGCTGCGCACGCCGCTGAATTCGATCCTCATCCTCGGCCAGCAACTCGGAGAAAACCCCGACGGGAACCTGTCGGGCAAGCAGGTCGAGTTCGCAAAGACGATCCACGGCGCAGGAACCGATCTTCTGAACCTCATCAGCGATATCCTCGACCTGTCTAAGATCGAGTCCGGGACGGTCTCAGTCGATGCCGAGGAGATCTTCGTCAGCAACCTGCTCGAGATGATGGCCCGGCCGTTCCGGCATGAGGCCGAAAACCGCAACCTGTCGTTTGCGGTCGAGGTCGACGGCGACGTCACGAAGAGCATCATTACCGATTCCAAGCGCCTGCAGCAGATTCTCAAGAACCTGCTGTCGAACGCCTTCAAGTTCACCGCCCAGGGCGGTGTGACGCTTCGCGTCGCCTTGGCAACCAGCGGCTGGTCGCCCGATCATCCGTCGCTCCGGCATGCGCCTTCGGTGATCGCCTTCGAAGTCGTCGACACCGGAATCGGCATTCCGCCGGAAAAGCAGCGCATCATTTTTGAGGCGTTCCAGCAGGCGGATGCCTCCACAAGCCGCAAATATGGCGGCACCGGCCTCGGCCTGGCGATCAGCCGCGAACTGGCGAACCTGCTCGGCGGCGAGATCCAGCTGCGCAGCACGCCGGGCGTCGGCAGCACCTTCGTTCTCTACCTGCCGCTGACCTATGTCGGCGCCGGTGCGGTCGCGCCGAGGCCCGCACCCGCCCCGGCAAACGTCGTGGAATTCGCCGAAGCGGCGGCGAGCCGCCGCGCCGAAAAAGCCATCGAACACGTCGCTGACGACCGTCACCGGATAGAGGCGGGCGACTCCGTGCTGCTCGTCGTCGAGGACGATGCGCATTATGCCCGCGTCCTCGTCGATCTCGCCCGCGACAACGGCTTCAAGGTGCTGGTGGCTATGCGCGGCAGCGATGCGCTTGTTCTTGCGCAGGAGTACAAGCCGTCGGCGATCTCGCTCGATATCTTCCTGCCCGACATGCTCGGCTGGACGGTGCTGAGCCAGCTCAAACAGAATTCGCAGACGCGGCATATTCCGGTGCAGATCATCAGTCTCGACGAGGACCGCCAGCATGGGCTGACGCGCGGCGCCTTCGCTTTCATGAGCAAGCCGACGACGCCGGAAGGGCTCGGCAAGGCGCTGTCGCGGCTGAAAGCCTATGCCGAGCCGCGCCGCAAGCAGCTGCTGCTGGTGGAAGACAACGAGGCCGAGCGCCTAAGCGTCACCGCCCTTCTCGGGCATGACGATATCGACATAACGAGCGTCGGCTCCGGATCGGAGGCGCTCGACATTCTCCGGCAGGGCTCCGCCGACTGTGTCGTGCTTGACCTCACACTCCCCGACATGTCCGGCTTCGAAGTCCTGGAGCAGATCCGCGACGACGACGGGATCGCCGAAGTGCCTGTCGTCGTCTTCACCGGTCGGGAGCTTTCGCCTGAGGAAGACGCGACGCTGCACAGCATGGCCCGCAGCGTCGTGGTGAAAGGGGTGGAGTCGCCCGAACGTCTGCTCGACGAGACGGCGCTGTTCCTGCACCGGGTCGTCGCCGACCTGCCGGCGGCAAAACAGGCGACGCTGCAGGAGTTGCACAGCTCCGACGAGGATCTGGTCGGCGAAACGGTGCTGCTTGTCGACGACGACGCCCGCAACATCTTTGCGCTGAGCAGCGTTCTGGAACGCCGTGGCATGAGGGTGCTGACAGCGACGACGGGTAGTGAAGCGATCGACGTCATCAACACCGAACCCTCGGTCGCGATCGTGCTGATGGATATCATGATGCCCGGCATGGACGGTTACGAGACGATGCAGGTCATTCGCTCGGAGCCCCGCTTCCGGCGGCTGCCGATCCTGGCGCTGACGGCCAAGGCGATGAAGGGCGACCGGGAGAAATGCCTGGAAGCCGGCGCGTCGGATTATCTGGCAAAGCCGGTCAATACCGAGCAGCTTCTGTCGGCTCTGCGCATGTGGCTGCACCGCTGAGGACCCGGCCATGAACCCCGTCAATATCCTCCTCGTCGACGACCAGCCCGCCAAGCTCCTGAGCTACGAGGTCATTCTCGAAGAGCTCGAGGAAAACCTCATCAAGGCGCAATCCGCCCGCGAAGCCTTCGAGCACCTGCTGCGCACCGAAATCGCCGTGATCCTCGTCGATGTCTGCATGCCCGAGCAGGACGGCTTCGAGCTGGTCAGCATGATCCGGCAGCATCCACGCTATCAGAACACGCCGATCATCTTCGTTTCAGCCGTCATGCTGGCGGAGCCGGACCGGCTGCGCGGCTACGCCGTCGGCGCCGTCGATTACGTCTCCGTCCCGATCGTGCCGGAGGTTCTGAGGGCCAAGGTCAGGGTCTTTGCCGATCTCTACAGGAAGACGCGGGAGCTTGAGCGTCTGAACGCCGATCTAGAAGCCCGGGTTCGCCAGCGCACCGCCGAACTCGAGGCATCCGCGGACCAGCTGCGCCAGCTCAACGAAGAGCTCGAGCATCGGATCGATCAGAGAACACGCGAGCGCGAAGAGGCGCTGGCGCAGCTGTTCGAGGCGCAGAAGCTCGACACGATCGGCCATCTCACCGGCGGCGTGGCGCACGACTTCAACAATCTTCTGATGGCGGTGCTCGGCAGCCTCAACCTTCTGAAGAAGCGGCTGCCGGCGGATGAACGCAGCGAACGGCTGGTGACGAATGCGATCCAGGCCGCCGAACGCGGCACTGCGCTGACCCAGCGCCTGCTGGCCTTCGCACGCCGCCAGGAACTCAAGCCGCAGGCGGTCGACTTCCTCAGGCTGTTTGAAAATGTCGAGGATCTTCTCGCCAAAGCGGTCGGGCCACGCATCGAAATCCGGAAAAGCATTCCGGTGGACCTCGCGCCTCTGCTGGTCGATAGCAACCAGCTGGAACTGGCGCTGCTCAATCTGTTCGTCAATGCCCGGGACGCGCTCGAAAGCGGCGGCGCCGTGACGGTTGCTGCGGCCGCCGAAGAGAGCCGGCCGGCGGCTCTCGCGGGCGGGGACTATATCAGGATATCGGTGTCGGACGATGGCGAAGGCATGGACGAGGCCACGGTTTCCCGTGCTGCCGAACCGTTCTTCACTACCAAAGGCGTGGGCAAAGGCACCGGTCTCGGCCTATCGATGGTTCACGGCCTGGCGGCGCAATCCGGCGGCTCGATCCAGATAGCCAGCACGCGGGGCAAGGGCACGACCGTTTCCCTGTGGCTGCCCGTCGCCGAGACCTTCGTCAAGACGCAGCCGGTCGTCGAGCCTCCGGTGACGGAGCCGCTGACACCGGTGTCGCGGCCGCTTGCCATTCTCGTCGTCGACGACGATGCGCTCGTCAGGACGGGAACCGTGGCGATGCTGGAGGACCTCGGGCACCTGCCGCGGGAAGCGTCTTCGGCTTCCCAGGCTTTGGAATTCCTTGCCGACGGCCCGAACTGCGATCTCGTCATCACCGATCATGCCATGCCCGGCATGACGGGCGCGGAGCTTGCGCGTCACCTTCGTTCGGTTTTCCCCGGCCTGCCCATTATTCTTGCTTCCGGCTATGCCGAGTTCTCCGAAGACCATGGCCTCGGCCGGATGCTGCGGATGAAGAAGCCGTTCACGCAGGAACAGCTTCGGGCGGCGATGGATCAGGCGCTTTCGGGCAAGGTCGCAGCAGCCTGACGATCGAGGCGGAGATGCGCCGCGTGTCCTGCGATTAGGGCCGGCTGTCGCTCTCGTCGCTCTTAAACTGCTGCCCGGCATAGAGGATGCGGAGGATAACAACCTCGGTGGGCTCGACCACGAACGCCACGCTGATCCGGCGCTCAAAGCCGACAATACGCAATCCCGGCCGAACCTGACCACGGATGCTACCTTGCTCCGGATATGTATCGAACCCATTCACAAAGGTCTTGATGCGGGCCACGTAATCGCGGGCGGCGGCAGAAGATGCAGATTTCTTGCGGACGAAACGATAGATACGCGCCAAATCCAACTCCGCCTCATCGGTCAGGCGGATACGATAGCGCTTCATCAATCTTCTTCCCGATCGATTTCGTCCATGCGCGCTTCGAGGCGCTTCCAGACCTCATCGACGGGCTTGGCTTTGCTGGGATCGGCCTTATAGGCATCATAGGTGGCCGCGACTTCGGTTCGCAGCCAATGCTCGACGGCATTTTCGCGTTCTGCCAGAGCCCGCAGTCCTTCGCGTATGACTTCGCTCTCCGAGGCGTAATCACCGTTGGACACCCGTTGCTTGACGAGTTTGGCCATTTCCACCGGCAATGTAATGCTCATCTGCTGTGTTGAACGCATTGAATGCACTCCTATTCAGCATCCTTATACCATACGATAGGATAAAATCCTACTCGCGATAGGATGGAATCATACTTCCTGGCATCTGCCGAATAGGCATTCCGCGCCGACGGGCCACTTGCGCTATCCGCGCCGGCGAAACTTTTTGTCCTGACAAAAGTTACCCAAATCCCATCTTCACTTCACCAAAGGCTTTCCCTTGGCAAAAATGACGTTCGGGCCTGTTTTTACCGAAGAGGGCATTCTGTTTCGCCTGTGGGCTCCCCTGCATGAAAGCGTATCCTTGAAGCTCGAAGGCGCCGATCCGCGCCCAATGCGGGCGGGCGAAGACGGCTGGCACGAGTGCACTATTGCAGATGCTCGTCCCGGGACACGCTACCGCTTCGTCTTGCCCGGCGATCTCGAAATTCCCGATCCCGCTTCGCGGTTCCAGCCGCTGGACGTGCATGGCCCGAGCGAAGTGGTCGACCTTTCCTCCTATCACTGGAAGGCGGGCGACTGGACCGGCCGGCCCTGGGAGGAGATGGTCATCTACGAGATGCATATCGGCGGCTTCACGCCGGAAGGCAGCTTCAGGGCCGCGATCGAGCGACTCGATCATCTGCAAGGGCTTGGTATCACGGCGTTGCAGATCATGCCGCTCAGTGAATTTCCGGGCCGTTACAGCTGGGGGTATGACGGCGTGCTTCCCTATGCGCCCGACAGCAGCTACGGTCGGCCGGAGGATTTCATGGCGCTGGTGGATGCAGCACACCAGCGCGGTATCTCCGTTTTCCTTGACGTGGTCTACAATCATTTCGGGCCGGATGGAAACCATATCCCGTCCTATGCGCCGCTCTTTACCGATCATCACAAAACGCCCTGGGGGCACGGGGTCAATTACGACGGCGACGGGTCGGAGATGATCCGCGAATTCATCATTGAGAATGCCATCTATTGGATCACCGAGTTCAGGCTTGACGGTTTCCGCTTTGATGCCGTCCACGCCATCAAGGACGACAGCGACGAACATCTGCTTCACGCGCTTGCCCGCCGCGTCAGGGCGGCGGCCGGCAACCGGCATGTGCACCTGATCGTCGAAAACGAGGAAAACGACAGTGAGTTGTTGAAGCGTGACGAAAAGGGCGAGGCGAGGCTGTTCACCGCCCAGTGGAACGACGACGTGCATCACGCGCTGCATGTCGCCGCCACGGATGAAACCTTCGGCTATTACGCCGATTACGCCGGCGACGCCGGCACGCTCGGCAAGGCGCTGGCGGAAGGTTTCGTGTTCCAGGGCGAACATATGCCCTATCGCGGGAGGAACCGCGGCAGGCCGAGCGGCCACCTGCCGCCCACCGCCTTCGTGTCCTTCATCCAGAACCATGATCAGATCGGCAACAGGGCGCTGGGCGACCGGGTTCTGGCGTCGAGCCCGGTCGATGCCGTCAAGGCCGTCATATCAATCTATCTGCTGGCGCCCGAGATCCCGATGCTGTTCATGGGCGAGGAATGGGGCGCCACCGAACCTTTTCCCTTTTTCTGCGATTTCGATGAAGATTTGAACGAGAAGGTCAGGCAAGGCCGGCGCCAGGAGCTTTCGCGTCTGCCCGGCTTCGACGCAGGCGACCTTCTCGACCCGACGACGCCATTGACTTTTGCTGCGGCCAAGCTCGACTGGTCGAAACGCACCACCTCCGACATGCTTGACTATTACAAAACACTTCTCGACCTCCGGCACCGGCGGATCGTTCCTTTGCTGAAAGGTGCCGTTGGCGGAAGCGCGGTCTACCGCTCGGCGGGAAATGCGATCGCGGTGGATTGGACCCTTGCGGAAAGCCGGCGTCTTCATCTGCGCGCCAACCTCGGCAACGCGGCGGCGCCGCTGCTCGAGCCGCGGCAGGACGACACCGAGACGATATTCCGTCTCGGCGGAAGCGGCGGCGACGGTCTCGGCCCGTGGACGGTGATCTGGAGCATCAGCGCGGTGTGACGGCGGTGGGAAGAAGGGACCGAAGCATGAAATCGAGCCGCATTCCGGGCACCCGCGACAACTATCCGAACAGGAGGCCGAAGCTATCGCTTTTGCTGGAGAAACTGATGTCGAGCCCGCGGCTCAAGAGCGTGGCGGCGGCCATGCGGGAAGAAAGGCCACGGGAGTGATTGAGGTCGAGCGAGCCGTCAGCTTCGTGATCGTCGTTCGATCGGAGCTGCCGCGCCAAGGAAAATCGATCGCGGAGGAACGAATAGGCAGCCAGCGAATTTACACGAATAAGGACAGGAATGTTAAGATGACGGCCTATCCGCTTTCGCCGCTTTAAAGGCGGTGCGACCAATATGATGGGACAAGATCATGACGACCGCAATCATCCTTATCGCATTGGCTCTGATCATCATCTACGCCGGCCCGACATTGCTGTTCATCTGTATCGGCTATGCCGATTATGTGCTGGAGCGGCGAAGACATCTGATCGCTGTGAAGCACGCCGTCAGGCGTCGCAGCGACGAGTTTTAGAGCTATTCGGCCAGCTTTTCATCGGCCTATTGCTTGGCCGTCCCGTGGGAATGGACCCCAGAGGCAGGTTGGAAAACCCGCCTCTGGCTGCAGCTGCTCTTGAAGCAGCTCAGTCGTTCGCCGTGACCTTGACGCCGAGCACCGAAGGAATGG
The DNA here is from genome assembly GCF_002531935.1 of Rhizobium chutanense. GTDB lineage: Bacteria > Pseudomonadota > Alphaproteobacteria > Rhizobiales > Rhizobiaceae > Rhizobium > Rhizobium chutanense. Next base: position 67,569 of record NZ_NWSV01000011.1, on the reverse strand, counting down.
TGTTCGGAGCACCCATGGCTGCGCCTATGATCATCGGAAATGGAACCGGCTTTTCCGGGGCGGCGCTGATCGTCAGGCTTTTCGGCCCGTCGAGATAGGTGTTGACGGCAGCCGATACCTGGTTTTGCAGCTCCGGCAGGTTGAGCTGCGCCATCATGATCGGCACGAGGCCTTTCAGGGATTGCGTCAGTTGCTCGCCTGTGATGCCCTGCTGCGAACCGGCATAATCGAGCGCCTTCTTGGTGATCGAGGCATCGTCGAAGCGGATCGAAGCGCTGTTGAACGTCAGTTGCTGCACCAGCCCCAACATCGCTAGGCCGACGGCCTGGTTGGCCTCTTCCTTGTTCGGATTGGCTTGGGCGGTCTTCACCGCCTCCTGCAGCGATTTGATGAAGCCCAGCGTGTAACCGGAAAAGTCGACGGCGAAGTTCAGCCGGCCGACATTCTCGAAGTCGAAAGCATATTCGTCGACGGCGACCTTGCCGCTTTCGATTTCCCAGCTGCCCTTCATCGTCACCGTGCCGTCGAGCGTCGTCAGCCCGAGTTTCTCGATGGCCTCCTTCGCGCTTGCGTCTTCGACCTGCGACAGGTCGCCCTTCAGGCCGGCGACATTGGCGTCATAGGCCAAGCCGCCGTCATTGCGTTCCATGTTCGCCTCGATGCTCTCGATCGCCAGCACGTCCTTGCCTTTGACATTGACGGCGATCGGGCCGGTGCTGAACGTTTCGTACAGCAGAATATTATTCAGCGTGTCGCCGGCTGGATTGGCGGGGATCGTCAGGTCGGTGATCTCGATATCCTTGGCGGAAAAACGGCCTTCCCCCTGGCTCCTGTCGATATCCGGGAAAGAAACGGTCTTGGCGTGGTAGCCGCCGCCTTCGGTTTCCTCGACGCCCTCGAAGGTGAGCTCGCCGATCTTCAAACTATCGCCGGGCAGGTTTTGTAATCCCACCTGGACGCCCGTAGCCGTTACCGTGTCGCCGTCGACATCGGCCTTCTCGAAGGTGATGATCGTGCCGCCGGGACTGGTTGCGGCATTGAGCTTCTTCATCAGGTCAGCGCCGTCAAGAGCAAGCGCCGGGCCGGCGAGCGTCAGGAAGGCGGTGCTTGCCATCATCAGGTGGAAATTGCGCATGTGCTTCACGAAGATATCCTTATGTCGAAAGTAGATACGGGATTGCGAAACTGCCGGACATATCCCAGCCGCCTTTCGGGTATGAGAGGCGGCGGGAATGTCTGGGTTGCATCTGGTCGGCTAATTTGGGGGCGAGGAGGTCAGGCTCCGTCGGAACCGCTGGGCTGAAGAGACATAGCCGATCTTCCGCCGGGAATGGACGGCAGCATTTTCTCTATCAGAGGTAGTTTTGCGGTTCATCGTCACACATAAAGTGTATTCTCTCGATTTTTGCAAGCCTCAAACGACCGAATGGCAGGGAAATCGTCGCCGGATTTTTTACGCGTTTTCAGTGCGGTAAGCGGAATTGTCCTTCCCGCCGCCGCGGCGCGGCCGGCTTATACGAAGTAATCGGGGAACGCCTTCCTGAGCTCTTCGACTTTTGCGACGGTCTGGCTGAGATGCTCACGGATCGCGTCGACGGCACGCTGTTCATCGCGGGCGGCAATTGCGTCGATGATGGCGTGGTGACCATCGAGAATGCTCATGATCTTGCCCTTCTCGGGCAGATGCAAGCGACGAACGCGATCGAGATGGCCGGACCGCTCGCGAACCAATTGATGGAGGCTGCTACGTTTGGCGCCTGCGAATAATGTCTGGTGAAAGAGCTCGTCGAGTTCCTGGAACATGGCAATCTGATCGATGTCGTCGGCGACTGCCGACTGCATTTTGATGATCGAGCGGGCTCGGGTGAGGACGCTCGGATCCGGATCCGGATCGGTCGCAAGGCGGCGGCAGACTTCCGATTCCAGCGCGACGCGAAGGAAATGCGCCTCATAAATTTGCAGGACATCGATCCTGGTCACCACAGTGCGGGACTGCGGGTGAATGCGAACCAGGCCTTCCTGTTTGAGAAGCTGAAGCGCGTCACGAATGGGAGTCTGGCTGACTTCATAGGTCTCGGTAAGCTCGGTGCGCGACAGCGTGGTGTCTGGGGGCAGCTGAATGGTGATGATCCGCTTCCTGAGATCGTCATAGACCCGCTGGACCGTGCTGCCGGCTGGGGCCGGAAAAGCGAGTGCAGTCAGGCCGAATGTGGAGGCGAACTGGGAATTCATGTGGGGCATCCTTTCGCACCACTCATAGCTTTGCATGGCTCAAGGCACAAGAATACAAGGTTCTCGTTGATATATATGTCAAACTAAAATATCAGTTACGGGCCTGAGATGAGCAAGCCAAAAGTTGGGAGAGAGCCGTGGCCGCTGGAAAAACTTACGAGCAATTGCGGTCGGCCCGATGGATGCTGCCGGATGATCAGCGCTCGTTCGGTCACCGGTCGCGGACCATGCAGATGGGGTATGCACCGGAGGATTGGCAAGGAAAGCCGATCATTGCCGTCATCAACACCTGGTCCGATGCACAGCCCTGCCACATGCATTTCCGCGAGCGCGCCGAATGGGTAAAGCGGGGAATTCTTCAGTCGGGCGGGTTCCCCATGGAACTGCCGGCGCTTTCCCTTTCCGAAAATTTCGTCAAGCCGACCACCATGCTCTATCGCAATATGTTGGCGATGGAGACCGAGGAGCTGTTGCGGAGCCATCCTGTCGACGGCGCCGTGCTGATGGGCGGCTGCGACAAGACCACGCCGGGTCTTGTCATGGGCGCCGTCAGCATGGGCATTCCCTTTATCTATCTGCCTGCTGGCCCGATGCTTCGCGGCAATTATGCCGGCAAGACGCTGGGCTCCGGGACCGATGGTTTCAAATATTGGGACGAGCGGCGTGCCGGCACGATCTCCAAGGAGGAGTGGCAGGGTATCGAAGGCGGGATTGCCCGCAGCTACGGCCATTGCATGACCATGGGCACGGCGTCGACGATGACGGCGATCGCCGAGGCCATGGGGTTGACGCTGCCGGGCGCGTCCTCGATTCCGGCGGCCGACGCCAACCACCAGCGCATGTCGGCGGCCTGTGGCCGGCGGATCGTCGATATGGTGTGGGAGGATCTGACGCCCGACAGGATCATCACCCGGGCGGCGGTCGACAATTCCGTCACGGTCGCCATGGCGACCGGCTGCTCCACCAATGCGATCATTCACCTGATCGCCATGGCGCGGCGCGCCGGCGTCCCGCTGGAGCTCGACGACCTCGATCGCATCGGCCGCACGACGCCGGTTCTCGCCAACATCCGGCCTTCCGGTTCGACCTACCTGATGGAGGATTTCTTTTATGCGGGCGGCTTGCGCGCACTGATGAAACAACTCGGCGACAAGCTGGATTCAACAGCGATTACCGTCACGGGAAAACCGCTGACGGACGGCCTCGATCAGGTGAAGATCTACAATGACGATGTTATCCGGCCATTGTCGAACCCGGTCTATCACGAAGGTTCGCTGGCTGTGCTCAAGGGGAACCTGTGTCCCGATGGCGCGGTCATCAAACCCGCGGCCTGCGATCCAAAATTCCATCGCCATTGCGGCCCGGCGCTGGTCGCCGACAACTATGCGGACATGAAGAAGATCATCGACGATCCGGATTATCCGCTGACGCCGGACACCGTGCTCGTGCTGCGCAACGCCGGCCCGCAGGGCGGCCCGGGCATGCCGGAATGGGGCATGATCCCGATGCCGAAGGCGCTGTTGAAGCTCGGCCTGCGCGACATGGTGCGGATCTCGGATGCCCGGATGTCCGGAACCAGTTTCGGCGCCTGCGTGTTGCATGTTGCGCCGGAATCTTACATCGGCGGCCCTCTGGCATTGCTGAGAACCGGGGACATGGTCGAGCTCGATATTCCCACGCGCAGCCTCAATATGCTGGTTTCCGAAGAAGAGATCGCAGCGCGGCGGGCCGCCTGGGTGGCGCCCACGCGGCACTACGAGCGCGGTTACGGTTTCATGTTCTCCAGCCATATCGAGCAGGCCGACAAAGGCTGCGACTTCGATTTCCTGACGACGGAATTCGGTGGCAAGACGCCTGAACCGGCCATCAACTGAGGGACCACGATGGTTGATCCCAATCGACTTCGGCGTCTGAATTTGAATGAGGAGAAGGAATTATGAACCCCGCAACCCGCGAAAAGCTGATGAGTGTCTCCGTCGCGACGCTCTGCTCGGCGCTGTTCAAGCGCGGTCTGAAAAACCAGACGGTTCAGGACGTTCGGCCGGTGCAGCCGAAGGGCCGCAATATGGTCGGGCCGGCCTTCACGCTGCGTTACATGCCGGCGCGGGAGGACCGCAACGCCATGAACGTCTTTCGCAACCCGAAACATCCGCAGCGGCTTGCCATCGAGACCTGTCCGGAAGGCCATGTTCTGGTGATGGACAGCCGCAAGGATCCGCGCGCGGCGTCCGCCGGCGACATCCTGATTACCCGCCTGATGATGCGCGGCGGTGCCGGCGTCGTCACCGACGGCGGCTTCCGCGACGCCATGACCATCGGCGGTCTTGAGATTCCCGCCTATCATCATCGTCCCTCCAGCCCGACCAATCTCACGCTCCACGAGGCGATCGACATCAATGTGCCGATCGGTTGCGGGGATGTGGCGGTCTTTCCGGGCGACATCATGGTCGGCGACGACGACAGCGTGATCGTCATCCCAGCCGAGATCGCTGACGAAGTCGCTGACGAAGCGGTCGAGATGACCGCTTACGAGGATTTCGTCACCGAGCGCGTCAAGCAAGGACATACGATCATCGGTCTCTATCCGGCCACCGACGAAAGCAATCTGGCGCTCTTTGCGGACTGGCGAAAGGTGAACGGCCGCTAGAGCGGCGCGTCGGCGGCCAACTAACGCGACAGACGGGCTTTGGGCTCGGGCTGATGTTGAATTGCCGGGGCAGAGGCTGTCCGGCAAGGGGCGAGCGAACGCCCGCCCGACGCCGGTTTGCCGATCGAGGCGATTGCGCGGTTGTTCCGGTTGCGGGCGATTTGCTCGGCCTTCTGCCGAATTCTGGAACAATGTCTGTCGTCCCCTGTTACACTGGCGATAAAATCAGTGATGCGGGAAGGACGAGGCAGCGGGAGGGTTCGATGAGGCGGAGCATGGGATTTGGGCTGATTTTCGCCGTTGCATTGACGGGCTGCACGACCGGCTCAGGCAATTACTCGTCGACGGGGCTGGCCCCCATTCCGGGCAGCATTACCTATAATGGTCAGCCTCGCACGAAGCTGACGAAATCGCCTGCCGGTTCTTCCTTCCCGCACAGCTTCACAGATCAGTGGGGGCGCGAGGTCGAGGAAATTTACATCATCCGGCCCGACCGGAGCTTGCTCATCGCCGAGCGCCACTACCGGCCGATCTTCTCGCTCGACGACGACTAGAGCAAAAGTGCGGAAGCGATTTTGCGCGCTGCCCTGGAGAAGGAGAATTGATCATGCCGCGACGCAAGAGCAGTCAGACGACGACGCTCGACACCAAAGGAGCGAGGATAGGCGAGCCGGTCCCGAAGGCTGTCATCGACACCGTCACCGCCTCTGTCGGCATTCCCCGGCAGCCTGACCATGGTCTGCAGGAGGAGCTGAACACGCTGCGACAGCAAATCGACGCGCTCCAGCAGCAGTTCCTCGATGGCGCCCGATTGGTAAAGGGTGGTGCCGGGAAGGCAATGCGTCAGACAGAAGTGGCGGTGAAGCGCTATCCGGCCTCGACGCTCCTCGTTCTTGCGGCTGCTGCGGCTGCGTTCGTCTTCGCTGCGCGCCGCGCCTCCCTGCCGCGCCATCAACTGGCGCTACGCGATCTGAGGGAATTTTACGACACCGTCCGCGAGCGCATCTGACAAGATTTCGGGATTGTCAGCATGCCCGTTATGCCCGACACTTAATCATCCAAGCGAGGGCAACTGCATGCTCGACATCATCATACGAGACGCCCTTGATATTGTTGGGCGTACGGAGCGCCTGATCGAGGCAAGCAGGCGGCTACTGGACAGTAAGGGCCTGGACGAAGTTGAGATGTACGAGCTCGATTACGAGATCGAACGGCTCGGGGATGCGGTTTTCGTCGTGGATGAAGCCATTCGGTCGCTTGCACGGTCCGTCGAATGCTGGCCGCAGACCGCCCCGGTTCACGGGACAGCGAGAACATTGCATTGACGAACGGCCGCCGCCTCTAAGTGGTTTAGGCGACAGCCCGTTCATCCTGTTCCAGGGAACTGAGACTGCACGAAGCCCGTTCTGGAATTTTCGAGCCGCGGTCCGCGTGTCACGCCGATGTCACGCGACCGTGGAAACAATATGTGCTTGATCGTTATCGTTGGGTGAGGCCGAGGTCTCATGCGCCGCCGGTCCGATTGCCGGAACTGGCGGTCTTGTTGTTCGATCGATTTTCCGGTGTGTTGGAGACACGCGATGAGGGATGTGCTGCCGACTATCACGCTCGTCCCGAGCTGGGGACAGCCGGGTCAATCCTGCTATTGTTTGGCTGAGGCATGACGATGACCTCGAAGACCTCCGGGCGAAAATCTCAGCCCCACGAATTCATCTTTCCGGTTCACACGCGCACGATCGCCGAGATCAGGTACGATAGCCTGAGCCGAGTGATGACGGTGGTCTATCACGACGGCCGCTCGACAACGACGACCGGGATACAGGGCCCTGCAATGCTGAGGATTCTTGCCCAGCGTCCGCTGGAGCGTTCGCCGTTTCTGTTGCAGACCGTCATCTGAGGCGGGAATCGGTGCCGGCTCTTGTCTGCTTTGCGTGGACAGGCATCCGTTCATTAAATCGGCGTGATCGTGCATCCATTTCCCGCGGCCTGCGTTCATCTCCAACAGCCAGAGCCACGGAGGGAATGCCGATGACCTTTCCACCACCGAAAACCGAAGCTGTCGTGCCGCGCTTCGAAGAGGCGACCATTGCCGCGCGCGACGCTCTGGAAGGGTTGATTGCAGCCGCCAATGAAGCCGGATGGGCAACCGAAGAGATAACCGCCGCGATCCTTAAGGCTGCGCAGTTTCTGAGTGATGCCAACAAGAAAGATCCCGATCCGGCCGAAGATAATGTGAGCAGCGACACTGCCAGGCAGGAGCAGATCGGTCACGGCGAGCTCTACGATTAGAGCAGTTCCAGGGAAACCGCGACGCGGCGGCGACCTGCCCATCTCGAAGTCGTGCTGGCCGAAGATGATAATCGGCGCAACGGTGACGCTGGCCCAGTTGGCGTCGGCGGCCGAATGCATCCTTTTGAGCCCTCGAGCGTTCTATCGCCAGGAAATAGCTGGAGATGCATCATGTTCAAGGACGAACTCGGCGATATCGGTATAAACGAGGGTATGCGCGACAGTGCCGGCACCGCACCGGCTGCCTTCGAAGAGGCGAACGCCAATCCCGATCTGATCAGGCGTGAGGGTTTTGCGAGCCAGGCCGAATATCGGGCATATGTTGCGACGCTCGGTGGCCGTGTTCCGGTTGAAGGTCTCGTCGATACCGCCCTCCCGGCCTCCGATCATCATGCGTTGGAAAGCCGTCTGCGAGACCTGAGGGAAGAACTCGAAAACCTCCGTGCTCGCCTTCATGTGATCCGGCGTCAGGCGGCGACCGTGGTTGCGCAGAACCTGCGGTGGGCCGATGCAAGCGCGCAAGCACAGCTCGGCACGCAGCCCTGGCTCAAGCTGGCCGGCGCAATGGCGGCGGCATTCGTCGTCACGAGGGGTATCAGGCGGCTACCTCTGGGGACCGTAGCAACGACGGCGATGCCCTTGGTCGGTCAGGTCTCGAAGCGAATTGAAACGGGCGCCATCTTCTTGCCGAAATATTAGTGAGATCTTATTTTCAAAAGGGAGACGAACATGGCTGGACATGACGACCGCTACATCGAGATTACCACGCGTCTGCGCTCGGTACGGTCGTTCTGCGACTTTCTCTCGCAGGGCGCTACGGTCCGCGTCGCCTTGTCGGACGGCACGCCCTACAAGGACGTCACCGCCGTTCTCTTGGAACGAAACCGCAGGGAAGCGGAGGCGCTCGACCGCATGCGCAGGCGTCTCTATCCGGAGTTCGCCGACGAAGAGGTGATGCCGCCGCTCTACAGCCGTCACTGACGCGCATCGCGCTATGCCGCGGCTACGCGTTGTTTGTGCGTTTCATCCAGTTGAAACTGGTCGATGAGCTGCAGGAGCGTCCTCGTCTCGTCGGCAAGTTCCTTCGTCGCCGCACTGGTTTCCTCGACCATGGCAGCGTTCTGCTGCGTCATCTGGTCCATCCGGTTCACCGAGGAATTGACTTCGTGCAGGGCGTTGTACTGCTCCCTGCTCGAGCGGGCAATGACGTCCATCTGCTCGGAGGCGGTGACCACTTTTGCGGAAATGTTTCCGAGGACTTCACTCGTTTCGCGCACGACACGCGCGCCATTGGTAATCTCGGCCCGCGAGCGCCCGATCAGCTGCTTGATCCGCTGGCCGGCTTCGGCGGAGCGCTGGGCGAGATCGCGGACTTCCTGAGCCACGACCGCAAAACCTTTTCCAGCCTCGCCGGCGCGGGCCGCTTCGATGCCGGCGTTGAGCGCGAGCAGGTTCGTCTGGAATGCGATCTCGTCGATGACGCCGATGATCTGCACGATCTCTTCGGAAGCCGTTTCGATCTTGCCCATCGCGTCGATAGCGCTGGCAACTACCTCGGATGAGGAATCGGCCGTCTCTTTGGTGTCATTGATGATCTGGCGGGCATCGTCGGCGCAGAGCGCGGACGAACGAACCGTGGTGGTGATTTCCTCGATGGCCGCGGCGATCTCTTCCAGTGCGACGGCCTGCTGTTCGGTGCGTTTTGCCAGGTTGCCTGCGGCCAGATCCATCTGGCCGGCATTTCCTTCGATCATACGGGTATTGGTGCGGATCTGGTCGATCGTTTCCTGCAGGCGAAGCAGCGACGAATTGAAATCGTTGCGAAGCTGCTCCAGCCGCCCGAAGAAGGGCGTTGCGATGGTCTGCGAAATATCGCCCCGCGCCAGGCGCCCGAGACCTTCGGCCAGTGCCGTGACCGCAAAGTCGATCTGCTGCTCGACCGCGCGTTTTTCTTCGTCGTTGCGGTGCCTCTCCTCTTCGGCCCTTGTCCGTTCGATCTCGCTGCGTTCCTCGATCTCGACCTTGGCGATGGCATTGTTCTTGAAGACCCCGAGCGCACGGGCCATGTCGCCGATTTCATCGGCCCTGTTATCACCGACGATCGAGGTTTCGAGCTTGCCGTCGGCGAGCCGCCGCATGGCCGAGGTGATCTGGTTGATCGGGCCCTTGAGCGTGACGGTCAGCCCGATGCCGGCGAGGACTGCGATCACCACGCCGAGGATCGTCGTGCCGAGAGACATGGAATTGGCGTCGGTGCGCTCTTCGGCCGCGTTCTGCCGCTGCATTTCGGCGAAGGCCGTCAGCTGCGACCACATGCCGTCCACATCGGCGGCTGCGGCGCGGAATTCGTCCTGGCGCTGCGCGCTGACGCGGACGAGGTCGGCGGCGGCCTTCTGCATCTTGTCCAGCGCCGGCAGGAGCTTCGGCTTGAGGTTGTCGAATTGCGCAACGCCGCCGGCGTTGGAAATCAGCATGTCCAACCCTTTCCTGACAGCCGTGATTTCCTGAGAAAGCCGCTGGAGATTGGCATCGGTCGGGGCGAGCGTCAGTTTCGCCATGACGATCTGGATCACGTATGCCGAGGTCGTCAGTTTCTGGCCGTCTCTCTGGCTGGTCTTGGCGCGCTCGACCGATTTGGCGGTCTCGGCCGCGTTATCCGTTACCGCCTTCAGCCTCCGTGCGGCGACCGTCTGCAATTCGGGCAGCCTGACGACGATCTGACCCGTTGCATCCTTGATGCCGGCTGCGCGCTCCTCGGCCTGGCCGGTGGCTTCGATCAGCGGCCTCAAGGCAGCAATGGCATCATCGATCGCCTTTTTGGCCTCCGGCGCCTCGCCGCCAAGCCCCATTCCGACAACCCGCTGCTGCCGGCCAAGCTCCTCCATATCAGGACCGCCGATCGGGCCTGCGGCTTGAGCCTTGTCGTTCAATGATTGGGCGAAAGAGACGAAGTCCGATATGCGCTGGGCATCGCCCAGCGTATTGCGCGCTTCATCTTCTTTCATGTCAGCAGCCCGCTGGAGAACCTTGGAGCCTTCGACAATATCGGTCTGAGAGGAGACAACGACGCTCAGCGCCTTCTGGAGGTCGGCGAGGAGGGCGGTACGGCTCTCCTGAAGCTGCCACAGCGAGTCCATGCGTGCGGAAATTCCGTCGATGGAAGAGAGCGTCTGTTCCAGTTCCTGCTTGCCGCTGCGATCCGCGGCAAGCCGGTCGAGGCCGGATCTCAGAAGGCTGCGCTGATCGGCAAGCTTTGCGGTGACAAGGTCCCGGTTTTCCTGCGTGGCGTTGGCCAGGAATTCGGCCATTGCGGCGGATAGATTGCGAAAGCCGCTTAAGGACTGCAGGACGGAGTTGGAAATATCCATCCGCCCCTGAAGCAGGCTCGAAGCATAAAGGCCCATCGCGCCCACGGCCATGATGCTCAAGATGAACGGAACGATGAATACCATCACCTGCGTCTGGATGCGCACACGTGACAACAGCCTGCCCAACATCAACCCCTCCTCTTCCTCCAGGAGAACAATCGATTTCGCTCTGATCCGCTCGAACCGACTGCACTTCCCGCCCGGACGCATGTCGTCATGGCGGAATGAATATTCCATACCATGAAATTTGTGAAATATTCGTTTCAATGTCGTTGTGAGTGCTGGTGAATGTCGTTTTTCGGGCGGATCCCGGAGCCGGCACGACACCGGCGCTCAGGCGAAGCCGATTTCCGCGAGCAGAGGGAGGTGATCGGATGCCACTCTCGTCAGCCGGTTTTCCAGGACCGCCGATCTTTTCACGACGAGATCGTCGGTTACGAAGATATGGTCGAGGCGCATCAGCGGGTAACGCGCGGGAAAGGTCGCTCTCGGCGCGGTGCTGCCTGCGAGCTGGGCGTCCTTCAACGACCGCGCAGCCAGCCTGTACGTTGCCGATGACGGAATGGCATTCAAGTCGCCGCAGAGGATCGCGGGAAGGGATTCGTCCGCGCTCCCGCGCAGCCAACCCGCGTTCAACAGGGTCGTCATCTGCCGGATACGCTCGCGCCCGCGAAGGCCGAGATGGGTGTTGACGACGAGCAGCTTCCGGTCGTCGACCAGGATTTCGACGGAAAGCGCGCCGCGCTGTTCGCCGATGGACGGGAGCGGGCCGGCCTTCACCGCGCCTGTCGGCAGCGCGGTGATGATCGCATCGCCATACTGCTCTTCGGCGATAGACAATGCCGGGTGGAAATGTGCCTGCATCTTCAGAAGCGAGGCGATCGCATGCGCTTGGTCGACGCCGCCGGTCCTGCGCCTTGAGACGTCGACCTCCTGAAGTGCCACGATGTCTGCCTCCGCTTCGGCAATGACGGAAGCGATGCGACCGGGATCGAGCTTCCGGTCGCTGCCGATGCAGCTGTGCACATTATAGGTCAGGAGTTTGATCGATTTATCCGGCATAGATCTGCTGAAAGCTCGTTCGTCCCAACTCAGAACGCGTTTCCCGGGGAGAACAGCGAAGTGCTCCTGCGGGGGAACACAGAACTCGTTTGATCGTTCCGGATAATCGAGCCTGGCGCACCGTGCCTTCTTGCGGAAAGCACGATGCGTTGGGCGCTCGCACCCCGAAATGGAATGATCGATGAGCTTGAAAAGCATAATCTGGAATGGACTGCTCCTAGCCGCCCTTTGCCTTGCGATCTTTCTTCTCTACCGCATATTTCAGCAGTACAGCCTGGAGCAGATCGTCAAGTCGGTTGGGAGTATCCCTTTTTCGAATTTCTGCATGGCGCTTTTCTTTGCTGCGGCATCCTATCTCTGCCTCAGCTGCTTCGATCTCCTGGCGATCCGTTCACTCGGCAAGTCCCTGCCTTATCGGAAGATCGCGCTGGCCTCGTTCATCAGCCTTTCGCTCGGCCACAATATCGGCTTTGCCGGGCTGAGCAGCGGCGCCTTTCGCTATCGATATTATTCCCGCTGGGGCCTGACGACGGAGGACGTGGCGAAGATCATCCTGTTTTGCGGTGTCACGGTGGGGCTTGGGCTCATCACCCTCGGCAGCCTTGCCCTGATCGTCAATCCCGAGGATGCAGCGCGTCTGCTGCGCCTCGACGCGGTGAGTGCTCGCCTCTTGGGCGCGATGGCGCTGATCGTTCCGGCCACCTATGCCGGCCTGGCGTTTTTTATCCGCGGCAGGCTGCGCCTGTGGCGCTGGTCGTTCCAGCTGCCGCGATTTTCGATCGCCGTCGCGCAGATCGGGATCGGGACAATCAATTTCATGTTCGTTTCCGCCTGCCTGCACCAAATGCTCTCGGTCTTTGGCGACGTCGCCTTTTTCCGCTCGGTGACGGCTTATGTTCTCGCCAATTCGGCGATCCTTGCAACCCACGTGCCGGGCGGTCTCGGTGTGCTGGAAGCGACGGTCTCCTATGCCGTGCCGCAAGAGGCCTCGATCGGCGCGCTGATTGCGTTCCGTTGCACCTATTTCTTCATTCCGCTGGCGCTCGGCACAACGCTTCTTCTCATCACCGAGGTGGTGTTCCGGCGGTCAGGCGGGGCGGACGAAGAGGCGGACGAGCGCGCGGAGGCCCAGTCGGTGTAAGGGCATGAAAGGCCGGGCCGGGTCGAAGATCGCCGTGCCTGTAATCGGCGAGATGCTGCCGGACGGTTCGACCCTGAAATCCCGAAGGCCGCGAGGCCCGTCGTTCAGCGCGTCGACCGCCTGGATCATCGAGCCTCTCTCCGCGCAGACCGCGGCAAAAGTCTCGGGAGCCGTTCCGAGATATTCCGCCAGCAGGCGGTCGCGCAGGCTCGCAATTGCGCGACGCTGTTCGCCGTTTCCGGCCTCAAGGAGCAGATCGCATTCTGAATCAAGACCTTCCGACCGATTGTTGAGATTGGAAGAGCCGATGCGGACCAATTCGTCGTCGGCAATCAGCAGCTTGGAATGGATGAGCACCTCGACCTCGCTGGCCGCCGCCGGCACCGGCGGCCCGGGCACAACGGGATAGTAGACCCGCAAGCGGTTTGCGCGATCGGCGCGTTTGAGGCGGCGGATGACGCGGTCGCGGTTGCTGCCCATGACGAGCTTTTCGATCAGCCCGTGAGCGCTACGCGTGCAAATGACGACGACCTCTGGCCCGTCCTCCTCCTGCAGCCGTGCGGCAATGGCGTCGGCGACGCGGAAGGAGGCGAGGTATTGAGCTTCGATATAGAGCTGGCGCTGCGCCCGGGCGATGATATCGAGCGTCGATGTGATGCCGTCGCTGACGCCGGCGCGCGAAGTGGTCGAGGGTTCCGTAAGGACGAAGCGGACCGGGATTTCCCGCAGCGAGACGGCAAGATCGTCCGGCCAGGAGAAGGGCGCCCGCTCGGCAAGTGGCATATGGTTTTCGCCGGTGGCGTTTTCCCAGCGTCGCCTGGCGATATCGCCGATCAGCCGGGCGGCGTCGCCCGTAACCATCGCCTGAACATCGTGCAGCGGATCATAGGAAACGCCTTCAGGGTCGCGGCGCATCTTTTCCGTCGCGCGATGACGCCGGGTGTCCCATCGCCGCGATGTCAGGTCGATGCCGCCGATGAAGGAGACCGCATCGTCGATGCAGACGAGTTTCTGATGATGACAGCCGCGAAGGGCGCTCTGAAGTTCGAAGCGCAGGTCGATCCGCGCATTCCTGGGAAAATTCTTCTTGCGAAGCACCTGTAGGGATTTTCCCGAATAGATCGGCCCGAGCGCCCAGATGAGGATGCGTATTTCGAGCTCGGGATTTGCCTCGGCCAGGGAATGCAGAAGATCGGCCAATGTTTCGTCGGATTTTTCCGGTTCCAACAGGATGTCGGGATTGAAATCCCATCCGATGATCCAGACGGCGCGCCGCGCCTGCCGCAACGTTCGCGAAATTTCAGCAAAATATTGGTTGCCGTTGATCAGAAAGGCGGCTTTTTCTGCGCGTCCTTGGAGCCGCAATGCCGTATTTCCCTCTTTTTCGCTGCCCGGATGTTGCGCTTTTGTTCGGGTCAGGTACGCTTGTTCGGATGTGGTTTCGAATGCGCTCATGTTTGCCTCGGCCGTTTGACTGAAAGCAAACGCTTGAAGTTTCACACGGTTCCCGAGGGCAGGAGGCTGCGGTGCATCAGCGTTCGGGCGTAGAGGGTATAGGAAAAGAAATGTCACAACGAGTAGGCAGCGCCGATCTCCCGCTTCACGGGGGACGTGTGCCGCATTGGCTCGGCGACCGGATGACGCGGCTCGGCACGCTGATCACCGAGGCGATCATCCATCACTATGGCCGCGACGAATTCCTGCGCAGGCTCGCGCATCCCTTCTGGTTTCAGTCCTTCGGCGCCGTGATGGGCATGGACTGGCATTCCTCCGGCATTACGACGAGCGTTCTCGGCGCGCTGAAGCGCGGGCTGAAGCCGCGTGCCGGCGAACTCGGCCTGCATGTCTGCGGCGGACGTGGCGCGCAATCGCGCAAGACCCCGCAGGAACTCGTCTCGATCGGCGAGCGCGTCGGCCTCGACGGGGAGGGACTGGCCATGACGAGCCGTCTCATTGCCAAGGTCGACAGCGCCGCCCTCCAGGACGGCTTCGACCTTTATCTCCATGGCTTTATCATCGCCGATGACGGTCATTGGGTGGTTGTGCAGCAGGGCATGAACGGCGACAGGCGGCAGGCCCGGCGTTATCACTGGCTGTCGGAAGGACTCGAGAGTTTCGTCGACTCGCCGCATGCGGCGATCGAGGGACGGAGCCAGGGCGAGATCGTCAATCTCGCCGACAGGCGCGCCGAGCGCTCGCGGCGCGGTCAGCTCGACCTGCTGGCAACGCTCGGTCCCGACAGGATCGTCCGCGAGGCCGCCGCGCTGCTGCGCACCGAAGAGCCCGCACCCGAGCCCGCCGCACAGCCGATGCTGCCGCATCTCATCATGCCCGCCCACCACGACGTGCGCGAGAGCGATGTGCATATGCGCCGCCTTCATGGAAATCTGGCCGCCGCCGCCGATCGCGGGCCGGCGGACTTCCAGGAACTGCTGCTCGTTCCCGGCGTCGGCGCCCGCACGGTGAGGGCGCTGGCGATGGTGGCGGAAGTCGTGCACGGCGCGCCCTGTCGCTTTTCCGATCCGGCACGTTTTTCGATCGCCCATGGCGGTAAGGACCGCCATCCTTTCCCGGTGCCGCTCAAGGTCTATGACGAGACGATCGGCGTGATGAAATCGGCGGTGCAGAAAGGCAGGCTCGGGCGGGAGGAGGAGCTGCAGGCGCTCAGGCGCCTGGATGAACAATCCCGGCAGATGGAACGCTATGTCACCGGCCCCGACCTCAAGGAAATCATCGCCGGCGAATTCCGCCAATCCGCCGATTTCGGCGGCCGCAGCGTCTTCGGCTGGGAGCCGCCCGGGGGTGAGGATTAGTTAGGCCATGACGGCGAAAGTGTCAGCGATTTCGGGCGCCGTCGATTCCAACTTTCGTGGGCCAATGCGCCGTTCAATCGAGCGGTGACGGCACACCCTCACGGATCGCTTTCGAAAAATCCCCGGAGGCGTCGGCGCCTTTTGCCCGTGCGGCGATATGCGCCGCCGCTTTCAGCTCCTCAAACGGCAGCTTCATGTCGAGCGCTTTCCGGTCATAGGCGAATTCCGGAAGGTAACCGTTCACGATCAGCCGCCAATCGAACGGAAATGTAGCGCCGACGGCCCGCATCATTTTGGCGGCAGTCGTGGTGCAGTTGGTGGTGAGCGAGTTATAGAAGCGCGGGTGTTCGGCGAGCGTGTTGGCATCGCTCACATATTGCAGGAGCAGCCGTGCGGCATTGGCCGGCGGAACGCGCATGCGAAAGAGCTGGACGTCCTCGCCGCGTATGTCGGATCGGACACGAATGACGTCACTTTCGGCGGCCGCGATGATGACGAGGGGATTGCTTTTGAAGAGGTCGCCGATCGGAGAGAATTTACCTCCGGCCGTTCTCCGCACCTCGATCGACCATGCCAGGTATTGATCGTCATCGAACCCGAAACTCAGGATCATGTGCGCCATCTCAGGTCCTGCCCAATAGGACATGAACAAATCGAGGCTCCTGAGCTTGTTCAGGTCGTAGGTGCGCGTTTCCCATTTCTCCACAAAACCGCCCTCCGTTTTCCAGGCGAAATTTCTGACATTGGTCAACGTGAGCATGTTGCCGTCGACCGTGCCTGTCACCTGCCTGGCGACGTCTCCCGCCCAGTCGGCCGTCACCGGGGGCTTGATCGAGTTCCACCACACGGTGATGCCTGCAAAACACAGGACGAAAGGAAGGATAACAACGAGGCGCGGCTTCCAGGTGATGGAAATTACCGCGACAACACCGACCAGCGCGAGGACGCCTGCCGCGACCTCTCGGACCGGCAGGGAAACCGGCAGACGGTAGAATAGCGCGAGAGAGGCCCATATGGTCGCCAGCAGAAACGCTAAACCGAAGACAGCCTTTGCAGCCCGAAACATTATCCGAACGGTGAGGGGCGCTTGCCGCTGCCCGCGGCCCGCAGATCTTGCCGCACTTTGGCTGTTGTTGAAACTCATGACGCCTTCCTATCCTTGTTGAAGGTCAATCGATGATTTCGATGCTCGGGATGGTCCGGCTCCCGTGGCGGGCGGGATGGCGAATAATCTGTCTTGAACTGAGGGCGCTTGTCCAGTCCGCATCGGACAAAACAAAAGGTCTTACGAGCGGACGACAGTCGAATATATTCGGAGCGGTGCCAGCAAGAGATGATCGGCAAGACGCATTCCGGAATGCCGATCCGGCTCGTCTCTCAATGCCCGTCCGGCGGGACGGCTTCCGCCGGCACCGTCTCCTTCAGGTTCTTCCGGTGGAAGATGAACAGGCCGGCAAAGACGATGATTGCGGCGCCGACGACGATCTGCATGTCGGGAATATCGTTGAAGAAGACATAGCCGAGCACGATCGCCCAGAGCAGCAGCGTATATTGCAGCGGCGCGAGCAGCGATGCCGGGGCAAGCTTCAGCGAGCGCGTGATGAGCAAATGCGCGCAGGTGGCGACGATCCCGAGCAGCAGCATGCCGGACCAATCGATCAGCGTTGCCGACTGCCAGTGGCCAATGCTGAGCACGATGCCGGTGGCAAGGGCGGCAACCGTCTGCCATGTCACCAGCGTCGTGTCGCTGGTCGAGCGCAGATAGCGGCTCATGACAAGCGACAGCGCGAAGGCCAAGCTGCCTGCAAGGCCGAAGAGTGACGGAAGCGACAGCATCGCGGTGGAGGGGCGCAGCGCGATGACGACGCCTGTGAAACCGACCAGAACGGCGAGCCACCGGCGCCAGCCGATCTTTTCTCCGAGAAAGAAATGCGAGA
Organism: Rhizobium chutanense; assembly: GCF_002531935.1. Lineage (GTDB taxonomy): Bacteria > Pseudomonadota > Alphaproteobacteria > Rhizobiales > Rhizobiaceae > Rhizobium > Rhizobium chutanense. Next base: position 50,080 of record NZ_NWSV01000011.1, on the reverse strand, counting down.
GCGCCGCAATATAGATGGGCCCGGCCATATAGAAGGTCATGACGTCTGCGAGGGGCAGATAGGCGACGGCGGCGTAGAACAGGGCGACATCGCCGGTGGCCATCAGAACACGTATGAATTGGAGGCCCTTTTGCTCGACGCGGAACAGGGCCATCGGCCCTTGCCGTGCGATCATCGGTCCGAGTACGATGAAGGAGCCGACCGAGCGGATCACCAGCACCTGGCCGACGGCGAAGCTTGCGACCAGCCACTTGCCCATCGCATCGTTCAGTGCGAAGAGCAGATCGCCGAGCAACATCAGCAGGATACCCGTCATGATCAGGTTTCCGGCATTGGCTGCAGCCGCCTTGGTCTTCATCTCTGTTATCCTCGCGAAGCGACCACGCATGTGCGGGCGAGTGCGGCTTCGGCCTTAACGCTTCCAATGTCAATGGTCAGTGAAAGGCACTTGCCCTTAAATTGGGCAGAGACTGATCGTCAGCACCTGCTGCCGAATGCGCGGTGGTGTCGCTAACGAAGTTCATCTGGCCGACATGCTCGCGACCAGATCGCTGAACCTCTCGCCCTGAATGCCGACATGCGTCCGCAGCAGGCGGCGGGCTTCGTCTCCGTCTCCGGCAAAGATTGCATCGACGATGGCGCAATGTTCCGAGAAGGAGGTCGACAGGCGGTTGCGCACGCGCAGCTGGAGGCGGCGATAGGGGCGCAGGCGACGGTGCAATTGCACGCATTGCTCCTCGAGGAATTCGCTGCGGCCGGCTGCGTAGATGGCCTTATGGAATTCCTCATTGTCGTAATAATAGGCATCGCTGTCGCCGGCGCCGGCCGATTGCTCGCAGCGGCTGTGGGTGGCCGTGATCGCTTCCCGGGAGGTCTTGTCCAGCCGTCGGGCAGCGAGCGACCCGGCCAGGCCCTCCAGCTCGGCCATCACCTCGAACATCTCGTAGACGCGGTGCGGCCCGGGATCGATGACGACAGCGCCTCTGCGCGGCCGGATTTCGATGAGGCCGATCGCATCGAGTTGCATCAGCGCCTCGCGCACCGGTGTGCGGGAAACCCCGAACCGCGTCGCAAGCACCGTTTCGTCGAGCCGCTCACCGGGGGCGAACTCGTTGGAAAGAATTGAGTTTTCAATTTCATCCCGAAGCCATCGGCCTGCATTTTCGGACATTCGTCTCACTCCATCATACATAAACACAATTCTTGTATACACGATTGTTGATATCGTGTACGAAGAATGGCATTCTACATACTACCGGCGAAACCCGACGATGGGAAGCAGCCGTTAAAACGGTCCGTGCACCCGGCCGGCTGAAGAGACCAGCGGAAGAGAGGAGAATGTCATGTCTGAGGCTTCCTTCTTCACCGACATGCTGCAGAGCATCACCGATCGCGGGCGCCAGCTGCTGTTTTCCGGTGTGCGCGCGACGCAGGCCGCAGCCAAGGCCGATCTCCAGACGCTTTGTGAAATGCTGCTGTCGAGCCGCGGCGAAGCCTCGGGCATGGCGCTTGCGGCCGAGATTCTCGATCGCTGGGAGGCGCTCGACGGCGAGGGCGTGCAGGCATTCCTCAATATGCTGCATGAAAAATTCGGGCCCGACACGGCCAGGCTCGACCAGGCGATCGAAAACTACCGCACCGATAAGAGCTCGGCCGCCGTCATTGCTCTCCACCAGGCAGCCGAGCCGCGGCGACAGGAGCTTCTGCGCCGATTGAACCACGCGCCGAACGGCACCGCCAAGCTCGTCCGGATGCGCCAGCAACTGCTTGCTTCCAAAGACCAATCCGAAGGTTATCACGCGCTTGACGCCGACTTTACCCACCTGTTCGGCTCCTGGTTCAATCGCGGTTTCCTGACGCTGCGCCCGATCGACTGGACGACGCCGGCTTACATCCTTGAAAAGATCATCAAATACGAGGCCGTGCATGAGATCGCCGGCTGGGAGGAGCTGCGACGTCGTTTGGCGCCCGCCGACCGCCGATGCTTTGCCTTCTTCCACCCCCGCCTGGCCGACGAGCCGCTGGTATTCGTGGAGGTGGCGCTGACACGATCGGTGCCGAGCGCGATCGCAGATGTGCTCGACGAGGGCAGGGAGCCGATCAATGCCGACGAGGCGACGACGGCGGTCTTCTATTCGATCTCCAACTGCCAGGATGGCCTGCGCGGTATCTCGTTCGGCAACTTCCTGATCAAGCAGGTGGTGGAGGATCTGCGCAGAGACCTGCCCGGCCTGAAGAATTTCGTCACGCTGTCGCCGGTGCCGGGCTTTGCCCGCTGGCTTGCCAAGGCGCGCGCGGAAACGCCGACGGCGCTGGACGATCCGAACTGGCCCGACGACGAGAAGACCGTGGCCGAAGTGGAGCGCGTGCTGCTGCCGCTTGCGGCGCGTTATTTCCTGACCGAACGGACGCCGGAGGGCCGCCCCGTCGATCCCGTCTCCCGCTTCCATCTCGGCAACGGCGCTCGGCTTGAAAGACTGAATTTTCTCGGCGACCGCTCGGCCAAGGCGATGCAGCAGGCCCACGGCCTGATGGTCAACTACCTCTACAAGCTCGACGACATCGTGGCCAACCACGAGGCCTTGGCGCAGCGCGGCGAAGTGATTGCCTCGCCTGCCGTCAAGAGCTTGCTCAGCCAGAACGACGAAAGCCGCCGTGGCGGCAATGGCCAGCAAGGCTCCCGGCCATTCGCACAGATCATGAATTCAACGCTTGGAGGAGGGCTCAAGTGAGCAACCATCTTTTCGACGCCATGCGGGCGGCCGCGCCCGGTGACGCACCGTTCATCCGGATCGATAGCGCCCGCACATGGACCTATGACGACGCCTTCGCTCTTTCCGGCCGCCTTGCTGGCGCGATGGACACGCTCGGCATTCGCCCCGGCGACCGGGTGGCGGTGCAAGTCGAGAAAAGCGCCGAGGCGTTGATCCTCTATCTCGCCTGTCTGCGAACCGGCGCCGTCTACCTGCCGCTCAACACCGCCTATACGCTGGCCGAGCTCGATTATTTTATCGGCGATGCGGAGCCGCGTCTGGTGGTTGTGGCGCCGGCTGGCCGGGAAGGCGTGGAGACGATCGCCAAACCCCACGGCGCGATCGTCGAAACACTCGACGCCGATGGCAGCGGCTCGCTGCTGGATCTCGCCCGCGATGAACCGGCCGACTTTGTCGACGCCTCGCGCGCCGCCGACGATCTGGCTGCGATCCTCTACACCTCGGGAACGACGGGACGTTCCAAGGGGGCGATGCTTACCCATGGAAACCTGCTCTCGAACGCCCTGACCTTGCGGGATTATTGGCGCGTCACATCGGACGACCGGCTGATCCATGCCTTGCCGATCTTCCATACCCATGGGCTGTTCGTCGCCACGAATGTCACGTTGCTCGCCGGCGCCTCGATGTTCCTGCTGTCGAAATTCGACGCCGACGAGGTCGTTTCGTTGATGCCTGAGGCAACCATGCTGATGGGTGTACCGACCTTCTATGTGCGTCTCCTGCAAAGTCCGCGCCTCGACAGAGAGGTCGTCGCCAACATCCGCCTGTTCATCTCCGGTTCGGCGCCGCTGCTTGCCGAAACCCATACCGAGTTCCAGGCCCGCACCGGTCACGCCATTCTCGAGCGCTACGGCATGACGGAAACCAATATGAACACGTCGAACCCTTACGAGGGAAAACGGATTGCCGGAACGGTTGGTTTCCCGCTGCCTGGTGTGACGGTGCGCGTCACCGATCCCGCCACCGGGCTGGTGCTGCCGCCTGAAGAAACCGGCATGATCGAGATCAAGGGGCCGAACGTCTTCAAAGGCTATTGGCGCATGCCGGAAAAGACGGCGGCGGAATTCACGGCGGACGGTTTCTTCATCAGCGGCGATCTCGGCAAGATCGACCGGGACGGCTATGTCAACATCGTCGGCCGCGGCAAGGATCTGGTGATTTCGGGCGGATACAACATCTATCCGAAAGAGGTCGAGGGCGAGATCGACCAGATCGACGGTGTGGTCGAGAGTGCTGTGATCGGCGTGCCGCATCCCGATTTCGGAGAAGGCGTCACGGCCGTCGTCGTATGCAAGCCCGGCGCCATCCTGGATGAAAAGACCATCGTCAGCGCTCTCCGGGACCGTCTCGCCCGCTACAAACAACCCAAGCGCATCATCTTCGCCGAGGACCTGCCGCGCAACACGATGGGCAAGGTGCAGAAAAATATCCTGCGGCAGCAATACGCCGATCTTTACACCAGGAGCTAGAGCATGATGCCGAAAAGTGTGAGCGGTTTTCGGGCGACATCATGCTCTAACTATTTAATTTAGAACAGGATTCAGATTTTGGGCCGACCCGGCCTAAAATCATCCTGTTCTAAGGCGCCCGCCCTCTGGGAGGAGGGTGCGCCGGCATTCCGCATCAAGTTTGAACACAACAGCTACGGCGCTGGAGGCGCCGGAGGGAGGGGAATCATGGGTATCGAATTATTGGCCATAGGCCTGCTGGTCGCCATGTTCGTCATTGCGACGATCCAGCCGATCAATATGGGGGCGCTCGCCTTTGCCGGCGCCTTCGTGCTCGGCACGCTTGTCATCGGCATGAAAACCAACGATATATTTGACGGCTTCCCGAGCGATCTGTTCCTGACGCTCGTCGCCGTCACCTACCTCTTCGCCATAGCGCAGATCAACGGCACGATCGACTGGCTCGTCGAATATGCCGTGCGCCTGGTGCGCGGGCGGATCGGCCTGATTCCCTGGGTGATGTTCCTGGTCGCCGCCGTCATTACCGGTTTCGGTGCTCTCGGCCCCGCCGCGGTCGCCATTCTCGCACCCGTCGCCTTGAGCTTTGCCGTGCAGTACCGCATTCACCCGGTCATGATGGGCCTGATGGTGATCCACGGCGCGCAGGCGGGCGGCTTTTCGCCGATCAGCATCTATGGCGGGATCACCAACCAGATCGTTGCGAAGGCCGGCCTGCCTTTCGCGCCGACCTCGCTGTTTCTCTCCAGCTTCTTCTTCAACCTGGCGATCGCGGTGCTGGTCTTCTTCATTTTCGGCGGCGCAAAGGTGATGAGGCAGAACCCTGCATCGCTTGGTCCCTTGCCCGAACTGCATCCCGAGGGTGTATCGGCGTCGATCAGAGGTCACGGCGGCACGCCGGCAAAACCGATCCGGGAACATGCCTATGGTACGGCGGCCGATACCGCGACGGGGCTGCGCCTCAACAATGAGAGAATCACCACCTTGATCGGCCTGACGGCGCTTGGCATCGGCGCCCTGGTCTTCAAGTTCAACGTCGGCCTCGTCGCCATGACCGTCGCCGTCGCCCTCGCGCTCTTGTCGCCGAAAACGCAGAAGGCGGCCATCGACAAGGTCAGTTGGTCCACAGTGCTGCTGATTGCCGGCATCATCACCTATGTCGGCGTCATGGAGAAGGCCGGGACGGTCGATTATGTGGCGAACGGCATATCCAGTCTCGGCATGCCGCTGCTGGTGGCGCTCCTGCTCTGCTTTACCGGCGCCATCGTCTCGGCCTTTGCCTCCTCGACCGCGCTGCTCGGCGCGATCATCCCGCTCGCCGTTCCCTTCCTTCTTCAAGGGCATGTCAGCGCCGTCGGCGTGGTCGCGGCGATCGCCATCTCGACGACGATCGTCGATACCAGCCCATTCTCCACCAACGGCGCGCTTGTCGTCGCCAATGCGCCGGACGACAGGCGCGAGCAGGTGCTGCGGCAGCTGCTGATCTACAGCGCGCTGATCGCGATCATCGGCCCGATCGTCGCCTGGCTGGTGTTCGTCGTGCCGGGACTGGTCTGACGGCAGGCTGCTGCTCCCACCAATCGTGTGCCGAGCCTGTTCGGCACACGGGCGCTGCGATTAAGATGAGAGATCGCTCACGCGTGCCGCTGTGACTTCGGGTCATATAAGACCAAAGTCCCATGCCGGAACGAGCCCGCGCAGATGACGTTCAGCCGATAGCCGCAAGAGCTGAGGAACTGTCGATGCGCCGCGATTTTTGGGACGAGCCGGTTGAGGTCATCATTGGGGATGGCGACCACCTCAAGAGTATTTGCAGCAGCAGGGACGCGCTCGCATATCTCATGACCTGTTGGCCGCGCGAGAAGGCGGCATCCTACGCCGTCGCGAAGAGGATCTGCACGGACGCCGTCGACGGACGAGCCGATTCATCTGCGGCCGCACTGGCATTCAAAGTTGCGGCTGATGAAGCCGGCGTGCTCCGTTAGCCGGCGAAGTGAATGCGTAAAACATTCTTGCCGTCCCGGATACCCAAAACGACAGATATAAGCTCGATCGCCGCCGTGACGGCTTATGGCAACCAGGCATTCGCGCCTGCGAATCGTGACGACGAGCCCCCCAACCCGCTCAACGCGGGCTGGGGATCGTCGATTTTCGATCAGATGGTCGAGACGTTCTCAGCCTTCGATTTTCCGGTCTTGCGATCCTGTCCGACCTCGAAGCTGACCTTGTCACCTTCGCGGAGCGAGCCGCCGCGCTGCAACGCAGACACGTGCACGAACACGTCCTGTCCGCCGCCTTCCGGGGTAATAAAGCCGAAGCCCTTGTCGTCATTGAAGAATTTAACCGTACCTGTCGGCATAAGATAACCATTCCTTGTATCATGCGTCGATTTGCGAACGCGAAACTATAACACCGCCGCTCCTCTATCAACCTGCATTAGCGAAGACAAATCTAAACGTATGGCCGCTTCAGCTTCGACGTAGCTCAATGCGGCTTGTAACGACCGATCGACCTGTCACGGGGTCGGTGTCGACTGTGGTGAGGCGCATGCCGGACGCGCCAATTTTTTCGATCGTCATCTGTGCACGCCGATCGCCATTTACCTCTTTCGCCCATTTAATCGCGAGGTTTATGGCGTCCCCATTGCGCCTCCCGCCAAGTCCCGCGGTGCCGCTCCCGGCGCCGATATAGGAGCCCGTGTATCTGTCGCCGCTGGCCTTGAGGTTGGCGCTGATGGCCCGGGAAAAAACCATGAGGCTGGTGCAACGCCCATTGAGCGAAAGGGATCTGGCATTCGTATCCGATTTAAACTGGCAAGTGACGTTCAGGACGGGTGCGTTTGTCCGCACTTTCACCGTCCCCTTGCCGTTCCAACTTCCCGCAAGCGTTTTCAAAAAAGCCGATTCGTCTGCATTGGCGACGCCGGCCATTGACGCCGTCGCCACAGCGACAGCGCATGCAAAGACCTTGAACATGTGAGTCATATTCGGACCGTGCAACATCGGGACCATCACTCTCGGCTGGAGGAAGGCGGTCATATAACCGCCGCACGTTGATTTCGTTCCATACGGGATGCGCTGTTTAGTCTCGTAGACGTCGCCAGACCAAGGTCTCAAAAGCGCCAATTCACCAAATACCTGGCAGAAGCCGCCATCGGACTCGCGCAGCATAATCCGAGTAGCCCGCAAGCTCCGCGCGAAGAACTCGGTCCTCCGTGATGGTGCGGTAGAGCAGAAACGGCAGGCTGAAGAACACAACAAGTGCAGCCGCAAGCCACGATCCGAGCGCGGGTCCGCTTGCCGCTATGATCAGAAATCCAGCGGTGTAGCCGGGGTGGCGGACGAAGGCATAAGGTCCCGTGCTGACGACGTGCTGGCCGCGGTCGGCCTGGATGCGAATGACTGAGGAGAAAAATCGGTTCACGCGCATAGCCCATAGTGCAAGGGCGTAGCCGGCCGCGACCGTGAACAGGCAAACGGCCTGAAGCCAATCGGGCACGTTGTCGCTCCAATGGAAACGGCCACGGTCAAGCCCGGCAACGATCCAGTGCATGAACAGAACGAGCGAGAAGACCCTCAGCGAGAGCGGCGGCTTCTTGCCACCCGGCCGCATGCGTTCGCGCAGGAGGTCCGGATCGAGCGCCGCGAACGAAACGATCATGACGACAGCGAAGATCGCGAGATAGGCCCAAAAGCCCGGGACAGCGATCGTGCCGGCCGACGCGAACAATGCCACAGCCGCGGCGACGACAAACAATCCTGCCTTGAAGTACGCCGAGATGGGCATCCGCTACCTTACCACCTTAAAGGAGAAGCGAAGTACGGTGTCCAGTTTATCCCGATGTCTGGCTTGGGCCAACAGGGACGTGGCATTCGGCGCCGTCAATACTTGCAAAGACCACACGCTGAAAGGGATTGCAGATCGCCTTCCTCAGGTTGTAGATCAGTATCGCACAAGGGGATTGCGTAAGCCGGTCGGAATGACGTCACTCCGCGCGTTCATCACGCCGCTGTCTGAAGCTTTATCGGCGCGCTGCGCTGTCACACGAGGGGTCCGCACCATTGTCTTCGCTTGTTCTTCCCAGCCGCCCGCTTTCATTGGCGCGCGACGTCATTTCCACGCCGAGCGCTTACTTCTGGGCAACGCCCGTCATCCTGGCATTGGCTGTCTTTTTCTTCGTCTGGGAAGCACCGGGCGTGATCCGCGATTTTCAGATCAGCCAGAACCCTTTGGTGCTCGACGATGGCGACGTGCAAAACGGCCGATGCACCACACGCAAGGCCGTCTTTACCGACTGCGAGGCGCGCCTTGTCTACAGCTACGGTGGACGAAACTACGACACCGAGGTCGAGATCATGTTCGTCGATTTCCATACCGGCGATTACGAAACCGATCTTGTGATTTCGGCCGATCATCCGGAACTCGCGACGATGAGCCTGGGTCTGGACATGCTTTGGAACAGGATCATCACGCTCGCTCTGTTTGTGGTCCTGCTTGGCGGCACGAGCCTGGGAACGATTTTTCTCGCTATTCGCATTTGGCGGGTCAAGGGCCAATTGCGCCGGCCTGCCAGGCTGATCCCCGTCCCGGTCGAGATCAGCGCATTCGACCGCAGGCGCGGCGTCCTTTCCATCACCTACAATGACAAGATTGCCGCCGACAAAACGGGGCGATCGGCTTACACGCGCATGAAAGGACAGGAGCCCCTGATCGTCGGCGAAGCCAATGGCAAGGCGATCGGACTGGCCGTCAGGCATGGCACTACAGCTCTGCCGGTGCTTCTGGACGATCGTCTGCAGCGCGTTGAGCTGACCGATGCCGAACGCGCTGCGGCTCTTGCCCCATATCGGCGGGACGGCGATCAAAGTGGGCCCGTATTGATCGAAGAACCGACAAGGACGGTATCGGTATGGAAGCGGCTGCAGCTTTTCTTCGGTGTGTTGCTTCTGATCGTCGTCGGTGTGGTCGGTTTCTGGCTTTGGTACGTGACGAGTTCCACGACTCAATTCCAATCGCCTGGCATGGACATCAACAATCTCATGCCGGCGCCGCTGAACGAGTGGGGATGCGAGCAGCTGAAGAAGCGGTTTGGTCAGGATCGGGCACCGTTTGGCTGTGTTGCCGCCGATTATACCAGCTGGAAATAGACACAAGGGGCGTGCCGGTAGGGGTTACGCCCTTCCGTACATCCGGCTCGCCCGCAGCAGACGTTGCGAATAGGGATGTTCGACGGCGCCTCTGCGCAGCGCCTCGATCTCGACCTGCTCGACGATCTCGCCGGCTTCCATGATGGCGACGCGGCTGCACATATGGGAGACGACGGCGAGATCGTGGCTGACCAGCAGATAGGTAAGGCCGCGCTCTTTGCGCAGATCCTGCAGGAGATTGAGGATTTCGGCCTGCACCGACACGTCGAGCGCCGATGTCGGTTCGTCCAAAAGCAGCACGTCGGGGTTCAGCATCAGGGCCCTGGCGATCGCCACGCGCTGGCGCTGCCCGCCGGAGAGCTGATGCGGAAATCTGTAGCTCAGCGCCGGATCGAGCCCGACCGATCTCAGCACGGCGTTCACGTCGACGGAATTCCTGTCCAGCCCCTGGTTGCGCAGCGGCTCCTGCAGCTGCGAACGGATGGTCTTGCGGGGATGAAGCGATCCGTAAGGGTCCTGAAACACCATCTGCACCCGGCGGAAAAACGGCCGGCCGCGATGGCGGTCCAGCGTCTCGCCGTTGAGCGCGATCCGGCCGTCGTAATTGGCGTTGAGGCCGGAAAGCGCCCGGAGAACCGTGGACTTGCCGCAGCCGGATTCGCCGACCAGGCCGAAGGCCGTCCCTTTTTCGACGGCGAGATTGACATCCCTGACAACAGGCCTTTGGCCGTGCGCGAAGCGGATGGTGAGATTGTCGATCCTGATCATCGCGGCGGCTCCACTGCGAGGTCGTCAAGCCAGGCGGGATCGCGCTTCAGGATCGGCAGCCGGGCGGGGGGATTCTCGATCGTCGGCAGGGATGCCAGCAACCCTTGCGTATAAGGGTGTCTGGCCTTGCCGAGATCGCGCGCCTCGAGCACTTCCACGACGCGGCCGGCATACATGATGAGGACGCGATCGCAGAAATTGCGGATGAGATTGAGGTCGTGACTGATGAAGATCAGGCCGAGATTGCGCCGGGCCACAAGTTCATCGAGCAGAGCCAGGATCTCCAGCCTGACCGTGACATCGAGCGCCGAGGTCGGCTCGTCGGCGATCAGCACTTCGGGTTCGGCAATCAGCATCATGGCGATCATCACGCGCTGGCCCATGCCGCCCGATATCTCGTGCGGATAGAGGCGGGCCACGCGCTCGGGATCGCGGATCTGGACGGCTTCGAGCATGTTGAGCGCTTGGGCGTAGGTTTTTGCCTTGCTCACCTTTGGATGATGGAAGCGGTAGGTCTCGGCAATCTGCTCGCCGATCCGCATGACCGGATTGAGCGAATATTTCGGGTCCTGTAGAATCAGGCCGATCCGCCGCCCCCGGATCGTCATCATCCTCCGTTCGTCTGCCGTGATGAGGTCGACGTCGCGAAAGCGCATTCGCTCGGCGCTGACCTTTGCGGTCGGCGGGAGCAGCTTCATGATTGCGCGTCCGACGGTGGATTTTCCCGATCCGGATTCGCCGACGATGCCGAGCTTCTCCTGTCCGAGTGTAAAACTCACGCCGCGCACAGCGCGCATGTGGCCGCCGCCATAAGCGATTTCGAGATTGCGAATATCGATCAGGGGCCCAGTCATTCCGAACCTCTCGGGTCGAGGACGTCGCGAAGGGCATCGCCGACGAGGTTGAAGGCGAGGCTGACGAGCGCGATGGCAATGCCGGGTGCTGCGATCACCCAGGGGCTGTCGAGCATGAACTCGCGGCCGCTCGCCGCCATCGAGCCCCATTCCGGCCAGGGCGGCTGCGCGCCGAGGCCGAGAAAGCCGAGGCCGGCGGCGGTGATGATGATGCCGGCCATGTTGAGGGTAACGCGGACGATCACCGAGGGAATGCACATCGGCAGGATGTGGCGGGTGATGATCGCAATTGATGTCGCGCCCTGCAGGCGCACGGCGGCGATATAGTCCGCCTTGCGCAGGCTGAGCGTCTCGGCGCGTGCCAGCCGGGCGATCGGCGGCCAGGCCGTCAGCGAGATCGCGATGATCGCGTTGGTGATGCCGGGGCCGAGGGCTGCGGCAAAACCGAGCGCCAGCACCAGCCCGGGGAAGGAGAGGAATATATCGGTGATGCGCATCAGGATCTCGTCGACGATGCCGCCGAAATAGCCGGAGAAGGAGCCGATCAGCAGGCCGAGCGGGGCGACGATGATGGTCACCAGCATGATGATGTAGAGCGTCGTGCGGGCGCCGTAGATCACCCGCGCAAAGACGTCGCGGCCGAAATTGTCGGTACCGAGAATATGGGCGGCCGAGGGGGGCGCAAGCCGCCCGGCCATATCCTGCACGATCGGATCGTAGCTCGTCAGCAGAGGTGCGGCCGTCGCCACCACGATCAGGAGCACGATGATGACGAGGCCGGCCAGGCCAAGCGGGTGCAGGCTGAACTTCAGCCAGCCCTGATGGATCTGCTGCATCGACGACTGAAACCAGTCCCGAGGCTCCGGCGCCTGCAGCCATCTGCGAAGGCCGCCGGCGTTGGCGCTGTCTGCGTCTTCGGTGGAGATCGTCATGGCGTCACCGTGTTCTCGGATCAAGAATGCGATAGAGGAAGTCCGACAGGATGTTGATGATCAGGAAGACGGCGCCGATCGTCAGCACCGAACCCATCACCACGTTCATGTCGTTCATCTGCAGCCCGCGGGTGAGGTATTGGCCGAGCCCGGGCCAGCCGAAGACCGTCTCGATCAGCACCGCGCCTTCGAGAAGGCCGCCGAAGGTCAGCGCCAGGATCGTCAGCAGCTGCACGCGAATGTTTCTGAACGCATGGCGCCAGACGACCTTGCGGGTGCCGAGCCCCTTTGCCCGGGCGGTGATGATGTATTCCTGGCTGAGCTGTTCGAGCATGAAACTGCGCGACATGCGGCTGATATAGGCGACGGAGTAATAACCGAGGATCGCCGCCGGCAGGATGATGTGGCCGAGCGCATTGTGAAACACCTCCCATTGGCCCTGCAGCGCCGCGTCGATCAGCAGGAAGCCGGTCATCGGCGTGACGAGGCCTTCGTAGAAGACGTCGATCCGACCCGATGCGCCGACGAGCTTGAGCTTCGCATAGAAGATGAAGAGCGCCATCAGCCCGGTCCAGAAGATCGGGACGGAATGGCCGGCAAGCGCAACGATCCGGGCGATGTGGTCGATGATTGTACCGCGCCTGACGGCGGCCGTGATGCCGAGCGGGATGCCGACGATCGCGCCGATGATCATGGCGATGATCGCAAGCTCGATGGTCGCGGGAAAGATCGTCATCAGATCGGCGAGGATCGGCTGGCCCGTCGTCGCGGACATGCCGAGGTCGCCTGTGGCGATCTTGCCGACATAGGAGAGGAACTGCATCCAGATGGGCTGGCCGAGCCCCAGCTCGTTATAGACGCGATCGTAAACTTCCTTGCTGACCTCCGCCCCGGTGATTGATAGCACCGGGTCGGCGGGCAGAAGGCGGCCCATCGAGAAGGTGAGGAAGAGCAGGCCGAGCAGCGTGGTGACGACAGCCACCACGCGCCCCGCCAGGCGCCGCAGCAAGCTCATCAACGGATGCGGGGCCGCTTCGGTGAACCCGCCCGCCTGAGAATGACGGCTGCTCTCCTGCTTCGACGTCAGCTCGGCGCTCGCCACGCGCTCTACTCCTTCGTCACGTCGTGCCAGCGCGTCGACCAGGTCGTATGCCCGTGATAGTTCTTGACGTTGGCGCGCATGACGTAGGGGTCGGTTCGCTGGAAGAAGATGACGAGCGGGGCGGCCATGCCGGCATAGATCCCGTCCATCTTCTTGAAAATGTCGGTACGCTTGGCCGTATCGCGCTCCTTCATCGATTGATCGATGAGCGTGTTGAGCTCGTCCACCTTCATGCCCGTCCGCCAGAGATAATAGCTGCCGAGGCGCGCCTCGTCGCTATTGTCGGGATTGAAGGCATATTGGGTGGCGACGGCGAAAGGATCGGGCAGGCGGGCGCCGGAATTGCCGAGCAGAACTTCGAATTTGCGCTCGCGGAAGGCGGGGGTGAATTCGCCGGGCACGAGATCGAGATCGAGGCCGGCGGCGCGCGCGCTTGCCTGTAGTGCTTCGGCGAAGGGCAGGGTTGCAGCGCCCGAGGGATTGAGGACCTTCTTCAAGCCGTTGGGATAGCCGGCCTCCGCCAGCAGCTGCTTGGCCTTGGCGGGATCGTAGTTGTAGCGGACATCAGCCTCGCCGGGAGCGCCGATCATGCCGCGCGGGATCATCGACTGCCAGGGAAAACCGGTATAGCGCATGATGTTGCCGGAGATCGCCTTCCAGTCGAAGGCGTGCTGGAAGGCCTCTCGGACTTTCGGTTTCTGCAGGTCCGGGTCTTTCTGGTTGAGGGCGATGTAGTAGAAGCCGAGACCCGGGACGTTCTCGATCACCATATCCTTGTTGGTGGCGAGCGCATCGAGATCGCCGCTTGCCACATACTGGCCGACATCGACGTCACCGGCTTCGAGCTGAAGCCGGAGATTGCCGGATTCGGGGATGTGGCGGGCGACGACGCGGGCCATGGCCGGCTTGCCGCCCCAATATTTCGGCTGCGCATTGAAGATCGCCACATCGTTCGGCCGCCACTGCGCCAGGCTGAACGGGCCGCTGCCGGCGGAATTGGCGGAAAGCCAGGCGCCGCCGAAATCACCGTTCGCCTCATGCGACAACACCGTCTTCTTGTCGACGATGCCGAGCGATGAGCCGGCCAGCGAATAGAGCACCAGATCGGTATTGACCGCCTGCGGCAGCTCGATCTCGAGCGTGTGTTCATCCTTGGCGCGAACGAGCTTTTCGACGTTATCGGCCTTGAAGCCCCAGAGCGCGACGTCGGTGGAGCCGACCTGACCCATCTTGATGACGCGCTGGATCGACCAGGCCGCATCCTCGGCGGTGACCGTGTTGCCGCTCTGGAAGACCGCGTCGTCGCGCAGGGTCAGCGTGATGACCTTACCATCAGGCGAGACCTCCCATTTCGTCGCCAGCATCGGCTTCAGCGTCTTGAGATCGTCAGGCGACAGCTGCACGAGGTTGTCGTAGAGGTTCGAGATCAGCTCGGAGACCGTGCGGGCATTGTTCTGGGCCGGATCGAGCGTCCGGATGCCAGTGAGATTGGTGCCGATCACCAGCATATTGGGCGGCGATGCCGCCCAGACGGGCTGCGTCGTCATCAGGGCGCCGGTAATTGCGATCGTTGTCAGTAGCTGTTTCAGCATCTCTAGACCTCCCAATCCTGTTGTTTGCGGAAATAGAGCAATTCCAGGAAAAGTGCGAAGCGGTTTTCCGTCCGGAATTGCGTAAAAACAAAGGGTTAGAGCGGCTCTGCGCTTCCATGAAAAGCTGAACCGCACTCGTGTCGAACTCAGCCGGCCGCCTTTGCAGACTGCTGCCGGTCCGGATCGGTTTGAATGCTGCCCTCGGCCTCCCAACCTCGAAGCAGGTGATGAAGTTCCTCGCGATCATGCTGGTCGAGCAACGGCAATCCCGGCACGCGTACGGGACCGACATCGAGGCCGGAATAGGTGACGGCCTCCTTGACGACGGTCACGTTGGCGCCGTTGCGGAATTTGGTCCGCATGCGCTCGAAGGGTTCGAGCCGGTTGACGATCGCCCGTGCCGCGGCGAAATCACCTTTTTCGAGCGCAGCGTGAACGGCAAGTGACAGCTGCGGCGCAACATTGACGAGGCCCGAGGTGAAGCCGCGCGCGCCGGCCGCGGTAAATGTCGGCGCCCAGCTCTCCGCCAGGCCGCAGACGAACAGCGCGCCGGCCGGATCGGCGGCCGGTATCGCGCGCGACAGCAGCATCAGATCCGTTGTGGCAAACTTGATGCCGGCAATATTGCCGTGGTTTGCGAGGCGGACGATCTCGGCGACGCTGAAGCCCTCGGCCCTGACATAAGCGACGAGCGGCAGGGTGGACGCATCGGCAAGATTGCAGAAATAGTCGATCTGGGCCGACGGTGCTGCGAAAGGATCGACGGGCTGATGAGACATGACGGCCGATGCGCCGATCGCCGCCGCATCCTTCGCCATACCGATCGCCTCGCGCAGCGACCGGCCGATCGCCGCCGTCACCGGTGCCCGGCCGCCAACGCCTGAAACCGCCGCCTCATGGACGATCCGGATCTCCTGCGGCGTCAGCGCATAGAACTCGCCGGTATTGCCGGCCGCGACGATGTTGTGAATGCCGGCCGCAGCCACCCGCGCATAGACATTGGCGGTCATCCGCGGTTCGACTTCGCCTTTACCGTCATAGGCGGTGACGGGAACGCCC
This sequence comes from Rhizobium chutanense, assembly GCF_002531935.1. GTDB lineage: Bacteria > Pseudomonadota > Alphaproteobacteria > Rhizobiales > Rhizobiaceae > Rhizobium > Rhizobium chutanense. Next base: position 34,386 of record NZ_NWSV01000011.1, on the reverse strand, counting down.
GACACGCCCGTGAGCGCCTTGCGCATGATCGCGATGCTCATTTTTCTTCCCCGTTAGCTTCCATCAAAATGATCGTCATCCGAAGCGGAAGGGCGCCAAGCCCTCCGCATCCACGTCGAAGGCGATGACCGTGCCTGCTTCGAAACGTCCGGTGCGGTCCGTCGACAGGCTGGTGACGAAGAGGGTCCTGAGTTCAGGCCCTCCGAAACACGGCATCGTCGGTGCTGCCACCGGCAGACTGTAGATCTCGACGATTTCCCCTTCGCTCGATATGCGGTTGAGACGGCCGGCGGAAACGCCGGCGCTCCAGTAAAAGCCGTCACGATCGACGGCTGCGCCGTCCGGCCGCCCGTCGTCTTCGGTGAAGCTGCGAAGCCGGCGTCCGTCGCCGAGATCGCCTGTCGCCGGATCGAAGTCGAACGCCTGCAGGAAACATTGCCGGCTGTCGGAGTGATACATCCGCCGGCCGTCCGGCGACCAGGCGAGGCCGTTGGAGCTCGTCAGTCCGGTTGCAACGGTCCGCGCGCTGCCGTCGGGCCCCACGCGGTAAAGTGCGGCCTCATCGACCTGCGGCTTGGCTTCGCTGATCGAGCCGACCCAGAAGTGTCCGTCGGGACCGACCTTTCCGTCGTTGAGGCGGCCGTTGAAATCGCGTCCGACCGGATCGCACAAAAATTCGATATCACCGGAGACGGGATCGAAGAGATGGACGCCCGTCTGGAGGCCTACGACGATCCTGTGATCGCGGCAAAGCCCGAGACAACCGATTGCGGCCGGCATGTCGAAGCGATCGATCCGTCCCGAGGCCGACAGCCGCACAACCGCCGGCGCCAGAATATCGACCAGCCACAGGGTGCCGGTCTCATCGTCCCATACCGGCGATTCACCGACCGTCAACGGTTGCCGGATCACGGAACGGACGTCCGGGTGGATGATCCGAGGCGCCGTCATTCGGCAGCCTCCAGGCTCTTGGTCAAACCTTCGGCGTCACGCATGCGGATGGTGCCGTCATGATTGATCTCGCAGAATCCACCACCCTGGAACGCCAGTGCGACCGGCCCTTCGGCTCCCTGTTCGATGCGGGCGTGATCGCGCGGCCGGTCCTGTGGCCGGTAGCCGAGCCTCGTTGCCAGATCGTTGTCCCACCATGTCTCGTCGGTATCGGAAACACCATAGACGACCGTCGCCGCAATCAACGGGTGGGTCAGCCCGATCCGCACCAGTTGTGCCAGATCCCGCGCGCTGATCCAGATCGCAATCGATCGTTCGCTGTTGGGATAGGTGCCGGCATTGCCGATACGGATGGAAAGGGAACGAATGCCCGCCGTGTCGTAGTAAAGCCCCGCCACCAGTTCGCCCCAGCATTTGGAAAGCCCGTAGGGGCTGTCAGGGCGCATGGGATCGAGCGGCGAGATGATTTCGCCACGCGGATAGAAGCCGGTCGCATGGTTGCTCGATGCATAGACGACCCGCTGGACTCCGTTGGTCCGCGCGGCTTCGTAGAGATTGTAAGTTCCAAGCACATTTGCGTGCAGAATGGCATTCATGTCGATGCCGCTTGCGATGCCGGCGAGATGAACGACGCCGTCAATATCCTTCAGCGCAGCAGATGCCTCGCCGGGCTTTGTAAGGTCGGCCCTTACGAAGGCCTCGTTTTCACCGAGCCCGGCAGGCTCCTGGAGATCGATCAGGCGTAAATGTTCGACATGCGGCTGAAGATGTGGGCGCAGTAGCGTTCCGACACGTCCGGCAGCACCTGTAAGAGCGACCCTTCTCATCGTTCCTCCTCCCATTATCGCTCAAACGCCCTGGAACATACGGGCGCGGGCATTCAGTATGTGTCTTTTCATGGCGTCATGGGCCTCGGTTTCATTGCGCGCGAAGATCGCCTCGACGATCACCGCATGCTCATCCTGGACGCTGCGGATCTGCTCCAGCGTCCGTTTCAGGCTCAAGCTTCGCGTAACGGAATGCCCGATCGCGAAATGCGGCCTGAACCATTCGCGCACGGTGATATGGAACTGGTTGCCGGTCGCCATGGCGATGGCATCGTGCAGAGCCTGGTCCTGCTCGGCGCCGAGTTCTCCGTTACGCAGACATTGCTCGATCGAAAGAAGCGCTGCCGTTATCCGCTCCCGGTCCTCCGGCTGCCAGTTTCGTGCGGCAAGCTCCGCAGCCTCGGCTTCGAGGCCGGCGCGGAATTCGAAAAACCGCTGGACATCGGCGAGCGATCCCACAGGCACCATCTTCAGCATCGACGAGTCCGGTCTTTGCCGGACATAGGAGCCGGAGCCCTTGCGTGAAACCACGAGGCCATCGGCTCGCAGGCGCTCGAGCGCTTCGCGCACGACGGGTCGCGAGGCGCCGAAATCGGCGGCGAGCTTCGTCTCCGACGGCAGCCGTTCGTTCACCGGAAAGTTGCCGTCGGCGATCATCCCCACGATCTTCTCGTAGATGATGTCGCTGAAGCGCGTTGCGCCTCTGTTCGAAACGGCGTCGACCTCAAATGTCATTATCGTCCTTTTTCTTTGAACGCTGCGGGCTCTTGCCGGCGCCGGCCGATGATCGCGATGGCAGCGCACAGATTCTGACAGGTCGTCGCCTTTTGCTCGCTGCAGCTTTGATTTCAGGGCGGGAAATCTAGATCCCGATGTTGCATCGCTACGAAATTTGTAATTATCTGTCAACTCTTGTAATCATTTGGGAACGTGTCTATGGTTCGGTCCCAGCGCCGAGGAGGGCGCAAGCGGCAGGTCGGGAACCCGCCGCATCAGCCGGTTCAAAAATTGCACCGGCGTAGAAAGGGAGGAACTCGATGCCCAATGAAATACTGTCGCGTGGCGTTACCCGCCGCACTGTGCTTGGTGGCATGGCCGGCGTCGCTGCCTTGTCTATCGCTGGTCGCGTCTCCGCCGCCGCAGGTGGTGAAGCGCCCGCACTTGCGCAGCTTGTGAAAGATGGAAAACTGCCGCCGCTTGCCGAGCGCCTGCCGAAGAAGCCGATGGTGGTGACGCCGTACGAGAAGGTCGGCACCTATGGCGGCTCGCTGCGGCGCGGCCTTCGTGGTTCATCCGACCATAACGGCATTCTGCGCATGGTCGGCAATCAGAGTCTCGTGCGCTGGAACCTCGATTTTACCGCCGTACAGCCGAATCTGGCCGAGCGCTGGGAAGTCAGCGACGATGCAACGCAATTCACCTTCCATCTGATCGAAGGCGTGCGCTGGTCGGACGGTCACCCCTTTACATCGGATGACGTCGTTTTCGCGATCGAAGACTGCGTCAAGAACACCGAGCTCTACAGCTCGACACCGGCGCAGCTTTCCGTTGCCGGCAAGCCGGTCACGGTCGAGAAGATCGACGATTATACGGTGAAGTTCACCTTTGCGGCGGCCAACGCGCTTTACCTGGAAAATCTCGCCACGCCGCTCGGCCAGCATCCGACGCTGTTTCCGAAGCATTACTGCAGCCAGTTCCTGCCGAAATACAATCCCAATATCGAGGCCGACGCGAAGAAGGCCGGCGTCACCAGCTGGACGGAGCTGTTCCGCAGCCGCTGCGGCGATATCGAGATCCCGACGCGCTGGGGCAATGTCGACAAGCCGACGCTCGATCCATGGGTTGTCAAGGAACCCTATGTCGGCGGCGCAACTCGCGTCGTCATGACCCGCAATCCTTATTTCTGGCAGGTCGATACGGCAGGAAACCAGCTTCCCTACATCGATGAGATCAATTTCGGCATCTCGCAGGATGTCGAATCGCTGATGCTGAACGTCATCTCCGGCAAGATCGATATTCAGGAACGTCACATCAGCGTATTGGCCAACAAGCCGACGCTCTCGCAGAACATGCAGAAGGGCGATTATCGGCTGCTGACGCTCGTACCCTCGGCGTCGCAACAGTGCCAGATCTACTTCAACATCACCCACAAAGATCCTGCGATGCGCAAGATGTTTGCGGATAAGTCGTTCCGGCAGGCGCTGTCGATCGGCATCAATCGCCCGGAGCTCATCGATATCGTTTATTTCGGACAGAGTGAGCCCTACCAGGCCGGGCCGCGCCCGACCCACCCCTGGTATCACGAGAAATATGCGCGCCAGTTCACCGAATATGACGCCGACAAGGCCGGCGCGATGCTCGATCAGGCCGGCTACAAGAAAGGCGGCGACGGTTTCCGCCTGCGGCCGGACGGCCAGAAGGTGTTCTTTTCGATCGACGTCATTCCGACGCTCTATCCCGACCTCGTCGACGCGCTCGAACTGGTCAAGACACATTGGGTCCAGATCGGCATCGATATGAAGGTCAACACGATCGAGCGGGCGCTCTACTATACCCGCGGCGACGACAATGCCCATGATGCGCAGGTGTGGCCGGGGCCGGGTGGTCTCGACCCGATGCTCGATCCGCGCGACTTTTTCGCCTTCCATCCGCAGGGCTCTCGTTACGCCATTCCGTGGACGCTGTGGTACACCTCCAACGGTGCACGCGGCGAAGAGCCGCCGGAAAGCCAGAAGAAGCGTATGAAGCTTTTCGACGAAGCGCGCTCGACGGCCGATCTCGACAAGCGCGGCGCGATCATGAAGCAGATCTTCGATATTGCGGCGGAAGAATTCGAGACGGTGGGTCTGTGTCTTGCGGTCGGCGGCTTCGGCATCATCCGCAACAATCTGCGCAATGTTCCGGAGAAGGAGCCGGACAGCTGGTCTTGGCCCAATCCGGGGCCTGCGATGCCGCAGCAGTTCACCTTCACGAGCTGATTTGATCGAGCGCCGTACCGACGGTACGGCGCTTCCTTCGGTTCGCCTTCCGAGATGCCTTGCCGGCTTTGACAGCCGACAGGGCCGGGTGGGCGGCGTTTAATGCAAGAGGCGCCTCATGCTGGTCTTTATCGCCAAACGCTTTCTATGGATGATTCCATCGCTTTTTGCCGTCAGCTTCCTCGCTTTCGTGCTGATCCAGTTGCCGCCGGGCGACTATGTCACCACCTATATCGCGACGCTGGCAGCCTCCAACGAGATCGTCGATCAGAACACGGCGGCACAATTGCGCGAGCGCTTCGGCCTCGACGATCCGATGCTCATTCAATATTTCAAATGGATGTGGGGCATCCTGTCGCGCGGCGATTTCGGCATCTCCTTCGAATGGCAGCAGCCCGTCTCCGATCTGATCTGGGAGCGCATGGCGCTGACCCTCGTCCTGGCTCTTTCGACATTGATCGCCACCTGGGCGATTGCCCTGCCGATCGGCGTCTTTTCTGCCGTGCGCAAATATTCGATTGGCGACTATTTCTTCACTGCCTTCACATTTTTCGGCCTGGCCGTTCCGTCCTTCCTGCTGGCGCTGGTGCTGATGTATATCGCGGCGGTCGAATTCGGCCAGGATGTCGGCGGGCTGTTTTCGCCGCAATATGAGAATGCGCCCTGGAGCTTTGCCAAGATGGGCGATCTCTTCTCACATCTCTGGCTTCCGGTCATCATCCTTGCCGTCTCCTCGACGGCGAGCCTCATCCGCGTGATGCGCGCAAACATGCTCGACGAACTGCCGAAGCCTTACGTGACCACGGCACGGGCAAAGGGGCTCTCGGAATTCCGGCTGCTGATGAAATATCCCATGATGATCGCGCTCAATCCGTTCATCTCGACGATTGCCTGGCTGCTGCCCAACCTCATCTCCGGCTCGGTCGTCGTCGCTATCGTCCTCAATCTGCCGACGGCAGCACCCTTGCTGCTGCAGGCGCTGATGGCTCAGGACATGTATCTCGCCGGCGCCTTCGTTCTGCTGATCTGCGCGCTGACGCTGATAGGCTCTTTGATCAGCGACATCCTGCTTGCGCTGGTCGATCCCCGCATCCGGTTGGAATAGGAGCCTGATATGGCCGACATTGCCGTTACAAACATTCAGCCGGACCGCGCGGCCGTCGCATCGCAGTGGCAACTGATCTGGTGGGCGTTCCGCCGCCACAAGCTGGCCATGGTGGCGCTCGTCGTCACCGTGATGATGTATATCGTCGCCCTGGTTCCCGGTTTCTTTGCCATCAACGATCCGAACCTGCAAAATGCGCGGGCAACCTTTCATCCGCCCCAGAGATTGCATCTGATCGATACCGAGAACGGCTTTTCCTTCGGCCTGCATTATTATCCGATGAAGCTGACCCGCGATCCGGAAACGCTGGCCGCCATCTTCAAGGAAGACACGACCAAACGTGTCGATGTCCAATTTTTCGGGCGTGGCTATGAATATTCCGTGTTCGGCCTCTTCAACACCAACATCCATCTGATCGCCTCGCCCGACAAGACGATGCCGCTGCTTCTCTTCGGCGCCGACCGGCTTGGGCGCGATGTCTTCAGCCGAACGGTGCAGGGTTCGCAGGTATCGCTGTCGATCGGCCTTGTCGGCGTCTTCCTGTCGTTGATGCTCGGCATCGTGATCGGCGGTATCTCGGGATATTACGGCGGCCGCATCGATTTCTTCATGCAGCGGCTGATCGATTTCGTGCTGTCGCTGCCGACGATCCCGATCTGGCTGGCGATGGCCGCGGCCTTGCCCCAGGATTGGCCGGCGACGCTGCAATATATGATGATCACGATCATCCTGTCGCTGACCGGCTGGGCGCAGCTCGCCCGCGTCGTTCGCGGACGTTTCCTGTCGCTCCGCACTGAGGAATTCGTCGCCGCCGCCAGGCTCGACGGCGTTCGCGAAGGGCGCATCATCTTTCGTCACATGCTGCCGAGCTTCGCCAGCCACATTATCGCGTCGATCACGCTTGCTGTGCCGGCAATGATCCTTGCCGAAACCTCTCTTTCCTTCCTGGGGCTCGGGCTGCAGCCACCGACCATCTCCTGGGGCGTGCTTCTGCGCGAAGCCCAGAACATTCGCTCGATCGCCACCGCGCCCTGGCTCTTCATGCCGGGCTGTGCCGTCGTCGTCGCCGTCATGGCGCTCAACCTTCTCGGCGACGGCCTGCGCGACGCGGCCGACCCCTACAATAAATGAGGCCGGCATGACCGATATCGTTCCCATTGCCGGCAGGCCGCTGCTCCAGGTGAAAAACCTGACCGTCGAGTTCCCTCTGCGCACCGGCGTGTTTCGCGCCGTCAGCGATCTGTCTTTCTCGATCGAGCCGGGCAAGACGCTCTGTGTCGTCGGCGAAAGTGGATCCGGCAAGTCGGTGACGGCGCGTTCGATCCTGCAGATCGTCGATGCGCCCGGCCGCATCGCCGGCGGATCGATCGTATTGAACGATCAACACGGCGGCTCGACCGATCTCACCAGCCTCAATCCGCGCGGGCGCCAGATCCGGGCGATCCGTGGCCGCGACATCGCGATGATCTTTCAGGAGCCGATGTCGTCGCTGTCGCCGATCCACACCGTCGGCAACCAGATCGTCGAGGCGCTTCGCCTCCACACCAGGATGAGCAAGGCGGAGGCGCGGGCCGAAGCTATATCGCTGCTCAAGCAGGTTGAGATTCCCTCACCGGAAAAGGCGCTCGATCGCTATGCCTTCCAATATTCCGGCGGCATGCGCCAGCGTGCGATGATCGCCATGGCGCTTGCCTGCAAGCCGCAGCTCTTGATCGCCGACGAGCCGACCACGGCGCTCGACGTGACGACACAGGCCGAAATTCTAGACCTGATCGCCCGGTTGCAAAAAGCCAACGGCATGGCCGTTCTCTTCATCACGCATGATATGGGCGTCGTGGCGCAGATCGCCGACGATGTGCTCGTCATGCATCACGGTGTTGCCAAAGAATACGGGCCGGTCGAGCAGATCTTTCATGCGCCGCAAGACGACTATACCCGCATGCTGATCGGCTCGGTGCTGAAGCTGGAGCAGAAGGCCGAGATCCGCCTGGCGCGCCCGCCGCTCGACAGGACGAAAGCGCCGATCCTCGAACTGCGCAACGTGTCAATGGACTTCGGCGAGGTGAAAGCGCTGAACGACGTCTCCATTTCGCTTCTGCCGGGCGAAACGCTCGGTATCGTCGGTGAAAGCGGATCCGGCAAAACGACGATGGGCCGCTCGATCATGCGGCTGCTCGATCCCACGGCTGGCGAAATCCTCTATCGCAACGCCAGCGGCGACATCATCGATCTGGCAACGGCAAAAGGCCAGACGCTGGCCGCCGCACGGCGGGAATTGCGAATGGTGTTTCAGGATCCTTTCGGTTCTCTCAATCCACGCATGACCGTCTCCCAGATCATCGGCGAACCGTTGCTCGTCAACGGCATTGCCAAGGGGCGGACGCTGGATGAGCGCGTTTGCCATCTGATGGAACAGGTCGGCCTCGATCCCAGGGCGCGCGAACGCTACCCGCATGCATTCTCCGGCGGTCAGCGCCAGCGCATCGGTATTGCTCGAGCCATTACGCTCAATCCGCGTGTCATCGTTGCCGACGAGGCGACCTCGGCGCTTGACGTTTCGGTGCGCTCGCAGGTTCTCGATCTTCTCATGCGCCTGCAGGACGAACTCGGCCTCGCCTATATCTTCATCAGCCATGACATCGGCGTCATCCGCTACATGTGCGACCGCGTCGGCGTCATGTACAAAGGCCAGCTCGTTGAAATCGGCGACGCGGAAAGGGTCTGCCGCACGCCCGAGCACGCCTATACGCAGGCGCTGATATCGGCGATCCCGCGCCCCGATCCGCGGGACCGCGATCATTCCAAGCGCTTCCGCTATGTCGCGCCCGATAATCTCAAGCCAGACAGTCTCAAGCCAGACAGTCTCAAGAACGGAAGTTCTCAGAGATGAAAATCACCGGGATACGCACCTTTCTCATGCATGTCGGTCAGCCCTCGAACTGGGCGGCCGACCAACAGTCCGGCGATGGCGCGTCCAAGCAGTTCGGAGGCACCAGAAACTGGCTCTTTCTGAAGATCGATACGGACGAGGGCATCACCGGCATCGGCGAGTGCTCGGGCTGGCCGCGTGTCGTCGAGACGGCGATCCATGATCTTGCGCCCCTGCTCATCGGTGAAGATCCGGTCCATATCGAGCGGCTGTGGCAGAAGATGCATATCGCCATGATGGGCCACGGCATGCTCGGAACGGTCGGCGGCGGGGCGATGACCGGCATCGATATGGCGCTTTGGGACATCAAGGGCAAGGCGCTCGGCGTGCCGATATGGATGCTGCTCGGCGGCAAGGTGCGTGACCGGATTCCGATCTATTCGCATGCCAATACGCCCGAGCGCGCGCTTGCCCTCAAGGAGCGCGGCATTAGGGCGATCAAGTGCGGTGGCGTCGCAGATCCCGTTCGCAAAGTCGCCGCACTCCGCGACGCGGTCGGCGACGGCATGGACATCGCCATCGATCTGCACGGGCCGCCGTGGCTGACGCCTGCGGATGCCTGCCGCCTGGTGCGGGCGCTCGAGCCCTATGAGCTGATGTGGGTGGAAGATCCGATTGCGCCGGAGAATATCGACGGCTACCGGCGCATCCGCGACGCAGCTCATGTGCCGCTTGCAGCCGGCGAGCGCTCGGCGACCATTTTCGGCGAGCGCGAACTCATCGAGAAGGAGTTGGTCGACGTGATCCAGCCGGATACCGGCCGGGCCGGCGGCATCACCCAGATGAAGAAGATCGCCGCCATAGCCGAAGCCCATCATATCCAGATGGCGCCGCATTCCGGCTCGCTCGGGCCGGTGGCGGAATATGCGGCGCTGCATCTGCTGGCGGCGATCCCGAACGGCCTCATTCTCGAGCGCCTCGACGACGACTGGGACGGCCGCCGCCAGACGATCGTGCCGCATCCGCAACAGGTCGACGGTCTGCTCGCCGTTCCCGACGGCCCGGGACTTGGTTGCGATATCGACGAGGCCTTCGTCGCGCGCTTCCCGAGCAGCGGCAATCTCTCGGTGCCGCAAGCCGCGGGCGCCTATAATCCCGGAACCGACAACGAGCATGTCTACGTGCAGACGCGCGTGGCGCGCCGCAGCTATTTCAATCGCTAGAAGGACAAAATGATGAAGATCGATCGCATGCGGGTTTTCATGACCCGCGACAAGGACCGTCCGCGCGTGATCGTCGCGCTCGATACCGATGACGGGCTCACCGGCTGGGGCGAATGCTACAATCACGGCCCCGACAAGGCGCTGCCGCCGCTGCTCGATTATCTCTACGGCTTTATATCAGGCCAGGACCCGACACGTGTCGAGTATCTCGTCAATCTGCTGATCCAGCAAAGCCGGTTCCCGCCGGGCGCGCTCGGCCTTGCCGCGATCTCCGCGCTCGATCATTGCCTGTGGGATCTTGCGGCCAAGGCAGCGAACGTCCCTGTTTACAAGCTGCTCGGCGGCGAGGTGCGCGACCGTATCAAGGTCTATGCCGGGGTCTATACCGCCCCGGATGCACCGGCGGCTCGCGACGAGTTTGATCGCCTGAAGGAGGGGTGGGGCTTCACCGCCTTCAAGCTCAGCCCCTGGCGGGTCGATATGCATTCCAATCGCTGGGGCAATGTCGTCAAAGCTTCGGCGGATTATTTCCGTTCGCTGCGCGAAACGGTCAACGACGAATACGAGATCGCCTTCGACGCGCATGCCAAGATTTTCGAGCCGGTCGCCGCGCGCCAGCTCGGCAATGCGCTTGCCCCCTACGATCCGCTATTTTTCGAGGAGCCGCTGCGGCCTGAGAATATCGAGGCCTGGGGCGACTTGAAACAGGGTCTCAATTGCACGCTGGCGACGGGCGAGTCGCTTTACAACAGGAACGAGTTCCTGCGGCTGCTGCAGGTCAAGGGCGCCGATCTCATCCAGCCGGATATCTGCGTCGTCGGCGGCATCAGCGAAATGCGCCGCATTGCCACGCTCGCCGAAGCCTTTTTCGTCGGCGTCGCCCCACACAACCCGATGGGTCCGCTTGCGACCGCCGTCAACGTTCATTTTTCAGCTGCGGCGCAGAATTTCCGCATTCTCGAATACCGGCTGCCAAAGGGGCAGGCCTATGTCTATGGCGGCCTCGATATCGAGAAACGGGAAGGGGAAACCCGCTACGTCGTCGATCCCTATCTGCCGAAGGACGGCTATCTCGAACTGCGCCCCGACCGGCCCGGCTGGGGGGTCGAAATGGACGAGAAGGCAATGGAGGAGGAAGGTTACATCCATTGGCAGCGGCGCGTGCCGAAGCGCCCGGACGGCTCTTACGCTTTCGCCTGATCCGCTGAAAAACAGGAACGGCCGTTTTCCGCATGGACGCGGCCGGTCCTGCAGCAAAAAGCGGAACCGGACAGGTCGGACGCTCGCCTGCCAATTCGTCGGCCACAGGGTAAAACCGAAAAAACCCCTGTGCTCATCATCCCTGTCGGGTTCGGTTAACACGGCTCACGCCCCGAACCTCCCAGAAGCCGCGCAGTTCGCCCAGCTATACGCCCGGAGCGCTCGGCAAACCAAAGCCTATGTCTGCCTGCCGGTTTTTCGGGAGAATTGCCGGCATGGCATCCGTGCCGTCAATGCGCATCGGCATGCGGTCAGCCGCAGTACCTTCCCTATTTGGATCAGGCGTTCACGGTTCGGACACGTTCCACTATTGTACGAGGATGCGATCCGAAGATGTCGGCGAGCGTATCGAGCATCACCCTGGCGGCTCTCGATTGGAGTGAATAATAGATCGTCTGGGCAGCCCTTCGCGTCTGCACGAGTTCCTGCTCCCGAAGAATTGCCAAATGCTGGGACGTCGAAGATTGGCTCAATCCCACCTCGTCAGCCAGGACGGTCACGGACATTTCTCCTGCGCTCAACAGATGCAGAATGTGAAGCCGTTTGGCATTCCCCAGGGCCGACAGGAAGGTTGCTTCGTTGCCGAAGGCGTCGGTTTCAGGGGAAGGCGCGGCGGACGATAGATTGTTCAAGGCGTGATCTCCTATGGGGAATCAAAGCCGGGCACCTGATCATATCCCCGAGCTTTAATTTAGAGATAACGCAAGGGTGCGACGCCGAAACCCTTTGTCTGTGCCCGATCGTCTTTTTTGGCGCGAATCGGATACGGCGCGCATTAAATTGGACAGCCGGGATCCCTTATAGGCATGCGGGCTAAAAGCTAACGCGACCCAGCCTGACGCATCTGCGCCGGCAATGTCTCCCAGGCCCGGATCAGTTCGCCGATCGAGGCGGCCTCCATCTTGTGCATGACATTGCTGCGATGCAGCTTGACCGTCACTTCACTGATGCCGAGATCGAAGGCGATCTGTTTGTTGAGACGGCCGTGCGCCACTTCGTGCAGAACTTCGCGTTCACGCTGCGTCAGCGTCTCCAGGCGCTCGATGTTGCGCTTGGAGACCGCGGCTTCCGCCCTTCGTTCGGCGTCCATCGCAATGGCCGCGGTGATAGCGTCGAGCAGCGTCTGGTCTCGCACCGGCTTGGTGAGAAAGTCCACGGCGCCGGCCTTCATCGCCTGGACGGTCATCGGGATGTCGCCATGGCCCGTCAGGAAGATGATCGGTTTGGGAATGCCGTTTTCGGCCAGATGGCGCTGCAGGTGAAGGCCGCTTGCCCCCGGCATGCGCACGTCGAGGATCAGGCAGCCGGGACTATCCAGGATATCGGCGTCAAGCAGTTCGCGGGTCGAGGCATAACTGGCCGATCGGAAACCCGCCGACAGGATCAGCTCCGACAGCGCCTCGCGAACCGATACGTCGTCATCGACGATAATGACGAGCGGCTCAGCCTCTTCAGATCTGTATTGCAATGATAACGGCGCCGATCTCCGCAGCAACGGCTGATCAACTCTCATGTTACCCTCCATCTGTCGATTTATGCAAAGCGTTGGCGATGGCTGCCAGCAGGGCCTGGGCATCGAAAGGCTTGCGGAAAAACCCGCCCACGCCTTGAGCTCGGCTCTGATCCGCTATCTCGTGGCGCCCGGTGATCAGGAATACCGGCAGCTCCGGGCGTGACTTGCTCACCAGATCACGCAGTTCGAACCCGTCGATGCCTGGCATTCCGATATCGGTGATGAGAAGGTCGAGGTCCGACAGCCCGTTGATGAGCAGCGAGCCCGCCGACGAGAAGCCGCGGGCCACATAACCCGCCGATTCCAGAAGGTCGCCCATCGATTCAAGCAGTCTCGGATCGTCATCGACAATTGCCACGATGTGTCTTGTCTTGTTCATGTTCAATTCCCTCCCACCCGGCGCGAGTGGGTTATCGGTATTTCCAATCTCTCCGCGATCCGGACGAGATCGGCGAGCGATGCCGCCGCCATTTTCTGCATCACATTTCGTCTATGGATTTGCAGCGTGACTTCGCTGATCCCCAATTCAGCCGCCGCCTGCTTGTTGAGAAGGCCGCTGACGACGAGCGGCAGCACCTCGCGCTCTCGCGGCGTCAGCTCGAGGTAGTGCCGTTTGAGCATGTCGAGTTCGGCGCGGCCCGATCTCTTTGTCCGATCCTCGGCGATCGCCGCATGGATTGCCGTCATGAGGTCTGCATCGCTGAAGGGTTTGGTCAGGAAGTCCACCGCGCCATGCTTGATCGCACGCACGGAGGAAGGGATATCGCCATGCCCTGTGATGAAGACGATCGGCGGATGGTCCCCGTCGGCGATCTGGCTCTGCAGATCGAGGCCGTTGATGTCAGGCAGTTCGATATCGAGGATAAGGCAGGCGGGCACGTCGGGTTTATCCGCTCTCACGTAATCGCAGGCCGATTCGAAGGCGACGGCGCGCATGCCGTGCGAGTCCAGCAGCTCGCCGAGCGCCTCGCGGATACGTTCATCGTCATCGACGATGAAGACGATATGATCATCGGCCGTCATGACTCCGCCTTCGTTTCTATCGGCAAGGTAAAGATCAACGTCGCTCCGTGCGGATTGTTGTTCTCGGCCCACAATCGTCCACCATGCAGCTCGACGATCGAACGGCAGATCGCCAGGCCCATGCCCATGCCGCTTTCCTTCGTCGTGAAGAACGGCTCGAACATCTTCTCGGGAAATTCGATGCCTTGGCCGCGATCGCTGATTTCGGTCTGGACGGCATTCCCCGTGTGGCGCAAACGCATCTCGATCACCCTGTCGCCGGCAATAGTGTCCATCGCCTCGATGCCGTTGCGGATGAGATTGATCAGAACCTGCTGGATCTGGACGCGATCGATGGCGACGAGCGGAAGGTTGCTATCGATCTCCACCTCGATCCGGGCGCGGCGGCGCGCTGCTTCCGCGGCTATGAGGTTGCGCGCTTCGTTGACGACGCCCGAAAGCGCTGTATGAACCCTCCTGTCTGCGGATTGTTTGAACAGGGCGCGGATTCGGCTGACGACATCGGCGGCCGAGTTGGCGTCCCGGATGATGCGCTCGACCGTCCTTTGCGCCCGCTCCATGTTCGGCGGTTCGGCCAGGAGCCAGCGCTGGCAGGCATGTGAGTTTGCGACGACGGCCGCCAGCGGCTGGTTCACCTCATGGGCGATGGAGGCCGAAAGCTCGGCGAGGCTCGCAACTTGGCTCGCCCGCGCAAGGCCCTCCCGCGCCTGACGCAGATCCTCCTCCGCCCGAACTTCTCCGTCGATATCGAGGCAGATGACGTTCCACTGGACGATGACGCCTTCGGCATTGCGCATCGGCGCAGCGCGTGTCTCGACCCAGCGATATTCGCCGTCGAAGCGCCGCAAACGATGCCGGCGCGCATAGGGCTCGCCGGTAGCCAATGAATGGGCATAATTCTCCTTGACCCCCGCCACGTCGTCGGGATGAACGCCGGCATCGAGTGTGCCGTCCAGCCGGGTTTTTCCTGTTCCGTCAAGCTCTTCGAGCTTATATCCGAGGAAGTCGCGGAGTTGAGGGTTGCGGTATACCGGTTCTCCATCAGGCGCTGCGCAATCGATCATTGCCGGCAGCGTTTCGACGATCTGCCAGAGCGAGCGTTCTCTCTCGCGCAGCTCCTCCTCGATGCGCAATTGATCGTCGATGTCATTGGTGAGGCCGTACCACTGAATGATTTGCCCGCTTTCGTCCCTGAGCGGCTCGGCGCTGCCTTTGACCCAGCGGTAGACGCCGTCGGCACGCCGCAGGCGATACTGCTTGGAGAAGCGCTCGCCAGTGGCGAAGGAATGGTTGAGAGCTTCGGCGAGGCTCCCCGCATCGTCGGGATGGACGGCAGCTTCGATGAGTGCCGCGAGGCTGCTCACGCCCGGCTTTTCCATATGAACGATGTCGAGACCCAGGAAATCGATCAGACGCTGGTTGAAGAAGGTCGGAGCGCCTTCCGGATTAAGCCGCCAGAGCAGGCTCGGAACCATATTCACGAGTTGCGAAAGCTCCCGTTCCCGGTCGCGCAGTGCTTCCTGCGCGCGCATCTCATCATCGATGTCGACCGATATCACATACCATTGGATGATCGCGCCGTTCTGATCCCGCAGCGGCTCGGCGCGGCCGTCGACCCAGCGATAGGCTCCATCGACACGGCGCATGCGGTATTTTATCGAGAAGGGATCGCCGCTGGAAAGGGAGCGGTGAACCGTCTCCAACAGTCTCGTTGAATCATCGGGGTGAACGAGGGTGTGAATGATCGATGAGAGCCGGCTCATGCCGGGCCTATCCATATCCCCTACGTCGAGACCGAAAAAATCGATCAGGCGCTTGTTGAAGAAGACCGGCTCGCCTTTCGGCGTCAAGCGTCTGATCTGAACCGGCACCATGTCCACGAGCTGCGAGAGTTCGCGCTCGCGATCACGCAATGCCTCCAGGGCACGGACTTCCTCGTCGATGTCGAGGGAAACGCCGTACCATTGCACGACCGTTCCGTCGTCATCGCGCCGGGGTTCCACCCTGCATTCCGCCCAGCGGTAGACGTCGTCTTTTTCTCGCCAGCGAAACCGCATCGCGGTGCCGCTGCCGTTTTCGAAACAATTTTTCAACGTGCGCTGAACGCCGGGCGCATCTTCGGGGTGAATCAGCTGCTGTAGCAGCTCTTCGATGCGCGGCTCGCCGCGAGCGTCGAAATCGGCGATGGCGGCGCGGAAATGGTCCTGATAACGTTTGTTGAAATAGACCGACCCGCTCGTCGGCTCGACGCTCCAGACGCGAACCGGCACCGCGTCGATCATCTGCTGCAGCGCTCGCTCGCTTTGGCGCACCGCCTCTTCCGCGCGGACCTGATCGTCGATGTCGTGGCAAAGGCCATACCACTGGACGATGCTGCCGGCCTGATCCCGCATCGGCTCGGCGCGGCTCGACATCCAGTGATAGATGCCGTCGGCGCGGCGCAGCCGATACCGCATGGCGAAGTTTTCGCCGGTGGCGAGGCAGTGGTTGAGCGCCTCCCTGAAGCCGGCCGCATCATCGGCATGAATGACGGCCTCGATGAGCGCTTCCAGCCGGCTCATATCGGTCCTGTCCGAATCCGCGACATCGAGACCGAGGAAATCGACCATTCGTCTATTGAAAAAGGTCGGTTCGCCCTGGGGCGTCAGGCGCCAGACGTGGCTCGGAACCATATCGACGAGCTGCGAGAGCTCCTGTTCCCGCTCGCGCAGCGTTTCCACACTTTGCCGTAATGTGAGCACGGCCAGCTGGTGTTGCCTGGATATGGCCGCGACGATGAGCGCCGAAAACGCCGAGATGGCCAGAAAAAGCTGCAGCATGATCTGCTTGTGTTTCTGGGACTCTGGATCGCCGAATTGGCCGGCGCCTGTGATCGTGAAGATGGCAGTGATCAGGGCGAGGAGAGCGAGCGATATGGCCGCGCCCTTGAATTCGAAACGGACCGCGGCCCAAAGAAGCGGCGGCATGATGATGTAGGCGAAGGGAAGATAGCCGCTGAGCGAAAGCGCGGCGACACCGAGAAAAATCAGGCCCAGGACGCCAGCCTCCAGCCATTGCGCTGCCGTCAGCCGGGTCTTGTCGCGCCAGTTGTGGAAGACGGTGAGCGCCAGCGGCGCAACGATCAGGATACCGGTCGCGTCACCGATCCACCACAGAGGCCAGGCGGTCACGAAGGATTGCGATTGAATGCCGAACCAGGCGAGCGTTGCGCTTCCTATCGTTGCGCTGACGATTGGCGCAATTCCGGCGCCCAGAACGACGAACGCAAGAACCTCCTGCAAGGTTTCCAGTTGAGCCGGGCGCTTCAAGGTCCGATTGACCAACCATGCCGCGACGACCGCTTCGAGAGCATTGCCGACATAGATCAGGAAGGCCGCAGGTAGCGGACTGTAGAACCAAAGGGCGTTGCTGAACAGCTCAGCCAGGCAGCCGGCCAATATCCACCATGGCCAGCTGCGCCTGGAGGCGAGAATGAGTGTCGCGATGAAAAGTCCGCCCGGAGGCCAGATGGAAATACCCGTTCCCGGCACGATCGCGAGCGACTGGGCGAAGCCGCAGGCAAGCACATAGGCTGCGGTGAAGAGCCACAGATACAGAGCGCGGGGGCGGTGTGACCAGACGCTCATGATCAACCGCTCCTGTCGGGCAGGCAAAGCCCGGGGATCGTCGGTATTCGGTGCAGCACTCGTTCTTGATGTCGGGGCCGGCGCGTTCATAATTGAACCGTAATCCCGCCGCACCACAGCCGCAACTCATGGAAATCCATACATTGCGCGGAGAGGTAGCGCTGCACCCGCCGGCCGGATCTTTAGCGCCAACGAGGAGGGAAGGCCGTTTGTGGTTCCCGATGGCTATCCTAAACCTTGGGTCTGCTTGGCTATACCTAGGGCTAAGATAGCCACCCTCGCGCATGATGGAAGGCTTTTGGCTTTCCGGTCATTGTCGATGCAATCGATCGCGAGGATGCCGACATGAAAATTACCGTGGTGGGAGCAAGCGGCCTCATCGGAACGCGGCTCAGCGAATGCCTGCGCCGGTCAGGCCACGAAGTTACGGCGGCATCCTTGTCGCTCGGCGTCGATACGGTTACCGGCGAGGGCCTCGAAGCGGCGATAGCGGGAACCGACATCGTCGTCGATGTGACCAACGCCGCCTCCTTCGGCGACAGCGCTGCCCTGGATTTCTTCAAGGCATCGACGAAGAATTTGCTCGCGGCCGCCGCTGAAACCGGTATTGCGCATTATCTCGCCCTTTCCGTCGTCGGCACGCCTCTGCTCGTGGAAAGCGACTATTTTCGCGCGAAGATGGTGCAGGAGAATCTTATCCGGGCGTCGAATCGCCCCTATACGATCCTCCGTTCCACACAGTTCTACGAGTTCATCAGCGGATTGATCGACATCGGTGCGCAAGGCGATGTCGTTCGATTGCCGCCCGCCTTGATAAGGCCGGTTGCAGCCGCAGATGTCGCCGCCTTCCTGGCCGAATTGACCGTCTCGGCGCCTTTGGGCGGTATCGTCGAAATCGGCGGCCCGGAACAGTTCGGTGTCGATGAGATCGCACGGATCTATCTCACCGCAAACGAAGACGAGCGGCAGGTGATAACCGATCCGTCCACGTCTTATTTCGGTGTCGGATTGACCGAGGATGCACTGCTTCCGGGCACTGGCGCGCGGGTGGCATCCGAGACGCTCTCCGAATGGCTCTATCAATCGATGGCGGATTAGATCATGCCGATCGGCATTTTGCCGGCCGTTTGTTCTCGCATCGCCTTTTCGCAGCCTTCTCAAACGGACCGGCGGCTTATTTTCGTCTGCGGGTCGATCGCAATCCTGGATCACCCCGTCGGGCAACCGCCGGGCGCAAGCAACCGTTACGCGCTGCCGGTAACAACCATCTGAAAAAAAGACGGACAACAGGCTTTCGGTGCCGCCGGTGACGTCGCAAAAAATTCAATGAACTTCATGTGCATAACGAGGGCGTCGGCCTTGCTCGCCGGCGCTTTTGGCGGGTGCGAATCACCGGCAATTGGACCCGGAAATTGCCGGATTGACGAACCCGTTTCGCGTCGCTCGACCTGCCTTTTGGTTAAGCATTTGTAATTCGGTCACGAATCGCGGCATATAGTAACTGCGCAACTGAAGC
The DNA here is from genome assembly GCF_002531935.1 of Rhizobium chutanense. Classification (GTDB taxonomy): domain Bacteria; phylum Pseudomonadota; class Alphaproteobacteria; order Rhizobiales; family Rhizobiaceae; genus Rhizobium; species Rhizobium chutanense. The sequence continues at coordinate 15,495 of NZ_NWSV01000011.1, read as the reverse complement.
GCTTTCGTTCAAAATTGCGCAGTTATTTGGGAAAAAGATCATGCAGCCGAGTCTTGCTCTTCAGGACGATCAAGAGCATCTCCCGTCGCTTCTGGCAACGGATGCCAAGGAGTTGTCCTATCAACTTCAGCAGCATCAGGCAAAAATCTTCCCCCCGCTGTCACAGAAGACCATCAGAACATTTTCGCCGGCGGAGGCTGCAGCCTTTATCGGCATCGGCGAAGGTTATCTCCGGCAGGTGGCGGCCGACGGCCATGGGCCCGATCCGCTGGCAAACGGACGGCGGCTTTACAGCGCAACGGACATGGATCGGATTCGCCGGGTCCTCGACGAGCGAAACGGCACGCCGAAATATGTGCCGGCCCGCAGGCCGGGAGAGAAGCTTCAGATTGTCTCCGTCATGAACTTCAAGGGCGGTTCGGGCAAGACCACCACGGCGGCCCATCTGGCGCAGTTCATGGCGCTGCGGGGCTACCGGGTGCTCGCCGTCGATCTCGATCCGCAAGCCTCCTTGTCGGCCCTGTTTGGCCATCAGCCGGAATTCGACGTCGGCGAGGGCGAAACGATCTATGGCGCGATCCGCTATGAGGATCCGCGCGCCATCGCTGATATCGTGCGCGCCACCTACACGCCCAATCTGCATCTCATTCCGGGAAATCTCGAGCTGATGGAGTTCGAGCACGAGACGCCGAAGGCGATGTCGTCGGGCACCGCGGAGACGATGTTCTTCGCCCGCATCGGGGAAGTGCTGACGGAGATCGAAAGCCTTTACGACATCGTCGTCATCGACTGCCCGCCGCAGCTGGGTTTCCTGACGATGTCGGCGCTCTGTGCGGCAACCTCGGTCCTGATCACGGTTCATCCGCAGATGCTTGACGTCATGTCGATGTCGCAGTTTCTGACGATGACGAGCGAGTTGATGTCGGTCGTCGAGAAGGCCGGCGGACGCACCAGCTATGACTGGATGCGCTATCTCGTGACCCGGTTCGAACCGAACGACGGGCCGCAGAGCCAGATGACCGGCTTCATGCGGGCGATCTTCGGCAATCGCATGCTTCACAATGCGATGGTGAAATCGACGGCGGTCGCCGACGCCGGCGTCACCAAGCAGACCCTCTACGAGGTCGAGCGGTCGCAGTTCACCCGCGGAACCTATGACCGGGCACTGGACTCCCTCAACCTGGTGAACGGCGAGATCGAAGCGCATATTCGTTCGACCTGGGGGAGGAAATAGAGAGATGGCGCGTAAGAACCTCATCGAGATTTCCGCTCCGAGCCCGGCTAGAACAGAAGCAGTCGCACCGCGCGACAATCGACCGATCGCCGGTTTCGTGCCGCAGGAGCGTAGCTCCGCGCCGGTCGGCGGCATCACCAAAACGCTCGGAAACATTACCGAGAAAATGGAGCGGGCGAGTGAACTGGAACGACAGCTCGCCGCCGGCCAGACCATCGTCGAGCTCGATACCGGCCTGATCGACGCCTCTTTCGTCAGCGACCGCCTGGCGATCGACGCGGTTGAGCTCGCCCAGCTCGTCGAGCAGATCCGCGAGCACGGGCAGCAGGTTCCGATCCTGGTGCGTCCGCACCCCGAAACCAGGGGGCGCTATCAGGTTGCCTACGGTCATCGTCGCCTGGCGGCCACGAAAGAGATCGGCATCAGGGTACGAGCGGTCGTCCGCGATCTCACAGACGGCCAGTTGGTCGTCAGCCAGGGCCAGGAAAACAGCGCCCGCACCAATCTCTCCTACATCGAGCGGGCGCTGTTTGCGTCGCGGCTCGAAGAACGCAGCTTCGGCCGCGATGTCATCATGGCGGCCCTCGGCGTTGACAAGGCGGCCCTGTCGAGAATGCTGATCGTCATCCGGCAGGTGCCCCTTGATCTCATCAACGCCATCGGTGCGGCGCCGGATATCGGCCGTCGGCGGTGGCTGGAACTGGGTGAGCGTCTTGAAGACGCCGACATCGAGAAGATCATCGCTGAGTTGTCCGCGGACGACGCGCGCAAAATGGCGAGCGACGAGCGGTTTCACCGCACCCTTGCGCTGGCAACGAAGCGGACCGCTGCGCCGAAGCCAGCAATTGCCAAAACCGCGATCAGCGGCGTGCCTGTGATGGTCAAGAAAACCGCGTCCGGTGCGACCTTCGTCTTCGACGGCAAGACCGCCCCCGGTTTCGATCAATTCGTCCAGGAAAGGCTGCAGGGCCTGTTTCAGGAGTTCAAAAAGGACAGAGGAGCGTAACGAGCAAAAGAAAAAGGCCCCCAACGACGCCGTCGTGGAAGCCCTTCTCAGATCTTAAGCACATCGAGAATCGCATTTCCACGAATCACAGTCAAGCGTCTTAGGCACCAAATTGGTGGACTGTTTTCTTTTGCCTGAACAAAGGTGAAGGCAATGGAGAGTGGATATGTGACGACGCCCTTTGGGCGGCGGCCGATGTCACTTGGCATGCTGGCAAGCCAGCAACTGGCCGAGGCCATCGAGCCGGGAATGAAACGCAGTAAGTGGAAGCTGTTCAGGGCAATCTGCGAGGCGCGGCCGGCACTCGGTGTGACCGATCGGGCGCTGACGGTGCTCGACGCGCTTCTGACCTTTTACCCCGATGACGAGATTTCCGAGGAGAAGGGCCTGATCGTCTTCCCGTCGAACGCGCAGCTGTCGCTGCGTGCCCGGGGAATGACGCCGGCCACGCTCCGGCGGCATCTTGCCGTGCTCGTCGAGGCCGGGCTGATCCTGCGCAAGGACAGCCCGAACGGAAAGCGCTATGCGCGCCGCGACGGGGCAGGCGAGATCGGTGAGGCTTTCGGCTTCAGCGTCGCCCCACTGCTCGCACGTGCGGTTGAGATTGAAGATCTGGCCGCCGAGGTGATTGCCGACCGGGAACTGATCAGGGTGACCAGGGAACGCCTCACCGTGTGCCGGCGGGATGTCTCCAAGCTGATCTCAGCAGCGCTCGAGGAAGCGGTGCCCGGCGACTGGGAGCAGATGTCGTCGATGTTTCGAGATCTTGTTCGCAAGATTCCGCGCGTGGCGGGAGCCGAGGAATTGGCATCACTGCTCGACGAGATGGGTCTGTTGCGCGACGAAGCCGTCAACCTGCTGGAAAGACATATAAAATCAAAAAAAATAGACGCCAATGAGTCTCAAACTGAGCGCCACAAACAGAATTCAAACCCCAACTCCATGTCTGAACTTGAACCAAGCTTCGAACCGAAGCAGGGCGTGAAGCCGCCGGCCGACAACGACCCGATTGCCGGGCCGCCGGACGAGCAAAGGGTGAAACATCCCGCATCATCCGCCGCAGTCAACGGCAAGAGATCCCGCGCGGCCGAACCGGCGGCGGCACATACGTTGAAATCTTTCCCGCTTGGTCTGGTTCTTCAGGCCTGCCCGCAAATTCTCGATTATGGGCCGGGCGGAACGATCGGCAATTGGCGCGACCTGATGTCGGCTGCGGTCGTCGTCCGCTCGATGCTCGGCGTCAGCCCGTCGGCCTATGAGGAAGCCTGCGCCGGCATGGGGCCGGAAAATGCTGCGACGGTGATCGCCTGCATCCTGGAAAGGGGCGGACACATAAATTCGCCCGGCGGCTATCTCCGCGATCTCACGCGAAGGACCGAAAGGGGCGAGTTTGCGATCGGCCCGATGCTGATGGCGCTCGTGCGGGCGAACGGTAGTACGGCAAAACATGTGGGCTGATTGCAAGGAAACGGCAGTGGACGATCGCATGGCGGGATAGCATGCAATCACCTCTTTACAACTAACATGTTAGCCTGCTACATCTAATCCCGACAATCGGGAGGAAGCATATTTGACCCAGAAATTCGGGCTGTCCGTCGCTCTTGCTACGCCGTTCGACAGCAATGGCGATATTGCGATCGACGTTATGATCGCGCAGGCTAGGCGATGCCTCGCTGCCGGATGTTCCAGCGTAACCCTGTTCGGAACGACGGGGGAAGGCTCCTCCATCGGAAACCGGGAACGTGAGCGCGTCTTCGCGGCCTTCCTCGATGCCGGGATCGCGGCAGGAAACATCATCGTCGGCGTGCTGGTCGATGCCGCCGAGGACGCGGCGATGCAGGCCGATCATGCTCTTTCCCACGGCGTTCGCAATATCCTTCTTGCCCCGCCGTCCTATTTCAAGAATGTCAGCGACGACGGTGTTTTCCAGTGGTTTGCGGCCGTCTTCGCCATGCTGGGAGAAAAGGCGCGTGATATCATCGTCTACAACCTTCCGTCGCTCACCATGGTTCCGCTGAGCGTGTCGCTAATCGGCCGTCTCAAGGCCGCCTTTCCCCGTGTCGTCACCGGCGTCAAGGATTCCTCCGGCGACTGGCCGTACACCGAAAGCCTGCTCAAGGCGCATAGCGATCTCATCATCCTGGTCGGCGACGAGCGGCACCTCGCGAGAGCCGTGCGGCTCGGCGGCCGGGGCGCCATATCGGGCATGGCGAATTTCGCGTCCTGCGAACTCAAGCCGCTGGCCGAGGAGGGCAGGGACGACATCCGCATCGAGAATATGGTGGTGGAACTGCTGAAACACCCCGTCATCCCGGCCGTGAAGGCGATGATCGCGAACACGACGACGGAGAAGACGTGGATTGCGGTTCGTCCGCCGCTCATTTCGATCTCCGGCGAAGCGCAGGCGCAGCTCGCTGCCGCTTTCGATACTCTTTTCCGCTCGAAAGCCGCATAGGTCAGCCATGTTGGTGGGGGAGGCGATGAACGAAACGGAGGAGCAGCCGACACTCAGGGAAAAGGCATATGCGAGCTTCACGCGCCATCTTCTTGCGCGTGACGTGCGTCCCGGCCAGTTCGTTTCCCAGCGCCGTCTCGTGGAACTGACGGGACTGACGCTCGGCGCCATCCGTGAACTCATCCCCAGGCTCGAAGCCGAAGGGCTGATCAAGACCGTGCCGCAACGGGGTTTGCAGATCGCTCACATCGATCTCAACCTTATTCGTGAGGCGTTCCAGCTGCGCGTCTTCCTGGAGAAGGAGGCCGTGGCGCTCTTCACCCGGTCGGCGTCGGACGAGACGATCGCCGGGCTTTTGAAGCAGCACCGGGATATCGCCGACGCCATCCGCAGCGGCGATGGCTCGCACGAGTTGGAGGCGCATGCGCAGGCCGTCGATTGGGGCATGCATGACGCTTTTATCGATGCGCTTGGCAATACCATCATCTCGAACGCCTACCGCGTGAACTCGATCAAGATGCGACTGATCAGTCAGGATCGTTTCCGCATCGAGGGTCACGTCGGGCCTGTCATGGACGAGCACCTGAAAGTGCTCGAGGCGATCGAACGACGATCGGCGGAAGACGCCGTCAACAGCCTTGTCGCACACATCAACGGTGCAAGGGATCGTGCGCTGAGGATATAACCGGGAATAATCAGCCGGAGGTGAGGAGATCGCCGGCAAAAGGAGGAGGACTCACATGCCATCATTTTTGAATCCGACGCGGAGAGGCTTTCTGGCGGGGACGGCCGCGCTCGGGGCCGGCAGCATGCTCGGCATGCGCGCGGCATTTGCCGCGGTCGACTGGAAGCGCTTCGCCGGCACCACCCTCGAAGTCAACCTGGTCAAGAGCCCGCGCAGCGAAATACTGCTGAAGTACCTGCCCGAATTCGAGGAGCTCACCGGCATCAAGGTCAATGCCGAAGCGACGCCGGAACAGCAGCAGCGCCAGAAGACGACGATCGAGCTCAGCTCCGGCAAGCCGAGCTTCGACGTCGTGCACATGAGCTATCATGTCCAGAAGCGGCAGTTCGAAAAGGGCGGCTGGCTTGCCGATATCAGCGGCTTCCTCAAGGACCCGTCGCTGACCGACCCATCGCTGACGGAGGGCGATTTCGCCGAAGCCGGCCTCGCCTTCGCCAAGGATGCCGGCGGCGTTCTGCGCTCTCTTCCCTTCTCGGTCGACTACTGGATCATCTACTGGAACAAGACGCTGTTCGAGAAGAAGGGGCTTGCTTACCCCACGAGCTTCGATGAGCTGGCAAGTGCTGCGGAGGCGCTGACCGACCCCTCGACCAACACCTATGGCTTCGTTGCCCGCGGCCTGAAGAACGCCAATACGCCGGTCTGGACGTCGCTGCTGCTCGGCTACGGCTCGAGCCCGCTCGGCCCCGATGGCAAGCTGCGCACGACATCGCCGGAAGCCGTCGATGCGGCCAAGCTTTATCAGCGGCTGATGACCAAGACCGCCCCTCCCGGCGTCTCCGGCTTCAACTGGGCCGAGGCGCAGTCGGCCTTCCTGCAGGGCAAGATCGGCATGTGGCTCGATGGCGTCGGCTTTGCTCCGCCGATCGAAAATCCGGAAAAGTCCCGCGTCGTCGGCCAGGTCGGTTACGGCATCATGCCGAAAGGCCCGAAGGCACAGGCCGCCGGCACCTTCGGCGACGGGCTTGGCGTAGTCGCGGCAAGCCAGAAAAAGGAAGCTGCCTATCTCTTCTGCCAATGGGCGATTTCGCATGAAATGGGCGCACGCCTGCTGCAGGCCGGCGCCGGCGTGCCCTTCCGCCAGTCCGTGCTGGAGGATGCCAAGGTCCGCGAAGGCGTCAAGATGCCGGGGGCATGGCTGGATGCCGTCGTCGGCTCCGGCAAGATCTCGCAGCTTGCCCTGCCGGTCATCATTCCGGTCACCGAGTTCCGCGACATCTATGGCGTCGGTCTTACCAACATGATCGGCGGCGCCGATCCTGAGACGGAGCTCAAAGCCGCGACGGCGCAATTCGAGCCCGTCCTGGCGAAAAGCGAGGGATAATGACCTCGGCAAGCCTCGAAACATCAGCGGCGGCCAAGGCGTCGAAGGGAGGGGGCAAACCGGATCGGTTTGCTCCCAACTACTGGCCCTTCGTCATCCCGGCGCTCATCGTCATATCCGCCGTCATCGTCTTTCCCTGGGTGTTTACGGTGTGGATGAGCGTCAACAGCTGGACGCTCGGCCAATCGCAGGTCTTTGCGGGGCTGGACAATTATATCAGACTTGCCACCGACATGCGCTTCTGGGAGTCGCTCTGGCATACGGTGCTCTATACGACGCTCTCCGTGGTGGTTCCGCTGTTTCTGGGGACGCTCGCCGCGCTGATCTTCGATGCTCAATTCCCGCTGCGGGGTCTGATCCGCGGCATCTTCGTGATGCCGATGATGGCGACCCCGGTCGCCATCGCCCTCGTCTGGACGATGATGTACCATCCGCAGCTCGGCGTGCTCAACTATCTCCTTTCCTTCGTCGGCATCGGCCCGCAGGAATGGATCTACAATCAGGCGAGCGTCATCCCCTCGCTGGTTCTGGTCGAAAGCTGGCAGTGGACGCCGCTCGTCATGCTGATCGTGCTCGGCGGTCTCGCCGCGGTGCCGCGCGAGCCCTATGAAAGTGCCGAGATCGACGGCGCCAATGTCTGGCAGAAATTCCGCTACCTGACGCTGCCGATGATCGCGCCGTTCCTGATGATCGCGGTGATCATCCGCAGCATCGATGCGGTGAAGAGCTTCGACATCATCTATGCCATGACCCAGGGTGGCCCCGGCACGGCGTCGGAAACGATCAACATCTACCTCTACAACACCGCCTTCGCCTATTACGACATCGGCTATGGTTCGGCCATGGCAGTCGTCTTCTTCATCCTCATCGTGCTGCTCTCCTTCGTCCTGATGATGATCCGGCAGCGCGTGAACTGGTCCGACGGGGAGGCACGCTGATGAAGCGCAAGACGCTCGATCGCATCGGACTGCTGTTCGTTGCTCTGGTGATGATCTCGCCGGTCGTCCTGTTCTTCCTCTGGATGATCTCGCTGTCGCTGAAATATGAGATCGACAACGGCGCCTATCCGCCGATCTTCATCCCCGAACGCTTCGCCTGGTCGAATTATGTGAAGGTGTTCGAGGAGAACAACTTCTTCCTCTATCTCTGGAATTCGGTGCTGGTGACGGGTGCGGCCACGCTTCTGGCGCTCGTGATTGGCGTGCCGGCCGGTTATGGAATCGCCCGCCTGAAGGCGGAAAAGTCCGCCATGGTCATCATGATCGCGCGTATGACGCCCGGCCTTTCCTTCCTGATCCCACTTTTCCTCTTGTTCCAATGGCTGAACCTGCTCGGCACGCTCCTGCCGCAGATCATCATCCATCTCGTGGTCACCGTGCCGATCGTCGTCTGGATCATGATCGGCTATTTCGAGACGACGCCGATGGAGCTGGAAGAAGCTGCAAGCATCGATGGCGCGACACCCTGGCAGGTCTTCCGCCTGGTTGCCTTGCCGATCGCCAAGCCCGGCATCGTCGTCGCCTTCATCCTCTCGGTCATCTTCTCCTGGAACAATTTCGTCTTCGGCATCGTGCTCGCCAGCCGTGAGACGCGCACGCTTCCGGTCGCCGTTTACAATATGCTATCTTTCGAACAGGTCAGCTGGGGGCCACTCGCCGCCGCCGCCTTGATCGTCACCTTGCCGGTGCTGATCCTGACGGTGTTTGCACAACGGCAGATCGTGGCCGGCCTGACGGCCGGCGCCGTCAAGTAGGCGGGTGAAAGGACGGTTTTGGCGACTTCTTCTGCCTTCGACCCGCCCGCCGGTCCGGCGCGCAGCGTTTTGTGTGTCGGCGCGGCGGTCCTGGACACGCTGTTTCGCGTGCGCTCGTTACCGACCGGCCAGGGCAAAATTCTGCCCTATGATATGCTGCAGGTCGCCGAGGGCATGGCATCGAGTGCCGCCTTTGCCGTCGCCCGGCTGGGTGGCAATGCCAGCCTCTGGGGTGCGGTCGGCGATGATGCCGCCGGCGACCGGATCATTGCCGAGCTCGGCGATAGCGGCATAGACACGAGCGGTATGGTGCGTGTGGCAGGCGCCCGCTCGGCCGTCTCGACGATCCTCGTCGATGACGAGGGCGAGCGCCTGATCGTACCCTTCTACGATGCGGCCCTGCACGAGACGGTCAAGCCGGTCACCAACCGGGATGTTTCCGCTTTCGATGCGGTTCTCGTCGACGTCCGATGGCCGAAGCTTGCGCTGCGGACGCTGTCGGCGGCGAGAGAGGCGGGCAGGCCGGCCATTCTCGATGGCGACGTGGCGGGCGAGGGGGTGATCGAGATGCTTGCGCCGGCCGCCAGCCATATCGTCTTCTCACAGCCGGCCGCCGAGCGCCTGACCGGAACGACCGAACCGGTCAAGGCCATCGGCCTTCTCAAGCGAAAATTCGAGCATGCCTTCATCAGCGTTACGGCAGGTGAAAACGGCAGCTTCTGGTTCGATGACGCAACCGGAGAAATCGTCCATCTTGCCGCTCCGAAGGTGAGGGCGGTCGATACGCTCGCAGCCGGCGATATCTTCCATGGCGCTTTCGCGCTGGCTACCGCGGAAGGCTTGCCGATCGCAGAGACGATGCGCGTGTCGTCCATGGCGGCAGCGCTCAAATGCCAGGTGTTCGGCGGGCGCACAGGCGCGCCCACCAGAGCGGAGCTTTGCGATGCCCTCCGCGGTTGGGGCATTGGACAGCAATCGTGCGGGCAGGCAGATCGAAGAAGCGATCCGCCCGCGTCATGAGTTCAGTTTCTCCCCGCTTACACCCAAGTGGTCGAGGTTGATGCCGACGTCCAGAGAGGTTGCTCAGTCAGCGCGGCGGCGCCGTGCTCTCTCGAAGTATCAGTTCGACCGGCCACAATTCGTGGATATCGTCTGCGGCGCGCCCAGCGATAAGCTGCAGTGTCAGCTCGGCGCAGCGTGTGCCCGCAGCACGCATGGAGGATCGCGTGCTCGACAGTGACGGCACCATATTTTCGGCCGTCAGATAGGGGAAGACGTCGTCATGGGCGATAACGGAAACATCTTGGCCCACCGTCATCCCAAGCGAACGGACGGCGCGGTAGACACCAAGGGCTGTCATCGTGGAACCGGCAACGATGGCGGTCGGGGCATTAACGCTCTCCAGAAAAGACCGGGCGTGGCGAAAGCCGCTCTCGTCGGAGAATTTATCGCAGACCATCAGATTGGGATCTGCGGCCAGCCCACGCTCCTGATGGGCTATCCGAAAACCCTGTTCGCGATGAATAGAATAGGTCTTGCCCCGTAGGCCATTGATCATGCCAATGCGTCGGTGCCCGAGATCGAGCAGGTGTTCGGTGGCTCGACGCACGGCATTTTCATTGTCGATATCGAGCCAGGCATGAACGTGCTCGGTCTCCGAGCGGCCGTGGACCAGGAAAGGCAGGCCCAGGCTGTTGAGCATTTCGATCCGCGGGTCCCTGGGGCGAGGCGAATGGATGATCACTGCATCCACGCGGCGGCTTTCGATCAGGCGCCGGTAGGCCTGTATCTCGTCATCGTCATTGTGTGCGGTAATAGGCGTGATGAGAATATCCGTATCGGCCGTTTCCAGGCGCTGTGCCATCCCTGCCATGAATTCAGCGAAATGGATTTCGCCCGAGCGCCCCATCATGACGCCGATCGCTCCGGCTCGCCCGGTCTTTAGCCGCACGGCATTGATATCGGGGCGATAGCCAAGCCGCATTGCCTCGCTCGCCACTCGGGCGCGCGTGGCTTCGCTCACCTCGGGGTAGCCACTGAGCGCACGGCTGACCGTTGTCGGAGAGAGCCCAAGCTGCTTTGCAAATTCACGAAGTTTCATCGGATGTCTTCTTTGTCCCGGCAAATCAATGGACGAAGCGTTGGCAATGCGCAACGGACAAGTGACAGTTTGACCAAAATTGAAAGCGATTTCAATTTATTGCCCTGAGCGGCTGCCTGTGGGGATCGCAAAATACCGCCTTAACCCTGTAACTTGGCTATTTTCCTGTCAAAATGCAACTAATGGATGATGTTTATAATGGCTTGACGCTGGCGTGACCTTCTGCAATGGTTTGCATACCAAATCGATTTCAATTTCTGGGAGGAGATCATGAAAACATTTGCCTTAGCCTTTTCCGTGCTCAGCGTCGCTATCGCTGCCGGACCTGTCCATGCGGCTGAAATTTCATTCGCCGCCAACACGACGGGGAAAAACGTCGAATTCCTGAGCAGGCAGCTGGCGATTTTTGAGAAGAATACCGGCAACCAGGTCAAGCTCGTCACCATGCCATCATCGAGCAGCGAGCAGTTCTCCCAATATCGCTTGTGGCTTGCCGCCGGAAACAAAGATATCGACGTCTATCAGACCGATGTCATCTGGGCGCCGCAGCTTGCCGACCAGTTCATCGATCTCAAGGAGGCTACGAAGGACGTGGCCGGCCAGTTCTTTCCGTCGATCATCGCCTCGCAGACGGTCAATGGCCGGCTCGTGGCGCTGCCGTTGTTTACCGATGCTCCGGCGCTGTACTACCGAAAGGACCTGCTGGAGAAATATGGCAAGCAGCCGCCGAAGACCTGGGACGAGATGGCCGCAACCGCCAAGGAGGTTCAGGATAAGGAACGCCAGGCGGGCCAGAAGGATCTCTGGGGCTACGTCTTCCAGGGCAATTCCTATGAAGGGTTGACCTGCAACGCGCTGGAATGGGTGAAGTCGTCGGGCGGTGGCCAGATCGTCGAGCCGGACGGGACGATCTCGATCAACAACGAGAAGGCGGCGGCAGCGCTTGAACGCGCCAAGGGCTGGATCGGCACGATCTCCCCGCCGGGCGTGCTTGCATATCAGGAAGAGGAATCGCGCGGCGTCTGGCAGACCGGCAATGCCGTCTTCATGCGCAACTGGCCCTATGCCTATTCTCTCGGCAATGGAGCCGACAGCGCCGTGAAAGGCAAGTTCGACGTGATGACGCTGCCGGTGGCGGCCGCTGGCGACAAGCCGTCCTCGACGCTTGGCGGTTGGAATCTCGCGGTTTCGAAATATTCGGAAAAGCAGGAGGCAGCCATCGCGCTGGTAAAATTCCTGGCCTCGAAGGACGTTCAAAAGGCGCGCGCGATCGAACTGTCCAACTTGCCCACACTGACAGACCTTTATGACGACAAGGACGTTGCCGCCGCGCAGCCCTTCATGCCGAACTGGAAACCCATTTTCCAGGACGCAGTGCCGCGTCCTTCGGCGACAGCCAAGGTAAAGTACAATGAAGTATCCTCGAAGTTCTGGACGGCAGTGCATAACACGCTGTCCGGCAGCGGCTCGGCTGCCGAAAACCTCGAGCTCCTCGAAGCCGACCTGACGACCCTCAAGGGTGACGCCTGGTGAGTACCGGGACCGGCGACCGCGAGGTCGCCGGTCCGGTCTCCGCAGGGCCAAACAGGGATGGGCGTTTCATGACTGAAATTGTAGCTCCACAAGCAATCGAACCGAAGGTTTCCGTTCTCCGAGCCTCGACGGAACTGCGGTCCGAGCGCATTCGATCCGCATGGATTTTTCTGGCGCCGACGCTGTTGATCCTGGCAATCGTCGCCGGCTGGCCGCTCTTCAGGACGATCTATTTCAGTTTTACGAATGCGTCGCTCAACGACCTTGGCAATGCGCAGTTCGTCGGCTTCGCCAATTACCTGTCGTGGGTGACGCTGAAGAGCGGAAAGACCGTCTATCGCGGTTTGCTTGCCGATCCAGTCTGGTGGAATGCCGTCTGGAACACGGCCAAATTCACTTTTCTTTCGGTGGCGATCGAGACAGTGCTGGGGTTGATCGTCGCGCTGGTGCTGAACGCGCAGTTCGTCGGGCGTGGGATCGTTCGGGCCGCAATCCTCATCCCCTGGGCGATCCCGACCATCGTTTCGGCCAAGATGTGGGCCTGGATGCTCAACGACCAGTTCGGCATTCTGAATGATGTTCTGCTCGGCCTCGGCCTGATCAGCGAGAAGATTGCCTGGACCGCCAATCCGGAAACGGCCATGGTCGCGGTGCTGATCGTCGACGTCTGGAAGACGACGCCCTTCATGGCGCTGCTGATCCTGGCCGGACTTCAGATGGTTCCGGCGGACATTTACGAAGCGGCCAGGATCGACGGCGTCAATCCGATCAAGGTTTTCTGGCGTCTGACGCTGCCGCTGATCCGGCCGGCGATCATGGTTGCCGTGATCTTCCGGATGCTGGATGCGATGCGCATCTTCGACCTGATCTATGTCCTGACGCCAAACAATGCGCAGACGAAGACCATGTCGGTCATGGCCCGCGAAAACCTGTTCGACTTCGACAAATTCGCCTACGGCGCCACGGCGTCGACGGTGCTTTTCCTCATCATCGCCTCCGTCACCATCCTCTACATCTGGCTCGGCCGCGTCAGGCTCGGCGGGGAGGAACGCTGATGCTGCTTTCGATCGCCAAGAATACGCTCTTCTATCTGCTGGTCATGATCATCGTCATCATTGCGGTGTTTCCATTCTATTATGCGATCCTCACGAGCCTGAAGACCGGTACGGCGCTTTTCCAGGTCGACTACTGGCCGACCTCGATCTCTTTCGGCAACTATGCTTCTGTAGTGGGCCAGGGCAGTTTCGCCCGCAGTCTTGCAAACTCCGCGATGATCGCGTGCGTCGTGGTTTCAGCATCGATTCTGCTTTCGATCACCGCTTCGTTCGCTTTGGCACGGGTGCACTTCCGTGGACGAGCCCTGTTGATGCTGACCATCCTGTCGGTGTCGATGTTTCCGCAGATTGCCGTCCTTGCGGGCCTCTTCGAACTCATCCGCTGGATCGGCATCTTCAACACACCCTTCGCGCTGATCTTTTCCTACATGATCTTCACGCTGCCGTTCACCGTCTGGGTGCTGACGACCTTCATGCGGGAATTGCCGATCGAGATCGAGGAGGCGGCGATCGTTGATGGCGCCTCGCCATGGGTCATCGTCACCCAGGTGTTCATGCCGCTGATGTGGCCGGCGCTGGTGACAACAGGGCTGCTCGCCTTCATCACCGCTTGGAACGAGTTCCTTTTTGCGCTGACGTTCACATCGTCGGATACGCAGCGCACCGTCCCGGTTGCCATCGCCCTGCTTTCGGGCAACAGCGAGTTCGAAATCCCCTGGGGCAACATCATGGCAGCTTCGGTGATCGTCACCGTCCCGGTTGTTATTCTCGTTTTGATATTCCAGCGCCGGATCATTTCCGGGCTGACCGCCGGCGGCGTGAAGGGTTGAGGGAGTAGGACATGGCAGAAATCCGACTGGAAAACATCCGCAAGAGCTTCGGCGCTTTCGAGGTGATCAAGGGCGTGACGATGGACATCCGCCGCGGCGAGTTCATGGTGTTCGTGGGGCCGTCCGGATGCGGCAAGTCCACGCTGCTGCGGCTGATCTCCGGCCTCGAAGACATCACCTCGGGAACACTCTCCTTCGACAACGAGACGGTAAACCGGCACGCGCCGTCGAAGAGAGGGATCGCCATGGTGTTCCAGTCCTACGCGCTCTATCCGCATATGACGGTCTTCGACAACATGGCATTCGGCATGAAGCTTTCCGGGAGCACCAAGGATGAATGCTGCCGGCGCGTCGAACATGCCGCCGGCATGCTGCAGCTCTCACCCTACTTGGATCGCCTGCCGCGGCAGCTTTCCGGCGGACAGCGTCAGCGCGTCGCCATCGGCCGGGCGATCGTACGCGATCCCAAGGTCTTTCTGTTCGACGAGCCGCTGTCCAACCTCGATGCGGCGCTTCGCGTCGCGACGAGGCTTGAGATCGCCAAGCTTCATCGCAGCATGCACGGTACGACGATGATTTATGTGACGCATGATCAGGTGGAGGCCATGACGCTGGCCGATCGGATCTGCGTGTTGAGGGACGGTGTCGTCGAGCAGATCGGCACGCCGCTCGAACTTTACGAAAGCCCCAATTCGGTCTTCGTCGCCGGCTTCATCGGGTCGCCGAAAATGAACTTCCTGTCGGGCGGGCTGGCGCAGCCCTATGATAGCCATACGATCGGTGTGCGCGCCGAGCATATTCGCGTCACAGCCGAGCCGCCGGCTTGGACCGGCACGGTCATCCATTCGGAAATCCTCGGCTCCGACAGCTTCGTCTATCTGGATATCGGAGCAGACGAGCCGCTCATCGTGCGGGAGTTGGGTGTCGCCCGTCACGAGCCGGGCCAGACGCTTGGGCTTGCGCCGCTTGCCGGTCATGTCCACCGGTTCGACCGGTCGGGCCGGGCGCTGGAGCGCGTATCGATGCAGGCGGCCTGATCTTCTTTCCTCACAAAACCCGATCCCTTTAATTGCCAGGAGTGAACGACGTGACCATTCGCACCATCGTCTGGGGAGAGAATATCCACGAGACTACCAATGAGATCGTCCGGGGCATCTATCCCGAAGGCATGCACACGGCGATCGCCAATGCGCTGAATACCGATCCCGCCATATCCGCCACTACGGCGACGCTGCAGGAACCGGAGCACGGCTTGAGCGAAGCCCGCCTTGCCGAAACCGACGTCTTGACCTGGTGGGGCCACAAGGATCACGGTGCGGTCTCCGACGTCGTCGTCGAGCGCGTTGCCAAGCGCGTCTGGGAAGGCATGGGCCTTCTCGTTTTGCATTCCGGCCATTTCTCGAAGATCTTCAAGCGGCTGATGGGAACACCCTGCGCGCTGAAATGGCGCGAGGCGGGC
>NZ_NWSV01000010.1 GCF_002531935.1 Rhizobium chutanense | reverse complement strand
CGTTTCTCTTCGTTCGCTATGACCAGCTTACGGTGGGACTTCCACCCACAAGAGTGCGCCCATGCTGGGCGCACAATAAAAACGGCGCCCCGATGGAGCGCCGTTCGTTTACCCCGGAGGGGATCAATCAGCCGTTGATGATCTGCGCCTCGATGGCCTTCGGAGCCTCGACCGGTTCTGCGGCAATTGCAATCTTGCGGGGCTTCATCGCCTCGGGAATATTGCGCAGAAGGTCGATGTGCAGCAGGCCGTTTTTCAGCGAAGCAGCAGTGACCTCGACGTGATCGGCAAGCTGGAAGCGGCGCTCGAAAGCGCGCTTGGCAATGCCGCGGTAGAGGAATTCGCCGCCTTCGGCAGGTTCCTCGTTCTTTTCACCCTTCACGGACAGCACATGGGCATGGGCTTCGATCGAAAGTTCGGTCTCGTCGAAACCGGCAACCGCCATGGTGATGCGATAGGTGTTTTCCCCGGTGCGCTCGATATTGTAAGGCGGATAGGTCTGCGCCTGCTCAGGTTGGGCAAGGCTGTCGAGCATGGTGAAGAGCCGGTCGAAACCGACGGTGGAACGATAAAGGGGAGAGAAGTCTACGTGACGCATGATGTCCTCCTGTGGAAGCGACGTGTTGCGATAAAATGCCCCTGAAACCCCATCTTTGGCGGCCTCGGGACGGTTGCGCAGGCCCTTTCCGGCGCCCGCAAAAAGGAGATGGTGATGGGTTTCGACGAGTTCAAGAGCTTTTGAGAATCGATCGAGACCGTCAAGTTCATCGAAATGGGGCGGTCGCGCACTGGTCATGCGACGTTGCGAAATCGACCAAATTCCTGCCTAGACTCAAGATGTCCTAATTGTAATTGTCCTATCCAATTCGCGCTGAACAAAGCGCACGCAATCATTCATGTAAAATTTTTTTAACCAATACAATGGCTTGCTCCGACTGCCAAAAGGCACGATCCGCCGGGAGCTTTTCTTGGGGCATGTGAGCGAGGGAACATATCGGCGAAATGAAATTCGTCGATAGAGGTGCTCATTTCCACCCGATTAAGGGCCACCTGAGACCAACGCCCCAGCGCGTGTTGGTCAAGAGCATCGTTATTTCACAGGCATGAACGCCTATTCACCGGTTTTCGCCATCCGCGGAAGACGACCCTTTGCGCTTGGCCACAAGCGAGCCGTAATCCCAAGGAACTAATATGCTTTTCTTCAAGAACGCCAGAGTCCGAACGAAGCTTGCCATATCGTCGGCGGCCGGAATCCTTCTCATCATTTGTATGATCGTCAATCAACAGCTGGCAGGGCGCGATATAGCGCTGGCGAACCAAGCCGTCGATCGGGAACAGATCATCCTGAACGGTATCCAGACGGCTTCTCTATCTCTCGCCGAAATGCGCGTTGCCGCTCGCGATGTCGATTTTGCAATATCCGGTGGGGAATTGGACGCGGCACTCAATCGGGCCAAGACGGCCAGCCAGCAGGCTTGGGACGGCCTCGATCAACCCATAAGCATTGCCTTGAAGCCGGACGTTCTCAACGATATTCGCAACACTCTCAGAGCCTACGAAGCGTTGATTGCCAAACGTGCCTCCTCGCTATCTGCCGCCATGGTGAAAAAAACAGGGGCGGCACTGAACCAGGCGGAGACCTCTGCCGCGTTGGCTGTCGTTTCAAATGATGAAATCGGACAGACGATGAATCAGGCCCGCATCGCAACCGAGGCTTCCATCAAGAATGCGCGTCATTTCACCGAAGAAGCAAAAGCGGCGTTGGCTGCTACCGTCGCAAGGAGCGACTCGATCGCGTTGATCGTTGGTGTCGGCGTCGTTCTTGTTCTTGTTGCTTCGGCCATCGGCCTGATGTTCAGCATCGCCAAACCAATCCAAACCATGACCCTTGCGATGCGGCGGCTCTCACAAGGCGAGTTCGATATCGATGTGGCTAAGATCTCGCGTCAAGACGAAATCGGCGAAATGGCAGCGGCGGTCGAAATCTTCCGCGTCAACGCGCTCACGAACCGAAAGCTGGAACAGGAAGCCGAAGCCAACCGCAATCTGTCTGAGGATGAACGTCGTCGCCAGGCCGATGCGGACCGGCGCCGCGCCGATGAAATGACACAGGCGACGGAAGGCCTTGGGGCGGGTCTCAAGCATTTGGCGAGCGGTGACTTGTCGGTCCAGCTTTCCGAGCCCTTCGCCTCTGACTTTGAAGGTTTGCGCGTGGACTTCAATGCGGCGGTGGCCCAACTCGCCGGCACGCTGCGTGCCGTTGCTCATGCGACAGGCGCAATCGATACCGGCATACGGGAAATCGGCCAAAGCGCCGAAGATCTGTCGAAGCGCACCGAACAGCAGGCGGCCTCGCTCGAAGAGACGGCAGCTGCCCTTGATCAGATCACCGTCAATGTCAGCTCCTCGACGAAGCGAACCGAAGAGGCGCGTTCGATTGCCACCGAGGCCAACCAGAGTGCGCAGAAATCGGCTCAGGTCGTCTCTCATGCCGAAGAAGCCATGCGCCGCATTGAAGAGAGCTCGCAGCAGATCTCCAACATCATCGGCGTCATCGACGAGATCGCCTTTCAGACCAACCTCTTGGCGCTCAATGCCGGGGTTGAGGCGGCGCGTGCCGGCGAAGCCGGCAAGGGCTTTGCCGTCGTCGCCCAGGAGGTGCGTGAACTGGCGCAACGTTCCGCTCAGGCTGCCAAGGAGATCAAGGGGCTGATTCAGAACTCGTCGACGGAAGTTGAAAGCGGGGTCAGGCTGGTGCGAGAAACCGGCGAGGCGCTGAATGTGATCGGCGGCTTCATCGGTCAGGTCAACAGCCATATGAACGCGATCGCCACTTCGGCGAAGGAGCAGTCGACAGGGCTGGCCGAAATCAACACGGCGGTCAATTCGATGGACCAGAGCACCCAGCAAAACGCTGCGATGGTGGAACAATCGACCGCGGCAGCATCCAACCTGGCCCAGCAGGCAGGCAAGTTGCGCGATCTCGTCGCCCGCTTTAGCCTTGAAGGCGCCACCACCCAGCCACGTGCTGCCGTCCCGGCGAACCGGCCGGTAGCCTCGCCCGCCCGCGCGCTCGGAAACAGGCTCGCCAGTGCCTTCGGCAGCAGAACCGCAACAGCTGCGGCGGTGAAAGAATGGGAGGACTTTTGATGGCTGATCTTCAGCATTCCGGCGAGCAGCGCTCGAGCATGGCTCTGGAAATCATCGCCTTCCACCTCGGCGAGCAGCAATTCTGCATCAAGACGACTGCGATACGGGAAATCCGGGGATGGGCAGCGGCAACGCCGCTGCCCCATGCGCCGCCGCATGTTCTCGGCGTGATGAACCTGCGCGGCTTGGTCATTCCCGTTATAAATTTGGCAGCGAAGCTTGGTGTCTTAAGCGTCGTCGATACCAGTCGTAGCGCAATCGTCGTCGCCGAGGTGGGCACCGACATCGTTGGCCTGGTCGTCGATCGGGTCTCCGACATTCTGTCGATCAACGAGAAACTGATTCAGCCTGTGCCTGATCTAGGCGCCGCATTCGATCCTGCTTTCTCACACGGCATCATCCCTCTCGAACAGGGTATGGTTTGCTTCCTGAACCTTGATCATATGTTCGCAAACCTCGACCTGGCGGCCGCCGCTTAGCCGCCCGTCTGCCTTCCAGTTCGCGCCATATCTGCCACTGTAATGGGCAGCTCCGCGTTAGCCCGTGAACCGCGCATGAACGGCCGGTTCGGAGCCCATTCACCCGCACCCGCCTAGAAATCGCAGCGTCGGGTGAATCTGGTCCCGATGGCTGAAGTGCATCGTCCCTTCTTCTTCAGTCTCAACTTAGGCCGGCCGCGAGCACCCTCATGCTCCTGCCGGCCCTTTTCCCGCTGTCGCACTTTGAATTGCTTCCGAATTGAGGAGTGATGCAGCGGACCTTGCGGGCACACCGCTTTCCAAGCCGGATGCCATGCGCTATCCCTAACGCATCGTGCGTCCGAAAGAACGCACGGCGCTCTAACGGGCAAAGCAGTCAGCAGCGGCGCATTGGCAAAGTCATGGATCAGGTTCTCTATTCGACGCCCGACAATCCCGCCCCGGAAAACCGCACGGAGGGGTTCTTCGAAACCCATGACGGCCATCGGCTGCGTTACGCCGTTTTTCGCGCCAGTGCCCAGATCGCCAAGGGAACGGTCGTCATTATCCACGGCCGCAACGAATATATCGAGAAATATTTCGAGACGATCCGCGATCTGACGGCTAAGGGTCTCTGGGTCGCCACCTTCGACATGCGCGGCCAGGGCGGTTCGCCGCGGCTCCTGAAGCGCCGCAATCACGGCCACATCCGCCGCTTCGCCGATTACGAACGCGATCTCGACACCTTCCTCGAAAAGGTCGTGCTGCCGGATACCCGCCTGCCCTTCTACCTGCTCGCCCATTCCACGGGCGGGCTGATCGCATTGTCGGCCGCACCTTATCTGACCACCCGTATCGATCGGATGGTGTTATCAGCCCCCTTCATCGGCCTGACCGGCCAGGCGGCCTCTCCCCGCGTCATCCGCACCCTTGCCGGCACCTTGAATGCCCTCGGCCTCGGTTTCCTGCCGCTGACGTCGAAGCTCAAGGAGCCGGATTTCCGCGACAATCCGCTGACCTCGGACGAAACTCGCTTCGAGCGCAACGTCGCGATGATGAAGGCGCATCCGGAGCTGACGCTCGGGCCACCGACCGCCCGCTGGCTGATCGAGGCTTTTCGCACGATGGACCGGGTCACCTCGCCCTACCATCTGTTTTCGATCACCATCCCGACCATCGTCATCGCCCCGACGCGTGACGGTGTCGTGCCCTATACGGCGCAGGAGCGGCTCTCTCGTTATTTCCGCGCCGGTCAGCTGGTGCCGATCAACGGCGCCCGCCACGAGATCTTCCAGGAAAGGGATACCTACCGCGCCGCTGCCCTGGCCGCCTTCCACGCCTTCATTCCCGGCAGCGATGCCGAGGAAAACCGGGAGGTCGCCGCCCTCGGCACGTGAAGAATCGGCTTTGCCGAGCCCGGATTAACGCTGCAGAACGGCGATCGCCTGCTCATAGACCGCCCGGCTGCCGGCGGCGATGATCGAGCCGCCATTCTCAGGCCGCCCGCCGTCCCAGGTGGTGATGATGCCGCCCGCCCCTTCGATGACGGGAATGATGCCGCCGACATCATAGGGCTTCAGACTGTTTTCGATGACGAGATCGATATGGCCGGCGGCAAGCAGCGCATAGGCGTAACAGTCGCAGCCATAGCGGAAGAGCCTCACCCGGCCCTCGATCTCGCGGTATTTCTCCATCTCCTCACCGGCGAAGAGATGCGGCGAGGTGGTGAACAGGATGGCGTTCGAAAGCCCGTCGCACTGGCGTGTCGCCAGCCGCCGCTCGCCCTCCGGCCCGCTATAGATCGAGCCGTTCTGGTCGGCGAAATAGCGTTCGCCGGTAAAAGGCTGTTCGATCATGCCCATGATCGCCCTGCCCTCTTTTTGCAGGCCGATCAGCGTCCCCCACACCGGCACGCCGGAGATGAAGGCGCGCGTGCCGTCGATCGGGTCGATCACCCAGACATAGTCCCGGTCTAGCCCGACATTGCCGTGCTCCTCGCCGAGAATGCCATGGTTGGGGAAATTCTCCTCGATCAGCGCCCGGATGGCGAGTTCGGCCGCCCGGTCGCCCTCCGTCACCGGGTCGAAACCGGAGGAAAGCTTGTTGGTGACATCGAGGCCGGAGCGGAAGCGCGGCAGCGTCTCGGCCTTGGCGGCCTCCGCCAGACGATTGAAGAACGAGCGGTCAGGAAGCATGATCAATCCGTTTGGCTGGCGGGAGTGATGCTTTCATAACGAAAAGCAGCGGGAATGCAAACGCAGCAGGCAATTCCCGCGACGCTGCCCAAAGATTTCGCAGCGCAATATATTGCTTGACATTTGTGCAGCGCAATAGTAGCGTCCTTCGTACAGTCTTCTGACTGTAAATACCCTCCTTGGGTGTTTCCTCCCTAGACTTAGGCCGCCTCACGGCGGTCTTTTTTTGGCCGGGAAGACGACGCCCAGGCGTCAGCGAAATCGAAAAAGAGATTTATTCGGCAGCCAGCGCCCGATCGCCGGCGAATTTCTCGACGTAATCCGCCATCTGCTGCATGAAAGCGGTGACGGCATCGGCCACCGCGGCAAAATCCCCGCGTTTCTCCAACGTCACTTCATCGACATAGATCGCCCGGTTCACTTCGATCTGCAGCGCATGCAGGCCGCGCGAAGGCCGGCCGTAATGTTCGGTGATGAAGCCGCCGGCATAGGGCTTGTTGCGGATCGCCGCGAAGCCCATTTCCTCGAGGATGGCGATGGCCGCCCGAGACAGTTCGGCCGAGGCGCTCGTGCCGTAGCGATCGCCGATGATGAAATCGGGCCGCGCTGTGCTGCCGGCGACGCGCACATTGCCGGGCATCGAGTGGCAGTCGATCAGCACGCCGAAGCCGAACTGCACATGCGTTCGGGCGATCAGCCTGCGCAGCGCCGCATGATAGGGTTTGTAGACCGCTTCAACCCGATCGAGCCCTTCCTGCACCGGCAGGCGCCGCGCATAGATCTCCATGTTCTCGGCGACGATGCGTGGAATGGTGCCCAGCCCGCCGGCCACCCTCAGCGAATTGACATTGGCATAGGGTGGCAGCAGCCCGTCGAACATGCGCGGATCGAGCTCGTAGGGCTCACGATTGACGTCGAGATAGGCGCGCGGGAAGTTGGCTGCCAAGAGCGGCGCGCCGAGCACGACCGCAGAGCCGAAGAGTTCGTCGACATAATGATCCTCCGACCGGCGGATGGCGATGCCCTCGAGCCTGGACTGGGCGATAAATTCCGGTGGATAAATGCGGCCGCTATGGGGGGAGTTATAGACGAAAGGAATGCTCTGCGACACGGGCTCATGAACCTCAAAAAGCTCGTATTCGCGTATTTCCGGCACTTTCGGCCCTCTTTACCATGTCATGAACTGGCTGCTTTGCCCATGTTGCCAGTTGCCCGGCCTCAAGTCCATACTATGTAGCAGGGATGGCGGTCGCGCACGGGCAATTCACCGGTTGTTTACCGGGCAAAGACTAGTGTAAACGGCGGGCAACCCACCAAAAACCTATTGATCAGCGGTCTGGATTGATGACTCAGAAGATACTTCTCGCCGAAGACGACAACGACATGCGCCGCTTTCTGGTGAAAGCGCTCGAAAAGGCCGGTTACAAGGTCCTTTCCTATGATAACGGCGCAAGCGCCTACGACCGGCTGCGCGAGGAACCGTTTTCTCTGCTCTTGACCGATATCGTCATGCCCGAAATGGACGGCATCGAGCTGGCGCGCCGCGCCACCGAACTCGACCCCGATCTGAAGGTGATGTTCATCACCGGTTTTGCCGCCGTGGCGCTGAACCCTGATTCGAAGGCGCCGAAGGATGCCAAGGTCCTTTCCAAGCCTTTCCACCTGCGCGACCTCGTCGACGAGGTCAACAAAATGCTTGCCGCGTAAGGCTTGCCGGGCGGCACGTCACAAAACTGAAAAAAGCCTATTGACGGCTCCAAAGGTTTTGTGATCTATGCGCCGCCATCGGATGGGCGTGTAGCTCAGCGGGAGAGCACTACGTTGACATCGTAGGGGTCACAGGTTCAATCCCTGTCACGCCCACCATCCGATCTCCCTGACATCGTTGATAGATCCCCGAACCGGGGATTTTCATTTCCGGAAACGGGCATGCGCCGAATCGAGCAGACCGGCGGGACGACCATCCACGCCGCAAGCAGCGGGACGTGTGACGGAAAGAACGCGGACACGCAAAGCGATATCGACAATCCTCGGCCTCACCCTGGCTGGGGCTGGCCTCTTCGGTTTCGGCTATATGCAATTTCATGTCGTCGAGCCGGTCAGCATCAAGCTCTGGCCGATTCCGATCACGATATTCGCGGCTGGTGTAGCGATCCTCTGGGACGACTTCAAAACTCCCTGAAAACACGTCGCGTCAAACCTGATTCGTTGACCTGCTTCCGGTCTTTGTTTTCCGCATGTCGTTGTCCCAATCCTTCAGATCCGTTGCCTTGCTCCAATTCGTGCAGATAGCGGCTATGGCGCGCCCGCATATAAGGACGCGCTCATTCGAGCATTAATTGCATACCGCCGCCGAGCGCTCAGCCCCTCGTTGCCGCCTATCCAGAAGCTGCGATTTTGTGACGAACCGATGACAGGTTTGTGACAAAACGCGTGTTATTTCAGCAACATAGCTAGGCCAACCTTGTGTCATGATCGTTATCGTTATTGCGACGCAACATGCCCTGTGTAACTTCCGCGGCGAGGCAGGCACCGACCAAAGGGGGCCGCTTCGCTCACACGGGGTGAAGATCCGTAGGGACTGCCGATGGCAACGGTCTTCATCCTCTTGCATCTGAACTGGAGGTTATTCCATGAACATCAAGAGCCTTCTTCTCGGCTCCGCTGCTGCACTTGCAGCAGTATCCGGCGCCCAGGCTGCTGACGCTATCGTTGCTGCCGAGCCGGAACCGGTTGAATACGTCCGCGTCTGCGACGCTTACGGCACCGGCTATTTCTACATCCCGGGCACCGAAACCTGCCTCAAGGTCAACGGTTACATCCGTTTCCAGGTTGACGTTGCTCCGAACGCCAGCTCGATCGGTGCCAGCGGCGGCGGTTCTGTCGCCAACGACTCGGATTGGGACGCACGGACGCGCGGTCAGGTTCAGTTCACTGCCAAGAGCGACACCGAGTACGGTCCGCTGACCGGCGTCATCGTCATGCAGTTCAATGCTGACAACGCTTCTTCCCAGAAGGCCCAGCTCGACTCCGCATACATCGACATCGCCGGCTTTCGCGCTGGTCTGTTCTACAGCTGGTGGGACGACGGCCTCTCCGGCGAAACCGACGATATCGGTTCTCCGGTCACGCTGCATAACTCCATCCGTTATCAGTACGAAACCGACGCCTTCTACGCCGGCATCAGCGTCGACGAGCTGGAAGACAGCCCGTTTTACAATGGCGAAACCGCCAACAACGTCGGCGTTGCCGTCGGCCTCGGCGGCAAGGCTGGTGCATTCAGCTACCAGATCACCGCCGGTTACGACACCGACAACGAAGAAGGCGCCGTCCGCGCCATGGGTACGGTTGCTGTCGGTCCGGGCACGCTCGGCCTCGCAGTTGTCTATGCGAGCAACCCGAACGCCTACTACAACAAGGCTGAATGGGCGATCGCCGCTGAATACGCCATCAAGGCGACTGACAAGCTGAAGATCACCCCGGCTGTTCAGTACTACGACAACTACGGTGTCACATCAGGCGAGTTCAACGACGACGTCAACGCCTGGAAGGCCGGCGTAACGATCGACTACCAGATCGTCGACAACCTCTCAGCAAAGGTTTCGGTTCAGTATCTCGATCCGGACAATGCTGACGAAACCACTTCGGGCTACTTCCGCCTGCAGCGCGCATTCTGATGAAAGGCTGCCGGCTGCAGCATGTAAGCCGGCAGCTTCAGCTTCCTGATCCGACTGACCTCCGATCGGGAAAGAATGGGTCCGGACTTCCCTGCCTGGGCCCATTCCTCTTGGCCAGAAGTGCATCTAAGACGGCAGGCGCTCGATGAGCGCCTTGCCACCTGCCGTGTCGCATCGGCTGATTGTCGATGTCCGGCAGCCTGGGTCGTCGCTGCTCCCCGTGACCAGCAGGCTCAGCCGACTTTCCGCTCCTCTGCCGACATCGCAGCCAAATTCCGACACAGAACCATGCCAAGGCGAACCGAGGATGAGGGAGTGATTCGCCTCGCCAAGACATGGGGTTTGAAATCGAAATGAAATTATCAGCGCTTGCCGCCGCAATTTTTTCCACCGCGTTCGCCTTGCCGGCCTCGGCAGCGCCGGCTGCTCCTGCGGAGACATTTCCCGGCGCGCCCGGCGTCATCACGCTTTCCGGCAAATGCGCCAAGCTCGTCGTCGCCAAGTTCGACGCCACCAAGGGCTGCAAGAACGAGCTTGCCAGCGTCACGCTGGCCAACGGCACGGTGACCTTCATCTTCACCTCGGACGGCAAAGCGCTCGGCTTCCAGGGGGACGGCAGCGGCATCAAGCCCGCCTCCAACGGCAATGCCCGCCTGCCGCTCAGCCTCGTCACGACGGGCGTCGGCAACAAGATGACCGGGGAGGTCAAGGTCGCCGGCTTCTGCACCTTCGGCAATCCCTATTCCGGCAAGCCGATTGCCATCGAATGCACGGCCGAAAGCAAGGATTCCTCGTTTACCGGCAGTTTCCGCACCGGCGGCAAGCTGGTGAAGAAAGGCAAGTAGCCCGGCCTCGTCAGGCGGCGCACCAAGCGCCGCCGGCACCACCAGGCTTGCGGGCCAGCCCTTCATTGATCAACTGCGCGCCGAAGGAGCGCCCGTCGCGTGAAACGACGCGCGGCGTGCCCGAAGGATCGGTCTTGCCCGCTGCATTCATCGTGAAGGGGCCGGCGTTGAGGAGCGCCAGCAGGCGCGCCTTGCCGGCGAAGGCGACCCTGCGCTCGTCGTCGCAGCGCGCCCGGTCGACGATCGGGCTCGCCATATCGGCAATGACGATCTTTTCGCCCTTGTACCAGAAGACGCCGCCGTCGCCGACGCAGTTGATATGGGCGCCCTGCCCGCAATAGCCGAAAGCGGCCGTCCCGGTCTCCGCAGGTGCAGCAGAAGACGGAGACGGTGTCGCCTTGACCGGCTGAACGGCCGGTGTGGGAATGGCTGCCGGCGGCAGCGGACCCGGCAGCGTCGGCGCAGCTTTCGGCACCGGCGCGGCAAGCGTCACCTGCTTCGGCGGCGCATCCTTCCTGACGGCCGGCTTCTCCTGCGCCATGTCCCGTATAACCTCAGCCGGCTGGCGGCCAAGCATCGGCTTGATGCTCTTCCAATTGTCGTAGGTGGCGATCCCGGCGATTGCGGCAAGGCCGATCACCGTCCAGGGCAGCAGCCCGCCGCCGCTGCGCGCTCTGCTTTTTCCTCTCGCCGGCGCCTTGCGGCGGCTTCGTGTCGCTGTCTTGGCCATCTGTCCGAATCCCGTGAGGTCGGGATTATCGCCGCCCAATCCTTTCCGAAAGGTTGGCGTGGCCATCATCTTTGACGACATTTCGGTCGGCATCAACCTCGAAAAAAGCAAAGCGCCCGGCCATCAGACCGAGCGCCGTACGCGGTGACCCTTTGGCTCATTCGGAGCGTGCGGCTGGAGCCTCGTTTTTCCCGACGGAAACCGGGCGGCCGACAGACGGAACAAGCGGCTTCGCGTGATTGCCGATATCGATGCGCTCACCCGTCGCCTCACGGAGGGCCTTCCATTCATTCTCGTGCCGGATAAAGAGGTCGCGGGGCACAAAATTCACAGTCATATAGTCCTCACCTTGTTTTTAATCGAGAGACTTCCAAAGCCCGTTATTTCTTGCCCTTGATGTCGGGACCGCCCTTGGAAAGATCCGCGCCGGTAACGTGGGCGGGCACATGAATGTCGTGAATGACGCCAGGCGTCAGCGTCAGGTCGACATGATGCGGCGGCAGCACCTGCGCCTTCTGCATGCGGTTCGGCTTTGCCCGCTTCATGCGGTCGGACGCCTCGGTGCGTTTGTCGGGAACATGGGTCGAAGTGTGCATCATCGGCCTCCTTTTTTAAGCTCAACCAGAGCCTAACGGCCGGGCATCCGAATGGTTCCCAAAAAATCAACCGATCTCCAGGTGCCGCCGGCCTTGACTGGCTGGGGAAGTCCATTACCTAGGGCCTATCCCGCAGCCTTCCAGACATCGGCTGACGGGGAACTTTGGTGCCGGGCCCCTCTGGCGAGAGTTTTTAACGGCGCTCTCGTGATGTCGGTACCGCCTGCAGCTTAGCCGGCGGATTTTTCATCGATGAACAAACTCACCATGCCTGACCCGCATGCCAGTGGTGGCGTGCCGCGTCTTTCGGATATAGCCACTCTCTTCAACATGATTTGCGGCCGCGAGGTGCGGCCATGAATCAGCCCGCAACCAACACGTCCTCGCTCAGCTATTTCCGCTGGGCCTTCATCGTCACCGCCCTCGGCCTCGTTCTCGGCGCCGTGCTCGGTTGGCAGACCACAGGCACGATCGGCGGCATGGTGACCGTCTTCTTCATCTGCACCGTGCTTGCGGTGCTGGAGATTTCGCTGTCCTTCGACAATGCCATCGTCAATGCCAACAAGCTGAAGGAGATGACGCCGGTCTGGCAGAAACGCTTCCTCACCTGGGGCATCATCATCGCCGTCTTCGGCATGCGCATCGTCTTCCCGCTGGCGATCGTCGCGATCGCGGCACAGATCGGCCCCTGGGATGCTCTGGTGCTCGCCGCCCGCGAGCCGGCCGAATATGCCCGCATCATGAACGACGCGCATCTGCCGATCGCAGCTTTCGGCGGCACCTTCCTGATGATGGTCGGCCTCAACTACTTCTTCGACCATAAGAAGGAAATCCACTGGCTTCCAGGCCTGGAAAGGGTGATGGCGCGTTCAGCCACCATCAAGGGTATCGAGATCGCCTTCGTGCTGGCGCTGATGCTGGTTTTCTCCTGGCTGATCG
This sequence comes from Rhizobium chutanense, assembly GCF_002531935.1. Classification (GTDB taxonomy): domain Bacteria; phylum Pseudomonadota; class Alphaproteobacteria; order Rhizobiales; family Rhizobiaceae; genus Rhizobium; species Rhizobium chutanense. Next base: position 170,960 of record NZ_NWSV01000010.1, on the reverse strand, counting down.
GCGGCGAGGAAGCCACCGTCTTCGTCCATTGCGCCATCTACGGCCTGCTCACTTTCCTCGCGGTCGAAGTGGTCGGCGGACTGCTCGATGCCTCGCAAAAGACGATGAGCGCCGCCGCCAAGGGCGGTCTCGGCGCCTTCATCTATCTCGAGGTGCTGGATGCCAGCTTCTCCTTCGACGGCGTCATCGGCGCCTTCGCCCTGACGCAGAACCTCTTCGTCATCGCGATCGGCCTCGGCATCGGTGCCATGTATGTGCGCTCGATGACGATCATGCTGGTGGAAAAGGGAACGCTTGCCGAATATCGCTACCTCGAGCATGGCGCCTTCTATGCCATCCTGATCCTCTCGGTGATCATGTATGCCCAGACCCTGGTGCATATCCCCGAGGTGATCACCGGTCTCGGCGGCGCAGCCCTGATCGGCCTGTCGCTCTGGTCGTCCATCCGCCACAACAAGCGTGAACGGGTGGAAGATCAAGCCGCCGGGCAGGAAGAGCTTCACGCCTGATGTTACAGGCCACGGTGCTCAGCACTGCGGCACCCCTTCAGAAATAATAAAGCCCGCGACCATCCGGTTGCGGGCTAATTCGTTCATGCATGGCTTGAAGGTTTTAGCGGATGACCCGACCGAAGGAGACCGGGTCGATGCCGAGTTCCCTGAGGTCGCGGGCACGCGGACGGCGGCCGGCTTCGACGGCGGCGCTGACGGCATTTGCGGCGCCGAGCGCGGCGAATGCGCGGCCAAGGAAACCGGTATGGATTGAACTTCTGATAGCGGACATTGTCTTCTTCTCTCACTCTATGATGGACCATTCATAGGTGGGCCGCCGAGCGCGCCGTAACAATGCACGGAAAATCACCGCAGCCATGCAAAAAGAAGAGGCCGGCGCATGTCTCCATGGCCGGCCACGAGGCAGGGGTAAGGTTGTCTTTTTAGTCTTCGTTTGCCGCCAGCTGCGACAGCACCTGGCCACGGCCGCGAATCCGCAGGATCAGCGGGATGAGGAAAGCGGCCGCCGCAACGATGAGCAGACCGGCCGCGATCGGCGACATGACAAGCGTCGTCACATCGCCCTGGCTGATCGCCAGCGCCCGACGCAGTTGCTGCTCGGCAAGCGGCCCGAGGATCAAGCCGACGACGACAGGCGCGATCGGATAACCGAAGAGCCGCATGACATAGCCGAGCAGCCCAAACGTGAGCAGCATGCCGAGTTCGAACACCGATGGATTGGCACCGATCGTCCCGAGCGTCGCAAACAGCAGGATGCCGGCATAGAGCCACGGCTTCGGAATGGTCAGCAACCGCACCCAGAGCCCGATCATCGGCAGGTTCAGCACCAAAAGCATCGCATTGGCGATGAGCAGGCTGGCGATCAGTCCCCAGACGAGCTGTGGATTGGTGGCAAACAGCAGCGGCCCCGGCTGCAAGCCATATTGCTGGAAGCCGGCCAGCATGATCGCCGCCGTCGCCGTCGTCGGCAGGCCGAGTGTCAGAAGCGGCACCAGCGTGCCGGCGGCCGAGGCGTTGTTGGCCGCCTCGGGACCGGCCACGCCTTCGATCGCGCCATGGCCGAATTCTTCCGGGTTCTTCGCCAGCCGCTTTTCGCTCGCATAGGAGAGGAAAGTGCCGATTTCGGCGCCGCCCGCCGGCATCGCGCCGATCGGGAAACCGATCAGCGTGCCGCGCAGCCAGGGCTTCCATGAACGCGCCCAGTCCTCAGCGGTCATCCAGAGCGAACCCTTGACCGCTTCGACCTTCTCCGCGATCCGATTGCCCTGCGCGGCGATATAAAGCGTCTCGCCGATCGCAAACATCGCAACGGCAAGCGTCGTCACCTCGACACCGTCGAGGAGGTCGGGAATGCCGAAGGAAAGCCGCGCCTGCCCCGTCTGCTGGTCGATGCCGACCATCGCGAGCGCGAAGCCGATGAACAGCGACGTCAGCCCTCGCAATGCCGAATCGCCGAAGGCCGAGGAAACGGTGACGAAGGCAAGCACCATCAGCGCGAAATATTCGCGCGGCCCGAAGACCAGCGCCAGCTTGACGATATAGGGAGCGATGAAGGCAAGCCCGAGCGTTGCGATCAGGCCGGCGACGAAGGAGCCGATCGCCGCTGTCGCCAGCGCCGGTCCGCCGCGCCCGGCGCGCGCCATCTTGTTGCCCTCGAGCGCGGTGACGATCGAGGCGCTCTCACCCGGCGTGTTGAGCAGGATCGACGTCGTCGAACCGCCATACATGCCGCCGTAATAAATGCCGGCGAACATGATCAGCGAACCGCCGGGATCGAGTTTGTAGGTGACCGGCAACAGCAGCGCCACGGTGAGGGCCGGGCCGATGCCGGGAAGCACGCCGACGGCTGTGCCGAGCGTCACGCCGACCAGCGCATAAACCAGGTTCATCGGCTGCATCGCAACCAGGATACCCTGCCATAGGAATTCGAATGTGCTCATCTTGGTGTCCCAAGCGGCGTTTCCGACCATCCGATCTTCGGAGCCAGGCGCCGCGCAAAATCAAAAGAGCTGACAGCGCGTTCCGCGCGGTCAGAAGAACAGATGTTCGAGCGGGCCGGCCGGCAGCGTCAGTTGCAGGAGCTGCGAGAAGATCGTCCAGACGACGAAGCTGATGACGATGCCGAGCGGCAGCGAGATCCAGAGCTTGCGTTTGCCGAAGCCGCGTGCCGTCAGCGCGAAGAGAATGCCGGTCGCGATCGAGAAGCCGGCGACGCGCAGAAGCAGCATCTGGCCGGCAAGACCGGCGACGATCCAGATGACGGGCGCCACTTCCTGCCGATCGCGTTCCGGAAAATCGCCGCGCCAGGCTTCGAAGGCGGTCCAGATCCCGAGACAGAAGAGGCCGAACGCCACCACTTGAGGCACTGTCGCCGGGCCGATGCGGTCGTATTGCGCGATGGTTTTCAGATGCAGGGCATCCCAGGCCATCACGCCGGCGAGGACGAAGAGGAAAACGGCAATGATGAACGCCGCCCAATCAGGGCGGCGTGTCGTTACCGAGGAGGTGTTATCCCCGCTCATTGAACAAGTCCGATATCTTTAAGAATGCCTTCAGTGGCGGAGACGTCCTTCTCGAGCTGCGCCTTGAAGGCGTCACCGGACAGATAGGTGTCGGCCCAGCCCTTGGTCTTCAAAGTTTCCTGCCATGTGGCGGAGCTATGCAACTTCTCGAAATCGGCGGTGACGCTTGCCACCTGCTCTGCCGACAGGCCGGGAGCGGCGGCAACCATGCGCCAGTTCTGAATGGTGACGTCGGTGCCGGCTTCCTTCAGCGTCGGCGCATCGACGCCGTCGATCCGCTTGTCGCTGGAGACGGCGAGAAGGCGGAGCGTGCCGGATTTCACCTGCGATTCGAACTCGCTATAGCTCGATACGCCGGCCGTGACCTGGCCGCCGAGAATGGCAGCAAGCGCTTCACCGCCGCCGGAGAAGGCGACATAGTTGATCTTGGTCGGATCGACGCCGGAGGCCTTGGCGATCAGGCCGACCGTAATGTGGTCGGTACCGCCGGCCGAACCGCCGCCCCAGGAAACCGAGCCCGGATCCTTCTTCAGCGCCGCAACCAGATCGGCCATGGTCTTGATCTCGGAGGAAGCGGGAACGACGACGGCTTCATATTCGCCGGTCAGACGGGCGATCGGGGTCACGTCCTTGAGCGTCACCGGCGATTTGTTGGTGAGTATCGCGCCGACCATGACATAGCCGCCGACGATCAGCGAATTCGGATTGCCCGCAGCCTGGCTGCTGAACTGTGCAAGGCCGATGGTGCCGCCGGCGCCGGGGACGTTCTGGACCTGGACGTTGCCGGAGATCTTCTCCTGCTGCAATGCGGTCTGCAGCGAACGGGCCGTCTGGTCCCAGCCGCCGCCGGGCGCGGCAGGCGCGATGATGGTGTAGTCGGCCGCAAAGGCCGGCAGCGCGATGGTCGCGGCAAGAAGGGTTGCGATGAACGTATGCTTCACGATGTGTCCTCCGTCGGCGGCTGAGCAAACCGCCTGTTATTCTCAAGGGAATCGGAAGGAATGGCCGCCGGCGGACGCAAGTCCTGAATGACGAGCAGAATACCTCCCAAGGCTTCAGCTCTCCGCCTCCACGGAGAAGAAGTAGCCAAAGCCACCACAACAAGCTGTCATTTAGCTGACACCGGCGAGATATCCAGAAGGAGAGGCCACTTTTTTGCCGCAATTGACAGTCGCGGGTCTAAATCCCGCTTCTCGCCGCCTCATGCAGACAGGTCATCCGACAAAGCTCGCCATCTCTGTATTGTTTGCAGTATCTGCGGCTTGACACTTGCACGCGCCACCTTGAGTCAATTACATCTATCACAATTCAAGATTTTGTTTCCGCCATCCAGATTTCTGCAGCTCTGTATTCACCGTCATGAGTGGGAAACGATATGTCGCGCTGTCTGCATACAGACCCTGACCGGATTTATGACGACTTGCGAGCGCTGCGTCCCGGCGTGAAACTGACACTGAAGAGCGCACGATATGCAACGCCGCTCGTCCTCTCCTCCATCAGCGGCTCCCAGCAACAGCCGGTCGTGATCGGCGGCAAGAGCGCCGTCATCGACGGCGGCAGAAGCTACGACGATTATCGCGACACCGCCAACCGGCTCTCCGCCGTGCAGGAAGCCAATGGCCGCTTCCCCGGCATCTACTATCTTGCCGATGACGCCGCGCTCGTGCTGCGGAATTGCCAGTGGGTGGTCATCGAGGATCTCACCTTCGAAGGCTGCTGGCCAACCGCGATCTATCTCGACAACTGCCAGCACATCACGCTTCGCCGCCTGCATATTCGCGGCAGCACCATCGCCATCGGCGCGGCCGGAGCCTATACCCGCCATCTGCTGATTGAAGAATGCGATTGGATCCAGGATCTACAGTCGCATGGCGAGGCAGACCTTGCCGCGATCCGAGAAACCAAAGCAGTCGATGCCGCGCTCGATCCCAAGGACTGCAGGCTCTGGCGAAAAACCTACTGGGGGCAGGTCCACGGCAATCTCGAAGACACCCAAAGCCGCGTCGACGTCGAAAAGGACGAGCGCGGTTTTGACGGCGACTTCTTCAGGGCTTGGACCATCGCCGGTTATGTCGTCCTGCGCGACAACGTCATTCTCGACGCCTTCAACGGCATCCATTTCTTCAACGATGCGTCCGATTCCACGGTGGAGGATTTCTGCCGCAACATCGTCATCGAAAACAACTGGTTCGTCCGCATCCGCGACAACGCCATTGAGGCCGAGGACTATGCCTGGAACTGGACGGTGCGCGGCAACAAGTTTGTCGACTGTTACATGCCCTTTTCGCTGGAGATGCGGCGATCCGGCTACTTCTACATCTACGGCAATCTCGGCTGGAATCTCCATCGTCCCGGCCCCGATGACGACGACCGCAATTTCGGCCAGCTTTTCAAATTTCCCAAAGAGCACGAAGCGGTCGGCCCGCATTATGTCTTCAACAATTCATGGATGCTGAGAGGGCCGATCAGCAAGCGCTACCGCTTCCGCCAGTTCCACCATCTGAACAATGCGATCGGCTATTACGGTGCGGCAGGCCTGTCGACGCCGGCGGATTCCGTGCCCTTTGGCGCGGGCTGGCAGAGCGTGCCGAAGGAGGGACAGGATGAAGCCTCGCTCGAGGGCAAGCATTTCACCAGGCTTTGGCAGGAACTCGACGTCCGCTTCGACGGCGATCTGATCGATCACAAATATTTCCCCGGTCCGTTGCGCGAGGCGGGATATGCGATCGGCGTCGACGCCCATCCCGGGCCGGTTCCTTTCCGCTCGCCCGTCCTCGGCCTGCCTGAGGGGCTGAAGCTGACGACAAAGGTTCCGGCAATCGCCTTCCTCATGCAGCTTCCCGACCGGCGCGCGCAGGCCGTCGGCGGCGCGAACTACGCCGTCGGCGCCTGGCAGGGCGAAGATCCCTTCACGGCCGATAGGCCGATGTTCTACAAATATTGGCTTTATGCCGACCCTTGCGGAAAGGGCGAAGTGGCCGAAAGCTGAGGCTCTTCACTGCGCCCGCAGGACCTCGTTCCAATGCGCGATCAGCCGCGCCCGCTTCACCTGGTCGAGATAGACCATCAGCCCGGGACTGACCGGCACCGGCCGAAGTTGGGAGCCGAGCAGTTCCTGCAGCGTGTTGGCGGTATTTTCTCCCGCCACCTCCGGGCTGACCGCGGGGATCTGCAGCTCGCGCGCCATGATCGTCTGCCCTTCCCTAGACATGAAGAAGGCAAGGTAGCGCCGCCCGAGCTCCGGCTCGGCAGCGGCCTGCGGCACCAGTCCGATCCGGGACATCACCACGGTATAATCCTTCGGCAGCACGATGCCGACATCGGGATGCCGCGAGGCCCAGTCGGCGGCATAGGAGCCGAGAATATTGTAACCGAGCACGAAGCGCCCGTCGGCGACGCGTTCGAGGATCGCCGAACTCGTCGAATAGAGCTTCACGCCCGCCGCCCCCATCGCTCCGATCACCGACCAGATGTCGCCGAACTGCTCCTGATCGCGCGCCATGAACAGAAAGCCGACGCCGGAGCGCTCGATATCGTAGGTGCTGATCCGGCCATAAACAGCACTGCCCTTGCGCTTCAGATAATCAACGAGTTCCGCCCGCGATCTCGGCACCGGCTCATGCGCAAAGCTCGGTTTGTGATAGACGAACACCGCCGGCTCGAAGGTCAGCGCATAGGCGGTGTTGCGCCAGTTCGCCCATTTCGGCCATGCAGCACTCATCGGCAGGTTGCTGACCTGCGCATAGCCGTCGTTGGAGAGCTTCACCTGCAGGTCCATCGCCGAGGAAAAGGCGAAATCCGCCGTCCTCTTGCCGGCATCCGTCTCCCTGACGATGCGGTCGTAGATATCGCCGGTCAGCATGTCCTCGTATTTGACCGCGACGTCGGGATTGGCTTCCTGGAAACCTCGGATCATCGGCTGCGCCAACGGCTCGTCGAGCGAGGAATAGACCGTCAGCACCGGCGCATCGGCATTGCCCGATTTCGCCGGATAAAAGGCCTGATCGGCCAAGGCGAAGCCCGGCCAGAACGCCAGCAGCAAGATGAAAACTCTCCTCATGCCGCAACAATGCCTCAGCATGCCGGGAGGAGCAACCGGATCTAGGCGGCGACCCACTCCATCAGCGCATTTTGCGCATGCAGCAGAAAGGCTTTGGCGGCGCGGCTTTGGCAGTGCGGATGCTCCATCGCTTCGGTCGTCACCTCCTCGCCGCGCCTGACCGGCGGGCATGGCAGGAAGATTGCATCCTCCGACAAACGATCGAGCAGATCGGCGCCGATCCGGTAGCTGGCAAGCGCCTCCGAGGTGGCATCGCCCGGCCATGAATCGGTGATGACGATGTCGGCACCCAGCAACTCGCCCATATCGATGCTCACGCGAAAACGCCTGTTGAGCAGCGCAGCGTCACTGATATGCCAGCGTTCGGGAAAGACCTGCACCACCTCGATCGGCAATGCGATCGAGGCTTCGGCCCAGGAGCGCAGGATATTCGCATCCGCCGCCACGCCGACGACCTTCAACCCGTCGATCGAACCGCGCCGGCTCTCGATATAGGCAAGGTCGCCGAGCGTCTCGCAAGGGTGGTTGGAGCGTGTGCGCGCGTTGATGACAGGCACCGGCGAGGCGGCCCCCACCGCCTTCAACGTCGCAAGCTCTTTCGTGCGGATCACCAGCATGTCGAACCAGTTGCCGAGATAGCCCGCAAGGTCGCCGGTCTCCTCCCTGACATTGAACCCGATCGGCACATGCACGCAGATACCGCCCATCGCCTGGATGCCGAGATCGAAGGCGCTCGTATTGCGCCAGCCGCCATCGTCGGCAATCAGCCCGATGCGTTTGCCCGCAAGGCTCTGCGGCATGGTGCGCTCATCCCAGGCTTTGGCAAGCTCCCCGGCGCGAGCAATAATCGATCGAAGCCCGGCCTCCGGAACATCGTGAAACTCCAGAAAATTCCGGGCCGAACCTGTCATCCCAATCCCACCACATATGAAACCGCACTTACAATAACGTGGGCCGGCCTCACAGCAACCGTCGAAGGAAGAGGCCGCTGCCTTGCTGTCCGCAGCAAGCTCAGTCGTCATGACGATCTCGGAAGCATCGGGAAAGCAGAACGCTCCTCTTTGTCCGCTTAAACTCCATTTTCGCCATAAAGGATTAGCGACAAGGCCTATCCTTCGCCCGTTTAGAGTATTGATGCAGATCGGCGACGCTATATTGTCGCGCTGCCGTGTCAAAACGTCGAAACCGCCCGAATTTCTTATCCGGGGAACGACTTCACACGACAAAAATCTAGAAAAGGCCAGACTGAACTGGGAAGATCCTGGGAGGGGTCATGGAACGGCGGCTGAGCGCTATTCTCGCTGCGGATGTCGTTGGCTACAGCCGACTGATGGGCATCGATGAGTCAGGCACGCTGCAGGCGCTGAACCGCCATCGCTGCGAGCTGGTCGACATTCGCATCTCGGACTACAAGGGCCGGATCTTCAAACTCACCGGCGACGGCATTCTTGCCGAATTCCAGAGCGTGGTGAATGCGGTTGCCTGCGCCGCCGAAATCCAGCGCAGCATGGCGGCCCGCAACGAGAGCGTGCCCAAGGACGAGCGCGTCGAATTTCGCATCGGCATCAATCTCGGCGACGTCGTGGTCGAAAACGGCGACATCTTCGGAGATGGCGTCAATCTTGCCGCCAGACTCGAGCGCATCGCCTCACCGGGCGGCATCGCCGTGTCGGCCTCGGTACGCGATCAGGTCGGCTCGCGCCTCAATCTCGGCTTCGATTTTATCGGCGAACATACGCTGAAGAACATCAGGCAGCCCGTGCAGGTCTATACCGTCACCCTGACGCCGCCCTCCTCGGTGAAATTGGTCGCGCAGAACCGAAATACCTGCTTCATCGCGGTGCTGCCCTTCACCAATATGAGCGGCGATGCCGACCAGGACTATTTTTCCGACGGCATCACCGAAGACATCATCACCGATCTCTCCAAGATCTCCAGCCTGCACGTCGTGCCGCGCAATACCATCTTCACCTACAAGGGCATATCGGTGAAGGTGAAGCGGCTCGCCCAGGAACTCGGCGTGCGCTATGTGCTCGAGGGAAGCGTACGCATCTTCGGCAATCGTGTGCGCATTTCCGGCCAGCTGATCGACACCGCCAATGGCGATCATCTCTGGGCCGAGCGCTACGATCGCGACCTCACCGACATCTTCGCCATCCAGGACGAGATCACCCATGCGATCGTCGGCCAGTTGAAGGTGCGTCTGCTGCCGGAAGAGAAGAAGGCGATCGCCAACGAGCCGACCGCCAATGTCGAGGCCTATACCTATTATCTCCGTGGCCGCCAGCTCTCCCACACCTGGACCAAATCCTATCTGCAGCTTGCCAGGCGCATGTTCTGCAAGGCCGTCGAACTCGACCCCGACTATGCCCGCGCCTATGCCGGTATTGCCGATTGCGACGCGGCGATCCGCGACTGGGCGCCCGACGACGTGCCGCTGCGGGGCATCCTCGACATGAGCGCCCGCGCGCTCGCGCTTGATCCCGACCTTCCCGAGGCCCATGCTTCGCATGGTCTCGCCCTGCATCAGAGCGGTTTTGACGACAGGGCGGCGGCCGCCTTCGAACGGGCCTTGGCGCTCGACCCGAACCTCTTCGAGGCGAATTTCCATTATGCCCGGTTCTTCTTCATGCACGGCAACTTTGCCGAATCGGTTCAATACTTCACCCGCGCCGCCGAGATCCGCCCCGACGATTATGTCTCGCCGATCCACCTGATGTCAGCCTACCGCTCGCTCGGCCGTGCGCTGGATACGGAAAACTGGGCGCGCCTCGGCCTGCTGCGCGCCGAACGCGCCCTGAACCTCAATCCGGAAAATTCAGGCCCGGCCCATCGCGGCGCGCTGGCGCTTGCCCATATGGGCGATGTGACGAGAGCACGCGACTGGGCGGCCCGTGCGATCGCCATCGATCCCGACGATATCGTCGCACAGTATAATCTCGCCTGCGTCTATTCGGTCCTCGGCGATGTCGAACAGGCGATCGATCTATTGCAGAAGCTGCTGCCGAACAGCTCCGTCTACCACATCAAATGGTTCAATAACGATTCCGATCTTGACAATATCCGCGACGATCCCCGCTTCCGGCAACTGCTGGCCGCCGCAATGACGCAGCGCGAACGGGTCGAAAGGACAGGCTGAAAGCGCCTTTTCCCGGGCGCCGTTCACCATTCCTGAAAATCGCTGTGACATACCATCGGCACCTCTGTAATCTCGCCGAAAACAGGGGAAGCATCCGTGCGCATTCTGCTCACCGAAGACAATATCGCGCTGGCCGACGGCCTGTCGGCGATCTTGCGCGGCACGGGCCATGCCGTCGACGTCGTCCATGACGGGGCGTCGGCCAATGCGGTCATCGCCGCTGAAAATTTCGATCTTGTTATTCTCGACCTCAACCTGCCGGAGATGGATGGGCTTGACGTGCTGCGCGCCATGCGTGCCCGGCAGAACCAGGCAGCCGTCCTCATCCTGACGGCGCGCGGCACGCCGGAAGAACGGGTAAAGGGTCTCGATCTCGGCGCCGACGACTATCTGATCAAACCCTTCGACATATCAGAATTCGAGGCGCGCGTGCGCGTTCTGCTGCGCCGCCAGGCCGGCCTGCGTTCGGCGACCGTCGGCTTCGGCGGCATCTCCTTCGACCTCAACTCCCGCACCTTTTCGGCAGGCGCGACACCCCTCGACATTCCCGCCCGCGAGCTTGGGCTGCTCGAAATTCTTTTCATGCGGGCCGGCAAGGTCGTCGCCAAGGAGGCGATCATCCAGTCGCTGACGGCCTTCGACGACGACATTTCGACAAATGCCATCGAGCAATATGTCAGCCGCCTGCGGAAACGCCTCTCGCCGCACGGCCTAACGGTCAAGACCGCCCGCGGCATCGGCTATTATCTCGACAAGCTGCCCGAGGCCTCATGACATCGGCCTATTCGCTCAGGCGCCGGCTGCTCTTCTGGCTGCTCGTCTCCACCGCCGTCATCGGCACGCTGGCGCTTGCCGATACCTATCGTGAGGCGGTCCAGACCTCGAATATCGTCTCCGACCGCGTGCTCGCCGGCTCGGCGCTGGCAATCGCCGAACGCGTCGTCGTCGCCGAGGACGGTACGCTGCAGGTCGACATCCCCTATGTGGCGCTGGAAATGCTGACCTCGGCCGCCCAGGACCGCGTCTTCTACCGCGTCGACGGTCCACCGGGCCAATTCATCACCGGCTACCAGTCGCTGCCGGTCGTGAAGAAGACACCGCCCAATGGCGCCGCCTTCGCCGACGACACCTTTCGCGGCGAGCCGATCCGCGTCGCCACGCTCGAACGCTCCGCCTCGACCGGCATCCGCTCGGTGCCCTTCGTGGTGACGGTCGCCGAAACCACTATCGCCCGCCGGCAATTGACGCAGGCGATCCTCGTCCGCTCGGCGCTGCGCCTCGCCTTCATGATCGCCGGTGCCGCCGTCATTGTCTGGATCTCGGTCACGGTGGCCCTGCGTCCGCTCTATAAACTCGGCGACGCCATCGGCGAGCGCAGTCCCGATGACCTGCATCCGATCGAAGAGATCGTGCCGAGCGAGGTCGAGCCGCTGGTCGATACGGTGAATAGCTTCATGGTCCGCCTGCAATCGGCGCTCGATGCGTTGCGCCATTTCACCGGCAATGCCAGCCATCAGCTGCGCACGCCGCTGGCGATCATCCGCACCCAGCTTGCCCTCTCCGCGCGCGCCGGATCGCTTGACGAGGCACAGGCGGCCGCGCTGAAGGGCGATCAGGCCGTGGCGCATGCCGAGCGTATCCTCGCCCAGCTACTCCTCATGGCAAAGATCGACGCTGCCGCCGCCAAGGAGGCGCTGACCGCGTCTGCCATCGATCTTGCGGCAATCGCCCAGGAAATCACCGGCGAGCAGATCCCGACGGCTGCCGTCGCCGGCATCGATCTCGGCTTCGAGGGCGAGAGCCCGGCGATGATCCGCGCCGAGCCGCTGCTGATCGGCGAAATGCTGCGCAATCTTGCCGGAAATGCCATCGCCTATGCCGGCAAGGGGGCCGAGGTCACCGTCCGCATCATCGCAGCAGCGGAGACGATCCGCCTGGAAGTCGAGGACAACGGCCCCGGCATTCCACGCAACAAGCTGGAGGAGGTGCGCGGGCGTTTTTCGCGCGGCAACGATACGGGGGCGCCGGGCGCCGGCCTCGGCCTGCCGATCGTCGAGGAAATCGCCAATCTTTTCAATGCCGACCTGACGCTGGAGCCGGGACCGAACGGCAGGGGCCTGAAGGCGGCCGTCACCTTCGCCAAGGCGGCGTAAAAGCGTCGACCCTCCTTGCTTTCTCTCGCTGCATTGCACACACTGATTTCGGGAACAGCAAGCCGCACGACGATGCGCGCCGGATAAAAAGAGAAATATGTCGATCAAAGCCAGCATCTATCATCTGACCCATTACACCTATGACAAGCCGGTCCGCCTCGGCCCCCAGATCATCCGGCTGAAACCTGCCTCGCATTCGAAGACGCGAGTGCTCAGCCACTCGCTGAAGGTCACGCCCGCCAACCATTTCGTCAACCTGCAGCAGGACCCTTACGGCAACTACCTCGCCCGCTACGTCTTTCCGGACCCGGTAACGGAGTTCAAGATCGAGGTCGATCTCGTCGCCGACATGACGGTCTACAATCCCTTCGATTTCTTCGTCGAGGAAGAGGCGACCAAGTGGCCGTTCGGATACCCGGAAACGATCCAGGAAGATCTATCGATCTACATGACGCCGGAACCGGCCGGTCCGCGCCTGAAGGCGCTGCTGCCGACGCTCGACTGGTCACCCGGCCAGCCGACGATCGACATGATCGTCGGCTTGAATGCCCGCCTGCAGCGACAGATCGGCTACGTTATCCGCCTGGAAACCGGCGTGCAAACACCGGAAGAAACGCTGGAAAGCGCCAAGGGCTCCTGCCGTGACACCAGCTGGCTGCTCGTCCAGATTCTTCGACATCTCGGCCTCGCCGCCCGCTTCGTCTCCGGTTATCTCATCCAGCTGACGCCGGATCTGAAGGCCCTCGACGGCCCTTCCGGCACCGAAGTCGATTTCACCGACCTGCATGCCTGGGCCGAGGTCTATCTGCCCGGCGCCGGCTGGGTTGGCCTCGACCCCACCTCGGGCTTGCTGACCGGCGAAAGCCATATCCCGCTCGCCGCCACGCCACATTACCGCAATGCCGCGCCGATCTCCGGCGGTTATTTCGGTGAGGCCGAAACCGAATTCGCCTTCGACATGAAGGTCTCGCGCGTCGCCGAACATCCGCGCATCACCAAGCCCTTCTCCGATGAAAGCTGGGACGAACTCAACGAACTCGGCGAGCAGGTCGACCGTGTCCTCGAAGCGGAAAACGTGCATCTGACGATGGGCGGCGAGCCGACCTTCGTTTCGATCGACGATTTCCAGTCCGAAGAGTGGAACACTGCCGCCGTCGGCCCGACCAAACGCGAAAAGGCCGACAGTCTGATCCGCAGGCTGCAGCAACACTTCGCCCCCGGCGGCTTCCTGCATTACGGCCAGGGCAAGTGGTATCCGGGTGAAAGCCTGCCGCGCTGGACCTTCTCGCTCTACTGGCGCCGCGACGGCAAACCGATCTGGCAGAATCTCGATCTGATTGCCGCCGAAGGCAGGGATACCGGTGTTGCGGCCGCGGATGCCGAGAAACTCCTGACGGCGATCGCCAGGGAACTGGCGATCAAGCCCGACATGGTGCAGCCGGCCTATGAAGATACTGCAGACTGGATCATCAAGGAAGGCAACCTTCCCGACAATGTCGATCCGTCGAATTCGAAGCTGAAGGATCCCGAGGAACGCAACCGCATCGCCCGCGTTTTCGATCGCGGCCTCACCGTCCCCACGGGCTACATCCTTCCGGTCCAGGCGTGGAACGCCAAGGCAGCTGAAGCCCGAGTCTGGGTCAGTGAAAAATGGCGCACCCGCCGCGGCAAGATCTTCCTCGTTCCGGGTGACAGCCCGATCGGCTACCGTCTGCCGCTCGGCACCCTGCCTTATGTTCCCCCGGCGCGTTATCCCTATATCCATCCGGCCGATCCGACCATCCCGCGCCAACCGCTGCCTGATGTCTTCGTACCGGCCGGCCGCGCCATGCCGGAAGCCTCCTTTCATGCCGGCGACAGCAATCGCAGCCGGATCGAACAGACGCTCGGCGACATCGGCGGCGCCGTGCGTACCGCCATGTCGGTCGAGCCGCGCGATGGCAGGCTCTGCGTGTTCATGCCGCCGGTCGAACGTATCGAAGACTATCTCGAGCTGATCGCCGCGGCCGAAAACGCCGCCGCCGAGCTTAAGCTTCCGGTCCATATCGAAGGTTATCCGCCGCCGCAGGATGAGCGCATCAACGTCATCCGCGTCGCCCCGGATCCCGGCGTCATCGAGGTCAATATCCATCCGGCCTCCAGCTGGAAGGAATGCGTCGACATCACTACGGCGATCTACGAGGAGGCCCGCGCCACCCGGCTCGGCGCCGACAAGTTCATGATCGACGGCCGCCACACCGGCACCGGCGGCGGCAACCACGTCGTCGTCGGCAGCGCCAATCCGAACAACAGCCCCTTCCTGCGCCGTCCCGATCTCTTGAAGAGCGTCGTCCTCCACTGGCAACGCCACCCCTCGCTCTCCTACCTCTTCTCCGGCATGTTCATCGGCCCCACCAGCCAGGCGCCGCGTATCGACGAGGCGCGTCACGACAGCCTCTACGAGCTGGAAATCGCCATGGCGCAGATCGCTGCCCCCGGCCGCGGCCAGCCGCCGCTGCCCTGGCTCGTCGACCGCCTGTTCCGCAACCTCCTGACCGACGTCACCGGCAACACCCACCGTGCCGAAATCTGCATCGACAAGCTGTTTTCGCCGGACGGCCCGACCGGCAGGCTGGGTCTGATCGAGTTCCGCGGCTTCGAAATGCCGCCGAACGCGCGCATGTCGCTTGCCCAGCAGTTGCTGGTGCGTGCGCTGATCGCCCGCTTCTGGATCAACCCAGTCGACGGCAAATTCGTCCGCTGGGGCACGACGCTGCACGACCGTTTCATGCTGCCGCATTTCGTCTGGGCCGATTTCCTCGACGTGCTTGCCGACCTTCGCGAAAACGGCTTCGACCTCAGCCCGGAATGGTTCAAGGCCCAGCTCGAATTCCGCTTCCCCTTCTGCGGCGAAGTCGAATACGAGGGCTCGAAGCTGGAGCTGCGCCAGGCGCTGGAGCCCTGGCATGTCATGGGCGAAGAAGGCGCCATCGGGGGCACGGTGCGCTATGTCGACAGCTCGGTCGAGCGCCTGCAGGTCCGGTTCGAAACCGGCAATACCGGACGCTACACCGTCACCTGCAACGGCCGTATGCTGCCGCTGACGCCGACCGGCACGTCAGGCGTGTCGGTCGCCGGCGTCCGTTACAAGGCGTGGCAGCCGGCCTCCGGCCTGCATCCCGTGCTGCCGGTCAACACGCCTTTGACTTTTGACATTTATGATACATGGTCGAAGCGTTCGATCGGCGGCTGCATCTATCATGTTGCCCATCCGGGCGGCCGGACCTATGACACCTTCCCGGTCAACGGCAACGAGGCGGAAGCAAGGCGGCTCGCCCGCTTCGAGCCGTGGGGGCACACGGCGGGGGGATATATCCCGCGTGCCGAGACGGGTTCGCTTGAATTCCCGCTGACGCTGGATCTGAGGCGGCCGGCCGGGATTTGAGGCCGGTGGTAAGGCCGAAGGTTGAAGTTGGAGTTTGATGGGTAAGAGACCGGCAGTGGAGCGCAGGGGCGAGGCAGAGGACCGCATCGGCAAGGATGCGGCCTTCGACTATGCGCCGCTTCCCGGTATCGCCGACGAAATGGTCGACAACAAAGGCGTCGTCCGCCCGGTCTGGCAGCGTTTCCTCTCGCATCTCGGCGCAATGCCGGAAAAAGACCTCGCCGAGCGTTTCGCCCGCGCCGACCGTTATCTCAGGGATGCCGGCGTCTTCTACCGGGCCTATGGCAGCAAGGGCACCGGCGAACGCGCCTGGCCGATCTCGCATATCCCGGTGCTGATCGACGAGCGCGAATGGCAGACGTTGTCGGCGGGCCTCGTCCAGCGCGCCGACCTGCTGGAGGCGATCGTCGCCGATATCTACGGTGCCAACCGGCTGGTGGAAGAGGGGGTGCTGCCGCCGGCGCTGATCGCCGCCAATCCCGAATTCCAGCGCCCGCTCACCGGCATCCGGCCCGCCTCCGGCCACTATCTGCATTTCTGCGCCTTCGAGATCGGCCGCGGGCCCGACGGCAACTGGTGGGTACTGGCCGACCGGACGCAGGCGCCGTCGGGCGCCGGTTTTGCACTGGAAAGCCGCGTCGCCACGACCCGGGCCTTCTCGGATATCTACGCCGAAACCCCCGTCCATCGCCTCGCCTCCTTCTTCGGCGCCTTCCGCGATGCGCTGCAGGACATGAAACATTCGGGCGACGACCGCATTGCCGTGCTGACGCCGGGCCCGGCCAACGAGACCTATTACGAGCACGCCTACATCGCCCGTTATCTCGGCTTCATGCTGCTCGAGGGCGAGGACCTCACCGTCGTCAAGGGCCGCGTCATGGTGCGCACCGTCGCCGGCCTGAAGCCGATCGGCGTGCTCTGGCGCCGACTCGATTCGGCTTTTGCCGACCCGCTGGAGCTGAACCAGAATTCGCATATCGGCACGCCCGGTCTCGTCGAAGCGCTGCGCGCCGAAAGCGTCACCATCGTCAATGCGCTCGGCACCGGCGTTCTCGAAACCCGGGCGCTTCTCGCCTTCATGCCGACCATCTGTCGCCGCCTCCTGGGCGAGGACCTGCAACTGCCTTCGATCGCCACCTGGTGGTGCGGCCAGAAGGAAGAGCGCGAGCACGTCGCAAAAAATATCGAGAAGATGGTGATCGGCCCGGCCTATTCCCGCGCCCCTTTCTTCGACGACAACGGCGAATCCGTGCTTGGTGCGTCGCTGCGCGCGACCGCCAAGGATTCCATCACCGATTGGCTGAGTTCGGACGGCCCGAAACTTGTGGGGCAAGAGGTCGTGACGCTGTCAACGACGCCGGCCTGGGTGGACGGCAAGCTCGTGCCGCGGCCGATGTCGTTGCGCGTCTTCGCCGCCCGCACGGCAAACGGCTGGCAGATCATGCCCGGCGGTTTTGCCCGCATCGGCTCCGGCGCCGACGTCGCGGCGATCGCCATGCAGTCGGGCGGCGCGGCCGCCGACGTCTGGATCGTCAGCGACAAGCCGGTCGAGCGCCACACGCTGCTGCCGGCCGAGGGCAGCTTCACACGCAACATGCCGGGCAGCCTGCCGAGCCGGGCGGCCGACAACCTGTTCTGGCTCGGCCGCTATATCGAGCGCGCCGAAGGGGCGTTGCGCATCCTGCGCGCCTGGCATGCGCGTTATGCCGAAGCCGCCGATCCGAGTCAGCCGCTGCTCGCCGACGTCTCCGAATATCTGGCGGCCGTCGATATCGATACTGCCGAACCCGTACCGGAAAGGCTGCTGCGCAACATCGACAGCGCCGTTTATTCGGCGAGCAATATTCGCGACCGTTTCTCGCCGGACGGCTGGCTGGCGCTCAACGATCTCGCCAAGACCGCCCGCCGCTTCCGCGTCAGCGTCACTGCCGGCGATGATGCCAGCCACGCGATGACGATCCTGCTGCGCAAGCTCGCGGGCTTTGCCGGCCTCGTGCACGAAAACATGTACCGCTTCATGGGCTGGCGCTTCCTGTCGCTCGGCCGCTACATCGAGCGCGGCCTGCATATGACCCGGCTGCTCGGCCACATGTCCGGCCCGGAAGCGCCCGATGGCGCGCTCGACATGCTTCTCGAGATCGGCGACAGCGTCATGACCCACCGCCGCCGCTACAACGTCAACACGGCGCGGCTGACCGTCACCGACCTGCTTGCGCTCGACCCGCTCAATCCTCGCTCGGTTCTCTTTCAGGTGAACGAGATTCATCACGAGGTCGAGCAATTGCCGAATGCGCTGATCAACGGCCAAATGTCGCCCTTCTACCGCGAGGCGATGCGGCTCCATTCCGGCCTGGCGGTGATGACGCCGGAGGGCATGGGGGTCGAGGTCTATCAACGGCTCGAACGCGAATTGGAACAGCTTTCCGATCTGCTCGCCCAGACCTATCTCGGATAACGTCGATGCTCTACGACCTTTCTCTCCGCATGGGTTACAGCTACGACGTGCCGGCCTCCGGCGCCCGCCACATCATGCGCCTGATGCCGCTGTCGTTGACCAATCGGCAGCGCTTGGTCGCAGGCTCGATCACCATCTCGCCGACGCCGGACGAGCAATCGCATTTCGTCGATTTCTTCGATCACCCCGCCACCTCCTTCATGGTGCGCGCGCCGCACGAGACGCTCGACATTCGCATGCAGGCCCGCGTGCAGGTGGAAAGCCAGCCGATCGCCGCCGATTTCTCGCCGCTGCTTGCGGATCTGCCGGAGGAGATAGCAGGCATCTGGTCGCTGGCGCCGGATTCGCCGCACCATTTCCTCGGCGACAGCCCGCGCCTGACGCAGGCGCGTGAGATCAGCGACTATGCGCGAAGCTGCGCCATGCCCGGTCTGACGGCGATGCGGATCGCCCATGCGCTCTGCGCCCGCATCAACAAGGATTTCACCTACGACCCCGAAGCGACGACAGTCGACACGACGCCGCTCGAAGCGTTCAGGCTGAAGCGCGGCGTCTGCCAGGATTTCACCCACATCATGATCCTGGCGCTCAGAAGCCTCGGCATTCCGGCCGGCTACGTCTCCGGTTTCCTGCGCACCATCCCGCCGCCCGGCAAGGAGCGGCTGGAAGGGGCAGATGCCATGCATGCCTGGGTCAGGATCTGGTGCGGCGAGACGATCGGCTGGATCGAACTCGACCCGACCAACGACATCCCCGCCGGCATGGACCACATCGTCGTCGCCTATGGCCGGGACTATTCCGACGTCGTTCCCGTGATCGGCGTGTTGAAAAGCTATGGCGGCCAGCGCGCTGTCCAAGCGGTCGATGTGATCCCGCTGAAATAATCCCAAAATTGGAAAAATCCGTCGATTCGTTAGAATTGAATGGACGCCGTAAGGGCGGCGTAAAGAAGTAGCGATGCCTAATGTAACCCACAGGGTCCATTTCGGGTGAACATGATGCGCACCTCCTTCTTCCATCCCTGCCTGCGTCGCATGTCAAGCGACCGTGGCGGCAATTTCGGCCTCATGACGGCGATCATGATGCCCATCCTTCTCGGCGTCGCCGGCATGGCGATCCAGGTGGGCGACATGTTGCTCTCCAAACAGCAACTCCAGGAAGCGGCCGATTCGGCCGCGCTCGCAACCGCGACCGCCCTCGCAAATGGCACGGTCCAAACCTCACAGGCCGAAGCCTTCGCGCGGAATTACGTTGCCGGGCAGATGGCGAACTATCTTCAGAGCGGCGTCGACATCAAGAACGCGACAGGCGTCAACGTGCAGACAACAACGTCGGGCAAATCGACATCCTACCAGGTAACGGTTTCGCCGGGTTACGACCTCACGGTCAATCCACTCATGCAGGCGGTCGGCTTTACGACGCAGCATCTTTCGACGTCCAGCACGTCGGTCGGTGGTCACTCAGAGACCCAAGGCTCGATCTCCATGTTCCTCGCACTCGATAAGTCGGGATCGATGGGAGATCCTACCGCCACCGTCGACGTGGATAATCCGACGGAGCCATTCACCTATGACTGCAACCCCCATCTCAACAAGAAGGGCAAAACCGTCTACGACACCTGCACCGGCACGCGTACGCACTATTACACCAAGATAGAGGCGCTGAAGATCGCAGCCGGCAATCTGTTCGGTCAGCTCGACAGCGCCGATCCCAACGCGGAATACGTGCGCACCGGCGCTGTCTCCTACGATCTCGTTGAGTATGCGCCGAGCAAACTCGCTTGGGGGACCACCGCTGTCACGAGCTACGTCAATGCGCTCCAGTCGGGAGGCGGCACGAATTCAAGCGGCGCCGTGAACACGGCTTATACGTCCCTCACCGCCAAGAACGCAGCGGGCAATGACGCCGAGGACGCTGCTCACAAGCTCAAGACCGGGCAAGTGCCCAAGAAGTACATCGTCTTCATGACGGACGGCGACAATAACGATGATAGCAGCGGCGGCCGTTCCTATGACACTTTGACCAAGGCAACCTGCGATACGGCCAAGTCCAAGGGTATCGAAATCTATACGATTGCCTTTATGGCACCCGCAGGCGGACAGGCGCTGTTGCATTATTGCGCCTCCGACGACTCCCATTATTTCCAGGCTGAAAAAATGGAAGACCTCCTTGCCGCTTTCAAGGCGATCGGCGCAAAGGCCTCCGCACAGGTGACACGCCTGACGAACTGACGATACATCAGGCGAAAAGCCCAACAAAAAAGCCGCTCCGGAACAAACCGGCGCGGCTTTCGTTATTCTCATCCCACGCATCAGATCGATAAAAGCGATTGAAATCAATCCCCTCGAACCCGCTGAATATGAAGGTTTCGCAAATTTTTCGTTTGTCCAAATCCCTTGTTGCAAGTGCTTCCTAACGATGCATAAACTGTGGCAGACACAGAAGACAAATCGATTAGATCAGGCCTAATAGCCTGAAACAAAATTAAAATTGGCGAGATCTGACCATGAATACCGTTTCCAAGCCAGTTATCCCCTCCCCCGCTCCGCGCAGCTCGAAGCCGGAAATTCTCGCTGAAGAAATCATCGAACGTCTGACCTACCGCATCGGCAAGGATGCCAAGGTGGCAAAGCCGCATGACTGGCTGACGGCGACGATCCTGGTGGTCCGCGACCGCATCATCGATCGGTGGATGGCCTCCACCCGCGAAGTTTACGCAACCGGCGCCAAGCGCGTTTATTATCTTTCCCTCGAATTCCTGATCGGCCGCCTGATGCGCGATGCCGTCTCGAACCTCGGGCTGATGGAAGAGGTGCGCGATGCGCTTGCCTCGCTCGGCGTCGACGTCAACGTCATCGCCGGCCTGGAGCCGGACGCCGCGCTCGGCAACGGCGGCCTCGGCCGACTGGCCGCCTGTTTCATGGAAAGCATGGCGACGGTCGACGTTCCGGCCTATGGCTACGGCATCCGCTACGTCCACGGCCTCTTCCGCCAGCAGATGGCCGACGGCTGGCAGGTGGAACTGCCCGAGAACTGGCTCGCCCACGGCAACCCCTGGGAGTTCGAGCGCCGCGAGAGTTCCTATGAAATCGGCTTCGGCGGCGCCGTCGAATTCATCACCACCCACGACGATCAGCCGCGTTACGTCTGGAAGCCGGCCGAACGCGTCATTGCCGCCGCCTTCGACACGCCGGCCGTCGGCTGGCGCGGCAAGCGCGTCAACACGCTGCGCCTCTGGTCGGCGCAGCCGATCGATCCGATCCTGCTCGATGCTTTCAATGCCGGCGACCACATCGGAGCACTGCGCGAAAGCAACAAGGCCGAAAGCCTGACCCGGGTTCTCTATCCTGCCGATGCGACGCCAGCCGGTCAGGAACTGCGTCTGCGCCAGGAATTCTTCTTCTCGTCGGCCTCGCTGCAGGACATCCTGCGCCGCCATCTGCAGCAATATGACGATTTCACTTCGCTGCCTGATAAGGTGGCGATCCAGCTCAACGACACCCATCCCGCCGTTTCGGTCGCCGAACTCGTGCGCCTGCTCTGCGACGTGCACGGCATGGATTTCGATCAGGCCTGGGATATCACCCGCCGCACCTTCTCCTACACCAACCACACGCTTCTGCCCGAAGCGCTGGAAAGCTGGCCGGTTCCGCTGTTCGAGCGGCTGCTGCCGCGCCACATGCAGATCGTCTATGCGATCAACGCCAAGATCCTGCTCGAAGCCCGCAAGGGCAAAAACTTCTCCGACAGCGAAATCCGCTCGATCTCGCTGATCGAGGAAAGCGGCGACCGCCGCGTGCGCATGGGCAACCTCGCCTTCATCGGTTCGCACTCGATCAACGGCGTCTCGGCGCTGCACACCGAACTGATGAAGGTCACGGTCTTTGCCGACCTGCACAAGCTCTATCCCGATCGCATCAACAACAAGACCAACGGCATCACGCCGCGCCGCTGGCTGCAGCAGTGCAATCCTGGCCTCACCGGCCTGATCCGCGAGGCAATCGGCGACGAATTCCTTGACGATGCCGAGAAGCTGACGCCGCTCGACAAGTTCGCCTCCGACCCGACCTTCCAGCAGAAGTTTGCGGCGGTGAAGCGCGCCAACAAGGTGGCGCTCTCCAATCTCGTCGCCAGCCGCATGGGCGTGAAGCTCGATCCATCGGCAATGTTCGACATCCAGATCAAGCGCATCCACGAATACAAGCGCCAGCTTCTGAACATCATCGAAGCCGTCGCGCTCTACGACCAGATCCGCTCGCATCCCGAGCTCGACTGGGTGCCGCGCGTGAAACTCTTCGCCGGCAAGGCGGCGCCGAGCTACTACAACGCCAAGCTGATCATCAAGCTCATCAACGACGTCGCCCGCACGATCAACAACGACCCGTCGGTGCGCGGCCTGCTGAAGGTCGTCTTCGTGCCGAACTACAATGTCTCGCTCGCCGAAGTCATGGTTCCGGCCGCCGACCTCTCCGAACAGATCTCGACCGCCGGCATGGAAGCATCCGGCACCGGCAACATGAAGTTCGGCCTGAACGGCGCGTTGACGATCGGCACACTCGACGGCGCCAATGTCGAGATGCGCGACAATGTCGGCGAGGACAATATCGTCATCTTCGGCTTGCGCGCCGACGAGGTCGCGAAGGTCCGCAGCGATGGCCACAATCCGCGCGCCATCATCGAAGGATCGCGCGAACTCGCCCAGGCGCTTTCGGCCATCGGTTCCGGCGTCTTCTCGCCGGATGACCGCAACCGTTACACGGCACTCATCGACGGCATCTACTCCCACGACTGGTTCATGGTCGCGGCCGATTTCGACGCCTATGCCCAGGCTCAGCGCGACGTCGATCAGATCTGGACCAACCAGTCCGCCTGGTACACCAAGACGATCAATAACACGGCGCGGATGGGCTGGTTCTCTTCCGACCGTACGATCAGGCAATATGCAGACGAAATCTGGAGAGCCGGATGAAAACGCCGAAAACAGTCCCTGAAGTAAAGCTTTCCTGGGAAATTTCGGCAGATGAAATCGCGGCGATCCTTGCCGGATCGCATTCCAATCCCTTTGCCGTGCTGGGCGTGCACCAGGCAGGCGACACCTTCGTCGCCCGGTGTTTCATTCCGGGCGCCGACGAAGTGACCGCCATGACGCTCGACGGCGGCGTCATCGGCGAACTCAAGCAACTTCACACCGATGGCTTTTTCGCCGGCCCGGTTTCCCTGACCAAGCTCCAGCCGGTGCGTTACCGCGCCCGGCGCGGCGATGCCGAATGGGCTGTCACCGATCCTTACAGCTTCGGTCCGGTGCTCGGGCCGATGGATGATTATTTTGCCCGGCAGGGCTCGCACCTGCGCCTGTTCGACAAGATGGGCGCCCACCTCATCAAGCATGATGGCGCCCAGGGCATCCATTTCGCCGTCTGGGCCCCGAATGCGCAGCGCGTCTCCGTCGTCGGCGATTTCAACAATTGGGACGGCCGCCGCCACGTCATGCGCTTCCGCGCCGATAGCGGCATCTGGGAAATCTTCGCCCCCGACGTCCCGATCGGCGTTGCCTACAAGTTCGAGATCCGCGGCCAGGACGGCGTGCTGCTGCCGCTGAAGGCCGATCCCTTCGCGCGGCGCAGCGAGCTCCGGCCGAAAACCGCCTCCATCACCGCCGCCGAGCTCGAGCAGGAATGGGAAGACGAAGCCCATCTGAAGCACTGGCGCGAGGCCGACAAGCGCCGCCAGCCGATCTCGATCTACGAGGTGCATGCCGCCTCATGGCAGCGCCGGCAGGACGGCACGATGCTGTCCTGGGACGAGCTTGCCTCCAGCCTCATCCCCTATTGCGCCGATATGGGCTTCACCCATATCGAATTCCTGCCGATCACCGAACATCCCTATGACCCCTCCTGGGGTTACCAGACGACCGGCCTTTACGCACCGACCGCCCGTTTCGGCGAGCCGGAGGGTTTTGCCCGTTTCGTCAACGGCTGCCACAAGGTCGGCATCGGTGTCATCCTCGATTGGGTACCGGCGCATTTCCCGACCGACGAGCACGGCCTCGGCTGGTTCGACGGCACAGCACTCTACGAGCACGAAGACCCGCGCAAGGGATTCCACCCGGACTGGAGCACGGCGATCTACAATTTCGGCCGCACCGAGGTCGTTTCCTATCTCGTCAACAACGCGCTCTACTGGGCCGAGAAATTCCATCTCGATGGCCTGCGCGTCGATGCCGTCGCCTCAATGCTGTATCTCGATTATTCCCGCAAGCACGGCGAATGGATCCCGAACGAATATGGCGGCAACGAAAACCTCGAAGCGGTCCGCTTTCTGCAGGATCTCAACATCCGCATCTACGGCCAGCATTCCAACGTCATGACCATCGCCGAGGAGTCGACCTCCTGGCCGAAGGTCTCGCAGCCCGTCCATGAAGGCGGCCTCGGCTTTGGCTTCAAGTGGAACATGGGCTTCATGCATGACACGCTGAGCTACATGAAGCGCGATCCCATCCATCGCAGGCATCATCACAACGAACTCACCTTCGGCCTGCTCTATGCCTATTCCGAAAATTTCGTCCTGCCGCTTTCGCATGACGAGGTCGTCCACGGCAAAGGCTCGCTGATTGCCAAGATGCCGGGCGACGACTGGCAGAAATTCGCCAATCTGCGCGCCTACTACGCCTATATGTGGGGCTATCCCGGCAAGAAGCTCTTGTTCATGGGCCAGGAATTCGCCCAGTGGAGCGAGTGGAGCGAGGCGAAGTCGCTCGACTGGAACCTGCTTCAGTATCGCATGCACGAGGGTATGCGCCGCCTGGTGCGCGATCTCAATTTCACCTATCGCAGCAAGCCGGCGCTGCATGAGCGGGACTGCGAGGGCGAAGGTTTCGAATGGTTGGTCGCCGACGACCACCAAAATTCCGTCTTTGCCTGGCTGCGCAAGGCGCCGGGCCAGAAGCCGGTCGCCGTCATCACTAATTTCACTCCGGTCTACCGCGAGAACTACTCGATCCGCCTGCCCGTCGCAGGCCGCTGGCGGGAAATACTGAACACCGATGCCGACATCTACGGCGGCAGCGGCAAGGGCAATGGCGGGCGCGTGCAGGCCGTCGATGCCGGCGGCAACATCACCTGCTCGATTACCCTGCCGCCCTTGGCGACAATCATGCTTGAACCTGAAAATTAGTGACTGGTGGGAGGAGAAAATGGTAGAAAAGCGCGTTCAGCCACTTGCCCGTGATGCAATGGCATATGTTCTGGCGGGCGGCAGGGGAAGCCGTCTCAAGGAACTCACCGACCGGCGTGCCAAGCCCGCCGTCTATTTCGGCGGCAAGGCCCGCATCATCGATTTCGCCCTGTCGAACGCCCTGAATTCCGGCATCCGCCGCATCGGCGTCGCCACGCAATACAAGGCGCATTCGCTGATCCGCCACATGCAGCGCGGCTGGAACTTCTTCCGCCCCGAGCGCAACGAGAGCTTCGACATCCTGCCGGCCAGCCAGCGCGTCTCCGAGACGCAATGGTATGAAGGCACCGCCGACGCCGTCTATCAGAACATCGACATCATCGAGGATTACGGTGTCGAATACATGGTCATTCTCGCCGGCGACCACGTCTACAAGATGGACTATGAATGGATGCTGCAGCAGCACGTCGATTCCGGTGCCGACGTCACCATCGGCTGCCTGGAAGTGCCGCGCATGGAGGCGACCGGCTTCGGCGTCATGCATGTCAACGACAAGGACGAGATCATCGCCTTCGTCGAGAAGCCGGCCGATCCGCCGCCCATTCCCGACAAGCCGGATTTCGCCCTCGCCTCGATGGGCATCTACGTCTTCCACACCAAATTCCTGCTCGACGCGCTACGCCGCGACGCCGCCGACCCGAGCTCGAGCCGCGACTTTGGCAAAGACATCATTCCCTATATCGTCCAGCACGGTAAGGCGGTCGCCCACCGCTTCGCCAAGTCCTGCGTCCGCTCCGATTTCGAGCACGAGCCCTACTGGCGCGACGTCGGCACGATCGACGCCTATTGGCAGGCCAATATCGACCTGACGGCGATCGTGCCGGAGCTCGACATCTACGACAAATCCTGGCCGATCTGGACCTATGCGGAGATCACCCCGCCGGCGAAATTCGTCCATGACGACGAGGATCGCCGCGGCTCGGCCACCTCCTCCGTCGTGTCGGGCGACTGCATCATCTCGGGCGCCAGCCTCAACAACAGCCTGCTCTTTACCGGTGTCAGGGCCAACTCCTTCTCCAAATTGGAAGGCGCGGTCATCCTGCCGAACGTGAAGATCGGACGGCGAGCGCAGCTCAAGAATGTGGTGATCGACCATGGCGTCGTCATTCCGGAAGGCCTTGTCGTCGGCGAGGATGCCGAACTCGACGCCAAACGCTTCCGGCGGACCGAAAGCGGCATCTGCCTGATCACCCAACCGATGATCGACAAGCTGGATATCTGACTTATGAAAGTTCTTTCGGTTTCGTCCGAAGTCTTCCCTTTGATCAAGACAGGGGGCCTGGCCGATGTGTCAGGCGCCCTGCCGATTGCTCTGAAAGCCTTCGGGGTCGAAACCAAGACCCTCCTGCCCGGCTATCCCGCCGTCATGAAGGTCATTCGCGACCCCGTCGTCAGGCTCGAATTCCCCGACCTGCTCGGTGAGAAGGCAACCGTGCTGGAGGTTGAGCACGAGGGCCTCGACCTGCTGGTCCTCGATGCGCCGGCCTATTACGACAGGCCGGGCGGTCCCTATCTCGATCCGCTCGGCAAGGACTACCCCGACAACTGGCGGCGTTTCGCCGCTCTGTCGCTTGCTGCTTCCGAGATCGCCGCCGGGCTGCTGCCCGGCTGGCGGCCGAATCTCGTCCACACCCACGACTGGCAGGCAGCGCTGACCTCGGTCTATATGCGTTATTATCCGACTCCGGAACTGCCGAGCGTGCTGACCATCCACAACATCGCCTTCCAGGGCCAGTTCGGTTCCGAGATCTTTCCCGGCCTGCGGCTGCCCGCCCATGCCTTCGCCACCGAAAGCATCGAATATTACGGCACTGTCGGCTTCCTCAAGGGCGGCCTGAAGACCGCCCACGCAATCACCACGGTGAGCCCCACCTATGCCGACGAGATCCTGACGCCGGAATTCGGCATGGGGCTCGACGGTGTCATCGCCAGCCGCATCGATGATCTGCACGGCATCGTCAACGGCATCGACACCGATATCTGGAACCCGGCGACCGATCCTGTCGTCCACACCCATTATGGCCCGACGACGCTGAAGAACCGTGAGGAGAACCGGCGCTCGATTGCCGAATTCTTCCGTCTCGACAATGACGACGCCCCGATCTTCTGCGTCATCAGCCGCCTCACCTGGCAGAAGGGCATGGATATCGTCGCCAACGTTGCCGACGAAATCGTCGCCATGGGCGGCAAGCTCGTCGTGCTCGGTTCCGGCGAAGCAGCGCTCGAAGGCGCCTTGCTCGCCTCGGCCAGCCGCCATCCCGGCCGCATCGGCGTCTCGATCGGTTATAACGAACCGATGTCGCATCTGATGCAGGCCGGCTGCGACGCGATCATCATCCCCTCGCGCTTCGAACCCTGCGGCCTGACCCAGCTTTACGGCCTGCGTTACGGCTGCGTGCCGATCGTCGCCCGCACCGGCGGGCTGAACGATACGGTCATCGACGCCAATCACGCCGCACTTGCGGCAAAAGTGGCAACCGGCATACAATTCTCACCCGTGACGGAAACGGGCATGCTACAGGCAATCCGCCGTGCGATGCATTTTTACGCGGACCGAAAACTCTGGACCCAATTGCAAAAGCAGGGCATGAAATCGGATGTCTCCTGGGAGAAGAGCGCCGAACGCTACGCTGCCCTCTATTCAAGCCTCGTCTCGAAAGGCATGTGACCTAAAATGATCAAGTCCGTACCCACCACGCCCTATCTGGACCAGAAACCCGGCACCTCGGGCCTGCGCAAGAAGGTTCCGGTCTTCCAGCAGCCGAACTATGCGGAGAACTTCATCCAGTCGATCTTCGATTCGCTGGAAGGTTATCAGGGCAAGTGCCTCGTCATCGGCGGCGACGGACGCTACTACAATCGCGAAGTCATCCAGAAGGCGATCAAGATGGCCGCCGCCAATGGCTTCGGCAAGGTCATGGTCGGCAAGGGCGGCATCCTGTCGACGCCGGCCGCCTCGCACATCATCCGCAAATACAAGGCCTTCGGCGGCATCATTCTGTCGGCCAGCCACAATCCCGGCGGCCCAACCGAAGATTTCGGCATCAAATACAACATCAACAATGGCGGCCCGGCCCCGGAGAAGATCACCGACGCGATCTATGCGCGTTCCAAGACGATCGACAGCTACAAGATCGCCGATTTCGCCGACGTCAATCTCGACCGCATCGGCAAGGACGAGCTTCCCGGCGGTATGATCCTCTCGGTCATCGACCCGGTCGAGGACTATGCCGCGCTGATGGAAGAACTGTTCGATTTCGGCGCCATCCGCAATCTGATCAGCCTCGGCTTCCGCATCGCCTTCGATGGGATGAGCGCCGTCACCGGCCCCTATGCCAAGGAAATCTTCGAAAATCGCCTCGGCGCTCCCTTGGGCTCGGTGCGCAACTTCATGCCGCTGCCGGATTTCGGCGGTCATCATCCCGACCCGAACCCGGTTCACTGCAAGGAACTGTTCGATGAGATGATGGGCGACGACGCGCCCGATTTTGGTGCCGCGTCCGACGGCGATGGCGACCGCAACCTGATCATCGGCCGCGACATTTTCGTCACCCCCTCCGACAGCTTGGCGATCCTGGCCGCCAACGCCAATCTCGCCCCCGGCTATTCCGGCGGTCTCGCCGGTATCGCCCGTTCGATGCCGACATCGGGGGCTGCCGACCGCGTCGCCGAAAAACGCGGCATCGGCATGTACGAGACGCCGACCGGCTGGAAGTTCTTCGGCAATCTGCTCGACGCCGGCATGGCGACGATTTGCGGCGAAGAAAGCTCCGGCACCGGCTCCAGTCACGTCCGCGAGAAGGACGGTCTCTGGGCGGTGCTGCTGTGGCTGAACATTCTTGCCGTGCGCGGCGAAAGCGTCGTCGATATCGTCACCCAGCACTGGCAGACCTATGGCCGCAACTATTATTCGCGACACGATTACGAAGGCCTCGATACCGATGCGGCGAACGGCCTTGTGGACAATCTCCGCAGCCAGCTTTCTACCCTGCCCGGCAAGAGCTTCGGCAGCCTGAAGGTCGAAAAGGCCGACGACTTCGCCTATCACGATCCGATCGACAAATCGGTGAGCGAGCATCAGGGCATCCGCATCCTCTTCGAAGGCGGCTCCCGCGTCGTCTTCCGCCTCTCCGGCACCGGCACGTCTGGCGCAACCTTGCGCGTCTATATCGAGCGCTACGAGCCGGATTCGACTCGCCACAACATCGAAACGCAGGAAGCGCTCGCCGATCTGATCGCGGCCGCCGAAAGCATTGCCAGCATTCGTGAACGCACGGGACGCGACGCGCCAACCGTGATCACCTGATCCGGGGGGAACATGCGGGGGTCCAGTTCGGCGCAAAGCGGCGCGATCGTCTTCGAGACCGGCGTCGAATTTGCCGTGTGGTCACATGATGCCGCCCAGATCGAACTCTGCCTCTTCGACAATGACGGCAACAGGGAATTCGCGCGCCTGCCGATGGCGCGCGACGGCAATCACACCCATCGTCTCTTCGTCGACGGGCTGAAGGCGGGCGCGCGTTACGGCTATCGCGCCGACGGCATCTATGCGCCCGACAACGGCCTCTGGTTCGACCCCTCGAAACTGCTGATCGATCCCTACACCAAAGAGATCGATCGGCCGTTCCGTTACGATCCCCGCCTCGGCATCTATGGCGAGGACAGCCAGGATCTGATGCCGAAGGCGATCGTTACCACCGACACGCGAGCCGCAATCGGCAAGCCGCTCTTCAAACCGGGCGGCTTTATCTATGAAGTGGCGGTGCGGCCCTTCACCATTCTCCATCCCGACGTGCCGGAAGCCGAGCGCGGCACGGTCGCAGCGCTTGCCCATCCCTCCGTCATCGCCCATCTGAAGCGGATCGGTGTCGATGCCGTCGAACTGATGCCGATCACGGCCTGGATCGACGAACGCCATCTGCCGCCGCTCGGCCTCACCAACGGCTGGGGCTACAATCCTGTCGCCTTCATGGCGCTCGATCCGCGGCTGGCGCCGGGCGGCATGGCGGAACTCCGCAAAACGGTCGCCGCTCTCCACGCCGAAGGCATCGCCGTCATCCTCGATCTCGTCTTCAACCATACCGGCGAGAGCGACCGTTACGGGACGACGCTGTCGCTGCGCGGCCTCAACAATCTGCATTATTACCGCCACGCCCGGAATGGGCCGGGCGAACTCGTCAACGACACCGGCACAGGCAACACGCTCGCCTGCGATCATCCAGAGGTCAGGCGTCTCATCATCGACAGCCTGCGCCATTTCGTGCTCAACGCCGGCGTCGACGGTTTTCGCTTCGATCTTGCCCCGGTGCTCGGCCGCACCGCGACGGGCTTCGAGCGCGATGGAACCCTTGCCGCGATCCTCGCCGACGACGTGCTTGCCGACCGCATCATGATCGCCGAACCCTGGGATATCGGCCCGGGCGGTTATCAGCTCGGCAATTTCCCCAGTCCCTTCCTCGAATGGAACGACCGGGTTCGCGACGATCTGCGCTGCTACTGGCGCGGGGACCAATGGAAGACCGGCGCATTGGCGACAGCGCTTGCCGGCTCCTCCGACATTTTCTCCCGTAACGACGGCAGGGGCACGCGCAGCGTCAATTTCCTCGCCGCCCATGACGGCTTCACGCTGATCGACCTCGTCTCCTACGCCGCCAAGCACAATGACGCCAATGGCGAGCACAATCGCGACGGCCACAACGAGAACCATTCCTGGAACAACGGCGTCGAGGGCGAAACCCTCTATCCCACGATCCGCAAGCGCCGGATCAGCGACGTGATGGCGCTGATATCGACGCTCTTTGCCACCCGCGGCAGCATCATGCTGACGGCAGGCGACGAGGGCGGCCGCAGCCAGCACGGCAACAACAACGCCTATTGCCAGGACAACGAAATCACCTGGCTGGACTGGAAGGCCCTGAACGAGGACCTCGTCGCCCACACCGCCTTCGTCTCGGGGCTGCGCCGCCGCTTCACCGTCTTTTCGGAAGCCGGCTTCCTCTCCGGAGATGGTGACGTCGAATGGATTTCGCTCTCCGGCGAAGCGATGACCGTCGCCGAATGGGAGACGCCGTCGCTCTCGACCCTCGGCATGCTGCTTATAACAGGCGACCGCTCCTCTCGGGGCGGGCGGACCCGGCTTGCCGTGCTCTTCAACCGGTCCGACAGCCGCCAGATCTTCACGCTTCCCTCGGACGGCGAGGCGGCCTGGCGGCAGTTGACGCCGGAGGGAACGAAGAAAGCCGGCCCCGGCGTTACCGTCGAGCCACGCTCCGTCGCCTTTTTCTTAGAAAAATGACCCCCTCGGCCCGCCTGGGCGAATCCTTGTCGCAATCGTCATAAATGCACGATAAGGCTTTGAGGCGGCGGCTTGTTTCAAGAGGAATTCATGGTCACGGAAATTTCACTCTCCGACGTGCGGGGATTGATCGGCATGGAAACGGGCCTTTCGGATTGGATCACCGTCGACCAGACGATGATCGACGCCTTCGCGGCGGCGACCGACGATCATCAGTTCATTCATGTCGATCCCGAACGCGCGGCAGCCGAGAGCCCCTTCGGCGGCACCATCGCCCATGGCTTCCTGACACTGTCTCTGCTGTCGGCGATGAACTACAACTGCCTGCCGAAAGTGCGCGAGCAGACCATGGGCATCAATTACGGCTTCGATCGCGTCCGCTTCATGACGCCGGTGAAAAGCGGCGCCCGCGTGCGCGGCCGATTCCTGCTCTCCGATGCCCGTTTCCGCGGCGGCGGCATGCTGATGACCACCTATGACGTGACCATTGAAATCGAAAACGAGAAGAAGCCGGCGCTGACGGCAAAATGGATCACCATCATCCAATTCGACCCGAAGGACCGCCCCGAGGACGCCTAAGCAAAACGCTGCTCTTATGGCTCCGGCAAATTGATGACCGCTTCGAGAGCGTGCCCGTCCGGATCGATGACGAAGGCGGCATAATAATGCTCGCCGTAATGGGGCCGCAGACCGGGATCGCCATTATCACGGCCGCCATGCGCGATGGCCGCCGCATGAAATCGATCGACCGCCGCGCGGCTCGGCGCGGCAAAGGCCAGATGAAAACCCGGGCCGGGAGGACATTGGCCCTCCGGCCGATGCTTGATCGCCAGCTTGTCGCCGCCGCCGGGAGGCCCGTAGCCGACCGCCTGCCCTGTCTGCCCCGGCCGGATGTCATCCCAGACCCTGACATAACCGAGCGCTGCAAGGGCGGCATCGTAAAATGCCGCCGACCGTTCGATATCGAAAACGCCGAGGGAAGCATGGTGCAACATCCGCTTATCCCTTGAACAGAGGACTATGCAGGAATTGCCCCGGCCTCAATGTCCCGCATCACCGGCCGCTTCGGCCAGCAGCCCGAAGACGTAATCGGAAAACGACCGCCAGCATTCCACCCGGAACGTATCCGCCTCCGTGCGGAGAAGCACGATCTCCGCCTTGCCGAGAATGGTGCGCGACGCGGCGCCGACCGGAAAGGCAGCAAGCGACAGATCCTGCGGGCAGCCGGCCGCAAGTGTGGTTTCGGCGCCCGGTCCCGAGACGATGATCGCGACATTGCGGTGGGAAACGTCGGTCGCCGAATGCAGCGCTCCGGCGCCTGCAAATGCCGCCATCAGATCGGCGCCGGCCTCATCGATGACAAGCCACTCATCCGGCCCGATCCAGAGCACCGATCGGGCACCGGCCCGGCCGGATGTCTTCGGGGTGGTCGGCACGGACAGGCCGAGAGCGGAGGAAAGTGCCTTAAGCGATTCCGTCGGCGCGCGCAGCGCCACCCGGCTCGCGGCCGGGGCCACCGTGAGCCGCACGTTTGCGGAGCCGCCGAGACGGCCGTCAAGCACCGGCTTGCGAATTGCGACATCAGCCATGGATGCGGCCTCCTTCCTTGTCAAAGAACACCAGATCCGTCACTTCGACGGCGATCGTCCGGTCCGGCATCGGCACGTAGAGCGTCTCGCCCATCCGCGCCCGGCCGCCGGCGACAAGCGCGAAGGCGATCGACCTGCCGCAGCTTTCGGACCAGTAGGCCGAGGTGACGTGGCCGAGCATGGTCATCGGCTTCGGCTCGTTCGGGTTGGCAACGACCTGCGCACCTTCTTCGAGCACCAGCTTCGGATCCTTGGTGACGAGGCCGACGAGTTGCTTGCGTCCCTCCTTGACGAGGTCCGGCCGCTGCAGCCCGCGGATACCGACGAAATCCTTCTTTTTCTTCGAAACCGCCCAGGCAACGCCGGCGTCGTCGGGGGTCACGGTGCCGTCAGTATCCTGGCCGACGATAATGTAGCCCTTCTCTGCGCGAAGGACGTGCATCGTCTCTGTGCCGTAGACGCAGGCCCCGAGCGGTTCGGCATTGGCCCAGACCGCTTCGAGCACCGACTGGCCGTAATCGGCCGGCACGTTGATTTCGAAGCCGATTTCACCGGTGAAGGAGACGCGGAAGAGCCGCGCCGGTACGCCGCAGACCGTGCACTCGGCAACGCTCATATGCGGGAAAGCCTCGTTCGAAAGATCGACCCCTTCGACCAGCGGCGCGACGATCTCGCGCGCCTTCGGCCCCTGGACGGCGATGACAGCCCATTGTTCGGTCACCGAGGTCAGCCATACCTTCAGATCCGGGAATTCCGTCTGCAGGTAGTCTTCCATGTGATGGAGAACGCGCGGCGCGCCGCCGGTCGTCGTCGTCACGTGGAAACGATCCTCCGCCAGGCGTCCGACGACGCCGTCGTCATAAACGAAGCCATCCTCGCGCGTCATGATGCCGTAGCGGGCCTTGCCGGGCTTCAGCGTGTCCCAGGCATTCGTATAGATGAGATTGAGGAACTTCGCCGCATCCGGACCCACCACCTCGATCTTGCCGAGCGTCGAGGCGTCGAAGATACCGGCCGACTCGCGCGCC
Source organism: Rhizobium chutanense (assembly GCF_002531935.1). Classification (GTDB taxonomy): domain Bacteria; phylum Pseudomonadota; class Alphaproteobacteria; order Rhizobiales; family Rhizobiaceae; genus Rhizobium; species Rhizobium chutanense. The sequence continues at coordinate 136,550 of NZ_NWSV01000010.1, read as the reverse complement.
GTCCGACATTCGCGGGCAACCGCCTGATGCATGGTCTCGCCGGCGCGCGGATAGAACCAGGCGCGCTTCCAGTTGCCGACATCTTCGAAGACTGCGCCGTGGGCTTCTTCCCAGGCGTGCAGCGGCGTCTTGCGCGTCGGATCGAACAGCTCTCCGCGCGAATGGCCGATCAGCGTACCGTAGCTGACGGGCGTATAGGGCGCACGGAACGTGGTAAGCCCGACCTGCGGGATTTCCTTGCCGAGCATTTCGGCGGCAATCGCCAGGCCGTGCATGTTGGACAGCTTGCCCTGGTCCGAGGCCATGCCGTTGGTCGTGAAGCGCTTGATATGCTCGATCGAATGCATGCCTTCGCGCACGGCAAGGCGGATATCCTTGGCACAGACGTCGTGCTGGAAATCGATGAAGGCCTTGGCGTTGGTCTTCGGGCCCGCGCCTTCGGCAGCGCCGATCATGCCGCCCGTCCACTCATAGGCCTGCTCGGCCGAAATCGCGATCTTCTCGCCGCCGCTTTTGCCGGTGGCCTGCGCCATCAGCTCGCCGGCAGCAAGCGATTCCTCGATCGTCCGCTGCAGATCGTCGGTACCGTTGCAGGCGCCGACCGAGAGGCAGTCCTGCGCGTAGGTTCCGGGCAGGAAGCGCTGGCTTTCGGCGTCGAAGGCGACCTTGCCGCGCGACTGCGAGAACAGATGCACGGACGGCGTCCAGCCGGCCGAAACCAGCAGCGCATCGACCGCGATCTTGCGCGGCGAGCCGCCGCCGTTGCGCGCCACCGTCATCGACGAGATGCGCAGCCGCCCCGCCGTGTTGACGACCGACTGCCCTGTCAGGACATCGATGCCGAGCGCACGCGCCTCTTCCAGCACCGCCGCTCCCGGCGCCTGCCGGCAATCGACGATGGCGGCGATCGAAACACCTGCCCGTTTCAGATCGAAAGCTGCCTCATAGGCAGAGTCGTGCGCCGTATAGATGCCGACATTCTTGCCGACGGCAACGCCGTAGTGGTTGAGATAGGTCCGCGCCGCCGAGGCCAGCATGATGCCCGGCCGGTCGTTGTTCGGGAACACCATGTGCCGTTCGATGGCGCCATTGGCAAGGATCACCCGCTTGGCCCGGACCTGCCAGAGCCGCTCGCGCGGCAGATCATGGGAGGGATTGGCGAGATGATCGGTGACGCGCTCGGCGAGACCGATGAAATTGTGGTTGTAGTAGCCGAAGGCGGTGGTGCGGGTGAGTACCTCGACATTGTCCATCGACTTCAGCTGCGCCACGGTCTTCTGCGCCCAGGCATAACCGTCCTGGCCGTCGATCGTGACGCCGGCATCGTAGCGCAGTGCACCGCCGACTTCCGCCTGCTCGTCGCAGAGGATCACCTTCGCGCCGGTCTGGGCTGCGGCCAGTGCCGCCGAAAGCCCGGCAACACCGGCGCCGACCACCAGCACGTCACAATGGGCGTAGCGGCTGGCATAATGATCGGGATCGCCTTCGGTCGGCGCGACGCCGAGGCCGGCGGCGCGACGGATAAGCGGTTCGTAGACATGCTTCCACGCGGCGCGCGGCCACATGAAGGTCTTGTAGTAGAAACCGGCGGCGAAGAATGGCGACATCAGATTGTTGATGGCACCGACATCGCGGGCGAGCGAGGGCCAGCGGTTCTGAGACTTGACGATCATGCCGTCGAAGACTTCCTGAACCGTCGCGCGCACGTTCGGCTGCTTGCGCGCCGCATCGCGGGCGACGTCGATCAGCGCATTCGGCTCCTCGGCACCGGCCGAGAGAATGCCGCGCGGACGGTGATACTTGAATGATCGTCCCAGAAGATGCACGCCGTGGGCGATCAGCGCCGAGGCGACGGTATCGCCTTCAAGCGCGGTATAGGTCTGACCGTCGAAGCTGAAGCGCGCGGTCTTGGCCGGCGTCAGGCGCCCCTTGCCGACGATACGATGTGCACCGCTCATTGCGCCTCTCCTTCCAAGGCTTCATATGTCTCGACAGGCCCATGCTGCTTGGCGGCAGCCCCGATCTCCGGTTTCGGCTCACCCGCCTTGTAGGTCATGATGAACTTGTCGGTCACCGTATCGCGCGCCGCGTTGAAGAAGCGTCCGCAGCCGTGAATATGGCGCCAGCGTTCGAAGATCAGCCCCTTCGGATTATCGCGCAGAAAGAAATAGGCCTCGAATTCCTCGTCCGAGATCGAGGCGATATCGGTGGGCCGCGCGATATGCGCGTCACCTGCACCACGGAATTCCAGCTCGGAGCGCTCTTCCTGGCAGTAAGGGCAATGGATCAGCAGCATGTAAGCCTCCCGGCGCATAGGGTCGGTGCAACGGGGAACGTAACGCTCCCCCACAAAATCTCGGCCATAATGAACGTCATCAGTGCGCCACCGCCGCCGCCGCCGCTTCGTCGATCAGCCGGCCGGTGCGGAAACGCTCCAGCGTCAGCCCGGCATTGAACTTGTGCGGCTCGTCGCGGGCAATCAGATGCGCGAAGAGATTGGCCGAGCCCGGGGTCGCCTTGAAGCCGCCGGTGCCCCAGCCGCAATTGACGTAGAGCCCGGGAACCGGCGTCTTCGACTGGATCGCCGAACGGTCCGGCGTATTGTCGACGATGCCGCCCCATTGCCGCATCATCTTGACGCGCCGGAACATCGGGAAGAGTTCGCAGATAGCATCGAGCGTATGCGTGATGATCTGCAGCCCGCCGGTCTGGGAATAGGAATTATACTGGTCGGTGCCGGCGCCGATGACGAGCTCTCCCTTGTCGGACTGGGAGATATAGGCATGCACCGTGTTCGACATGACGACGCAGGGAAAGATCGGTTTCAGCGGCTCGGAGACCAGCGCCTGCAGCGGGCTCGATTGCAGCGGCACGCGCACGTCGGCCATCTTCATGATGGTCGTCGTATGGCCGGCCGCCGACACCGCGACCTTTTTGGCGCCGATGAAGCCGCGCGAGGTCTCGACCCCGGTCACCCGTCCGTCGGGGCCGCGGCGGATGCCGGTCACTTCGCAATTCTGGATGATGTGCACGCCGCGATCGGAGGCGGCGCGCGCATAACCCCAGGCAACCGCGTCATGCCGCGCCGTGCCGCCGCGCCGCTGCAGTGCCGCACCGTTGATCGGATAACGCGCGCTGGCCGAGATGTCGAGAGGCGGACAATAGGCCTTGGCCTGCTCCGGCGTCAGCCATTCATTGTCGATGCCGTAGAGCCGGTTGGCGTGGATATGCCGCTTGAACGACTGCTGGTCGTGGATGTTGTGCGAGAGCATCATCACGCCGCGCGGCGAATACATCACATTGTAGTTGAGTTCCTGAGAAAGCCCCTCCCAGAGCTTCATCGAATGCTCGTAAATGTGCATGCTCTCTTCGTAGAGATAATTCGAACGAATGATCGTGGTATTGCGGCCGGTATTGCCGCCGCCGAGCCAGCCTTTCTCGATCACCGCCACATTGGTGATGCCATGCTCCTTGGCGAGATAATAGGCAGCACCCAGCCCGTGGCCGCCGCCGCCGATGATGACCACATCGTATTCGGCGCGAGGCTCCGGCGAAGTCCACTGCTTCTCCCAGCCCCTATGGCCCCGAAGGGCCTCCCTCGCCACGGCAAAAACCGAATATTTCCGCATCCGCCTTCTTCTCCTTCGGGAAAGGGCTGTTCTCCGTGCCCATACAAATCGCAAATCCAAATGCGGCACAACGGCTCTTTTGCGACAGCCGAACGCTTTACTTTTGACACTAAGCGACATGATGCCGAAAAGCGCGCGGTTTTCGGGGCGACATCACGCGCTGTTTCCGAAGGCCGCGCAGCAGAGGAGGCAACCAACCTTCCTGGGCCTGCGGCCGGGTCCTAGCCCAACTGGGCAAGAAGACAAGCAGTTACTAAAATGTTAATTCACCCCATGTTCCCGGGGTTCCTGTATCATGTGGGGTCGGCGTTCATTACTCTTGGCGCTTTGCGTTGTCATCGCCGGCGCGCAAGCGGCACTTGCCGCCGAGCCCGTCGGCCAAGCCGTCGTCATCAAGACGGAGGTGACGGGACAGAGCGGCCCGATCGAGGTCGACGCCAGCGTTCATCGCAACGAGCGCATCAAGACATCCCCATCAGGCCTCGGCCAGTTCCTGTTCCGCGACGGCACCAAGCTTGCGGTGGGCTGGGGCTCCTCGGTCGTCATCGACAAATATGTCTTCGATGATTCACAATCGGTAAAGCAGCTCACCATCAGAGCGGCGAAGGGAACTTTCCGCTGGGTGAGCGGCAATTCCAACTCCTCGGCCTACCAGATCCTGACGCCCGCCGGCACGATCGGCGTGCGCGGCACCGCTTTCGATTTCTATGTCGGCCCGGATGGCACGACCGCCGTTGTCCTGTTGAATGGCGCGGCCCGGTTTTGCGGCCCGGGCGGCTGCCGGCAGTTGCAGCAGCGCTGCGATTGTGTGGTGGCCAAGCCGAACGGCAATATGTCGGCAGCACGCCGGGTCGATCCCAGCATTCTCGATACGCTCGGAAATTCCCGCGCCCTCCCCTTTCTCTCCGGCAACCAGCGGCTTGCAGGCGGCATCGGCATGATCGGCGGCTGCAATATGGCGTCAGTCGCGCCGGAGAGAAAAGACAGACAGCAGCCTCCGCCGGCCGTTGCGCCTGTCCCGCAAAGACAGGATCCGCCACAGAGACAGGCCGAGCCGCAAAAGGAGCGGCCGAACAAGACCGACCCGCCGCACCATGACAAACCGCACCATGACGGGCCGCACCATGACAAACCGGATAGGCCTGACAAGCACGAGGGTCATGGCCGGCATGACGATGACGGCAAGCCGGGAAACCACGGCGAGGATCATCGTGACCACGACCGCGACCATCATGGACATCGCGATCGTGATCATGACAACGATCGCAACCACGACAGAGGCCGGAATTTCAATCGCGGCCGCTGAGGCCCGTCAGTCTGCGGCGCTTTTTTCCACCCTTTCGGGCACTTCCCGGAAATGATCGGTCCTGCCGGATATGCGCTTATAGAATTCCGCTAGGCCGACGGTCACCTGCACCGCCCTCAGCTTGGCCGTACCCATGAGCTTCCGGCTGTTCCTGGAATGCGATTGCAGGGCCTGCATCAACTGCTGGTGGACGACGACAAGGGCTGAAAATTCGGCGGATGCTGCAACGCGTTCGTCGCCGACGACGGCAAGGATCTGTGTCCGGTTGCTTTTCCCCTTGAGCGGGAGCGCGCCGGCATCGATCAGCGCCATTCCCTGCACCGACCGCGCCGTGCTGTCGGAAATGAGGATATCGAAGCCGACCTCCTTGCAGGACGATTCGATACGGGCCGCGACGTTAACCGCGTCTCCGACGGCCGAATAGTTGAAGCGGGTCTTGGCGCCCATATTGCCGACGCAGGCAAGGCCGGTATGGATGCCGATGCCGATCCCGACCTCCTGATTGGCCCCGAAGCCGAAGGCGTCGCCGGCGTTCAGTTCGGCGAGCGTCTCGCGCATGGCAAGTGCCGTGCGAACCGCCTTTGTTTGGTGATCCGCCACATCGACGGGCGCATTCCAGAACGCCATGATCGAATCGCCGATGAACTTGTCGAGCGTGCCTTCATTGGCCACGACATGACGGCTGAGCGCATCGAGCAGCGTATTCAGGAAGGCCACGACATCCGTCGGCGCCAGTCTCTCGCTGATCTCGGTGAAGTTCCTGACATCGACGAACATGACCGTCAGCTCGCGGTCGTCTCCGCCGAGACGCAATGCATCGCGGTTATGCTCGATGCGGTGGAGCAGCGACGGTGAAAGATAATGCCCGAAGGCGCGCCGTACTTCGCGCCGCTCTCGGTCGATCACCAGGATCTTGAACGACGTCGCGGCGAAGTGGATGATCGATCCGCTGATGATCGGTGCCAGCGGATCGAGAAGAAGCCCGGCATAAAGAAAGGAAAGCCACGACGCCACCAGCGCCATTGCCGTGATCAACAGGCCGCAAACCAGCGCGACGGCGGGGCTGACGAAGGTCGTCACCACGACGAGCAGGCATCCGAGCACGGCGATGACAAGGATTTCGAGCCCATCCGCCCAGTCGGGCCGGGACAGGAACTGGCCGGAAAGGATTTGCTCGACGGCTTGCGCATGCAGCGAAACGCCGGGAACGTTCTCGCCGAGCGCTGTGACGCGAATGTCCTGCAAGCCGGCCGCCGATGTGCCGACGAAGACGATGCTGCCTTCGATAGCGGCTGCCGTCTCCGCGGAGGCTCCCTCAGGCGCTAGCACCTGCCGGGCGGAGATATACCGCTCGGCACGATCGGGAGTGACATAGAGCCAGAGTTCGCCCGCCGCCGTCAGCGGCACGATGAAATCCCCGATCTTTGCCGATGTCATGATTCCGGCGCGGTCGGGCGCACCCGATAGAACATAGGTCGAGGCTCCCTGCGCGACACGCAACGCCTCGACGGCGAGATTCGGGTAGAGCTGTTCTCCGTCGGTCAGGAACAGCGGGACCGCCCGTACCACCGGCGAAGGATTTCCGGGGTTGAGGCTGATGTGGCCGAGCCCCGCCGCATTTGCCTCCAATTGAGGCCTGAGCGGCGTCGAGGCGCCAAGATAGGGCGGAGCCGAGACGGGGCTTTCGCCCGTGAACGCGAAACCCGCCTTGACGGGCGGCCGGTAATTGCCCTCGTTGGAAAGGCCGAAGCCGAGCACGACGGGCTTTTCGGCGATCGAGCGGGCGAATATCTCGTCATTGTCGGGCAGTTTTTCGGCCAGCGAAGGGTCGATCCCGGCCGCCTCGCGCAAGACATTGCGCGGCGACAACCGGTCCGGCTCGGAGAAGAGAACGTCGAAGGCGATGGCCGCGGCACCCATTTCAGAAAGCCGGTCCACCAGGAGAGCCAGCCGGTCCCGCGGCCAGGGCCATTGGCCGAATTCGCGCAATGAGGCCTCATCGATGTCGATGACACGGACCGGCATCGGCTTGAATGTCCTCGGAACCAGCCGCTGATACTCATCGAACGTTACGCCGCGGATCAGCTTGAAAAGACCGGGATCGCCTGCCCGCAGGATCGTGAGCAGAGCCACGATCGCCAGGCCGATAACGACACCGATTTGCTGCGCGCGCGTCATGATCTCACCGGTGTCCCCTGCCGGCAGACAGGCTACGCCGCTTTCGCGCCAAACACCATTCGCCGATGCAATCCCGGCCTCTCTTTTCGCCCTCTCCCGTTCCGTCTTCCGTCAGGCGCCCCGGGCGGCGCCTTCGATGCGGTCACGCCTTCCGTTCTGGCCGGATGGCAAGGCTTCGATCTTGCCGGGCAGGCGGCGAAATGTTCTTGTAGCGATCGAAGATCGAATGCCTTTCCAGAGAAGCATGAGGGACGCCCGTGATTTCCGAAACCGCCGCGCGTAGGAGCGGCTACTGGCTGATTGTCGTGGTGCTGGCAATGCTCGCGGGGCTGCCGCTTGCCGTCTGGCTCGATATCAGCGATCTCTCGGGCAATACCCTGCGGCATCAGGCCCGAGACATGAGCTCGCTGATTTCAAGCATCCGCTCCTATTATTCCGCCAATGTCGTGGGCCGCGTTCTGGCTGCCCATGCCAGCGGCGCGACCGAAGGCACTGTTGTCTCTCACAACTATGCCAATATATCGGGCGCCATCCCGCTGCCGGCAACACTTTCCCTGGAACTCGGCGACGTCATCAAGGAGCAGCAGGCCAATATCACCTACCGTTTCGTCTCCGACCTGCCGTTCAAGAGCCGCGCATCCCACGACCTCGACCAATTCGAGACGAAAGCGCTTGCCGCCTTGCGCGCCGATCCGCAGCAGACGCCGACCGACCTCACCCGTGTCGGATTGACCGATACTTTGCGCTTCATCACCCCGGTGGTCATGGGCCAGGCCTGCGTTGCCTGCCACAACAGCCATCCCGAAAGTCCGAAGACAGATTGGAAGGTGGGCGACGTGCGCGGCATTCAGGAGGTCATCATCCGGCAGCCTTATGCCGGCAACGTCTTCGCCTTCAAATATCTGCTCTGTTATTTTCTGTTCGTCGCCGTTATCGGCATCAGCTTCATTCTGCTCCAGCGCCAGCAGGCGCGCGCTATCCACAGCGCCAATCTGGATTTGGAAGCGGCAAACGAATTCCTCGCCAGCGTTTCCCTGAAGATTTCGCGTTATCTCTCGCCGCAGATCTACAAAAGCATCTTCTCCGGGCAGAAGGACGTCGTCGTCCACACCGAGCGCAAGCGCCTGACGATCTTCTTCTCCGACATCAAGGATTTCACCGCGACGACCGAGCGCCTGCAGCCGGAAGCCCTGACGGAAATGCTCAACGAATATCTGACGGAGATGTCGAACATCGCTCTGGCCCATGGCGGCACGGTGGACAAGTTCATCGGCGATGCGATGCTGGTCTTTTTCGGCGACCCGGAAACGAAAGGGCCGGAGGAGGATGCGAAAGCCTGCCTGCGCATGGCGGTCGACATGCAGCGCCGACTCGGAGAACTCAAGGACAGGTGGCGCAGAAACGGCACCGAGGAGCCGTTCGTGGTCCGCATGGGCATCAACAGCGGCTATTGCAATGTCGGCAATTTCGGCAGCAACGACCGCATGGACTATACGATCATCGGGGCCGAGGCCAATCTCGCAGCCAGGCTGCAATCCATCGCCCAGGGCGGGGAAATCGTCATCAGCTACGAAACCTATGCGCTGGTCAACGAAATCGTCGATGCCCATTCCCTCCCGCCGATCACGATGAAGGGCATTCAACGCGAGATCGTGCCCTATGCTGTGGATGGACTGACGCTCGGTGCGGATCACAAGAGCCGCGTCCTCAGCGAGCACCTCGCGGGTCTCGACCTGCATCTGGACATGAGCCGGCTGGAGCCTGCCGATCGCCTCCGGGTCAGGACCGCCCTTAAGGAGGCAATCGCCGCACTGGACGAAGCCGCGCCCGAGGTCGCCGGATCGTGACCGGATAGGGCAAGCGTGATTTTTCCGCCCGCTTCCCATATCCGTCTGGACTTCCCATACCCGATCTGCTATCTGGCATCACCAATCGCAAGGCTGCGGCCGCGCGAACGTTATATTTTTGCCCCTGGCGCCGCGCCGCCGCAGGCATCAACCAACCGAAGGAACGTGATTCTCGTGCAGGTACTTGTCCGCGATAACAATGTCGATCAGGCTCTCCGCGCTCTCAAGAAGAAGATGCAGCGCGAAGGCATTTTCCGCGAAATGAAGATGCGCGACTACTACGAGAAGCCGTCGCAGAAGCGTGCTCGCGAAAAGGCTGAAGCTGTTCGCCGCGTTCGCAAGCTGGCCCGCAAGCGCGCCCAGCGCGAAGGTCTGGTCGCAGCACGCTAAGCGTTGCTGTCGTTTTTTTGACGTTTTCAGATGCATTGTGGCGGGGGCGATAGGTTCGCCGCCGCTTTTTTAGTTTGCCGCTGAAATCGCATGTCCGCATACCGGATGTGCCCGCATGGGGGAAGCGAGCCCGAATGGCAGTCATCACTTTCAATCCGTCCCGCGCTCGGCGCTTGCAGAAAACCGCATTCCTGCCGGCTCTGGCGCTGGCGGCGATGTTCGGCCTTGCAGGTTGTGAGACGACCTCCACCTCCGATGCCGTCATCAGCATCGACAAGGCGCAGGGCTCGCAAGAGAATATCGCGTCGCTGACGGCTGTCATCAATGCCAACCCCAGGGATCCCGAGGGTTACAATGTCCGCGGCTCCGCCTACGGCCGCGGCGGCGAATTCCGCAAGGCGCTGAACGATTTCAACACGGCGCTGCAGATCAATCCGCGGTTTTTCCAGGCTTACGCCAACCGCGCCCTCGTCTATCGCAACATGGGCCAGCAGGCCCAGGCGATTGGCGACTACAACGCCGCCCTGCAGATTAATCCGAGCTATGACGTCGCCTATATCGGCCGCGGCAATGTCTATCGCATGGCTGGCCAGGACGACCAGGCCTTCAACGATTTCGACAAGGCGATCCAGCTCGGCACCACCGATGGCCGCGCCTATCACAATCGTGGCTTGATCTATCAGAAGCGCAATCAGCAGGACAAGGCGATCGACGACTTCTCGAAAGCGATCTCGCTCGCGCCGAATTCGCCCGAGCCCTATAACGGCCGCGGCATTTCCTATATCGCGCTGAACGACGACGACAATGCGTTTGCCGATTTCAACCATGCGATCGAGCTCAACGGCAACATCGCCGAATCCTGGGCCAATCAGGCCCTCGTCTACGAACGCCGCGGCGACAAGGCGAAGGCCGCTCGGTCCTATCGCCACGCTGTCGGCCTCGATCCCAAATACCAGCCGGCTCGCGACGGCCTTGCCCGCGTCGGCGGCGCCTCAGCCGGCTAAGGACTTTGGTCGGGCGGCCGAAATATCGGCCGCCGCACAGCTCGTCGTCTTCGCTGACATAGCAGGTTGCAACCTGCTCCCGCTCCCCCTAACATGGCGCTGCTTCGATAGCCTGCTATCGGGCGTTCGAACCACGTTGAGGGCGGCTTGCGAGAGATGCGGATCTTTGCTTTCCTGACCGCTCGCGAAAATCGTTGCCGGCCGCCATCGCATGGAACGTGGCGCAACAGATGAAGATTGTCGCTCTGTTCTTTCCCAAGGCCTCGATCGGCACTTATCTCGTCGCCATGGCGGTGGCGATCGCCCTGCCGATCTTCGCCTTTGTGACGTTGCTTCTGTTGCAGCTGGAAGATAACCAGCGTTCGACGCTGCGGCGCGAGACGGCCCAGGATGCGCTCGCCCTTTCCCGCATCGTTGACCGCCAGCTTCAGGATATGGCAACGACGCTGCGGTTGCTGTCGAGCTCCCCCGAACTCGAGAACGGCAATCTCGCCGCCTTCCATCAGCGGACCGAAACGGCCCTTAGAGACAATACGCTGTTCGTCATCGCCGTCGACCGCAACGGCCAGCAGCTCTTGAACACGCGCCGGGCGTTCGGCACGCCGCTCGGCGAGATAGCCAACACCGCCGCCCTCCAGTCGGTCATGACCTCCGGCCGTATCGAGGCGTCGGACGTCTTTCGCGGCCGCACCAGCGGCGACTGGGTCTATAACGTCACCCTGCCGCGAAAAAACGATCCGGTCGCGGCCCTTATCATCACCCAGGACGCCAAGGATCTGGGCAAGCTCGTGACGACCGAGGGTCTTGCCCCGGGCTGGTCGGCCGCCGTCATCGATCAGAGCGGCCATGTCGTCGCCGCCACCGGCCCCACCGATCTCGAACCCGGCATGCCCTTCGATCCGCGCATCCTGCCGGCCTTCACGGCGCCCCGCGGCGTCTTCCAGGACGAGACGATCCTGCCGCACATGCTGCTCGGTTATGCCCGGATTCCCGGCTGGTCGTGGAAAACGGTGATCTGGGGACCGATCGCCCAGGCATCGATCCTCAGCACCTGGCGTTTCCTCATCATCGGCGGCGTCGCCCTTGTTCTCGTCGCCGTGCTGGCCGCCTATGCCGTCGCACGGCAGGTGCGCACCACCATCCGCGATATCGCCGAAATGGCGAACCGTATGGGCGAAGGCCATATCGTCTCGCCGGTCGAGACCAGCGTCATCGAGGCGAACCAGGTGGCGATCGCGCTGTCGAATGCCTCCTTCGATCGCAGCCAGACCGAGGACCGGCTGCGCTTCGTCATGCATGAGCTCGTCCACCGCACCAAGAACCTTCTGACGCTTGCCCAGGCGATGATGCGCCAGCTCGCCAAGCAGGCCGACAGCGTCGAAACCTTCCAGGCCGCCGTCGCCGATCGCCTCGACGGGCTGGTGCGTTCGATCGAGCTTCTGACCAGCGAGCAATGGGGCGGCGTGTCGCTGCGGCGGGTGGTCGACATCCATCTGCAGGCCTTCCCGCAATCGCGCGAACAGATCGACATCATAGGCGAAGATTTCGTCCTGAAGCCGGATGCGGTGCAGAATCTCGGCCTCGCCTTGCATGAACTCGCCACCAATTCGGTGAAATATGGTGCACTCTCCGTACCGCAGGGCCGTGTCCGCTTCGAATGGCATGACGTCAAGGAGGAAGACAGACCGGATGCCCTGCTCCGCTTCACCTGGGAAGAGCGCGGCGGCCCGCCCGTCGTTGAGCCATCGCGCTCGGGCTTCGGCTCGACCGTCATCAAGGCTCATGCCGCCTCGGCTTTCCGCGGCACGGTGCAGGTCGACTTCCTGCCCGAAGGCCTGCGCTGGGTGCTGACGGCGCAGCGCGCCATGCTGGAACGGGATTAGCGCAGGAACAATCGTCATCTCTACCCGTTTGGGACAGGTCGTTCCAAAGGAGAAAGACCATGTTCAAGCAAATGCTCATCGCAGCCGCGGCACTGGCGGCCGCTGCCTGGGCAAGCCCGGCAGGCGCGGAAAGCTATGTCACGCTTGGCCGCCTGGTCTGCGGGTCGGATGGCGGCCAGGGCCTGATCGTCACCTCGCAGAAGAACCTTATCTGCACCTATACGCCGGCCTCCGGCGGCGCCAAGGCAGTCTACGCCGGCAAGATCGAGAAATTCGGCATCGATCTCGGCCAGACCGGCAAAAGCGTGATGATCTGGCAGGTGCTGGCCAAGACCGGCACGGATGTTCCGCAATTCGCCCTCGCCGGCGAATATTACGGCATCGGTGCCGATGCGAGCGTCGGTGCGGGCGCCGGCGCCAAGGTGATCGCCGGCGGCACCAACAAGGCCTTCATGCTGCAGCCATTGAATGTCCAGGCCCAGGAAGGGCTGAATCTGGCGATCGGCGTCGAGAAGATGACCCTCGTGCCGGGCGAAATATGACGAAGGCCAGCATTGAATCGAGCAGCCGCCCGAAGGCGGCTGTCTCTGCGTCGATCAATGCGCGATGGCCTTGTTGATATCCTCGGTCATCTTCTTGGCGTCGCCGAGCAGCATCATCGTGCCGTCCTTGTAGAACAGCGTATTGTCGATGCCGGCATAACCCGAGCCGAGCGAGCGCTTGACGAACAGGCAGGTCTTTGCCCGGTCGACATCGAGGATCGGCATGCCGTAGATCGGCGAGGCCTTGTCGTCGCGCGCCGCCGGATTGGTGACGTCGTTGGCGCCGATGACATAGGCGACGTCGGCCTGGGCGAATTCCGAATTGATGTCCTCGAGCTCGAAGACCTCGTCATAGGGAACATTGGCTTCGGCAAGCAGCACGTTCATATGGCCGGGCATGCGGCCTGCGACCGGGTGGATCGCATACTTCACTTCGACGCCGTTCTTCTTGAGATTGTCGGCAAGTTCGCGCAGCGCATGCTGGGCCTGGGCGACCGCCATGCCGTATCCCGGCACGATGATCACCTTGGAGGCATTGGCCATCAGATAGGCCGCATCCTCGGCCGAGCCGAGCTTGACCGTCTTGTCTGAGGTATCGGGCCCGCCGGATGCGGTCTCGCCACCGAAACCGCCGAGGATAACCGAGACGAAGGACCGGTTCATGCCCTTGCACATGATGTAGGACAGGATCGCACCGGAGGAGCCGACCAGCGCGCCGGTGATGATCAGCGCCAGATTGCCAAGGGTGAAGCCGATGCCGGCCGCAGCCCATCCGGAATAGGAGTTCAGCATCGAAACGACGACAGGCATATCGGCGCCGCCGATCGGCACGATCAGCAGCACACCCAGCGCCAGCGACAACGCCACGACGGCCCAGAAGTCGAAATGGCTTTCGGTGGCGGCAAGCCCGATAATGAAGAGCACGATCAGCACCAGCAGGCTGGCATTGATGAGATGCCGGTAGGGCAGCAGGATCGGCTTTCCGGACATCCGTCCGTCGAGCTTGAGGAAGGCGATGATCGAGCCGGTGAAGGTCAGCGCCCCGATCGCCACGCCGAGCGCCATTTCGATGCGCGCCTCGGTGTGGATCTGGCCGATCTCACCGATACCGAAGGAGGCGGGCGTATAAAGTGCCGAGGCCGCCACCAGCACGGCGGCAAGACCGACCAGCGAATGGAAACCGGCGACGAGCTGCGGCATCGAGGTCATCGGGATGGTGCGGGCGACATAGGCGCCGACGCTGCCGCCGATGGCAAGGCCCAGCACGATCAGCACGAAGCCGCCGAAGTTGGGCGTCGCCAGCACCAGCGTCGTCAGGATGGCGATCGCCATGCCGACCATGCCGTAGAGATTGCCCTTGCGGCTGGTGGCCGGATGGGAGAGGCCGCGGAGCGCCAGGATGAAGAGCACGCCGGAGACGAGGTAGAGGAAGGCTGCAATATTGGTCATCGATCCCTCACCTGTCCTTCTTGCGGTACATCGCCAGCATCCGCTGCGTGACCAGGAAACCGCCGAAGATGTTGACCGAGACCAGCACGAGGGCGACGAAGCCGAAGCCGGTCGCAAGCCCGCTGGTGGAGATGCCGACCGCCAGAAGCGCGCCGACGACGATGACGGAGGAGATCGCGTTGGTGACGGCCATCAGTGGCGTATGCAGCGCCGGCGTCACCGACCAGACGACGTAATAGCCGACGAAGATCGACAAGACGAAGATCGCCAGCTGGAAGACGAAGGGGTCGATCGCCCCGCCGGTCGCAGCACTTGCCGCTTCCGGAGCGTGGGCAGCTGCGGTGGCGACGGCCGTCACGGCGTCGTTCAGTTGCTCCAGCGCCCTGTCCATTGCCTCACTGGCCATCACATGTCTCCCTTCTTCGCGCCGCCGAAGGCGGGATGAACCACATCGCCGGCATAGGTCAGCATCGTCGCCTTGACGAGTTCGTCGTCGAGATTGACGACGACCGTCTTCGTTTCCTTGTTGACCATGGTCTCAAGGAAGGTGACGAGGTTCTTGGCATAGAGCGCCGAAGCGCTGGCCGCGACCCGGCCCGGCATATTGGCAAAACCGATCACCCTGACACCCTCGACATCGGCGATCTCGCCGGCAACGACACCTTCGATATTGCCGCCGCGCTCAACCGCGAGATCGACGGCGACCGCACCTGGCTTCATCGAGGAAAGCATGGCGCGCGACACAAGCCGCGGCGCCGGCCGGCCGGGAATGAGAGCGGTGGTGATGACGATATCCTGCTTGGCGATATGTTCGGCGACAAGGGCTGCCTGTTTCGCCTGATAATCGGCGGACATCTCCTTGGCATAACCGCCGGCCGTTTCCGCCGCCTTGAACTCCTCGTCCTCGACGGCGATGAACTTGGCGCCGAGCGAGGCGACCTGCTCCTTGGCGGCCGGACGCACATCGGTGGCCGAGACCGCGGCGCCAAGACGGCGCGCGGTGGCAATCGCCTGGAGGCCGGCAACGCCGGCGCCCATGACGAAGACCTTGGCGGCCGGCACCGTGCCTGCCGCCGTCATCATCATCGGCATGGCGCGGTCATAGACACCAGCCGCCTCGATGACCGCCTGGTAGCCGGCGAGATTGGCCTGAGAGGAGAGAACGTCCATCGACTGGGCACGGGTGATGCGCGGCATCAGTTCCATGGCGAAAGCCGAAACCCCGGCGCTCGCCAGAGCCGCTATCGCCTCGTCGTTGCCGTAGGGATCCATGATGGCGATGACGACAGCGCCGCTCTTGTAACCCGAAATCTCCGAGGGGCTCGGACGGCGCACCTTCAGCACCACGTCGGCGGCGGCAGCATCGGCGAAACTGCCGATCCTGGCGCCCACAGCCTCGAACTCGGCGTCCGGAATGCGTGAAGCCGCACCCGCGCCGGCTTCGACGACGACGTCGAAGCCGAAACTCTTCATCTTCTTCACGGTCTCAGCGGAGGCCGCGACACGCGTCTCCTCGCCCGCAATTTCCCTTGCCACGAAAACGATATTGCCCAACTGCCCCCTCCTCCGGGTCAGCCAGACCGCCGCGGGCTCCCCCGCGCAGGCCCAAGCACCTAAATCACAAAGCTTCGGAGAAGCTCCCTCCCCTCCGAGCGCCGTGCATCCCTGCGGACGCACAAAAGACGCTCCGACTGTTTGAGTCGACGGATCGCGCTTGGCCTGAAAATCGATTCCGATTTTGAGGCCATGCGCTAGCCGCGATCAGCGGAACAGGAAGGTGCCGATGGCCAGAAGAATGATGAAGACGAAGATGCCGCCGAGAAGGCCGGCGCCGCCGAAGAAACCGGCCGTCATCGCAAGCAGAAGGACGATGAGAAGCATCGAGCCGTATTTCGCGCCGGCGATGAACATGTCGTAGGTCTTTTCATGTTCCCTGTAATCCATCGGCGCGCCGGTCTCGACCGGTCCGGTATGATGTTCGGCCATAAATATCGTCTCCCTGAATGCCTTTGCGCTGCCTGATTCCCTCGCCTGGCGAGGGAGATCCCTGTCTGCAGGAATTACACAATGACAGGTGAAAGCGCAATGCATGAGAATGCCGCAGCTTGACTTCAAATCCACCTATTCAGAGAGCGCAAAAACATGAGAGGCGCCGACCGCGGATCTTGTCGTCGCCTCTCATTGTTCTCACGCCGATCTCTCCCGGGAGGGGAGAAGAAATCAGAGCGGCAGGTCGGTGCCGAGTTCGCCCTGTGGCACGAAGCGCGCCGTTGGAATGATGGTAAGCGGCGGCAGTGTGTCGTTGGGATTGCGCGAAAACATCATGCGTTGCTCGCTGGCGCTGGAGATGAAGAAGGGATAGCGCATCAGTAGCTTTCGCCCGACCTCGATCACATTCGTCGACATCAGCGTGACGTCAACCCCGTAACTCTCCGCCAGTCGGCCGGGCACAATGGTATCGGCATAGAAGACCCGCTTGTAGAAGGCGGCATGCGGGGGCCGGACGGACTGAATCACGCGGTCCGCCCGGAAATACGCTGCCGCAACGATGGCGGGTCTCAGTGTCAGATAGGGAACCCATGGCATGTTGGCGGTGAGTTCCGGATCGGCCGCGAAACGCGCCGGGTCGATCAAGGTCAGGCCGGCGTCCAAAAGCTCATCCATCGCCTCGGGAAAGGCCTCTCCGGATCGGCTGACACGATGATCCGGCGTCACATAGTGAAGCCGGATCGTACTGATCAGTTCACCATAATAGTACAAACCGAAGATATAGGCATGACTGTCGAAATCGACATCGTCCAACAGACCTTCCGGGGCAAGCGACAGCGCGCCGTGGGCCTCGTATGCCTTGTAGCGCAGCCGTTCCACCTCCTCCATGTCTTCGCTGCTCTCGACACGGCGATATTCGACATGGTCCAAAATTTCCAGGATTTTCCTGCTGAAATCATTACGCGTGAAAAGTGTCTCTGACATTCTCTCGATCCGCTCGTTAACGGATCATTAATCATATGCGAGCGACATTTACGCAAGGAAATCGGATAATTTCCGTTGTTTTTAAATCATTAAGGTTAACGCGGCCCGGTATGTTCAGCGCAAAAAACGGCCTGTCGCAGGGCGCTCAGGCGACCTTGTTACGACGGCGTTGCACGACGCGGCGGCCGATGCCCTGCTGTAACAGCGGGATGTTCTTGGAAGGCACCGGCTGCGAGAAAACATAGCCCTGCACAAGATCGGTGCTTCGGTGCTTGTTGAGCAGTGCAAGCTGCTCTTCGGTCTCGACACCCTCGATGACGATCTTCAGTCCGAGTTCCCGGGCGAGGTGGACGGTGCCGCGCAACAGCTTGAGGCGGCGGGTATCCTCGACGATGTTGCGCACGAAGGACCGGTCGATCTTGACGATATCGAGCGGCAGCGTGTCGAGGTAGCTGAGGCTGGAGAAGCCGGTGCCGAAATCGTCGATGGCGATGGTGATGCCGCAGGCCCTGAGCTCCGCCAGTATGGCACGCACCGCCGCCGGCTCGTCGATCAGGCAGCTCTCAGTGACTTCGAGGTGCAGCCGCGCTGCATCGAGGCCGGAATGGGCAAGCGCATCGGCGACCACCTGGAGAATGTCGGCATCCCTGAGATCGCGCGCCGAAAGGTTGACCGAGACGGCGATATGATCCGGCCAGTTCATGCATTCGCTGCAGGCCTTGAACAAGACGAAGCGGGTGATGTCGGAAATGATGCCCATATCCTCGGCGAGCCGGATGAAGACATCGGGCGGGATCGAGCCTTTCTCCGGGTGCACCCAGCGCGCCAAGGCCTCGGCGCATTCGATCCGGGAGCCGTCGGCCCGGAACATCGGCTGGAAGACGAGATGCAGGGCTTGGGCCGAAACCGCATCGCGCAGATCCGCCTTCAGCTTCTGCTGCTCGATATAGCGTCCATCCATCTCCCGCTCGAAGCCGGATATGCCGCCCTTGAAGCGCGACTTGCTTTCGAACAGGGCAAGATCCGCCTTGACGCTCCATTCGTCCATCGCGAAGGCGGTACTTTCGAGGATCGCGTAGCCGGCGCTGAGCGAAACGAGGAAGGTCAGCTGATCGACCTCGTAGTTGCCCTGGATCGCGGCGTGTACGCGGCGGATCTCGATATCGAGCGAGGCCGGCTCCTTCGCATGCGGGAAGAACAGGATGAACTGGTCGCCCATCAGCCGCCCGAGAATGGCGTTGCCGCAGGCCTGCTTGATGCGGGCGGCGATGGCGCAGAGCAGATGATCGCCGATGACGTGACCGCGCATGTCGTTGACATGCTTGAATTCGTCGATATCGAGAACCATGAAGCCGAGCGGTCCGGACTTGCGCTGATGTTTGGTGAGATACTCCTGCACCAGCTGCCCGAAATATTCCCGGTTCGGCAGGCCGGTCAGCGCATCGAAGCGGACCATGTGCATGATCTTCTGTTCCGCCTTCACCCGGCTCGACACATCTTCGAAGATCAGCACGGCACCGCCATCGGCCCTTCGGCTGGCGGAGAATTCGAGCGACAGGCCTTCGGGGAAATGAACGAGCGTGCGCGACAGGTTGCCTTCGGCGACCTGGGTCAACTGACGCAGGATGAGCTCCGGCTGCGAGGCATCCATGAAGCTGTAGCGCGCGCCATAGCGCAGCACGGCGCCGAGGTCGCGCTCCTTCAGCCGCTCCGGCGCACCGATCTTCAGAAGCTCGCAGGCCTTGCGGTTGACGACCTGAATGCGGTTTTCGGCATCGACCATGACGAGGCCATGCGGCATGTTGTTGAGCGCCGTGTCGAAGCGGTCGGCGATGATGGTGATTTCCCGGCGCGCGATGACATTCTCGTAGAGAAACTCGCGCACGCCATTCGCCATGGCCCGCGTCGTCAGCCAGAAAGGAATGAGGAAGATCGAAAGCAGACCACGATAAAAATCCAGCGCCAGCAGGCTGCCGATGATCATCGGCAGGCAGCAGAAGAACGTCTGGAGGTCGACTGCGAAGCGCGAGCCGTAGTTGCGGCCGACGACGGAAACCATGGTCGCCATGGTGACGGAAATGCAGGCAAGCTCCGCAAAGGAATCATGCACGACGAAGATGGCGTAGCCGCTGGCGATGCCAAGCAGCGCGGTGGTGCAGGCTCCGCTGGCAACGAGAACCCGCTCCCAGCGCTCGATTCCGGCGCGTGACAGGCCGTCCTTGTCGACGCGATCGAACTGCCGGAAGATGGCCATGCGGGCGCCGAAGACGAGAAGAAAGGCGGCCGAGAGCAGGATGTAGATGGAGTATTGCGTCTTGGCAGCCACGGCAAGGCACGTCGCAACATGCACAATGACGCCGACAAGAAGCGTCATGCGGTTCCCGGAAAGGGAACTCACAAACGACAGATACACATCTAAAGGGACCCTGTTCGGGTTATCTGGCTTCATCCACACTTTCCCTGTGCGCGGGGATTCTAAGCCCAACCCTTTAAAAATTGATTTCAATGGAATCAAACATTTGGTCAAATTTTCTAAAACCACAGGATGAACTGCACAGCCTACACGCGTCAATGCAGCCTGTCGGCGAGATTATGGAAATATTTTATCCACGCCTGGGTTGTTGAAATATTCGACGGTCATCCGGGCCGGCCTGCGCGCTTAAGACTATCCGCCAATGCAAGGCATTTATCCTTCCAATTTCAAGGGCCGTGGTCTACATCGAGTGCAAGAGGGAAAACTGCCGGAAAACCGGCGGGACAAGAATAAGGGGAGGCGAATGTCGGTGTTGCTGGCCGCCAGTCGGCTGATCGATGGGATCAGCCAGTTCATAGGCAAAATTGCCGAATATATGGTGCTGTTCTGCTGTCTGATCAGCGCCGGAAACGCCATCGTTCGTTATGCCTTCAACTACAGTTCGAATGGCTGGCTGGAGATTCAGTGGTATCTCTTCGCTTTCGTCGTGCTGCTCGGCGCCTCGCATGCGCTGCGCAACAACGAGCATGTCCGCGTCGATCTGATCTATGGCTCCGTATCCGACAAGGCGAAGATCTGGATCGACATCTTCGGTCTGATTCTCTTCCTCATCCCCGTCTGCATCTTCCTCACCTGGGTCTGCTGGCCCTTCTTCGCGCTCTCCTTCCGGCAGGGGGAAATATCGGGCAATGCCGGCGGGCTGATCCGCTGGCCCGTCAAGCTGATCCTCGTCGCCGGTTTCGCGCTGCTTTCCCTTCAGGGCGTTTCCGAGTTGATCAAGCGGATCGCCGCCCTCACCGGCCAAATCAGCATCGACACCAAATACGAAAAACCGCTGCAGTAAAGCGGGCTGGGAGAAACGGATTTGTTTGATTTCGGCATCATCCCGCCGGCCATGTTCCTGGGCATGGTCATTTTCATGCTCTACGGCTTTCCGGTCGCCTTTTCGCTCGCCGCCGTCGGCCTGTTCTTCGGCATCATCGGCATCATCACCGGCCATTTCGGCGCGGTCTGGTTACAAGCGCTGCCGCCGCGCTTTTTCGGCATCGTCTCCAACGATCTCCTGCTGGCCATTCCCTTCTTCACCTTCATGGGAGCAATATTGGAGCGCTGCGGGCTGGCCGAGGATCTGCTCGAAGGCACCGGCAAGCTCTTCGGCGGCATTCCCGGCGGCCTCGCCTATGCCGTCATCCTCGTCGGCGCCGTGCTCGGCGCGATCACCGGAACGGTGGCCGCCTCCGTCATCACCATGGGGGTGATCTCGCTGCCGATCATGCTGCGTTACGGCTACAGCCCGCGGCTTGCCACCGGCGTCATCGCCGCTTCCGGCACCATCACCCAGGTGATCCCGCCTTCCCTGGTGCTCGTCGTTCTCGCCGATCAGCTCGGCCGGTCGGTCGGCGACATGTATCTCGGCGCCATCGGCCCCTCGATCCTGCAGGTGACGATCTTCATTCTCTTCATCCTGGTGATGTCGATCATCCGGCCGAAATCGATGCCGCCGCTGCCGAAGGAGGTGCGCGGCGATTTCAACTGGGCACTGCTCGCAAAAGTGCTGATGGGCATGGTGCCTTCGATCGTGCTGATCTTCCTGGTGCTCGGCACGATCTTCATGGGCCTTGCGACGCCGACCGAAGCCGGCGCGCTCGGCGTCGTCGGCGCCATGCTGCTCGCCGCCATGAATCGCCGTCTCACCTGGCCGCTGATCCGCGAGGCGATGACATCGACCACGCACATCACCTCGATGGTGGTGATGATCCTGATCGGCTCCACCTGTTTCAGCCTGGTCTTCCAGGGCATGGACGGCTCGCGCTGGATCGAGCACATGCTGTCGGGCATTCCCGGCGGCCCGGTCGGCTTTCTGATCTTCGTCAACATCTTCATCTTCGTGCTCGCCTTCTTCCTCGATTTCTTCGAGATCGCCTTCATCGTCATCCCGATGCTCGCTCCCGTCGCCTCCAGTCTCGGCATCGACCTGATCTGGTTCGGTGTGCTGATCTGCGTCAACATGCAGACGAGTTTCATGCACCCGCCCTTCGGCTTCGCGCTGTTCTACCTACGCTCGATCGCCGGCAAGGAGGTCAAGACCTCGGATATCTACATGGGCGCGCTGCCCTGGGTCGGCATGCAGTTGATCCTGGTGGCGATCGTGATCTTCTGGCCGCAATCGGTCACCTATTGGCTGGACCATGGCCCGAAGGTCGATCCGAACTCGATCAAGATCGAGGTCCCGGGCTTCGGCAGCCCGCTTGGCTTGCCGCCGATAGGCGGCGGCAGCGGCTCACCGCAGATCCCCGGCCTTACCCTGCCGCCGCTCGGCCTGCCGGGGGCACCGCCGGCGCCCGCCAAATAACGTCAAAAAGAAAACCCCCGGACCGAAAGGATCCGGGGGCTTACTCGGCTAAAATCAAACCTCAGCGGGGTGACCGCCCCTCATCCGGCTGCCGCCACCTTCTCCCCGTAAACGGGGCGAAGGGACCATGCCGCAACCTCTCCGTTCCCCACCAACCTCTCGCAGGGCACGTCCCCTCTCCCCGTCAAAACGGGGAGAGGGTTAGGGTGAGGGGCAGCCACAAAGGCCAGCGAAAGCTTAAAGCTTCCCGGCCCGCTGCTGGATCATCATGAACGTGTCGAAGGTGTATTCCGAAAGCTGCATCCAGAGATAGGCGTCCCGCTTGAAGGCGGTCTGGTCGTCGTAGATCTTCTTGAAATACTGGTTGGTGCCCGAGATTTCGCTGTAGATGCCGGTCGCCGCCTGGAAGCAGGCTTCCATGATCTCCTGGCTGAACGGCCGCAGCGTCGCCCCTTCCGCAACGAGTTGCTTCAGCGCGGTCGGGTTTTTCGTGTCGTATTTCGCCAGCATGTTGGTGTTGGCGTAGGCGCAGGCATCGCTCAGCGCCGCCTGATAATGCTTCGGCAGGCCGCTCCATTTTTCGAGATTGAAGAATGCATGCACCGTCGGGCCACCTTCCCACCAGCCCGGATAATAATAATATTTCGCCACCTTGTGGAAGCCGAGCTTCAGGTCGTCATAGGGACCGACGAATTCTGCCGCATCGATGGTGCCCTTTTCCAGCGCCGGGTAAATGTCGCCGCCGGCGATCTGCTGCGGGATGACGCCGACCTTCTCCATGACGCGGCCTGCCAGGCCGGCGATGCGCATCTTGACGCCTTTGAGGTCGTCCAGCGTGTTGATTTCCTTGCGAAACCAGCCGCCCATCTGCGCACCGGTATTGCCGGCAGGCAGTGCGTACATGCCCTGTGTCGCATAAAACTCGTTCATCAGCGTATTGCCGTTGCCTTCGTAGAACCAGGCATTGGTCAGGCGGCTGTTGAGGCCAAACGGAATGGCCGTGCCGATGGCGTAGGTCGGATCCTTGCCGACGAAATAATAGGAGGTCGTGTGCGCCGCCTCGACCGTGCCGGCGGCGACCGCGTCGACGGCCTGCAGGCCGGGCACGATTTCACCGGCCGCGAAAGGCTGGATCGTGAAATTGCCGTCGGTGGCGGCGGCGACATGCTTGGCGATGTCCTCGGCGCCGCCGTAGATCGTGTCCAGGCTCTTCGGAAACGACGACGTCATGCGCCATGCGATCTTCGGATTCTCTTGCGCGATCGCAGGCGCTGCCAATGCCGTTGCGGCAACCGCACCGGCGCTGGCGGTCCCCGCCTTCTTGAAAAACGAACGACGATCCATCAAAAACCTCCCATATAGATGGCACTGCGCGGCCGATCTTCACCCCTACCCGCAGCAAGGGCAAACCTAAGCATGGCGAAGGCCGCGATTCAAGCTTTAGTCTATTAGCCTTTGGCATCAAGACGACAATAAGACAATGCGAACGGGCCCATCAAAATCAGCGGCTTAGCGACAAGCGCGGGAGTTCCGACGCCATTTCCGCCGCAATTTGGCCGCCTGATACAGCCAAGCGTTGACTTGACGACCGTTCTGGCGCCAGAAACGATAAGCATAAAGAAACGACAAGCATGAAGATTTGACCGGGGCTGATATGACGAAACCGATCGTTGCCATTCCTGCCGATATCCGCAGCTTCGACGGCGCGACCTGGCATGCCGTGCAGCATCAATATCTCAGTGCCGCGTTGAATGCAGCCGGCGTCATGGCCTTCATCGTTCCGGCCTTCGAGGCAGGCTACGACACCGACGCGATCCTCGACCGCGTCGACGGCCTCCTGGTTTCCGGCTCGGCCAGCAATGTGCATCCCTCCCTCTACGGCGCCGAGGCCAATGACAAGGACGGCCCCTTCGACCCCGCCCGCGACGCCACCAGCCTGCCGCTGATCCGCCGCGCCATCGACCGCGCCATCCCGCTGCTCGCCATCTGCCGCGGCATCCAGGAGCTGAACGTCGCGCTCGGCGGCTCGCTCGCAAGCGAGATCCAGGAGCAGCCCGGCATCTGGGACCACCGCCGGCCGGAAGGCGTCGACCGCGACGGCATGTACGCCATTCGCCAAAGCGTCCACATCAAGGAGGGATCCTGCATCGCCGGCATTCTCGGCCCGGGCGAGGTCCGCGTGAACTCCCTGCATCGCCAGGCGATCGCCCGCACCGCGCCCCGCCTGCAGGTGGAAGCGATCGCCGAGGACGGCACGGTGGAGGCCGTCTCCGTCATCGACGCCAAGGCCTTCGCCGTCGGCGTGCAATGGCACCCGGAATATTGGGCCGAAACCGACAAGCCGTCGAACAAGCTGTTTGCCGCCTTCGGCGACGCCGTCCGCAGCCATGCCGCGGGCAAGCTGCAAGTCATCCCGGCGCAGGCGATCGCTTAGTTTCAGGTTTTTTGCGGTGTCTCCGGCACCGGCGTCAACGTGGCCCCCTTGTCGAACCAGGCAATGAGATTGTCGGCGACGAGATCGGCCATGGCGTTGCGGGTCGGCACCGACGCGGAGGCGACGTGCGGCAGGAGCACCGCATTGACCGGTTCCAGCAGGCAGGCCGGCACCGTCGGCTCGTCATAGAAGACGTCGAGGCCGGCTGCCCCAAGTGCGCCGGAGGCAAGGGCGGCACCGAGCGCCTCCTCGTCCACCGTCCAGCCGCGGCCGACATTGACGAGAATGCCGTCCGGGCCGAGTGCTGACAGAATATCGGCATCGATCGTCTTATGCGTCTGCGGCGTCTTCGGAACGATGGCGATCAGCGTATCCACCGCTTCCGCCAGCCCCTTCAGCGTCGGATGATAATCATAGGGCGCATCGGCATGGCGCGACCGCGTGTGGTAGCTGATCTTCACCTTGAACGGTTCCAGCCGCTTGGCGATCTCAAGCCCGATACGGCCAAGGCCGTAGAGCCCGACATGACGACCTTTGAGCGAGAAGCGCGACAGCGGATAGGCCACGCCCGGCTTCCAGTTGCCGGTACGCAGCCAGGCCTCGGCCCGCGGCAATTCGCGGATCGTGTTCAGGAGCAGGCCGATCGCCGTATCGGCGACCTCGTCGTTCAGCACATCGGGCGTGTTGGTGACGACGATACCCTTTTCGGCGGCCCGCCTCACATCCATGCCGTCATAACCGACGCCGAAGCTGGCAATCACCTCGACTTCAGGCAGTTGATCCATCCAGGCGCCGGGAAAGGCGCCGGAAACGGCGACGCCGCGAATGCGGCCGGCGGTCTCACCGTCGAGCGCAAGCCTCTCCGCGCGCGGGACGGCGACGATCTCGAAGCGATCCTTCAGCCTTTCGAGAACACGCTCGTGTATCTTCCCGGGAACGAGAATGGCGATGCGGGACATGGCTTTTCCTCTTAGGGCGCGCGGCGGCCTGGGTTCAGGCGCGGGGCCGATGGGGGCTGGTGGACTGGCGAATGCGCATTTCGGGTTTGATCAGATGCATGCCGTCGGGCTCGTGGCTGCCGGCAAGGCGATCGAGCAGCGCCCGGGCGGCCAGGCGCCCGACCTCGGCCTGGCCGTTCCAGACGGTTGTCAGTGCCGGCGTGGCGATCGATGCCTCTTCGAGATCGTCATAACCGGTGACGGAAATGTCGCGTCCCGGCATCAGGCCTGCGCGCGAAATGCCGTTCATCAGCCCGATCGCCACGAGATCGTTCCAGCAAACGGCGGCCGTCGGCTTCTGCGGCAGCGACAGGAAATGCACGGCGGCCTCGAAGCCGCCCTGTTTCGAGCGCGGGCCGGGAATGCGCAGGTTCGGATCGACCTCGATGCCGGCCTTGCGCAAGGCATTGACATAACCCTGGTAGCGGTCGCGGCCAGTGGACGTCTGGTCGGTGCCGCCGATCATGGCGATCGAGCGGTGGCCGAGGCCGATCAGGTGGTTGGTGGCAAGCGAGATGCCGTAGCTGTCGTCGCCGCGATAGGTCGGCAGGTCCTGCCCTTCCATCGAGCGGGCGACCAGGATCGCCGGCATGCCGTTTTCTTCCGCCAGTTGCACGTCTTCCGGCGGCGTGCCGATCGCCGGCGACATGATGACGCCGTCGCCGCCGAGTTGCAGCAGCGTCTCGATGAAGGTGCGCTGTTTCTCGACATTGTCGTAGTGGTTGGAAAGGATGAAGGTATGGCGGCTGCGGTCGAGTTCGCTTTCGATCGCTTTCAGGATCTCGCCGTAGAAGGGGTTCATGATATCGTGCACGACGACGCCGATGATGCCGGAGCGCGAGGTGCGAAGGCTGGCGGCGCGGCGATTGTAGATATAGCCGAGCGCGCGCGCCTGTTCCTTGATCTTTTCCCGGGTATTGCCGGCGACGAGCGGACTGTCGCGTAAGGCTAGCGATACGGTCGCCGTTGAAATGCCGAGCGTTTCGGCGATCGTCGAAAGCTTGATCTTCTGGACCACGTGTCCTCCTCCAGGCAGCACGCAAGACAGCAAGGCCACGCCGGCAAACCGGCGCGGCCCCCTTAAAATGTTTAATTAAAAGATTTAACCGGCGGAGGCAATTCGTCTTTCAGGGAAATTTCAGTCTTCGTCGGGTTCCTCGATATGAAGGGCTTCGGCCTGGAGATTACCGTCGATCGCTTTCAGCAGCCGGACGAGATTGCGGATTTCCTTGTCGGAGAATTCCAGCGTCGCCAGCCGGTCGCATGCCGAGGCCGCCATTTCGATCGCCTGCACGCTGCCACGGCCGAGTTCGGTGAGATAGACCTTGGTGAGACGCGCATCCTCGGCATCGGGCTTGCGCTCGAGAAAACCCTGCGCCTCCATGCGGCCGATCGTGCGCGTCATCGTCGGCGCCTTGACGCCGAGCTTGTGGGCAAGGCCGCCGGCCGTCATGCCGTCGCTTTCGGCGAGCGAGAGAATGACGCCGTCCTGGCCGGCATAGAGGCCGCTTTCGAGCAGGTTGCGCGAAAGTACCGTACGCATGGAACGAGCCGCCTGGGTCAGCGCCGGAGAAAGGTCGACGAGCGTATACTCGGTCTGGTCCTTCTTCTTGGACTTGTTCTTTTTGCCGTCCTTGTGCTTCTTTCCCATTGCCATCCCTTTGATCTTTAAGCCCTGGCGCCGCTGCGATATGACATTGCCCAGGATCTCGTCATAAACAAGAGGCAACGACCGGATGATGACGCCTTCGCCCCGCTTCGAAGACAGCGACCCGGCCTCTGCTCCCGGCGGGCACCGTCCGATCGCCGTGCTGCCGCTCGGCGCCCATGAACAGCACGGCCCTCACCTGCCCTTCGAAACCGACACCCTGATTGCCGAAGGCATCGCCGGACGATTGAAGACGGCCCTGCCCGCCGGCCTGCCGGTTACCTTCCTGCCCGCCGAATCCGTCGGCTATTCCATAGAGCATATGGATGTTGAAGGAACGAAGACGCTCGCCTTCGACGAGGCGGTCGACCGCTGGCTCGGCATCGCCGAAGACGTGGCGAAGCAGGGCATCCGCAAATTCATGATGCTGAACGCCCATGGCGGCAATTCGCCCGTCATGACGATCGTCGCCACCGAAGCGCGGATCCGCTTTGCCATGCTGGCGGTGGCGACGAGCTGGACCCGCTTCGGCCTGCCGGATGGTGTGATCCGACCGGAGGAAAAGGCGATCGGCATTCACGGCGGCGACATCGAGACCTCGGTGATGCTGGCGCTTCATCCTGATAAAGTCGATATGGCCAAGGCTGCGGATTTCCCATCACGGCAAACGGACTTCGCCACCCGCTTCAAACATCTGCGCGCCTACGGGCCGCATGCCTTCGGCTGGAAGATGTCCGATCTCAACCCGCAAGGCGTGACGGGCAACGCCGCGGCTGCGACGGCGGAGAAGGGTGAGGCGCTGATTGCGCATGCGGTGAAGGGACTGGTCGAATTGCTGGAGGATGTCGATGCCTTCGACGTCACGCAGCTGGGCTGAAGGTGGAAGCTGCACCCGGCAGCCGACGTGATCTTATAACATTATAAAACCCTTTGAACTGCCGCGCCCATGCCATTATATGAGACCGACCGTTCAAGCAGCCGACGGGAGCCGCTCGGCTGCACGCCTAATCCTAGAGGTTCTCATGACCGACGCGATCTCCACCCAGAAGCCCATTCCCGTCACCGTGCTCACCGGTTATCTCGGCGCCGGCAAGACGACCTTGCTCAACCGCATCCTTTCCGAAAATCACGGCAAGAAATATGCGGTCATCGTCAATGAGTTCGGCGAAATCGGCATCGACAACGACCTGATCGTCGAGTCGGACGAAGAAATCTACGAGATGAACAACGGCTGCGTCTGTTGCACGGTGCGCGGCGACCTGATCCGTGTCGTCGAAGGTCTGATGCGCCGCCCCGGCCGCTTCGACGGCATCATCGTCGAAACCACCGGCCTTGCCGATCCGGTGCCGGTCGCCCAGACCTTCTTCATGGACGACGACGTGCGCGCCAAGACCGAGCTCGACGCCGTCATCGCCCTCGTCGACGCCAAGCACCTGCCGCTGCGCCTGAAGGACAGCCGCGAGGCCGAAGACCAGATCGCTTTTGCCGACGTCGTCGTCATCAACAAGAGCGACCTCGTGACACCGGAAGAGCTTGATGTCATCGAAGACATCGTCCGCGCCATCAATCCGGCTGCGCGCGTCTACAAAACCAGCCGCTCCGGCGTCGACCTCGCCCGCGTGCTCGATCAGGGCGCCTTCAACCTGGAACGCGCGCTGGAAAACGATCCGCATTTCCTCGAGCATGGCCATGACGATCACGTCTGCGGCCCGGACTGCGATCACGACCACCACCATCATGACCATGATCACGATCATCACCATGATCACCACGGGCACGACCATCATGACCATGGCGCCCATAACCACGGCGCAATGTCGGCGATCCACGATGTCACGGTGCAATCGGTGTCGCTGCGCGGCGGCCAGATGAACCCCGAACGCTTCTTCCCCTGGATTCAGAAGGTCACCCAGACGCAGGGCCCGAATATTCTGCGTCTCAAGGGCATCATCGCCTTCAAGGACGATCCCGAGCGTTATGTCGTTCAAGGCGTCCACATGATCATCGAGGGCGATCACCAGCGGCCCTGGAAGGAAGGCGAAAAGCACGAAAGCCGTCTCGTCTTCATCGGCCGTGATCTCGACCGCGAGAAGCTCGAAGCCTCCTTCAAGGCCTGCGAGGCTGCCGCCTGATGCCGACAGTTGCACCGCTTGATCTCGACGGCCACGTTCTGGCCGTCGAATTTTTAGGTGATGTCCCCTTCTTCGCAAACGCAAACGGCACGTTTCATCGGCTGGATGGCGGCGAGAGGGTTTGCGAAGCCCATCAGGGCATGCTCACCGTCATCCGCGATCCCTATAGCGAGAGCCTGATTTCCGGCGGCGAGGACGGCAAGGTGCTGCGCATCGCCGCCGACGGCAGCGTCAGCGAGATCGCCACCGCGCCGCGCAAGTGGATTTCGCAGGTCGCCGCCGGCCCGCAGGGCGCAATTGCCTATTCCTACGGCAAGAGTTCGCTCGTGCGTCTTGCCGACGGCACCACCAAGGAATTCCCCGAGGAGCGCACCGTCGAAGGCCTTGCCTTCGCGCCGAAGGGCCTGCGCATCGCCGCCGCCCGTTACAACGGCGTGTCGCTGCACTGGGTCGGCATGAGCGCCAAGCCGGTCGATCTCGAATGGAAGGGCGCGCATACCGGCGTCACCTTCTCGCCCGATGGCAATTTCCTCGTCACCTCGATGCAGGAAAATGCGCTGCACGGCTGGAAACTCGACAGCAAGCCGGGCACTGAGGCCCGCCATATGCGGATGACCGGTTATCCCGCCAAGGTGAAATCGCTCTCCTGGTCGGTCAAGGGCAAGTGGCTCGCCTCTTCGGGTGCGCCGGCGGCCATCGTCTGGCCGTTCCAGGGCAAGGACGGGCCGATGGGCAAGGCGCCGCTGGAACTCGGCACCCGCGCCAATATCATGGCAACGGCGGTGAAATTTCATCCGCTCGAGGACATCCTCGCCATCGGCTTCATCGACGGCATGATTCTGGCCGTGCGCATCGCCGACAGCAAGGAGGCGCTGCTGCGCCGTCCCGGCAAGGGCGCCGTCACGGCAATGAGCTGGAGCAAGGACGGCAAACTGCTCGCCTTCGCCTCCGAAGCCGGCGATTGCGGCGTCATCGATATTTCGGCCTGAACTGCATTGTCGGCAATGGACGACGCTCCGACGGAAGCTGAGATCGTGACCCTTGACGCTGGCCATATGCAGGCAGCCGCGAAGATCAGGCGTGTTGCGCTCTGGCAGCGGCTGCCCTGGCTGCCGGATCTGCATACGCCTGAAGAAGAAGAGCAGTACTGGCGCATGCATTTGCTGCCGAACTGCACCATCCTTGGCGCCGCCATGGGCAACCAGCTTGTCGGCGTCATCGCCTATGGCGGCGACTGGATAGAGCAGCTTTACGTTCTCCCCGACTTTCAGGGCCTGGGCATCGGCGCCCGGCTTCTCGGCTACGCGATGGAGGAGATGGACGAGATCAGGCTCTGGACATTCCAGCGGAATATCGGCGCACGTGCTTTCTACGAGCGGCACGGTTTTGCCGCCGAGGAAGAGACCGACGGCGCCGACAATGAGGAAAAAGAGCCTGACGTGCTCTATCATTGGCGCCGTCTTCCGGAACCGACGCTTGGCCCGCAAGCGCCTGGCTAAAGGATCGCCCAAGACCCCTGGAATATCCGGCTTGCCAAATGCCTTGGCCGGGCGAAACATAAAAATCCACGCAGCGACTGCCTGGGCCATGACTGACGGAGGAAACGTCAATGCCGAAATCGACCGGCCTCGGTTTGGCCGAGCAGCAGCCGCTGCCTTTGAGCGACACATCCGTCTGGGCGGCGATCCGCGCCGAGGCGGCCGAACTTGCCGTGCGCGAGCCGATATTACAGCGGCTGCTGGCCGCAGAGGTAATCGAAGCCACCGGCAATAGAGAGATCATCGCCCGTGTTCTGGCCGCGCGGCTTTCCGTGACGCAGGTCGAAACGGGCAATCTGTTCGATCTCATGCTGTCGACGCTTGATGACGATATCATGCGCAAGGTCGAGGCCGATCTCGCCGCCGTGCGCGAGCGCGATCCGGCCTGCGCGACATTTCTGCACGCGCTTCTGAACCTCAAGGGTTTTCATGCGCTTGAGACGCACCGCATCGCCCATGCGCTCTGGAACGCCGGCCGTCCGGAGATCGCCAGCTGGCTCGCCAATCTCGCCTCGCTGGTCTTCGGCCCGGATATCCACCCCGCCGCCAGGATCGGCGCTTCCATCATGCTCGACCACGGCTCGGGCATCGTCATCGGCGAAACCGCTGTCATCGAGGACGAAGTCTCGATCCTGCAGAACGTCACGCTCGGCGGCACCGGCAAGGAAACCGGCGACCGCCACCCGAAGATCCGCCATGGCGTGATGATCGGCGCGGGCGCCAAGATCCTCGGCAATATCGAAATCGGCGCCTTCAGCAAAATCGCCGCCGGCAGCGTCGTGCTGAAGCCGGTTCCCGAGCACTGCACGGTCGCCGGCGTGCCGGCAACACTCGTGCGCGTCCACCGCATCGACGAAATCCCGGCAGAGACGATGGATCAGAATATCTAGAGCATGTCGCGCAAAAGTGTGCAGCGGTTTTGCGGCAACGACATGCGGAAACAAAGACCTAAAGCGCGAAGAGCGAATCTGAAAGATCGCGACGCGCTTTAGGATCATTCCGAGATAGACAGAGTTGTGCTGTCCCTACGCGGCTTGCTGATTTTCTCCGCAGGCTTCGACCCGGTTGCGGCCTTCGCGCTTCGAACGATAGAGGGCCTCATCCGCCTTCTGCATCAGCCGTTCGAAATCTCCGTCGTTTTCCTCGCGCGCGGCAACGCCGATGCTGAGCGTCGGAAAAACAGCCAGATCCGGCCGCTGCATGACGGCGGCGGCAAAGGCGAGGCGGATGCGCTCGGCAATCAGCACCGCATCTTGGCGAGAGATACTTTTCAGCACCGCCAGAAACTCGTCCCCGCCTTGACGGGCGAGCAGATCGCCGGAGCGCATGATGCCTCTCGCAACGCTGGCGAAAAGCCGCAGCATATCGTCGCCGGCGGCGTGGCCGTGCCGGTCGTTCAGCTGCTTGAAATGGTCGATATCGATGATCAGCAGCGATATCGGCTGGGAAGCGAGAGCAGGCAGATGCTGGGCAAGGCCGCCGCGGTTGAGCGCGCCGGTCAGCGGATCGTGATGAGCGAGTTCGGTCAGCTGATTTCGGCTGCGCTCGGCGGCCATCAGCACCATGGCCATGCTGCGGAGCATGATGAAGGCGACCGCCGATACAGCCATCCAGCTATGGACCACACTGCTGCCGAAAGGATCCGGCCCGCCGATCTCGCCAGTCGCCGCAAGAATGCTGCGAACCGCAAAGATCATGGCAGTGCAGACATAGAGACCGACAAGCAGGGCTGCCGAATACAGCTTCTCGCGCCGGACGATGCCGACTGCTTCCCTCGCGACCGCAAGATCGCACAGGCAGCAGATGACGGAGACGTAGAGGAGCCGGGCCGATACTGCCGTAGGGTTGCTGACGATAAGCACGACTGGCACGCTGACGAGAAAGATGGCAAGCCAGAAAATGCGCTGGTCGAGCGCCCGTCCCGAAAAGACGCGCACGGCAAAGAACATCAGCATGTAACCCGCAATGGTCAGCACATTGCCGCCATCGATCGAGACCGAGTAGGGAACGAGATTGCGCAGCGCGACAAGGAAAGACCCGACGCCGACAAGCAGATTGCTCACACCCCACCACAGCGGCCACCTTTCGAAGCGGCCGGTCGCATAGGCTGCAAGCTGGAGCACGCCCAGCACGAAACAACTCACGGCAACAATGAAATAGATTGTCCTGAGATCCAGCAGCATGAGGCTTTTCCGAGGTTCTGGCGGGGAACCTACAGCAAGCATTTTGCAGTTTGATTGGAGGCTTCGTTAAAAATTGAACGATTGCGGGTTTCCTGCCGCATAAATCGAGGCGCTACCTACAGTGCCTGGAGCGGCGCATGCAGGAACGCAGGCATCTCGGCGCCCGCCGACAGATATAGCCGCGCCGTGTCCAGTGCCTCGCGGATAGTGACGTCCATGTCGAGATAGCGGTATGTCCCCAGCCGCCCCACAAAGGTGACGGAGACCTCCCGCAGCGACCTTACCACATATTGGGCAAGCTGCTCCTTTTCCTCCATCAGGCGGATCGGATAGTAAGGAACGTCGTCCGGGCCGCAAGCCCTGGAGAACTCTCGGTAACAGACTGAGCCGGAATGGTCTTCCCACGGTGAGAAGTGCTTATGTTCCGTCACGCGGGTATAGGGCACGGAAACATCTCCGTAGTTCATGACCGCGCA
The DNA here is from genome assembly GCF_002531935.1 of Rhizobium chutanense. Classification (GTDB taxonomy): domain Bacteria; phylum Pseudomonadota; class Alphaproteobacteria; order Rhizobiales; family Rhizobiaceae; genus Rhizobium; species Rhizobium chutanense. The sequence continues at coordinate 103,114 of NZ_NWSV01000010.1, read as the reverse complement.
GCCCTGATAGTCACCCTCATAGGTAAAGCGCTCGAAATCCAGCGTGCGATATCCCAAACGGCCATATTCGTAGTCGAAATAACCGTCGAGCGGACCCGAATAGAATACGTGATCGAAGTCCTTGCCGAGAGCCCTGTGAAACCGCGTTTCCAGGTGCACTTCTATATTTGCGTGATCGAGAATTCGTCTGGCCATCTCGGTATAACCGTTTTCCGGCATTCCCTGATGTTTATGGAAGAAATAGTTGTCGTCGTAATTGAAACGGACCGGAAGCCGCTTCAGGATGGAAGCCGGAAGCTCGGCCGGAGAACATCCCCATTGCTTCTGCGTATATCCTTTAAAGAACGCTTCGTAGAGATCCTTGCCGACGAAGCGCAGCGCCTGTTCCTCGAAAGTCTTCGGCTCCCTGATGGTTTTGTCTGCGCATTCATCGATGAACGCCCGCGCTTCGTCCGGCCTGAACGCCTTGCCGAAAAACTGATTGATCGTGTGCAGATTGATGGGCAGGGAATAAATCTGTCCGGAACTCGTCGTCTTGACGCGGTTCTTATAGGGCAGGAATGCCTGAAAGCGGTTCACATAATCCCAGACTTCCGTGTCATCGGTGTGGAAAATATGCGGACCGTAGACATGAACCATGACCCCCGTGGCGGCGTCGCGCTCCGTATGGCAATTTCCGGCAACATGACGTCGCGTGTCGAAAACATCGATCTTGTGACCCGCCAGCGCCAGTTCACGCGCGATGACCGCCCCCGAAAGCCCGGCGCCGACAACGGCAATTTTCTTAACCCGCGGCATTCTGGGTCAGCTCTTTCTGGTTGCGCATATTGGCGTGAATTCCTCAGCCCCCCAATCGGCTGTCGTGCGGAAAAGGCGCATAATTGTGCCATTCGGTCAGCTTGTTGCGGTAAGCCTGCCTGTAAACTCGATCGTCCGAAAACGCGATATTGTCCTGAACGAGTTCCACCCCTATGTCGTAATAGATGTCCAGGTTGCTTAAATCCGGCACCGGTGTTTCACCGCGTTCGCATTCCGCCTGCATTTGCCAGAAAAGCTCTTCGAGACGGGACGCGAGAGCGGGAATATCGCGCAATGCGCAGGCCTCGCGTTTTGCGCGCAAGGATTCCCTGATCTTTCCCAGGCTCTCGGGGTCATTGGCAAAACCGATAGCCCTTTCGATGTAGGCTTGCGGTCCCGAGCAGATCAGTTCCGGGACGCCGGCAGCGGCAACGATGCTGTGGCAGAAGCGGGCCGCAAAGCTCTTGCCGGGGAATGTGAGGACAGGCAGCCCGACGGTCAGAGCATCGGCCGCGGTCGAGTGCGCTCCATAGGGAAAGGTGTCGAGGAACAGATCGGCGAGCTGGATTCGGGCGAGATGTTTGGCATTCGGCGCCTTGGGCGCGAAAATGAGACGGTCGGCTGCGACACCGGCATTTTCAGCCGCTTGGCGCAGACGGTGATCCACATCGTCGTTTCCAGCAAGCAGCCAGAGCACGCTGCCGGGTGCCGCGAGGAGAATGGTCATCCAGTAGGCAAAGGTCTCCTGCGTGATTTTTTGCGTGCCGTTGAAGCAGGCAAAAACGAAAACGGCTTCCGGTAGCCCCGCCTCCGCGCGTGTCGGTCTTTCGGCAATCACCCTCTTTCGATCGATTGGCTGACTGCATGCAACTCTGAGCACTTTTTCCGAATAATAGATCTCGTTTTCGGGCGGGATGATGTGCTCGTCCGCGATGATGTAGTGATGGAACGGGCTGCCCATCGTTCCCGGATAACCGCAAAAGTTGACCACCACCGGTGCCGGTCGATAGGCAAGGATCTTCGTTCGCGCATGTTTGGTGTAACCGTTGACGTCGACAAGGATGTCGATGTCGTCGTCGGCGATCTGCCTTGCAGCTTCCGCATCACCAAGCGCGGCAATGTCGCGCCAGCAATCGACGGCAGCTTTCATGCGCAGCTGGGTCGCATCTCCTTCTGCCGGCTCGCCGCAATAATAGGCGTAGACTTCAACCCTATTCTTGTCATGCAGCTCCAGCACCTCTCTGAGCGCAAAGCCGACCGCATGGTCGCGCAGATCCGAGGAAACATAGCCCACGCGAAGGCGCTGGCCGGTTCCCGTCTTCTGCTTCGCCACCTTGCGCGAGAAGCCGCTGGTATCCGGGCGTCCAACGAAAGACTTGTTGTAGCGGTAGGCCTTGGCGAGCTGGAACAACGGGTCGTCGGAAAAGCAGGCGAGCGCCAGCGGCGACATGGCATCGATCTGTTGACGCATGGAGACATGGTCCGACGGCACAAGCGTTGGCCACTTGCACTGACGCTGGCGCAGCGCACTCCAATGTTGCCCGGCTTCGGTCTTGTCGGGCCGCAGTTCCATTGCCTGCCACAACGCGGTTTCAGCTTCTTCCAACAGACCCGCATTTTCCATGACGCGCCCGACATGCTGAAGCGCCAACAGGCGATGCGTCAGCACGTCAGCGGTAATCTCCCCGGTCATCTCGATAAAATTCCGCCATTGCAGGATTGCTCCCGTGGCGATGCCGCTGTCTTCCAACGCGCGTCCAAGATTGATGTGCGCCGGTCCGAAACGCGGCTCGAGCTTCAAGCATGCACGCAATGCGTGAATCGATCCCGCAACGTCGCCCAATTGCCGCAGAGTGACGGAATAATTGAAATAGACGAGGTGCAGGAACGGATGAGAATCGTTGAAAGCGATCCAGGCTTTGTAGACCTCTGCCGCCTCGAACATCGCTCCGGCAGCACTCCGACTTTCGGCGAACTGAAACAACTCGTTGAAGGAAAGACGTTGGGTGCGCGCAAGCTCCAATATACCGGCAAGAGACGGAACGGGCTGAACTGATGCATCATTGGTGACCATGGACTTCCCACGAATTGACGGCCGGCATTGCAACGAGACAGTTAGCCAGGCCAGCTTGCTTTAAACATGCGTTGAGCGCTGCGGCAGCTCGGTTGAGAGCAGCAATGCGCCGACGAGACGGACGATGGCTTTCGTTCGGAAAGATGGCAACCGCGTGGGCGAGGTCTCAACAGGAAAAGCAGTGGCGCGTCGTCTCTCATCCGCCGAAAACGGCCCGGACCCAAATGGTCTATTTTAACGGGCAAGGTCACGACGCTTCCACCGCGTCTTCGAGACGAATATCGGGTTGGATCTTCGCGCCACCGATCGAGACGGAACCACCCCAACGCACTCCGTTGCGCGGGGTGGACGCGATTCGGTCGAGATCGCGCTTACGCCGTAAGATAGGCCGAGATGACAGCCGCCATCTGATCCGAACTCAGATACGCCATCTGCGACTTCATCAGAGCATCCAGTTGCTCGCTCGAAAGGCTGGCGATGTCTTGCGTAGACAGTCCCGCTATGCCGTTCGAGCTGAACGCGGCGATATCCTTGGTCGAGAAGGTCGCGACCTCCTGGGTCGTCAACGCAGCAACTTGCGCCGACGTCAGCCCACTCACCTGCGCCGGTGTCAGGGCTTCGGCTTGTTCTGTCGTCAACGACGTAATGACGCTCGTGGTCAATCCCGCGATCGCTTTCGAACTCAGAGCCGCGACGTCATCCGTCGTGAAGACGGCGATGTCGTCAGCATCCAGCGCGGCAACCTGCAGCGCGTTCAAGGCGGTGATCTGCGAAGTGGACAGAGCAACGATCTGATCGGTGCTCATTGCCGCTATCTGGTTGTAGGTCAGCGAGGCGACCTGAGTGGTCTTCAGGATCGCGACCTGGTCGGTGGTCAGGGCTGCGACAACGGCGGTCGACAAGCCTTGGATCGAGTCTGAACTAATGGCCAGAAGCTCGGTTGTGGACAGGGTTTCCAGATCCGCCGTGGTCAATCCCGCAACTCCGGAGGAACTCAAGGCAGCGATCTGGGTCGTTGAAAGCGCTTCGAACTGCTCGATGCTCAGAGCTCCGATCTGAGCACTGCTCAGGCCGGCGATGCTGCCCGTTGCCAAGGCGGCGATTTGGGTCGTCGACAGCGACCCGAAAAAGTCCGTGGACAGGCCCTGTATGGAACTGGAACCGATGGCTGCGATATCGGCGGCAGAGAAAGTTGCCAGGTCGAGCGTGCTTAGGCCGGCGATGCCTGCCGAACTCAACGCGGCGATCTGCGTGCTCGACAGCGCTGCGACCTGTTCCACGCTCAGGGCAGCAACCTGTGCGCTGCTCAAGCCGGCGATGCCGGCAGTGCTCAAGGCCGCAATCTTTGCTGTCGACAGGACCGTCAGATCGTCGGTGCTCAACGTCGCCACTTGCTTGGAGCCGAGGGCCCCGATCTGCGCGGCCGTGAGAGCCTCGACCTGGTCGGTGCTGAGCGCGGCAACCTGCGCCGTTGTCAATCCTGCAATACCGCTTGTTCCCAAGGCCGCGATCTGGGCCGTCGTCAGCGCTGCGATGATAGCGGTCGACAGGCCCGATATGCCGGTGGCACTGATTGCCGCAATATCGGCCGTCGATAGGGCTTCGAGAGCAGCGGTTCCAAGAGCCGCAATCTGGGCCGAACTGAAAGCTCCGACTTGGGTAGGCGTCAATACCGCAGCCTGATCGGTGCCAAGCGCTCCGAGTTGATCGGTGGTCAAACCTGATATGCCGGCCGTGCTCAGCGCCGCAATCTGCGCTGTCGACAGGGCTGCAATCACTGAAGTGGACAAGCCCGTTATGGGAAGCGAGCCAATTGCCGCGATATCGGCAGTCGAGAAGGTTGCAAGATCATCGGTCCCGAGGGCTGCGATTTGTTTGGACGTAAGGGTACCGACCTGAACGGATGTGAGGGCCTGGGCCTGGTCGGCGCTGAGCGCGGCTATCTGATCGGTGGTCAGGCCGGCAATACCAGCGGTGCTGAGTGCAGCAATCTGAGCGGTCGAAAGAGCTGTTATACCACTCGTCCCGATTATCGCAGTCTGCTTGGAACTGAGGGCTCCGATCTGAGCGGTGGTCAAAACTTCCAACTGGTCGGAATGCAATGCGGATATCTGTGCAGTGGTCAGGCCAGCGATGCCGGCCGTACTCAATGAGGCGATCTGATTTGTCGAAAGCGCTGCGATCGTGGCCGTCGACAAACCCGATATCGCGCTTGTGATTGCCGCGATATCCGCGGTCGAGAAAGTTTCCAGATCATCGGTTTCGAAAGCCGCTATCTGGGTCGAACTCAACGTCCCGACCTGGGCTGAGGTCAGAGATCCTGCCTGGTCGGCGCTCAGTGTGGCGATCTGCGCAGTCGTCAGACCGGAAATACCACCGGTATTAAGGGCTGCAATCTGCGCGGTCGACAGGGTCGCGATGTCGGCGGTACTCAGAGCCGAGACCTGCTTGGAGCCGAGAACGCCGATCTGGCCTGTCGTCAACGCTGCCACCAGCGTGGTTCCCAGGGCGGCAATCTGCGCGGTGGTCAAGCTGGCAATGCTGGCCGTGCTGATCGCCGCAACCTGCTCCGTCGAGAAGGCGGCGACCGTGGTCGTCGACAAACCGGAGATGGCGCTTGAACTGATTGCGGCGATATCTGCGGTCGAAAAGGCTTCCAGATTGGCGGCATTGAAGGCCGCAATCTGCGTCGAATTCAAAGAGGCGACCTGAACGGATGTCAGGGCCTCGGCCTGGCTGGTACCCAAGGCCGCGATCTGAACAGTGGTTAGACCCGCAATACCGACGCTGCCAAGCGCCGCAATCTGCTCGGTCGTCAGGGCCGAAATATCGGCGGTCGTCAGGGCGGCGACTTGCGTGGAGCCAAGAACCTTGATCTGCCCCGTCGTCAGGGCTTGCACCTGCGCAGTCGTCAGACCGGAAATTTGCGCAGTGGTGAGACCGGTCATCCCGGATGTGCTGATCGCGGCGATCTGTGACGTCGACATCGCGGCCACATCGTCGGTGCCGAGCGCTTTAACCTGCGTGGAACTCAGTGCTGCAAGCTGCTTGGTAAGCAGGGCCTCGACCTGACCGGTGTCCAAGGCAGCGATCTGCCTGGTGGACAGGCCGGAGATGGCAAGCGTGCTGAGCGCGGCAATCTGGGCACTCGTCAATGCCGCAATTGCCTCGGTTGGCAGACCTGAAATAGCGCTGGAGCCGATGGCCGCGATGTCCTGGGTCGAGAAGGCCGCCATATCGGCAGTCGGCACCGCTGAAAGTTGAGTTGAACTAAGGACTGCGACCTGGACGGTCGTCAATGCCTCGGCTTGATCGGTGCTCAAGGCCGCGATCTGCTTGGTGGTCAGGCCGGTAATACCTGAAGCGCTAAGAGCTGCGATCTGAGCAGTCGACAGGGCTGATACAACGGCCGTGGACAGGCCGGATATGGCACTGGACCCGATTGCCGCGATGCTCCTGGTTGACAAAGCCGCTATATCGGCCGTCGTCAGCACCGAAAGCTGAGCCGAGCTGAGGGATGCGACCTGCGTTGTTGTCAGAGCCTGAAGCTGGCCGGTACTCAGTGAACCGATCTGCTGAGTGGTCAGCCCCGCAACGCCCAATGTGCTGAGGGCTGCGACCTGTGTCGTCGACAAGGCTGCAATAGCGTCCGTTGACAGGCCGGAAATGGCGGTCGAGCCGATTGCCGCGATGTCCTTGGTCGAGAAGGTGGCGATATCGGCCGCGCTCAGGCTGTGAATTTGCTTGGAATTCAGCGCTGCCACCTGAACTGATGTCAGAGCTTCGGCCTGGCCGGTGCTCAAGGCCGCAATCTGAGTTGTGGTCAATCCGGCAATGCCAATGCTGCCCAGGGCCGCAATCTGCGCGGTCGAAAGCGTTGCGACAGCCGCCGGGCTCAAGACGGAGACCTGTGCCGAGCTCAACACCGCCATCTGCTTGGTCGTCAGGGCGTTTATCTGGCTGCTGTTCAAAGCGACAAGCTGATTGCTCGTTATGCCTAGGATGCCAGCCGGACTGATGGCAGCGATCTGAGCCGTCGACAAGGCGGCAATAGCAGCGCTGGACAAGCCGGAAATGGCGCTCGAACCGATTGCAGCGATATCCGCGGTCGAGAATGCGGCGATGTCCTCCGCGGTCAGCACGCCAAGCTGCGCGGAGCTCAATGCCGTGACCTGGTTTGTCGCCAGTGCGGCGACTTGCGCACTGTCCAAGGCTTGGACTTGATCCGTGCTCAAGCCGGAAATCCCCGCCGTGCTGAGTGCGGCGATCTGCCCTGTGGCAAGCGACGCGATGGTTGCCGTGCTTAGGGCTGCTACCTGGGCCGAACTCAGTGCCGCAATACGCGTCGTAGCGAAGGCCGCAAGCTGCGCTGTGCCGAGTGCGGCAACCTGATCGGTCGACAAGGCTGCAATGCCGTTTGTGCTCAGGGCCGCGATCTGAGCGGTCGAGAGCGTAGCAATGACCGACGTGCTGAGACCCGAAACCGCTTTGTTCGAAATCGCAGCTATGTCGGCGGTCGAGAAGGTGGCGATGTCTTCCGTGCCGAACGCAGCAAGTTGGGTCGAATTGAGGACCTTCACCTGCGCCGCGGTGAGTGCTTCGGCCTGCGCCGTGCCCAATGCGTCGATCTGGTTCGTCGTCAGGCCGGCAATGCCGGATGTGCTAAGGGCGGCAATTTGTGCCGTGGAGAGCGACGCGACGACATCGGCATCCATTGCGGCAATTTGCGATGAGCTTAAGACCGCAATCTGGTTCGCAAGCAGGGCATCGACCTGACCCGTGCTCAAGGCTTCAATCTGCCCGGTGCTCAGTCCGGCAACACCTGCCGCGCTCAAGGCGGCAATCTGGCTGGCCGATAGAGCTTCAAGCGCGGCCGCGGATAATCCCGGCATCGCGGCTGAGCTGATCGCCGCGATATCGGCTGAGGACATCGCGGCGATATCATCCGTTCCCAAAGCGGAGAGCTGAGCCGATTTCAGGGCCGCGATCTGGCTTGTCGTCAATGCCGCGATCTGCGTTGTGTTGAGTGCATTGACCTGATCGGCCGTCAAACCGGTTATCCCAGATGTGCTGATGGCGGCAACCTGGGCGGTCGACAGGGAATCAATGACGCCGACATCAAATGCGGCAATCTGCGTTGAGCTGAGCGCCGTCATCCACGCCGCGGGCACGGCGGCGATCTGCGTTGTGCTCAACGCGGTGATCTGGCTCGATGTCAATCCGGCGATTCCGGCGGCGCTCAACGCGGTGATCTGGTTCGTCGAAAGGGCTGCGATGACGCTCGTGCCCAAACCCGCTACGGCTTTGCTTGAGATCGCGGCGATTTCGGCGGTTGCAAAGGTTGCGATATCGTCGGTTCCAAGCGCGGAGAGCTGGGTAGAACTCAACTTGCCAATCTGGGTAGCCGTCAATGCCTGGGTCTGAACGGTGCTGAGTGCCGAAATCTGATCGGCGGTCAGCCCCCCGACGCCGGCCGTGCTGAGCGCGGCGATCTGTTCTGCGGAGAAGGATGCGATCACGCCTGTATCGAGAACTGCGACCTGGTTCGATGTCAGAAGCGCAATTTGCGTGGTGTTCAAGGCCGCGACCTGATCGGCTCTCAAGGTGGCGATCTGACTGGTGGTCAGGGCAGCAATGACACTCGTATTCAGGGCAGCAAGCTGGCTGGTCGAAAGAGACGCGATGACGTCTGTGCTCAAACCTCTTATGGCAGTGCTGGTAACTGCCGCCATATCGGCAGTTGAGAAAGCCGAAATATCGTTCGCCGTCAGGGCTGACATTTGAGTTGAGCTCAAGGCCGCGATCTGGCCGGTCGTCAAATTTGCCAGCTGAGCGGTGCTCAGAGTTGAAATCTGATCGGTCGTCAGGCTGGTAACCGCACTCGTCGCCAGTGCGGCAACCTGAGCAGTGGAAAGCGATGCAATGACGCCGGTCGTCAAGCCGTTGATCGCTTTAGTGGAAATCGCCGCCATTTCGTCGGCCGTAAAGGTCGCCAGGTCCTCTGAACTCAGGACAGCGAGTTGCGTCGAACCCAGCGCTTTGATCTGGGTCGACGATAGCGCCGCGATCTGTGCCGTGCTTGCGGCCGCGATTTGACCGGTGGTCAGGCTTGCAACCGCGCTTGTGGTGAGTGCAGCGATCTGCGCGCTTGAAAGGGCCGAAACCTCATCCGTACTCATGGCCGCGATCTGCACGGCTTTCAAAGCGCTGACCTGGGTGGCCGTCAAGGCTGCAATCTGTGCCGTGCTCAGGTTAGCGATCTGATTTGTCGTCAGGCTGGCAACGGCGCCTGAACTGAGAACGGCAACCTGCACGGTTGAAAGTGCTGCAACCTGGCTCGTCGTCAGGCTGGCAGCGGCGCTCGCGTTCAGGGCGGCGACTTGATCACTTGAAAGAGACGCGATGACGCCGGTCGTCAATCCTGGTATGGCACTGCTGACGATCGCTGCCATTTCGGCGGTAGAGAACGTGGCGATGTCATCCGTGGACAGTACGGAAAGCTGGGTCGAACTCAGCACAGCAACCTGCGCGCCGGTGAGAGCTTCGGCCTGCTGCGTGCTCAGCGCGACGATCTGGCCGGTCGTCAGCCCTTTGACGCCCTTCGTGCTGAGGGCGGCCATCTGCGCGGTCGAAAGCGTCGCGACGGCATCCGTGCTGAGCGCCGCAACCTGTTGGGAGCTCAGCACGGCGATCTGCGCCGTCGTCAAAGCGGCCGTCTTCGCCGTGTTCAAGACGGCAACCTGATCAGTGCTGAGACCCGCAATTCCACGCACGCTCAAAGCAGCGACCTGAGCCGTCGAGAGAGCAGCGATCGCAGCCGTGCTCAGGCCCGATATCGCCACGCTGCCGATCGCCGCAATATCGTCGGTCGAGAGGCTGGCGATCTTGTCCGTTCCCAACGCGGAAATCTGCGTCGAGCTCAAAGCGGCGACCTGTGCTGTCGTCAGCGCGGCAAGCTGCGTCGTCGTCAATGTGCCGATCTGCCCCGTGGCAAGACCTGAGAGGCCGCCAAGGCTGAGGGCCGCGATTTGCGCGGTTGAAAGTGCCCCGATGTCGCCCGTGCTCAAGGCCGCTGTTTGCGTCGCCTTCAGTGCGGCGATCTGGCTTGTCGTCAAAGCAGAGGTCTGCGTTGTGCTCAAGACGGCGATCTGGCCTGTCGTCAAGCCGGTGACCGCAGCCTTGCTGACGGCCGCGATCTGCGCGGTCGCCAGCAAGGCGATGTTGTTCGTGCCCATGGCCGCAATCTGCGTCGCCTTGAGGGCCTCGATTTGCGCCGTCGTCAGGGCGCCGGTCTGTGTTGTGCTCAACGCCCCTATCTGCGCGGTCGTCAGGCCGGTGACTGCCGCCGCGCTGAGGGCCGCAACCTGGTCCGTCGAAAGAGAGGAAAGAACTGCCGTCGACAGGCCTGCAACGGCAGAAACGGTGATCGCCGCCATATCCTCGGTGGAAAATGTAGCAAGGTCGTCCGCGCCCAGAATGGAAAGCTGAGCCGAAGTCAATGCTTTCACTTGGCTGGAGCTGAGTGCCTCAGCCTGCGCAGTGCTCAAGGAAGCGACTTGCGCCGTCGTTAGGCCGGCGGTGGCGCTCGTGCCCAAGGCGGCAATCTGCCCGGTTGAAAGCGCCGTGATCCCGCTCGTGCCCAAACCAGCGATTTGGGTGGCTTTGAGTGCCGCGATCTGCGCCGTCGTAAGGGCGCCGATTTGTGCCGTTGTCATGGCCGCAATCTGACTGGTCGTCAGATTGGAGACGGCGCCTGTGCTGAGGCCCGCGACCTGACCGGTCGAAAGAGCCGCAACCGCGGCTGTCGACAAGCCTGTTATCGCTTTGCTGACAATCGCCGCCATATCGGCGGTCGAAAACGTCGCCACATCCGCGGAGCTCAAGGCTGCAATCTGCAACGAACTGAGAGCACCGACCTGTGATGAGGTCAGAGCCTCCGCTTGCTCCGTCGTCAGCGCGCTGATCTGCTTGGTCGTGATTGCAGCGATCTGCAGCGAGGTTAAACTTTCGATGGCGGAGGTCGTCAGGACGGCCAACTGATCGAGAGTGAGGCCGGATACGGCACTTTGCGAAATTGCGCTTAACTGCTGAGAGCTGAGGACCTCTACGTCTTCGGTATCCAAGGCGGCGATTTGAGCCGACGAGAGGACACTGATCTGCTTCGTGGAAAGAGTTGCCACGTCTTCCGTCGTCCAGGCAGCGACAGCCGCCGTCGAAAGCGACCTTATCTGAGTGAGACTGTAGGAAGAAACTATCGAGGTCATAGGGCAGGACTCTTTCAGCAGTCAAATATGAACAGGATCGGAATGTCGCAGCCTGGCAAAGCGCGCTTTACCGAATCGCAGGAAATGAATGTCTCCAAAATTCTCAGCCAGCCTAGACTGGCTGGCTTGCGTGAAACTGTGATTTTTCACGCTGGAGTCCTGGTCCCGAACCAACCGCTGCAACTGCAGAGCGGCAGTACGGGCAATCGATCGGCCTTCTCGCCGGTGCGGATTGAGCGGACGTGGACGCAATGTCCACACGAATGATTCAATGAGAGATGGGAAGGGAATTTGGATGCAGGCCGACAAGGGCTGCGAGGCTTAAGACTTCGTCGAAGGGCGGAAGGTGAAGATGGCCTTCACCTTCGACCTTACCGCTTACAACATCATCCGCCTTTTCAAATTGACAGGATCGATCGTCGGAATGTGTGTTGAGGAACCCAAAACCCTGATGACCGGCCAAATCGCCGTGATCGGCGCAGATCCGCCGGCAATCCGGCTAAAAATCAAATCCACCGCCGGACTGCGCCACGACGCAAAACCATTTTCAGCAGTCGGCTGAAGCGCGTCGCATCGAATGTGATTCACGCGAGGCGCTTCAGCTCTTTGTTTCATACCTGTCGTTATCCCCGACCGCTGCGCGCTTCCGGGTGACCAGCGTTGCCTTCAGGCGGCGCGGCGAACCGGCGCGCTGGCCAGCATGCGTCCCGAAGGGACGATCATGCCGGCCGCGCCGTCAAGCCAGCCTTCCGTGAGCTCGAGCGCGAGAAAGCGCGAGCGTTCGAACGGGCCAGGCATGACAAGATGGCGAGCCTTCTCGGCAAAAAAGCCGAAACGCTCGTAATAGGCGGCATCGCCGACCAGCAGGACGGCGCCATGTCCGCGCTTCTTCGCTTCGAGAATCGCCGCGCGCATCAGCGCCGAACCGATGCCTTTGCCGCCGCAATGCGGCGCAACGGCGAGCGGCCCGAGCAGCAGGGCATTGATCGGCGTGCCTTCGTCGTTGACGCCGGCCTCGATGTTCCAGAGGCGCACCGAGCCGATGATATGGCCGTCGCGATCGCGTGCGACCAGCGCAAGGCCCTCGGCCGGAACGCGGTTGCGGCGGATCTTCTCCGACGACTTCTTGCGGCGATCCGGACCCATGACGCGGTCGAGCAGGTTTTCGCGGGCAACGACATCCGAAGGATTTTCGGCGTCGATGGTGAAGGTGGTGGGCGCAAAGAATGCGCGGACAGAATCAAGAACAGCGGCCATCTTGGCCTCCCGTACCCAATACCGTTATCAGCGGCGATGAAGGAAATTGTGAAGTTGCCGCCCCGGCTGGTTACGGGGCCGGCGGAAACGACCTTAGATGACGTAGGCCTTCAGCGGCTCGAAGCCGTTGAAAGCAACCGCCGAATAGGTCGTCGTATAGGCTCCGGTGCCTTCGATCAGGACCTCGTCGCCGATCGAAAGAGAGATCGGCAGCGGATAGAGGTTCTTCTCGTAGAGCACGTCGGCCGAATCGCAGGTCGGGCCGGCGATGACGCAGGGCTCCATCTCGTCGCCGTCGTGCTCCGTGCGGATCGGATAGCGGATGGCTTCATCCATCGTCTCGGCGAGACCGCCGAACTTGCCGATGTCGAGGAAGACCCAGCGGGCATCGTCATTGTCCGACTTCTTCGAAATCAGAACCACCTCAGCCTTGATGACGCCGGCATTGCCGACCATGCCGCGGCCCGGCTCGATGATCGTCTGCGGGATCTGGTTGCCGAAATGCGTGCGCAGCGCCTGGTAGATCGACTTACCGTAAGCTTCTGCCGACGGAACGTCGCGCAGGTACTTGGTCGGGAAGCCGCCGCCCATATTGACCATCTGCAGGTGGATGCCCTGCTTGGCAAGCGAGACGAAGACGCGCTTGGCATCGGCGAGCGCCGAATCCCAGGCATCGACCTTGGTCATCTGCGAACCGACATGGAACGAGACGCCGTAGGACTGCAGGCCGAGCTGATGGGCGTAGACGAGAACGTCGACGGCCATCTGCGGGACGCAGCCGAACTTGCGCGACAGCGGCCATTCGGCGCCTTCGCCATCGGTCAACACGCGGCAGAAGACACGGGCGCCGGGAGCGGCACGCGAGATCTTTTCGACTTCCTCGTGGCTGTCGACCGCAAAGAGGCTGACGCCGAGCGCATGCGCGCGGGCGACGTCACGTTCCTTCTTGATCGTGTTGCCAAAAGAGATGCGGGCGGCGGTCGCGCCGGCTTCGAGCGCCATTTCGATTTCGGCAACGGATGCGCAATCGAAATTGGAGCCGAGGCCTGCAAGCAGCTTCAGCACTTCGGGGGCCGGATTGGCCTTGACGGCGTAGTAGATGGCGCTGTCCGGCATGGCGTGACGGAAGGCGTGGAAATTGTCGCGAACGACATCGAGGTCAACCACGAGGCAGGGACCGTCGGGACGTCGGGTTGCGAGAAAGTCGCGGATGCGCTGGGTGGTCATATCAGTTCCCTCTTCCAGTTCCAGAGCTCCGGCATGAACCGGAGGACAAAGGGCATACGAGAACTCGCATTGGAACCAGCCGGTGGAGACCCCGGAACCATAGCAAGCGCTCGATGCGCGGTTAGTGAACCAACGCCGCGGACGCGGTGTTAAGTTCGGCTTTGTCTGCCATGGATTGGAGGGAGAATCCCAACCGCACTTCCGGCAATGATGGTGTGCCTCTTCAGTAACCCCCGCTGATGGAAAGCAGGGAGAGAACAAAAAGGCCCGCACCGTCGTTGCTTCAGGCGTCCTCGCATTTTCCGGTTGGCCGGAATAGCGACTGGAGGGGTTAATTCCAGGTACCTTACCGATTTCCTCACCAATTCGAGGGTTCGGCGGACACCCATGGGCACGTGCGACTTTGGGCTGACAGGGAGATAAGAATATTCGCCTTCACAATCAAGCATTTTTTTGATCGCGAGACTAAAAAAATAATTGAACAAAACAGGCCGATTTGTTCAATATTCACAAACAGCTTCGGGAAAAGTCATGGACACTTTGACACGCATACGTGCCTTCATCGATGTCGTCGAGGCCGAGGGCTTTTCTGCCGCGGCCCGGCGCACCGGCCGGTCGAAGGCGCTGCTCTCCAAATATGTGCGCGAGTTGGAGGATGAGCTCGGCGCCCTGCTGCTCAACCGCACCACCCGGCAGTTCTCGATGACCGAGGCCGGCCATACCTATTACCGCAGCGCCTCCGATATTCTCAAAGAAATCGACAACCTTGCCGACCTCGTACGCGAGAACAACGCGCAGTTGAAGGGACGGCTGCGCATTTCCGTGCCCCGCACCTTCGTCGATGCGGATGTCGGCCAGTCGCTGATCGATTTCGCCCGGGAGAACCCGGACCTTTCCCTGGAAATCGCCGCCGACGACCGCTTCGTCGATCTGATCGAGGAAGGCTTCGACGTGGCGATCCGCGTCACCAAGCTCGAGGATTCCGGCATGATCGCCCGCAAGATCTCGGATTTCCGCGTTCATCTCTGCGCCACTCCGGAATTTCTCGAACGCCATCCCGATCTTGAGCACCCCAGCGACATTTCCAATGTCCCCTTCGTCGTCGATACCAATGCACGCACGCAGGCGAGCATCCGCTTTCACAATCCCGACAACACCTCGTTCGCTGTCGCCGTCAGTGGACCGATGGAGGTGAATAGCCCGCATGCGACATTGCGCGCAGCGCTCGCAGGCATCGGCATCGCCCTGATCCCGGATTTCATTGCCCGCAAGCCGATCGAAAGCGGTGCACTGGTGACGCTGTTCAACGACTACCTCCCGACCGACCGCGGCATTTATGCCGTCTATCCGCATCGGCGCTATCTGCCGGCCAAAGTAAGGATCTTCGTCGACTACCTGCACAACTGGTTCAAGAAACATCCCTGATAGTCCCCTTGTGCAGAGATGCGACATCCCGCCTCACGCCGGCCGCGACGAAACCCGGTCCCAATTCCGTCCCAATTTCTGGCAAGAAGTCAGGGTCACCGAACAGGGCAGCGGGATAAATGAGATATTCGACGATACTGATGGCCGCGCTTCTTTCGCTGGCGCCGGCCGCCGCCTTTGCCCATCCGCACATCTTCGTGGAGGCGCGTCTCGAGGTCGTGGCCGACAAGGACGGCAACGTCGAGGAATTGCGCAATGTCTGGCGCTTCGACGAGGTCTTCTCCTCCTCGGTCGTCATGGATTTCGACAAGAACACCGATCTGAAGCTGGAGCCGAACGAGCTCGCGGAAGTCGGGAAAACCGTGAAGCAGTCGCTTGCCGAATACGATTATTACATGAACTTGACGATCAACGGGAAGAACATCACCGTCCAGAAGCCTGACATCATCCACGTCGACTACAAGGACGGCCAGCTGCTGATGTTTTTCGCGGTCAAGCCGGCGGAGAAGATGCCGCTGAAAGGCAGGCTCACTTTCGGCGTCTACGACCCGTCGCTCTATACGTCGATCGATTTCCCGACTGACAACGAATTGGCGACGGTCGGCGACGGCTTCAAGGCCTGCAAACATCAGGTGGTGCGGCCGGATGCGGACGAAGTGATCTCGCAGAACAAGCAGTCGCTGACGGACGCCTTCTTCAATGATCCCACCGGCACCAACATGTCGAAACTCTTCGCCACCCGGCTGGAGGTCACATGCTGACGAAACGCCTGCCGTTCATCCTTGCCGCTTCGGTCTTGGCGCTTCTGGCGGCCGCAAGCCTTGCCCATGCGCAATCGCCACTCGGTATCGGCACGGCGGAACCGAGCTTCCAGCCGACCGGCGGGCCGCTCGCACCGCTCTTGCTCTATGTGAACTATGAGCAGCAGGCTTTCTACCGGGCGCTGACAGGCGCCTTGAAGGCGATGCGCCAGGACCCGTGGCAGCTGGCATCGCTGATCGGCCTCTCCTTCGCCTACGGCGTCTTCCATGCCGCAGGCCCCGGCCACGGCAAGGCGGTCATCTCCTCCTATATGATCGCCAACGAGATCGAGCTGAAGCGCGGTGTGGTGATTTCCTTCATCTCGGCCTTCGTCCAGGGCGTGGTGGCGGTGGTGCTGGTCGGCGGCGCCTGGCTGGTGCTGCGCGGCACCGGCATCACGCTGACGGCTGCGACCCATGCGATGGAGATCGCAAGCTTCGTCATGGTCATGCTCTTCGGCGGCTGGCTGCTGTTTCGCAAACTGCGCTCGTTGGTGGGCAACATGCCGCGCCGCCGGATGATGGCCACATCTGCCGGTCCGGTCAGCATGATGCTTGAGTGGAAGGACAATGCCGCCGAACGCCAGACCTATGCCTTCAACGGCAAGGCACAGGCTGTCGACGCCGGCCATACCTTCGTTCCCGGCATGGCCTGCGAAACCTGCGGCAATGCCCATGTGCCGGATCCGGCCATGCTTTCCGGCGACAGATTCAGCGCCCGCGAGGCCTGGTCGGCGATCGTTGCTGTCGGCCTGCGCCCCTGCTCCGGCGCGCTTCTGGTCATGACCTTCTCGCTGCTGAACGGGCTCTATCTCGGCGGCGTGCTTTCGGTCGCCGCCATGTCGCTCGGCACGGCGATTACCGTTTCTCTGCTGGCCACTCTTGCGGTCACCGCCAAGGGTGCGGCCGTCCGCCTCTCCGGGCGCGGCTCGACCGCCTCGGTCTGGATCGGCAACGCCATCGAAATCCTCGGCGCTTTGCTCGTCATCCTGATGGGTGCCCTGCTGCTCGGGGCCTCGCTGCAGGGATAACTTATTTCCCTCTGCTGCGCTGATAACGCGCCCGCAGCCAGAAAACCGCGAAGAACGCCATGATCAGGCAGACGCCGACGACGATCGCCAGCGTCGGCGAGAAATTGCCGATCCACAGAACGATGGTCGGCAGAAAATAAAGGACGAGGCCGGCGCCGAGCAGGATGATGGCGGCGGCAGTGGCTTGCGAGCGGCTCTCGGGGCTCATGCGAGCCTTTCCTTTTCGAGATCGGCGCGGATATCCTGGAGGCGGCGGATCTGGTTGCCGGCGGCGTCGAAATTCTCCGGCAAAAGCCAGGCTTCGAAGGCCTCGTTGATCAGCGGCCATTCGGCATCGATCATCGAGAACCAGGCGGTATCGCGGTTGCGGTGCTTGGAAATCATGTGCTGGCGGAAGACGCCTTCGAAGCTGAAGCCGTAACGGGCGGCCGTCGTCTTGCTCGCCTCGTTCTTATTGTCGCATTTCCATTCGTAACGGCGGTAGCCGAGATCCTCGAAGACGTGCTTGGCCATCAGGTAATGCGCCTCGGTGGAAAGCGGCGAGCGTTTCATCTCGGGCCCGTGCGCCACCCCGCCGATCTCGACGACGCCGTTTGCCGGGTCGGCACGCATGTAGTTCGCCATGCCGACAATCTTGCCGGTGGCATGGTCGCGGAAGATGTGGGTGAGCCAGCCGGACTTGGTGTAGACGGTTTCCAGCCAATTGGCGAAATCCTCGATACCGGAAAAATCGTCCTGCGCGAAATAGAGAAGCAGCGGGTTGATGCCCATGCCGCCAAGTCCGTCCCACAGCGCTTCGAGATGCTCGGCGCGCCGATAGGGTTCGACGGTGACGAAACGGCCCTTCAGCGTGACCGGCTTCGGCGCCGGGCAGCCTTTGAAATTTGCAAGATCGCGCATGTTCACTCCCCTTGTCCAGGAATGGAGTGGATAGGCCAGCCGCCCGACAAAGGCAACCGGCCTGGAGCCTTTCCGGGTTAGCTTGAAGCATTCTGCCGGAGCAGGTTTTCGTCAGGGCAGAGGCGATTGGCGAAGGGCATACCCCTTGGTACGTCCGAGCCGATCGCCTTTGATCCTGGCGGAAAGATGCCCGGCCCTAGCTGGTTTGCAAGCAAACCACCGGGGTTGGCTGAAACGGGCCGCCTGATCGACCGGCCAGCTTGGCCGTAGAGCCGGGCTACGACGCGCACCGGCCGGTCGACCATCCGACTCCGTTTGAGCCAACAGAATGCTTCAATCTAACCCGGAAAGGCTCCAGATGTCACTGTGACAAGGTAACCTTGGCGGAGGATACCGTCGCCTCGATATGGTCGACCAGCTGGTCGGCAAGGCCGAGCCTGCCGGCAAGCAGATCGAGATAACCGCGCTCGGCGCGCGAATCCGGCTCGATGGTCAGCCGCGAGGCAGTGTAGAGCTCGACGCGCTGTTCTTCCGTCGTCGCGGCAGCGACGAGGGCGTCGATGTCGGTCGGCGAAGCGAGCTCGCGCTCGATGAAGGCTGCAGCCTCGCCGCTGACATCGGCCGCCTTGATCTTGTCCATGATGAGGGCGCGTTCGGCATCGTCGATATGGCCATCGGCCTTGGCGGCTGCGATCATCGCGCTGATCAGCACCAGCACGAATTCATTGCTGCCGGCGGGAGAAGCCGGCCCGAAACCGGATTCGGCAGGCGGCGGCAGGAGAACCGGATTGTTGGCCGAGGGTGCATCCGAAGGCGCAGCGGGCGCTTGCCCCGCCTGGTAATTCTTGTAGGCCTGGTAGCCGAGGCCGGCAATGGCGGCGAGACCGCCGATCGCCAGTGCATTGCCGGCAATACCCCGGCCTGTCTTGGTGCCGAGAAGCGCGGCTGCGATCGCACCTGTCGCCAGCGGGTTGTTTTTTGCCGTCTGAACGGCCTCGCCCGCCCTGTCGCGGACCGAACCGCCGAGACCCGGCACCTGCGAACCCAAGAACTGGTCGAGAAGCTTCTTTGCGTCGAACATTCCTCGTCATCTCCCTGTTTGAAGCTGGAGAGGTACATAGGTTTGCGACAGGTGAAATACAAATAGGGGGCTCGCCGAGAAGCGAGCCCCCTACTTTTGAGAAATACGAACTCAGGCCTTCAGCGCGGCGGCCTCTGCCGCAAGCCGGGTAATGCCAGCCCAGTCGCCGGCTGCGACCAGTTCCTTCGGCGCCACCCAGGAGCCGCCGACGCAGATGACGTTCGGCAGCGAGAGATAATCATTGGCGTTCTTCAGCGAAATGCCGCCGGTCGGGCAAAACAGCGTACCGGCGAGCGGCGAAGACAGCGCCTTCAGCAAGGCCGCGCCACCGGCCTGTTCCGCCGGGAAGAATTTCAGCACCTGATAGCCCTCTTCGCGCAACGCCATGACTTCGCTGGCAGTCGCAGCGCCGGGGAGCAGCGGCACGTCGGAGTCGGCGGCGGCATCGAGCAGTTCCTGTGTCGTGCCCGGGCTGACGATGAACTTCGAGCCGGCCTCGACGGCGGCTTCCCAATGGGCGGCATTCAGGATCGTGCCGGCGCCGACTTCGGCGCCCTCGACCTCGGCGGCCACCGCCCGCACGGCATCGAGTGCCGCCGGCGTGCGCATGGTGATCTCGATCGCCTTCAGGCCGCCCGCGACGAGCGCGCGGGCCAGCGATACCGCCGACTTCGCATCGTCGACGATCAGGACCGGAACGACAGGCTGGAGTTTCAGGATGGAAAGGAGCTTTTCTGTTTTCTCGCCCATGGTCGTGCGACTTCCTTGAAACGATTGAATTCGGATCCCGAATAACGCCCCCGCCGACCCTTGTCGAGATAAAACCAGACCCTATGACAAGATGGGTATGAAATGCGTGGAAATTGGTCTACCGTGCGGTAATCGTCACAAAAGGTTCACCGATATGGCGAAAGAGATCGAGCGGAAGTTTCTTGTACGCAGCGATGGATGGCGCTCCGCCGTCGAGACGAAGTCTGTCTTGCGGCAGGGTTACATCGCCTCGATGGACGATCGCTCCGCCCGCGTGCGCATCCTCGACGACAGGAAAGCGAAGCTGACGATCAAGATCGGCCGCAGCGCGATCACTCGCGATGAATTCGAATACGACATCCCGATCGCCGATGCCAAGGAGCTGTTGCAGAACGCGATCGGTATCGTCATCGAGAAGACGCGCTACCGTGTTCCGCATGAAGGCTTCGTCTGGGAGGTCGACGTCTTTGCCGGCGAGCATCGTGGACTTGTTATCGCCGAAGTGGAGATGACGGCGGAAACGGACAACCCGCCCCTGCCCGCATGGCTCGGCCGTGAAGTGACCGGCGATTTCCGCTATTCCAACCAGGCCCTTGCCACAGAATACGGGCACGACAGGCATGGCCTATCGCATTCGGCCTGATGCCGGCTTCACCAAAGAGTTCCGCAACGTCGCCACCGAACAGTTGAACCGCGCCATCGCGATTCTTGAAGAGCGGCCGGACGGCGCGCATGAGGCGATCCACTCCTTCCGCAAAAACCTGAAACGATTGCGTTCGCTTTACCGCCTCGTGGCCCGCGAGGTACCGGATTTCCAGGCCCAGGAAAACGCCAGACTGCGCGATGCCGCCCAGTCGCTGTCGGCGATCCGCGATGCGGCCGCCCTCATCGGCACCGCGCAATATCTGCAGCAGCCGGCCCGTGGGCCGGAGGAGAGCGAAGCGCTCGGCCGCATCGTCACCATCCTCGAAGGACGCCGTGACTGGATGGCGGATGCCGAAAGCGACCTGGAACAGCGGCTGACGGAAACCTCCGACGTTCTGCAGCAGGCGATCGCCGCCCTGGACACGGTCTCCTTTGACGGCGGCCACCGTAAGAATGCCCGCATGCTGAGCAAGAGCTGGCGCCGCACCGCGCGGAAGGCGAAGGCAGCACTTGCGGCCTGCCACGGCGAGGCATCGGCTGACGACTTCCACAATCTGCGCAAGCGAACCTACGACTACCGGCTCTATCACGGCCTTTTACACGATGCCTGGCCTAGCGCGATGAAGGCCAAGAGCGACGCGGCCAAAGAACTCGTCGAGGATCTCGGCCACATCCACGATCTCGCCGTGCTCTCCGAACTGGTCGAAGCCGAGCCGCAGCTCTTCACCCGCAACGACGATCTGGCTCACCTGCTCGACGCCATCATCTTCCGCCAGCAGGAAGACCGGCGGCAAGCGCTTGTCAAAGCCGAAACCGTCTTCACCGATGATCCCGACGAGGAAGCTGAGCGCATCGAGCTTCTCTGGCTGACCGCCGGACGTTGAGGGACGTAAAATCGGGCCGCTTGTGCGCTGTCGGGTTTGCCACTGCGCCGGCACCAATGAAATTTTCATAACCCCCATTGACCTCAAGTAATCTTGAGGTCCTACCCTCCGGCGGTCGAACAAAAAGAGACCGGACCCCGCGAGGAAGAAATGACCGCCGAAAATGCCGCCATGCCAAAGCTGCTCGGGCTTTACGAGACGCACCTGACTGTTGCCGATCTCAAGACCTCCGCGGATTTTTATCGCGATGTCGTCGGGCTTGAACCGGCGGCTTCATTCGAGGAGCGCAAGGTCGCTTTCCTTTGGGTGGACGACAGGAAGACCGGCATGCTCGGCCTTTGGGAAACCGGAACCGGGCCGCTGAAGATGCGGCTGCACATCGCCTTCCGTATGACCGCCGACGGTGTGCTGCAGGCCCCCGCCATTCTCAAGGCGAAGGGCGTGCAGCCTCTCGGCTTTACCGGTGAGCCGGCGGCGGAGCCGGTGGTTCTCGGTTGGATGCCGGCGCTATCGATCTATTTCAAGGACCCAGATGGGCATTCGATCGAGGTCATCAGCATTCTCGACGATATCCCCGACCGGAGCTTCGGCATACGGCCGTTTTCCGAATGGCAGGCGCGAGCGTAGTCGGCCATGCGGCGAAGGCAATTGCGCGGCCCGCCGATTTTCTGTATTTCCGGGCGCATGACCGACAGCCTCACACACACCAGCCCGTTCCTCGTGGCGGCACTCTACCATTTCGTTTCCGTGCCGCGCTTTGCCAGCCTGCAAGCCGCGCTGCAGACGCTTTGCGAAGAGAACGGCGTCAAGGGAACGTTGCTCCTGGCGCATGAGGGCATCAACGGCACGATCGCCGGACCGGATGCCGGCATTGGCGCCGTACTCTCCTTCCTGCGCACCCAGCCGGAATTTTCCAGCCTGGAGCACAAGGAAAGCCGCGCCTCGAAAATGCCCTTCCTGCGCATGAAGGTGAAGCTGAAAAAGGAAATCGTCACCATGGGCGTCGAGGATATCGACCCCAACAAGGTGGTCGGCACCTATGTGGCGGCCAAGGACTGGAACACGCTGATATCAGATCCCGATACGATCGTCATCGATACCCGCAACGATTACGAGACGGCGATCGGCACCTTCCGCGGCGCGCTCGACCCGAAGACGAAGACGTTCCGGGAATTTCCCGATTGGGTGCGCCAGAATACCGGCCTGCACAACAAGCCGAAGATCGCCATGTACTGCACCGGCGGCATACGCTGCGAGAAGGCCACCGCCTTCATGAAGGCTGAGGGTTTCGACGAGGTTTATCATCTGAAAGGCGGCATCCTGAAATATCTGGAGGACGTGCCGCAGGAGGAAAGCCTCTGGGACGGCGCCTGCTTCGTCTTCGACGAGCGGGTATCGGTCGAGCACGGCCTGAAGGAAGGCGAACACAAGCTGTGCCATGCCTGCCGCAACCCGATCACATCAGAGGAAGTCACCTCACCGCTCTATGAAGAAGGCGTTTCCTGCAGCCACTGCTATCCCAAGCGCACGGAGGAAGACCGGCTGCGTTACCGTCAGCGGCAGCACCAGATCGCTCTAGCGAAAAAACGCGGCCAGCGGCATATCGGCAGCTGAGCCGGGATTGCGGGAATCAGCCCTGATGTCTGAGGGTCACGCCGCCGGTCAGGCTGCACTGATGCGGCGCGGCTCCGCGGCACGTCGCTCGGTCAGCATCTCGGTGATGAGATCTGCTGTGACGGGCTTTCCGAACAAATAGCCCTGCAGGCAATCGCAGCCGAAGAGGCGCATGGCGATTGCCTGCTCCTCGGTCTCGATGCCTTCGGCCGTCACCGGAATGTCGAGCGAGCGGGCAAGCGCCACCGTTGCCTGCAGCATCTCGCGCTGGCGCTTGTCCTCGTTGACACCCATGACCAGCGAGCGGTCGATCTTGATCCGGTCGAAGCCGAACTGCCTGAGATAACCGATCGAGGAGAAGCCGGAGCCGAAATCGTCGAGCGCCACCTTGACCCCCAGCGCCTTCAGCCGTTCGATCGACTGGCGCGTGCGCTGCGGATTCTGGATCATATAGCCTTCGGTGATCTCAAGCGTGATGCGCCCGGCCTCGATCTCCGTCTGCTTCAGCACGTAGCGCACATAGTCGGCAAAGGCGGGATTGCGGAACTGGCCGGGCGAGACGTTGACCGAAACGTTGAGCTCCGGCCATTGTTTGGCCGTCTCGCAGGCCTTGCGCAGCACGAACAATCCGAGCGATTCGATGAGGCCGCTGGTCTCGGCGATCGGAATGAATATCTCGGGTGAAACAGGGCCGTGACCCGGACGGTTCCAGCGCACCAGTGCCTCGACACCGGTCGGCGCATGCGTCGCCGCATCGATCAGCGGCTGGTAGGCGAGCGTCAGGTCGCCGCTTTCGATGGCGATCCTGAGATCGAGCTCCAGCGCATTGCGCTGCTCCCGGTCCGCATCCATCGACGGATCGTAAAGCATCATGCGCGCGCGGCCGGCTTCCTTCGCCTTGTACATGGCAAGGTCGGAGCGACGCACCAGTTCTTCACGCTCGATCGTGCCGGACGGGGACATGGCGATGCCGATGCTGGCCCCGACGACGACGACGCGGCGACCGATTTCCAGCGGATCGACGAGAAAATCGAGGATCTGCTCGGCAAGCTGCAGGGCGGCGGCATTCTCGCTGTCGGAGAGAAAGGCGATCGCAAATTCATCGCCGCCGATGCGGGCAAGCACCGCGCCTTGCGGAATGAGCACGTCGAGCCCGGCCGCGACGGCGCGGATCAACTGGTCGCCGGTACCATGGCCATAACTGTCATTGACTTCCTTGAAGCCATCGAGGTCGAGATAGAGGAGCAGCACGTTGCGCTTGGTCTGGCGCGCCTCGACGACGAAACGGTCGACGGCAAGCCCGAGACCGTCGCGATTGGAAAGGCCGCTCAGCCGATCTCGCAATGCATCCTCGCGAGCGTTGTTTTCCTCGGTTTTCAGCCTGCGGCCGGCAAGCCAGCCGATGACCAGCAGAACCACGAAGAACAGCCCGACGAGGCCGAGCGCCTGGATGACCATCGGCCGCACCTGCGCATAGCCGACGTCACCCGGCGACCGCGAGGTCCAGATGAGCTTCTTGAGCGTCGCTCCCGCCGGATCGGCGATCGGCACGAAATAATCGGCCTCGACGTTCGCCGGCGCCAGCCTCAGGCCGCCGATGACATAGGTCTGACCGAGTGCTGCCACCCTGTCGTTGTCGAGATGGCGGGCGAAAACCAGATAGCGGTGCTGGCCGGCGGGCACGTCAAGCGCCCCGGATTTTTTCCGCACCAACGCCACGCCGACAGCGGCTATTCCCCGCTCGGTCGTGACGAAGCCAACCGCCTGCGGGGTACCGGTCGGGCCGGCAGCCTTCACCGTCTCGAACAGGGTCCAGAGCGACGGCGCGAAGAAATTCGCAAGCGGCTCCTCCATCGGCTTGCCGTCGCGATAGGCCATGATCGCCTTCTTCTCGTCATCGATGACGATCGCCATGTCGAAAAGCGCGCTGTTGACCGACATCTCGCCGTAATTGCTGACCGTCCAGGCCATACCGTCGGGCGCGTAGACGTTGACGGCGGCATCGTCCCAGGCGGCGTAATCGTCGAGCGTCGCGCCGAGCTGATCCTCGAAAGTCTTCAACGCGCCGATCGTCGTTTCGCGCGAGCGCTCGTCATCGAGGAGATTGGCATTTTCGGCCACGCGCTCGAGCGCCGTCAGCACCATGATGGTTGCAACCGCGACGATGACGGCAAAGGAAAAAAGCACGCCCGTAACGGTAAGGTGACGGCCTACTCCCAATCCCTTGCTCTGCGACTTCCCGACTGTCTGCATCACGGCTCCCTGACCGTCCGACATTGCCAGTCAAGGGTTCAAAAACGTTTAAGCAAACGCTGTAGATCTTTGCGCCCGCACGTGGGGGTCACGATCAACCCGCCTTATGATTGCCTTTCGGGAATTGTGCTGCGAGTTCGCGATACCACCTGCCGCTTTTCTTCACGGTACGGACCTGCGTTTCATAATCGACATGGACGAGGCCGAAGCGCATGCGATAGCCTTCCGCCCATTCGAAATTGTCCATCAGGCTCCAGGCGAAATAGCCACGCATGGGATAACCGTCTTTGATGAGGCCGGCCACGACATCGAGATGGTCGCCGAGATAATCGAGACGCATCGTATCGTCGACCTCGCCGTCGACGACGCCGCTGTTGTCGCAGGCGCCGTTCTCGGTAATGTAGCATTCCGGAAGTTCGTAGCGGCGATAGAGGTCCTCGACCAGGAGCTTCAAGGCCGGCGCATAGATTTCCCAGCCGATATCGGTCTTGACGTCGCTTGCCGGCGGCGCTTTCACCGTCCAGGGGAAATCGCCCTTGCGTTCGGCATCGTCGGCGACCCGCTCAGGCGTGTAGTAATTCAGACCCCACCAATCGAGCTTCTGGCTGATGAGCTTCATATCGCCGTCCTCGATAACAGGCATACGGTCGCCGAGCGCCTCGACGAATTCCCTCGGATATTCTCCCTTGAAGACGGGATCGAAGAAGGCGCCGTTGTGGAACTGATGCGCGCGTTCGGCGGCAGCCAGATCGGCCGGGCTGCCGGAGCCAGGAATGACCGAGGCGGCATTGAGCACCAAACCGACCGGCACATCGGGAGCTTCCGAGCGGATCGCCTCGACGCCGAGGCCATGGGCAAGGTTCATATAGTGCATGGCGTGAAGGGCAGCCTGCATGTTGCGCTCGCCGGGAGCATGAATGCCGTAGAGGTGGCTCAGCCAGACGATGCACCAGGGCTCGTTGAAGGTCGCGACAGCGTCGAGACGGTCGCCGAGACGGTTCATCACCGTCTTGGCGTAGCGCTGATAGGCATAGGCGGTCGAGCGTGCCGTCCAGCCGCCATCGCCGGCAAGCAGCAACGGCAGATCCCAGTGGTAGAGCGTGGCGAAGGTCTTGATCCCCCGCGCCTTGCAACCATCGACCAACCGGTCGTAGAAATCGAGGCCGGCCTCATTCACCGGACCCGTGCCGTCGGGGATGATGCGCGGCCAGGCAATGGAAAAACGATAGGCTTCGACGCCCATCTCCTTGATGAGATCGAGGTCCTGCTCCAGCCGGTTATAATGGTCGCAGGCAACGTCGCCATTGTCGCGATTGTAGACGCGGCCGGGCATGTTGCAGAAAGCGTCCCAGATGGACGGCTTGCGGCCATCGGCCTTGCCGGCGCCCTCGATCTGGAAGGCGGCGGTGGCGACGCCGAAGGTGAAATCACCGGGAAAGCGGCCTGCGAGTTTTTTCGGGTCGATCATCTGAAATCCTATCTCTAGGTTGAGGCCGTTTGCGCGGGATTTAACCAAGGCCGAAGGCAAAGTACAGGCCGGCGACGATAAAAACTGCAACGTTACAGGAAGGCCGCGCCGCTGCTGGCCGATCAAGATAAAACAAAATATGCCGAGGCAGCTCCAGCCGCCTCGGCATTGTCATCAAGCGCTGCGCGCCGGTCGAATCGGGTAATTCAGACCTTGACCCATGCGCCGTTCTTCTTGGAAGACGCAACGCAGGCTTCGACGAAGGCCACCCCCTTCACGCCGTCATCGACGGTGGGATAGACCACCGCCTTGTCGACATCCTTGCCCTTCTTGCGGGCATTGATCGCATGCGCGGCTTCCGTATAGATCGTCGCAAAGGCCTCGAGATACCCTTCCGGATGCCCCGACGGCACGCGCGAAACGCGGCCGGCAGCCGCGCCTGACCCGGCGCCGCCCCGGGTGATCAGCCGCTTCGGCTCGCCGAACGGCGTGTACCAGAGATAGTTCGGGTCCTTCTGGGTCCATTCCAGCCCGCCTTTGGTTCCGTAGACGCGGACCATCAGGCCGTTTTCATGGCCGGGCGCCACCTGGCTGCACCAGAGCATGCCCTTAGCCGGCTTCTCCGAGCCCTTCGCCTTGAACCGCAGCATGACATGGGCATTATCGTCCAGCCGGCGGCCGGGAACGAAGCTGTCGAGGTCGGCGGCCAGGCTGTCGAGCTCCAGCCCGGTGATGAAGGAGGCGAGATTATAGGCATGCGTGCCGATATCGCCTGTCGACCCGCCGACGCCGGACTGCGCCGGATCGGTGCGCCAGGCGGCCTGTTTCTGCCCGGTCTGCTCGACGGCTTCCGTCAGCCAGTCCTGCGGGTATTCGGCCTGCACGACTCTTATATCGCCGAGTTCGCCGTTCGCGATCATCTCACGCGCCTGACGGACCATCGGATAACCGGTGTAATTATGCGTCAGCACGAACAGCGCGCCGCTCTCGTCGGCAACCTTCTTCAGCTTCTTCGCATCGGCAAGGTTCGATGTCAGCGGCTTGTCGCAGATGACATGGATGCCACGCTTCAGGAATTCCTTGGCTGCATCGTAGTGCACATGGTTCGGGGTGACGATCGCCACCGCCTCGATACCGTTTTTCAGCTTCGCCTCGCGGATCGCCATCTCGCGATAGCTGGAATAGGTCCGCGACGGATCGAGGCCGAGGTCGCGGCCGGACTGCACGGCCTTGTCGGGCGTCGACGACAGCGCGCCGGCGATAAGATCGTACTGATCGTCGATGCGCGCCGCGATACGGTGCACCGCGCCGATGAACGCGCCTGCGCCTCCCCCCACCATGCCAAGCCGGATGCGCGGCTCGCGGGTCTGTTCGGATGATGCTTCGATTGCCATTCTTGTCCTCCTGAAATTTTTTCTTCCCTTCTCCCCGGCGGGGAGAAGGCGGCCCGAAGGGTCGGATGAGGGGGCTACACGGCAGATTGCCTTTCGCTTGCCGCTCAAGGCATTCGTCGCCATCGCTCCTCATCCCCCTCATCTGCCCTGACGGGCATCTTCTCCCCGCTGGGGAGAAGGGAAATAGGACCTAAAGCCCCAGCATCCGACGGTTTGCCGCCTGGTCCGTGCCGCCGGCGGCAAAATCGTCGAAGGCTTTCTCGGTGACGCGGATGATATGCGCGGCGACGAATTCGGCCCCCTCGCGGGCGCCGTCCTCCGGATGTTTCAGCGCGCATTCCCATTCGACCACGGCCCAGCCGTCGAAATTATTGGCGGTCATCTTCGAGAAGACTGCGCCGAAATCGACCTGGCCGTCGCCGAGCGAGCGGAAGCGGCCGGCGCGTTCCACCCAGCCCTGATAGCCGCCATAGACGCCCTGGCGCCCGCTTGGATTGAACTCCGCATCCTTGACGTGAAACATCTTGATGCGGTCCTTGTAGATGTCGATATTGTCGAGATAATCGAGGCACTGCAGGACGTAGTGCGAGGGATCGTAGAGCATGTTGGCGCGGGGATGGTTCTTCACCCGCTCCAGGAACATCTCGAAGGTGATGCCGTCATGCAGGTCTTCACCCGGATGGATTTCGTAGCAGACATCGATGCCGTTCTCATCCGCATGGTTGAGGATCGGCGTCCAGCGGCGGGCAAGTTCGTCGAAGGCGGTCTCGACCAGGCCGGCGGGACGCTGCGGCCAGGGATAGACGAAAGGCCAGGCAAGCGCGCCGGAGAAGGTCGCATGCGCCTTGAGGCCGAGGTTTTTCGACGCCGTCAGGGCCATCTTGACCTGCTCGACCGCCCATTCCTGACGGGCTTTCGGATTGCCGCGTACCTCGGGGGCCGCGAACCCGTCGAAGGCTTCATCATAGGCCGGGTGCACGGCGACAAGCTGGCCCTGCAGATGGGTGGAAAGTTCCGTGATCTCGATGCCGTTTTCGCGGGCCTTGCCGGCGAATTCGTCGCAATAATCCTTGGATGTGGCAGCCTTTTTCAGATCGATCAACTGGCTGGCCCAGGTCGGCACCTGGACACCCTTGTAGCCGATGTCGGCCGCCCATTTGGTGATCGCGTCCCAGGAATTGAAAGGTGCGGTATCGCCCGCGAACTGGCCAAGGAAAAGGCCGGGGCCCTTGATCGTCTTCATGTCAGATTCCTCCCTGAATATCGACCGTAAACGTTTCTGAAATGTTGTAGCACGCAATTTGGCGGGCGCAAGGCGCCTCCTCGCCCTTGCCGGCGGATTTGGCGCGAAGCCAGATCCGAGATGGCCGCGAGCTAATCATGATGGGCTTTGGCGGGCAAGAGGTACGTGCAGCATTTTCGGTGGGGCACGGTATGGAAGCATGAAAATGCGCCCATCCCTGACGAATGGGCGCATCTCTCCGATCGATGGATCAGAACGGAGAATCCGGGAAATAGAAGTCCTTGGCATTGTCCTTGGTAACGAGCGTGGCATCGAGGATGTAATTGCCGTGGACCGGAACCTGATCGTAGAGCGCCGCCGCCGTCAGTTCCATTGCCGTGCCGACCATTGCCGGCGGGTAGAGAACGTCGACCGGGATCAGCTTGTCGCCGTCCATGACTTTCTTGACCATGTCCTTGGACCCGGCGCCGGCAACGACATATTTGATGTCGGTGCGCTTGGCCTGCTCGATCGCCTGCAGAACGCCGACGGCCATGTCATCGTCCTGACACCAGACGACGTCGATCTTCTGGTACTTGGTCAGATAGTCCTGCATCACCTTGAAGGCATCGTCACGGTTCCAGTTGCCGTACTGGCGATCGAGAACCTTGACCTTGGAACCGGCAATGCCCTTGTCGAAACCGTCCTGGCGCTGCTGGTCGATCGGGATCGGCAGACCGCGGATGATGACGACTTCGGCGTCCGGAGTCTTTTCGGCAATGTACTTGCCGGCGACTTCGCCGAGAGCCGGATTGTTGCCGGCGACGTAAAGGTCGCGCACGGAATTGTCGTTGTTGCTCGGCGCGCGGTCGACAAGGGCGACGAACTTGCCCTTGCCTTTGACTTCCTTGATGGCGTTGACGAGCGGATCCGGGTCCGACGGCAGGATGACGAGAGCGTCGATACCCTGCGTATCGAGATCCTGCACGGCATTTGCCTGTGTGGCCGCATCCGGCGAGGTCTTGACGATGACGTTCAGCCCCGGATGTTCGGCCATCAGCTTCTTGGCAATACGCTCGGCATGGAACACGACGCCTGAGGTCCAGCCGTGATCTGCGGCCGGAATGGACACGCCGATCGTGTAGTTCTTGTCCTGGGCGTAGGCTGCGCCGGCAAAAGCCACCCCCGCAACGGCCAGACCCAACATGAGCTTGCGCATGCTATTTTCCTCCCAAAAATATCAGGGACTTGTCCAATTCGAGCCGGGTGCCCTGTGAAGCCCGACCAATCCGAGAAGGAGTTTGCCTAGGATTTGCGAACCAGCGACCGCTGCACCAGCATGGCAATGATGATGATTGCCCCCTGAATCGCGCCAATCAGATACTCGCTGATGAAGTTCGAAAGCAGCATGATGTTGCCGACGAGTTCGAGAATGAAGGCGCCGCAGATCGTGCCCCAGACCCGGCCGGCGCCACCCTTGAGAGCCGTGCCGCCGACGACGACGGCGGTGATGGCCTGCAACTCCCACAGGATACCGGTCGTTGCCGATGTGGAACCGAGACGCGGCACATAGAGCAGCACGGCAATCGCCACACAGAGACCCTGGATGACGAAGGCAATGGTGCGCACGCGGTTGACGGCAATGCCCGAATAGCGCGCGACGTCACTGTTCGAACCGACAGCCACGACATGGCGGCCGTAGCGGGTGCGGTACAGGATAAAAGCTGCGATCCCGGTAACAACAAGGATCACCACGATCGGCACAGGAATGCCAAGAATGTTGCCGAAATAGGCCGGACGGTAGAGCGTCTGGATTTCACTCGAGCGCAATGTGATCGCGCCGCCCTGCGACAGCCAGGTGGTCAGACCGCGATAAATACCCATTGTGCCGAGCGTGGCGATGAAAGGCTCGATCTTGCCGACGGTGGTGATGAGCCCGTTTGCGAGACCGCAAAGAGCCCCCGCAATCACCGTAAAGACCACGGCAGCCGTCAGCATCAGCACCGGATCGGCAATGACGCCCGAATTGATGAGCAGGATCATCAGGCTGGCGACGAAGGCGACCATCGAACCGACGGAAAGGTCGAGGTCTCCGGCCGAGATTACGAAGGTCGCGCCGACCGCGATAATGGCGATGAAAGCGCAGCGTGTCGCGACGTTGGCAAGATTGGTGATGCCGATGAAATTCGGATTGACCAAGGCGCCGACGATCAGGAGCAGGGCCAAGGCGGCAAACGGCGCAACCGCGCGCAGATCAACGTCACGCCAGGACCTGCGCCGGACCTCCCTGGTTTCCTCGTGAATACTCATCTCCAAAACCAACCTCCCGTCCCAGACTGTCTGGGCATGTTGTCTTTTGTCCGCGCCGGCGAAGTCCCGCCTCGCCCTCAGGCCGCGGCCTTCTTTTTGAGCCCGGCCGCGTAACGCATGATCTCCTGCTCGGAAATCTCATCGCCTTCGAGCACGCCGACGATCCGCCCCTCGCGCATGACGGCCACTCTCGTGCAGAGCCCGATGACCTCAGGCATTTCCGACGAAACGACGATGATCGACCGGCCGTCCCGGGCGAGCGCCGAAATGAAATGATAGATCTGCTGCTTGGTGCCGACATCGATGCCGCGCGTCGGCTCGTCGATGATGATGATGTCGGGCTCGGTCTCCATGACCTTGGCGAGCAGCAGCTTCTGCTGGTTTCCGCCGGACATGCGGCCGGCGATGACATTGCCGTCGCGAACCCTGATGTCGAAACGGCGTTTGGCCTTCGCCAGTGCAGCCGCCTCGCTGGCCGGGCTGAGATAGCCGTGGCGGCCGTGCCTTTCGAGCGATTGCAACGTCAGATTAGCCACCATGCCGGAGCGCAGCAGCAGCCCTTTCGACTTGCGGTCCTTGGTCATGTAAGCGAGCCCGCAGCGATTGGCGGCATGCACGTCACCGGAGGGAACCATTTCGCCCTTGATGACCACCTCGCCGTCAAGACGGCTTCGCAAGCCGGCGATCGCTTCCATCAACTCGGTACGGCCGGAGCCGATCATGCCGGAGAAGCCGATGATCTCGCCCTTGCGCACCTCGAAGCTCGCATCCTTCACATAGCCAGTGGACACCGAGGCAACGCGGAGAACGACCTCCTCGTCCACGTCAGGCTCGACCTTGGCGGGATAGAGGCTGGAAAGTTCGCGGCCGACCATCAGCTGCGCGATCGATTCCCCGTCCAGAATTGAGGTCGGCGACGTCTTGATCCACTGGCCGTCGCGCAAGACCGTCACCCGATCGGTCAATTCCATGACCTCGTCGAGCTTATGGGAGACGAAGACGAAACTCGTGCCCTGGTCGCGAAGCTTGCGGACCTGCTTGAACAGCATATTGGTCTCTTCCCGCGACAAGACCGCGGTCGGCTCGTCCATGAACACGACCCGCGCGTCACGGCTGATCGCCTTGGCGATTTCGACCATCTGCTTGTCGGCGATGGAGAGCGTGCTGATCAAAGCATTTTCATCGACATGCGAACCGAGCACATCGAGAACTTTACGTGTCTCGGCGCGCATATATTTGCGGTCGAGCACGCCGAAACGCGTGACTTCGCGCCCGAGAAACAGGCTCTCCGTCACCGTCAGATGGTCGGCGAGATTGAACTCCTGATGGATGATGACGATGCCGAGCGCTTCCGCTCCGCCATTGGGCGGCAGCACCACCGGCCTGCCGTCGAGCAGGATCTCGCCGGAACTCGGCTGCTCGAAACCTGACAATACCTTGACGAGCGTGGATTTGCCGGCACCGTTTTCGCCCATGAGCGCGTGGATTTCTCCGGCACGGAGATCGAAATTGACGCTGAAGAGCACCTGCACGCCGCTGAAAGATTTGCATATGCGCCTGGCGGACAGCACCACGGGTGCGGTGTCGGCGATCTCCACGGTCATCATGCCCTCCCCCTAGAGCGCCGCGCACCGGCATTACGCACCGGCAACGCTCCCTCACTTGAACTAGCGCGCATTTTCCTTCTGAAAACCGCCCTGGGTGCTCAAGAGGCCTGCGCATGCGGCTCCCGCCCGCTTCGAGCTCTATGTAAACCTTTACATCAGGCATGTAAAGGTTTACATCGTGGATTAACACCGATGAGTTGAAGCTTGCCTTTGACCTCTCGACAAGTCTGTGTAGTGTCGCGGCGAAGACAGCCCAAGGCAGAGCTCAGTGTCGAATTCTACGCCCGCAACCATCGAAGACGTCGCCCGGATCGCCGAGGTCTCCATCGCGACGGTTTCGCGGGCGATCCACACGCCGGAAAAGGTCGCCAACTCGACGCGGCTCAAGGTCAACCAGGCGATCGCCGTCACCGGTTATACGACCAATGCCATGGCGCGCAGCCTGAGGCTCGGCCGCTCCAATATGATCCTCGTGGTGGCACCGGATATCGGCGACCCCAATTTCTCCAACATCCTCGTCGGCCTGGAGAATGAGGCGCGCGCGCACGGCTACGGCGTGCTGATCGGCCACACGCAGAATGACGCCCAGCGCGGGCTGGAATATCTGAAATTCTTCAACTCCAATCAGGCTGCCGGATTGATCCTCTTCACCGGCATCCTGCCCTTCGGCCATCAGACCATGACCGCGCGGCTGCCGCCGAGCGTCGGCGTTTTCGAACCCGTCTTCAACGGCGGCATTCCCTATGTCGGCGTCGATGATACCGAGGGAGCGCGAAAGGCGGTGGACCTGCTGCTGGCCGAAGGCCATCGCAAGATCGCCTTCATCGGCGATTCGCGCACCCGGCTTGCCTTTATCCGGCGCCGCATGGGGTATGATGCCGGGCTCGACGCCGCCGGCATTCCGCCCGATTTGAGGATCGTGCTCGAAGGCGACGGCACGATCGAAAGCGGCCGGCATGCGGTCGAACAGCTTTTCATGCGCGATACGCTTCCCACGGCCTTCATGTGCGTCAACGACCAGACGGCGATCGGCGTCATGATCGGGCTCGGCGCGCGCGGCTACGACATTCCGCGGGATTTCTCGGTAACCGGTTTCGACGACGTGCCGCAGGCCGTCTTCATATCCCCGCCGCTGACGACGATCCGCCAGCCGCGAACAGCGATCGGCAAGCAGGCGATGGCGCTGCTGCTGGAACTCCTGTCCGATGGCCGGCCGGCCGAGACGGAAATCCTGCTGCGGCCGGATCTGGTGGTGCGAAACTCCGTCTCCGCGCCATCGCGAAACTGGTCGAAACGCTGAACCGATATTGGCTGGCAGTCATCGGACGGAGATGGTTGCGCCGGCGACCGATGGCCGCCGGCGCCTATCATCAAACGTAACGGTTGACGATGTTCTCGAGCAATTCCTGCTTGCCGGATCTCGGCTGCGGATTGACGTCCTTGCTTTCGACCCAGTTGGTGATCTCATCCAGCGAATACTCGCCGCGGAAGAGCTTCTGCGCTTCGGCCGATTCCCAGCCGGCGTAACGATCGGCGAGCGGCTGCGACAGAGCCTTGTCCTCGATCATCCTGGCGGCGGCCTTCAGGCCGCGGGCGCAGCAATCCATGCCGCCGATATGGCCGATCAGGAGGTCCGCCGGATCGAGCGACTGGCGGCGCAGCTTAGCGTCGAAGTTGGTGCCGCCGGTCTTGAAGCCTCCGCCCGCCAGGACATGGTAATAGGCAACCGCCATTTCCGGAACATTGTTCGGGAACTGGTCGGTGTCCCAGCCGGACTGGTAGTCGTTGCGGTTCATGTCGATCGAGCCGAAAATGCCGAGCGCATTGGCAAGCGCCAGCTCGTGCTCGAAGGAATGGCCGGCCAGGATCGCATGGCCCTGCTCGATATTGACCTTCACCTCGTTTTCGAGGCCGTGCTTCTTGAGGAAACCGTAAACAGTCGCGACGTCGTAATCATACTGGTGCTTGGTCGGCTCCTGCGGCTTCGGCTCGATCAGGATCGTGCCTTTGTAGCCGATCTTGTGCTTGTATTCGACGACGAGGTTGAGGAAGCGTCCGAGCTGGTCGAGCTCGCGGCCGATATCGGTGTTGAGCAGGGTTTCATAACCTTCGCGACCGCCCCAAAGCACGTAGTTCTCACCGCCGAGCTTCTGCGTGGCGTCGATGCAGGTTTTGACTGTCGCAGCAGCGAAAGCAAAGACATCCGGGTCCGGATTGGTGGCTGCACCCGACATATAGCGGCGGTTCGAAAACAGGTTCGCCGTGCCCCAGAGCAGCTTGGTGCCGGTCGCGGCCTGCTTTTCGGCGAAATAATCGACGATCTCGTTCAGGTTCCTGGTGTTCTCGGCAAAATTCTTGCCTTCCGGGCGCACATCGGCGTCATGGAAGCAGTAATAGGGCGCACCCAGCAGCGAGAAGAATTCGAAAGCGACGTCGGCCTTCAGCTTGGCAGCCTTCATCGTGTCTTCGAACCAGGGACGCAGGAAGGTCTGGCCGCCGAAGGGGTCGCCGCCCGGCCAGGTGAAGGTGTGCCAATAGGCCACCGCAAAGCGCAGATGGTCTTCCATGCGCTTGCCGAGGACGATCTCGTCCGGCTGGTAATAGCGGAAGGCCAGCGGATTGGTGCTGTCGGGGCCTTCATATTTGATCTTCTGGATATCGCCGAAAAATCCGGTGCTCATCTTGGGGTCTCCTTGGGTTCGTATCTCTTGGCAGTTCTGAATTCATGTCTGCGGAGGCGGCCCCCTCATCCGCCTGCCGGCACCTTCTCCCCGAGGGGAGAAGAAACTTGCGGCAACGTTGCAGCTCTTTCAAAGCCGTCGCTGCGAACTCCCCCTCTCCCCTCGGGGAGAGGGTAGGGGGAGGGGGCGCCTCGATCTCAATGCGCCAGCGATTTGATCGCCGGGTAAA
This sequence comes from Rhizobium chutanense, assembly GCF_002531935.1. Lineage (GTDB taxonomy): Bacteria > Pseudomonadota > Alphaproteobacteria > Rhizobiales > Rhizobiaceae > Rhizobium > Rhizobium chutanense. Next base: position 67,200 of record NZ_NWSV01000010.1, on the reverse strand, counting down.
GCGCGCGGTAACGCTTGTAGGCATCCTCGTAAGTGCCGCTCAGCGCCGATACCGGCTCGATCGTACCTGATGTCACCGGCGGCGTGCAGACGGCGATCGGATCCGCACCCGTTGCCGCGATCAGGCCGAGACGGGCCGCACCGAAGGCCGCGCCGAAATCGCCGTCGGCCGGCAGATCGACGGGAACGCCGAGCGCGGTGGCGATCGACGCCAGCCAGTAATGCGAGCGAGAACCGCCGCCGATCGCCGTGACGCGGGAGATGCCAGTGCCGGCAGAACGTAGCGCTTCGAGATTGTCGCGAATGGCGAAGGCGACACCTTCGAGCACCGCCTGGGTGAGCACGGCACGGCTGCTTTCATGTTCGAGGCCGATGAAGGCGCCGCGGATGGCCGCATCATTGTGTGGCGTGCGCTCACCGGAGAGATAGGGCAGGAAGGTGACGCCGGTCGGCGCCTTCAGCGCCTCGCCGAGTTCGCCGGTGAGATCGGCGGCCGATTTGCCGGTCACACCGGAATGCCAGTTGAGCGCATCGGTGGCCGACAGGATGACGCCCATCTGGTGCCAAGTGTTCGGCAATGCGTGGCAGAAGGCGTGCACGGCGCTTTCCGGCTTCGGCAGATAGGAGCCGTTGGCGGCAAAGAGAACGCCCGAAGTGCCGAGCGAGACGAAGGCGGCGCCGTCGCTGACCGTGCCCATGCCGCAGGCGGACGCCGCATTGTCGCCGGCGCCGCCGGCAACGACGACATCGCCGGATATGCCCCATTGCGCCGCGAGTTCAGACCGCAGCTTGCCGGCCTGTTCGGTGCCCTCGACGAGCGCCGGCATCTGCTCCTCGGAAAGATTGGTGGCGGCCAGCAGCTCGGACGACCAGGCGCGCTTGCCGGTGTCGAGCCAGGAGGTGCCGGCCGAATCCGACATTTCGGAGATATATTCCCCGGTCAGCCAGAGACGCAGATAGTCCTTCGGCAACAACACCTTGGCGATCTTGGCGAAAACATCGGGCTCATGCTTGGCGACCCAGGCGAGCTTCGGCGCCGTGAAGCCGGGGAAGACGATGTTGCCGGTCAGCGCGCGGAAGCGCGGATCGGCATCGAGGGCGGCCGCCTCGACATGGCTGCGCGTGTCGTTCCAGAGGATGCACGGGCGCAGGACCTTGTCGCTGGCATCGATGAGCGTCGCGCCGTGCATCTGGCCGGAAAGGCCGATACCCCTGACCGCGGCCAGTTCTTTCGGATGTTTTGCCTTGAGGCCGGCAACAGCCTCCTCAGTAGCGCGCACCCAGTGAGACGGCTCCTGCTCCGACCAGCCGGAATGCGGACGCGAAACGTCGAGCGAACCGTTGGCCGAGCCGACGATCGTCTGATCGCCGTCGATCAGCATTGCCTTGACGCCGGAGGTTCCGAGATCGAGACCGAGATACATGGGTATGCTCCTTTGCCGTTACGGCAGATTGTCTTTCAGGAATATGTCGAGGCGGATGCGCTCCTGCGCTTCGATGACAGCAAGCCCGTCCGCCTTGGCTTTCAATACGCGGATGGCGCTGCGCACCTCATGGCCGGCGTCCTGGTTGAGGATCGCATCGATGGTGTTGTCGAGGAGTGCCGCGCGGGTGTGGGCGGTCAGCTCGTGGGCGATCACGGTTAGCGTCCGGTCGACGGCTTTTGCCTTCAGCGCCCGGATCAGGCCGCGATTGCCGGCGCCCAGGCTGTAGACGCCGACGATGCCGGCATTGCGGGAAAGCGCATCGGTTACGAGCCTATGGGCGACCTCCGGGTCGTCGCGACCTTCGAGAACCGGCAGGATCGCCAGATCAGGAAATTCCTCGGCGAGAACCGCGGTGAAACCCTCCAGCCGCTCGCGATGGTCGCGCACCAGCATGGAGCCGGCGAGAACGGCGATCTCGCCTTTTCGCGGCCCGAGAAATCGCCCGAGCAGCCGGGCGGCCGTGCGGCCGGCTGCGATATTGTCGACACCGGCATAGTGGTGGCGCAGCGACCCGGTGAGATCGGAAACCAGGGTGACGATGGGAAAGCGCTCGCGCACCAGCCTGTCGACGGCGGCGCGCACGTCAGGCGCATCGGTCGCCACCATCGCGATACCGCATGGCCTTTCCCGGGAAAGCCCCTCCAGCACGGAGACAAGCGCCGACGGATCGAAGGCCGGCACCTCGATGGTGCGGATATCGGTGCGCTCGACCGGCGAGCGGAGGATCGCCTGCCGGATCTCGGCATTGAGCCCGTGCATGAAGGAATTGTCGCTGGCCGGAAGGATGAAGACCAGGGGATAGGTGCGTCCCTTGGCGAGATTGGCTGCGGCGACATCTCTGATATAACCGAGTTGGCGGATCGCGTTCTCGACCTTCTCCCGCGTGATATGACGCACACCGGGGCGCTGGTTGAGAACCCGGTCGACAGTCGCGAGACTGACACCGGCGGCAGCAGCGATATCGTGAACAGTTGGCCTCATCATTCCTCCTGACGAGACCCTTAGCGCCAAATTTGATGTACGTAAATCAAAAAATCGAACAGGCCGGTTTCCTGATCGATTTTCCGGCATTGATCGCCCGATTCGGGCTGACCGGCCGGCAATCATCCGCCTGATGGCACGGAAGCTGGAAAACCGCAACAAAAAGGCCCTCCGAAGAGGGCCTTTCAAGGGGCGGCAGGCCGGAGGTCAGTGGCCGCCACCGCCTCCCCCGCCTTGCGGCGCGGGTTTCTTGATCATGGCGACACCGAAGATCATCGCGACGAAAAGCGCAGTCAGGATCAGGAAGATATCGCTGAAGGAGAGGATGACCGCCTGCTTGGTGGCAAGGCCGACCATCTGCTTGATCGCGACCGAGCTGCCGTCCATGCCATAGGTGCTGAAATTGGCGGCCATGTTGTTCATCTGGTCGACCGCTGCCGGATTGCCCCAGTCCATATTCTCCCGTAGCCGCTCGTAATGCACGTCCTGCCGGTTGGTGAGCACGGTGTTGATGACGGCAAGGCCGACGGCGCCGCCGAGGTTTCTGGTCAGATTGAACAGGCCGGACGCACCGCGAATGCGCGAGGGCGGCATCGTGCCGAGCGCGATGTTGTTGATCGGCACCATGCACATCATCAGCCCGAAGCCGCGCAGGATCTGCGGGATGAAGAGCTCGTAGAAATCCCAATCCGCCGTCAGGTGGATCATGATGTAGGTGCCGGCGGCGAAGCTGGTGAAGCCGATCACCATCATCAGCCGCAGGTCCATCTTGGTCGACAGCCGGCCGGCGATCGGCGCGGTGAAGAACATGGCAAGCCCGGAGACGAACATCGTCTGGCCGATCATCAGCGAATCATAACCGCGGATGCGGCCGAGATAGACCGGATAGATATAGGTGAGGCCATAGAGGCCAATACCCATGACGAAGGAGAAGATCGAGCCGAAGGAGAAATTCCGGTTCGCGAAGGCCTTGAGGTCGACGACGGGAAAATCCACCGTGAAGGCGCGGTAGAAGAACACGATGGCGGCAGCGCCGGAAGCGACGGCGGCAATCGCGATGGACTGGTCGTTGAACCAGTCGTTCGAATTGCCCTCTTCGAGCACATATTCCATCGCGCCGAGGAAGATGCCCATCGAGAACAGCCCCCACCAGTCGAACTTCTTGAAGAGCGACAGTTCCGGCTTGTCGAAATCGATAAAGTTCCAGGTGACGATCGTCACGATGATGCCGGGGACGATATTGACGAGGAACAGCCAGTGCCACGAAAAGGCGTGGCTGAGATAGCCGCCGACGGTCGGGCCGATGGTCGGCGCCAGCGTCGCGATCAGGCCGATGATCGGCGAGACGATGCTGCGTTTCGACGGCGGAAAAATGGTGAAGGCGGCGGCGAACACCGACGGGATCATGCCGCCACCGATGAAGCCCTGGATGGCGCGGTAGACGATCATCTGGTCGATGTTCGTCGCCGTCGCGGCCAGCGCGCTGGCCATGGTGAAACCGGCCGCCGAGATCGCAAAGAGATAACGCGTCGAGATAATGCGCGCCAGCGTGCCCGACAGCGGGATCATGATCACTTCGGCGATCAGATAGGCCGTCTGCACCCAGCCGACCTCGTCGCTGCCGGCTGAAAGGCCGGCCTGAATTTCGGCAAGCGAAGCCGAGACGATCTGAATGTCGAGGATCGACATGAACATGCCGAGCACCATCGCGAAGAAGGCGATGAGCTTCCTCGGATCCATGCGATCCTCGGCATGAGCAGGCGCTGCCGGCATCGTTCCCGCTGTTGCTGTCGCGCTCCCGGCCATCGGACCACCTCCGCCTTTTCGAAAGGCTTACTGGCCCGGCGCCGTGCGGGTATCGACGTCGACGACGACGCTGAGGCCCGCGCGCAGGCGTCCGCTGTCGAGCGCATCCTGCGGCAGGGCGATGCGCACCGGCACACGCTGGATCACCTTGGTGAAATTACCCGTCGCATTTTCCGGCGGCAGCAGCGAGAAGACCGAGCCGGAAGCCGGCGAAATCGATTCGACGGTGCCGACGACGGGATGGTCGCTATAGGCGTCGACATGGACGTTGACCTTCGAGCCGGGAACGAGATGCTGGATCTGCGTTTCCTTGAAGTTGGCGTCGATATAGAGCTGCCGCACCGGAACCAGCGCCATCAGGCGCTGGCCGGGCGAAACGAGGTCGCCTTCCTGGACCGAGCGGTTGCCGACGATACCGTCATAGGGCGCCTTGAGCACGGTGAAAGAGAGGTCGCGTGCGGCCTTGTCGCGCTGGATTTCCAGCGTGCGGACGGAACCTTCAGCTTCCTTGCGCTGGGCTTCGAGAATGGCAATATTGGCCTGCGCAGTCACGATATTGGCATCGCCGCCGGCAAGATTGGCCCTGGCCTGATCGAGGGCCGTATTGGCATCATCGAGATCCGCGGTGGTGCCGACCGACTTTGCCTGCAGGTCGCTTTGGCGCTTCTGCTTGATTTCCGCGCCGCGAACCGTGGCTTCGAGGGCAGTCTTCTGCGCCTGGGCCTGCACGAGGCTCGCCTTGGCGCCTTCGATCTGCGCATCGATACGGCTCAGCGAAAGCTGCTCGGTCACGATCTGGGCATTCGCCTGATCGAGGGCGTTCTGGTAGTCGCCGTTATCAAGGGTCGCGAGAACGTCTCCTGCCTTGACTTCCTGGTTGGCAACAACATTCACCTTCGCGACATAGCCGGTAACCTTCGGCGAGATGGTCGCGATATCACCTTCGATATAGGCGTCGTCGGTCGACACCATGAACCGGCCGTTCGTCCACCATTCGTATCCATACCAGCCGCCGCCCGCGAGCAGGGCGAGCACCACGATCGGCAATACCGGGCTGCGCCGCTTCTTCGCGGCGGCAGGAGGAGCAACAGGAGCCTGGGCCGGCGCCGACTGCCCGGGAGCAGGCGGCGCTTCGCGGGCTTCCGCCGTCGGAGCCTCAGCAACGGTCACGACCTTTGCCTCTTCGGCTTCGGCGTTTTCGCTGACGATCCGCGCGACGTTGCTTTTCTGGTTGCTCGACATGGCCACTTTACCGATCTGGAGTAAATAATCGAACTGAACGGTTCGGTTCAGTTGACTTAAACCTGTTTAACCGTCATATCAAGATGTATAGAACCAATCGGTTCGATTTCTTTAACGAAAATGCGAAATCGTGAACACGGTTAAGGAGACATGACGCTGAAACCCGACCATGCCGCCGTCTTCAGTCCCCCGGTCGGCGGAGGCCGATTTGCCGCGGGCGAAGATCCGGCCAAGCGCCAGCAGATTCTTGCCGGCGCCAAGCGCGTCTTCATGAAGATGGGCTTCGACGCCGCCAGCATGAACGACGTGACGCGCGAGGCCGGCGTCTCCAAGGGAACGCTTTACGTCTATTTCACCAACAAGGAAGAACTGTTTTCGGCGATGATCGAGGCCGAGCGCGCCGCCTTCCTGGCGGCCGTTCGCACCGCGCTTGCCGAACACGACGATCCCGAAGTCGGCCTGTACGAATTCGGGATGGGTTTCGTCACGCATATGACCGATGAAAAGGTCATCAAAGCCATGCGCATCGTTCTCGGCGTTCGTGACCGCATGCCGGTGCTCTGTCAGCGCTTCTTCAAGGGACCGGAAAACCTGCGCACCATCATGCGCGACTTTCTGGAGCGGCGCGTCGCCGAAGGCACGCTCGAGATCGACGACATCGATCTGGCCGCCGGCCAGTTCCTCGATCTCGCCAGTGGCAGCTTCTTCAAGCTGCGCCTGTTCGGAACCATGGAAGAGCCGCCCACTCGCGACGAAATCGAGCGCGTCATCCGCGGCGCGATCCGGGTTTTCATGGCTGCCTACGGCGCGCGCCGGCACGAGACCGCTTGACCGCATCCTTGACTGCCGCCCTCCATCGGCCAAAACTCCGCAACAACGATCAAACCCGGCTGGCGGCTTTTCTCTAAGAAAGAGGCGGCAACCCCTGCATAATTCCTTAAATCGGAAATCGATTTAAGGATAAAATTATGCAGCATTCAAAGTGCTACAGCGTCCTTTGCGCGTCTTGAAGGACGCGCGGCGCTGTAGGGAGTGAGAATGAGCGCCGTCGCACGGGCGATCTGGTTCATAGAGAGCCATTTCGAAAACGATCTATCGCTGGAAGAGATATCGGAAGCAGCCGGATTGTCGCGCTACCATCTGTCGCGCGTCTTCGGGCTCGTCACCGGCCACTCGATCAGCGGCTATATCAGGGGACGGCGCCTCAGCCGCGCCGTTCCCGCGTTGGCCAGCGGCTCATCCACCATTCTCGAGGTTGCGCTTTGCGCGGGCTACGGCTCGCACGAGGCTTTCACCCGTGCCTTCCGCGACCAGTTCGGCATGACGCCGGACGCGGTGCGCAGACAGGGGCACGCCCGCAATCTTGTCTTGCTGGAGCCGATCAGAATGGACCCCGCCCACCTCAACGACCTCGAACCACCCCGCTTCGAAACCCTGCAGCCGATGCTCCTTGCCGGCCTGCAGGAGATCTATGCCTATGGCGGCAACGCCGCCATCCCCTCCCTCTGGCAGAGGTTCAACGCCCATTTCGGCCACATCCCCGGCCAGAAGGGCAACGTCGCCTACGGCGTCTGCACCCATATCGACGGCGAAGCGGAGAAATTCCGCTATATGGCCGCAGTCGAAATCGCCGATGCCGACGATCTGCCGGCAGATTTCGCCACGCTCAAGCTTCCGGGCCAGCGCTATGTCGTCTTCACCCATCGCGGCCATGTCTCCGGCATCTCAGCGACGATGAACCGGATTTTCGGCACATGGTGGCCGACGTCAGGCCTGGGGCACGGCGAGACGCCCGACATGTTCGAACGTTACGACGAGCGCTTCGACCCCCATACCGGCATGGGCGTCACCGAAATCTGGCTACCTATTAGGGAATAAAAGTCACACCGATTGCGTATACCCCCTTGCGGCGCTTGCGTGGCGGGCCGCCGACACTACATTGCGCGCGTCATCCAATCATGTGACGCAAGAGGGATATAAGCTGATGCAGGAAATCATGACGCTCATTCAGGATCCGGCTGCCTGGGTGGCGCTCATCACGTTGGTGGTGATGGAAGTCGTTCTCGGGATCGACAACCTGATCTTCATTTCCATTCTCACCAACAAACTGCCGCCTGAGCACCGGGAGAGAGCCCGCAAGATCGGCATCGGCCTTGCCCTCGTCATGCGCTTGGCGCTGCTCGGCACCGTCGCCTGGATCGTGCAGCTGACCGAACCGCTGTTTACGGCCTTCGGCCACGGCTTCTCCTGGAAGGATCTGATCCTGATTGCCGGCGGCTTGTTCCTCGTCTGGAAGGCCACCAAGGAAATTCACCACACCGTCGACCCCGTGGACCACCAGGAAGATTTCATCGCAACGTCGGCAACGACGGGCTTTGCATCGGCAATCGGCCAGATCCTGCTGCTCGACCTCGTCTTCTCGGTCGACAGCATCATCACCGCCGTCGGCATGACGCCGCATCTGCCGATCATGGTGATTGCCGTCATCGCCGCCGTCACCGTCATGCTGGTCGCCGCAAACCCGCTTGCCAACTTCATCGAGAGGAACCCGACGATCGTCATGCTGGCGCTGGCCTTCCTGCTGATGATCGGTACGACACTGATCGCCGAAGGCATGGGCTTCCACGTGCCGAAGGGTTACGTCTACGCCGCCATGGCCTTCTCGGCGCTGGTCGAGGTGCTGAACATGTTCGCGCGCAATGCCCGCAAGCGGAAGCGGGAAGGCGCGCATTGAGGCTGAAGCGGGAGGCGCGGCGAGACCGGCGCGCCTTCCCTCACCGCCATCGGGCCTTTGCAAGCGCGGTTTTTCTTGACGCGCCCGGTTGAATATGGCCTAAGGCCAGCCGAACGGACGATCGGCGAATGGTGCGGGCGAATGCCCTTTTTCGGCCGGTTTGCCGATGAAGATATCTGCATCCTTCCGGCCGAACGTCGCTTTCCCGCGAATACCGTCCGGCATTCATTGACGGGCACATACAATGACAGTTTCCGGGACAGCTACCGGCGTCCGCGTCCGCATCGCTCCCTCGCCGACCGGCGAGCCGCATGTCGGCACCGCTTACATCGCTCTTTTCAACTATCTCTTTGCCAAGAAGCACGGCGGCGAGTTCATCCTGCGCATCGAGGATACCGATGCGACACGCTCGACCCCGGAATTCGAGACCAAGGTGCTGGACGCGCTGAAATGGTGCGGGCTGGAATGGAAGGAAGGCCCCGATATCGGCGGCCCCTACGGCCCTTATCGCCAGTCCGACCGCAAACCGATGTACCAGCCCTACGCTGAGGAATTGTTGGACAAGGGCCATGCCTTCCGCTGTTTCTGCACGCCTGCCCGCCTGGAGCAGATGCGCGAGACGCAGCGCGCCGCCGGCAAGCCGCCGAAATATGACGGCCTCTGCCTGAGCCTTAGCGCCGAGGAAGTCACCTCGCGCATGGCCGCCGGCGAGACCACAGTCATCCGCATGAAGATCCCGGCCGAAGGCTCGTGCGATTTCACCGACGGCGTCTATGGCGATGTATCCATCCCGTGGGATTCCGTCGACATGCAGGTCCTCATCAAGGCCGACGGCATGCCGACCTATCATATGGCGAACGTCATCGACGACCATCTGATGAAGATCACCCATGTGGCGCGCGGCGAGGAATGGCTCGCTTCGGTGCCCAAGCACATCCTGCTCTATCGCTATTTCGGTTGGGACCAGCCGGTCTTCATGCATCTGTCTCTGATGCGCAATGCCGACAAGTCGAAGTTGTCGAAGCGCAAGAACCCGACCTCGATCTCCTATTATTCCGCGCTCGGCTACATCCCCGAAGCGCTGATGAACTTCCTCGGCCTGTTCTTCATGCAGATCGCCGAAGGCGAAGAACTGTTGACGATGGAAGAACTGTCCGAAAAGTTCGATCCGGACAATCTCTCCAAGGCCGGCGCTATCTTCGACATCCAGAAGCTCGACTGGCTGAACGGTCGCTGGATCCGCGAGAAGCTGTCGGAGGAGGAGTTCCGCAGCCGCGTGCTGACCTGGGCAATGGAAAACGACCGTCTGAGGGAAGGCCTACGGCTGTCGCAGACCCGCATTTCCAAGCTCGGCGAGCTGCCCGATCTTGCCGGCTTCCTGCTGAAATCCGATCTCGGCCTGCAGCCGTCCGACTTTGCCAAGATCAAGTCGCCGCCGGAAGAAATCCTGGAGATCCTCAACACCGTCCAGCCGGATCTCGAAAAGATCCTGGAATGGAACGTCGAGACCATCGAAGCGGAACTGCGCGCGATCTCCGACCGCATGGGCAAGAAGCTGAAGGTCGTGGTCTCGCCGCTCTTCGTTGCCGTCTCCGGCTCGTCGCGTTCCCTGCCGCTCTTCGATTCCATGGCGATCCTCGGCCGCTCGGTCGTGCGCCAGCGCCTGAAACTCGCCGCCCAGGCGGTCGCCGCTCTCGTCGGCTCGAAATGAAGGTGGAAGCCCCTCCCCCTTGTGGGGAGGGGTTGGGGAGGGGCCTTTCCTAGAAAACCCCTCCCCTCCGCTTCGCTCCGACCCTCCCCACAAGGGGGAGGGTTAGCGCCGAGCCAGCCGCAACGCTTCGAGCCAGCAAACATTGATTTAGAATTCATGCCGCATCGATGAGGCAAAAGACATGAACGACAAGACCGAAAACACCCTCTCCTCCGACGCGACTGAAGTGCGCGCCCAGAAGCTGAAGCTGTTGCGCGAGCAGATCGGCGATGTCTATCCGGCGCATTTCCACCGGACGCTGACCAATGCCGAACTCGGCGCCAAGTATGAATCTCTGGAACCCGACGTCGAGACGCAGGATGTCGTCACCGTCGCCGGCCGCGTCTATTCCTCGCGCAACTCCGGCATGTTCATGGATATCCGCGACGCTTCCGGCAAGATCCAGATCTTCAGCCACAAGGACACGACGCCGGAAGAGGCCCGCGGCCTGCTGCCGATGATCGATATCGGCGATATCATCGGCGTCACCGGCATCGTGCGCCGCACCAAGCGCGGCGAACTGACGATCAACGCCCAGAAGATCGAAATGCTGACCAAGTCGCTGCTGCCGATGCCCGAGAAGTGGCACGGCCTCTCCGACATCGAGCTGCGTTATCGCAAGCGCCATCTCGACATCATGACCAATGAGGATTCAAAGCTTCGTTTCCAGCAGCGCTCGAAGATCGTCTCCGGCATCCGCCGCTTCATGGAGAACGACGGCTTCATGGAAGTCGAAACGCCGATGCTGCAATCGATCTATGGCGGCGCCACCGCCGAGCCGTTCAAGACGCATCACAACACGCTGAAACTCGACATGTATCTGCGCATCGCGCCGGAACTGTTCCTGAAGCGCACGCTGGTGTCGGGCCTGACCGACAAGGTCTTCGAGATCAACCGGAACTTCCGCAACGAAGGCGTCTCCACCCGGCACAATCCCGAATTCACCATGATGGAATGTTACTGGGCCTATGCCGATTACGAGGACATGATGGACCTCGTCGAGCGGTTGTTCGAGGGTCTGGCGCTTTCCATTCACGGCACGACGGAATTCGACTTCGGCGACAAGCGCTTGTCGTTCAAGGGACCGTTCAAGCGCGTGCCGATGCCCGCCGCCGTCAAGGAAGCGACCGGCATCGATTTCCTTGCGATCAAGACCGACGAGGAAGCGCGCGCCGCCGCCAAGGCTGCCGGCTTTGCGGTCGAGAAGGATTGGACCTGGGGCGAATGCCTCGCCTTCATCTTCGAGGAAAAGGTTGAATCGACGCTGATCCAACCGTCGCACGTCACGCACTTCCCGAAGGACATCTCGCCCTTCGCCAAGGAAGTGCCGGGCGAGCCGCGCCTGGTCGAGCGCTTCGAGACCTATTGCAACGCCTGGGAACTCGGCAACGCCTTCTCCGAACTCAACGATCCGGAAGAGCAGCGCCGCCGCATGGTCGAGCAGCTCGAGCAGGCGCATGCCCGCGGTGAAAAGGAAAAGCAGCTGGACGAGGAATTCCTCGATGCGATCGACCAGGGCATGCCGCCGGCGGGTGGCCTCGGCATCGGCGTCGACCGCCTGATCATGCTTCTGACCAATGCGCCGTCGATCCGCGACGTCATCCTCTTCCCGGCCCGCCGCAACAAGGCCGACTGACGGAAGAAACATAAGAAAAACGAAGCGGAGTGTCGCTGCATAATTCCTTAAATCGGAATCGATTTAAGGATAAAATTATGCAGCCATTCAAAGTGCTAGAGCGTCCTTTGCGCGTCTGAAAGAGGCGCGGCGCTGTAGCCGGCGCTCCGCTTTTTTCATGCCGGTGCTTCAGTGAGTCTTGGCGCCTTCCGCCGGCGCCTCCGCCACCACATCGGCACCCGCGCCGTCTTTGGCTGGCGCAGCTTCCTTCGCTGGCGCGGCTTCGCCTTCGGCCGCCGGCGCTGCGCCATGCGCGCCGCCTGCGGCCTTCGTTTCCTTGCCCTTTTCGCCGTTCTTCGTCGAACCCACAGCGACCGGGTCGACGCAATCCTCAGGATCCTTGAAGGCGTTGCTGATCATCGCGATCTCATCGAGAGGCAACTCTATCCGCTCGCCGAAGAACAGCCCGTTCTCGCTGGCCTTGCCGTCATAATAGCGCGCCGTATAGGTCTTGTCGTCGAGGCCGGGAACGGCCTTGTCGGGATGCGGGATATAGACGACGTCGGCGCCGATGGCCCGGCCGCGGATGTCGGAGCGCAGGGTCGGGCCGTTCTCGTCGAGCACCACCACCTGCACCAGATCCGGCTTCTGCGCGGCATAAACGGCCTGGGCGACACGAAGCGCCGTCTTGACGCGTGTCATTCCGTCGGTCGGTTCGGTTTTAATGTATTTGCGCACCCAGACGTGATCCTGCTTCCGGATCGTCACCAGGTTGACGTCGCTGCATTCGAGCCCGTAGCCGCCACCGGCAGCACTCATCAGTCTGTCCTTGCCGACAAAGACGGCCGCACCGCCGGAAACGCCCGCCAGAAGAGCGACTCCACCGATGATCATTGCCAATTTCCGGGAAGGCCGGAACATGCGCAGTAAGGCCTTCACGCCAACTGCTCCGCCATCTGAAACTCCAACGCAGGACAAGTGCTGAGAACGTTAAGGAAATCACGTTTCCGAATGTTTAAGTGGGCGTGCGAAGCCTGCGCCCTTTTGAGAAAACACCAAAAAAGGTCCGCTTTTTTTCAGCCGCTTGCCAGGGGCTGTTGCGCCATGCTCTAAACGCTGATGGCCTTCACGCTTCGCCAGATCCAGTATTTCGTCGCTGTCGCCGAACAAGGGTCGGTGACGCGCGCCGCACAAAACCTCTCGATCTCGCAATCCTCGGTGACCGAGGCGCTGAAAGAGCTCGAAACCGACCTCGGCGTCGCGCTGTTCGAGCGCCATCCGCGCGGCCTGACGATCACTCACAACGGCCACCAGTTCCTGCGTCACGCCACGAAGATTCTCGCCTCCGTCTCTGACGCGCGTACCAGCTTCTCCGGCCAGCAGAGCGCCCTCTCAGGCACATTGAACATCGGCGTCACCTCTCTCGTCGCCGGCTACGTGCTCTCCGATCTCCTGGCGCGATATCGCCGCGCCTGTCCGGGCATCGAAGTCAGCGCCATCGAGGATAATGGCGGTTATCTCGAACATCTCCTGGTCGGCGGCGAACTCGATGTCGCCGTCATGGTGATATCGAACCTGCGCGACCGCATGGCGCTGCAGGCCGAGATCCTCGAAACCTCGCCCTACCGTCTATGGCTGCCGATGGGCCATCCGCTGGTATCGGCCGACATCATCTCGGTCGCCGATATCGCCCGTGAACCGCTGATCATGCTGACCGTCGACGAAATCGAGGAGAATACCGGCAAGCTGCTCTCCGCACTCGGCGCCCGCCCGCATGTCGCCTTCCGCACCCGCTCGGTCGAAGCGGTGCGCAGCCTGGTGGCAACCGGCGCCGGCGTGGCGCTGCTTCCCGATCTCGTCTATCGCCCCTGGTCGCTCGAAGGCGACCGTATCGAAAGCCGCGACGTCTCCGGCTCGCTGCCGGTCGTCCAGGTCGGCATGGTCTGGCGCAAGGGCTCCAGCCTGCCGCAGGCGGCGCGCGATTTCGTCGGCATCGCCGAAAGTCTGCGCTCCGGCCGCGTCCGCTGATATCGGATTTTCCGATATCGCCTTTCTGATAAATGAATTTGCGAAAGCGGCCTTTTCGCGTCACCTTCTTCACAGGGAACAAACGCCACAAAAGTGGCACCAAAACCGGGAGACGGATGATGACCAATCTCTTGAAATCCTGCACGGCAGCACTCGCCTGCCTGAGCTTCGCGACGCAGGGGATCGCCGCCGAAACGCTGAAGGCGCTCGGCAAAGGCGAAGGCGCGGTCAGCATCGTCGCCTGGGCCGGCTACATCGAACGCGGCGAAACCGACAAGAACTACGATTGGGTCACCGATTTCGAAAAGGAGACCGGCTGCAAGGTTTCCGTCAAAACCGCCGCCACCTCGGATGAAATGGTCTCGCTGATGAACGAGGGCGGCTTCGATCTCGTCACCGCATCGGGCGACGCGTCGCTGCGCCTCATCGCCGGCAAGCGCGTCCAGCCGATCAACACCGACCTGATCCCGAGCTTCAAGACCGTCGACGAGCGCCTGCAGAACGGCCCGTGGTATACAGTCGGCGGCGTGCATTACGGCGTACCCTATCTCTGGGGGCCGAACGTGCTGATGTATAATACCGATGCCTTCAAGGATAAGGCGCCGACCAGCTGGAACGTCGTCTTCGAGGAGGAGACGCTGCCCGACGGCAAGTCGAACAAGGGCCGCGTCCAGGCCTATGACGGCGCGATCTATATTGCCGACGCCGCCATGTATCTGATGGCGCACAAGCCGGATCTCGGCATCAAGGACCCCTACGAACTGACCGAGGACCAGTATAAGGCCGCCCTCGACCTTTTGCGCGGCCAGCGCAAGCTGGTCTCGCGCTACTGGCACGACGCGATGATCCAGATCGACGACTTCAAGAACGAAGGCGTCGTCGCCTCCGGCTCCTGGCCTTTCCAGGTCAACCTGCTGCAGACCGACAAGCAGAAGATCGCCTCCACCTTCCCGGAAGAAGGCGTCACCGGCTGGGCCGACACCACCATGCTGCATGCCGACAGCGAACATCCGAACTGCGCCTATATGTGGATGGAACATTCGCTGAAGGCCAAGGTCCAGGGTGACGCCGCCGCCTGGTTCGGCGCCGTGCCCTCCGTTCCCGCCGCCTGCAAGGGTAACGAACTGATGGGCGACGCCGGCTGCGCCACCAACGGCTTCGATCACTTCGACAAGATCAAGTTTTGGAAGACCCCGGTCGCCAAATGCGCGACGCAAAGCGAATGCGTGCCCTATCATCGCTGGGTGTCGGATTATATCGGCGTGATCGGCGGAAGGTGAGCCGATCCGCTCATATGCGTAAAATCCCCTCCCCAACCCCTCCCCACAAGGGGGAGGGGGCAAGAGTGGCACCGCCGAAACCTGCCGAAACGCCAAGGTATTTGCGAAAGGGTACGGCAGGTTAAGCCCCTCCCCCTTGTGGGGAGGGGTTTGGGGCGGGGTTTTTGAAACCAAGCCCTCTCTTGAATGACAGAGACCTGGAGCCGCCAACAATGACACCCGCCGTCCGTTTCCAGCAGGTATCGCGCCATTTCGGCCAGGTTCGCGCCGTCGACGGCGTCGACCTCGAAATCGCGCCGGGCGAGTTCTTCGCCATGCTTGGGCCCTCCGGTTCCGGCAAGACGACCTGCCTTCGATTGATCGCCGGTTTCGAGCAGCCGACATCAGGCCATATCCAGATCTTCGGCGAAACGGCCGACGGTGTTCCGCCCTATCGCCGCAACGTCAACACCGTGTTCCAGGACTACGCGCTGTTTCCGCATCTCAACATTCTCGACAACGTCGCCTACGGGCTGATGGTCAAGGGCGTCGGCAAGGCGGAGCGGATGAAGGCGGCGGGCGATGCGCTCGAGCTCGTCAAGCTGCCGGGTTACGGCGCCCGCCGCCCAGGGCAATTGTCCGGCGGCCAGCGGCAACGCGTGGCGCTCGCCCGCGCCCTCGTCAACAAGCCGAAGGTGCTGCTGCTCGACGAACCGCTCGGCGCGCTCGACCTGAAACTGCGCGAGCAGATGCAGGAAGAATTGAAGAGCCTGCAGCGCGCGCTCGGCATCACCTTCGTCTTCGTGACGCACGATCAGGGCGAGGCGCTGTCGATGGCCGATCGCGTCGCCGTCTTCAACGACGGCAACATCGTCCAGCACGGCACGCCGCAGGATATCTACCGCTGCCCGAAGACCCGTTTCGTCGCCGATTTTGTCGGCTCCTCGAACGTCATCGCCCCTGACCTGATGGCCTCGCTCGGCGGCGAGAAACGTTGGGCGAGCCTGCGCCCCGAGGCGATCCGGCTGGCCAGCGACGGCATCGAGGCGAAAGTCGAACATGCAAGCTTCCTCGGCGCGGCCACCCGTCTCAGCGTCGATCTCAAGGGCAACCGGCTGCATGTCATGCTGCCGGCAGGCGCGCCGGTGCCGGATGTCGGCGCCGGCATCCGTCTCGCCTGGCAGCCGGCCGATATCCACTACATGGACGACGCGGCATGACGGCGCTCACCATGTCAGACAGCAAAACATCGATCCTTCCGGGGCGTAGTGGGTTTTTCGGCCGAATGTCGGATGCCTTCTGGCGGCACCCGAAGCTCTTACTCTTTCTGATGCTGACGCCGCCGCTGCTCTGGCTCGGCATCATCTATATCGGCTCGCTGATCGCCCTGCTTCTGCAGAGCTTCTTCTCGATCGACGATTTTTCCGGGCTGGTGAATTACGAATTCACCCTTGCGACCTACGCCCAGCTTTTGAGCCCGACGAATTTCGACATCATCATCCGCACCGTCGTCATGGCGGCGCTGGTCACCGTCGCTTCGGCGCTGATCGCCTTCCCGATCGCCTATTATGCGGCCCGTTATGCGCAAGGCAAATGGAAGGTGCTCTTCTATCTCGGCGTCATGCTGCCGCTGTGGTCGAGCTATCTCGTCAAGATCTACGCCTGGAAGCTGATCCTCGCCAAGGAGGGCATCCTCACTTGGATCTTCGAGAAGCTCCATCTCTCCTGGCTGCTCGACGGCGTCCTGAACCTGCCCGTCGTCGGCGGCAATTCGCTCTCGGTGAGCTACCTCGGCACCTTCATCGTCTTCGTCTATGTCTGGCTGCCCTATATGATCCTGCCGACGCAGGCGGCCCTCGAGCGTGTGCCCGGCAACCTGATCGAGGCATCGGCCGATCTGGGCGCCACACCGCACCAGACCTTCCGCACCGTGCTGTTGCCCTTGGCGCTGCCGGGCATCGTCGCCGGCTCGATCTTCACTTTCTCGCTGACCTTGGGCGATTACATCATTCCGCAGATCATCGGCTCGTCCAGGCTGTTCATCGGCCAGGCCGTCTATGCCCAGCAGGGAACGGCCGGCAACGTGCCGCTCGCCGCCGCTTTCTCCGTCGTGCCGATCGTCATCATGGCGCTCTATCTCTCGCTCGCCAAGAAGCTGGGGGCTTTCGATGCGCTCTGATCTCAAGACCTCGCCGCTGCCGCTAAAGATCGCCGCTGCCGTCGGGCTGCTCTTCCTGCATCTGCCGATCCTCCTGATCTTCGTCTATGCCTTCACCACCGAGGAGAAGAGCTATCAATGGCCGCCGCCCGGCCTGACGCTGCAGTGGTTCGCTGTTGCCTGGAACCGGCCGGACGTCTGGGCGGCGCTCGGGCTTTCCGTGCAGGTCGCCGTCATCGCCACCGCGATCGCGCTCATCCTCGGCACGCTTTGCGCGGCCGCTGTCAGCCAGACGAAATTCTTCGGTCGCGAGGCAATCTCGCTGCTGGTCATCCTGCCGATCGCCCTTCCCGGCATCATTACCGGCATAGCGCTGCGTTCGGCCTTCAGCCTGTTCGACATCCCGTTTTCGGTCTGGACCATCGTGCTCGGCCACGCCACTTTCTGCGTGGTCGTCGTCTACAACAATGCGGTCGCCCGATTCCGCCGCACCTCCGGCTCGCTGATCGAGGCCTCGATGGACCTCGGCGCCGACGGCTTCCAGACCTTCCGTCATATCATCCTGCCGAATATCGGCACCGCCCTTCTTGCCGGCGGCATGCTCGCCTTCGCACTGTCCTTCGACGAGGTCATCGTCACCACCTTCACCGGCGGCCAGCAATCGACCTTGCCGATCTGGATGCTCGAAGAACTCATCCGCCCGCGCCAGCGCCCGGTCACCAATGTGGTCGCCATGGTCGTGGTGCTCGTCACCTTCCTGCCGATCCTGGCAGCCTATTACCTCACCCGCGACGGCGACCAGATCGCCGGCGCCGGCAAATAACAGGGAGAACATTCATGGATATCCAGATGCTGATCGGGTCCCGTTTCGAAAAAGGCACGGAGACGGAAGAGCACATCCTGAATCCGAAGACCGGCGAGACGGTGATCGACCTTCCAGAGGCCTCGCTCTCCCAAGTCGATGCCGCCGTCGACGCCGCCGAAAAAGCCTTCAAGAGCTGGTCGCAGACGACGCCGGGCGAGCGCTCCGCTTACCTGCTGAAGATCGCCGACGCGATCGAGAAGGACGCTGCCGGTTTCGCCGCGCTGGAAGCGTTGAACTGCGGCAAGCCGATCAACTCAGTGCTGAATGACGAAATCCCGGCGATCGTCGATTGTTATCGCTTCTTCGCCGGCGCCGTGCGCAACCTGCACGCGCCGGCCGCCGGCGAATATCTGCCCGGCCACACCTCGATGATCCGCCGCGATCCGATCGGCATCGTCGGCTCGATCGCGCCGTGGAACTATCCGCTGATGATGATGGCCTGGAAACTGGCGCCGGCGATCGCCGGCGGCAACACCGTCGTCTTCAAGCCTTCCGAGCAGACGCCTCTGACGGCGTTGAAAATGGCGAAATTGCTCTCCGACATCCTTCCCGAAGGCGTCGTCAACGTCATCCTCGGCCGCGGCGAAAGCGTCGGCAACGCCCTGATCAACCATGCCAAGATCGGCATGATCTCGATCACCGGCGATGTTGCCACCGGTAAAAAGGTGCTGCAGGCCGCCGCCAAGACGGTCAAGCGCACCCATCTTGAACTCGGCGGCAAGGCCCCGGTCATCGTCTTCGACGATGCCGATATCGATGCCGTCGTATCCGGCATCCGCACCTTCGGCTATTACAATGCCGGCCAGGATTGCACCGCCGCCTGTCGGATCTATGCCGATGCCAAGGTCTACGACAATTTCGTCGCCGACCTCTCCTCGGCCGTCGCGAGCATCCGCTTCAACCAGGCAGACGATACCGAAAACGAAATCGGCCCGCTGATCTCCAGACGCCAGCGCGACCGCGTCGAAAGCTTCGTCGCCCGCGCCTCCGAACACAAGCACATGGAGATCACCACCGGAGGCAAGGTCTCCGGCGACAAGGGTTTCTTCTTCACCCCGACCGTCATAGCAGGCGCCCTGCAGGACGACGAGATCGTCCGCCGCGAGGTCTTCGGCCCGGTCGTCTCGGTCACCCGCTTTTCCGATACTGACGACGCCATCGCCTGGGCAAACGACAGCGATTACGGCCTGGCCTCCTCCGTCTGGACCAAGGATATCAGCCGCGGCATGAAGACCGCCGCCCGGCTGCAATATGGCTGCACCTGGATCAACACGCATTTCATGCTGGCCAACGAGATGCCGCATGGCGGCCTCAAACAGTCGGGCTACGGCAAGGACATGTCGGCCTACGCGCTGGAGGACTACACCGCCGTGCGCCACGTGATGATCAATCACGGCTGATCGGGGAACACCCATCAGCACCGGGAGGGGCACGCGAAGATCAGTGCTTCCATTCCGACGACCGGGAACATTTTCCCGGTTGCCGCGTCTTCCCAGGCACAAGCAAAGGATGACGCCATGCTGAAATGGGCTCTGATATTCTTCGTGATTTCGATCATCGCCGGGTTCTTCGGCTTCACCGGCGTGTCCGCGGCCACCGCCACGGTTGCCCGCGTTCTCTTCGGCATCGCGCTGGTGATCTTCCTGATCTTCCTCGTCCTTGCGCTGATAGCCGGCCAGGCGATCTTGTAAGCGGAATAGTGCGGCAGCGAGCGTGGACGTGGAACATGTCCACGCTCTTTGACTCCGGCTATTTCAACTCCGCAAGGAGCGCATCGGCGCCTTTCCGCACGCCGACCATCGAGGCATCCATCGCCGTGAAGCTTGCACCGATATTCATCGCATTCGGATATTGCTTGGTGACGTAGGAAGACAGGAGACGGTTGCTCGCAGCATCATAGATCTCCACGGCATAATTCACCGAGCCGGTCATCGAGCCTTCGCGGCCGCGCACCGCTTGGACGGTGTTGTACAATCCGCCGGCAACGTCGATGCGCGTGACCGTTCCGAGCACCGCCGTCGTTGATTTCGCGCCCGTCAGCGTCAGATGCAATCTCAGCGTTGCCGGAGCAGGGGTGCTGACGACGGCAAAGCGCGTCTTCAATTTCTCCGTGAATTGCTCCTGCATATAATTGGCGAGGAAGATCCTGTCCTTTTCGGAGACCTTGCCGAACTGATTGTCAGGGCCGCTATAGACGGTGACCGGATCGACGATGATCCTGTTGTACTGGCTCCAGTTGACATTCGTCTGATAGCGATACGGCACGCGGCCGGTTTTATCCCCAGTGTTCGGTTGAAGCTGCGATGCCGAAGCAAGTCCGGCATACACCGTGGGGTCAGGGGTCGTGCATGCGGCCACGCTCAAGCAGGCGAGCAGCAATGTCGCACCGATTTTCAAACTTTCTATCAATGACTTGGCTCCAGCTTCGGAAATGCCGAACGGCATCGGCTGGCACCGGTTTTATGGAATTCGAATGTTGCTGTGTTTGTTATGATATGCGGAAATGTTCGTAAGCCGCCTTTGCGGCGAAGCGGCGCGGCGCGACGTGTGACAGCGCCATCGTCCGGCCGGCAGTCAGTGTGATGAAGAAACCGGCGGCGAGCCTTCGGCTTGGATCAGTTGAGGGGCGGAAGATCGATGACGACGATCAGGCCGCGTGGGTTCCCGTCCACCAATGTCAATTGTCCGTTGTGCGCTTTGGTGACGATCCCTTGGGCGATCGGAAGGCCAAGCCCAAGCCCCGAACCGCCTTTGGCGCCGATCTGCCGCGATTTGTCGGCTTTGAAGAATGGCTCCAAAACCTTCGCCTTCAGTTCGTCCGTCAGGCCGGGACCATTGTCCCTCACCTCTATCCTGATCCCGCCATCGGCACGGCATTGTAAATCGATTTCGACTTGCGTTGCGTAGCGGGACGCGTTTTCGACCAGATTGGTAATCGCCCGGGTCAGCGCCTGCGGTTTGCAGACAAATGCCAGTCGCCGCGGACCGGTGAACCGCGCATCGACGCCGGTGTCGGAGAAATCGGTCGCAATCGTCTGCAACAGGCTTGAGATATCGACCTTTCGATCGACCGCCCGCACCGACGGATCTTTGAAATAGGCCAGGCACTCGTCGATCATGAAATTCAAAGTGGCGATATCGGCGAGCATCAGGCTGCGCAGTTCCGGCTCGGAGGAACGCTCGGCACGCATCCGCAATCTTGTCAGCGGTGTCCTGAGATCATGCCCCACGCCGCTCAACACTCTTGTTCGATCTTCCGCCATGCTCTGGATGCGATCGCTCATGACATTGAGCGATTCCGCCAGGCTGCGGATCTCGGCTGCGCCATCCGGTTCGAAAGGCTTTTCCAGGCTGCCCTCTATGCTCGCGCGTTTGGCAGCGGCGGCAAAGCGCCTCAGAGGTTCGGTAATGAGCCGGCTGCTGAAATATGCGAGCAGCACCAACGGGATGACGATTTTCAAAAATCCGCTGGCAGCGGCCGGAACGAACCACAGATAACTGGGAAAGATCGGCAGTTGAAAGCTGAGAGCACGCTTCTCGTCAATTCCGACCGTCAGCACATCGGGATGCGATTGCCCCATGACGAACCGATGCAATGCCGTCAAAACATTGTCGGCGAGCATCGCGTCGATACGCGCCACGAGGTCGCCGGGAGACAGGCGTTGTTCCCTTGCGCGAGGCCGATCCGGGGACGTCCGTTCGACCGCAACGCCGAGTGCCGCAGCTCTCTCGAGGACGGCGTCTTCGTCTTGCGCCGAACCTGCCTGGGCAAATTGCTCCGCAATCGTCGCCGCTCTGGCAGCAAACAGGCCGTTTTGAAACCCGCGATCATGACGGCCGTAAATATAGGGCTCCATCGCGGTCGCCACCACGGAAACCAGCACGACAAGAAAGGTCGCCAGGATGAGAATCTGGTTTTGGATCGAAGCGCGCCGAAAATTTCTCACGAGAGGCGCTCCACCTTGGATGCGAAAAGATAGCCCCCCAGCCGCACCGTCTTGATGAACGTCGGGTCTTTCAAATTAGGCTCTATCTTTTGCCTGACCCGGCTGATGTGGGCGTCGATGCTGCGCTCCACCGGCCCCGCCGATCCGGCATGTGTCATCGACAGGAGCTGTTCGCGCGTCAGAACCTTGTTCGGATTGCAGCAGAAGGCCAGGAGAATATCGAACTCCGCCGTTGTCATCGAAACCTGGGCGCCGTCCGCATCGAGAAGTTGACGGCTTTTGGGATCGATGCGCCATCCCGAGAAGGTCATCGGCGCAAGCGTTTCCTCGTGATGGTGGGCATAGGACGATCTGCGGAGAATGCTCTTGATCCGGGCCAAGAGCTCGCGGGAGTTGAAGGGTTTCGTCACATAGTCGTCCGCACCGAGCTCCAGACCCAGAATACGGTCGATATCCTCCTGGAGCGCCGTCAGCATCAGGATCGGCACCGAGCCCGACGTACGAAGCCGCCTGCAGATGCTGAAGCCGTCCTCCCCCGGCAACATCGCATCGAGGACGATGAGATCGAATTGCTGCCGCGCCATCATCCGGTCCATCGCCGCGCCGGTCTCCACCGACGAGGCCGCGAAGCCGCTGCTCCGCACAAGATCCACCAGCATGCCGGCGATCGCCGGATCGTCTTCGACGATGAGAATATGAGCCTGATTGGGAACTGCCATTTCATACGCCATCGTCGTTCACTCGTGCCGGAAGATATCCCGTCGGCGCGCAACTATCACATTTCACCGCGCCGACACGGCTCCGCCTTCAGGATATCAACGATCGTGCAATGCTACATTTCATAATGTTGCGATATGTTGCGGGCAACCGTCCGGTCAAAACTGGCTTCGGGGGTCGCCGCTGATTTTCACATCATGATCTCCGATCGCGCTATCGATGATGACGGTGGCGATGAAACACATCCGAATGACCAGCAGGCAAAAGAACATCAAAGAGACGGCCGCCATCGTATAATGTTTCAAAGCCGAGCGCTTGGGGAGCCGTGCGGTGAGCGTATGGAGAGCGTTTCTGATCAGCCGGCCGATTGCCACGAACAGAAACAATGCCGTGATGATATACCCGCTTGCCGCGGCCGCCCCGAGCAGCTGGAACATGAAAAGACACCCGCACCACGTAAAAATTTCCGGCTTCGGAATAATGCTTTCAAGCCGACGTAATCCGGACAGACGCAGGGCGGGCGGGCGAAGAGACCGGGCCGGATCATCTGAATCCGGCAAAGACTGGTCCGTCGGCGATGGGGATGCCGCCACGCTAATCGACCCTTTCCGCACTGGGCGCGGCACGGCGGCTGAGAAGAAGCGATGTGGCAGCGCGCCAGCGGGATGCCTTCGCCGCGCCTGCCATTGTTGCCTCACCGACCGCCGGGGTCGTCTGCACTGCAGGAATCCTGTTCGCCCTTGTTTCGCTCAGCGCGCCGATCCTTCTCAGAAACGCGTCGCTGTCGAATTCCTTCGAAGAGGAAACCGACTTTGCAGTCGATTGGACGGAATGGAAGAACACCTCGATATTGACGACCGGTATCGTCTTGATCTTCCGGATCATATCGATATCCGATCGCATCGTTACCGCCAGGAAATATCGATCCGACCGCAGCGCGTCGAAAAGCTCCGGCACCGAGGATACGGCCGTTGCGGCATGGCCGTTCTCATTCAGTTGCGAGACGATGTCGCCGGCGGCGCCTTTTGCGAGAAAGACGAGGATCGGCTTTTGCTGTTTGCTTTGCACATAAGACGTCATAGCTACACTCCTGACCTGTCGCCGGAAGTCTAGCGCGCATCGACGCTTCGGTTTGTTCGGTTTTATTCGATTTTATTGCGCCGGGGCGTTCACCGGCGCCCGCCCTCGAAGGCGATAAAACTCGCTCGCATCACGACAACACCGCCCCCAGCCAGGGATGCATTCGGTCTGCCCGCTTTCTCAGCAGCCTGTCGATCGATATCGACCCCGCCCCTGAAGCCGAAAGCACGAACATGCCGCCGGCAATCGCCAGGTCCTTTTCGAAATGCAGCAGTTCGTTCTGGCTGGCAAAATTCGTGTGAAAGAGCAAGGCCGTCGCCAGGCAGAAGAAGGCCAGCGCCACTGCGCCAAGCCGGCAGAAGAAGCCTGTCGCCACGCAAAGACCGGCGCCGATCTGAAGGGCGATGACGGCAAGCGCCACCGGCGCCGACAGCCCCAGTTTTGCGAAAGTGTCGATCGTTGCGGTGATATCCGAGGCGAGCACCGAGCCTTCGTGCAGGAAGATCAGCGACAAGAGCAGCCTGCCCAGGAGAAGAATGAGATCGGCCGGTCGGAGCCGGCTTGGGGCATTTTCCATCATATCCTCCCGCTTGAAGAGAGCAGGCGGTTCGGCCACCTGCTCTTGCGTTTATATGCTCGTCAATTGCCATTCTTGGCCGTGATGGCCTTTTGCAGGTCTTCGAGCTCTTCGCAGCCGCTCGGGCAAAGCTGCTTCAGCGATGCCACCTGCTCCTCAGCCTTCGCCATCTCGCCTGTTTCGACAAAGAGTTCGCCGAGATACTCACGTGCCGCCTTGTGATCGGACTGAAGCTCCAGGGCCTTGGTGTAGTAGGTCAGCGACGTTTTGTAGTCACCGGTCTTGCGCAGCGTATATCCCATCAGATTATAGACATCTGCCTGCTGATTGTCCTCGGCGAGGCCGCGAAGCTCCGCTAGGGCGCCGACGTAATCCTTGGCATCGATCTTGGCGCGCACCGACCTCAGGTCGGGAGCATCCGTCGATTGCATGTTGTCGACGGCAAAGGCCGGAAACGCCGTCACCGCGGAAAAGCCGGCGGATATGGCACAAAGCCAGATGAATCCGAGAATTGCATATTTCATGATGATCTCCTTTCGAACTTTCAGGCCTGGATTGTCGGTGTGAAGCCATAGGCGCTTCCGTCCTTGACGAAGGTGCCCGAGCCGGGGAAGGGGAAGTGCGAGCCGCAAATGGCGATATTATCGGCAATGATGCGGTCGATGAGACGGCGCCGCGTGTCGATTGCCATCGGCCCGTCCTGGTCGTAGCTGCCCTGCCATTCGGGATGGGGCGCAAGCAGCGCCGGCACATACATGATATCGGCCGAGACTAGCAGTTGCTTGCTGCCCGAGATGACAAGATAGGTCGAATGACCCGGCGTGTGGCCGGGCGCGGCAAGAAGCCGTATTCCCGGTGCAACCTCGGCCCCGTCATCCACCAATCTCCAGTTCTTCCATTTCGGAAAGACGTCGGCGATGCGCTTGCCGGCCGGCTTGCGGCCTTCGGCAAGCTTCTCGACCCGGCCGGGCTCCGTCCACCAGTTATATTCGACGGCGTTGACGATGAGTTCGGCGTTCGGGAAGACAGGATCGTTCGTTCCCTTTTCCATCAAGCCCCAGACGTGATCCGGGTGGAAATGCGAGAGCATAATCGTGTCGATCTTCTTGTAGTCGATGCCGGCGGCTGCCATGTTCGCCGGGAGGTGCGTGGCATTCGCCTGCCACTGACCGACGCCCGAGCCGGCATCCATCATGATTAAGCGGTCGCCGAGCTTCAGCACGACCACCGTCAGCGGGATCGGCATGAATTCGGTCGTCAACCCCGCCTTGGAAAGCGCCTCCTTGGTGTCTTCGATCGAGGCGTTCTTGATGAAAGTCGGGTCATGCGGTTTTTTCCAGATGCCGTCGTAGATCGCAGTGACCTCGACATCCCCGACCTTGTATTTAAAGAAGCCGACCATCGGCTCCAGCGGCGCTGCGGCGAGCGCCGGCATGACGAATTCGAGCTTCGACGACAGGCCGAATGCCGCCGCAGCAGCAGCCGAGCCCAGCACGGCGCGACGTGACATGGTGAACATGAATATGCCTCCTCTTGTTGATGGCATTTCCGGTCGCGAAGACAGCAATTGCTCAGATGTCCTCGCTGACGAACTAGATCGCCGGCGAAGAGCGCTTATTCCCGACCCCTGGCGCCTTTCCTTCAAGCAATTGAAACTGCTTCATCATTTCTCTTGAACGTGACCGATGCCCATCGGCGCGCAAATAAATTGGCGTCGACATGGAATAAAATCGCGCGCCGACCGGTCTAGACGGCAAGGGACCGCATTGCAGAACTGCGGGTCTCACGCCTAAATTCGGCTGCTCTTGAGGCAGGTAGGATCATGACAAACGCTCAGATCGCCTATCCAGTCGCATCGAACGACTGGTCGTTGCCGGCCCGGCAGGGGTCGCAGCTTCGCATTCGACCCTCACTGCTGGCAGTGCTTCTCGGCGGCGCGGCACGGCTGTTCCATCTCATGGTCTCGGAAAAAACAAACGGCGATCGGGTCGCTCGAGCAGCCGGTGCGACTGCGCAGCACGAGTCCCTACAGCGCTTCCAGCACATGATCGTTCCGCATCTTGACGCCGCCTATAATTTTGCTCGGTTCCTCAGCCGCGACGCCGATGCCGCGCAGGACATTGTTCAGGAAGCGTTCCTTCGCGCCTACCGCAATTTCGAAACCTACCGCGGTGGCGACCCGCGCGCCTGGCTCTTTGCCATCGTCAGGAACTGCTGCCATGCCTGGCGCCAGCAGGATCGGCGCAAAGCGCGGTTCGAGCGGCATCTCGGCGATGACGGTGATGCCCATCTCGACGAAGTCGAAGGGTACCAGGTCGCCTCGGAAGAGGATTCGCCGGAGACGGCGACAATCCGGCGAAGCGAGCAGCAGCGCGTGCGCACTGTTATCAGCCGGCTTCCGGAAGCGATGCGGGAAATCCTCGTCTTGCGCGAACTTGAGGATCTTTCCTATCGGCAGATCGCCGAAATCATCGATGCGCCGATCGGCACCGTCATGTCGCGGCTTGCCAGGGCACGGCGTGAATTTGGCGAAGCCTGGGATGCTTGCAGCAAAAGCGAGACAGCGGGATGAGTGAGGCCCAACAGAACGGCTGCCCCGAATGGCGCGTCATGCTGCACGGCTTTGTCGATGGCGAACTCGATTCCATCAGTGCCGCGCAATTCGAAGATCATCTTGCCACCTGCGCGAATTGCAGGGCTGAGATGGAAGGGGTCCGTGCCGTGAAAAAAATCATCGACCAGGATGGTGTCAAATGGCGACCGCCGGAGGCGCTGCGTTCGCAGGTCTTGTCAATGCTGTCTTTCGAACAGATGGCAACGGCATCCAGCCTGCCGCGCCAGCCGACCGTCTGGCGCCGTGCCCTTGATTTTATAAGGCAATGGAGCTTCGTGCCTTCGCTTGCGGTTCTGGCAACGGGCGCCTTTCTGTTCGCCAACGCACCGTCGCAGACCCTGCTTTTGCAGGACCAGATCATGGCAAGCCATGTCAGATCGATGATGGCCGATCATCTGACTGACGTGCTGACCTCCGATCAGCACGCCGTAAAGCCCTGGTTCAACGGCAGGATCGATTTTTCCCCACCGGTGAGCGATCTCGCCAAGGACGGCTTTCCGCTGGTCGGCGGGCGTGTCGATTATATCGATGGCCGTTCCGTCGCGGCCCTGGTCTACCGGCGCCACGGTCACGTCATCAACCTGTTCATCTGGCCGGCGGCATCGACCGCGCAGGCGACCACCGCGCATGACGGCTACAACATGAAGCGGTGGTCTGATGGCGGGCTGGTATTCTGGGCGATTTCCGATGTCGCCGCGGGCGATCTGGCCGAGTTCGAGTCCTTTTTCAGGGCGGCGGCGAGAGCATGATGATCTAAAGCAGGCTCGCCCCGACGTTGATCGCCAGTGCCAGGATCGTCGTGTTGAACAGGAAGGACAGCACGGCATGCAGCAGCGTCAGCTTGCGCATGCTGGTCGAACTGACCGCAACATCGGCGGTCTGGGCGGCCACGCCGATGGTGAAAGAGAAATAGAGGAAGTCCCAGTAGCCGGGCTCTTCGATCCCGTCGGGAAATTTGAGACCGCCCTCCTCGTCCGCCCCGCCATAGAAATAATGGGCATAATGGATGGTGAAGAGCGTATGAAGGAAGATCCAGGAGATCAGGATCGTCAGCACCGCCGCACCCGCCCGCGCCAGCGCAACGTCGGGCGCCGCCTCCTTGATCGAATGAAGCTCGATGCCGATGCCGGCGATGCTGGCAATGGCAGCGCCGATCGAAAGAGCCAGCAAGACGGTGTCGGAAAAATCGAGATCCGCGGAGCGTTTCCGGATGCTTTCGACCGTCGCCCACAACATCTTGCGCCAGCTGAGCACGACAAAAATGCCGGCGCTGACATTCCAGCCGAACAGGATGTTGCCGGCGCTGACCTCCCGCGAGGTCGCAGCCAGGAAGATCACCAGTCCGGCAACAAGGGCAATGATGAAGCTCGCATGCTTATCGGCAAATGCCGCAAGCGAATTTGCCCGTTCCTCATCCGCCATATCGGTCTCCGACAGCATATGCCCTTGATAACAGCACGAAAAAGGCGCGCCTGCCAGCCGGCAGCCGCGCCTCCGATTCTATGCCGTGCCTTATCAGGCGGCGGCGAGTTGCAGTTCCTTCTGCACCATGGCGCGCAACGTTCCGAGATCCTTGGCGAAGGCGCGGATACCTTCGGCGAGCTTTTCCGTCGCCATCGCATCTTCGTTCATCAGCCAGCGGAAGGTCTTCTCGTCGACCGAGACCTTCGGATCCGGCTTGCGGCTTTCCGGCGAGAGCTTGCGCTCCAGCTTGCCCTCATCCTTGGCGAGCTCGTCGAGCAGGTTCGGGCTGATGGTCAGGCGGTCGCAGCCGGCAAGGGCTTCGATTTCGCCGGCACTGCGGAAGGAGGCGCCCATGACGATCGTCTTGATGTCGTTGGCCTTGTAGTAGTTGTAGATGTCACGGACGGAGATGACGCCCGGATCTTCCTCGGGGCCGAATTCCTTGCCGGTTGACTTCTTGTACCAGTCGAGGATACGGCCGACGAAGGGCGAGATCAGGAATACCTTGGCGTCGGCACAGGCGATCGCCTGGGCCTTGCTGAAGAGAAGCGTCAGGTTGCAGTCAATGCCTTCCTTCTGCAGCACTTCCGCCGCGCGGATGCCTTCCCAGGTGGAAGCGAGCTTGATGAGGATGCGGTCCTGATCGATGCCGCGATCCTTGTAGGCAGCGATGATCGCCCGCGCCTTGGCAAGCGAAGCTTCGGTATCGAAAGACAGATCGGCATCGACTTCGGTCGAGACGCGGCCCGGGACGAGCTTCACAAGTGCTGCGCCGACGGAGATGGCGAGACGGTCGGCAACGGCGGAGGAAACGGCTTCGGGATTGCCGCCCTGCTTTTTGCCCCAGGCGACGGCTTCCTTGATGGCGTCGGCAAACATCGGCGTGCCCAATGCCTTCAGCACGATGCTCGGGTTGGTCGTGCAATCCACAGGCTTCAGGCGGGCGACGGCTTCGATGTCGCCGGTATCGGCGACGACGGTGGTAATCTCGCGGAGTTGGTCAAGCTTGGATGTCATGGTCAATAATCCTTGTTGAACTTGGGCTGCGACCGGTGCGAGTTCCGCCCGGCAAAGGTGATCTACCGAGAGGTAGTTTGCATGCTGCAGGCGAAAATCCGCGCATCCGTCACGGCTGATTCAGAAACGCAAAGGACAGTGGCGGTGTTCCGGCGAACAAACGTCCGCTCGAACGCAGACAACGCCTGCGGCTGGAAGGCCGGTCGTGACTTTCGGCATGCCCGCACTATGTCCTCCTCGGACGGACAGAACGACTTCGTGTCGCCAGGACTATCGCCGTTCGCCCGAGGGAAAGTCAAGGACATTTGTGCATTTCAATTGACATAAGTGTCACACCCGTCATTATCCCCTTCAACAAACGCGCCGCGACAGCCGTTCATCCCAAAAGGGATTTGGGGCCGGGAATTCGGCTGGAGGAAATGTGGTCAAACTCAAACGCGGCACGCACACGGCCTATTCCGAGGCATCCTCACTGCGGCTGAGGGCGGCGTGGCTCTATTACAATGAGGGCCTGACCCAGAAGGACGTCGCCGAACAGCTCGGCATCAGCCGCACCACCGTCATCCGCCTGCTCGACGAGGCGATGAAACGCAGCGAAGTGCAGATCTGGATCAACGATTCGATCGGCGACTGCGTCGAACTGGCTGTGAAGCTGGAGCGCGCCTACGGCCTCGACGAGGCGATCGTGGTGCCGGCATCGATCCATGGCGATGTCAATTCTCTGGCGAGGAATGTCGGCCTGGCGCTTGGCCAGTTCCTTTCCGAAGCCATCCCCGACGACTATACCATCGGCGTCGGCTGGGGCCGCACCATGACCGCCTCGCTGTCGAGCTTCCGGCCGCCGCGCCGCGCCAATTGCAAGGTCGTTTCGCTCTTGGGCGGTATCGTCGCCGTGCACCAGACGAACCCGATCGATTACACATGGCGGCTGGCCAATCAGCTCGGCGCCGAATGTTATATGTTCCTGGCGCCGCTTCTCGTCGATTCCATCGAGACCAAGCGCAATCTGATCGAAAAATGCGGTCTGGACACGATCTACCGTCTGGCCGAGAACCTCGACCTGGCGATCGTCAGCTGCGGCGATATCGGCCCGCATTCGACCTCGCTGTCGGAGGGCTGGATATCGAAGGCCGAGTTGCAGGAGCTGATCGATGCCGGCTGCGTCTGCGACACGATGTTCAACTTCCTCGACAAGGACGGCAATTCCGTCGACCACTCGATCAATCGGCGCGTCATGTCCGTCGATCTCGATACGCTGAAGGAAGCCAAGCACATCGTGCTCTCCTCCGGCGGCGCCCATCGCGCCATCGCCATCCGCGCCACGATCAAGCGCATCGGCTGCAACACGCTGATCACCGATGAAAGTGCCGCCCGGGCCTTGCTGGATTTGGCCGAAACATCACCGCCGGCCTCATCGCCCCAGCGGGGAGAAATGCCGGAGCGATAAGCGACGAACGATCCCCCGCTCAGGCCTGTGCCGATTCCCAGCCAAGCATCGCCCGTTTGCGGGTGAGGCCCCAGTGATATCCGGTCAAAGCGCCGTTCTTGCCGAGCGCCCGGTGGCAGGGCACGACGAAAGAGATCGGATTTGCCCCGACCGCAGCCCCCACGGCGCGCTGCGCCGTCGGCCGGCCGATATCGTTGGCGATATCGGAATAGGTGACCGCCTTGCCGAACGGGATCTTCAGCAGGCTCTGCCAGACACGCACCTGGAAATCGGTGCCGATCAGCACAACGCGCAACGGCTGCTCGGAGGACCATCTGCCGGGTTCGAAAATGCGGGCGGCATAGGGAAGCGTCGCCTGCAGGTCTTCGACATAACAGGCATTCGGCCAGCGGCAGGTCATATCCTCGAGGCATGCCCGCTCGTCGCCGGAATCGCTGAAGGCAAGGCCGGCAAGGCCGCGGTCGGTCACCATGATCAGCGCCATGCCGAAAGGGCAGATGTGGAAACCGTAGCGGATGGTGAGACCGCCGCCCTTGGCTTTCCATTCGCCGGGCGACATCGCTTCGTGGGTAACGAAGAGATCGTGCAGCCGGCTCGGTCCGGAGAGGCCGACCTCGATCGACGTCTCGAGCAATGGCATGTCTTCCTTGCGCAGCAGCCGCTTGGCATGGTCGAGCGTCACCGCCTGTAGGAAGCCCTTCGGCGACAGGCCGGCCCAGCGGGTGAAGGTCTTCTGCAGCTGCGTCGGCGACTGATTGAGCCGCGCGGCGATCGCCTCCAGCGAAGGCTGGTCGCGGTAGTCCTCGGTGATGAGTTCGATGACCCGACGGACGATATCATAATCAGGGCCGTCAGGCGTGATGTCTGTCTGCAGGTTCGCAATCATATCCATGGTCTTTCTCCTTGTCACAAGGAGATAATCAATAGGGGGTGAGCAAACCACCCGATTCTTGCACATCCGCCCGATAGAGCAATGCCAGGAAAAGTGCGAAGCGGTTTTCCCAGGCAAAGCGTGAAACGCTTTTGCCGGGAATTGCGTAAAAACAAAAGCTAGAGCGGTTCTGCGCCTCCGGGAAGAGCTGAACCGCTAGCTCAGATCCGCTGCTTGACCGTCGCCAGCGCCCCCTTGAAGGCCTTGGCGAAGCTTTCGCGATCGTCGGGATTGAGGAAGGAGCCGATATCCGTGCGTCGGCCCTCGCCGAAAATATGCATGGAGAGGATGCCTATCTCCTGGTGGCGGCGAACGCGGAAGCGCGCCCAGAACGGATTGAAATGATGCTCCACCATCCGCCCCGAGGGCGCAAACTTGCGCACCGAAACATCCGTGCGCGACACCGTGACCTCCTCGCGCGCCCTGCCGGAGCGGTAGCTCAGCCAGAAGGCGCCATAGAGAAGCGCGAAGTCCAGACCGAAGAAGAAGCCGATCGGCCAGGCGCCGGTGGCGATGAAGAACATGCCGTAGAGGAAGCAGACGGCACCCGACAAGGCAAGCAGCACCTTGAATCCCCGGCGCCCGAGCGACCGGTGGGGAAAGAGTTCGGCGGCGAAAACAGGCTGCTCGTTGAAGCTGTCGGCGTTGCTTTCCATCATAGCCGGCGAGTATAGATTCCCCATGGCGAATCCGAAACTTAAATCCGTTGGCAAACCGTCGCAAAACTCGAATGTGATCGCCCGCCACAATCCGGCGGCGGCAGTGAAGACCGCTTATTCGCCGGCCGAGCGTGAGGAGATCTTCCGCCGCTTCTCGGTGCAGCGGCCGGAACCGAAGGGCGAACTCGAGCATAGCAACCCCTTCACCCTCGTCGTCGCCGTCGCCCTATCGGCGCAGGCGACCGATGTCGGCGTCAACAAGGCGACACGCGCCCTCTTCAAAATTGCCGATACGCCTGAAAAGATGCTGGAACTCGGTGAGGAGAAGGTTCGAGACTACATCAAGACGATCGGGCTTTATCGCAACAAGGCAAAAAACGTCATTGCACTGTCGCAGATGCTGGTCGATCAATTCGGCGGCACGGTGCCGGAGACGCGCGACGAACTTGTGAGATTGCCGGGCGTCGGCCGCAAGACCGCCAATGTCGTGCTGTCCATGGCCTTCGGCCAGCCGACGATGGCCGTCGATACCCACATCTTCCGCATCGCCAACCGCATCCGGCTTGCCCCCGGCAAAACGCCCGACGAAGTCGAGGCGCGGCTGATGAAGGTGATCCCGAAACATTATCTTTACCACGCCCATCACTGGCTGATCCTGCACGGACGCTATACCTGCAAGGCACGCCGCCCGGAATGCGAGCGCTGCGTCATCGCCGATATCTGCAAATCGCCGGAAAAGAGCTGGGATATGGCGGCGCCGCTCGTCGAGCTACCGCCGCAGGTGATCGGCGAGGCCGTCGAATAGGGCGGGGCGTCTCCGCCCTGCCCGGCTGAACCTCAGGCGCGCACACCGGTTTCACGCGCGGAAATCAGCTTGTGCAGATGCACCATCATGCCGGCGGCAAACAGCGGCGTGAGAAGATTGACGAACGGGATCGCCAGAAACAGCGCGATCACCAGCCCGCCAAGAAAGACGGTGGAGGCGTGTTTGGCGCGGAAGAGCCGCGCCTCGTCCGGCGAACGGAAGCGCATGGCGGCGAATTCGAAAAATTCCCGTCCGAGCAGATAGCCGTTCACCAGAAAGAAGGCGATCAGATTGACGCCGGGGATGAACAGCAGCAGCAAGGCAACGATATTGCCGAGGATCACCACGCCGAGGAACTTGATCGAGCTTGCCATCGCCGGGCCGAGCGGCATGGCAGTGCCCGGCGCATCCGCGGGATAGTCGCGTTTTTCGACGACTTCGGCGACATCATCGAGAAACAGGCCGGCGATCAGCGCCGTCACCGGCGAAAGCAGCAGCGCCAGCATCAGCGCAAGGCCGATACCGGCAACGATCGCGAAGATGAAAGCGAGCCATCCCGCCCAATCCGGCACATCGGGAAAGAAGCTCGTGAGCCAGGGAAAGAGGAAAGCCATGAAGGCCCCGCGCAGCGCGAACCACAGACCGACCAGCACGAGGACTGTCAGGCCGAGCACTTTCCAGAAGACTGCGCGTGTTTCCGGCGCGAACAAATTGGCGAGGGATAGGCGAGCGGCGTCAAGGATCATGTCTCGGGCGTCTCCGGTTGCGCGGAAGATGTAGGAAAGATGGAGACCACCCACAAGAGAGAATAAAATTGCAGGTGATAATAGAAAACTTGTCGAAAATTAAATGCTAATATAGTATTGTCGCGTATCAAATATGCATGAGCCTGAGAAGCAGCTTCCGAAATAGTTGCAAAGACGAGGGGTCGCAACAGCGCGTCCGCGGAACGCCTCTGAGGAAAAACGGGGGAGGCTGATGTGGAAGACTTTGTGCAAAAGCTCAGGCAATACGTAAAAACCGGCACGCCGGCCGAACGCCGTATCGCGAAATATTTTACCGAACATTTGAATGACCTGCCATTCGAGACAGCGGCGTCCGTCGCCGACCGGCTGGATTTGTCGCCGATGACCGTCGGGCGCTTCCTGCGCGCGCTCGGCTATCAGGGATTGGACAGTGTCAAAGTGGAAATTCGCGAGACGGTGACGACATCGCCGGCGCAATTGCAAAGCGCCATGAGCGAACTGCATCACGACGCCGCCGAGGGCAAACCGCTTGCCGTGCTGGTTGCCGAACAGATCCAGGCGCTCCACCATATCTATCATCTGACGGCGCAGCCGCACTGGTCAGAAGCCGTCAGCCTGATCAGCACGGCCCGCGAGGTGTCGATCGCCACGCATGCCCGGCTTGCGAGCCTTGCCCACCATTTCTGTCAACGGCTGACGCAAGCCCGTGACGGCGTGCGCACGCTCGACGGCGCCGACAACCGTTTTGCCGAACTCTTCGCCCGGCTGGCGGTCGACGACGCGCTGCTCGTCATTATCGATTGTCGCCGCTTCGCCAAGGCACGCCTGCTTGCCCGAACCGCACGGCGCTACGGCTATAAGGTCGTGCTCATTTCACCGCAGCAAGCAGATTGGATGGCCGACCAGTCGAATGTCATGCTGCCCCTGCCGCCGGCGCGCGCGCCCGATCTCGACAATCTTCCGCCGCTGATCGCGCTGCTTGATTGCCTGTCGGAATCCGTCATCCTTGAAGTCGGAGAAGAGGCAGGACTTCGCCGCCGCCGCATGATGGAATTCGCGACCGTCCTTGGCGAAACCGCCAATCACTGAAGACTACTCCATCGCCTCCAGCTCGGCGCGATGGCGGTACATCGCGAGAAGGCGGCGATAATCGCGGTCGTAGAGGGCCTGCTTCGCCGTGTCGGGAAGCCGTTCCTCGCCGCCCGGATACATCGCCTCGCCGGCGGCCGCCAAATCCCTGTGCATGCCGCAGGCGACGGATGCGGCAATGGCCGTGCCGAGCAGCACCGCCTCGTTCATCTTCGGCACCACGACCTTACAGCCGGTGGCGTCGCTATAGAGCTCCATCAGCACCGGGTTTTTCACATGCCCGCCGGCAATATGCAGCGTATCCGGCACGTAGCCGTATTCCTTCATCTTCTCCAGGATGTGGCGGATGCCGAGCGCAATCGCCACCGCCGTGCGCCAATAGAGCGCGCAAAGCCCATCGAAAGAAGCATCGAGCGTCAGCCCGCTGACGACGCCGACGGCATGCGGATCGGCCAGCGGCGAGCGGTTGCCGTGAAAATCCGGCAGTACGAAAATCCGCGCGCCGAAGCCATCACCCTCCTCGGCCCGCAATTCGGCGATGCGCGCGACGATCTTTTGATGCAACGCCGAGGTCGGCTCGCCGCCCGCCGCATGCATGCGCACGATGTGATCGAGCAGCGCACCCGTCGCCGATTGCCCGGCCTCGACCAGCCAGCATTGCGGGAAGACCGCCTCATAATAGGGGCCCCACATGCCATGGCTCGGCTTGCGCTCCTGCGAAAAGGCAACGATGCAGCTCGACGTGCCGGCAATCAGCGCCAGCTGGTGTTCGCGTTTGACAGGATCGGCGGCATAACCGCCGAGTGAGCCGAGCGCCCCTGCATAGGCGTCGATCATCCCGGCTGAGACATGGCAGTCCGTGGTCAGCCCGAGCGCTTGCGCCGCATCCGCTGTCAACTGGCCGACACTGCCTCCGACAGCGATCGTCTCATCCGGCAGGTGGCCGCGCGCCTGAAGGTCCTCGAGGCCGATCCGCTCCAGGAAATCCTGCTGCCAGCCCTTTTCGAGATGGGCGAGATAGTTCCATTTCGCCGTCAGCGTGCAGCGCGAACGGGCAAGCGATTCGGTCGACTTCCACGTCATGAAGTCGGCAAGGTCGAAGAAATAACCGGCCTTCTCCCACGTGGTGGGCAGTTTTTTCTTCAGCCACATCAGCTTCGGCATTTCCATCTCGGGCGACATGACGTGCCCGGAATGCTCGAGCACCCGGTGCTCCGTCGCCGTGCAGAAGTCGGCCTCCTTCAGCGCCCGGTGATCGAGCCAGACGATCGTGTCGAAACGGTTCTCGCCGCCTGTGGAAACACTGATCTGCCGCGCCTCGACGTCACGCACGACGAGCGAGCATGTGGCATCGAAGCCGATCGCGCCGACCGAGGCTGGAGCAACACCGGAATGCTCCATCGCCCTACGCACGGCCGTGCAGGCGGCGGACCAGATATCTTCGGAATCGTGCTCGGCATGGTTTTCGCGCGGCCGGTTCATCATGATCGGATGTTCGGCCTTGGCGAGCAGGCGGCCGCGTGCATCGAAGACGCCGGCGCGCGCACTGCCCGTGCCGATATCCACCGCAACCACATGATCACGCATCAAATCTTGGTCCCGTCCAGCTTATGGTTGCGGACAAGGTGTATCAAATCCGGCATGGCGTCAAACACCACGTCAGGCGAAAGACGATCGAGTTCGGCGCGATATCCGGCGAAGTTGGCGTGCGATCCGCCGGTGAAGGCAAAGACCGTCATGCCGGCCGCCTTGGCGGCGGCAATGCCGGCCGGGCTGTCCTCGACGACGAGGCAATGCGCCGGCTCGACCTGCATTTGGCGCGCCGCATGCAGGAAGAGATCGGGCGCCGGTTTGCCGCGCTTAACCATCGTCGCGCTGAAGATGTCGGGCAGCCTGTCGAGGAGCCCGGTCACCGACAGCGACAGCCGAATCCGCTCCATCTGACTGGACGAGGCGACGCAGCAGGGGACACCGAGCCCGTCGATCGTCGCGGCGATACCGTCGATCGGCTTCAGTTCGGTGCGAAAACGAGCGTAAAGGTCGGTGCGAATGCGCTCGAGAAATTCCTCGCTGGCATGGACGTTGAATTCTATTTCCAGCGTATCGATGAGGGTCGACAGGCTGCGGCCGAGAAAGCGCTCATAGGCCTGATCCTCGGTGATCGAGACGCCGAGATCGTTCATCGCCGCGACCAGCACGCTGATCGAGATCGGCTCGCTGTCGACGAGCACGCCGTCGCAATCGAAAATGACCAGCCGTGGTTCAGCATCAGCCATGAAAGACCCAACCTGAGTTCAATTCGCACGCAACCGTCCCGCTTCGCTCGCAAGGCTGGACGGCTGACGGCAGCGCATGCCGCCATCCGGATTCCCTTACACTGCGAGCTTGCCGTCGAGATAGAGTTGCAGGGTTTCCCGCGTGCCCTTTTCCCACAGGCTTTTGAGGGCATGGGCAAAACGCTTGCGGAAAAGGTCTGATTTCGCCACCTCGCCGAAAATATCGTCGAAGGCGAGGAAGGCCGATGGATCGTCCTTTGCCTTCAGCGCCGCCGCATGCAGACGATCGGCGCTGGCGTCGTTGAAGACGATATCCTTGCCGCTGTCGGTCTTGCCGGCGAAATAGCGGCACCACAGCGCCGAGACCAGCGCCAGGCCGACGACATCCCTGCCCTGGCGCAGATTGTCGAGCGTCGACGGCAGAATGAACTTCGGCTGGCGGTTCGAACCGTCCTGCGCCAGACGCGGAATGGTGTCGGCAATTTTCGGATTGAGCAGGCGATGTTCGATCAGCGCGAAATAATCCGTCAGCGACGTGTTCGGTACCGGCGGCACGATTGGGATGATCTCGTCTTTCTCGAGCTTGGCGAGGAAGGCACGGATGAGCGGATCTTCCATGGAATCGTGAACGAAATGAATGTCCATCAGCGCCGCCGGATAGGCGATCGCCGCATGACCGCCGTTGAGGATGCGGATCTTCATATGCTCGTAGGGCGTGACGTCGGGCACGAAGGTCACGCCGACCTTTTCCAGCGCCGGGCGGCCGGCGGTGAATTTGTCCTCCAGCACCCACTGCTTGAATTCCTCGCAATAAACAGGCCAGTTATCTTCGATCTCAAAATTGTCTTTGAGGAAATCGATCTCGCGCTGGCCGGTCGCCGGCGTGATGCGGTCGACCATGGCATTCGGGAAGGCGACGTTTGCCCGGATCCACTCAGCAAAACCGGGATCTGAAAGGGCGGCCGTGCCGACCACCGCATTGGCGGTGACGACGCCGTTATGGGGAATATTGTCGCAGGACATGACTGTGAACGGACCGATGCCCCTAGCCTTGCGGGCCTTCAGGCCGGCAACGATCAGTCCGAAAACCGTCTTCGGCGTATCGGGGCTCTTCCCGTCGGCGGCAATTGCCGGATGGGCCGGATTGAACGTGCCCGATGCATCGATGAAATAACCACCCTCGGTGATCGTCAACGAGACGATGCGGATTTCGGGATCGGCGAGCCTGGCGATGATCGCGGCGGGATCGCCGACCGGCAGGATGTCGATCATCGGCGCGGTGACACGCGCCGCCGTCTTGTTGTTGTCCTGCTCGACCACTGTCGTCAGGAAATCCTGGGCCGCAAGCTTGTCGCGCATGGCGGCATCGGACGGCAACACGCCGGCGCCGACGATTGCCCAGTCGTGATCCGTGCCGGCGTTGAACAGATCGTCGAGATAGATCGCCTGGTGGGCGCGGTGGAAGTTGCCGACGCCGAAATGCACGATGCCGGCTTTCAGCGACGCCCGGTCATATCCGGGGATGGCGGCAGTGCGCGCTGCGTCCGAAAGCGTTGCCAGCGATAGTTTGCACGTCATGTTTCAGTCCTCTTGAAGGTCTTGCCGAGACGGCCGGGCGCCATCGTCCGGCTCGCATGCCTGCCCCCAGCCCGGCAGTCCGCCTCAGATGGCAAGACCGCCCTCGTTGAATTTGTGGATACGCGAACGGTCCGGCGTCAGATAGACGATATCGCCCGCCTTGGCGGCGAAATCGCCGCTGCCGCGCGCCGTCACCATGCCGATACCATCGGCGTCGATATGCAGGAAGGTATCGGAGCCGAGATGTTCGGCGACCACCACCCTGCCCTTCCAGTCACCGCTCTCCATCGACAGCAGCATGTGTTCGGGACGGATGCCGATCGTATGGGCGCCGAGCTGGGCGGCGTTCTGACCCTTGATGAAATTCATCTTCGGCGAGCCGATGAAGCCGGCGACAAAGACGTTGCGCGGGCGGCTGTAGAGTTCGAGCGGCGAGCCGACCTGCTCGATATTGCCCCGGTTCAGGACGACGATCTTGTCGGCCATGGTCATCGCCTCGACCTGGTCGTGGGTGACATAGACCATCGTCGTCTTCAACTGCTGATGCAGCTCGCTGATTTCGAGACGCATATTGACGCGCAGCGCCGCATCAAGGTTCGACAGCGGTTCGTCGAACAGGAAGGCCGAAGGCTGGCGCACGATGGCGCGGCCGATCGCCACACGCTGGCGCTGGCCGCCGGACAGCTGGCGCGGCTTGCGTTCGAGATAATCGGTGAGATTGAGCACGCGGGCGGCATCCGTCACCTTGCGGTCGATTTCCGCCTTGTCGACGCCTGCCATCTTCAGCGGGAAGGCGATGTTGTTGCGCACACTCATATGCGGATAGAGCGCGTAGGACTGGAACACCATGGCAAGGCCGCGCTCCGAGGGCGCCTTTTCGGTGGCGTCCCGGCCGTCGATGACGATCTTGCCGTCGGAAACGTCCTCGAGCCCGGCAATCAGCCTGAGCAGCGTGGACTTGCCGCAGCCCGACGGGCCGACGAAGACGACGAACTCGCCGTCCTTGATGTCGAGATCGATCGAAGGGATGACCTTGGCTTCGCCGAAGACCTTGGAAACCTTCTGAAGGGTAATGCTGCCCATGTTTCTCTCCCTTTATCTCTTATTTCACTGCGCCGAAGGTCAGGCCGCGGACAAGTTGTTTCTGGCTGAACCAGCCGAGGATCAGGATCGGCGCGATCGCCATTGTCGATGCCGCCGAGAGCTTGGCATAGAACAGGCCCTCCGGACTGGAATAAGAGGCGATGAAGGCCGTCAGCGGCGCCGCCTTGGAGGCGGTGAGATTGAGCGTCCAGAACGCCTCGTTCCAGGCGAGGATGATGTTCAATAGCAGCGTCGAGGCAATGCCGGGCACCGCCATCGGCGTCAGCACATAGACGATCTCCTTCATCAGCGATGCCCCGTCCATGCGGGCCGCCTCGAGGATTTCGCCGGGGATTTCCTTGAAGTAGGTGTAGAGCATCCAGACGATGATCGGCAGGTTGATCAGCGTCAGCACGATCACCAAGCCGATGCGCGTATCGAGCAGGCCGGAATTGCGGAACATCAGATAGATCGGGATCAGCGCGCCCACAGGCGGCATCATCTTGGTCGACAGCATCCACATCAGCACGTCCTTGGTCCGCTTGGTCGGCGAAAACGCCATCGCCCAGGCGGCCGGAATGGCGATGATCAGGCCGATCAGCGTCGAGCCGAAGGCGATGATCACCGAGTTCATGAAGTGGCTGAGATAATTCGACCGGCTCTGAACCTCCGCGTAGTTCTCCGTCGTCCAATGGAAAAACAGGAACTGCGGCGGCGAGGCGATGGCGTCGGCCTCCGACTTGAAGCTGGTCAGGAAGGTCCAGAGAATCGGGAAGAAGATCAGGATGCCGAGCGTCCAGGCAATCGCGGTGACGATGACCTTGTGCCGAGTTGTGACTTTTCTGGCCATCTCTCAAGCCTCCAGATTCTTGCCGACAAGGCGGACAAGGAAGATCGCGACGATATTGGCGAGCACGACCGCGACGATGCCGCCCGCCGAAGCGCCGCCGATATCGAACTGCAGCAGCGCCTGGGCATAGACGAGATAGGTGAGGTTGGTGCTGTCGGTGCCCGGCCCGCCATTGGTGGTGACGAGGATTTCGGCGAAGACCGAAAGCAGGAAGATCGTCTGGATCAGGATCACCACGGTGATGGCACGCGCCATGTGCGGCAGGATGATATAGATGAATTTCGAGATCGGCCCGGCGCCGTCCATCTCGGCTGCCTCCTTCTGCTCCTCGTCGAGCGACTGCAGCGCCGTCAGCATGATGAGGGTGGCAAAGGGCAGCCACTGCCAGGCGACGATGAGAATGACGGAAAACAGCGGCGCATTCGCCAGCCAGTCGATCGGCTGCAGGCCGAGCGCCTTGGCGAGATGGGCAAACAGGCCGTTGACCGGGTTCATGAACATGTTCTTCCAGACGAGCGCCGCCACCGTCGGCATGACGAAGAACGGCGCGATCACCAGGATGCGCACGATGCCCTGGCCGTACATCGGCTGGTCGAGCAGCAGCGCAAAGGCGATGCCGCCGATGACGGTGATCAGCAGAACGCCGGCGACGAGCAGCAGCGTATTGATCAGCGCCGCGAAGAAGGCCGGGTCGGAGAGGAAATATTCGTAGTTCAGGAAACCGACGAAGCTCTCCATGCCCGGGCTGAGCAGATTGTAGTTCAGCAGCGAGAAATAGATCGTCATCGCCAGCGGGACGATCATCCACGCAAAGAGCAGCAGCACGGAGGGCGCAATCATCAGGCGCGCAGCGGAGCGGGTATGTAAGGTTGCCATGGCAATCACCGATCTGGACTGAAGCGGGAAGCGGCCGCAGGAAAGCTTTGTCTGAAAAAGGAGGCCGCCGATGCAGTTCGGGCAATCGGCGGCCCAGAGGGGCGGAGTGTCAAGGATCCGCCCCTTGCTCGGGAGGCTTTATTTGATGTAGCCGGCCTTGGTCATTTCGCGGGTTGCCAGCTGCTGTGCGCTCTGCAGGGCCTGGTCGACCGAAATCTGGCCGGCAAGCGCTGCCGAGAACTGTTGGCCGACCGCCGTACCGATGCCCTGGAATTCCGGGATCGCCACGAACTGGACGCCGACATAGGGGACCGGCTTGACGGTCGGCTTGCTCGGGTCGGCCGAGTTGATCGAGTCGAGCGTCGTCTTGGCGAAGGGAGCGGCCTTCTGGTACTCCGCATTCGCATAGAGCGAGCTGCGGGTGCCGGGAGGTGCGTTCAGCCAGCCTTCCTTCTCGGCGACAAGGTTGGTGTAATCCTTGCTCGTGGCCCAGGCGACGAACTTCTCGGCGGCTTCGGCCTTTTGCGAACCTGCCGGGATGGCGAGGCTCCAGGCCCACAGCCAGTTGCCGCGCTTGCCGAGGCCCTTGTCCGGAGCGAGCGCGAAGCCGACCTTGTCGGCAACGGTCGATTCCTTCGGATTGCTGACGAAGGATGCGGCAACGGTCGCATCGATCCACATGCCGCATTTGCCGGTCTGGAAAAGCGCCAGGTTCTCGTTGAAGCCGTTCGAGGAAGCGCCCGGAGGGCCGGCGTCCTTCATCAGCTTGACGTAGAAATCGAGCGTGTCCTTCCACTCGGGCTGATCGAACTGCGGCTTCCACTTTTCATCGAACCAGCGCGCGCCGAAGGAGTTGGACATGGCCGTCAGGAAGGCCATGTTCTCGCCCCATCCGGCCTTGCCGCGCAGGCAGATGCCGTAGACTTCCTTGTCCTTGTTGGTGATCTTGCGGGCGGCATCCGCAATGAAGTCCCAGGTCGGGGCGTCGGGCATCTTCAGGCCGGCGGCGTCGAACAGGTCCTTGCGGTACATGACCATCGAGCTTTCGCCGTAGAACGGCGCCGCATAGAGCTTTCCATCCAGGGTCAGGCCGCTGCGGATCGCCGGCAGCAGGTCATCGACGTCGTAGCTGGCGCCGAG
Organism: Rhizobium chutanense; assembly: GCF_002531935.1. GTDB lineage: Bacteria > Pseudomonadota > Alphaproteobacteria > Rhizobiales > Rhizobiaceae > Rhizobium > Rhizobium chutanense. Next base: position 24,380 of record NZ_NWSV01000010.1, on the reverse strand, counting down.
ATTGTCGAGCGGCACCAGCCAGCCCTGCTTTGCCCAGATCGGAACCTCATAGGTGCCGATCGTCAGAACGTCGTACTGGCCGCCCTTGGTCGCGATGTCGGTCGTGACCTTCTGGCGCAGCACGTTCTCTTCGAGGGTGACCCATTCAAGGTCGATGCCGGGATTCTTCGCCTTGAAATCATCCGTCAGCTTCTGCATCCGGATCATGTCGCCGTTGTTCACGGTTGCGATTGTCAGCGTCTCGGCCGAAGCCATGCCGGCAAACGCCAGCGCTGAGCAGGCGCCCAGCAGAAAAGTTCTCAATGTCATATCTTCCTCCCAGAAGACGGGGTGTGAGCATTCGCTTCGCTCATGGGCAATTACTCACCAAGCGGCGAAAAATGTCAATCGGCAATCGTTGCTGCAATGCCGAAGGCTGCACCTATATTATTGATTTAAAATATGAATTTTTTGCTCAATTCCTGAGCAAAAACTCAGCCGTGTCTTCGTCGGTGATCAGTCCGTTGATCTGATGACCGACAACGGCCGCCCTGATCGCCTTGAACTTCCGCTTGCCCTTGGCCAGCCCAATCACCATCGACGCGTCGCGGGATGGGATCGGCGCCGATGCGACGCGCTCGTTGATCGGGTTGTCGAGCAGCCTGCCATCGACATCGAAGATCCAGCCGCAGATCTCGCCGACGGCGCCCCCGCGCATCAGCCCCATCATCTCGTCCTTCTCGAGAAAACCGTCGACGCAGAGCGGACCGTCGATGCCGAGTTCGCCGATGCCGACGAAGGTGACATCGGCCTGGGCGCTGATGTCGAGCGTCGAGCGCACCAGTTGCTGGCCGTGCAGCAGCTCCCGCTCCTCGGCCGAGGTGACGAGCACCGGCAGCGGCATCGGAAAATGCCGCGCCTTCACCGCATCCGCCATGCTGAAGATGACGTTGTAATAGGCCGCCGATCCGTCCGGCGCAATATTGCCGGTCAGCGAAACGATGCGGTGGTTGGGACATTCGATCGCCGGCAGCTGGTCGACGGCCGCCTTCAGCGTGCGGCCGGTGCCGACCGCAAGCACGATCGGCTCCGCCCGCTTCAGCCAGCGCTCGATTTCGGCTGCTGCCGCCTCGGCGATTCCGACGGTGGTCGACGAGGAAGCCGGATCGCTCGGTACCACCTCGACATGTTTCAGGCCGAATTTTCGCCGCAACTGATCGGCGAGTTCAAGACAGGCAGCGATCGGATGATCGAGCCGCACCTTGATCAGACGTTCGGCGACGGCAAGCGACACCAACCGCTGCGCCGATTGCCGCGAGATTCCCATCGAGGCGGCGATTTCATCCTGGGTGCGCCCGGCGACGTAATAAAGCCAGCCGGCCCGCGCCGCATCGTCGAGCCGTGCAGGAGTCTCGGATCTTTTTGCCATTGAATGCCTACCGCGCAAAGTGAGCCGGCTTGCCGCCGCCGACCATGATGTGAATCTGTATCGCGCCAGATCAAAACAAAATTCGGGCAAATGTCGAGCCCGTTGAAAAGGCCGCCGCCAAATAACCGCAGCCGCTCGGGCAAACCCTGCTCAGCCCCGGCTCAGGCAAACCATTGCACGACGAGATAGACCCCGGCCTTCACCAGACCGTAGATCACGCCGCCGGCGATGCCGAGCGACACCGCGGTCATCGCGAAACCGCCGAGCGCAAAGAGCCCGTCACGGCCCATGATGCCGAAGGCGAAGACCGAGATGGTGATCGCCGGCAGCATGTTGCCGAGCGGAACCGGCAGCAACAGCACGATCGACAGCAGCAGGCAGGCGAGGCCGGCCAGATATTCCGCCGGCGGCTCGGCGAAGATCGCCAGCCTCGGCTTCAGCATGCGCTCCGCCCAGGCGAGCCAACGGTGGATGCGGCCGACAATGGTTTCGAAATCCTCCCGCCGCATCGAACGGTCGGCAATCACCCTTGGCAGCCAGGGTTTCAGCCCGAAGGTCAGCTGCACCGCCAGGAACACCAACGGCGCGCCGAGCACGGCCGACGTACCGGGCGGCGTGGGGAAAGCGTTCGGCAGCGCGAAGATCAGCATCAACGCGCTGATCGCCCTGTCGCCCATTGTTTGGAACAGATCGCCGATCGAAATCCGCTCCCGGCTCTGATCGGCGGCCATCTGCCGCAGGATGGATGAAAGACGACGGCCTTTGGGACGTGGCCTTCGGTTTCTGCGTCTGTCGGTGTCGGCGTTTTCGATTGTCATGAATCCGGGGAACTGATGGAAGGTAGGGCTGAATTCTGGCGATGCAATATGCCAATTGAATGACTTGATGGATGAGCGCTTGAAATTCCCCGCCAACAATGCAAGCAGACGCGGGAGACCAGAGAAATGGCGGAGTGGCAATGATCATTTCATTCGACATCGGCGGCTCCGCCATCAAGGGCGGCATCGCCCGCTCCGAGACGGATATCGTTCCCCTCGGCCGCCGCCCGACGCCGAAGGATGATTTCGCCGCTTTCGTCGAGACGCTGCGCGCCATCATCGCCGAGACCGGCGAACAGCCGAGCCGCATCGCGCTGTCCATCGCCGGCGTCGTCGATCCCGATACGCAGCGACTGATCTGCGCCAACATTCCCTGCATCCACGACCGCACGCTTGCGGCCGATCTCGAAGCTGAACTCGGCTTGCCCGTACTGATCGCCAACGACGCCGACTGTTTTGCCATGGCCGAAGCCAGCCTTGGCGCCGGCCGCGGCCACCGCATCGTCTTCGGCGCCATCCTCGGCACCGGCGTCGGCGGCGGCCTTGTCGCCGACGGGCGCCTCGTCAACGAGGCAGGCGGCTTTGCCGGCGAATGGGGGCACGGCCCGATCATCGCATCCGCAGCCGGTAATCCGCCGGTTGCCATCCCCGCCTATGCCTGCGGCTGCGGCCAGAAGGGCTGCGTCGACACCGTCGGCGGCGCCCGCGGCCTGGAGCGGCTGCACCAGACGCTGCACGATCTCGACCTTTCCAGCGAGGAAATCATCGCTCAATGGCAACATGGCGAGGAAAAGGCGACACGGACGATCGACGTCTATGTCGACCTCGTCGCCTCTCCCCTGGCGCTGACCATCAACATAACAGGCGCGACCATCGTGCCGGTCGGCGGCGGACTTTCCAATGTCGAGCCGCTGCTGGCCGAACTCGACCAAGCGGTGTGCGCCCGCATCCTGCGCAAATTCGACCGCCCGCTGGTGGTGCGCAGTCAATGCCGCATCGAACCCGGCCTGATCGGCGCGGCCCTTCTGGGACTGAAGGCCGAAGCCCTCGCTCTCTAAAGCACCGGCCACATCCGCACGATCGCGGCGAACCGATCCCAATCCTTGCGCGTCAGAGGCGTCCACGCCGCTTCGGCGATGGCCGAGAGGCGTGGGAAGACCAGTCGGTTGAATTGGGCGCGCGAAGCGATGTTGCCACTCCAGATACAGGCCTGGATGCCGCGCATCTTGCCCTTCAGGGCCTCCGGCAGCTCGGCCTCGGCCTCATAAGCATAGGCGCGCTCGGGCGGCGTAAAACCTGCCCAGCTTGCGCCGGGCTCGGCCCATGCTTCGGCCTGCGCCATGTCGAGATAATAGGCTTGCCCCGGCGTCATCACCACGTCGTAGCCTTCCTTCGCCAGCTCGAGGCCGAGTTCGGGCTTTTCCCAAGCCATCAGCAGCGTGCCGTCGCGGTCGACGCCGCCGCCATGCGAGACCTCGTTCCAGCCGGCGAGCTTCCTGCCGCGTTCCGACAGCACGGTCTTGATGCGCTTCAGGAAATAGGATTGCAGCTCGGCCGTGCCGGCAAGTTTTTCCTGCTTCATCAGCGCCTTGCAGGCCGGCGAGGAGAGCCAGGCCCCCTGCGCCACCTCGTCGCCGCCGATATGGACATACTCGCCGGGAAATAGCGCCACCATTTCGTCGAACACCTTGCCGAGGAATTCGTAGGTGAATTCGACCGCCGGATTGAGCGCGTTGTTGGCATAGCCCTGCGGCGAGCGATAACTGTCCGGCGGCTCCTGGCGATCGGTGAGATCGGGCAGCGCCGACAGCGCCGCCGCGCTGTGGCCGGGAATGTCGATTTCCGGCACCACCTCGACATGCAGCGAGGCGGCATGCGCGACGATGCGCCTGACGTCATGCTGGCTGTAGCGGACGGCGGGCGCTTCCGGCCCATCGCCGAACGCCGGTATAGGCGTTCCGTGCGTTTCCGTCAGTTGGGGATAGGCCGTGATCTCCAGCCGCCAGGCTTCGTCGTCGGTCAGGTGCCAGTGGAAGATATTGAGCTTGTTCCAGGCGAGGATATCGATCAGCCGCATGACGTCTGCCACCGGATAGAACCGCCCCGACACATCGAGGTGGCAGCCGCGCCACGCATGGCGCGGCTGGTCGGCGATCGTGCCGAAATTGGGAAATTGGAAGCGCTCGCGATCGGCGCGGGCGCCGTGCAGCATTTGCGCCAGGCTGATCAGCCCGTATTGCCGCCCGGCTGCATCCGCACTCGAAAGCACGACCTCATGGGCGGAGAAACGCAGTTCGTAAGCGAAGGCGGCAATCGACGATTCGGTGACGAAACGAATGGCCCGCCCGCCTTTGACGGCAGCGAGCGAGAACGGCACACCATCGGCCGGATAGAGCCGCTGGTAAAGCGCAAGAACCAGAGAAAGCGCCTTGATCGCATCGGGCCGGGTTCTTTCGACGGGATAAAGGACGACCGGCAGATTTCCCGCTTTCAGACCGAGCGACAGCGGCCAGGGCAGCAGCGCATAGGGTTCCTCGATCCGCCCTGGCGGCAGAAGCGGCGGCGCCACACCGCCATCCCGGCCTTCGAGCATGAGATCGCCGAAACCGATTGCGAGGTGACGGCCATCAGCGAGCCTCAAATGGGCCGATCGGATGCCGTCGGTCCGATGCTTGGGTTCGTCGGCCAGTCCCTCGACGGTGAAGCGCCAGTGCCCGCCCGTGGCAATTCTCAGCCCCTCGGGCGGCTGGAATTCATGGAAATTCGCAACCTGTCGCATCAGGCTGGCGCCATCGCAGATGTATTTGTCGGCAACCCGCGTCTCCGACGTATAGGCGAGCGAAAAGCCGGAAAGCGGCTCGGCCGAAAGGTTGAACAGCGTGAAGGTCAAGCGCCCGAAGCTGCCCTCGATCGGGCGCCAGCTTGCTTCCAGATGGTAATCGGCCATGGTCGTGCCCTGCCCGTTCGATGAGTGGCCGGCATCGCGGCTGGCCTCCCGGCTTGCTGTCCCAGCTTAGCTTTTTTGAGGCGGCAATGGAATCGGCGCGCAGATTCGGACGGCGGTGATGAGAGCCGGTTGCCAAGCCCCCGCGTTCAGCAGTGGCGCGTTCTAATCGGGGCCGGCGACCCGCGAAGGAAAACGGCGCGGCTTTCGCCGCGCCGCCTTCACTCGGCTGCCAACGCCGGCGGATGTCTGTCATCCGCCTCTTCCTGGATGGCGTCGGCATCCCTGCCCGGCTCGTCCTTCGCCTTCGGCTCCCGGCCGAAGAAAAGGGCGTAACCGGCGGGCAGAACCAGAATGGTCAGCACGGTCGCAACCAGGATGCCGCCCATCATCGCGTAGGCGAGCGGACCCCAGAAGACGCCGCGTGAGATCGGAATCAGTGCCAGTACGGCGGTCAGCGCTGTCAGCATGATCGGCCGGAAACGCCGCACGGCCGCGCCGACGATCGCTTCCTGCCGGTGCATGCCGGCTTTGATATCCTGGTCGATCTGGTCGACCAGGATGATCGAATTGCGCATGATGATGCCGAGCAGCGCGATGACGCCGAGGATCGCCACGAAGCCGAAGGGCGCGCCGCTGATCAGCAAGGCGGCAGCAGCACCGATGATGCCGAGCGGCCCGGTGGCGAGCACCAGCATCGCCTTGCCGAAATGCTGCAGCTGGATCATCAGGAGCACGATGATGACGGCGAGCATGATCGGCGCCTTGGCGGCAATCGACATCTGGCTTTCCGCCGCGTCCTCGGCGCCGCCCTGGATCTCGACATTATAGCCCGCCGGCAGGCTGTCGCGCAGATCCTTCATGTCGGCATACATCTTCATGACGACGTCGTTCGGCTGCACGCCATCCGGCAGCGTCGCGCGCACGGTGATCGTCGGCAGCCGGTTGCGCCGCCATTCGATGCCCTGCTCCATGACAGGCACGACCTTGGCGACCTGCGAGACCGGCACGAAGCCGCCGAAATCCGTCGGCACATAGACCGAATTGACCGCCGAGAGCAGCGAGCGGCTGGAATCCGGCTCACGGGCGACGATCGAGACCGTCTCCTCGCCGTCGCGGAAATCGTCGAGCGGCGCCCCCGCCATGGCGGTCTGCAGCATCTGACGCACGCGCTGCGAGGTGACGCCGAGCGCCCGGGCGCGATCCTGATCGATCACCAGCTTCATCGCCGGCACCGGCTCCAGCCAGTCGTCATGAATGGCGCCGAGCATCGGATTGGCCTCGAAACGCGCCTTCACCTGATCGGCGATCGCTCGCACTTCCCCGCGCTCCGGCCCCATGACGCGCATCTGCACCGGCCAGCCGGTGGGCGGGCCGAGGAAGAGGCGGTCGACCTTGCCGCGGATCGAGGGGAAGTCTTCCGCCAGAATGGTGCGCAGCTTGACGATCAGCCGCTCGCGCGCCGGTTCGTCCTTGGCCATGACGAGAAGCTGGGCGAAGTTCGGATTGCGCAGCTGCTGGTCGAGCGGCAGGAAGAAGCGCGGCGCGCCTTCGCCGATGTAGGTGGCGATGAACTTCTTGTCGGGATCGTCCATCATCCTGGCTTCGAGCGCCTTTGCCTGGACCTCGACTTCTTTGATGCTGGTGCCTTCAGGCAACCAAAGATCGACGAGGATTTCCGGCCGCGAAGACTGCGGGAAGAAATTCTGCGGAATGAACTGGAAAGCCCAGAGGCTGGTGACGAAGGTGCCGAGCGTCAGGAGCAGCACGATGACCCGGTGACGCACCGCCCAGCCGACCGTACCGCGCAGCCGGCGATAGAAGCTCGTGTCGAAAGCGTCGTGATGCTCGCCGGCGTGATGGCGCTGTTTGAGAATCATGTAGCCGAGCCACGGCGTGAAATAGACCGCGACGAACCACGAGGTGACGAGCGCGATGCCGACCACGTAGAACAGCGAACGGACATATTCGCCGGCCGTCGATGCGGCAAAACCGACCGGAATGAAGCCGGCGGTAGTGATCAGCGTACCCGTCAGCATCGGGAAGGCGGTCGAGGAATAGGCAAAGCTTGCCGCCTCGATCTTGACCAGCCCCTCCTCCAGCTTTCGCTCCATCATCTCGACGACGATCATCGCATCGTCGACCAGCAGGCCGAGCGCGATGATCAGCGCGCCGAGCGAAATGCGCTGCAGATCGATGCCGAGTTCGTACATCAGCGCGAAAGTGGCGGCGAGCACCAGCGGAATGGCGATGGCGATGACGAGGCCCGAGCGCCAGCCGATCGACAGAAACGAGACGACGAGCACGATAACAAGGGCTTCGCCGAGCGCATGCATGAATTCGCTGACCGCATCCGTCACCACGTCCGGCTGGTTGGCGATCTGATCGACGGCGACGCCGTAAGGCAGCGCCTCCTCGAAGCGCTGGTAGGTCGCCTCGACCCCCTTGCCGACATCGGTGACGTTGAAGCCCTTGGCCATCACCACGCCGACCTGGACGCTGTCATGGCCGTTGAAACGGTACTTGCGCTGATAGGGGTCTTCGAGACCGGAACTGACGGTGGCGATATCGCCGAGCCGCGTCACCTGGCCGCCGGCGCGCAGGCTGAGCTCGCGAATATCGACCGCCTTCTTCACGTCGCCTTCGACGGAGATGCGCACCGAGCGCAGGCCGGTATCGACGGAGCCCGCTGCATCGACATTGTTCTGGCCCTTGATGGCGTTCTGCAGGTCGAGGATCGTCAGGCCGCGCTCGGCGAGCGCCTTGGACGAAACGTCGATATAGATCTTCTCGGGCTGGTCGCCGATGATGACGGCCTTCTCGACGCCCGGCGTCGTCAGCAGCATGTCGCGCGCCTGGATCGCGAATTTCTTCAGTTCTGGATAGGAATAGCCGTCGCCGCTAATCGAATGCAGCGTGATGAAAGTATCGCCGAACTCGTCGTTGAAATAGGGGCCGAGCAGGCCCTGAGGCAATTCGCTGGAGATGTCGCCGACCTTCTTGCGCACCTGGTAGAACGCATCAGCCACGTCCTTCGAATTGGTGTCGCCCTTGACCTGCAGGGTGATGATCGCGCTGCCTGCCCGCGTATAGGACTTGACCCAGTCGATATGCGGGGTTTCCTGCAGCTTGCGCTCGATCTTGTTGACGACCTGATCTTCCATCTCTTGGATGGAAGCCCCCGGCCAGATCGCCTGCACGACCATGACGCGGAAGGTGAATTCGGGGTCTTCGCGCTGACCCATGCGCATCAGCCCGAGCACGCCGGTGATGATGATCAGCCCGAAGAGGAAGCGTGCGATGCTCGGATGGCCGATCGCCCAGCGCGACAGATTGAAGGGCCGCTTTTCTGTGGTGGCGTCCATGGTTCTGTTCCCTTTTACGACGCGATCAACGCACGGTCTGGTCGGTATCGGCCAGAGCCGACTGCTGCGCCGGCACCTTCACCTTCAGGTTTTCGCTCATGAACTGCGTGCCGGCCGAAACGACGAGATCGCCGATGTCGAGGCCTTCGATCACATGCACGCCGTCGCCGGTGAAATCGGCGACTTTGATGTCGCGGCCATGCACGGTCGCCGAATCGCGATCGACGGTCCAGACCATCTGCTTGCCGTCCTTCTCGGCCAGCGCGCTGAGCGGGATCGAGATATAGCTGTTGCCATTGCTGACGTCGGCCTCGATCGTCGCCGTCATGCCGAGCAACACCTGAGGATCGTTCGGCAGGCTCACCCGGACTGCAAAGGTCCGTGACTGCTGGTCGGCACTGCCGGAAACCTCACGCACCTTGCCGTCGAGCACCAGTCGGTCGTCGGCCCAGAAGCTAGCCTTGACCGTCTTGCCGGGCTTGAATTCGGCAATGTCGTTTTCCGGAACGGCAATCTGCACTTCCTTCTCACCGTCGACGGCAACGGTGACGACGGCGGTGCCCGAGGCGACGACCTGGCCGACATCGGCATTGATCGTGGTGACAATCCCGTTGTAGTCCGCCTTCAGCTCCGCATAACTCACCTGGTTCTTCGCCTGATCGAGTGCCGAGGCGGCGGCATCGCGGCTTGAAACGGCCTGGTCGTAACTGAGCGAGGCCTGCTCGAGCTGGGATTTCGGCGAAACATTCTTGTCGAACAGCTGCTGATTGCGCTTGTTGACGAGATCGGCGGTTTCGACGCCTTTTTCAGCGGCTGCGAGATTGGCTTCCGCCGTCTTGACCGCCAGCTGGTAATCGGTGGAGTCCATCCGGGCGAGCACGTCGCCCGGCTTCACCTTGTCGCCGATATCGACGAGGCGTTCGGTGATCTTGCCGGCAACGCGAAAGCCGAGATTCATCTCGGTGCGCGCCTTGACCGAGCCCGAATAATCGAGCTTGCGCGTGTCGCCGGCCTTGGCGATTTCGACGACCTTCACCGGCCGGACGACTTGCTTGACCTCGGCCTTCTCTTCCGAGCAAGCGGAAACGCCGATGCCGATGGCGCCGACGAGCACGAGGCTGGCGGCGGACGGCATGCGATGGCTGAGGGTCTTGAGCGAAAACATCGTCCGCACTCCTGGATCGTTTCGGGGTTTTCGACGGCGGCCGCCGTCCGTTATTTCTTCAGCGCCCTGATGACATAGTCGATCAGTTCGTCGACGCTTGCGCGGTTGGTCTTGGCAAGACATTGCGCCACCATCTGCGGATGGCAGAGCGTGTTCGTCGCCGCGCCGAAGCAGCGCGAGGCAACGACCGGATCCTGCTCGGCGAACTCGCCGGCGGCAATGCCTTCGGCGATGATTTCGGCGATGAGGTCGTGAATGCGGTCGATGTGTTTTTCGATGACGTGCCAGTCGCGCTCGATCGCGACGATGATCATCTCGTGCACTTTCATCTCGTCGAGCATCAAATCCAGCGTCAATTGATGCTGGCTCTCGACATAGCGGCGCAGCCGCTCGCTGGCGCTGATCGGTTGGTGGCGGATGTCGTAGGCGATTTGATAAGCGGTGGCGAGCATGCGCCCGCAAAGCGCCTGATGGATTTCCACTTTCGATGCGAAGAAGCGATAGATATTGGCCGGCGACATGCCGAGATCGCGGGCAATATCGGCCACTGTCGTCTTGCTGTAACCGTAGTGCCGAAACAGCCGTTCGGCCGCTTCGAGAATGCGCGTGACATTCTCTTGCCGGGTGACCTCGAGCGTGTTGTCCGCGATGTCGTCCATGAATTCCCATGCCTCGAATTACGACTGACGAATTTTGAATTTCGTCAGTCGTAAAATATCAGGCGTCACTTGTCAATACATAAGGGCGCAACGCTGCGGTCTCAAGGAACCGGCGGCGCAGCCTATGCGTGTTTGTTTGGTAGATATCAGGAACTTCGTCAAGCGGTCGAAGGATATCGAAAGCGAACGAAAGTGCCGCGACGCGAAACGCGCGCGGCACATCGCCGTAGTCAGCAGCAGATCAGCCGAGCTTGACGTCGAGCGTGATCGGAACGGCGGCGAGCGCCTTGGAAATCGGGCAGCCGGCCTTCGCCTTGTTGGCAAGCTCGGTGAAGGTCGCCTCATCGGCGCCGGGAATACGGCCGGAGAGCGAAAGATGGATGGCGGTGACGGCAAAGCCGCCCTCGACGCTTTCGAGCGTCACCTTGGCCGAGGTTTCCATGTGCTCGGCGGTGAAGCCGGCTTCGCCAAGGATCAGCGACAGCGCCATGGTGAAGCAGCCGGCATGGGCAGCACCGATCAGTTCTTCCGGGTTGGTGCCGGGAATGCCTTCGAAGCGGCTGGCAAAACCGTAGGGATAATCCTTCAGGGCGCCGCTCTGCGTCGAGATCAGGCCCTTGCCGTCCTTGAGGCCGCCGCTCCAATGAGCCGAAGCCGTGCGATTGATCTGCATGCCGTCCTCCTGTTTGCGATTGTGTCTTCAGGAAGCGGCAGGGCGCCGCTCCAGGCCTGTGGGAGATCGGATCGCTCCCCGATGGGCAATATAATGCTCTATCTCCAGAAGACGACAGGCTTGTAAAAATCAGCCGCCAAGGCGCCTCAGACAGGATGCTGCAGCACGCTGAGGCCGCCGTCGATCGTCAGGCAGGTGGCGTTGATGAACGGGCACTCGTCCGAGATCATGAACACCGCCGCCATGGCGATTTCTTCCGGCGTCGCGATCCGCCCGCCGGGATGCAGCCGCATCGTCTCGGCCTTGGCCGCCTCCGGATCGGGGAATCCGTTCCAGTAATCGATCACCTTCTGCGTCGCGACATAACCCGGCGCCAGCGCGTTCACCCGGATATTGCGGGCGGCATATTCGAGGCCCAGCGATTTCGTCATCCCGAGCAGCGCGTGTTTTGCCAGCGGATAGGGAAATGTGTGCGGGATGATGGTGAAAGCATGCGTCGAGGCGATATTGAGAATGACGCCGCCGCCCTGTTCGATCAAGCCGGGCAGCACCGCCTTGCAGCAGTTCCAGGCGCCCTTGAGATTGAGGTCGAAGCAGCGGTTCCATTCCTCGTCCGTCGTCTCGAGCGGCTCGGCAAAGACATTGACCCCGGCATTGTTGACCAGCGCGTTCAGCTGGCCGATCTCTTTGCTCGCCCGCGCGACCGCCGTCGCGATCGTTCCGGCATCGGTGATATCGGCCGGCAGATAACCGAGCCGGCCGCCGCCGCTCGCAAGCTCTCCTGCTGCCCGCGCCAGCAGCGCCCCATCGCGGTCGATGAGAAAGACGGCGGCATTCTCCCGGAGGAACGCCTTGGCGATCGCAAGGCCGATCCCCTGCGCAGCACCTGTGATCAGAATGTTCTTGCCCTGCAGGCGGCTGCCCATCTTTCAGCCCTCCGTTTGAACCGGCAGCGACGACATCCGGATCGTCACTGTGCCGGCAAGAACCTCGCCCGGCGCCAGCGGCTTCAAGCCCCCGAAACCAGGCAGGTGATGCCCGTTCGGCAGGTGGCTCATCGGTTCGAGGCAGAAGAAGTCGCTGCGATTGACCGGCATATAGATCATGAAGCGATCGAGCGCGCCGTCGGCTTCCAGCGCTGCCTGAATTCCAAGCTCCGGCCAGGCGATAATGGCCCGCCCATTCCAGCCCTCAAACGCGTTGTTCATCCACATCTGCGGCAATAATTTTTCGGATCTGAAATCGAAGTGGTCAGGCACAGGACCGGGCATGTCGGGGAGATTGTCCGGCCGCTCGCTCCAATAACGATCAGCCGCAACCGTCAGCCTCGTCTTTGGCGTCCGCGCAAAGAAGGGATGTTGACCGAGCCCGAAGGGAAGCGCGGTTTCGCCGCGGTTTTCCACCGAAAGCCTCAGCACCACAGCGTCGCCGGCAAGACGGATCTCCTGCCGGGCCAGATAGGCATAGGGTGAAACCTTATCGGCGCTGCGGGAAAAGCAGAACTGCGCATGCTCCATGCCGGCCTCTTCTATCTGCCAGAGGCCGAGCCAGCCGTCGCCGTGCCGATAGAGCGGATCGGAGGTATTGGCCTGAAAGGCATAGTCGCGTCCGGCAAAGGACATGGCGTTGCCTTCCACACGATTGCCGAACGGCACCATCGCAAAATTCGCCATCGCACCATCCGGCCCGCCGGCCGCCACGAGAAAGGGCGTCTCCCGATAGGTGGCGGCGGTGACGGCTGCGCCCCGCGGGCTGACCCGGACGGCGAGATCGCCATGCCTCAGCTCGATTTCATCCGCAGCCCATCCTTGGTTCATCCGCGTCGCCCCGCAGCCGAAGATCTCAAATTGTCGAGCAGCACCGCGATCAGCAGGATCAGCCCGCGCACGACATACTGATAGAATGCCTGGATGTTCAACAGATTCATAACGTTTTCGGCAATGCCCATGATCAAAACGCCGACGACGACACTACCGAAACGCCGGCAGGAAGCGTCGTAAAGCGGATCGAATTCGGATAATGAAGTTCAGCGGCAATACCCGCCGATCGCCCCCAGGAAGAGACCCAGGAACCACGATGAAGATCACCAAACTCACCACCTATATCGTTCCGCCGCGCTGGCTGTTTCTGAAGATCGAGACCGATGAGGGCATCGTCGGCTGGGGCGAACCGGTTGTCGAAGGCCGTGCACTGACCGTCGAGGCCGCTGTCCACGAACTGGAAGACTATCTGATCGGCAAAGATCCCTTCCTGATCGAGGACCATTGGACCGTGATGTATCGCGGCGGCTTCTATCGCGGTGGCGCCGCCCATATGAGCGCGATCTCCGGCATCGACCAGGCGCTCTGGGATATCAAGGGCAAGGCGCTCGGCCAGCCGATCCATTCGCTGCTCGGCGGGCAGCTGCGCGACCGCATCAAGGTCTATTCCTGGATCGGCGGCGACCGTCCTGCCGATGTTGCCAACAACGCCAAAGACGTGGTCGCCCGCGGCTTCAAGGCGATCAAGCTCAATGGCTGCGAGGAGATGCAGATCGTCGACACCAACGAGAAGGTGGAGAAGGCCGTCGAAACCATCGCCGCCATCCGCGAGGCGATCGGCCCGCATATCGGCATCGGCGTCGATTTCCACGGCCGCGTCCACAAGCCGATGGCCAAGGTTCTCGCCAAGGAACTCGACCCCTACAAGCTGATGTTCATCGAGGAACCGGTGCTTTCCGAAAACAAGGAAGCGCTGCGCGATATCGTCAACCATACCGCCACACCGATCGCGCTCGGCGAACGGCTCTTTTCGCGCTGGGACTTCAAGCAGGTGCTCGCCGACGGCTATGTCGACATCATCCAGCCGGATCTTTCCCATGCCGGCGGCATCACCGAATGCCGCAAGATCGCGGCGATGGCCGAAGCCTATGACGTGGCGCTGGCGCCGCATTGCCCGCTCGGCCCGATCGCGCTCGCCGCCTGCCTGCAGGTCGATGCCGTCAGCTACAACGCCTTCATCCAGGAACAGAGCCTCGGCATCCACTACAACAAGGGCAACGACATTCTCGACTATATCTCCAACAAGGAAGTGTTCCATTATGCCGATGGTTTCGTCTCGATTCCTCAAGGGCCCGGTCTCGGCATCGAGGTCGATGAAGCCTATGTCGTCGAGCGCGCCAAGGAGGGCCACCGCTGGCGCAACCCGATCTGGCGGCACGCCGATGGCAGCTTTGCCGAGTGGTAACAGATAAGGGTCGCGCAAGCGGCCCTTTTTCATGCATCGTGTCGGACATCGAGCCTCTTATCCGTCATAGGAGAAGCTCAAGAGGAGGTTTCCATATGGCCAGAGCGATCGCAATCATCCTTGCCCGCATCATTTTCAGTTTTATCTTCTTCATGGCGGCCGGCTTCAAGTTCGCCGGCATCGGGACGACGGCGGACTACATCGCTGCCGCCGGTTTTCCGATGGCGACATTCCTGGCCTGGATCGCCGCTTTCTTCGAGATCGCGCTGGCGCTTGCTTTCATAACAGGCGCCTTCTTCACCGAGGCGAGCCTTCTGGCCGGCATCTACGTGATCTTCCTCGCCTTCGCCTTCCACGGGCCATCCCATTGGCAGCAGAGCCAGGCCGAAATCGGCTTCTTCATCGATCACTTCACCTTCCTCGCCGGCCTGCTCTTTGCCGCCGTCCACGGGCCGGAGAAATGGGCACTTCGGCACAGTCTTCTTCGATAGCTCCATCGACGCGCGCCCTTCGGAACCAACAGCCGTGCCGAACATTGGCCTACCGGCAAACGGCAAGGAGAGACCGCTCATGGAGCTGAAGGGAAAGGTCGCATTGGTCACAGGTGCCGGTTCGGGCATCGGCAAAGCCGCCGCCTTGCGGCTCGCCGCCGAGGGAGCAGAGGTCGCCGCTCTCAGCCGCACCGCCGAAGAAGTCGAAAAGAGCTGCGCCGAAATCAACGCCGCCGGCGGCCGGTCGATCGCCTTGACGGCCGATACCAGCGACGAAGCGCAAATGCGAGCCGCGGTGAAGACACTGACAGAGACCTTCGGCGGCCTCGATATCGTCGTCGCCAATGCCGGGATCAACGGCGTCTGGGCACCGATCGACGATCTGAAGCCTGATGAATGGGACAAGACGATCGCCGTCAATCTGCGCGGCACCTATCTGACCCTGCATCTGACGGTGCCGCACCTGAAGCGCCGCGGCGGTTCGATCGTCGTCGTCTCCTCGATCAACGGCACCCGCACCTTCACCACCCCCGGCGCCACCGCCTATACCGCCACCAAGACCGGCCAGGTCGCCATGGTCCAGCAGCTTGCCCTCGAACTCGGCCGTCACGGCATTCGCGTCAACGCCGTCTGCCCGGGTGAGATCGAGACCAGTATCGGCGCCAATACCGACAGCCGCCATCACCAGGAGACGGAGGTTCCGGTCATCTGGCCGGAAGGCGATATCCCGATTGCCGGCGGCAAGGCAGGCAAGAGCGAGGATGTCGCCGAAACCATCCTGTTCCTGGCCTCCGAGCGGGCCCGGCACATCACCGGCACGCCGATCTGGATCGACGGCGGCCAGGGCCTGCTGCGATAGCGCTTAATCCTTCCAGGCTCAGCTGTTCAGCCGGGCGCCGTCGAGCGTGTAGAGTTCCTGCGCGCGCTGCACGCCCCGCAGCGCATAACGTCCGACGCAGGCAAGCACCGCACGCTGGTCTTCCGGAATCGCCGCGGCGAAATCGGAGGAGATCAACAGGTTGAGATCGACCGAACGGCACATCGAGGCGATGCGGCTGACCTCGTTGACGGCAGGACCGATGACGGTGAAATCAAGCCGGTCCTGGCTGCCGATATTGCCGTAGAAGACATCGCCGATATGCAGGCCGATATAGACGTCGGTCGTTGGCCTGCCGTCGGCCGCCCGCGCAGCGTTCAGCGTGGCGAGCTTTTCCCGCAGCAGCGATTCGGCGGTAAGCGCCGCACGGCAGGTCTCGGCCGGCACCTCGCCCTTGAAGATGGCGAGCACCCCGTCGCCGATCAGCTTCAGCACGTTGCCGCCGGCCGCATGGACCGCCGAGATCGCCACCTCGCTGTAATCGTTGAGCAGCGGGATGATTTCCTCCGGCGGCACACGGTCGGAAATCTTGGTGTAGTTCAACAGATCGGAAAACCAGAGCGCGGCGGAAATCCGCTCCGATTTGCCACGGCTGATCTTGCCTTCCATCACCTGGCGGGCCGCATCCTCTCCCAGATAGACCTCCGCAATGGTGCGCGCGATACGCCCGAGCGCGATGCACTTGATCGCCAGCCCCAGCACCGGCACGAGCTTGCGCAGGATGGCGAGATCGTGGTCGGAAAAGCCCTCGGGATGTCTGGTTGCGAAATGCGAGAAAAAGCAATCCATTTCACCGATCGTGCCGGCTTCGCTGAAACGATGCATCATCGCCACGAAATCGGTGTGGCCAGCTTCCGCGATCTTGTCGAGCATGGTGAAATCGATCGGATCGCCGAAGCCGATGCGTCGGCGCACCTCCCGCTCGTTGCCCGACCAAAGGTGGTAGAAGGCCGAACGCTGCCAGCTCGACGCCGCTTCGCCCGAACCCGTCGGGCCATATTCGAATTCCGTCTCTATCTCCTCCACGCTGTCCCAACGGAAGGCGCGGCCTTCATGCACGGGGTGCAGGGTGTCCATCAGCGCCATGCCGCGATCGAGCGGCAGGCCGGCATCCCGACAGGCCGCGCAGAAGCCGGTCATGAGCTCGGCTTCCGAAGCGCCTTTCAGCCCCTGCTCCGTGACCCAGGCTGCGATACTGCTGACGTCGCTGTAATCCATGACGCTCACCTTCACTCGTGTCTAAGCTGTAGCGCGAATTCCGCGCTGAAGGAAAGCCAATCGGCTCAATCGCCTGTCGGTATATTGTAGGGCGTGACGATTTCGACGGAGGAAAGCGAGGCCGCAACCGTGCGTCCCGATCTTTGTGCTCGGCTCATGATCGCCCGGAAGGCAGAGCGCGCATCGGTTCTAAGATCGTGATGCAACACGAAGCCGATCAGACGTGCGGCGAGCAAGGCGCGGTTATCGGCGTCCAAATCATGGGCGACAAAGACGCCGACCGGGCGCCTGGCCGCATCGAAGGCCGAAAGCACCGCCCGGTTGCCGCCGCCGATCGAATAGACGGCGTTGATCGTGGGATCGGCCGCAAGAGCTGCCGCCGCCAACGTTCCCGTCGCCGCATCGGCGCCGTGCCCCTCGCTGATTTCGCTGATGCCGATCTCGGGATAATGGGCGCGAATGATGCGGCGAAAGCCGATTTCGCGCTCCTCCTCGCCGCGAAACCGCCCGCTCGACAGCGTCACCAGCACCTTGCCGCCCCGGTTCCCGAGCACTTCGCCGATGAGATAGGCCGCCGTCTCGCCCGCCGCCCGATTATCGGCGCCGGCATAGGCGATCCGCGCCGAATTCGGCAGGTCGGTCACCAGCGTCACCACAGGAATGCCGGCCGCAGCCAACCGGGCGACGGCGGCAGCCACTTCGGCGACATCGGGCGCCTTGAGCACGATGCCATCAGTGCCGCGCAGGCGGATGCGGTCGAGAAGCTGCACCATCTCGACCGGCTTCATCACTTCGGCGAAATGGAACCGGCAGCGGAAGACGCCGGGTAGGAAGGCCGCCATCTCCGCCTCGAAGGCGGCGCGCACCGCATCGCTGAACCGCTGCGGCGTCTCCATGACGATATCGATCGCCAGCGTTCGGCCGCTGCCCATCGCGCCGGCCTGCTGCTTCTCCAGCTCGGCGATCGCCGCCTTCACCCGCATCTCGGTCTGCCGTCGCACGCCCGGCCTGCCGTTCAGCACCCGGTCGACGGTCGCCGTGCTGAGGCCTGCCTGGAAGGCGATGTCCTTGACGAGAAAGAGATGGGCCATGGTTCGATCTGATGGTTTTTTGATGGATTCTTGATCTATATCACCTGAGATCGCGGCGTATAGTGCCCGGGAAAGAGGAGGAGCCCGCCATGAAAACCGATAACCCGCAGAAACTGCGCGCCGACCGCGTCTGGCTGAGCGAAGAGGCCTGCGATCTCGACGATTTCCGCAGCCTTGCGAAAAAGACGACTGTGCTTGCCGATTACCCCACGGCGTCCGCGGTCGAAAAAAACGTGCTGATCTATGAAAGCCGCAAGGTGATGGCCGCCGCCGCGACACCGGAAGGCCGCCGCGCTGTATTGGCCGAAATCTGCGAGGCCTTCGGTGAAGGCCCCGGCGTCGTTGTGTTCAAGCGCGCTTACGAAGACACTGGCATCATCGACCGCGCCAGCGCGATGTTCGACGCGATCATCGAAGAACAGCACCGCACCGCCACCGGCGGCGGCGATCACTTCGCCAAGCCCGGTGCCAACGACCGGATCTGGAATTCGCTGGAAAAACATTGCCTCGCCGACCCGGCGAATTTCGCCGAGTATTACGGAAACGCCATTATAGCACTCGCAAGCGAAGCCTGGCTCGGCCCGAGCTACCAGATGACGGCGCAGGTCAACCGCGTCAATCCGGGCGGTGCGGCGCAGTCGGCTCATCGCGATTATCATCTCGGCTTTCAGTCGTCTGCGGTGATCGAGCAATTTCCGGCGCATGTGCACCGGCTTTCGCCGGTGCTGACGCTGCAGGGCGCGGTCGCCCATTGCGACATGCCGCTCGAAAGCGGCCCGACACTCTTCCTGCCGCACAGCCAGACCTATGTGCCGGGTTATCTCGCGCTCAAGCGGCAGGAGTTCCGCGATTATTTCGAGGCCAATCATATCCAGCTGCCGCTCGAAAAAGGCGACGTCGTCTTCTTCAATCCCGCCCTTTTCCATGCCGCCGGCACCAACCGCTCCGCCGACATCAAGCGCGTCGCCAACCTGCTGCAGGTCTCCTCCGCCTTCGGCCGGGCGATGGAAACCGTCAACCGCGAGAGGATGAGCGCCAGGCTCTTTCCGGCCTTGAAGAGCTTGCAGGCCAGACTCTCGCCCAACGCAATCGCCAATGCCGTCGCCGCCTGCGCCGAAGGCTACTCCTTCCCGACCAACCTCGACCGCGACCCGCCGCTCGGCGGACTGGCGCCGAAGACGCAGGCACAGCTGATGCATGAGGCGTTGCGCGATGGCTGGAGCGACGAGGCCTTTACGGCAGCGCTTGCCGAGCAGGCGAAAAGGAAGCTGAGCTAGGGAAGTTGGAGCCCCACACGGCACAGCCATAAAATTCTCCCGCACCCGCAGGAGGCACATCACCAAGGAGGAACCACATGAGCACAGACCACGGCCGCCTCGACGGCAAGATCGCCATCGTCACCGGCGGCACGCAAGGCTTGGGCGCCACCATCGCCCGCCTCTTCGCCGAACGCGGTGCGGAGGGCGTCGTCATCTGCGGCCGCAACGAAGCCAAGGGCAAGGCGAAAGCCGCGGAGATTTCGGCCGCGACCGGCGCCAGGGTCGTCTACGTCAAGGCCGACCTCGGCAAGGTCGAAGACGCCAGGAATGTCGTCCAGGCCTGCGATCAGACCTTCGGCCGGGTCGACGCGCTGGTCAATGCCGCGGCCATCACCGATCGCGGCACGATCCTCGACACCAGCCCGGAACTCTTCGACGCCATGTTCGCCGTCAACGTACGCGCGCCGTTTTTCCTGATGCAGGAGGCGGTGAAGGTGATGCGTCGCGAACAGACCGAAGGCACCATCGTCAATATCGGCTCGATGTCGGCCAAAGCGGGTCAGCCCTTCATCGCCGCCTATTGCGCCTCCAAGGGCGCTTTGGAAACGCTGACGAAGAACACTGCCTATGCGCTGTTGCGCAATCGCATCCGCGTCAACGGCCTCAATATCGGCTGGATGGCCTCCGAGGGCGAGGACCGCATTCAGCGCGAATATCACGGCGCGCCCGCCGACTGGCTGGAGAAGGCGGCGGCAGGCCAGCCTTTCGGCCGCCTCGTCGATCCGCATGAGGTGGCGCGCGCCTGCGCTTACCTCTCCTCTTCCGAATCCGGCCTGATGACCGGCTCGGTCATCTGCTTCGACCAGTCGATCTGGGGCGCTTATGACGGCTCGCCGCACCCGGTCGCAGCCCTCTAGGAAAAGCAGAGCCCGGCAATTCCGTTGCCGGGCTCTGGCACCTCCAGATTTTTGCCGCTAGGAAGAGGCGGCAGCATTCAGGGAGGAAACTGGCGTGGCCGACAATCCGCTTTACGACATCCGCGACGAGCGTTTCAGCGCCCTGGTCATCGGCAGCGCCGCACTTGAAGAGCTTTATTCCGGCTGCCGCTGGACGGAAGGCCCGGTCTGGTTTTCCGACCTGAACTGCCTTCTCTGGAGCGATATCCCGAACGAACGCATGATGCGCTGGACGCCTGACGGTACGGTCTCCGTCTTCCGCTCGCCCTCCAATTATGTCAACGGCAATAGCCGCGACCGGCAGGGCCGCCTCATCTCCTGCGAACATGGCGGCCGCCGCGTCACCCGCACCGAGCCGGACGGCGCGATCACCGTTCTCGCCGACAGCTACAAGGGCAAACGACTGAACTCGCCGAACGACGTCGTCGTGCATTCCGATGGCGGGATCTGGTTCACCGACCCCACTTACGGCATCCTCTCGGACTACGAAGGCCACAAGGCCGAGCCCGAGCAACCCACGCGCAACGTCTACCGCATCGACCCCGCAAGCGGTGCGATCGAAGCAGTCGTCGAGGATTTTATCCAGCCGAACGGCCTTGCCTTCTCGCCCGACGAGACGAAGCTCTATATCGCCGATTCCGGCTCGGCAAAACATGACGTGCCGCGCCACATAAGAGTTTTCGACGTCGTCGACGGCAGGAGGCTGACGAACAGCCGCTATTTCTGCAGCCTCGACGTCGGCAATCCTGATGGCTTCCGCTTCGATGTCCAAGGCAATCTCTGGACGAGCGCCGGTGACGGCGTGCACTGCTTTTCGCCTGACGGCACCCTGCTCGGCAAGATCCGGGTGCCGCAGACGGTGTCCAACCTCACCTTCGGCGGCCCTAAGAAAAACCGGCTCTTCATCACCGCGACGCGTTCGGTCTATTCGATCTATACCAAGACCAACGGCGCTCAATATCCGTAGGAATTGGACGCGGCGCCCGGTACTCGACAGGCACAGCTGACGATATCGTTATCGTCGGCTGAAGCAATTCCAGCAAAAGTCTGCAGCGGTTCCGGATGACGGCATGCCTGAAAAAAGCTAAAGCGCGTCTCATGAATCAAATTCAATGGGACGCGCTTGCGCGGCTCGCACCATATGCATCAAGGAGGAATACAAGATGACCCGATCTTCACCCGCCGAGAGGCACCGCACCGTTGCTGATGCCATCACCGGGAGAGCCTGAGATGCGGTCCGTCGTTTCCTTCAACGAAGGCTGGAGTTTCCACGAGAGCTTCGGCCAGCGTCTGCTCGAAAGCTTTGATGCCGCCAAGTCGGTCAGTCTGCCCCATACTGCTGTCGAACTGCCCTTCAACTATTTCGACGAGACCAGCTACCAGCGCGCCTTCACCTATCAGAAAGTGCTGCGCTGGCTGCCGGAATTCGAGGGCCGCGAAATCTCGCTCGTCTTCGACGCCGCCATGGCCGACAGCGTCGTCTACTTGAACGGCGAAGAAATCATCGCCCATAAGGACGGCTACACCCCTTTCGAAGCCCGCCTCACCGGCAGGCTCGTCAAGGGCGAGAACCTCGTGACCGTGAAGATCGACGGCAGCGAGAACCCCGCCATTCCGCCCTTCGGCGGCCGCATCGATTATCTCACTTATGCTGGCATCTACCGCGACGTCTGGCTGAAGGTCACCGACCCTGTTTCGATCCGCAATCTCAAGATCGAAACCGCGGACGTTCTTGCACCGGAGAAGTCGGCAACCATCCGTGTCGATATCGCCAATCCCGAGAGCCGCAGCTTCTCGGCGACGGTCACCGCGACGCTGAAGCAGGCGGACGGCACGGTGATCGCCACCGCCGCAACCGAAACGATCGGTGACCGTGCCCGGCTTTCCTTCGGCGGCCTGACCGGCATCGCGCTCTGGGACATTGCCGATCCCAGCCTCTACGAGGTCACCGTCGAACTCAGGACCGAGCACGGCTCCGACCGTATCTCGACCCGCTTCGGCTTCCGCACCGCCGAATTCACGCCGGAAGGTTTCCTCTTGAACGGCAAGGCGCTGAAGCTGCGCGGCCTCAACCGTCACCAGGCCTTCCCCTATGTCGGTTATGCCGCCGGCCGCTCCGCCCAGGAGCGCGACGCCGACATCATGAAGAGCGTGCTGAAGTGCAATATCGTCCGCACCTCGCATTATCCGCAGTCGAAATGGTTCCTCGACCGCTGCGACGCGATCGGCCTGCTGGTTTTCGAGGAAATCCCCGGCTGGCAGCATATCGGCGATGCCGACTGGCAGAAGGAATCGATCGAAAACGTCCGCCGCATGATCGAGCGCGACTGGAACCATCCGTCGATCATCATCTGGGGCGTGCGCATCAACGAGTCCCAGGACAGCCACGATTTCTACGTCGAGACCAACCGCCTGGCCCGTGAACTGGACAGCACCCGCCAGACCGGCGGCGTGCGTTATATCACCGAGAGCGAGCTGCTCGAAGACGTCTACACGATGAACGACTTCATCCTCGGCAATGAGGAACTGCCGGGCTCCAACCGCCCGCGCACCGCGCTGCGCGGCCAGCAGGAAAACACCGGGCTTTCCACCAAGGTGCCGTACCTCATCACCGAGTTCAACGGCCACATGCACCCGACGAAGATCTACGATCAGGAGCAGCGCCAGGCCGAGCATGTGCGCCGTCACCTGGATGTGCTGAACGCCGCCTATGGCGATCCCGATATCTCGGGCGCCATCGGCTGGTGCATGTTCGATTACAACACCCACAAGGATTTCGGCTCCGGCGACCGCATCTGCTATCACGGCGTCATGGACATGTTCCGCGAGCCGAAATTCGCAGCCTATGCCTATATCAGCCAGTGCGATCCGTCCGACGAGATCGTCATGAAGCCGGCAACCTTCTGGGCACGCGGCGAACGCAATATCGGCGGCGTGTTGCCGCTGATCATTCTGACCAATTGCGACGAGGTGGAGCTGCAATATGGCGCGCTTTCCAAGCGCATCGGTCCGGACCGCGAGAATTATCCGCATCTGCCGCATCCGCCCGTCGTGCTCGATCATCGCCACTTCACATCAGACGAACTCGGCACTTGGGGTCTCGAATGGATCGACGGCACTCTGACCGGCTATATCGACGGCCAGCCGGTGGCGAGCCTGATGCTGGCGGCCGATCCCTTGCCGACGACGCTTGAGATCGTTGCCGACAGCCAGACGCTGAAGGCCCGCGAACGCGACAGCACGCGCGTCATCATCCGCGCCCTCGATCAGTGCGGCCAGCGCCTGCCGTTCATGAACGACAGCATTTCGCTGAAGGTGCATGGCCCGGCGAAAGTTGTCGGCCCGGCCAATGTGCCGCTGCAGGGCGGCACTGCGGGCTTCTGGCTGGAGGCGACAGGATTTACCGGGGAAATCACCGTCGAAGCGGTCTCCTCGCGTTTCGCGCCGGTAACGCTTGCAGTGACGGCCGTCGCCTAGCGTAGGCACAAGGGATTAGAGCGCCTTCGCGCTCTAATGGCCGTCACACGATCCTGGCCTGGCTCTCGGGATCGAAGAACACGGCCTTGTCGAGGTTGAAGGCAAGGCGCGTGCTTTGTCCGGGCGCGATGCCGGCATCGGCGCGCAGGCGGGCGACGACGGATTTGCCGCCGAGCTTGGTGACGGCGAAGGTGTCGGAGCCGGCCGGTTCGACCACCTCGATCAGGCAGTCGCCCTCGGTGAGCATGCGCGCCTTGCGGTCGGCGCCGTCCGGATCGGTCAGCGCCTCGGGGCGGATGCCGAAGATCACCGGCTTGCCGGTATAGCGGGTCAGACCATTATTGCCTGCCATGACCGGCAGCTTGAGCGGGGCGGCATTCGGCCGCTCCAGCGAGACCTCCAGCCCGCCGGCGCCGTTCTCGACGGTGGCGTTGAGCAGGTTCATCGCCGGCGATCCCATGAAGTCGGCGACGAAGAGATTGGCGGGGCTGTTATAGATCTCGGCCGGCGTGCCGAACTGCTGCAGCACGCCGTCCTTCAGCACGGCGATCTTGGTCGCCAGCGTCATCGCCTCGATCTGGTCATGGGTGACATAGACGAAGGTGGTGCCCATGCGCTGGTGCAGCCGCTTGATCTCGGTGCGCATGTCGACCCGCAGCTTGGCGTCGAGGTTGGAGAGCGGTTCGTCGAACAGGAAGACCTGCGGATTGCGCACCAGGGCTCGGCCCATGGCGACACGCTGGCGCTGGCCGCC